>NZ_RDBF01000001.1 GCF_003674095.1 Aeromicrobium phragmitis
ACACGGCCGGCAGGTCATCGCGCGCGGTTTCAGCCTCATGCAGGCGGGCGGCCAGCTGATGCTCACTCCACCCGTTCGCCTGGGCGATCACCGACCGCACCGCCGCGGCCTCAAGCTCCCGCGCCCGCGGTTCGAGCTCCCGCTCAATCCGAGCCGTGTCGGCGTCGAGGATCGCGAGCGTCTGCGACCAGCGGCGGTACTCCGCAAGAGCATTCTCGCGCCGCAATTCGGCCAGGAAACCGACCCGCGCGTCAGAGCTGCTCTCGATCATGTTCCCAACCTAGAGAAGGCCACCGACACTCCCACGACCTTGTTCACAACGCCACGTGGTCTCGCTCCGTGGCGGCTACGCCCTCACTGCCACGGCTCCATTGCGGCTCGCAGAGCTCGCCGCTACTCGACCACCTAGTGGTCGAGTAGGAGGTCGCTCAGCGACCGACCGTATCGAGACCACGTCACGTGAGATGTGGTCTCGCTCCGTGGCGGCTACGCCCTCATTGCCACGGCTCCATTGCGGCTCGCAGAACTCGCCGCTACTCGACCACCTATCGCCGTATAGGTGGTCGAGTAGGCCCGAGGAACGAGGGCCGTATCGAGACCACGCACCATTGCACGGCGGAGTAGCCCGCGCACGACGAAGCCCCTGAGTCCTCACGGACCCAGGGGCTTCGTTCTGTCGTATGTGTCGCTCAGTGCTGACGCTGACGGCGAAGCGCGGCGCCGGCGACCACGAGGCCACCTGCCAGCAGCACGCCACCCGCGACGAGGGCGATGGTGGAAGCCGAGTCGCTACCCGTAGCCGGGATCGCCCCGGCAGTCGACGTTTCGCCGCCACCCGTACCGCCACCGCCAGCTGCGGTGCCAGTGACGATCGCGACCACCGCAGTCTCGCCGGACTGCTGGCCCGTCGCAGTCAGCGTGTACTCGCCCGCGGCATTGTCCGGGAGCGTGACGGTGACGCTTACAGCGCCGTTGGCATCCGCCTGCTTGGTGATCGAGGTGCTCTCGACCGGGGCGGCCTTGAGCGAAGCCAGCGTGGCATCGGATGCATTGAAGCCGGTGAGCGTGAACTCCACGGGCTCGTTCGGCGCGAAGCCGGTGAACGGAATGGTGGCCGTGCCGCCAGGCGCGATGATCACCGCACCGGCCGCTGGGCCAGCTGGCGTGTACTCAGCGGTCGCCGCGGTGGGCGCCAGGACGAGCGCGCTCACGGCAACAAACACCGCTGCGAGCTTGCTACGAAGCTTGTTCATGGTCTTTCTCCAACCGGGCTTGTTAGTGGTCAGTCCCCCGAATGCACTGATTACACCCAGGCGTTGCACGCGGTCGGCCCTGTCCCTTCCGCACTCCCAGAGTAAGGTTGGTGTGTCGCAACTCGCAACCCGAATGGACCGTGGCGTCCGACTGATGGAAGCTGACTCACGTCCTGTTCGCGGTTTCTTAACTGAGACCCGGGGTCCCCGTCGCCACCATGGTTCCGATGAGCGCGAACCCCACGTAGCTGACATTGAAGACAATATGCATGAGAACGGCGCCCCAGACCCGTCCGGTCGTGAGCACGAGCGCCGCCCCGCTGAGCCCGACGAGGAGTACTGTCACGGAACTCGCCCACGTCGTGCCCAACGTCCCGGTCGCCAGGTGCATGAGCACGAAGGCTGCCGTGGTGATCGATGCCGCCGAGGTTCCTGCGAGGAGCGGGCGGCGCGTGGCGCGGCGCAGCACCGTGTACAGCGCGACGAGCAGCAGCCCGTGAAAGAAGAACTCCTCGACGACGGGTGCCACGAGCACGGGCGCGACGATGGCGTCGAGCCACCAGGCTGCGCTCGCGGTGTCGAAACGCGGCCAATGCAACGAGCCATCAGCACTGCGTTCGAGCCAGCCGGAGAACAATCGCAGCAGCGCGCCCAACACCAGACCAAAGAGAAGATCGGTCGATCGGAACCGGAGCAAGCCTCGCGGAACAGAGCGTCGAAACGCCACTGCGACGGGTACGACCATGACCAGCCACAGCACAGCGTCGTAGCTGGGCGCGAGGGCAACGGTCACGAGCCCGACCCCAAGTGCCATCACAGCCCACGCCACCAGCTCCCAGCCCCACAGCTGCGTGGAGGAGCCGCCCTCGAGCCACATCCGTCTGCGGCGACGTGATCGCTCACGTGGTACCGGCTCGCCCGTCACCACTCCATAGGGATCACTCACGCGACCGAGCGTAATGCAACCACCGGTGCAGCCGGGACGGGAGCGATTCCTTCAGGAGCGTTCGAAACGCCGCTTGCGCCTCAACGCAGATCGACGGGGCCTGCAGCCTGGGCAGCCGATAGCGCCGCTTCCACGGTCTTGAGCGTCTCGAGCCCCTGCTCGACAGTCACCACGTCGTTATCCCCGCCTAGCACGGCGTCACGGAATGACTCATGCTCGACGCGTAGTGGCTCACGCTTGGCAAACGCGTAACGCGTGCTGTTTCCTTCGGAGACACCTCTGAACGCCGACACCGAGGGCCACTCCAAGGGGATCGTGCCGTTGGCATGGAAGGTGAGGTCTCCCGTTGCGGTGTCGGCAACGAAGGCACCTGCCTCGCCGGTGACGGTGACCACCCGCTCTTTCAAAGGGCTCAGCCAGTTGACCAAGTGGTTGACGATCACTCCGTTCTCGAGTCTCCCCGTGATGGCGATCAGGTCCTCATGATCGCGCCCAGAACGATAGGCGGTTTGCGCAGCGACCGTTCGGTACGCGCTCTCTGCAATCCACGAGGTGAGATCGATGTCGTGCGACGCGAGATCCTTGGCGACGCCGACATCCGCGATCCTTGCCGGAAAGGGACCCTGGCGCCGGGTCGCGATCTGATAGATCTCACCCAACTCCCCCGCCTGCAGTCTGCGACGGAGCTCTTGAAGGGCGGGATTGAAGCGCTCGATATGTCCGACTGCCCCCACGCAGCCGGCGACGGCGAAGGCGTCAACCATCCGCTGACCGGCCTCGACGCTGTGAGCGATGGGCTTCTCTATCAAGGTGTGGATGCCCGCGGACGCAAGCTCCAGCGCGGCCGCCTCGTGGAACTCCGTGGGTACGGCGACGACTGCGATGTCGATGCGTTCCTTGATCAGGGCCGTCACGTCGGGCAGCACCGGCAAAGAGCCGGCCACCTTGTGAGGGTCGCCGAACTGGTCAGCAATGGCGACCAACTCCACTCCTGGGAGTTCCCGAAGAACCCGTGCGTGATGCCGGCCCATCATGCCGACGCCCAAAAGCCCCGCGCGCAGATCCGTCATCTCACGCTCCTGCCTTCGCCACGCTGTTGACGGCGGTCACAATGCGGTCCAGATCATCTCGCGTCAAAGACGGGTGGACAGGGAGTGAAACCACTTCCCGAGCGGCGCGCTCCGTTTCCTTCAACTCGTCCGAGGGCGCAAACCTCCGAAGGGAGGGCAACCGGTGGTTGGGGATTGGGTAGTAGACGCCGCTGCCGACCCGGTACTCGTCGCGTAGTGCGGCGACGAACCCGTCGCGGTCGTGTGGGACCCGGATCGTGTACTGGTGGTAGACATGCGTGGCATCGGGAGCCACGGGCGGAACCACGACTCCCTCGAGGTGCTGGTCAAGGTACGCGGCGTTCGCTCGACGAGTTTCGGTCCAGCCGTCGATCTTCGTCAGCTGCACCCGCCCGATCGACGCGTGGATGTCGGTCATTCGTGCGTTGAATCCGACGACCTCGTTCTCGTACTGACGCTCCATCCCCTGGTTCCGCAGAAGCCGCAGCTGCCGCTCGAGTTCGGGGGTCGCTGCGGCTACCATCCCGCCCTCGCCACTTGTCATGTTCTTGGTGGGGTAGAGGCTGAACATCGCGAATTCGCCGAAGGTTCCAACCTGCTGACCGTCCCAGGAGGCGCCGTGAGCTTGGGCGGCATCCTCGAACAGCGGGATGCCGTGTCGGGCAGCGATGCCCTGAAGTTCGGTCACCCGGAACGGGTGGCCATACAGATGTACCGCCAGGATGCCCCTGGTGCGCGGAGTGATTGCGGATTCGACCGCAGCGGGGTCGAGACTGAAGGTATCGGGTTCGATGTCGGCGAACACCGGAGTTGCGCCTGTCAGCGCTACCGAGTTCCCGGTTGCCGCGAAGGTGAACGATGGCACGATCACCTCGTCTCCTGGGCCGACGCCTGCCGCCAGCAGTCCGAGATGCAGCCCGGACGTACCCGAGTTCACCGCGACGACCGCGCGTCCATCGAGGAAGTGGGCAGAGAACTCCTGCTCGAAGGCGGCAACTTCCGGTCCCTGCGCGATCATGCCGCTTCGCAGTACCCGGTCGACGGCCGCGCGCTCCTCCTCGCCGATGATCGGCTTCGCGGGGGGGATGAAATCAGTCATGCGTGGCCTTCTCTCAGCGTTCCGTCGGATTCTGCATAGTCAGTTCCGTCGCTTGGATCAGTCCAACGATTCGGCCCTGCTTGGAGGAGCGGAACCCCGCTCTTACCTACCCAGCCGATTCGTCGAGCGGGTACTCCCGCTACCAGCGCGTGCGGCAGCACATCCTTCACGACGACGGCGCCCGCCGCAACCGTCGCCCATGCGCCGACTGTCACTGGCGCGACAAGAGTGGCCCTAGCGCCGATCGCCGCCCCATTCTCGATGGTCACGCCGACCGCCTCCCAGTCCGATGCGCTCTTGGGGGAGCCGTCCGGATTGATTGCGCGGGGAAAGTGGTCGTTGGTGAGGACCACTGCTGGACCGACAAACACGCCGTCGCCGAGGCGCGCCGGCTCGTACACGAGCGCATAGTTCTGCACCTTGCAGTTGTCGCCCAGCACCACACCGGAGCCGATGTAGGCGCCGCGACCGATCACACTGTTGCGACCGAGGACAGCACCTTCTCGCACCTGCGCCAGGTGCCAGACGGCGCTGCCGGCACCGATCGCAGCGTCTTCCGCCACGTCCGCGGACGCGGCGATGCGGACGTCCTCAGGCACGGGGAAACTCCGAGGCGCCACCAGCTCCGACAACCAGTCGCGGGACGCCGGACCAGAGGCCGGCATCAGTGATGTTGCGACCGTCGATGACCAGCTTCACGCCCGGAAGATCTGCCGGGCCGACCGCCGAGTAATCCGAGTGGTCGGCCTGAATGATGACGAGGTCGACCGGTTCGCCGAAGTGGTAGCCGGTGAACCCAAGGTCGCGGAGTTCGGCGTCGCTATAGAGCGGATCGTGAACCGTGACTTCGGCTCCGCGGGCCTTAAGAGCCTCGACTGTCGGGAAAACTCCAGAGAACGCCGTCTCCTTGACCCCGCCGCGGTACGAGGCCCCCAGAACTACCACGCGCTGCTGGGAGAGGCCGCCCAGAAGCGACTCGGCCTGCTGCACGAACCGCTCTGGCATCGAGGCATTCAGCTTTCGGGCAGCGCGCACTACCTCCGCCTCACCGTCGGTGGACAGGTATAGCCGGGGGTAGACGGGGATACAGTGTCCGCCCACGGCGATTCCCGGTCGGTGGATGTGGCTGTAGGGCTGAGAGTTGCTCGCCTCGATGACCTTGTAGATGTCGATGCCTACCGTGTCGGCAAACAGCGCGAATTGGTTGGCGAGGGCGATGTTCACGTCTCGGTAGGTGGTTTCCGCGAGCTTCGCCAGCTCTGCTGCTTCCGCGGAGCCGAGGTCCCAGACCCCGTTCGGGCGAGGGAGGTCAGGCCGATCGTCGAACTGCAGGACTGCCTCGTAGAAGTCACGGGCGCGGCGCGCGCCAGCTTCACTCAATCCGCCGATGAGTTTCGGGTACTTGCGCAGGTCTTCGAACACTCGGCCGGTCAGCACACGCTCTGGTGAGAAGACAAGGTGGAAGTCGACTCCCTCGCGCAACGCCGAGATCTTCTCGATGAGTGGCTTCCAGCGAGATCGAGTGGTACCGACAGGCAGAGTCGTCTCGTAGGACACCAGCGTGCCAGCGGTGAGATGTTCAGCGAGAGACGCGGTGGCTGAATCCATCCATCCGAAGTCCGGCTCCCATGTCGCATCGTTGACGAACAGCGGGACGACGATCACGACCGCGTCTGCTCCCGGGATCGCCTCGGCGTAATCAGTCGTGGCCCGAAGGCGCCCTTCTGGGACTAGCTCGCTCAGCTTCTCCTGGAGGCGGGCTTCACCGGGAAAGGGTTCCTTGCCTTCGTTTACGAGGCTTACGAGCTCGTCGCTGATGTCGACACCGACCACCTCGTGGCCAGCGTCAGCGAACTGGACGGCTAAGGGGAGGCCGATCTTACCGAGCGCAACTACCGCGATCCTCACGGCGTTCACTATAGGGGCTGAAACACCAGCGCAGCACGCCGTCCGCCGACGCTGCGGCTATCAGCAAAATGATAAGAACGCTCTCTTCAAGAGGCCCGCTTCCGAGCGCTCGGTCGATCGTGTAGCAAGCTAAGCCGCGAGGACCGGAGGTTCGAAGGGGCCGCGGTGGGGCACCGTTGACCCTTTCCCTGCTGTCGAACCAAGTGGGCGTCCCGCCGCGCTGTAGTCTGTACCGGTGTCGAAACGGAGCCTCCATGCGTCCCGGAGTGAGCGCCAGCAGCAGACGAGGCGCGCAGCGACACGCGGCATAGCCGTCGCAATCACAGTATCCCTTTTCGCAGCCATCCTCCACTACACCTATCAGCTGAAGGTTGCCCCATTCTTCGCCTACTCGGGACTGACCTACCGGGAACCGAACCCCTTTAACTACTTCATCGCGATCTTAATAACCGCACTAGTTGCTTTGATACTACCCCAGCATATCGAACGGGTTTCTGACTTCATCCTATGGATTGTATACGTGCTCGCCGTAGCGCCTAGCATTCTACTGGCTCAGTACTCGCAAACACTGCCTCCGGATGAAGCGACCGCCATGGGTCTCGCCATTGGAGCTACTATGGCAATGGCAGTAATCCTCCTTCGGATAGGTCCCAAATGGCACCCGAACCTGGCGAGGATGGACTGGGGCATCGACTTCTGGGTACTTATTGGCGGCTTTGCGTTCCTGATATACGGGTATATGGTGCTTACTACGGGACTGCGCCTTCAGTTGACGGCACTGACCGATGTTTACGATTTGCGTGAGAGCTTTGGCGGGCGCGCTTCAGGCGACAGGGTCGTCGGCTATTTAGTGCCGGTCTTAAGAAACGTAATCAATCCGCTGTTGATCGCACGCGGAATTGGTGCCCGGAGGTTCCTGCCACTCGCAGCTGGCAGCCTCGGACAGCTAGTGATTTACGCCAGCACCGGCCACAAGAGCGTCCTATTCTCGGTGCCAGCGATCATCGGCCTCGCAATGCTCTTTCGCCTCTACCGGAACCGACCGCCTGGAGTGGCAGTTCTGGTGGCAGTGGCCACCACGTCTCTACTAGCTTTGGTTCTCGACCGAATCACAGGCTCTCTGCTCTGGACTTCGCTCCTCTCACGCCGAATGATGATCGTCCCAGGAGCCTTGACTGCAGCTTACGTAGCAGTTTTCGGCAACCGCCCCCGTCAAAACTTCGCGGATGTCATTCCATTCGTAGACGACCCCTACACTGCCACCAGTCCAGTAAATATCGTCGGCGCTGAGTTCGTAGGCAACATCAACACTGCTGCCAACGTAAACCTATTCGGGCATGGCTACCTAAATTTTGGTTATCTCGGAATGTTCATCGAGGGGTTGGTGCTCGTCGTGCTCCTCATCATTGCAAACGGCGCTACCCGGGGCCTACCGGTGATGACGTCTTGCGCAATATTCTTCGTACCGTCGATCTCCTTCGTCTCCGCCAGCGTCTTCACCACTGCTTTAACACACGGCTTCCTGGCAGCAGTCGTTGTGAGCCTTATCGCCCCCTCCACGGGTTGGCTAGGGAACAGCCCGACCAGAGGCATGGCGAAGCTAAATAAAAGAACTGCTCTTCGGCGTAAAGTACACCGCCGAGGCGCAGGACGCGTCAAATAGGCACACGGGGTTCGGAGGTGGTCCGAGTTGAGACAAGCTGTCACCCAATTGACGGTTGCTGAGGCGACGCGTACTCGCTGTCCCTAGCTTTGGTAGCGAAGTAGCACAGAATGAATATGATAAGGTAGCTCACAGCCTGAACTGACGCCAACACCGCAACAGATTCGAGAAACGGTACACCCATCGAATAAGGCAAAGCAACAGCTGTTGTCGAAGCGACAAGTCGAACGGCGTCCCACACAAACAATGTACCTTGCCGTTCGAGCACCAAGAGTGATCTCGAAATCGGCGTGACCACGAACTGCGCGAAATAGCCGAGTACCATCAAACGGGCGACTTCGCCGGAGCCTTCCCAATTGTCACCAAAGACCCAGGCGAAGATGTCCGGTCCTCCTACCAGCACGATGCCGACGGGCACCAGACCGGCCGCGGCCAAGTTGAGCGTCACCTTCCGCGTCAGGGCGGCTAGTCGGGGCGACCGGCTTCGAACGTTGTGCGCTAGCGTTCCCTCGAAGTACTGGCTGACCGCATCCGCAACGATACCGACCGGCGCAGCAAGAACCCGCACTGTCAACGCAAAGAGTCCAGCTTCGACCGAGCCGTAGAGCCCAATGATCAGCAGGATCGGGATCTGAAGTCCCATCGCGTTCAGGAGCCGTGAGAACGTTGATATCAACGGGAACTTTCTGTACCTCCACGCCGTAACCCCTAGACTGTTGGGTTCCCCGCCGCTAAGAACCGCACGCTTCACGTACCGAGTCATCCCAACGAGTCCGGCGACACGCCCAACCAGGATGCTTGAAATCAACCCGAATGGCGTCATGCCTAGCGCGCCCAGGCTCACGCTCGAGACCGCCTGAGCAACTCCCTGCACCCCGTTCCGTACCGCCAAGCCCTCGTACCTTCGCTCCCGAACTAGCCATGACGACAGCACCGCAAAGATCCCGACAGAGAATGCAGTCATAGGCACGACCCACCAGAACGCGATGAATATGTCCGAACCCACGGTTCGGGCAACTTCCTCACGAAACACGTAGGCAGCAGCGGCCAACACTGAAGCCAGGATCGCCGCTGAGTACATCGTGAGCCGGACAAGAGTTCGCGCTACACCATCCTCCTCAGGAATCACTACCGCTCGATCCCAACTGAGTGTAATTACGGCGCCAACTATGCCCGTTGCTGCGGTAACGACGGCGAAGGCTCCAAAGTCACTCGGGGAGTATAGGCGAGTCAAAAGAGGTGAGACTAGAAGGACGCTCCCCTGCCCAATGACGCTACCCGCAAGAATCAACCCGACAGGCCCTGAGAGCTTTCGGAGTAGTCGACGCCTCAACAACGGATCAGCCGTTCATTGATTGAGTAAAGGCCCGCTCGTATGCACGCCGAAGCGCAGGCACCACTGCGTTCCAGTTGTATTCTTCCACAGCAGCTCGGCGAGCATTCCGTGAGTGGCGTTCCAGTAGGACAGGGTCGCTCGCATAGGACGCAATTGCGGCGGCAACTGCCTCCGGCGACGTCGGATCTACAAGAACGCCGCACTCGTAGCGGTCCACGATTGACCTCCAGAGGGGGAAGTCCGAAGCTACAACAGGCACACCGGCCGCAAAATACTCAAACATTTTCGTTGGTAGCGATTCACGATAAGCGGGCGTGTCCTGCAAAACCACCAATCCCACCCTCGCGCGGAGCAGTAGATCCCGTGCTTCACGCGGCGCGAGTCGGCCGGCGTACTCAGTTGTGCGCCATCCCGGATGTGCTTCGAGCCGTCGATGCAGCGGGGTCGCCATTTCACCGGCGATATGTAGTCTCCATTCCGCGGGGAACTTTTCGTCAGCCGCAGCGCCGACCATGACGTCCGCCCCGCGGTCCGTGGAGACGAGCCCTAAATAGACAACCGACTTCTCACGCTCCCCCACAGGCACGGATCTACGTTCCTCCTCGCGCAACGGCGGGTAGTTTCGAACTACCACAACCTTCCCTTGAGGAAACCTCCGTGCAATCGTTTCTGTCGCCGCAACGATCTGGTTGCTCATCGAAGCGACCTTTAAGAGCACGAGAGCCAGAATCGCAACAACGGGAACCACCAGCGGATGCAGGTAACGCTTGTTCTGAATCTGAACCGGGAGATCTTCGTGAGCGTCGTAGATTACTATCCTACCCATAGAACGCAGTATCGGGATAGCCCATATTAACTCTGGGTCGTGGAGGTGGACAACTCTTGCTTTCGTTCTTAGCGCTAGCCTGACGGCCCGGAAGGTCCCGAGGGTGAAACGCTTCCACCGCGGTAGCGAAGGCGTTCTGATGACTTGAACGCCGGTGGCCGGCTCACTTGATTCGCGGTCGCAAGCGATCAGCGCAACTCGATAGCCCTGATCCACGAGGCTCACGCACTCTCGATAGTGGATGCGATTGTCCGTCCAGGGGTGGGCGCTGCTGACGTGCACGACATCAACTGTTCGATCCGTCATTCTCGCCTCCCGCGGTCGTCGCCGACCAGCGCATCAAGCCCTTCGACGAGCTTTCGCGTTAACGCTTCATAGCTATAGCTGCGGACTACATGCCTGCGGCCGTTCTCACCCATGCGATTACGCGCCTTCCGGGTCATGTTTCCAATAGTTGCCATCGCCCGAGTAAAGGCGTCCAAGTCGTCCGGTGGCACCACCAACCCCGCTTTTGCCTCCGAGATTGGGTCATTAGGTGCATTGCTTGCAAAGACGACCGGGCGGGCGGCCAAGAGGTAATCGTAAAGCTTGTTCAGACTTATGCCGTACCTATACACCTCATAGTCGTGAAGCATCGCCACCAAGCATTCGGCCTCGCGGGCCGTGCGGATAACCTCGTCCTTGGGAATCGGTGGCTCCACCGAGATTAAGGCACTTGACGCGGAGCTGGCTACGCACGCTTCAAGGGAACCCCGGAGCGGGCCATCTCCTATCAGCCTGAGCCGCCAATTCCGCCCTGGCTCGCGAGCGACGAGTGTTTCGAATGCGCTAATCATGTCCGCGAGACGATTTGATTGGTTGAAGGAGCCGATGTACATGAATGTGAAAGTGCCCAGCTGGCCGCCGCGGTTACGCTGCTCACCTTCAATGCGTTCGGGTGAATCGATGCCGTTCGACACCCAAAGAAACGGCGTTGCGCCCGCCCCGATCGCGTCAAGGTGCTTGCCCACTCCCGCCAAAGGAGATATTACGAGCGAAGCTTGAATGGCGAGTCTTTTCGAGAGTCTACGAATCGCAACGGCCAATGGACCTTTACCACGCAGTCTTCCCAGCTCTATGAGCACATCTGGCCAGATGTCTCGAACTTCGTAGACGAACGGTACGTTATAGCGTCTCGCGAGTCGCCACCCCGCCCATGCAGCGAGCGGATGCACTGTACTTCCTATGACTGCATCCGGTTTGGGCAGGTCTTTCGTCGACCTCGGCAAGAGCGCCACGAGGGCGAATATGAGCATTCCAAGAAATCGAAGTGGTGTGTTTCCGTGGTACGCGTTCGCTCGCAGCCAACGTACCCGCACTTCCCCTTCGAAGGTGTCTTGCTTTAGACGCCGGCCATGGAGCGCCTGGAGACCTGCTGGATACGTCGTACTGGAGACAAGTAGCGTGGTGCTCCATCCGTGGTCTCTAAGGTGATTTGCGAACGCAAGGTGGCGCCCCGACCGTCCATCTTTTGACGGCACGGCAGCGTAATGATTGACGACCCATAACTGCTTAGGCACTTTCGACACGTTCGTACCAACCTGAGGATCTCGTGCGGGAGCGGCTCTTGCCCGAAGAAGATAGTGTCGGCCGCTAACTAGCAGAACTAAGCTATACCGTGGCCGGGGCAGCTGCCAGCCGCGGTCCGAGCCCCATCGCACCGGTCCGGTGAACCTGCGTGCCCCCAGCTCGTTGATCCCGGATGGTCGTAGTATGGCGAGCGAGCATGGGCCCGCTCGCGAGCTCAACCGCCGCGTGGCTTCGCGGCCCGACGAAAAGGACGGTGCCGTGCCGTCCGATCGCGTTGAGACTACGGGCAGCGAATCGCCTGGCGTAGTAACGCCACCGCATCGAGTGAGGGAGTAGCGCGTGGAACGTCGCATCGGTTCCTCGTTCGCCACGGAAACGGTGGGAACTACCGGGGTTGGATGGTCACGCCGTCCCGATCAGTTGCTACAGAGCGGCGGACAGTCGTTGCGTGCGGCGTCACGCGAGTCGTGGTCGAGCGGAGCCAGAAGACTAGTCTTTCCTTCCTACTTTTGCGAGTCTATGCTCAACCCATTCTCTGAGTTTGACTGGGATCTCCGCTACTACCGCCTGGATCGTAATTTGGAACCCATCTGGGACGAACTCGTCGGACTCAGCAGGGGAGCGAGCGCCCTAGTCCTGGTACCCGAGTACTTTGGCAACCGGCTTTCCATCACCGCACTGGACCTCCTCCACGAGCTCCACGGCAGCGGGAGCCGAATCGTTGAAGACTGGACTCACAGCGTGATCTCACCCCGAAGAGCACCAGTCGATATGGCGATAGCAAGCCTACGTAAGACCCTCCCGGTCGGAGACGGGGCGTGGGCGTGGGGTTTCAGCGGGGGGCAGTCCCTACTCCCCAAGACAAGCAGCCCAGGGACCGAAATGTGGGCAGGGATGGATTTACTCGCACTCGCCGGGGACCAGCGTGACCGCGCTCTGGCTAGAAAGAGAATACGTCGGGCCGAAAGCCGTTTCGCCGTAGAGCTCGAACCGGCGTTTGCTACAGCACGGACGCAAGTGGAACTTATGCGCCTGAACTTCTCATCATTCGGAGCCGCACGCGTCAGGAATGCGCGTCACTTAATGCGACGGCTCAAGGGCTACGAGATAGTCAACCATGAGATAGAGTCGGATGTTCCGTCCCACGTAGTATTGCGCGTGAAGCACCCGCATGCGCTGCAGCGCATGCTCGCTCAGCGCAACGTCTACTGCCCGGTTCACTGGGAGCGCCCTGCCTGGCTCCCCGAGACATTCCCCTGGGACTCGTTGATTTCGATACCCATCGACCACCGATACGATGAGGACGACATGACCTATGTCGCGACAACGCTCAACGCACTTCATGACTGATACTCTTCACTGCACAAAGGCGCCCACGTGGAGGAGCCCCGACGTCTACTTCGAGCGAGAGTATGGAGCGATGGACGCTCAGGCTAGCGGGGGGACATGGTATACGTTTGGGTCCACTCAAGGGTTTTGGTCGCTACCCTTGATCGAGCGCCTCCACGACAACGGAGCGATCACTGCGACCAGTCCATACGGCTATTCAGGGTTGTTCATCGATCCTCAACTCTCTGATCGCCAAGTGTCCGAGTACTGGCAGCAGGCGTTGAATCTACTTCGCGAAAGACAAGTCGTTTCGCTCTTTTTACGATTTCACCCGCTCGATACCCATTCGGTGGAACGCTGTCGGAGGTTGCCCGGCTTGGCCGTTGTGCGTTCGAGCGTGACTTACGCCACAACAATTTGCGAGCCCGAAACTATGTGGTGGCAAATCGAAGGCAGGGCGCGTACCGAAGTACGCAAGGCGTTGAAGTCCGGAATGACGGCCGATGTAACACGGGTCGAATCGCCGTCCCCCCTCCTCGAGGGTTCACCGTTCCGTCTTCTATACGAGGAGACAATGCGCCGAGTGAACGCTTCGAACAAGTACTTCTTTGACGACCACTACTTCTCGTCAATGGCTAGCATGAAGGAAAGTGGTGTCCACCTCGCACAAGTCCGGCTCCGGGACGAAACCGTAGCATCGGCAGTCATCATTCAGCACGGCGAGCGGGCTCACTACCATCTCAGCGGATCCGATCGAAGCGCTGCACGATTGGGCGCGAACTCGCTCATGCTATGGACGGTAATGCGCTGGTGCCACCAGCAGCAACTGGAGGTATTTCACCTCGGCGGGGGCGTCACTGAAGGTGACGGCCTCGCGCGGTTCAAACGTTCGTTCGCTGACCTCGAGCTCCAGTATTTCACGGGTCGAGCTGTGCTCGCCAGGAAGCAATATCAAGATCTCACCCGCCAGCGCGCGGAGGCGCTGGCCGTGTCAGTCGATTCTTTAGAATCAACTGGGTATTTTCCCGCTTTTCTTGGGGCGCTCTGATAGCATGCCTTCCCACATGAGATATCTCGATTCGCGATACGTTCTAGACCGCGTGCTCGCTGGGATTTCGCTGATTCTTTTATCGCCGCTCCTGGGTTGCGTCGCAGTCGCCGTGCTAACGAGTAGCGGCCGGCCAATCCTCTTCCGCCAAACCCGCGTCGGACGAGACGGCGTTGAGTTCGAGATCATCAAGTTTCGAACCATGGTGAAGGACGCCGAAACCCTCGGCGGCGGTTATATGCCAGAGGGGATGAACCTGGTCACCCCTGTCGGAAGCTTCCTGCGTCGCACCAGCCTCGACGAACTGCCTCAACTACTCAACATTGTGCGCGGCGAGATGGCATTTATAGGACCGCGGCCCGCATTACCTGACCAGTACCGACGATACACTCCCCTCCAGCGTCGCAGAGTCGCTGCCCTGCCGGGTATCACCGGCCTGGCCCAAGTTACTTACCGCAACAACGCTCCGTGGAGTAAGCGAATTGAGCTAGATCTCGAGTACTTGGCAAAGGTTGGTCTGGTTATGGATTTGAATATCGCATGGAGGACGTTCGTTCGAACCTTCGGCGGAGACGATATTTTGGAAGGGCAGGCGGCCAGCGACGTTGATGACCTGTGAGATAGTAGTAGCGCTATCAGTCGAGCTGGTCTTCCAGGGCGAGTAGCTTTCGTGACCGCTCCTTGACCCAGCGGACCGGTATCCCCGCATAGACGCCAAAGTCAAGCAGGGGCTTGTCCACTAGCGACATCGCGCCGACGGCCGTCCCCTCTCCTAGCTCTCCACCAGGAAGCACGACGGTATGCGCCCCAAGAATGGCATGTCGACCGATCTTGATCCGCGCGTGCCTGAGGCCACGAAGTTCTAATGGGACCGTAGGATTCGTCAGGCTTTCGCCCAGGTAGTCGTCCGTGGCTCCATACACGGTGACCCGTCCTGCGAGGGTGCAGAAGTCTTCGAATACCGCATCTTCAGGCGATTCGATGATACACGCGGGGCCGATATATACGTTTCGCCCCAATGTTACCGACCCCGAGGGTCCGGGCGTTATCATCGTCTGGTCGTCGACCCGGCTGTTATCACCAATCGTGATTCGCTCAGGGCGATAGAGCCGTGACCCCGTGCTGACTTTAACATTTGAGCCGATTCCGCGAAATCCCAACGTGAGAAGCTCTTGTCGCGAATACCATCCCATGAATCATCCTCATTTCCGTACGAGAAAGTCGTTGATGGCCCCCGCCACCCGGTCGAACTGGTCGTCGTTCAGCGCAGAACCGCTGGGCAGGCTCAATCCCTGATCGAACAGGCCCTCGGCGGCTCCGGCGAGGCGGGCGGGCTTGTCCGCGTGGACCGGCTGAAGATGCATCGGCTTCCAGAGTGGCCGCGCCTCGATCTCGAGCGCCGCGAGGTGCCGAAGGAGCTCGCGCGATGTCCACCCAGCGGTCTCGGGCTCGACCAGAATCGCCGAGAGCCAGCAGTTGTCGTACTGGTCCCCTTCGCGACCGAAGATCGTGACACCCGCGACATCCGAGAAGATGCTCGCGTACCGCTCGCGCCAGGAGCGGCGCCGTTCGATCATCGCATCGAGCCGCTCGACTTGGGCACGCCCGAGTGCCGCAAGCAGGTTGGACATGCGGTAGTTGTAACCGATCTCCTTGTGCTCGTAGTGGATCTCCGGCTCACGCGCCTGCGTCGCGAGGAAGCGCACGTGGGACGCGAGCTCGGCGTCCTCCGTCAGCAACATCCCACCGCCGGACGTGGTCATGATCTTGTTGCCGTTGAATGACAGCACCGCCGCATCGCCCCATGCACCCGCGGGACGCCCGGCGTGCGTCGCTCCGAACGACTCGGCGGCGTCGGCCAACACCCGGGTGCCATGCGACTCGGCGACGCCAGTGATTGCCGTGTAGTCCGCGCATTTGCCCAGAAGATCGACCGGCACGATGCACGGCACGCGGGCGCCGTCGGCTCGCAGCTGCGTCAACACCTCGTCCAGCAGTTCAGGGGACATGTTGCCCGTGGCCGGATCGCAGTCGACGAAGTACGGCGTGGCGCCCGTGTAGACGATGGCGTTGGCCGTGGCGGCGAACGTCAGCGTCGATGTCGGCACCACGTCGCCCGGTCCGACTCCCCAGGAGACCAAGGCAAGGTGCAGCGCCGCGGTGCCCGAGCTCAGGGCGACCGCATGCCCCACCCCGGTTCGCGCGGCGACCTCCTGCTCGAAGGCGTCCACATCCGGTCCCAAGGGCGCAATCCAGCCCGAACGGATCGCGGAGAGCACATACGACTCTTCGAGTTCGGACACGTCCGGGCTCGACAGGAAGATGCGGGTCACGACGACCTTTCTCCGATGCGACGATTCGGGCTCATCTTCTCGCACGCGCGCGCTAGCTCGAAGGTGAGTTCGCGTTCCGGAAGGGATTCCAGGCCGGCGAGCTCCGAAGGTTCGACGGTGCCCACGGTGACGTGCGAGACCAGGGGATGCCGGGGGCGCGAGTCGACCTCGCCCTCGGTCAACAGGATCTCGTGCAGCTTCTCGCCAGGTTTGAGTCCGGTGATCTCGATCTCGAGGTCCTTCCCAGAATGCTCGATCATGCGTCGCGCGACCTCGATGATGCGAACCGGCTCGCCCATGTCGAGAACCAGGGCTTCGCCGTCCCGCCCGATCGCTGCCGCCTGGATCACCAGTTGCACCGCTTCGTTCACCGTCATGAAAAACCGCGTGACCTCAGGATGTGTGACGGTGACAGGACCCCCGGCCGCGATCTGGGCGGCAAAGGTCGTGAGTACCGAGCCGCGGGTACCGAGCACGTTGCCGAACCGGACGCTGAGATAGGTACCTCCGTAGTCGCGCGTGTGCGCAGCGGTCAGTCCCTCGGCCAATCGCTTGGTATAACCGAGAACGTTCTGTGGTGCCGCAGCCTTATCGGTCGAGATATTGACGAACCGCTCGACCCCGACCGCCGACGCCGCCTCCAGCACGTTCCCGGTGCCGAGCACGTTCGTCTTGAATGCCTCCAACGGATGCTGTTCCAGAACGTTGACGTGCTTGAGCGCAGCGGCGTGGAATACCACCTCGGGGCGATGATGCTCGAAGACGTCCTTCAACCGCGCGCCGTCACGGATGTCGGCGAGGACGACGCTGGGCGATTCCAGGTCCGCCCGTCCATACATGGACAGCAGCAGGGCGTGAAGCGCGGACTCGTCACGGTCGAGCACGACGAGGGACGCGGGTGAATACTCCTTGACCTGACGGGCGATCTCCGAACCGATCGAACCACCGGCTCCCGTCACGAGGACCCGTTTGCCGGTCAGGTAACTGGCGATCGCGTCCACGTCCGTGTCGATGGGGCGACGGCCCAGGAGATCCTCGGGCTCCACGTCGCGGACGTCGCGGACCGTGATGCCACCATCGATCATCTCCGAAATGCTGGGCAGCACTTTGACGTCGAGCCCGCCCTCGACAGCGAGGTCGTAGATCGCGCGCATCCCTGCCGCGTCCAGCGAACGGAGAGCGATGATCGCCGTCGTCGCCTCGTAGCGGTGCGCGACCTCGAGCAGGTCCCGAACCCGGCCCGCCACGGGCACGCCGAGGTAGCGGAAGTGCTTGCGCGACGGGTTGTCCTCGACGAAGGCCTGCGGCGCCCAGGTTCGGTCGTCACGCAGCATCGAGCGAACGAGTTCCCGTCCGGAATCTCCAGCTCCGACGATGATGACCCGTTTCGCGCCGTCGGGCGCACGACGCCGGGGCTCAAGCACCACCATTCGCCACATGAGGCGCGGCCACACGGCGAGCCAGACCGCGATCGGCGTCGCGATCAGGGGTACCGATCGGGCCACGAACGCGTCGGGAAACGCGACCATGTTCACGAGTGTCGCGACGACACCGACGCCGCCCATCAGGATCGTGATCATGACCGCTTCATCGAAGCTGCCGGTGGCATGTCTGCCGCGATTCGTCTTGAGAAGCGCCGCCAGGCCCAGATACAGCGTGAGGGCGAGGGCCCCGATCACCAGGCAACCGAAGAGCGGGATGGCACCATCGGCTTCACGGATCGTGAGGGCGGGGGCGACCAGCCACGTCTCCCGCCGTAGCCCCGCCGCGAGATAGGCGGCGGCGACCCACGCGAGCGAGTCGACGACGACCAGCAGCAGCGTGCGGCGGCGACGCGCCTGCACGATCAAGCTGTTCCGCATCCTGTCCCGCTTCCGCTACCCGGTCGATCCCCATCGGCCAGTCTCACACCTCGAAAGCGCGTCCTGCAGCGAACGCCCGGATGCTGAACTCACAACGTGACCTAAATCACACGAAACAATCTGCACTGATGTTCTCATTCGGATCCCCCCGGTAGCCGATATGAATACTTAGGTTCTTACCCGATTTCGGTGGGGTATTCGCACCGCCCGTTCTCGGCTGACGGCCGCTCTTCGATCTCGACCGCGCTCTGCAGAAATGGAAGGTCCTGGGTCGGCTCCGACGTGGTGAGGTCGCGCCCTCCCATGGACGTCTCAATGCGCAGTGCCATACCGGCCAGGCTACTCGAATTCCAGGGGAACGCCTCTCTAGGAACAGTCCGCGGGCCAACCCACACCGGAGCACCGCGCGCGCTGAGGCTCGAAACTCGGCACCTGCTCGGTCACCAGCGGACGTCGCCCCGCCTGCCCCGCGCGAATCGCGGTGGCAGGTAGTGACGTCGCGCTGTCGCATGCGGTCGCCACGGCCCAGTGTCACGACGTAGCTGCCGGACATCGACCCGGACAAGGTGGACAATCCCGCGAGTTCGGGGGCAAGCACGTAATACCCATTCCAGGAACTGGGCGCATTGCTAGAATTGGAATATGACGGTCATCCCAGGCGAGCACAGTTCAGTTCGATCGCTGGTCTACTCGAATATGGACACGCTCAGCGACAGCGAACGGCGGGTGGGACGCGCCTTGTTGGCACAATATCCGACCGCCGGTCTGACTACCGTTGCCGAGCTAGCGGGGGTCGCGGGAGTTAGCCCGCCGACCGTCATCCGCTTCGTCAATCGGCTTGGATTCACCGGGTTCCCAGCCCTGCAACGTGCGCTCGTACACGAGCTGAATGGCGAACTCGGTTCGCCTCTCAAGCAGTACCCGGAAAAGACACACGGCCGCGGCGACAGCGGTGGACTACAACATCACTACGACGCCTTCTCGGCAATGCTCAGCTCCACCTTCAACGAAGTACCCGAATCTGAGTTCGCGACTCTGGTCCGCCTCCTGTCAGACCCCTCACGCCAGATCCGCATCATCGGGGGCCGCTTCAGCCGAGTGCTCGCCGACTACACCGCCATGCACCTGCAGCTCCTGCGTGCCGGCGTCGAGTTCATCAGCAGCGAGGACATCGCCCAGCGCACCGCCATCGCCGACAGCTCCAGTTCCACAGTGCTCGTCGTCTACGACTACCGCCGGTACTCCGAATCGATCCTCCAGTTCGCTCGCCAGATGAACGAACGCGGCGCGACGGTCTGCCTGTTCACCGACAACTGGCTCTCCCCCATCGCGAAGTTCGCCAAGGTGGTGCTCCCAAGCCGCGTCGACAGCGCCTCGCCCTTCGACTCCTTGATGGCCGCGATGGCCGCCAGCGAAGCGGCCATCGGCGCCGTCGCCGACCAACTCGGCGAGCAGGGCGTCCGGCGTTTGTCGGTGATCGAGTCCTCACTCGACAACCAGTAACGCCCACCAGCTCCACCGGCGCAAGCTGGGCTAGGCGCTGGCTCCCTCAGGTTGTGGCTCCACTTCGTCGGTCTGTTGCTGCCGACCACGCTGGCCCAACTCGCCCGAGCCCATCAGCCCCAACGGGAACTTGATCAGTACGACGAGCAACAGCGCCGCCAGCATCAAATCAGCGACGCCTGCCGGCAACGCCGAGCCGCCCGTGAACTGGCCGTCCTGAAAACGCCGCAGCACTTCCTGCAACAAACTCACCCCTACGGCCCCTAGGACCGCTCCGCTCAAGGAGAGGTAACCGCCGAGCACCACCATCACGATGAAGCTGAAGGTCGTCGACAAGAAGAAGACGCTCACGTTGAACGAGGTGATGAAGGAGGCATACAAGGCGCCCGCCGCTCCACACAAGAACGCGCTGAGCACCCATGCAGTCGCTCGATGCCGCCCCACGGATACGCCGCTGGCGACCGACGCCCAGTAGTCCTCTCGCGACGCCCGCAGCTGAAGTCCGCTGCGGGACGACTGATACGCCCAGGCGACGATAATCGCGGCCACCGCGAACCCGAGGCCGGACCACAACGTCGTCGCCTGCGGAATGCCGATCATGCTCGATGAACCCCGTGTCACCGATGTCCAGCTGCTCAGGACGTTGTACGTCACCATCAAGACCGCCAGCGTGGCGATCCCGGACTGCAATCCGGAGAGCCGCGCGATGCCCGGAGCCGTGATCAGCCCCAATACCGCCGCCACAAGACCACCGACGACCACCGCCACCACGAAGCTCGACTGCAGCTCCCGCAGGAACGACATAGGCTCCGGCAGCTGGCTGAACAACGTCCCTTTCAGCGGCACCGGGATCGTCAAGAACGCCGCTGTGTACGCCCCGAGCGCCATGAACGCCACGTGCCCGAAGGACATGATCCCCGAATTCGCCGAGAAGGTGGACAACCCGGTCACGAACACGATGGAGATCAAAGCGAGGACAGCGACCCGCTCGACGGTCGGACCGCCCGCCAGACCGGCGACCGCCACGACACCGGCGATCGCGCACAACAGCAGAGGAGTACGGAGTCGAACAAGAACTTGCGTCGTCATGAGACACGCACCTTCGATCCAGAGAGAAGACCCTGAGGCCGAACGACCAGGACGGCGATCAGAGCGGTGAACAAGAAGGCATCTCGGAAGGCGATCAGGCTACTGGGCAATAAGGCCTCCAACGTCGCGGTCCCGACGCCGAGAATGAACCCACCGAGCGCAGCACCACGCAGACTGCTCATACCGCCCAACACGGCACCGATGACCCCCACGAGCATCGGCTGCAGACCCATCTCGGCTGAGACCGCACCCTGGCGCGCCACGAAAACCACCGCTCCGATACCGGCCAGAACCCCGGCGATCACAAACGCGCTCGCAATCACCCGATTTCCCTTGACCCCCAAAGCCTCGGCCATCTGAAAGTTCTCCGCCGCGGCGCGGAGCTGAACCCCCAACGACGTCCGCCCCATCACGTACGCAACCGCCGCCAGAACAGTTCCGCACAACACAAAGGTCAGCAGGTCGAGGACGCTCACTCGCGCACCCAGGAGGTCAACGCGCTGAGACAGGAACGACTCCGGCGGCACGCCTTGCGCCCGCGGCAAGACCGTCATTCGCGCGACGCTCTGCAGTGCCAGGCTTACCGCGAACGACGCGATCATCAGGGTCACTGGGTCGGCACCGCGCAGCGGATGGAAAGCGAGACGTTCGCTCAACACCGCCACCACGACGGCGAAGACCACCGCCATGATCACCGCGAAAAACCACGGCTGCTCGCGGAAGAAGTAGAGCGCGAACGCGGCGGCGAGGATGATCTCGCCGTAGGCGAAGTTCATCAGACCGAGGACGCCGAACAGCAGCGCGACGCCGATCGTCAGCAGCGCATACAGGGCACCGAGGCCCAGCGCGGAGATGAGGTACTCGATGATCACGATGCCGCCTTACCCGAATCGTTGGGTTCAAAGCCCAGGTACTCGACCACGGCCGGTGAAGCGCTCAACTCTGCCGCCGTTCCCGAACCGATCACGCGGCCGGGCGCCTGCAGCACGTACGTGCGGTCGGCCACTTCGATCGAGCGCACGGCGTTCTGCTCGACGAGCAAAATCGTCACGCCTTCCGCGCGCAGTTGCTCGATCACGTCGAAGATCAGATCGACGATGATCGGCGCGAGGCCCAGCGTCGGCTCGTCGAGCAACAGCAGACGCGGATTGAGCATCATCGCCCGCGCGATCGCCAGCTGCTGCTGCTCCCCGCCCGACAGCAGGCTCGCTCCCCTGCCCCAGTACTTGCGCAGGACCGGAAACCGCTCAAGCTCACGCTCGATGTCGGCGTCCAGCGCCTTCTTGTCCCGCCGCGTCACACCACCCAGGCGGAGGTTCTCCCCGACCGTGAGGCTGCTGAAGATGCCCCGGTCTTCGGGCACAAACGAGACGCCGCGCTTCAGATGCGAGAACTTGCGATCGTTGACCGCCGCACCGTCGATCATGACCGACCCCGAGTGCGGCCCGACCCAGCCCATGACGGCCTTCATCAGCGTGCTCTTGCCGGCGCCGTTCTGACCGATCAGCGCCACGAGCTCACCGTCGCGCACGTTCAGCGACGCGCCCTGAACGGCCATGACGGACGAGCCGTACTGGACGTACAGGTCGTCGATCACCAGGTCCATGTCACGCTCGCTTTCCGAAGTAGATCTCGATGACCTGCGGGTCCTTGCGAACGCGCTGCGGTTCACCCTCGATGACCGTCCGGCCGCTGTCGAGCACGTGCAGGCGATCACACGTGCCCATCACCACGGGCATGTCGTGTTCCACGAGCAGGACCCCGATCCCGTGCTCGCGAGCGAACCCGCGAATGCTCTCGATAAGCTGCACTGCTTCGGTCTCGTTCTGTCCAGCCGCGGGCTCGTCCAGCAGCAGAAACCGTGGCTGCGCGGCCAGTGCCCGAGCGATCGCCGTCGTCCTGATGCGGCCCGCCGTCAACGAGTCCGCTGGCAGGTCGGCGACGTCGTCCAGGCCCAGTTGCGTGAGCGTCGAGCGGGCCGCGGCTCGCGCCGCGCCCCGGCGAAGCCCGGCACCCAGGGCGGCCACCTCGACGTTCTCGAACACCGTGAGCCGCTCGAACACCCGGCCGCTCTGATAAGTGCGGACGACCCCAGCGTGTACCCGTTTCCGCATCGACAACCGGCTGAGGTCGCTGTCGTCCAGCATCACCGCGCCCACGGTCGGCCGCAGCATGCCACTGAGCAGGTTCAGCGTGGTCGTCTTGCCCGAGCCGTTGGGGCCGATGAGACCCAGCACTTCGCCGCGTGACACCGACAGACTAACGCCGTCGACGGCCTTGACCCCGTCGAAGTGGACACCGGCATCATGCATGCTCAGCACGGAAGGTGAATCGAAATTCGCCGTCATGATCTCAACCAGCGCACGCGTTTCCGTCGCCGAGATCCGGCACCGAGTCGAGCCGCTGCTGCGTCACGAAGGTCATTGCGCCGCCGTCCACGTTGATGACGCTCATCGGGAAGTCGATGATCTTGTGGCACGTCGGCGAGAAGTAGGTGACCTCGCCGACCGGGGTGTCAACCGGCTCGCCCTCCGCCAGCGCATCGCGCACGGCCGGACCGTCGAGCTCATCGACATCGGCGAGCGCCTCGGCGAACGCCGACACCATCGAGTAACCCAGCACCGCGTACGCCGACGTCGGCTCCGAACCGTACTCGTCCGCATACGCGGAGACGAACGCGTCGAGATCCTCCGAATCGGCTCCTGAGCAGTAGTTGTAGCAGGCGAAGCCCGTGTAATAGATGTTGCTCGCGTCGCCCACGATGTCGAGCAGCACTTGCCCGTCGAGCGCGGCAGGTCCGACGATCGGAACCTCCACACCCGACTCACGAAGCTGACGGATCGCCGTCGCTCCACCGGGGTTCCAGCTCGCCACGTAGACGAAGTCGGGTTGCGGCGAGAGACCGCGCAACCGAGCGGCCTGACTCGCGATGTTCACGCTGTCACCACCGGGGAACGCGTCCGCCCCGACGATCTCGCCGCCCAGCTCCTCGAACGTCGCCTGGAAGTACGCACCTGCGGACTTCGTGTACTCGATGCTCTCGTCCTGCAGAACGTAGGCAGTCTCCCACCCTTGGTCCGCCGCCCATGCGGCCCCCGTGCCGCCCTCGACATCACTACCAGCGTTGGCCGAGAAGACGAAGTCGCCGAGCGTCGTGCGGTCGGCCATCTTCGGGTCGCCGGCGCAGATCGAGACTGCGGGGATCTCGGCGCTCTGCGCGACGCTCGCGCCGGGAGCACTCAGATCGAAGTCGCAAGGAGTGACGAGCAGATCGATGCCCTCACCGATCAGCTCCGTCGCCGCGGTACCCACCGTCTCGGGGCTGCTGCGGACATCGCGGGTGATCGCTCGGATGGTCTTGCCGCCGATCCCGCCCTCCTCGTTGAGCTGGTCGATCCGCAGCATCGCTGCCTGCTGGGGCTCCACATCGAACGGAGCCATGTTGCCGCTCTCGGAGGTCGCGAAGCCGATGACGATCTCATCGGCCTCGTCCGAGGAGCCGGAGTTCCCGCCGCAGGCGGCGAGAACCGTGAGCGCGGCGGTGGACACCGCCACCGCAGCCACTGATCGGGCTGTTTTTGGGCGCACTGAGTAGAGCATGGGTCCAGATTCCTCTCGGGGGGAGTGAGTGTTGGGGAGGAGTGACCGGCCTTCGCCGCGTCACCGTGACTAGGTCTGCGCGGCGAGGAGAGCCGTGTGCACCGCCTCGATGCTGCGGTCGACGTCGTCATCGGTCGTCGCCGCGTTGAGACGGCGATCGCCGGTGGGGAAGGCGGGCTCGAGAATTCCTTGGGACAACAGCGAGGCGTGATACCGGCCGTACGCGTCGGCATCGGACTGCATCGCCTCGCGGAAGTTGGTGGGCAGCTCCCCGCGGAAGTAGACGCACCACTCCGAACCGAGGCCGTCCACCGTCGCCCGCGCTCCGGTGTCGTCGATCGCCTTGGCGATCCCCTGCCGCAAGCGCGCCCCGAGATCCCACAGGCGCTGGTGCACGTTCTCGGTCTCCATGATGCGCAGCGTCGTGTTGGCCGCCGCGAGGGAATACGGAGAAGCGTTATACGTGCCGTCGATGGTGGCCTGATCGCGGTCGTAGGCGCCCAGGTGGCCCATCAATGCGTTCGAGCCAGCCAAGCCCGCGAGGGAGTAACCGTTGGCCACCGCCTTGCCGAACGCGGTGAGGTCCGGAGTTACACCACACAGCGACTGATAGCCCCCGATCGCCGCGCGGAAACCCGTCTTGACCTCGTCGAACGTCAGCACGACCCCATGTCGGGTGCACAGCTCGCGCAGCAACTCCAGGAAGCCCGGCTGAGCCGGGATGCAGCCGAAGCTGTGGATGTAGGGCTCAGCGAACGCGATCGCGAGCTCCTCGCCGTACGTGGTGAAAGCAGCTTCCAGGCCCGCCCGGTCGTTCCACTCGACGACCACGACATCGTCAACAACCGCAGGATGGAGGCCGCCGCCGTTCGGCGTGTTGAGGATCGAGTTCGCATTGAGATCCTTACGCGAACTGCCCACCGCGACATGATCGTTCCACCCGTGGTACGAGCCATGGAACTTGAGCACCTTGAGCCGCCCCGTGGCCGCTCGTGCAACATGCACCGCATGCATCGTGGCGTCAGTTCCCGACGTGCAGAAGGCGACCTTCTCCGCCGACGGCATCACCTCGCAGATCTTCTCCGCCAGCTCCGCCTCACCGCGCTGTGGTCCGACACCCGTCAGATCGCACGTGGAGACCGCCTCGTAGACCGCTCGGTTCACCCGCTCATCGCTGTGGCCGAGCACGATCGGCCCCCACGCGTTCAGGTAGTCGAGGTACCGACTGCCCTCGTCGTCCCACACGTACGCGCCCTCGGTACGGACGAACACCTGCTTCCATCCGACGCGATGGCCCGAAGACACCCCGCGGGGAACGACGGCACGCGCCCTGGTCCACGTGGGATGATCGTCATTGGGCTGCGACATGGTGTACTCCTTCGTGGGTCGTTGCCTCGGCGAGGTCGTCGAGCATCGCGGCGCTCAGCCGCTCAGCCACCATCACCGTCGGAAGATGGGTGTTCGCCCGCGGCACATCGGGCATGATCGAGGCGTCGATGACCCTCAGATGCCGCACCCCGAGCACCCGGCCGCGCTGGTCGACCACGGCATCGTCGTCATCGCTGCGCCCCATGCGCACGGTGCCCACGGCATGGAAGTAGTCGCCGACAGAGCTGTCTAGCCAGGCTTCGTAGGTCGGCTCGTCGTCGAGCGCCGATAGCGGCGTGCCCTCGGTGTCGATGAAGACCGATTCGACGATCTCCTGGAAGGGTTCGGTCGCCACGAGGCGTTGGAGCAGCCTGACCGCCTCGCGCATCGCCCGGCGGTCTTCGGGAGTCGACAACATGTTCTCGGCAGTGACCGGCGGTCCGTTCGGGTCGTCCGGATTCAGCGACACCTCTCCGCGCGAAGTGACGCGCATGACCGCGGCCATCAGCACCCCATGCGTCTCCGGCTCGGTCGGGGCGAGGGGCCCGTGCAGCGGAAGGAAATGGAGATCGCCCTCGCCGTTGCTCGAGGACAACCGCAACACGGATCCGATACAGGGCCCGGACGCCTCAGCGGCGCGATACTCGGGTTTGAGCCTCAGATACACCGACGCCGCCGGGTGATCCTGCAAGCGCTTGCCGATCCCGCGATGGTTCACTCCCGTTCGCAGCAAGACCGCCGGTGACTCGATCGCTCCGGCACACAGCACGACCTCGTCGGCTTCGAGGAGGGTGCCATCGGCGAGCTCGACGCCGGTCGCACGATCACCCTCCATGACAAGCCGCAGCACCTCGCTGTTCGGACGAACGACGAGGTTGGCACGCGAACGGGCCGGATCCAGGTAGGCCTCGCGGCTCGATCGGCGGCCGCGCTCGTCCGCATGCCGCCACAACGCGCCGCCGCCGTCATCCGGACCGTAGGTGTCGACGTCGCTCGGCAAGCCGAACGACGTCGCGGCCGCGACCGTCGCCTGGTCGATCGGCGTGTACTGTTCGGGCCCGGACGCGGTGACGTCCTTCTTCAGGCGGGCGAACCACGGCTCGACTTCCGACCATGACCACTCGCCGAGCCCGTAATCGGTCGCCCAACCGTCGTAATCGGAGGGCAGACCAGGCAGAGCCAGCATCGCATTGACGAGACCTGAACCGCCCACGCCCCGACCCCGTTGATACTCACGAGGAGCATCCGTGCCTAGCCGCGTCGCCATCAGGCGGGAGGCGAAGGCTCCCGTAGCTTTCAAGGCTTCGAGCCAGTTCAACGACGCCAGTTGGCCGGCCGTCATCGCATCGAACTCGTCAGGCCCGGACTCCAACAAGGTGACCTGATGGTCGCCGCTCTCTGACAACCGCGCCGCAACCACACAACCGGCGCTGCCCGCGCCAACCACAATGATGTTCGCCATCTCGCTTCACTCCCTCACCGCGTCGGGGCGACGAAGAAGTCGCGGTTGAGCACCATGAGGTCGTCTCGCGACAGTTCATCGATCGAGCCGCGGCCAATGCCGTACATCGTTTCGCGGATACCGCTCTTGAGGATCTGCAGCACCTGGTAGACGCCCTCTTCACCGCCGGCGGCCAGCCCGTACAAGAAGGCACGTCCCACGAACACCGCCTTGGCGCCGAGCGCAATCGCCTTGACGACATCGGAACCGCGTCGGACACCGCCATCGACGACCACCTCGACCGAGTCGCCGACCGCCGTCACGATGTCGGGAAGATACCGGAGCGGAGAAGGGCTCCCGTCGATGTTGTTGCCACCGTGGTTGGAGACCGAGATGGCATCGGCGCCGACCTCGACGGCGAGCTTCGCGTCCTTGATCGTGTTGATGCCCTTCACCATGAAGGGACCACCCCACAGTTCACGCAGCCAGCGCACGTCCTCCCAGGTGGGCGGCGGGGTCTCTTCGAACACGGACCACGCCTTGCCGAAGAAGGGAACGGAGTCGTCGTTTCCGAACAGGTTCGGTACGCGAAGGTCCGGGATGGCCCCGCGCCTGAGATAACGGGCCAGCCATGCGGGTCGCGACAGTGCCTCGGGCGCGAGCCGGGCGATCGTCTTGGGCCCGAGGTCGCTCGGCGGTGCCGGCGGAACTCCCCAGTCGCGGCGTGGCGTATGCGACCAGTCGAGCGTCACGATGAGCCCCTTGGCACCGGCTCGCCGGGCCGCCTCCACCCTCCGCTCGATGTCGTGCTTCGTGCCCACCCAGTAGAGCTGGAAAAACGTGTCGGGATTTGCGCGAACGACGTCCGAGACGTCGTGGCCGGCCCAGGAACTCAGCCCCATGGCGGTGCCGGAGCGGGCGGCCGCGCGGGCAACGCCGACTTCCCCATCCGGGTGGATGGCTTGCGCCCCGACCGGGGAGATCATCACCGGGAACTCGAGGTCCACGCCCATGATGCTGGTGCGCAGGTCGAAGCTCGTCGGCCTGTCGAAGATCGTGGGCGAGAACCCTAGCTCATTGAAGGCTCTGAGATTGTCGTCCAGCGTCCACCCCTGCTCGTTGCCCGCTTTAACTGCGAGCCACACGGCACGTGGCAGCGCCCGCTTCGCCTGCCGCTCAGCCTCGGCGAGGTTCCTGAATCGCACCCTCATGCTTCCGTTCCTTCCCTCGGCGCACCGGACATCCGCAGCCCGTAGACCCTTAGTGACTAGGAACACTAGGCCTGTAACACGCCTTCCGGCAATAGTTATTTGTGAATGTTTCGTAACTTGCGTGCCGCATCCGGCGCCCCACGCAGCACGCCAGGACGGAATACGGACTGGAACGGCGGTCAATGATCGACGAGAGCCCGCCGACACAATGCTGTAACGTCTATTCCCTCTAGCGCCTCTACTCGCCCATGTGTAATGATCTGGTCACAGCGTCGCTGAAGGGACCACCATGAATCACGAACCGATGATGTTCATCGCCACAAACGACCTCGCCGGCCAGACGCGCGGCCGCGCGGTTCCCGCCTCGCGCGCGGACAGCGGTCTGCACAACGGCGTCGGGTGGGTGCCCGCCAACCTCGCCATCTCCTCGTTCGGCCACATCGTCGCGCCGAACGCCTTCGGGTCAACCGGCGACCTTCGCCTCATCCCCGACCCCACCACGCGAACGCACGTGCCCGGCACCGCCGAACATCCCGCCGTCGACGTCTATCTCGCCGACCAGCAACTGCTCGACGGCACGCCGTGGTCGTCGTGCCCCCGCGTCTTCGCGCGTTCCGCAGTCGAGGCGTTCACCGCCGAGACCGGCCTCGAAGTCGCTGCCTCCTTCGAGCACGAGTTCATGCTCGACGACCTCCCGACCAGCGCTCCGTTCAGCTGGCAGCGGTTCAGGGACGCCGAGCCGTTCGGCTCGGAGCTCGTCGAACTCCTGCAACTCAACGGCTTCGGGCCCGAAACGTGGTTGCCCGAGTACGGCGAGGACCAGTTCGAGATCACCATCGAGCCAACCACCGCGGTGCTCGCGGCGGACCGGGCAGTGCTGCTCAAGGAACTCGTCCGCGACCTCGCCCGCCGCCACGGCCACCGGGCGACCTTCGCACCGCTGCTCGATCCCGACGGCAGCGGCAACGGCGTCCACATCCACCTGTCACTGCGCGACGCCACCACCGGCGAGCCGGTCCTCCACGACCCGTCGCAACCCAGCGGACTGTCCGAACTCGGCCGCAAGTTCGCCGCCGGCGTCCTGACGCACGCCCGAGCGATCAGCGCGTTGACGGCTCCCAGCGCCTCATCGTTCCTCCGCCTGCTGCCCCACCGCTGGAGCACCGGCGGGATCTTCCTCGCCGAACGCAACCGCGAAGCGCTCCTGCGCATCTGCCCCACCGCCCCCGACGGCGACACAGCAGCCCGGCAGTACAACCTGGAATTCCGCGCCGGCGACGCGACCGCCAACCCCTGGCTCGCGATCGGCGCCCTGATCCGCGCGGGCCTGCACGGCATCACCGAGGACTACCCGGCACCCACGATCTGGCCAGAGGACGCCAGCGAGGAGGACCTGGAAGGCGTCGAGCCGCTGCCGCGGGACCTTCCGGAGGCCTTGGAGGCACTGGAGAAGGATGACGTTGTCACGCGCTGGCTCGACCGCGACATGCTGGCGACGTTCCTGGCCATCAAGCGCGCCGAACTCGATCAGACCCGTGACCTCGATCTGGCGGCGCTTTGCCGAAGGATCGCCGATGTCCACTGATCTCGAGCGCGAGGTCGAAGAACTCGCGCTCATCGATCACCACGTGCACGGCCCGCTGGCCGGCCAGACCGACGACGCGACGTTCCAAAATCTGCTCACCGAATCGGACCGCCCACTCGCCCACGGAACGAGCGTGTTCCACTCGCACCTCGGAATGGCAATCATCAACGAGTGCCCCGAGGTGCTCGGCCTCGACGGCGTGAGGACGCCAGCAGACTATCTGCGAGCTCGCCGCGATCTGCCCGTCGCGGAGCTGACGCGCACCCTGCTCGACGCCAGCGGAGTCGACGAATGGCTCGTCGACACCGGCCTCGGCGAGAGCCTGTTGATGGACCTGCCGACGATGTCGACGGTCACGCGCGGGAGCGTCCGCGAGATCGCCCGACTCGAGACCATCGCCGAGAAGCTCGTCACCACGACAACGGCGACGGGCTTGCACGACGCCGTCATCGGCCACCTCGACGACCTCGCCCCGATGGTGGCGGGCTGGAAGTCCGTCATCGCCTACCGCCACGGCTTCGACTTCGACCCCACCCGGCCCTCACGCAGTGACGTCATCACTGCAGCCGGCCGATGGATGCGCGCCATCGAGTCCGGAGCATCGCCGCGAGTGAGCGATCCCGTGCTACTGCGCATGCTGCTGTTCGCCGCCTGTGACACCGGCCTGCCTGTGCAGCTCCACGCCGGATACGGCGACCCCGACCTCGACCTGCACCGCAGCAACCCGGCGCTGCTCGTGGACTGGCTGCGCGAGGTGGAGTCGTCGGGCTCGGACATCATGCTGCTGCACTGCTACCCGTACCACCGCGAGGCCGGCTACCTCGCTCACGTGTTCCCCCACGTCTACTTCGACGTCGGACTCGCGATCAACTACACCGGCGCCGCCTCGACTCGCGTCATCGCCGAGAGCATGGAGTTGGCGCCGTTCACCAAGGTCCTCTACTCGTCGGACGCCTACGGGCCACCCGAACTGCACTATCTCGGTGCCCAGCTGTGGCGCCGCGGCACGGCCCGGACCTTGCAGTCCTGGATCGACGATGGCGGCTGGAGCGAGAACGACGCGTTGCGCGTCGCACGACTCATCGGGCGGGAGAACGCTCGCCGCGTCTACGGAGAAGCACATGAGTAAAGAACTGTGGGAAGCGCTCGAGCGGCAACTCCCCGCGGCGATCGAACTGCGGCACGAGTTGCACCGCGACCCCGAACTCTCGGGCGAGGAATCGATCACGCGTGACCGTGTCCTGGCAGCACTCGGGCCGTCCAGCGAGCCCCACAAGGTCGCCGAAACCGGCGCAGTAGTGCGCATCGGCGGGGCGGGGCCCGCCATCGGTCTGCGTGGCGAACTCGATGCTCTCCCGATCACCGAGAACTCCGGGTACGAGTGGGCCTCACAGAACACCGGAGTGATGCACGCCTGTGGCCACGACGTCCATCTCGCAGCACTCGTCGCCGTCGGCCGCGCCATCGACGCGGTGGGAGGTGACTTTCCGTTGCTCGCCGTGCTCCAGCCGCGTGAGGAGACCTACCCCTCCGGCGCGCAGGACATCGCCTCGCACGGTGTGCTCGTCGACGAGGAATGCCAAGCGATGATCGGCGTCCATATTCAACCTACGCTCGACGAGGGAACCGTCGCCTGTGTACCCGGGGCGGTGAACGGCTCGTCCGACGAATTCACGATCGTCATCGAAGGCGAGCCCGGGCACGCCGCGTACCCGCATCTCACCCGTGACCCGCTGCTCGCGGCCGCCCACCTAGTTGTCGCTCTACAAGCAGTAGTGAGCAGGGTGATCGACCCGATGGCGTCGGCCGTACTCGGCGTCTCCTCCTTCTCCGCAGGCGAAGCTGCCAACGTGGTGCCGGGAGTGGCCCGCGTCTCGGGAACACTGCGCTCGCTGGACGATCACACGCGACTGCTCCTGCAGACGAAGCTGACCGAGACGGCCGATCACATCGCGCGTTCCCACGGCTGCACTGCCGAGACTCGCATCACCGTCGGTGAGCCCGTCCTTCGCAACAACCCGGAACTGGCGGAAGCGACATCCGCCCAGCTCCGCAGCCGAGGCGTCGAGGTGTCCCGCGGCTTGCGCTCTCTCGGGGCCGATGACTTCGCCTTCTTCGCCGAATACCTGCCCTCGCTCATGCTGTTCGTCGGCACGACCTCTGCCGAACGTTTGCACTCACCCACGTTCTTGCCGCCGGACGACAGCGTGCGCGCCGTCGCCGAGGCGATGCTGAGCGGCTACCTGGGCGCCTGCGAAGCACTCAAACCACCCACCTCTCGAAGCAAGGAGTCGCAATGACACGGTTTGTCGGTGTTCAGGACATGGTCCGCTGGATCGGGCAATCGGACGTGACGACGATTCTCAACGGCATGATGGACTACCTCGAACATGACTTCCAGCGTTGGCAAGTCTTCGACAAGTCGGCCCGCGTCGCGAGCCACACGCCCTTCGGTGTCATCGAGCTCATGCCGACCAGCGACCACGAGACATACGCGTTCAAATACGTCAACGGGCACCCGTCCAACCCCGCACGCGGCTTCCAGACGGTGACCGCGTTCGGGGTTCTCGCCGATACCCACAACGGCTATCCCCGCTTCATGGCAGAGATGACGATCCTGACCGCTCTGCGGACTGCGGCGACGTCAGGACTGGTCGCCAAACACCTGGCTCGGACCGACGCCAGCAGCATGGCGATGATCGGCACCGGAAGCCAGTCGGAGTTCCAAGCCCTGGCAATGCATGCCGCGCTCGGCATCACCACCCTGCGCATCTGGGACCGCGACCCCGACGCAATGGCAAAGTTCGTTCGCAACATGCGCCCCCGGGGGTTCGACATCACCGTTGCCGCTGATGCTCGCGACGCTGTGCGAGGCGCCGACATCATCACGACCTGCACGGCCGACAAGGTGCACGGCAGCGTACTTCCCGCCGACGCCGTCGCCCCGGGCGTCCATATCAACACCGTGGGCGGCGACTGCCCGGGCAAGACGGAACTCGACCCCCGCATTCTGCACCTCGGCGACATCTTCGTTGAGTACACGCCACAAACCCGGGTCGAGGGCGAGATTCAACTACTGTCCCCCTCGCACCCAGTCACCGAACTCTGGGAAGCGATGACCGGGCGACACCCCGGGCGCACATCACCCGAGCAGATCACCATCTTCGACTCGGTCGGGTTCGCTATCGAGGACTTCTCAGCCTTGCGCTATCTCCAGGACGCCGTCCGCGGCACGGACTTCGAGACGTACATCGACCTCGTCGCCGAACCCGACGATCCGAAAGACCTTTTCGGCATGGTGGGCTCGCTCTCCCCGATCGGCTGACGCTACGGGCGCGGCGGCGCCGGGCACGAGGAAGCCGGGACGCGAGCAACCCCACCACCGGCGGGTGAGGAGACCTCGTCAGGAGTACGCGGCCACGAAGATCCGCACCGCTTCGGTGACGTGGCGCTGCAGAGCGAGCTCGTCGGGGGCGCCTTCGTCACCCAACAGCATCGCCTCGTTGAGCGGTGCGCCCATGACCATCCAATTGAAATGCGTGGCGGCAGCGTGCGGATCGTCGACGCGCAACACGCCGCGCTCGGCGTAGGCGGCGATGAGTCCGGACAGCTCGGTGATCGCGCGAGCTGGTCCACCATCGAACAGCGCCTTGGCGAGGTCGGGGAACCGCGGCACCTCACCGATCACCAGCCGACGCAGCTGAAGTAGCCGCGGTTCCAGGACGACGGTGAGCTGACGCAGCCCGTACTGCTGCAGGTGGGCGGCGACGTCATCACCGAGGTCGTCGGGCTTCCAGGACCGGCGGTCGTGCACCCGGTCCCCCGCATCGCCCGTCATCGCAGAGACGACGGCGACGAACAACGCCTCCTTGCTGCCGAAATGCGCGTAGACCGTGGGCTTCGACACCTGCGCTCGACGGGCGACGTCGTCCACGCTGGCGCCGAGGTAGCCGCGGGAGAGGAACAGCGCCTCGGCGGCCGCGAGAATGTCGGCGCGCTTACGCGCGGAACGCGACAGCGGCTGCTCGGACACGTTGACAGGTTAACACCACACGGTTTAGTTTTCTGGCAGGCGAACTAAACCGTGTAGTTTCGACACTGGAGGCAACCTCATGACCCCCGCATTCGCGCCGATCGCCCACGACTTCGAAGTCCCGCTGCGCCGCGACGACACCAAGGGAGCGTGGACGATCGCGGTGCTCCCCGCATCGGGCGAACTGCTGGGCACCCGGCGGCCCGTGAAGGTCTCCGGCCTCCTCGACGGACACCGCTTCGAGGCCACGCTGCTTCCGATGGGCGACGGCACCCACATGCTGCCGGTCAAGGCCGATCTGCGAAAGCGGGTCGGCAAGGGCGACGGCGACCTCGTCCGCATCCACCTCGACGGCCGCACAAGCTGAAAGGAACCACCATGAGCAGCTACGCCACCACAGACCTCGGTGACACCGTCGCCTTCGACCTGCGCGGCACCGGCCCCGCCGTCGTGTTCGTCGCCGGCGCGGGCCCCCACCGCGCCGTCGACCCGGCGACGACCCGCACGGCGGAACTGGCCGCGGCGAGGGGCCTCACCACGGTCGTTCCCGACCGGCTCGGCCGGGGCGAGAGCGTCGCCAGCGGACACCTCGGGCTGCAACGCGAACTCGCCATGCTGCGTACCGCGATCGATGCCGCCGGGGGTCGCGCGGTGCTCGTCGGTCACTCCTCCGGGTGCGCCATCTCGCTCGCCGCCGCGGCGGCCGGGCTGCCGGTCGACGGGCTGGTGCTGTGGGAGGCACCGATGGACATGGACGAGGACGACGTGCGTGCTTGGATCGGCGAGTTCGAGCGACGCCTCGACGATGGCGATCTCGACGGAGCGCTCGCCCAGTACATGAAGGACATGCCTCCCGAATGGCTCGAAGGCGCACGACAGGATCCGTCCTACCCGCAGATCGTCGCCGACGTCGTCAGCTACCGCGCCGACGGTGAGGCCTTGGTCTGGGCCGGGTCCGCGCCGTATGCCGAACTGTCCATGCCGGTGCTCACCCTCGTCGGCGAGCACACCTTTCCCGGCATGACCGAAACGGCCACCGCGATCGCAGCCGCTCTCCCCTCCGGGCGCACCGCGACCGCGCCGGGACGCGATCATGAGTGGGAACCCGAACCGATGGCGGACCTACTCGTCGAGTTCGTTCGCGATCTGCACGGTCAACCGGCGGCGCGACGCACCAGCTAGTCGCCGACCCGCCGACGGCGTCAGTCCTCGCTCACCCGCAGGACGACCTTGCCGCCGTGACCCTCCCGGTTCGCGCGCAGCGCCGCGCCGGCGTCCTCGAGTTCCTCGAAGACGCGGACGACGTCAACCTCGAGCCGGTCGTCGGCGACGAGGTCGGCGAGCCACTGCAGTTGGGCGCCGTCGGGTCGTACCCACACGATCCGGTCCTCGATGCCGGGGACGTCGTGCTCGGCGATCGACGCGTAGCGCCCGCCCTCGGTGAGCACGGCCTGGCTCACGTCGTACACGCCGCCGACGAAGTCCGCCACGACGTCCACACCGCCGGGGGCGATCTCGCGCACCCGATCGGCGAGGCCCTCGCCGTAGACGACGGGCGTCGCACCGAGCTCGCGCAGTCGGTCGTGATGGCGCTCCGAGGCGGTGCCGATGACGGTGCGGGCGCCGAGGATCCGCGCCAGCTGCACGCCCATCCGGCCCACGCCACCCGAGGCGTTGTGCACGAGTACGACATCGCCGTCGGTCACGGCGAGACGGTCGCGGAGGGTCCGCGCAGCGGTCTGGCCGGCCAGCGGCAGCGCAGTGGCCTCCTCCCAGCTCAGCTCGGCGGGCTTGTGCGCGATGGCCCGCACCGGAACCGAGACGAGTTCGGCGAAGGTGCCTGCCTGCACCCAGTCCTTGCGGCCGTAGGCCAGAACGTGGTCCCCGACCTCGACCTCCGGGATGTCCGGGCCGACCGCCCGCACGACGCCCGCGACGTCCCACCCGGGGATGGCGGGGAACCGGACCTCCATCAGCGGGTCCAGTCCCCCGGCCATCACCTTCCAGTCGACGGGGTTGACCGCAGCGGCGCGGACTTCGACCAGCGCTTCACCGGGGCCGACCCTCGGGTCGGGCAGTTCCCCGACCTGGAGCACATCGACGTCACCGTAGGAGTCATAGAACGCAGCACGCATATCCGTCACAGCGCGTGAGACAGCGACGGCATTCCCTGACGCCGCCTCGAGGTGATTTCACGCGAGCATCACTGGGTGACTCGACCGCCACGGCTTCGGCGCCGGCTCGCGAGCGCTGCGCCGCAGGTGAGCATGGCAACGGCCAGTGCCAACAGCGGCACCACCGAGCGCGGGGTGCCCAGGTCGGGGATCGCAGCGCCCACCGCCACCTGCTGACCGCCGGGCTGCGGAACGGGCGCCGGCCCGGAGGTCGGCGGCTCGGCGGGCGCCGGCACGGTCGGTTTCACCGGGCCGGGCTGCTCGACCGGCGCCGTCTCCAGCAGGTACGCGTACACAGCGGCACCGATCTGCTGCAGATACGGGTTCGCCGTCGCCTGGACGTCGCCGCTGAATCCCGGCAACCCACGAGAGAACACCGAGAGGGTGATCTCCTGACCGGGCAGGAGCACCATGCCGATGTCGTGGCTGACCGTGTCGTTCTCCCCAGTCTTGTGGGCCAGCACCTCGGCCGGGATCGTCGCTCCCAGCTTGGTCTTGACCTGCTGGCTGAGCATCAGCTCGATGATGAACTGCGCCGACTCCGCGCTCATGAACTCCGGCAGGTCCGCCTCGCCCTCGGCGATGTCGTAGAACAGCACCATCAGTTGGTTCACACCGTGTGGCGTCAACCAGATGTCCCCGTCCGGCGGGACGATCGGCCCGAACATCTTGCGACCGAAGTGCAGATCCTCCTTCGCGATGCCGACCGCTTGGGTGAGGGCGTTGATGACGTCGAATCCACCGACCACGTCGACGAGTTTGTTCGTGGCGGTGTTGTCGCTGATCGTCACCGTGAGGTCGAGCAGGGTGCCGACGCTGACGTCCTGCGGGAAGGGATTGTCCTTCAGCGAGCCCGATCCGCCGTACCGTTCGTCCTCGGTGATCGTCACGACGTCGTCGAGCGACAGCATCCCGCGCTCCACCTGGTGCATCACGGTCGCGGCCAGGGACATCTTGATGGTGCTGGCCGTGGTGAAGCGGTCCTGCGCACCGAGCAACAGCTGCTGGTCGTCGTAGTAGCCTGAGAGGTCCTCGATCGCGACCCCGATGTCAATGCCTGCTTCCGCGGCTGCATCGAGGATCGGTTGCACGTCGGCCGCGAGACCGGGCCACGCCGTGGGCTCGGCGGCCAGCGGCTCGCGCGTGGCGTCGTAGACGATCGACGCAGCGCGCTGCACGTACTGGTCGACCTCGGCGCGGGTGAGGGGATCACCGAAAGCCGTGGTCACCGTCAACGCAACCTCGCGTCCGGGCACCAGGATGTAGCCCGAGTCGTGGGAGACGTCGGCCAGCTCGCCGGTCTTGTTCGCCAGAACGTCGCGCGGCACAACCGCACCGAACTTCGTGTCGACCAGCTGACCCTTCATCAGTTCGATGATGTGCTCACTCGACGCCGGGCTGAGGATCTCGTCCGCGTGGAGCATTCGCAGCAGCTCGGTGACCTCGCCGCTCGTGATCCAGTTCTCCTGCAGCGGCGGTGTCGCCGGATGGATCATCTTGCGGCCGAGCCACAGGTGCTCGAACCCGAGGCTCTCGATGTACGCGTTGACGGCATCGAAGCCCCCGGCCCGGTCGATCAGGACGTTCGTCGCGGTGTTGTCGGAGACCTGCACCATCAGCTCCATGAGCTCGCCGACGGTGATGTCCAGCGGGAACGTCTCATCGCGCAACGTCCCGGATCCGCCGACGATGTTGCTGCTGCCCGCCTCGATGGTTACAACCTCATCGAGACTCAGCGTGCCTCGATCGGCTTCGGCCATGAGGGCCGCGAGCAACGGCAGCTTGATGACGCTGGCCGCCTTGACCGGCTCCTGACTCCCGATGCTCATCGACGCACCGGAAAACGTCCCGCTCAGGTCAGTCACCGAGACACCGAAGTCGATGCCCGCGGCTGTCGCCTCGACGGTCAGCTCCTGCAGATTCTCGCCCAGACTGCTCCAGCTCTCGGCAGCCGTGGGGGCAGCCGTTGCCGGTCCTGCGCCGGCGAGCGATGCCATGATGGCGAGGCCGAGCATGCCGGCGACCCCTCGCATCACGCGTCGGGGCCAGCGGGTCTGAGGGGGACGTTCCAAGGTCATCGTGCATCCTTCGTCGGAAGGTGGCGAGACTTTCCCGCCGCCGTCAGCACGGACGACGCTAGGAGCGAGATGGGTCAGCAGTGTTACGCCGGCCGCTCGGAACGATGACGTTGTGAGACGAACGCAGAACGGCCCGGCCCACCGAGCGCAGGACCGCGTTCTGTCACGACATCAGCACAGATGACAGGGGCGGGGACACTACGTGTCCCCGCCCCATCGGCCCTGTATCAGCTCATACGGCGCCGGACAGCTCCGGAAGGAACGTGACGATGCCCGGCACGGCGATCAGCAGCGCGACCACCGCGACGTCGGCGACGATGAACGGAGCGATGCCCCGGAACACCTTGCCCAGCCCTGCCTCCGGCACCGCGCCGGAGTACACGAACGCGTTCATGCCCACGGGCGGGGTGATGAGCGCCATCTCCGCGACCTTGACGATGATGACGCCCAGCCAGATCCCGTCGAAGCCGTACCCGGTGAGGATCGGGTGCAGCAACGGGGCGGCGATGAGGATCATCGAGATGCCGTCGAGGAACATGCCCAGCGGAAGCAGCAGCAGCAGGCAGAGCACCAGCACGAGGTAGGGCTGCAACTCGGCACCCACCACGGCGTCCACGAGCGCGGCACTCGCGCCCGACAGCGCCAGGAAGTACGTGAACACTCCGGCGCCGACCAGCAGCAGGAACGTCATCGCGGTCAGGCCCACGGCTTCGGTGATCGATTCCTTGAGCTGCGCGGCCCACTGCGGCGGGCGGACGCGCAGCAGCAAGATGACCAACGCCGACATCGCACCGAACGAGGCGGCCTCCGTCGGGGTGGCGATGCCCAGGTAGATGGTGCCGATCGACACCCCGAAGATCACCGCGAGGAACAGCACTCCGCTGATGTCGAGCTTGGCACTCTCCTCGGTGCGGACGGTGGTCGCTGTTCCGCCACCTGCGGCATCGGTGCCGGCGCTCGCCTCGACCTCCGCCTCACGACGCGCGATCCCGCGCCGACGCAGCGAGACGATGATCATCGCCGTCGCGGCGTAGGCGAGGATGGTCAGCAGCCCGGGTCCGATGCCGGCGAGCAGCAACTGACCGATGCTCTCCTCGGCGACCACGCCGTAGAGCACGAGCACGATCGAAGGCGGGATGAGGACCCCGAGGGTGCCACCCGCGCAGACGACGCCCGCGGCGAGCCGGAGCCCGTAGCCGGCCTTGACGATGGCGTCCGTCGACACCCGCGCCATCGTCGCGACGGTGGCGACGCTCGAGCCCGTCACGGCCGCGAACAGTCCCGACCCCGCGAGCGACGCCACGGCGCTGCCCCCCGGGAGCTTCCGGAACACCCGCGTGGCGAAGTCGAAGCCCGCCTGCGCGAGGCCCGCGTGAACGGCCAGCACGCCCATCACGATGAACAACGGGATGATCGTCAGCGAGTAGTCGGCCGCCGACGAGTACGGCTGGTTGGCCGCGGTGCCCATCGCCGCACCGGTGCCGCGCATGAGGACGACGCCGACGAATCCGGCGAGCATGAGCGACAGCCCCACGTGCAGCCGGATCGCCAGGAACCCCAGGAAGAGGGCGAGGACCAGCAGGAGGATCAGAACGGATTCAGCGGTCATGGGAACCTCCCGAGGCTGCGGGCTCGAGCGCGTCGCGCTCGTTGGCGGAAACGTCCTCGCCGTTGCGGAGTGCGAGGAAGATCAGGATCTGCTTCCACACCGCCAGGGCGAAGAACAGTCCGAAGGACAGCAGCACGGCCAACTTGGCCGGCCACGTGGGAAGCCGGAGAATGTCGTTGGTCGTCTCGCCACGGTCGAGCGCGCTGTCGAAGACGCCGACCATGCCGACCACCAAGATCACGCCGAGCACCGTCAACAGCACGGCGCGAACGACACTGAGCACCATCCGACCGCGGCGGCCAAGACGGTCCTCGACCAGGCTCACCGAGACGTGCCGGCCGTCGATCTCGGCGGCCGCGAGCCCGAAGAACGCCACGGCCACCAGCAACAGGGCCGAGATCTCGACCGCGCCGAGGATCGACTGGTCCCGCAGATTGCGGCTCACGACGTCGGCGACCGTGAGGGCACCGAGGCCGAACAGCACGATCCCGGCGATGATGCTCAGCACCGACGACAGCGCCCGCACCGGGCGAGGGAAGGTCACGTCGTTCATCGCTGGGCCTCCTGCATGCAGCGGGGCAACGCGTCGACGTAGTCGGAGTCCGCGTGCTCCTCGGCGAGAATCTCGCGATAGTCCTCGAGCACCGACTGTGCGTCGTAGTCACGCTCCTCGTAGCGCTCCACCCAGTCCTCGGCGATTCCGGCGCGCTCACGCAACGCCTCGACCTCGGCCTCGGGGAGTGCCGAGAACTGCGTGCCCGCCTCGAGCAACTGCTCGCAGGCGAGCATGCCGAGCTCGTCGAGTTCCTCCAAGCCGTATCCGATGGCGTTCTCGGCCGCTTCGAGCAACGCGGCCTGGTACTCCTCGGGCATGTCCTGGAACAGGTCCTCGTTCATCACCACGATCGACGACCCGTACGCCCCCACCCCGGGGTCGACGAGGTGGGGCGTCGACGTCGACAGACCGAACGTCGGCAGGTTCGACATGCCGAGCGACGTGTAGCCGTCGACGATGCCTCGCTCCATGGACTCGTACACGTCCGTGGCGGTCATCGCGACCGGGTTGACGCCTGCCGCCACCATCACCTGCGACAGCAGCCCGCCCGCACGCACGCTGGTGCCCTTGATGTCATCGATGCTCTGCACCGGCGACGTATAGCCCAGCACGGCGTTGCCGATCGGGAGCGCGAACAGCAGACGCACGCCCTGGCGGTCGAAGTCCTCGCGGAAGGTGCCGTTCTCCTCGTACAACCGGCTGAGCGTGCGCAGATGCGCCTCGGGGTTGGTGGACTCGAACGGCAACTCCGATGCCGTGTACATCGAGAGGTCGGAGGCCGCGTACAGCGATCCGACCTGCGCCAGGTCGACGCGACCGTCGAGCGTCGCGGCCACCGACTCGTCGGCACCGACGAGGCTCTCGGAGTAGTGGAACCGCACCGTGACCTCGCCATCGGTGAGGCGCTCGACGTCCTCGGCCCAGCGCTGGACGGTCTTGGACTGGTCGGAGGTGGCGTTGGAGTAGGTCGAGTAGTGCAAGACGTACTCGCTCTCACCGCTTCCAGCGCCGCAGGCGGCGAGGGACGCGGTCATGACGGCGACGGCACCGAGTGCCGCGCCGGCGCGCGTGAGGTGCATCGTCACTCCTCTCGTGGCGTCACGCGGTAGCGGCGCAGCGTGAGCGCGGGGTTGATCGTGCGGACCGTGGCGAGGCGCTCAGAGTCCAGGGCCGCGACGGCGATCCCGTCCGCCTCGCCCACCCCGGCGAGGGTATTGCCCATGGGGTCGAGCACGACGCTGTTGCCCGCGCCCGTCGGGGCGCACTGGTCGGCGGCCACGACGTACACGGTGTTCTCGATGGCCCGGGCGCGCAGGAGCGTGGTCCAGTGGAACTCCTTGAGCGGTCCGGGCACCCACTCGGCGGGCAACGCGATGACGTCCGCGCCGGCGTCGACGAGCGTGCGCGACGTTTCGGGGAACCGCAGGTCGTAGCACGTCTGCATGCCGACGGTGAACCCGTCGACGTCGAGCAGCTGCGGCGTGACCGGGTCGCTCGCGATGACCCGGTCGGACTCGCGGTAGCCGAAGGCGTCGTACAGGTGCACCTTGCGGTACACGGCACGCACCTCGCCGCCCTGGAGGCCGACGAGGGTGTTGTGGATGCGGCCGTCCTCGGCGGACTCGTTGATGCCCGCGACGAGGGTGACGTCGAGTTCGGCCGAGAGCTCGGCCAGCCGGCTCACCGACGGGCCGTCAATCGGTTCCGCCGCCTCGACGAACCGGTCGTCCATCGCGTCGACGGTGAAGATCGCGTACTCGGGCAGGACCACGAGACGGGCACCTTGCTCCCGCGCGGCGCGCACGAGGCGCTCGATCTCGGCGAGATTCGCCGCCTTGTCAGCCGTGGGGGCGAATTGGGCGGCAGCGACGATGACGCTCATCAGGCGTTCCCTTCCTCGTTCTCGATGGTGCGCATGGTGTCGAGTGCGGCGGTGAAGCCGGTCAGCATGGCGCCGTACTGCATGACGCCGATGATGGTCTCCGCGCCTTCCTGCACGGCCAGCCGCTTCTCCGCGTCGCTCCACGCCGGGAGGATCCACGGCTTGCCGGCGGCGCGAGCGGCGCGGGCGATCGTCCGGAGGTCGTCGAGGTCGGCGTCGGAGACGCTGTAGGCACCCCGGCCGCGCAGCAGCGACAGATCGGAGGGGCCGATGAACACGCCGTCGACGGTCGGCAGGGCGAGGATCTCCTCGATCTCGTCGTAGGCCGACGCGTCCTCGATCATCGGGAAGCAGCGCGTCGTGCTGTCCTGCTCGGTCACCCACGCGTCGGTGAACCCGCGGTAGTGCGAGGTGCGTCCACCGGCGAACGACCGCAGGCCCAGCGGCGGGAACTTGGCGAAGGCGGTCACCTCGGCCGCGTGGGCGGCGGACTCCACGTGCGGAACGGCCACGGCGCTGGCACCGAGGTCGAGCGCCTGCTGGATCGGGCCGCGCTCGGGTCCGAGGACCTTGACGATGGCCTCCATCTTGCGGGCACGGATCAGCGGCAGCACCCAGTCGAGTGCGCCGAGGTCGAAGGTGCCGTGCTCGACGTCGAGGACGATGGTGTCGTAGCCGGCGAGGCTGGCCATCTCGATGGCCGCGCTCGACGGCTCGGACAACCACACGGCATGGCGGGGGGCGGGGGACACGCTGATCAAGCTCCTGATTCTCGTTCGTAACACCGCAGAAATACCTGTGGTGTGCACGTTGTATACACGCTGCACACGTGCTGTTCCGTGACCTAGGACACGGGTTGGAGCGACTCTAGGGGTACGGTGGGGCCATGTCAATGCCCGCCGACGAGGCTGCCGGGGACGTCTCCCCGTCGGCCAGCGCGACCGCCTACCGCAAGATCAGCGAGGCGATTCTCGTGGGCACGTACGCCGAAGGCGAGTTCCTCGACGAGTCCGGGCTCGCACGCAGCGTCGGCACGTCCCGCACCCCCGTGCGCGAGGCGTTACGACGGCTCCATGCCGAGCGGTACGTCGACCTCGTACCCCGCCGCGGGGCGCAGGTGCGCGTCATCACGGCGACGGAGATGCAGGAGATCTACGAGACCCGGCTGGTCATCGAAACGGCGGCGCTCACCAAGATCTGTCGCCAACGGCGCGGCGCGCCCGCGGGTGTCGAGCAGACGCTCGAGGCCATGGAGGAGGCCGGCGCCGTCCAGGACTGGTTCACCTTCGCCCGCCTCGACCAGCACTTCCACCAGTCGCTCGTCGAACATGGTGCCAACCGGGTGCTGGCCGACCTCTATCACGCCTTGCGACCGCGGCACATCCGGTTGGCCGTCCGGACGATCACCGAAGGTCCGCACCGGCGCGAGACGATCGAGCGCGAACACCGGGAGATCGTCGCAGCCCTCGAGTCCCACGACGCGGCGACGGCGGTGGACGTGCTCAATCAGCACCTCACGGCCGTCCCCGAACTCATGCGGGCGTTCTCCCACTGACCCAGGAGTCGCACTTCTGTCAGCGGGCGCTGGCAGCGTGGCGTCCATGTCGATCACGTTTCTGCAACCGCCAGGGCTCCTCGCCAGTCCCGCGTTCAGCCATGCCGCGGTCGTACCGTCCGGCGCGACCACCATCTACCTCGGGGGCCAGAACGGGGTGGACGAAGCCGGAGTCCTCGTCTCCTCCGACATCGCCGACCAGGCCACCCAGGCGCTCGAGAATGCCCGCATCGCGCTGGCCGCGGCGGGCGCGAGCCTGGCCGATGTCGTCCAGTGGTTCGTGCTCGTCGACGACGACGCCGATCTCACCGCCGCGTACGGCGCCATCGCACCTCACCTGGCGCGCGACGGCGCTCCCCCGCTGGTCACCGCGGCCAGGGTCGCGGGCCTCGGGGTACCCGGAGCGCTCATCGAGATCAGCGCCGTCGCGGCCCTCGCCCCCTGATCGCCGAGTTCAGGCGACGTCGACGTTGAGGGTGACCTCGACGTTGCCGCGGGTCGCGTTGGATTAGGGGCACACTTCGTGCGCGGCTTCGACGGCGCGCTGCCCGTCCTCCTGTGAGATGCCGCCGCCGAGTTCGACGTTCAGCGTCACCGCCAGCTCGAAACCGCCACCCTCCTTGGGACCGATGCCGACATCGGCGGTGACGGCGGAGTCCACGATCTCCACCCCGTGCTGCTTGCTCGTCGCCTTGAGTGCGGAGTGGAAGCACGCGGCATAACCGGCGGCGAAGAGCTGTTCGGGGTTCGTCGCGCCACCCTCGCCGCCCATCTCCTGAGGCGCGCGAACGTCGGTGTCGATCAGGCCGTCAGCGCTGCGGACGTGGCCGTTGCGGCCATCGCCGGTGGACGTGACGGACGCGGTGTAAACGATCTTCTCGGGCACGGGGAACCTTTCGTCGTGGGATGTCCCTACGATCGAAGCACGGCCGAGTCCGGTCGGCATTCGCAGCGCATCGACTTCGCCGGGCTGTCGGTAGGACATGAGACACTCGCACTCGATGAGCACCGCCATCTTCGGTCGCGACGACTGGATCTCGCGTCTGCGTGACGACGTCGCCCGGACCGTCACCAGTCACGGCGGCCTGGTCCTGGTCAGCGGCGAAGCGGGCATCGGCAAGACGACCCTCATCGGCGCATCGATCGAGCATGCCCGCTCCCTCGGGGCGGTCGCCGCCGTCGGCACCTGCAGCAGCTCCCAGGGCACGCCCATGCTCTGGCCGTGGACTCAGGCGTTCCGGGCCCTCCAACGAGCACTGGGAACCGCCGAATTCGACGCGCTCGCAGCCGACGTCGGCCTCGATCCCACCGAGCTGGGTGGCATCGACGACCGGAGCGGTCCGGAGTTCGCCTTCTTCGACGCGGTCGCCACCTTGCTCGCCATGATCTCCCACCGCCAGCCGCTCGTCGTCGTCATCGAGGACCTGCACTGGGCGGACGCCACGTCCGTGCAGCTCCTCGAGTTCTTGGCCCGCCACACCTGGTTCGAGCGCATCCTCGTCATCGGGACCTACCGCGACACCGAGATCGACCCCGCCCGCGAGGCGCACCGCGTCCTCACCGCGCTCATGCCCCAGGCGGGAACCATCCAGCTCGCCGGACTGGACCTCGAGGCCGTCGGCGACCTCGTGCACCGGGTCACCGGTCAGCACCCACCGGCCACGTTCGTCCAGCGCCTGCACCATCGCTCCGGAGGCAACCCGTTCTTCGTCGAACAGACCGCCCGGCTGTGGGCGAGCGGTCACGGCGAGCAGGCCCTCACGCCGGGCGTCACCGACGCGGTGCGCAGCAGGTTGCGCCCACTGCCGTCGGCGACTTTGGCCCTCCTGCAGGCCGCGGCCGTCCTGGGGAACCCCAGCACGTTGCGCGTCCTGGCGGCCATCGCCGGCCAGTCGATCGACGACTGCTCAAGCGCGCTGGCGGCGGCGTTGACCGCCCGGCTCCTACGCACCACGAGCGAGGGCGTCTACGAGTTCGTCCACGACCTCGTGCGCGAGACCGTGCTGAACGACCTCGACCCCGCCACCGAGGCACGTTGGCACGCGGCGATCGTCCGCGTGCTCGACGACCATCCGCAGGCGGTCCTGCCCGGTCAGGCCGCCGAGCACGCCGTGCAGGCGGGCGAGCTGATCGACGCCGAGCGCACCGTCGACCTTCTCGTCGCCGCCGGCCGCGATGCCAACTCCCGTCTCGATCTGCCCACGTCCACGGGCTATTACCGCCAAGCCGCCGCCATCACCCGCGATGTGGAGCGCCGGGCGCTCATCCGTCTCGATCTCGCCGCCGAGATGCACTTCGCCGCCAGGCTCGAGCGGACGCCCAGAGCCGAGGCCGTCGCGCTGCTGAACGAGCTGCTCGACGAGGCGACGCAGCGTTCGCCGGTCACGGCCGCCCGACTCGCGCTCGGACTCTATTCCTACTCCGAGATCGACCGTCGCCGCGTCATGGCGCTCCTGCGAACGAGTTCCGCCGCGTTGCTGTCCGGCCCCCTTCCCGAGGCCGACGACGACGTGTACAGCGCCGTCGTCGAGCACCTCGCCGAGGCCGCCCGTGCCGACGCTGACGACGACTCGCTCAGCACGATGCTGTCGGTCCATCACGCGGTGCTCTGGAGAGCGGGCAAGGCGGCCCAACGGCAACGCGTCGTCGCGGAACTGCAGACGGTCGCGCGGCGGCACGGCGACCGCACCACCGAGCAGTTCGCCGCCTCGTTGCTGTGGGCCACGATGCTGGAGCAGAATGACCCCGGCTATCTCGAGCAGTATCGCGCGTTCGCCGCCCTCGCGTCCCGGTATGAGACGCCGATCTTCGCGGCGAGCGAGCACATCGACGCCGCCCTGATCGCCGGCTTCCGCGGCCGCTTCGACGAGGCGTGGGAGCGCTGCGAGCGCGGCGAAAAGGCGCTACCTCACGAACGCATCTTCAACTGGGCGGTCCACTATCTGCGGTGGGTCCTGCATCTTCGCCGCGGCGACGGCGAGCAGGCCCGCCACGCGCTGAGCCTGCTGGCCGATAGCGCCTTCAACTACGACGTGCTGTGTGCCGCGCAGGCCGCCGAGGAGGGCCGGTATCGCGAAGCCCTCGACCTGCTCGAGCGCGTCGACGAGAACGGCGACGGCGTCCCTCGCATCCTCTACGACCGCGTGCTGGCGCTCGCCGCCGCCGGTACCGGCGATGCCGTGCTCATCGACCGGGCGCGAGAACGGTTGATCGCGCTCAGCGGTACGTGGTCGGTCGACCTGTACGGCATGGAGCTCGGCGGGCCGATCGACCTCTATCTCGGGATGCTCGAGACTGCCGCGGGCCACCAGCACCTGGCGGTCGAGTACCTCGAGCGCGCCGCCCGGCAGGCCGAGCACCTCTCGTCGCCGTTCTGGGCCGCCACCGCGCAGCTCGCTCTCATCGAGGCTCTCCGCGACGACGACCCCCGGCGGCACGCGGTCGAGGAGAGGCTCGTCCCCACCCTCGCCGATCTCGATGCTCCGCGGTTGGAACGTCGCGCCGCCGAGGTCCTCTCCCGTCCCGCCCGCCCCACCGAACGACCCGCCGAGCCGCGGGAAGGGAACGAGTTTCGTCGCGACGGCGCGCTGTGGCGGCTGGGCTGGAAGGGCGAAGCGGTGACCCTTCCTCATGCCAAGGGCCTGGCCGACCTGCACACCCTCATCACCGCCTCCGGGGCCGACATCTCCAGCGCGGATCTGCTGAATCCCCATCACGACCCGCAGGTCGAGGCCACGCTGCGCCTCCGCGCCGAGCCTGTCCTCGACGACACCGCGCGTCAGCAGTACCGCACCCGGCTGGAGGAGCTGGACGAACTGCTCGACGCAGCGGGCCTGGCCGGCGACGTCGAGCGACGTGACGCGCTCCTGGTCGAGCGGACCGCACTGATCGACGAGCTGCGAGCGGCGACCCGCATCGGCGGGCGCCCCCGCCGCCTCGGCGACGAGACCGAGCGGGCACGCAAGACGGTCACGGCACGCATTCGCGACGCACTCCGCAAGATCGACGCTGCGCATCCGGCTCTCGGCGCGCATCTGCGCGGTTCGGTGAACACCGGCACCTTCTGCTCCTACCGACCCTCCGAACCCGTCGACTGGCGCCTGCGCTGACCCCGCCAACCCACGCCATAGGTGGTCGAGTAGGAGGTCGCTCAGCGACCGACGTATCGAGACCACGCTTGCGTCCCGTGGTCTCGATACGCTCCCTCGATCCGGTTCCTGAGCAGCCGCGAGGAACGAGCGGCGTATCGAAGGGCGCCGCTACTCGACCACCTATGCCGCGGTATAGGTGGTCGAGTAGCAGCGAGCTCTGCGAGCAGGCGTATCGAGACCACGCTTGCGTCCCGTGGTCTCGATACGCTCCCTCGTTCCTCGGTCGCTACTCGACCACCTACAGGGAGTTGAGTGCTCACTCGTTCCGGTTCCTGAGTAGCCGCGAGGAACGAGCGGCGTATCGAAGGGCGGTCGCTACTCGACCACCTACATCGGGACGTCAGTGACCGCCGCGGGTTACTTGCGGTTGTAGAGGCGCATCGTCACCGGGCCGAAGATGGCGATGAGGGCGGCGCTGAGCACCGACAACCAGACCAGGTCCGTGCCGGGCCACTCGCCCGACATCAACGACCGCACGCTGTCGACGGCGAAGGTGATCGGGTTGACCGCCACCAACGCCTCCAGCCAGTTCGGCATCGTCGACGGGTCGACATACGCACTGGAGAGGAAGGTCAGCGGCATGATCACCATCATGCTGACGCCCATCACGGACTTGTCGGAGCGCAGGAGCAGCCCGAACATCGTCCAGATCCACGACAACGCGAAGCAGAAGACGAGCAGCACCGCGACGCCGGCCAACACGCCGGTCGGCCCGCCCTGCGGCCGGTACCCGAGGATCAGTCCCATCACGACGATGACCGTCGAGGCGATCGCGTACCGGAATCCGTCACCCAGCAAGTAGCCCACCATCGGGGCGGGCCGCCAGATGGGCAGCGTCCGGAAGCGGTCGAAGACGCCCTTCTCGATATCGGTGTTGACCGAGAGCCCGGTGTACATCGTGATCATCACGATGCTCACCACCAGGATTCCCGGCAGGAAGAACTGCAGGTAATCGGTCGGGGAACCGGCGAGCGCACCACCGAACAGGTAGGTGAACATCAGCGTCATCATGATCGGGAAGAGCGTGACGTCGAACAGCTGCTCGGGCACGTGCTTGATCTTGAGCAGCGCGCGCCATCCGAACGTCACGGATGCCGACCACGCGGACGGGCGCGGCGGACGTTCGGTGATGAAGACCTTCGCCAGGTCGTCGGTGCGCGGTGCGCTGAGCTCTGGTGTGGCGGTCGTCGGCTGCGTGGTCATGCGACCTCCTCAGGAATCGCTGGATGGTTGGTGAGGGCGAGGAACACTTCGTCGAGGCTGGGCTGCCCCATCGAGAAGGAGTCCACGATGATCCCGGCGCGGGCGAGTTCTCCGAGGGCCACGCCGGTCTGATGTGCCGCCAACTCCGTCACCGCGGCATCGGCAGCGTTGGCGGTAGCGTCCTGGCGCAGGCGAGCGGTGAGGGCCACGGGGTCGGCGTCTCGCTGCACGTCGGCACCGAGCGTCTCGGCCAGCAGACGCGCGGCGTCCTCGCGGCGGGCGGGATCGCGCAGACGGACGTGGACACTGCCGCTGCCGATCGACGACTTGAGGTCGCCCTTGGTCCCCTCGGCGATGACGCGGCCCTCATCGATCACCGCGATGCGCGACGCCAGCTGATCGGCCTCGTCGAGGTACTGCGTGGTGAGCAGCACCGTCGTGCCCTGGTCGACGATCGCGCGGACGATCTCCCACACCTGGTTGCGGCTGCGCGGATCGAGACCCGTCGTCGGTTCGTCGAGGAACAGCAGCTTCGGTACCGACAGCAGGCTTGCCGCGATGTCGAGGCGGCGGCGCATGCCGCCGGAGTAGTTCTTCACCTGCCGATGCGCTGCAGCCGTGAGGCCGAGCGTCTCCAGGAACAGATCGGACCGCGCCGCGGCCGCCTTCTTGGAGTATCCGAGCAGGCGGGCCAACAGCACGAGGTTCTCCGTGCCGGTGAGATCCTCATCGACCGACGCGTACTGGCCGGTCATGCTCACGAGGCTCCGCACCTCGTCGGCCTCGCTCACCACGTCCCGGCCTAACACACGCGCGTCTCCCTCATCGGGCTTCAGGAGCGTCGCCAGCATCTTCACCGTCGTGGTCTTGCCCGCACCGTTGGGCCCCAGGACGCCATAGACGGTCCCCGCCGGGACGGTCAGGTCGATCCCGTCGACCGCGACATTCTCGCCGAATCTCTTGACGAGCCCCCGGACTTCGATGGCCGCTTCGGTCACCGTTCTCTCCTCTCGTTCTGCCTTCACCCAGAAGGCGCTAGAACGAGTGCGAGATCCGCTAGATCCGATCCGCGAGGCCGCGAGAGGGTCCCGCTCCGCGGCGACGACACCCTCACTGCCACGGCCCATCGCCCCTCGGCCGTCGGTCGCTGCTCGACAGCCCGGCGCGACCTAGGGTGCGCCGACGATCACGTCCCCGCCCGCGGCGACGATCGACTCCCGGAGTTCCGCTGAGGGCTGCTGGTCGGTCACCACGCCCGCGAGGTCGTCGAAGCCCCCGACCCGGAAGGGCGCCACCGTGCCGAACTTCGTCGCGTCGGCGAGCACCCAGGCGTGTGCGCTGACCTCGATGATGACGCGGCGCAGGTGCACCTCGTCATAGTCGAAGTCGGTCAACCCCGCGCTGGTGGAGATGCCGCCGGACCCGAGAAACGCGACATCGGGACGAAAGTCCTGGAGGAATTCGTGCGACCGCATACCGGACACCGCGAGGTCCCCGCGGCGCACCCGGCCCCCGAGCACGACGACGCCGCACGTGAGCCGCTCACTGGCCAAGGTGGCGGCGGGCAACGAGTTGGTCACGAGGAGACCTTCGAAGCTGGTGCTCAGCGAACGAACGACGTGCAGCGCGGTGGTGCCGACGTCGATGACCACGGTCGAGTCGTCCGGCACCATGGCCGCCGCTGCCCGGCCGATCGCAGCCTTCTCCCGCTGGCCGGACTGCGAGCGCTCGGAGTAGGAACTCTCCACCCTCGTTTTCTGGCCGGACGCCACCGCACCCCCGCGCACCCGCACCAGCACCCCGCGGGACTCCATGACGGCGAGATCGCGACGCACCGTCTCGACCGAGACGTCGAGACGCTCGACCAGGTCGACCGTGCGCACGTACTCGTGCGCCGCGAGCTCCTGCTCGATCACGCTCCACCGTTCGGCCGGAATCGCCGAATGCGCCACGTCCACCTCCCACGCTCGCCGCCCACACGCGGCGGCTCGATCGTATCGTCCGGCTCCTCAGCACGGCGTTCGCGACAAGAGCCCGCTAGCCCGGCGATCGATCGACCGCCGGGCTAGCACGAGGGCTCCGGATTCAGCGGCTGTGGCGCGCTTGCTCCCCCACCTCGGGCTCGGCGTCGAGGGTCGCGTCGATCGACTCCATGTCGGGCATCGTCAGGCCGCTGACCCCCTTGCGGGCGAGCAGGTAGACGAAGTACACCGCGCCGATCGCGACCATGACGGCCACGTAGTTCCACGACGCCCGGAACGACGCGTCACGGAAGATCAGCAGTTCCCAGACCAGCCACACGACGGCGACCGCGAGCACCGGGACCTCCCAGCGACCGAGGCTGAAGCCGCGCGTCGGCGGAAGCTGGCGGCGCTTCACGATGTACAGGGCGACGGTGGCCGCGTAGATGATGGCCGGCAAGAGCGTCGCGGCCGAGAACAGCGCGAACAGCGCGTCGGTCGAGAACGCGAAGACGCCGAGTACCGCCTGGCTCACGACGAACATGATGACCGTCGCGTTCATCGGCGTGCCGCGCGAAGGCGAGATCTTGTGGAACATCTGCCATCCGGGGAAGCGCTCGTCGCGCGACATCGCCCAGATCAGGCGCGAGCCGCTCAGCGTGATGACCAGACCGCAGGAGAAGATCGAAATGACCACGAGCACGAGCATCGCCTTGCCCACGAAGCCACCGAGCACGTTCGTGATGACATCCGCGATCGGGGTTCCCGAGCCGGCCAGCGCGACGGGGTCGCCGGCGAGGCCGGTCACGGCGATGAGGAACAGCATGCCGAGGATGCCGAGCGTGATCACAGCGCGGTACATCGCGCGTGGCACCACGTAGGCCGGATTCTTCGTCTCTTCGGCGAGGTTGGCGGCCGACTCGAACCCGACGATCGTGAACGCGCCGAGCAGGAAGCCCATGGCCCAGGGGCTGGCCTCCGTGGCGCCTCCGACGGCGAAGTAGCCCTCGGCCGAGACGTCACCACGGTTGAAGAGGTTGGACGCATCGAAGTCGCCGGTGGCGAAGCCGACACCGAACAGCAGGACGACCAGACCGATCATGCCGATCAGCTGGATCGTGACGGCGCCGTTGTTCACCCGCTGCGTGGCACGCGTCGAGGTCGCCACCAGCAGGGCCTGGAGCAGCATCACCACCGCGGTGATGACCCAGGCGTTCGCGGCCGTGCCCACATAGCCGAACAGCACCGGCAGGATCGTCGAGGCGATCGTGTAATCGACCGCGACGACGACCACGGCCAGGAAGGTGAAGGAGATCCATCCCAGAATCCAGCCCAGCACCGGGTTGGCGAGGCGCGATACCCACTGATAGGCGTACCCGGTGATGGGCACCCGCGCGGCGAGCGCGCCGAAGACGAGCGCGACCGCGAGCTGGCCGATCACGACGACCGGCCACGTCCAGATGCCGAGCGGGCCCGAGGAGTTGAGCACCGACCCGTAGGCGGTGAAGATCCCGGTCGCGATTGACACGAAGCCGAACGCGACGGCGAACAGGGTGAAGGGACTGAGGTCCTTGGCCAGCGACTGCTGGTAGTGGGCGGTGGACCCGCCGCCGGCGTCACGCCGGCTGTCGTGCTGGTTCATCGGTTCTTCTTTCGGAGGGGGTGGGACAGGTGATCGGACGCTCGCCCGGTCACAAGCTGAGGTGGATGGGGCCGCCGTTCGGGTCGGCGCCGGCCAGGACGGACCAGGGAATCCGGAACACCCGGCCGGGCGATGCCGGCCACGGCAGCGTCCGGCGGGAGATCACGCGACCGTCCTGGCGCGCAGTCACCCGGGGCACCCGGACGAACTCGTCCACCCAGGTCTCGATCCGTCCTCGCGCGGGAGGAGCGAACTGCGGGTGGAAGAGTCCCGGCGTCACCCAGGAGAACGGGGCCTCGCCGACCACGGGGACCGCCGAGACGTTCGGCAAGTGCTCGCCGGTCAGGAAGCGCGCCACCGATCGGGCGACGTGCTGTCCGCCGAGGGCCGCCACGTCGGCGGTGTCGACGGGGTGGACGAGGTTGCCGGCGGCGAACACCCCGTCGCGATCGGTCCGGCCCAGCGGGTCGACGAGGGGACCGCGCGTCCCCGGGTCGAGCGTGATGCCGGCGGACCGGGCCAACTCGTGGTCGGGAATCCAGTCGCCGGTGAACACGACGGTGTCGCATTCGAGCACCTCCCGGCGTCCGGTGGCGATCTCCTCGACCTCGACGCCTTCCACACGGTGGCGGCCGAGGACCTGCACGACGCGGTGGCCGGTGACCAGGTGCGGCCGGAACATCGCACGGCCGCCGAGGTTGAAGGCGGCGTACGACTCGGGAGAGGCATGGCGCGTCACGAGCGCCTCGGTGCGGCAGCCGGCCTCCTTCAGGGTCATGACAGCCGACCAGGAGACGAGTTCACCGCCGACCACGACGGCCCGCTTCCCCACGCTCCCGTGGTGCAGGTGGACGATGTTCTGCAGTTCGCCCGTCGTCAACACGCCGGCGGGTCGCGAGCCGGGGATCTGGCGCGCGGGACGCGGCCGTTCGCGGGCACCGGTGGCGAGGATGACCGCCGTGGCATCGACCCTGGCCCGGCCCGTCGGGCTGGTGACGAGCATGTCGGTGCCGTCCCAGGAGGTCACCATCGTCTCGGTGCGGAGGTCGATTCCGGCCGCGACCGCCTCGTCCACGAGTCGGCGGGCGTAGCGAGGTCCGGTGGTGAATCGTCGCTTGTCGCGGATGCCGTAGCCCAGGTGATCGGAGTGCCGCGGGATGCCACCCGCCTCGTGCTCACGCTCGAGCACGACGACGTCGGCCGAGGTGCGGGACGCGAGTTCGGTGGCCGCCGTCAGTCCTGCCGGGCCCCCACCGATGATGGCGACGTCCGCCACGATCGTGGTCGTCATCGGGACTCCTCTCCTACCGTGGCGATACAGGCGTCGACGGCCGCGCCGCAGTAGAACGCCTGGCACCGGCCGTTGGTGGCGCGGGTGCGTCGGCTGATTCCACCGCGGTCCACCGCCGGCACGGTCGAGGTCAGCGCGTCGCGGATCTCGCCGGCGGTCACGCGTTCGCAGAAGCACACGATCCGGCCGTACTCGGGATCGGCGGCGATGAGGTCCTCACGCTGGTAGGGACGCAGGAAGCGTTCGCCGATCATCGGCATCTGCGGCGGGTCCACGACCTCGACCCGCGGTTCGAGCCGGACGCCGCCCTCGCGGAGCAGGCCTTCGACGTGCTCGGCGATCGCCATCGAGGAGGTGAGACCGGTCGACCGGATGCCGCCGACCAGCACGTAACGCTGCGCCGCATCGGCATCGATGAGGTAGTCGCCGTGGTCGACCGCGGCACGCAGTCCCGCGTAGGCCGTCGTCACCTCTTCCTCGAAGAGCTGGGGCATGAGCCGCTCGCCCTTGCTTCGCAGGAACTCGAAGCCGCCCTCGGAGGTGTTGGTGGCGGTCTTGTCCTCCAGGTCTTGGGCCGTGGGGCCGAGCATGATGTTGCCGTACACGGTCGGACTGACCAGGACGCCCTTGCCGAGCTTGGACGGCACCGGCAGCACGATCTTGTCGAGCAGGCTGCTCGCGAGCTTGTCGAAGACGAGGAGCTCGCCCCGGCGCGGTGTGACGGTGAACCGGCCGTACCCGAACTCGCGGTCGAGAACGTCGGCGCCGAGACCGGCGGCGTTGATCACCCAGCGGGTGCGGAGGTCTCCCCCGCTCGTGCGGACCGTCGTCTCGTCGGGGCCGACCTCCACGCCGCGCACCTCGTGTCGCAGCAACAGCGCGGCGCCGTTCTGCACCGCCTCGGTCGCGTAGGCGATCGAGGGCGTCCACGGGCAGATGATCGACTCGTCGGGGACCGAGAGCCCGCCGAGCGCGCCCGGGCCGAGCGACGGCAGCGCGGCGTAGACCTCCTCGGCGCTCAGCAGCTCGCACCGGTCGTACCCGTTCTCGATCGCCTTCTCACGCAGACCCGGCAGATTGCCCAGCTCTTCCTCGGTCCAGGCGACGAGGACGGCGCCGGTGCGCTCGAGGGGGATGCCGGTCTGGGCGGCATAGTCGCCCAGCAGCGCGTAGCCACGGCTGACGAGTCGCGATTCGAGCGTCCCGGGCTTGGCGTCGAAGCCGGTGTGCAGGATCGCCGTGTTGGCCTTGCTCGTGCCGTCGCCGACGTCGGCGGCGCTGTCGACGAGCGCGACGGAGAGCTCGCGACGGCTGAGGGCGCGAGCGATCGCCGTACCGACGACGCCGGCACCGATGATCGTGATGTCGAAGGTCGTCATGCCTTGCTCCTTCGGGTCAGGTCGGCGTCCACGGCAGCGCGCCACTCGGCTCGGAAACGTCCGCTCTCGTCCGCGGTCCACTGCGGGGTGAACGTGCGAGCCGGCGTCCAGGGCAGCGGTGCGTCGACCACGTCGAGTCCGGGATCGAGCGCGAGCCGTGCGGCAGCTGCAGCGCCGAGGGCGGTCGCGTGCTCGGAGCCGTACACGTCGATCGGCGTCTGGAGCAGATCGGCCTGACTCTGCATGAGGACGCGGCTTCGGGTCAGGCCGCCGTCCACGCGGAGCCGCACCAAGGGTGCGCCGAGTTCTTCGTCGCTGAGCGCCGCGAGCTCCGCGACCTGGGCGCTGATGCCCTCCAGCACGGCCCGCACGATCTGCGGCCGGCCGGTCGAGAGCGTCATGCCGCTGAGAAACGCGCCGGCGTCCGGGCGCCACCAGGGGGCCGCGAGCCCCGCGAACGAAGGCGCACACAGCACGCCGTCGGAAGAATCGGCGGCCACGACGTCGAGGTCGGCGGCGGTCTCGATGAGACCGAGGTCGCACATCCAGCGCACGGCCGAGGCGGCCGTGTAGACCTGACCGTCGGCGCAGTAGCTGGTGCGGCCGCGCAGCGTCCAGGCGACCGAGGTGGTGAGACCGTTGTCGAAGCGCGCAGCGCGGTCGCCCAGGTTGACCAGGAGGAAAGCACCCGTGCCGTATGTGCACTTGGCCGTCCCCCGGTCGAAGCACCCTTCGGCGAGCAGCGCCGCTTGCTGGTCGACGATGAGTCCCGCCACCGGGATCTCGGCGCCGAACGCGGTGGTGGTGCCGACGATCTCGTCACTGGCCACCAGGCGCGGCAGGCGCTCACCCGTCAGGCCGAAGAGCTCGATCAGCCGCTCGTCCCACGCCACCTCGTCGATGCCGAGGAGCAGCGAACGGCTCGCGGTCGAGGTGTCGGTGACGAACTCGCCGGTCAGCTGGTGGACGATCCAGGTGTCGGTCGTGGTGACGACGCCTTCGCGGGTGAGGTTCCGTCGCAGCCACGCCATCTTCGGCGCTGAGAAGTAGGGGTCGAGTTGCAGAGCGGTCCGCTCACGGATCTCCTCGGCGTGCTCGGCCAACTCGGCACACACGCTCTCGGCACGGCGATCCTGCCAGGACACGGCGGTGGTCAGGGGCGTTCCGGAGTCGGGGTCCCATGCCAGCACGGTCTCGCCCTGATTGGCGAGGGCGACGGCGCTCAGTGGGCGACCGGCGCTCTGCGCTGCTTCACGGCCGCTCTCGAGAACGGATCGCAGCAACTCCTGGGGGTCCTGCTCGACGCCGCCTCCGGGCAAGTACCGCGGTCGCAACGCACGCTCGGCCACCGCGACGATGCCGTCGTCGTCGACGACGATCGCTTTGGTACCCGACGTGCCCTGGTCGATGGCGAGGATGGCCACCTGCGCTCCTTAGTCGTGCACGGCGTCCAGCGTGCGAAACCCGGTCTGACTGATTCTGCCTGAACTTAGCCGTTGATGCCCGAAATTGTGGATTGCGGTGGCCGGAGCTGTCAAGCCTCGGCGTGAACCCGCCACGTGACGGAGCGGACGGGACCTCCCAGGGCTCGGGCCTCTCGCAGCGTGCGCGCCGAGGGATTCACCAAGACGGTCTCGCGAGCGCGGGCGATGAGCGGGGTGTCATGGGCCGAGTCCGTGTACACGAGGTCCCAGTCGTCCCAGCCGACCGCTTCGAGCCGCTCGACCTTCCGCTGCGCGAAGCAGTGGTCGGCCAGGACGAGGGCGCGCCCGCGCACGCGCAGCGCGGATGCACACACGCGCACCTCGAGACCGAGCGCCTCGCACCACCCGCCGAGCAGCGGCTCGAGCCCGGCCGAGACGATCGCGACCGCGTCCCCCTGGTCGAGGTGCGCGCGCACCTGATCCAGGGCCTCGGGCAGCGTGAAGGCCTGATCGATCGCGACGACGGCTCCGAAGCGCCGCAACTCGGCGACCAGCTGTTCGGGGCGCTGACCGGCGAACACGGCGTTCATCAGCCGGGTGGTGAACCACGTCCTCAGCCGCGGATGCCGTCCGGACGTCGCGAAGCCGACCAGCCACGGCAGGCACCTGAGCACCCGCAGCGGTCGCGCCCGGAGCCTGGGCGACAGCCAGGCGGCCGTCGAGTCGACCGAAGTGAAGACCCCGTCGAAGTCGAAGACCACCCGCCGCGGGGAAAGGGCGTTGCCGCCCGCGTCGTCCTGCACGTCAATGGCCTCCGTCGTCAGTCGTGGGCCCGATAGCCCGCAGATGAGGGTACGGAGTCGGTGTCAGGCGGCGCCCCACGCGTCGAGAACTTCGTCGACGTGGGTGTACAACAACTGATGCGGCGCGTCGGGAAGCACGGTCAGTTCCGCCCCCAGGACGTCGGCGATCCGCTGCACGACGGCGGGCGGGGTCGACACGTCGCGGGCGCCGGCGAAAGACCGGACCGGCAGCCCCTCGGGACGGGACCATCCCTCGAACTGAGCGAAATCACGCCAGACCGCATCCCAACGGAGCGGATGCATCGCGCGTACGGTCGCTTCGGCCTCGACCACGTGGGAGGGGCGCTCTGCGAGGTCCGTCTCGGTGAACCATCGCTCGATCGTCTCGCGCGCGATCATCGCCATCCCCTCGCGCCAGGCGACCGCTCGCGATTCGAAGGCCGGATAGCCGCGGTCCGGGGAGCACAGCACCGCCAGATCCCGCCACCGGGACGGGTCCGCCGCGGCAGCCATTCCGGCGACGACGCCGCCCATCGAGATGCCCAGGAGGCGGGGGCGGTCGAGCGCGAAGAGCTCGACCGCCTCCAGCACGTCCGCGGCCATCCCCCGCAGGGTGACCTGCGCGGGGCGGGCCGCCGAATGGCCGTGTCCGCGTAGATCGATCGCGTGGACGCGGTGGCCCCGCTGAGCGGCGGCCGTACCGAACGACGTCAGCGAAGCGGCGTCGAGCCCAGCCGAATGCGCCACCACTACGGGCACCCCGTCCTCCGGTCCCCAGATGAGGGCCGTCGTGGGAATCCCGCCGAGCTTGATGCTCTCGATCGTGGTCATTCGGCGCGGACCACGGGCTCGGGGTGACGTGGGCGGACGCCGAGGGCGCCGCGCTGCTCCATCGCGTCGATCGTCGAATCGGCGACACCCGCTTCACGGAGCAGCTCGCGTGAGTGCTCACCCAACTTGGGCGGATAGGCATACCCCTGCGGCTCGTAGTCCCCCGAACCGACCAGGCGGACCGGGTTGCCCAGCACCTCGACGGCATGTCCCTCGTCGTCGACGAGTTCCACCACCATGTCGTGGCCGCTCTCGCGAGCGTCGTCGAGTGCCTCGGTGACGGTCTTGATCAGCGCGCAGGGGACCCGCTCCTGCTCCAAGAGTTCGACCCACGTCGCGGCGTCGCGCTGGGCGAAGGCCGCCTCCAGGATCGGCCACAGCTCGTCGCGATGGGCCAACCGGTCACCCGCCGTCGCGAAGCGCGCGTCCTCGATCAGCTCGGTGCGGCCGATGACGCGGCACAGCCCCTGCCACATCCGCTCGGTGTTGGCGGTGACCACGAACTCGCGATCGTCGCCGCCCCGGAACGACCGGTACGTCGGGATGGAGTCGTGCCGCGCGCCTTGCGGCCCGGGAGTCACGCTGCTGAGCATCGCGTAGACCGCCTGGTAGCTGGTCATCACCAGTTGGCTGTCGAGCATCGACACGTCGAGCTGGGCACCCTGCCCGGTCCGCAGGCGGCGGATGTAGGCGGCCAAGGTGCCGAACGCCGCGAACATCCCCGCGACGAGGTCGCCCGCCGGGATTCCGAGGCGAACGGCCGGTCGGCCGGGCTCGGGTTCGCCGGTGAGACTCATGACCCCGGACAGCGCCTGGACGATCATGTCGTACGCAGGTTTGTCCTTCCACGGGCCGACCTGCCCGAACCCGCTGATCGACACCCAGATCAACTCCGGCTGCCGTTCGCGCAGTTCCTTCGGGTCGAGCCCGAGCCGCTCGCACACCCCGGGCCGGAAGTTCTCCACCACGACGTCGGCAGTGGCGATGAGCTTGCGCACCGCGTCGAGCCCGTCCGGGTCCTTCAGGTCGATCGCCACCGAGCGCTTCGAGCGATTGTTCGCGAGGAAGTACGCGCTGTCGTCGCCGACGAAGTGCGGCGGGATCGACCGGCTGGAATCACCCGCCAGCGGTTCGACCTTGATCACTTCGGCGCCGAGGTCGACGAGCATCTGTGTCCCGAACGGCCCGGACAGGAACGTGGTGAGGTCGACGACCCGAATGCCGTCGAGCGGAGGAGCCAGTACGTCCTCGGTCATGCCGTCCTCTCGAACAGGTGGATCGTGCAGGCGCCGTGATCCAGGCCGGCGATCCCGCCGCCGGTGACGTGGGTCAGCGCACGCTGCGCGTCGCCCACCTGCCGGGCGCCCGCGCGGTCGGTGAGGTGCCACAGCACCTCGACGACCTGGGCGACCCCGCTCGCGCCCACGGGATGCCCCTTCGACAGCAGACCGCCGGACGGGTTCACCACGACGTCGCCGCCGTAGGTGGTGCGGCCGTCGCGCAGCAGGCCGACCGACTCCCCGGGTTCGCACAACCCCAGGGCCTCGTAGTAGACGAGCTCGGCGATCGTGAACGCGTCGTGCAACTCGACGACGTCGAGGTCCTCGGGACCGAAGCCCGCCGCCTCGTAGGCGTCGCGCGCCGAGTGGTACGAGATCTCCGGTCGCAGCATGTCCCGGAAGCCGGCCTCGAACTGACCGGAGTGCAGCACCGACGCCGCAGCGCGCATGCCCTGGGCACCGCGCCGCTTGCGCTCACGCTCGGACATCAGCACGACCGCTGCCGCACCGTCACCCGTGGGGCAGCACTGCATGAGCGTCAACGGGTCGGCGATCGGCCGCGAGTCGAGCACCTGCTCGACCGTCACCTCGGACTGGAACTGCGCGTACGGATTGGCCGCGCCGTGCCGGCGCGCTTTGACGCTGACCGCCGCCAAGTCCTCGACCTTCGCATCGCGCTCGTGCAGAAACCGTCGTGCCCGCATCGCGTACACGGCCGGCATCACGATGCCGTTCTGAACCTCGGGGTCCTCCTGCACGAGCGGAAGCGTGCCGCCGCCGAACTGGGTCAGCTTGTCGACGCCGATCACCAGCGCGATGTCGCAGTGGCCGTCCTCGATGGCGCGAACCGCCAGATGGACGGCGGTCGCCCCACCGGAGCAGGCGTTGTCGACGTTGGTGACCGGCACGTCGCCGATGCCCAGCTCCTTGACGATCCGCTGGCCGGTCAGCATGCCGCCGAAGGCATGGCCGCAGAACACCGCTCCGACGTCGTCCTTCGTGATCCCGGCGTCGCGCAGAGCGCCGAGCGCGGCCGGAGCGGCGAGCCCGGAGTACGACGACTCGCGGTGCTTGCCCATCTTGATCATGGCCCCGCCGATCACCGAGGCTGCGGTCTCCTGAATCACGCGGTGGCTCCTTCCACGGGCACGAATCCCCAGCCGGTGGGGCTCTGGTCGCTGCTGACGAGGCGCACCGGCAGATCGCAACGGAGCTGCTCCTGCGGGGCCAGCACCTGCGCGAGCAGGCGCAGACCGTCGCTCAGGTCGATGTAGCCGAGGGTGTACGGCGTCGGGAACGTCGGGGAGATGTGGACGGTCGTCCAGGTGTAGAGGCTTCCCTCGCCCGGCAGCTCCGCCTCCTCGATCGTGGTGTTGTTGCAGCTCGGGCAGATGTACGCGCGCGGGAAACTGCCGGCCCCGCACGACTGACAACGTCCGCCGCGCAGGCCGCCGGTCTCGGTCACGACGGGTCGGTCGTCGCCGGCGGTGTCGGCCACCGGCAGCAGGACTGACTCCTGGTCGGTCATCACTACGTTCCTTTCATTCTTCATAAGTCGTCCAGAACGACGCGAGCGCCTCGGCCACCTCGCGCGGTTGCTCGACGAAGGGCGTGTGCCCGGAGTTGCTGAACACGAGGGGCGGTGGACACCCGACCTCGTCGCTGATCCGCTGCATGTCCGCGGGCGACTTCGCGCGGTCGAGTCCTCCGGCGAGGAGCAGCAACGGTGCGGTGACCGCCCGCACGTCCTCCCAGAGGCTGCGCCGCGCGAAGACCAGCTCCGCGGCATCCGCGACGGCCGGGTCGAGTCGCGCGAAGTGCTCCCGCCAGCGCCGGTACCGGTCGCCGCCCGGCTCGAGAAACGCGGCGCCGAACATCGTGCGGGTGATGAGATCGACCCGCGCGGCAGGGCCCGGGTCGCGCAGTTCAGCCACCAACGCGGCGAAGACCTCCGGACGCTGCTCGGCATCGGCGGTCGCCGCCGAGAGCGTGCAGGTCCGAACCCGTTCTCCCAATCGCGCGGCCGCCACCATGGCGACGTACGCCCCCATGGACGAGCCCACCAGATGGACGGGCCCCTCGAGGTCCTCCACCAGCGCGCAGACGTCGTCGGCGAGGGTGTCCACGCCGACGGCCGCCTCGTCGCGTCGGGATCCCTGGCCGCGATGGTCGGGAGCGATGATCGGCCGACCGGTCAGCGCGGCGACGTCATCGAACATCGACCCGTCGAAGAACAACGAGTGAAGCGCGATCACGGGGTAGCGAGGCACGATGCGAGTCCTGTCGGATCAGGCGTTCGGCGCCAGGAATCCCTGGTCGTCCAGCGCGTGCACGAGCGCCGTCAGGGCACCCACATAGCTGTACTGGCGCAGGCCCATGCACATACCCGTCGCCGTGTGCGTGAAGCTCGAGGAGATGCTCCCGCCCCCGAGGCCCCGCGACGACCCGGCTGCCGCCTGGATATTGGAGAAATGCACCTCGACCGTCGGAAGCCCGGTGTCCTCCAGCGCGTGGCGCACGCCTTCGCCCTTCGTGGTCAGGCCCGCCGGGTTGATGATGTACGCATCGACGCGGTCGGCCGACTCGTGGATGTACTCGAGGATGTAGCCCTCGTGGTTCGAATCGAAGGTCTCGATCTCCACGCCGAGCGCCTCGCCGTACTCGACGACGTAGCGCTGCAGGTCGGCCAACGAGTTGATCTCGCCGTACACCTGCTTGCTGCGGCGCCCGAGGCTCGACATGTTCGGGCCGTCGATGAGTGCGATGCGGTGCCGGCGGTCTCCGCGGCGTTCCACCGTTCGTGACGTCATGGAATGGTCCTTTCGTTCTCAGGTGTAGCGAAGGCCGGCATCGACGAGCAGCGACTGCCCGGTGATGTAGCCGGCCTCGTTCGAGGCGAAGAAGCGCACGGCTGCGACGACGTCCTCCGGCGTGCCCTTCCGCTTGATCGCGTGGCCCGCGATGATCGAGTCCCACTGGTCCTCGGTGATGGTGTCGCGCGGCACCTCGGTGACGATGCCGTGCGGGCTCACCACGTTGGCCGTCACGTCGAAGGAGCCCAGCTCGGTGGCGAGCGACTTGTTGAACGCCTGCACGGCGCCCTTCGAGGCCACGTAGTGGGCGTAGTTCGCGCGGCCGGTCACGACGACGCTCGACGAGATGTTGATGATGCGGCCGAAACGCTGCTCCTTCATGTGCGGCGCGACGGCCTGGCAGCACAGGAAGACGCCCCTCGCGTTGACCGCGAAGATGGTGTCCCACTCCTCCACCGTGAGTTCCTCGAACGGCTTCATCGTGAGGGACGAGAACATGGCCGCGTTGTTCACCAGCACGTGCACCGTGCCGAACTCCTCGACCGTGCGCTGCACCATCGCCTCGACCCCGGCCTTGTCGCTGACGTCGGCCGCGACGCCGAGCGCCTCGCTGCCGGCGGCCCGGATCTCCTCGGCGGCCTGCTCCGCGGCGGCGGCGTTGATGTCGGCCACGACGACACGGTCGCCCTGCTCGGCGAACGCATGCGCGAACTTGCGTCCGATGCCCTGGCCCGCCCCGGTGATCAGCACGACCCTGCTCGTTGGTTCCACTCTCACATTCCCTTTCGTTGTCGACTCAGGCTCGAGTCAGATGAAGTGCGGCGATCCCACCGTCGACGGTGACGACGGTTCCGATGCTCGATCGCATCGCGGGATGGGCCAGATAGAGGGCCGCCAGCGCGACCTCGCGGGGGCGCACCATGCGGCCGGTCGGCTGACGTTCGTCGAACTCGCGACGCCGCTGCTCGGGATCGTCCGCACGGGAGGCCAGCTCGGCCATGAAGGGCGTGTCGACCGTTCCCGGGTTCACCGCGTTGACGCAGATGTCCTCGGCCACGAGGTCCGCGGCCATGGACCGGGTCATCGACTCGATGGCCCCCTTGGTCGCGGAGTACAGCGCACGTTCGCGGAATCCCGAAGCCGCCGTACACGACGACATGTTGACGATCGCCGCGGCCTCGGAACGGCGGAGCAGGGGCAACGCAGCGCGCGTGGCCCTGACGTAGCCGAGCACGTTGAGGTCCCACAGGGCATGCCACTGGTCTTCGCTCCCGTCCTCGACCCCGCCCACGAAGCTGACGCCCGCGTTGTTGACGAGGACGTCGAGGCGACCCTCGGCCGCCTCGATCTGCTCGACGGCCGCGTCGACGCTCTGCTGATCGCGAAGATCGGCCCGGTGGTAACGCACCCCCGGCACCGGCTGCTCCGGTTCTGCCCGGTCGAGCACGTGCACGCGAGCCTCGGCCTCGGCGAACGCGGTGGCGCAGGCATGTCCGATACCGGCAGCGCCCCCGGTCACCAGGACGACGCGATTCTTGTGGTCGCTCATCGGGATACCGCCTTTCCGGTCGCCCCGAAGTACCGGGCGATCTCTTCGGCCCCGTCCTGCAACGCGGCCACGATGCTCTCGGCGTCCCCGGCCGGAGCTCGGTTCTGCGGATGTGTCAGCGTGAGGGAACCGACGACGCCGCGCGGTCCGACGACCGGAACCGCGATCCCGCGCGCACCGGGGAGCTTCTCCCCCTGCGATTCCACATAGCCCTGCTCGCGAACGACCGCCAGGTCCTCGCGCAACCGCTCGAGGGCCGGGAGCTCGGAGCCGCCGTTCGAGCGGCCGCCTCCGGTTCCCCTCGATTCCCGCTCGTAGGCGGCCGCCAGCTCCTCATCGGGAAGGAACGCCGCTACCGCCTTTCCCGAGGCTCCCCACAGCACCGACGTGGGCGTGTTGAGCTCGATCCGGTACTGCAGGACGTGGTCGCCGTCGGCGCGGCCGGCGAACGAGAGCGTGGACGTCGCCGGCGAGTACAGCCCGAAGATCACGGTCTCCCCGAACGTGCCGGCGAGGCGGTCCAGCACCGGCTGGAGGATGCCCGGCAGGTCCACGGTCTGCAGCGTGCGAGCGGCGAGGCGATAGGTCTCCGGGCCCACGCTGTACGACCGCAGCTGAGGATCGTGCGTCACCATGCCCACGTCGACCAGCAGCCCCAGCAGCCGGTGGGTCGTCGAGGCCGGAAGCGCAGAGGCGTCGGCCAGCGCATTGACGCTCGCCGGGCCCTCGGCGTCGACGACGGCGCTGAGCAGTCGCATGGCTCGGGCGACGGTTCCGTCGCCCCCTACGCGAGGAGCGCGCGCGGTATCGGTCATGGCGTCATCACCTCATGAAGGTCGTCAGGGCCGGAACGACGTTCACGACCACGAGCACGGGAAGGACACACGTGACGAGCAGCCGGAGCGCGGGGAGCACCATCGTGTGGAAGGGTGTCGCCGTCGCGTTCGCCGCCACGAAGAGGTTGGGCGCGAAGGGCGGAGTCGCCAGCCCCATGCCGAGGTTCAGCACCATGATGATCCCGAACTGCACCGGGTCGATGCCGTACGCCGCGGTCAGCGGGAGCAGCAGCGGCACCAGGATCACGATGGCGGTGTTCTCCTCGATGAACATCCCGACGACGAAGAGCATCAGGTTGAGCACGATGAGCAACACCCAGGCGGGGACGCCCCAACCGCCGATCGTGTCGGCGAGCGCCTGCGGAACACCGGAGACGACCACGGCCCGCGCGAAGGCGCCGCCCATCGCGATGATCAGGAGGATCGGAGCGGTCGCCAGCAGACCGTTGAGGACGGTCCCGCCCACGCCGGACGGCTTCAGCTCGCGGTAGACGAGAAGCCCGACGAACAGTCCGTACGCGCACGCCACGGCGCCCGACTCGGTCGGCGTGAAGATGCCGGAGTAGATGCCGCCCAGGATGATCACCGGCATGATCAGCGCCGGCACCGCCCCGCCGATGCGCCGCGCCGTGCGGCGCTGCTGCGTGGAGTTCAGCCGAGCGCCGAGGTCGTCGAGGTCGCGGCCGCGTGCCCACACGAAGTTGAAGGTGACGAGAACCACCGTCAGCAGGATGCCGATGACGGCGCCGGCCAGGAACATGTCGGCGATCGAGACCCCGGCCGCCACGGCATACACGATGATCGGGACGCTGGGCGGAATCAGGATGCCGATGATTCCGGACACGGCCACGAGTGATGCGAGGTACTTCTTCGGGTAGCCGCGCTCGGCCATCTCGCCGGACATGATGCGCCCGATCGCCGAGACCGTGGCCACCGACGACCCGGAGATCGACCCGAACAGGGCGCAGGCGCCGATCATGGTCGCCCCGAGGCCGCCCTTGAACCGCCCGGCGATGAGCCCGACGAACTCGATCAGCCGCTTGGAGACGCCGCCGGACTGCATGATCGCGCCGGCCAGCAGGAAGAACGGGATGGCCAGGAAGGTGAAGGAGTCCAGGGTGCGGAAGGCCACCGACGGCACCTGGCCGGGGTTTCCGCCGAGCAGCATGAAGAAGATCAGCGCACCCATGCCGAACGCGACGGCGACAGCGACTCCCAGCACGATGAGCGCCAGAACGACGAATGCTGCGATCGGCATCAGCCATCAGTCCTCTCAGCACCGGGGAAGCCCTGGCGCGATTTGTCGGCGTACTCCTCGGCGCGCAGGAAGGTCCGCACCAGGAGCGCCAGGCTCACCAAACCACCGAGAACGGCTCCGGTGACGATCGCCAGCATCGGCCAGCTCAGCGGGATCGAGAGCTCAGCCGAGGTCTGTCCGGTGCGTTGATAGTTGCCCACGACGAGCACGGCGAAGTTGGCGAAGAAGAGGTAGAACGCTCCCTCGATCGCGAAGATGACGCGGTGCAGCCACACCTGCGGCACACCGGCCGGGAGATAGTGGGACAACGCGTCCACGGCGATGTGCAGCCGGCCCTTCGTCAGGACCGGGATCGCCAGGAACGTCGTGACCACCATGAGATAGCGGGCGATCTCGTCGGCGCCGGTCATGGTGCTGAGCAGCCCGTTGCGTCCGGCGATCTGGACGAGTGTCACCACGAGGATGGCCCCGAACGCCACCGTCAGGAGGACGCGGAGGACGCGGTCCAACCCGTTGACGGCGGCGTCCAGGACCGGAACCCGGCGAGACGCCTGGTCACTCACTCGTGGCCTCCGCGGCAGCCTCCGACTCCTCGCGAAGCTGCTCCATGACGTCGGCACCGAAGACCGACTCCTGGCTCGTCCAGACCTCGTCCTTGATGCCCGCGAACGCCGCACGCTGTGCGTCGTCGAGCTCCACGACCTCCATGCCGCTCTCCTTGAGTTCGGCCAGCCGGTCGGCGACCGAGTCGCGAACCTGCTGCGTCGTGTCCGCAGTGATGTCGTCGATGACCTCACGGAGCGCGTCCTGGTCGTCCTCGGAGAGCGATTCCCACACGTCGGTGTTGCAGGAGATGTTGCCCATGCCGTAGGCGTGACGGGTCAGCGTCAGGTGCTTCTGCACCTCCTGGTAGCGCGAGTTGTAGGTCAGCACGATGCCGTTGTCCTGACCGTCGACCGTGCCCTGCTGGAGCGCCGTGTAGAGCTCCGGGAAGGGAATGGCGACCGGGTTAGCACCCCAGGCCTCGAACAGGTCCGTGTACATCGAGAGACCCGGAACCCGGAAGCTGAGTCCGGCCATGTCCTCGGGGGTCTGGATCGGACGCACGTTGTTGGTCAGGCCGCGGAAGTCGTTCTCGTAGAAGCCGAGCGCGGTGATCCCGGTCTCCGCGAGCACGTCGCGCTCATTGGTCTGGATGACTCCGTCCTCGTCGAAGAAGACCTCATCGACGCCGTCGTAGGTCGTCGCGATGAAGGGCAGCAGCGACAGTTGCAGACGGTCGTCGAGACCCGAGGCCGTCGCCGCGAAGAAGGCGCACTCCACGTCGCCGCTCGCGAGCCCAGCGCCGAGTTCCTCATCGCCGCCGAGCTGGCTGCCGGGGTACACGTCGAAGTTGACTCGGCCGTCGGTGACGTCCGGAGCACGCTCGGCGAGCGTGGTGGCCGCGGTGTGCACCGCGGACGCTTCGGGGAAGACGTGGGCCAGCTTCAAGGTGACGGGGCCGTCCGAATCGGCGCCGCTGCCGAAGCTGCACGCGGAAACGAGGGCTGCGGAAGCCACGGCCGAGATCGCCAGGGCTGCCCGTCGGGGGGTTGTCGTCATGCCTCTACCTCTCATATTCCGGTGACCGGAATCACGTTCTATTTCGTGAGAGATACTACGCACATGACGTTGTGACGACGAGCACAGGGGGGTCGCACAACGAGCGCCAGGTCACATTCGCCCTGAAATCTCGCGGAAACATTCGGCGTCCGCTCCGCCTCAACCGGAACCGGCGTCCGGCGCCGAGAGCTTGTATGAAGGCACCGACGGATCGGCCGTCAGGAAGTCCCGAACCTGGCCGTGCGGTTGCGGAGCACGAATCGAGCGGGCCTCGCGCATCCCGACCCGACGACGGGTATCAGTCGTCGAGCAGGCCCATTGCGATGGCCCGGCCGATCGCCTCGTCGCGCGACGTGGCCTTCAGCTTCCGATACAGCGACTGCCGCTGGGTCCGCACCGTGTTCGCCGAGACGTGCAGGCGATCGGCGATCTGCTCGATGTTGGCGGTCGTGACCAGCTCGTGCAGGATCACGAGTTCACGAGGTGTGAGCGGTTCACCTTCGGGCCTTCGGGGGAGCACCGACGTCACGCCCAGGGGCACCAGCGGCGCCAGCTCGAGGACGTTCTGCGGGGTGAACCACAGGGGCGTGCGGAGCTCGAACGCCTCGGCCACACCCGCCGCCTGCGCGGCAGACTCCTCCGCCGCGTCCCGCTGCCCGGCGGCGAGATGGGCCGCGGCTGTCAGCAGCAGGCGCGTCAGCCGCAGCCGAGGGGCGTCGGTGCGAACGGCACCGAGGATCGTCCAGGCACGCTGGCGATCACCGCGAAGAACGGCGCCGCGCGCGGCCTCCAGCCGCAGCTCCGGTCCGCTACGGCTTCGCAGCCTGAACCGCTGGGCATTGCTGACGTCACCTGTCGCCAGCAGGAGCCACTGCTCGGTCACGTCGAGCAGGTCGGCGCTGTGCGGACCCACCGAAGTTCCCCGTCGCTCGCGCACGGCGCGGAACGCGATCAGCCCTGGCCGCGCCCGCGCCGTCCCGATGTCCACGAGCGCCTGTGCCTGAGCGAGCAACGACCAATGCTCGACCGTCTCGATGATCGGCCACAGCGCGTCGATGCGCTCCTGGGCCTGCTTGAAGTCCTGGCGCTCGACCGCGCGCATCGCCTCGGCGATCCGCAGCATGCTGCCCTGGTACTCGTCGAGCTTCTCCGACGGCCACTGCCGCACGTGGGCCGCTTGGATCCATGCTTCGGTCGAGGGAACGTCACCTCGCAGTGCTTCGACGAGCGCGAGCCCACCGAGACCCATCAGCTCGATCATCGGCCGGGACCCGAGCATGCGAGCCTGCTCGAACTGAGCGCGCGCCCCGTCGAGATTCCCGCCGTAGGTCAGGCTGATTCCCAGGTGCAGACGCACATCGGACTCCAGGGGTGCGATCTCCTCGCGCGAACGCGCCGGAAGCGCATCGAGCAGGTCGACGGCGGCCACTGCCGCACGGAATCCGCCGTCGCCGGACTGAGTGATGCGCAAGCCGACACTTTCGACGCCACGCAGCAGGGCGCGATCGACGGACCGCCGGGGCGCCAGTCGGGCCGCGACCACCGCCACGCCCAGGAGCTCGATGGCGCGAAGCCGGAACTCCCGCCGGGCGTTGAAGATGATGCCGAGAGCGAGGCACAGCACCGGGTACTTGCGCAGCCTCCAGATGGGAACGTTACCGAGGAGGAATCGGATCTCGTACCCGTGCCCGGTGACCAGAGGCATGCCGCCACGTTTCAGCGCTGCGTCCACCAGATCAAGCCCTCCCGCGTGGGCGGCCTGGACGAGCGCCTCGTAGGGCTGGTCGCCGCGGAGGAACTCGGTGGCGGCGCGCCGGTGCAACTCGTGCTCACGCGCGGCGTCGCGACGCTGGCGCTGCAGCGTGCTCCACCGCGCGATCGGGGACCATCGCATCGCGCCTCGTCCGAGGTTCCATTGGGCGAGTCCGGCGCGGACCATCTCCTGGGCCTCGTCGAGCAGACCGAGGTCGTCGAGCATCGTGCGGGGGACGTTCTCGAGCGAAGCCAGCTCCGCAATCGGCCCGCTCACCGCCTCGCCGCGGCCGAGCGCATCGATGATGTCCGCTGCGGTCGCGGCGCCCTGCCGGCACACGAGGATGACCGCGGCGAGGACGCCGCGGCAGAGCAGATGCACGAGACGGGCGTCGGCGAGACTGTCGTACCGCTGCAGGAGGGTGGCCGTCTGCTCTTCGGTGAGCGACGTCGGAGCTGCGCTCGTACGCCAGCGCGGCGGAATCGACTCCAGGTCGTGAGCGGCGAATCGCAGGCGTCGATCCGCCGGCGACGCGAGCCAGCCGTCCACGGTCGCGACGTCCTCGTCCGACAGAGCCCCGGCGTCGCGCAGGATGACGACTCCGGCGTTCGGTAGGGCCATGGCATCGTCACCCCACCACGCGGCGAGTGGCTCCTGCGCCGCCCACTGCCGCAACAGCGTGGTCTTGCCGGTGCCCCGCAGTCCCACGAGCCCCGCGACCTGCGCCGGTGCGTCGAGATGGGCGACGAGGTCGGCCCGGTCGAGCCAGCGGGAGCTATGCATCACTGCTGAGAATAGGCGCGCATCACGTCCAGACCGAGAAACCCGGCCGAGCGATTCGGTGGTGTGCGCCTCAGCCGAGCAGGTCGAGCAGGTACTGCCCGTACCCGCTCTTGACCAGCGGCGTGGCGCGGTCGCGCAGCTCGTCGTCGGTCAGCCACCCCTGACGCCAGGCGATCTCCTCGGGACAGGCGATCTTGAGGCCCTGGCGCTTCTCGATGGTGCGCACGAAGGCACCGGCGTCGGCGAGGTCGTCGAACGTCCCCGTGTCGAGCCACGCGGTACCGCGCGGCAGCACCTCGACCTGAAGCGTGCCGTCCTCCAGGTAGAGCCGGTTGAGGTCCGTGATCTCCAGCTCGCCGCGGGCCGAGGGCTTCAGGCCCTTGGCGCGCTCCACGACGGAGTTGTCGTAGAAATACAGGCCGGGAACGGCGTAGTTGCTCTTGGGCTGAGCCGGCTTCTCGTCGAGGGACACCGCGATGCCGTTGTCGTCGAACTCGACGACGCCGTAGGCGGTCGGGTCGGCCACCCAGTAGCCGAACACGGCCGCACCCTCGGTGTCGTCGAAACGGTGCAGGCTCGTGCCGACACCGGCGCCGTAGAAGATGTTGTCGCCGAGGACCAGCGCGACGCCCTCCTCGCCGATGTGCTCCTCGCCGATGATGAAGGCTTGCGCGAGTCCGTCGGGGCTCGGCTGCTGCGCATAGGTGAGGTTCACGCCGAGATGCGAGCCGTCGCCGAGCAACCGCTGGAACTGCTCGGCGTCGTGCGGGGTCGTGATGACGAGGATGTCCCGGATGCCGGCGGACATGAGCGTCGACAGCGGGTAGTAGATCATCGGCTTGTCATACACGGGCACGAGCTGTTTGCTGACGCCGAGCGTGATCGGGTGCAGTCGGGAGCCGGTGCCGCCGGCCAGGATGATTCCGCGCATGCACCGAACATAGCGGCTCCTCCGCGTGGGGGCGGTGCGTGATCGACCCATCACGGGCCCGGACACGTTGCCCACGCACCGCTCGCCCGCGCGATAGGTTGGCCACGCACCGCCCGATCGGGGGCGTGAGTGACGCAGGGCGATGTCGCCACGATTGGTAGCGTCGTCCTCATGCAGCGCATCGTGGTCACCGGCGGCGCCGGGTTCATCGGGTCCAACTTCGTGCACCATGTGGTGCGCGAGACCGATCTGTTCGTGACGGTCCTCGACAAGCTCACGTACGCGGGCAACCGCGAGAGTGTCGAGGCTCTGCCCGCCGATCGCGTCGACCTGGTGGTCGGCGACATCGCCGACGCCGAGCTCGTCGACGGCCTCGCCGCCTCGCACGACGCGATCGTGCACTTCGCCGCCGAGTCGCACAACGACAACTCGCTGCAGGGCCCGCGACCGTTCCTCGACACCAACATCGTCGGCACCTACACGTTGCTCGAAGCCGTTCGCAAGCACGGCACGCGCTTCCACCACATCTCGACCGACGAGGTCTACGGCGACCTCGAGTTCGACGACCCGAACCGGTTCACCGAGTCGACGCCGTACAACCCGTCGAGCCCCTACTCCTCGACCAAGGCCGGCTCGGACCTCCTCGTTCGCGCCTGGGTGCGTTCGTTCGGCGTGCAGGCCACGATCTCCAACTGCTCCAACAACTACGGGCCCTGGCAGCACATCGAGAAGTTCATCCCGCGGCAGATCACCGGCCTCATCGACGGCATCCGGCCACGCGTCTACGGCGACGGCCGCAACGTCCGCGACTGGATCCACGCCGAGGACCACTCGAGCGCCGTCATGACGATCCTCGAGAAGGGCCGCATCGGCGAGACCTACCTCATCGGCGCCGACGGCGAGAAGACCAACAAGGAGGTCGTCGAGATGCTGCTGCAGCTCTTCGGCCGTCCCGCCGACGACTTCGACCACGTCACCGACCGCGCCGGGCACGACCTGCGCTACGCGATCGACTCCACGAAGCTGCGCACGGAGCTGGGCTGGACACCGCGGTTCACCGATTTCGCCGCCGGCCTCGACGACACCGTCCAGTGGTATCGCGATCATGAGGAGTGGTGGCGGCCCAAGAAGGCCGAGGTCGAGGCCAAGTACGCCGCATTGGGGCAGTGATGGTCAGCGTCGACACCACCGCCATTCCGGGTCTGCTCGTCGTCCACCTCGACGTCCACGGCGACAACCGCGGCTGGTTCAAGGAGAACTGGCAGCGCGAGAAGATGACGGCCCTCGGGCTGCCGGACTTCGGCCCCGTGCAGAACAACGTCTCGTTCAACGGCAGCGCGGGCACCATCCGCGGTATTCACGCCGAGCCGTGGGACAAGTTCGTCTCAGTCGCCGCGGGCAGGGCGTTCGGCGCGTGGGTGGACCTGCGGGAGGGTGAGACCTTCGGTCAGACGTTCTGGATCGAGCTGAATCCGGCGACGGCCGTCTTCGTGCCGCGCGGTGTGGCCAACTCGTTCCAGGTCATGGAGGACGACACCGCGTACTCCTACCTCGTCAACGCCCATTGGCGCGCCGACGCGACCTACACGAACGTCAACCTGCTCGATCCCGCGCTCGCGATCCCGTGGCCGGTCCAGATCACCGAGATGTCCGACAAGGACAAGAACCACCCGCTGCTGGCCGACGTCACGCCGATGGCGCCCAAGCAGACGGTCGTGCTCGGCGCGAACGGCCAGCTGGGACGGGCGCTGCGCAAGGCCCGCCCCGACTTCCTGTTCTACGACCGCAGCACGGTCGACCTCGCCGATCCCGCCACCTTCGATGCGGTGCCGTGGGACGACGTCCAGACGATCATCAACGCGGCGGCGTACACGAACGTCGACGGTGCTGAGACGCCCGACGGCCGGCGCGATGCCTGGGCGGTCAACGTCACCGGCGTGGCCGCGCTGGCGCGCATCGCGATCGAGAAGAACCTCACCCTCGTCAACGTCTCCAGCGACTACGTCTTCGACGGCACGGTCGAGGAGCACCCGGTCGACGAACCGCTCTCCCCGCTCGGCGTCTACGGGCAGACCAAGGCCGCCGGCGAGGCGGTGACCTCGACCGTGCCGCGGCACTACATCGTGCGCACGAGCTGGGTCATCGGCGAGGGCAAGAACTTCGTCGACACCATGCGCCGGCTCGCTCGCGACGGGGTCAGCCCGTCGGTGGTGAACGACCAGATCGGCCGGCTCACTCACGCCGACGAGCTCGCCGCGGGCATCCTCCGCCTGCTGGAGACCTCCGCGCCGTACGGCGTGCACCACGTGACGGGCGGCGGCGACCCCAAATCCTGGGCCGATATTGCGCGTGAGGTGTTCGCCGAGGAGGGACGCGACCCGGCCGACGTGACCGGTGTGAGTACCGAGGAGTACGCCGCGGGAAAGCCCACCGCCCCGCGACCCCGCCACTCGGCGCTCGCCCGGAACTGACTCCTCTCTAGACTCGGTGCCATGAAGATCTCGGTGATCGGATGCGGGTACCTGGGTGCTGTGCACGCTGCGTGCATGGCGAAGCTCGGGCACGAGGTCGTGGGCGTCGACGTCGACGACCGCAAGATCGCGTCGCTGACGCGCGGTGAGGCACCGTTCTTCGAGCCGGGACTTCCCGAGATCCTCGACGAGGCCATGGCCAGCGGCCGCCTGAAGTTCACCACCGATCTGAGCGAGGTCGCGGGCGCGGCGGTGCACTTCGTGTGCGTCGGCACCCCGCAGAAGAAGGGCGAGTTCGCCGCCGACCTGACGTACGTGGACGCGGCCTTCAGCTCGCTCGCGGCGCACCTGGCCCCCGGCGACGTCGTGGTCGGCAAGTCCACCGTGCCCGTCGGTACCGCCGAGGGCCTTGCTTCCGACCTCGAGCCCACCGGCGCGACCCTGGTCTGGAATCCCGAGTTCCTGCGCGAGGGCTTCGCCGTCAAGGACACCCTCCACCCCGACCGCGTCGTCTACGGCATCCCCGAGTCGGACGCCGGACAGCGCGCCGCCGCCCTGCTCGACGAGGTCTACGCCGCGCCGCTCGCCGAGGGGACGCCGCGCATCGTCACGGACTATGCGACCGCGCAGCTGGTCAAGGTGGCCGCCAACAGCTTCCTCGCCACCAAGATCTCGTTCATCAACGCGATGGCCGAACTCTGCGAAGCCACCGGAGCCGACGTCACCGCCCTCGCCGACGCGATCGGGCATGACGCCCGGATCGGTCGCCGATTCCTCAACGCCGGCCTCGGCTTCGGCGGCGGCTGCCTGCCCAAGGACATCCGTGCCTTCATGGCCCGCGCCGGCGAGTTGGGCGTCGACCAGGCCTTGTCGTTCTTGCGGGAGGTCGACGCGATCAACCTCCGTCGCCGGGTGCGTATGGTCGACCTGGCTCGCGAGGAGTGCGGCGGTTCGATCGTCAACCGCCGGGTCGCCGTCCTGGGTGCGGCGTTCAAACCCAACAGCGACGACATCCGCGACTCCCCCGCCCTCAACGTCGCCGAGCAGATGCACCTCCAGGGGGCCATCGTCACGGTCACCGACCCCGAGGCGATCACCAATGCCAAGGAGCGGGCCCCGCATCTGCACTACGCCGACACCCTCGAAGCCGCCGTCGAGGGGGCCGAACTCGTGCTACTGCTCACCGAATGGGAGCAGTACGTGTCCCTCGATCCGCAGTACCTCGCCACGTTCGTGGCCGAGAAGCGGATGCTCGACGGACGCAACGTGCTCGATCCCGGACACTGGCGTGAGGCCGGCTGGACGTACCGAGCCCTCGGGCGCCACTGACCCACGCGCATGCCTCGACCGCTCAACGCCGCAGGTCGGCGAGCACCTTCGTGACGACGCGTTCGAACACTTCTCGGTTACGGTCCCGCGCGTCGGCGCTGAGGGTTCGCGCGCGCGATTTGACCCGTTGAACCTGAGTGGCGTCGAGGCGCGGCGGATTCGCCGATAACCGGGTCGAGCCGAGGAAGTGCGTGGTGATGAGCCCCGGCCACGGCACGACGTCCATGTCCGACGTGCGGGCGTGCCGGCGGACGGCTCGCACGTTGTCCAGATCCCACTCGCCGGTGATGATCGTGACCACCGCGGGGTCGTAGCGGTCCAGATCCTGTGCGTGTCGCATGCTCTTGACCTGCACGCCCCGCACCTGTCGGCGCTTCATGTCGAGAACGAGGAAGTCGACGTTGCACCGGCCCGCGAACATCTCGAACTGCGGCGGGGCCGGCAGCACCAGCAGCGAACGGTGGCGCGCCGTGAGTTCGAGCAGGGCGATCCCCGCGTCGATCTCGGTATGCATGCCGACGAGCAGGGGCCGTTCGTCCTCGGCGAAGTAGTCCACACCGGGTTTGCCCCGGCGGAGGTAATAGTCGAGGCCACCGGTGCCGAGGTTGAGCCGCGTCTTGTCCGGGTGATAACCGTCCATCCGCAGGTCCCCGGTGAGCACCTGCGCCCACTCGTTGCCGAACGCACCGCACATGCCGTGCCAGTGCCGGTACTGCCACAGCGGCCCCGCCGACTCGTGCAACTCGTCGCCGGTCTCCTCGCCGATCTGCGTGATGCGGTCGACGATGCCGCCGTAGCCCGCGACCGTCCAGGCGTTGTAGTGCGTCAGGCGTCGGGACACCTCGGCATGGGGCAGGACGGCATCGTGGGCGAGGACGTCGTGGAGGAGCTTGCCCCGCTCGACTGCCGCACGATATGCGGGCATCAGCAGGGAGCGGTGGTCGGCTGGCATCCGCGGGGCGGCAGGGGCGTCGCGGCGGTAGTGAGCGGCGAAGTCGGCGAATTTCATGAGCGTTCCAGGGTCGAGAGCTTCCGAGCAGCGTAACTCGATACACGAACGCATCGAGGGGTTTTCCCCAAGAATCTGCTGATATCCCCGCGGCCGTGCCGGGACCCTCCGCCCGGATAGACTCGCCTGGTGGCCGACGATCCCGACCCGCTGGCGCTCGAAGCACAGGTCTGCTTCGCGCTCGCCGTGGCGTCTCGCAGGGTGATCGCCGCATACAAGCCGGTGCTCGAACCGCTCGGGCTGACCCACCCCCAGTACCTGGTGATGCTCGCCCTCTGGCAACACGACCGGCTCGGATTGACCGAATTGAGCAGCACGCTCGCCCTCGATCCGGGCACCGTCTCGCCGCTCATCAAACGGCTCGAACAGCGCGGTTATGTCGAGCGTCTGCGCTCGTCCCAGGACGGGCGTTCGCTGGAGATCACGCTGACCGAGCAGGGCCGGGCACTGCGCGAGCAGGCTCTGACGGTGCCGACCACCATGCTGGAGCGACTCGGGATGTCCCTCGACGATCTCGAGCGCACCAACGCCGTGCTGCGCTCCATCATCGACGAATCCCGCGAGGCCGGCTGACCCCGCTCAGTGGAGAGTGAACGGGGCCCACCAGGTCAGGTAGATCCCGATCGCAGCAGGGAGCAGGCCCACGGCTAGCCACAGCACGGAGAACGGCGAGCGCCCCAGAATGACCCGCGTGACGGCCGCGGTCAGCATTCCCGCGAACGCGGTCAACACCAGCATGAGCACGGCTTCGGGGTTCTTGCCGTCCTCGGCGACGTACTGCGCGAGCAGCGGCAGAGCGATGACCGCGTGGATGGCGATCGCCAGGAAGCCGACGGCGGTCACCCGGCGCCGGACGCGGTCGAGCGACTCCAGCTCGTCGGTCACGGACGCCTGAATGCGGTCCTCCGCCATGCTGCCATCCTCGGGGTCGACTGATACTTAGGGTACCAAGCATCAGCAAAGCGCAACCCCCGAGAGGTGCCTCAGCCAGCCGTGACCTTGTTGAGGAAGCTGTAGCTCTCGGTCAGCACGTGCTGCGCTTGGGAGTCGGCGAGGTTGAACTGGAACTCGTGGAAGAGCCCCTTCGCCCAGTACGGCTCTACCTCGACGCCGAGCTGCTTCAGCTTCTTGGCGAATTCCTTGCCCTGAGCGGTGAGCGGATCGTCGTCGCCGCCGGTCACCAGGGTGGGCGGGAATTGGGCGGTCAGGTGCGGCGTCACCGATGCCTGCTCCACCCGCGGATCATTGAAATCCTTGGTGCCGAGGTAGGCCCAGCCGACAGTCCGCACGAACCACCCCATGACGCCGGAGGCCTTCAGCGCCTCGCGTGGATCGTAGGGACCGCTGTGCAGCAGCGCACCCACCACCTGGTCCGGTGAGATCGACGGCTCGACCCCGACCTCCTTGGCGTAACCGGCGTCGCCGAGCATCGCCAGATACTGCGCGGCGATTTGGGCGCCGGCCGAGTCGCCCGCCAGAACGATGCGATCGGTGTCGAGGTTCAGATCATCGGCGTTCTTCTCCAACCACACGATCGCCTTGTCGGTCTGGCGGAGGGGGACCGGATAGTGCGTGTCCGGGCCGAGCGAGTAGTCGATACCGACGGCGGCGTACCCCTTCGCGGCAAGCAGTTTGAGGTACGGAGCGATGTCCGATTTGTCACCGCCAACCCAGCCGCCGCCGTGCACCCACACGATCACCGGCAACGGGTCGGAACCGCGATTGCGCGGGGTCCAGACGTCGAGGGTCTCGTCGTCGCCGTCGCCGTAGGCGAGATCGGTACGTCCGGTGGACTCCTTGTCCGCCTCCGCGGCGTGCTTCTCGTCGACCTTGCCCACCGAGGAGGTGCGGAACAGCAGGTCGATCGCCAGGACGCTCGGACGAGGGCTGAATTGCGCCCAGATCACGACGGCGACGATCAGCGCCAGGACGACGATCAGGATCCGCAAGGTCCAGCGTCCGACGACGCGCAGCACGCTCATGGCAGTGAGCGTAGCGGTACAGAAGGGTCCGAAAGCTCAGAGCCCCAGGCCGCGTCCCACGATTTCCTTCATGATTTCGGTCGTGCCGCCGTAGATCGTCTGGATGCGCGAGTCGAGGAACGCCTTGGAGATCGGGTACTCGCTCATGTAGCCGTAGCCGCCGTGCAGCTGCAGGCAACGGTCTGCCGTCTTGGTCTGCAGTTCGGTGGTCCACCACTTACCCATCGCCGCGTCCTCGACGGTGAGCCGGCCGGCGTTCAGCATCTCGATCGAGCGGTCGACGAAGACCTGGGCGATCTGCTGCTCGGTTTCGAGCTCGGCCATGAGGAAGCGGGTGTTCTGGAACTTGCCGATGGGACGGCCGAACGCGTCGCGGTTCTTGACGTAGTCGAGGGTCATGTCGAGCATCGAACGGCAGGCTGCGGCGGCCACGACCGAGATCGTCAGGCGCTCCTGCGGCAGCTTCTCCATGAGATAGATGAAGCCGTGCCCCTCCTGCCCGAGGAGGTTCTCGCGCGGGACGCGCACGTTGTCGAAGAACAGCTCGGCGGTGTCCTGGGCCTTGAGGCCGATCTTGTCGAGGTTGCGACCGCGCTCGAACCCCTCCATTCCCCGCTCGACGGCGATGAGCGAGACGCCCATGGCGCCGGCATCAGGATCGGTTTTGCAGGCGACGAGGACGAGGTCGGCGAGGATGCCGTTGGAGATGAACGTCTTCGAGCCGTTGAGCAGGTAGTGGTCGCCGTCGAGCTTGGCGGTCGTCTTGATGCCTTGCAGGTCCGAGCCGGCGACCGGTTCGGACATCGCGATGGCGGTGATGAGCTCCCCGCTGCAGAACTTGGGCAGCCAGCGCGCCTTCTGCTCCTCGCTGGCGTAGCTCAGCAGGTAGGTCGACACGAGGTCGGTGTGCAGCGCGAAGCCCACCCCGCTCGCGCCGATGCGGGTGAGCTCCTCCTGAAGGATCGCGTTGTACCGGAAGTCGCGGACGCCGCCGCCCCCGTACTCCTCGGGCATCATGAAACCGAGCAGCCCCAGTTCGCCGGCCTTCAGCCACACCTCACGCGGCACGATCGAGTCGGCCTCCCACTGCTCGTGGTGTGGCGCGATCTCCTTCTCGCAGAAGGCCCGGACCGTCGCCCGGAAATCGTCGTGCTCGGCCTCGAAGATCGTGCGTTCCATGGCGGTGTCCTCACTTCTGAACGGCAATGCCGTCGGCGATCAGCTCGTCGACGTCGTCGATTCCCCACGCGGCGAGCGCCTCGCGGGTCTGTGCTCCCGGCCGGGCCGGAGGCGTGGTCAAGGTGGCCGGCGTGGCGGAGAACCGCGGCGCCGGCGCCGGCTGCATGAGCCCCTCGTGCTCGACGTAAGTGCCCCGCGCCGCGTTGTGGGGGTGGTGCGGCGCCTCGTCGAGCGGCAGCACGGGCGCGACGCACGCGTCCGTCGGCGCGAAGATCTCGGTCCATTCGGCTTGTGTCTTGGTGACGAAGACGGCCGCGAGTCGCTCGCGCAGCGCTCCCCACTGCGCGATGTCGTTGCGGTCCGGCAGGTCGTCGACCCCGTGCTCGGCGAGCGTCGCCTCCATCGCCGCCCAGAACTGCGGTTCCAGGCCCCCGACGCTCATCCAGCGCCCGTCCGAGGTCTCGTAGACGTCGTAGAACGGCGCGCCGGTGTCCAGCAGGTTGGTGCCCCGCCGGGTGTTCCAGGCCCCCGACTGTTGCATGGAGACGATCATCGAGAGCAGGTGCGCGACGCCGTCGGTGATCGCGGCGTCCACGACCTGCCCCTCCCCGCTCTGCCGGGCATGGGTGAGCGCCGCCAGCACGCCGGCGACGAGGTAGAGGGCGCCGCCACCGAAGTCGCCGAGCAGGTTGATCGGCACTTGCGGCGGGCCGCCGGCGCGGCCGATCGGATCGAGCCCTCCGGCCACGGCGATGTAGTTGATGTCGTGCCCGGCGGTGGACGAGAGCGGTCCGTCCTGCCCCCAACCGGTCATCCGCCCGTAGACGAGCCGAGGGTTGCGGGCGTGGCAGTCCTTCGGCCCGATCCCGAGGCGCTCGGCGACACCGGGCCGGAATCCCTCGATGAGGATGTCCGCCGGCTCGACGAGCCGCAGCACCGTATCCCGGCCGCGGTCGGACTTGAGGTTCAGCGCCACGCTCGGGCGGCCGCGGCCGAGGATGTCCCGCTCGGGCGGCGCGACGCGAAGGGCACCTCCTCCGGGCCGGTCGACACGGATGACGTCGGCACCGAGGTCGGCGAGCATCATCGCCGCGAAGGGACCCGGACCGATGCCGACGAGCTCGACGACGCGAACGCCGTGCAACGGGCCGGAAGGTGTGGGCGAGGTCACGGTCACGATAGTGACAGTAACACTGTCACTATCAAAAGCCGAGAGGCGGTCCGTCGCAGCGGCGCCTGCGACGGCGAGACCGTGACACCGGTCGCCGTTCATGTCACACTGCCGATGTCACATTCGCCGGACAAGGAGCGTCCATGCTGTCGAAGCTCGCCTATTCGCGCACCGGGGGCGGGGAACCGCTCGTCCTGATCCACGGGATCGGGCATCGCTGGCAGGCCTGGGAGCCGGTCATCGAGCAGCTGTCCGAGCACTTCGACGTCATCGCGCTCGACCTGCCCGGTTTCGGTGCCTCCCCTGCACTGAAGGAGGCGGGCGTCTCCGCGAGCATGGAGAACGTCCTGCAGGCCGTCGGCGAGAACTTCGAGGAGTGGGGCATCGAGCGGCCGCACGTCGTCGGCAACTCGCTGGGCGGTGCCGTCGCGCTCTACCTCGGAGATCACGGACTGGCTCGCAGCGTCGTCGCGCTGAGTCCGGCCGGGTTCTTCGGGCCGGCGGGCCGGGTGCAGGCCGTCGCCGCGCTGCTCGCGATCAAGCTCGCCGCCTACGCCCCGGACGCGGTACTGCGCCAGGTGTCGCGCTCGTCCCTGGGGCGCAAGCTCGTGGGCTTCCTGCTGTATTCGCACCCCGAGCGTTATGACGCCGACCGGGTGCTGGGGGACGCCCTCTCGCTCAAGCGCAGCCCGGCCTTCTGGCCCACTCTCGTCCGGGCGGTCAACTTCCGCTTCCACGGGGGCGTGCGCGTCCCCACCACGATCGCCTGGGGCACGAAGGACCGGCTGCTCAATCCCAAGCAGGCGGCTCAGGCCCGGCGACAACTGCCTGACGCCGTGCACGTCCCGCTCGTCGGCGCCGGGCACGTCCCGATGGGCGACTGCCCCGAGGAGATCGCCCGCATCGTGCACGAGACCGTCGCCCGCGGCGACCAGGCCGCGGACAGCACGCCCTTCTCCGCGACCGCCTGAGTCCGCGAGCCCGCCGCACCGAGCGGTAGGTGCAGTCCCACGGCGCGGGTTCCGGTCGGACCTCACCTACCGCCCTCGCGAGGCTGGGGGCGGGAAGGTCCCGAGGGCGTCCGTTGTTGAGAAGAGCGTGGAGCTCCACGATTCGACCGTCATCGGCGGCGGCCAGGCCGGCCTGTCGGCGTCGTATCACTTGAAGCGCCGCGGCGTGGAGCACCTCGTCCTCGACGCCAACGCCGACCCCGGCGGCGCGTGGCAGCACCGCTGGCCGAGCCTCTCGATGCACGACGTTCACGGCGTGGCCGATCTGCCCGGCCTCGAGCGTGCCGAAGGAGACGACACTGTCGCGGCCCGCGAGGCCGTGCCCGCCTACTTCGCGACGTACGAGCAGACCTTCGATCTGCCGATCGTGCGCCCGGTCGAGGTGGGCGAGGTGACCGACGACGACGGCATCCTCGTCGTGCGGGCCGGCGAGCGGACCTGGCGGACCCGGACCCTCGTCAACGCGACCGGCACCTGGACGCGACCGTTCATCCCCTACTACCCCGGTATCGAGACCTTCGCCGGCCGCCAGCTGCACACCGTCGACTTCACCCGTCCCGAGGATTTCCGCGGACAGCGTGTGCTCGTCGTCGGAGGCGGGCAGTCGGCCGTCCAGTTCCTCGGCCAGCTCGCCCCGGTCACCGACACCGTGTGGGTGACCCGCCACGAGCCACGCTGGCGGACCGAGGAGTTCACTCCCGAGGCCGGCCGCGCGGCCGTCGCACTCGTCGAGGACCGCGTACGCCAGGGCCTGCCGCCCCGCAGCGTCGTGAGCGTGACCGGCCTGCTGCTGCGGCCGCAGGAGGAAGAGGCCCGTCGCCTCGGAGCGTACGAACGCCGGCCGATGTTCAGCCGCATCGAGCCGGACGGCGTGCGCTGGACCGACGGAACGTTCGAGCAGGTCGACGCCATCCTCTGGGCCACCGGGTTCCGGCACGCGATCGACCACCTCGCACCCCTGCGCCTGCGCAGTCCGCGCGGCGGCATCCAGCTCGACGGCACCACCGCGGTCGCCGATCCGCGCGTCCAGCTCGTCGGGTACGGCCCGAGCGCGAGCACCATCGGCGCCAATCGGGCGGGGCGCAGCGCAGCTATCGGCGTCGTCCGATGGCTGGCCGACGACGCCGCTACGCTCGCCGGATGAGCGAGCCGGGGCTGGATCTCGATGCCGTCCACGCGACGGCGCTCGACCTCGCGCGCGGTGCCGGCGAACTCGCGCGCCGGTTCGCTGCGGAGGGGTACGGCAGCGTCGGCGACATCGACCGGCGGATGGTGCACCACCTCGTCGCTCGCTATCGCGAGCACGGCATCCTCAGCCGCGAATCCGGCCGCCACGGACCGGACGATGCCCGAGTGCAGTGGCTCATCGACCCCCTCAACGGCACGGACAACTACCGCATCGGCCTCGATCTCTACGGCGTCACGGTCGCCGTCCTGCTCGACGATCGTCCGCTGGTCGCGATCGTGCACGACTCCGCGTCCGGCCGCTCCACCTCGGCGATCGCCGAACGCGGTGCGTGGCAGGAGGGACGACGGCTCTCGATCGCCGCACCACGGCCGGCGACGGACCTGACGGTCGCGTGGATCGAGGGCGGCGAGGTGGCGGTGGACGACCCGACCCGGCAGGCCGCGCTCCACATGCTCGAACGCTCGACGCATCGCGTCCTGCGCACCGGTGCCCCCGCTCGTGACTGGGCACTCCTGGCCGAGGGCGGAATCGAAGCGGTCGTCATCTACCGCGGTGAGCCATGGGACCTCACCCCCGGTCGCCTGATCGCCCGCGAAGCTGGTGCCGCGGAGGTTCACCACCGCGAATTCACGATCGTCGGTGAGCCCAGCGCCGTGGAGGAGCTCGCTACCGCACTCTGACCATCACCCGTTGAGTGTGACGTTTCGCAGCCGAAATCGGCTTTTCACCTGCGAAACGTTCCCCCGAGCACTCTGCTGCGCTCCGTGCAGGGAGCCCCCACACTCAGCGCGAAACCCCTTGCCATGCAACTCGTTGCATAGGTACGCTCCGGGACGTGGCGCTCGAACACGCGATCCTCGTGTCGCTCGCAGAGCAAGCGGCGACGGGCTATGACCTCGCCCGGCGGTTCGACGCGTCCATCGGCTACTTCTGGCGCGCCAGCCATCAGCAGATCTACAAGACGCTCGCGCGGATGGAGGCCGACGGCTGGGTCAGCGCGACGATCGAACCTCGCGAGGGCACGGCCGACAAGAAGACGTACGCGATCACCGATGCTGGCCGCGAGGAGCTGACCCGCTTCAGCGCCGAGCCGTCACCGCGCGAGGCGTTGCGCAGCGACTTCGCCGTGAAGCTGCGCGGGCTGGCCGACGTCGCGGCGATCGTCGAGGACACCCGCCGCCGGCGGGCCGACCACGTCGAGCGGCTCGACCGCTACGAGGCCAGCGCCAAGCGCCACTACCCCGATCCCGCGGCCATCGAGGAGCACGAACGCGGCGCCTACTTGGCGCTCCGCGGCGGCATCCTCAGCGAGCGCACGGGCATCGCCTGGTGCGACGAGATCCTCGGTCAGCTCGAGACGCGGAGCGAGCGATGAGCCCGCAAACCGATCACCAGCACGATCACCCCGAAGGTCATCGCCGTGGCGATCAGCACCGCGTGCACCCAGAAGAAGCTTGTCGGAGCGCTCGCCCAGGCGTCACCGGCCCACGCGCGGTCGTCATCGACGATGGCCTTCGCGAAGCGCGGCCAGATCACGATGTTGAAAACGCCGGCGGCCGTCAGCAGCCAGGCACTCGCTCGTCCGATCACCACCCCAGTGTGCCAACGCAGCACCACCCCGCTGAGAGGACCGTGTCATGAAGGCATTCCGAGACCTCGTCGAACGCCAGGTCGCCACCGGCGAGCTGCGTGGCGTCGAGGAGCTGCTGTCCGACGACGTGGTGTTCCGCAGCCCCGTCGCTTTCACGCCCTACCGCGGCAAGGCGATCACCACGGCGATCCTGCACGGCGTGAGCCGGGTCTTCTCCGACTTCCGCTACGTCAACGCCATCGAAAACGGCCGGCACAGCGCCCTGGTCTTCGAGACGAAGGTCGGCGACGTCTCGGTCCACGGCTGCGACTTCATCACGACCGACGAGAACGGGCTGATCACCGAGCTGACGGTGATGGTGCGCCCCCTGTCCGCGGCGAACGCGCTCGCCGCCGCGATGGGTGATCAGTTCGAGCGCATCCAGGCCGAGGCGGCCGCCGCAACGGAAGGCACCCGATGACCAGTTACCCGCATCTGCTCAGCCCCCTCGATCTGGGCCACTCGACGCTGCGCAACCGCGTGATCATGGGGTCGATGCACACCGGCCTCGAGGACCGCGTCAAGCATCTGCCCGAGCTCGCGGCGTACTTCGCCGAACGCGCGAAGGGCGGAGTCGCGCTGTCGGTGACGGGCGGTTTCGCGCCCCACTGGCGAGGATGGCTGTTGCCGTTCGGATCGACGATGACGAGCCGCCGGTTGGCCGACCGCCACCGCCTCGTCACGGACGCCGTCCACGAGCACGACGGCAAGATCGCCCTGCAGATCCTCCACGCCGGTCGTTACGGCTACTCGCCGTTCAAGAAGGGCGTGTCGAGCATCAAGAGCCCGATCACGCCGTTCAAGGTCTCGCCGATGAGCACCCGCGAAGTCGATCGCACCGCGAGCGACTTCGCCAAGTCCGCCGTGCTCGCCCGCCGCGCCGGCTACGACGGTGTGGAGATCATGGGCTCGGAGGGCTACCTCATCAACCAGTTCCTCACCGCCCGCACCAACACCCGCACAGACCGTTGGGGCGGCACCGCCGAGAAGCGCATGCGATTCCCGATCGAGGTCGTCCGGCGTACCCGCGAGTTGGTCGGCGACGACTTCATCGTGCAGTACCGGATGAGCCTGCTCGACCTCGTCGACAACGCCCAGTCCTGGGAGGAGACGGTCGCTCTCGCCAAGGCGCTGGAGGCCGAGGGCGTCGACATCATCAACACCGGCATCGGTTGGCATGAAGCCCGGATTCCGACGATCGTCACGTCCGTGCCGCGGGCGGCGTTCGCCTGGGTGACCGCCAAGCTCAAGGCCGAGATCGAGGTGCCGCTCGTCGCGTCCAACCGCATCAACACCCCGGACGTCGCCGAGGAGATCATCGCGGCGGGGCAGGCGGACCTCGTCTCCATGGCGCGGCCGCTGCTGGCCGATCCCCACTTCGTGGTCAAGGCCGCCGAGGGGCGCGCGGACGAGATCAACACGTGCATCGCGTGCAACCAGGCGTGCCTGGACCACACGTTCTCCAACAAGCGCGCAAGTTGCCTGGTCAACCCGCGGGCGTGCCACGAAACCGAGCTGGTGCTGCTTCCGACACGGCAGGCCATGCGGGTCGCCGTCGTCGGGGCCGGGCCGGCGGGACTCGCTGCCGCTACCGAGCTCGCGGACCGCGGCCACGATGTCGAGCTGTTCGAGGCGCAGGACAGCATCGGCGGGCAGTTCCGACTCGCGATGCAGATTCCCGGCAAGGAGGAGTTCGCCGAGACGCTGCGCTACTACACGGTCCGGCTCGAGAAGACCGGCGTGAAGCTGCATCTCAACCGGCGCGCCACGGTGGAGGAGCTCGCAGAATTCGACGAGGTCGTCCTCGCCACCGGGGTGGAGCCGCGGGTGCCCGATCTACCCGGCATCGACCACCCGAAGGTCGTCACCTACCAGCAGGTCATCGACGAGAACGCTCCCGTGGGCGAGCGGGTCGCCGTCATGGGAGCCGGCGGCATCGGGTTCGACGTCAGCGAGTTCCTCCTGCACGACCCGTACGAGTCGCTGGAGCACTGGAACACCCGCTGGGGAGTCACCGACCCGGAGCTCGAGCGCGGCGGGCTGACCACCAAGGTGCTGGCTCCACCGCGCCGTCAGGTCACGCTGCTGCAGCGCAAGAGCTCGAGCCTGGGCAAGGGGCTCGGCAAGACCACCGGCTGGGTCCACCGCACGACGCTCAAAGACTCCGGCGTGCAGATGGTGCCCGGCGTGATCTACGAGCGGATCGACGACGACGGCCTGCACATCACGGTGCCGGGCGACGGCGACACCCGGGAGTCGCGCGTCCTGGAGGTGGACACCGTCGTGTTGTGCACCGGGCAGGAGTCCGTGCGCGACCTCGTCGAACCGCTGGAGCAGGCGGGGGTGACCGTCCACGTCATCGGTGGAGCCGACGTCGCGGCCGAGCTGGACGCCAAGCGCGCGATCACGCAGGCGACGGAACTGGCCGCCCGCCTCTGACGAGCGTTCCAACGGCCGGGGGCGGGAAACGCTGTCGCGTTCCCCGCCCCCGATCGTCCAGATGTACCGGTCAGAACCAGTGTTTGCGGCCGCCGACGGCGCGGCCCGTGGCACCGAGGATCCAGAGGATGACCCCGACCACCAGCAGGATGCCGCCGATCGTGTAGAGGATGGGGACGTCCAAGATGGCGCCCAGAATGGCGAGGATGGCTCCGAGGATGATCATGAAAAATCCCTTCGTTTGAGTCACGACGTTCCCGCCGCGTCCCTCACGCTAGGACAGGTTGCGCCGTTCCGCTCGTCGAGCGGGTGAGACTGTCCCCACCGCCGTCCATACTCGGGGCATGGCTGAACGCATCGTGCTGCTCCGCGCCGTCAACGTCGGCGGCGCCAAGCTGCCCATGCAGCGTCTCCGCGAGATCGCGGCAGACCTCGGGGCCCGCGACGTCAGCACCCACATCGCCTCGGGCAACCTCCTGTGCACGCCGCCAGGCGATCCGGCCGAGTTCGACCGTGCGCTGGAAGCGCGCATCGAGGCCGAGTTCGGCTTCTTCCGCGAGGCGATCAGCCGTACCCCGGCCGAGCTTCGGCAGGCGCTCGACGCGTATCCGTTCGAGGTCGTCGAGCCCAAGCTCGCACATATCTACTTCCTCGCATCCACGCCGGCACCGGACGCCGTAGCCGACGTGGCGTCGCGCGATCTGGGGCCCGACCTCGCCCAGGTCATCGGTCGCGACCTCCACGTGCGGTTCGCTGACGGTGCCGCCGCGTCCAAGCTCACCGCGCCGTTCGTCGCCCGGGTGCTCGGCGTGCCCGGAACGGCCCGGAACCTCCGCACGGTCGCGGCGCTCGTCGAGAAGGCCGGCGCGTGACCGGCGTGCCCATACTGGAAGGGTGACTTCCTCCCCCGACTGGACCGAGCGGCGTTGGCTGGTGCTCACCGGTGCCGGGGTCTCGACCGACTCGGGCATCCCCGACTACCGCGGTCCGGACGCCCCTCCGCGGGCGCCGATGACCTACCAGGAGTTCATCGCCTCCGAGCGGTCTCGCCAGCGCTACTGGGCACGCGCGCACGTCGGCTGGTCGCACATGCGGGAGGCCGAACCGAACGCCACCCACCTGGACCTCGTCCGTCGTCAGCATCAGGGCCAGCTTCTCGGCCTCATCACGCAGAACGTCGACGGACTGCACGAGAAGGCGGGTCACCGCGACGTCATCGACCTCCACGGCCGCATCGATCGGGTGATCTGCTTGGACTGCGGTCAGGTCACCAGCCGACGCCGGCTCCACGATCGACTGCGCGCCCTCAACCCCGGGTGGGAGGACCGCGAGGCCGAGGTGGCGCCCGACGGCGACGTGCTCATCGACGACACCGGCGACTTCGTCGTCGCACCCTGCGAGAACTGCGGTGGGCGGCTCAAGCCCGACGTCGTCTTCTTCGGCGAGACGGTGCCGAAACAGCGAGTGGCGCGCTGTTTCGACCTCGTCGACCAGGCGAGCCGTGAGGACGCCGCCCTCGTGGTGATCGGCTCCTCGCTGCAGGTGATGAGCGGACTGCGGTTCGTGCGGCGCGCGGCCAAGGACGGTACCGCGATCGTCATCATCAACCGCGGGACGACGCGCGGCGACGACCTCGCCGACGTCAAGATCGACGCCGGCGCGGCCGAGACGCTCACCGCTCTCGCCCTGGCCGGGTAGCTCAGGACAGCTGGCGCAGCCGCACCGTCTCGGGCAGCTCCGCGAGCGCGGTCAGCACCGCGGACGAGACCGCGGCCGACACATCTGTGACCACGTAGCCGAGTTCACCGCGCGTGGCGAGCTGCTGGCCCTCGATGTTCACCCCGTGATCGCCGAGGATCGCGTTGATCGAGGCGAGCACGCCGGGGGCGTTGCGGTGCACGTGCGCGAGGCGGTGCTTCTCGGGGTCCGCCGGCGGATTGAGCTCAGGGAAGGTCACGCTCAGCGAGGTGGTGCCGAAGGCGGCGTACGCGCGCAGCTTGGAGGCGACGAAGCGGCCGATATCCTGCTGCGCCTCTTCGGTCGAACCGCCGACGTGCGGGGTCAGGATGACGTTGGGGAGGCCACGCAGGTCGTTCTCGAACGGGTCGCCCTGGCGCTTGGGCTCGACCGGGAAGACGTCGATCGCGGCGCCGGCGATGTGCCCGAACTCGAGGTGCTCGCGCAGGGCGGCGGTGTCGACCGCGATGCCGCGCGAGAGGTTGAGGAACAGCGAACGCGGCTTCATCCGGCGCATCTCGGCATCGCCGAACAGACCGGCGTTGCCCGGGCGGCCGTCGACGTGCAGCGTGACCACATCGGCGATGTCGAGCAGCTCCTCGAGCGTCGAGCAGCGCTTGGCGTTGCCGAGGGCGAGCTTGTCGTCGATGTCATAGAAGACGACCGACATGCCGAGCGCCTCGGCGACCACCGACAACTGGCTGCCGATGTTGCCGTAGCCGACGATGCCGAGCGTGCGGCCGCGCACCTCGTGGCTGCCGGCGGCCGACTTGTTCCAGACGCCGTTGTGCATCGCCGTGGACTTCTCGTGCAGGCGACGGGCGAGCGAGATGATCTCGGCGACCGCGAGCTCGACGACACTGCGAGTGTTGGAGTAAGGGGCGTTGAAGACCGCGACCCCGTGCCGATTCGTGGCGGCGAGGTCGATCTGGTTGGTGCCGATGCAGAACGCGCCGATCGCCATGAGGTCGGGTGCGTTCTGCAGGACCTTCTCGGTGATGTACGTCGTGGAGCGGATGCCGAGCAGGTGGACGCCCTTGATGGCCTCGATGAGCTCGTCCTCGCCGAGTGCGCGGTCGAGGGTCTCCACCTGGTAACCCTTGCCGCGCAGGAAGTCGGCGCCGTCGGCGTGGATGTTCTCCAACAGCAGGACGCGCACGTCGGTGTCGTCGATCGTGGTGAGGGGCTCGCGGGCCGCCGCGTTCATGGTCGTCATCATCGTCATTTCAGTCGTGCCTCCGGGTCAGCGGTCGATGGGCTGACGCGGGGCCCAGGCGTACGGTCCCGATGTCGAGCAGCCTCATCGCTCCCTGGTGGTCACCCACCTCAACGCCAGTCGCGACCAGGCTGTTCCATGGTAGCGATTCGGCACCGCACACCCAATTCACCTCCGCACGGCGGACACGGAAGCGCGGTGCGCCATCAACCGGCGGGGCGGTGCACCATCAACCGATCGCCCGGTCCTGCGGTGCACCATCAACGTGATCAGCGGCTTGATGGGTTGACCACGCACCGCTCCTCGCGACACGGGACAGCGGCGCCCCGAGCGACCGCCACCGGGCGCCGAACGCCGGCGGTGGGCCGGCGTAGCCGTTCGCGCGGAGCGCGCGGTACACCGCGAGGACGCCGTTGACCGCTGGAGTCTCCCGCGTCAGCTGCACGTAGTCGAGACCCAGGTCGCGGAAGTCGCCGTAACGCGTGATGTCCGTCAGATACTGCGCCCGATCACGTTGGTGCTGCTCACCCTCGTACTCAGCAACAGTGCGCCAGCGCAGATAGGCGAGGTCGCCGATGGCCACCTGGGCACCGGACCGGTCGAGGATCGGCGCGTTGACCGCGGGTGCCGGGAGTCCGGCGAAGGCCAGGCGCATCCGCCACCTCGACTCGGCGATCGAGCGGGCCGCCGCATCGAGGTATCGGCCGATCCACAGGGCCTCGACGGCACCGGCTCGCCACCGCTCGTGCTGCGCCAACTCCCGCACCTCCGCGAGACCCATGTGTCGGCGATGCAGCAACCAGTCACCGATGCAGGCTGCGGTCATGACCGTGCTCTCGGCGCACACGGCGATGAACGCCGCAGCAGGAGTGACGCCGACATCGTCGAGCGGCGGCATGCGATCGGTGCGGTGCAACGTGATGCCGTCGATGCGGACGTGGTGATCGCGGGCGACCACGAAGTGCAAGGGGAACACCGGACCCTCATCGAGACCCAGCTCCTGTAGTCGGCTGAAACCGGTGAGTTGCGCGTCGGCCGGCAGCGCAAGGCGGGCTGCTCGGCGCCAGTCAGGAGGCGACATGAGGTGGTGCTCCCACACCCACACGGCGGGGAACAGTCGGCGCCAGCAGCGGCTCTGTAACTGCCGGTCAGTGAGACCAGCGAGACGGGCTTGCTCGCGAGTGAAGGGACCGCGCGTGAGCGCGACGGGGACGTGAGCACGAGGGGGCACACTCTCACGGTCGCCACTCTCATCGCGACGGGGAAGCCCCGCGCACGGCGATGTGGACGGCCGCGAGCTCCACAGCTACCGCTCAGAAGCGGTGCGTTCTCAACGCATCAGAGCGGCGGGCGGTGCGTTCTCAACGCATCAGACAGGAGCGGTGCGTTCTCAACGCATCAAAGCGGCGGAAAGGTTGGTCACGCACCGCACCTCGAGGGGTTACGTTGACCACGCACCGCCCGGCACGGGGTTACGTTGACCACGCACCGCCCGGCGCAGGGTTACGTTGACCAGGCACCGCGCCTCGCCGGGATTACTGGCCGGCGGTGAAGCGGGCGAGGGCGTCCGCGGGGATCTCCTGGTCGAGGTTGGCGAGGCGGACCTGGCCCTGGGCGATCAGCTTGCCGTCCTGGTTCACCGACTCCAGGCGCCACAGCTGCTGGCTGCGGCCGCGGTGGATCGGAGTGGCGGTCACGGTGATCGTGTCGCCGACCTTGGCCTGGCGGAGGAAGTCCGTCGAGTTGTTCGTGCCGACCACGACGCCCTTGGTACCCAGCCAGATCTGGCCGGCCACGCTCGCGGTCGACTCGTGCACGGAGCAGTAGATACCCCCATGGGGGATGCCGAACGGCTGGAGGTGGTGGTCGCCGATCGTGAACCGGGCAACGACCTTGTCGGGGCCGGTCTCCACATGCTCGACACCGAGCAGGCCGTCCAGGCCGGGAATCTCGCTCATGACCGTGACTGTAGGACGCGTGACGGACGACCCACCACCGGGGTTGGTTTTGATACCCCCTAGGGGTATCATGAAGTCATGACCGACCATGCCTCCCACCCCGGCTACAGCGAGGACAAGCAGAAGGTGCTCAAGCGGCTCGCCCGCATCGAGGGCCAGGTGCGCGGGATCACCAAGATGGTGGAGAACGACACCTACTGCATCGACGTCCTCACTCAGGTCAGCGCCACGACGAAGGCTCTCCAAGCCGTCGCGCTCGTGCTCCTGGAGGAGCATCTGAGCCACTGCGTCGTCGACGCCGCACGGGCTGGTGGTCCCGAGGCGGACACCAAAGTCAAAGAGGCCAGCGACGCCATCGCTCGCCTGGTCCGTAGCTGACGAGAGGAATCCACTCATGACCACATCCACCTACCGCGTCACCGGCATGACCTGCGGCCACTGCGTCGCCGCCGTCACCGAGGAGCTCCAGGCCCTCGACGGCGTCACCGACGTCACGGTCGACCTCGTCGCCGGTGGCACGTCCACCGTCACGGTCGCGAGCGACCAGCCGCTCGACGAGACGGCCGTCGCCGAGGCCGTCGACGAGGCGGGCTACGCACTGGCAGGTCCGCGCGACCTGCCGTTGGCGTGAGCACGATGTCGACGACTCCGACCCAGGAGCAGTACCGCCTCGACATCGGCGGGATGAGCTGCGCGTCGTGCGCCGCCCGGATCGAGAAGAAGCTCAACAAGCTCGACGGCGTCCAGGCCGCGGTGAACTACGCGACGGAGAAGGCGGTCGTCGACGTCACCGCCGGGCTCGACCCGCAGTTGCTCGTGCAGGTCGTGGAGAAGACCGGTTACACCGCGGTCGTCCACGACCCCAAGGCCGGCCGCGACACCTCGCTCGACGACACCGGCCTGCACTCGCCGCGATCGATCCGGCGACGACTCGTCGTGTCGGCGGCTCTCACGGTTCCCGTCCTGCTCGTGTCGATGATCCCGGCGCTGCAGTTCGACTACTGGCAGTGGGTGATGCTCGCCCTCGCCACTCCCGTCGTGGCGTGGGGCGCCTACCCCTTCCACTGGTCCGCCGTGGTCAACGCTCGTCACGGCGCCGCGACCATGGACACGCTCATCAGCATCGGGGTCACGGCGGCCTACGCCTGGTCGCTGTGGGCGATGGTGTTCGGGCACGCCGGCGACCCGGCGATGCGGATGCACTGGACCTGGATCAGCCAGGGCAGCGGGATGGACGAGATCTACCTCGAGGTGGCCTCGGCCGTCACGGTATTCATCCTGGCCGGCAAGTACCTCGAGGCCAACGCCAAGGCACGGTCGAGCGCCGCACTGCGCGCCCTCATGGACCTCGGTGCCAAGCAGGTGACCGTGCTGCGCGACGGACGCGAGGAGCGGATCGATGTCGACCTGCTCGGCGTCGGTGACCGGTTCGTCGTGCGACCCGGCGAGAAGATCGCCACCGACGGCGTGGTGGTCGACGGCCGCAGCGCCGTCGACGAGTCGATGCTGACCGGTGAGTCGGTGCCGGTGGAGGTCGAGCACGGGCGTCAGGTCACCGGTGCGACCGTCAACCGGTCCGGACGACTCGTCGTCGAAGCGATCGCGGTCGGCGGTGACACGCAGCTGGCGCAGATGGCCCGCCTCGTAGAGGAGGCGCAGGAGGGCAAGGCCGACGTGCAGCGGCTCGCCGACCGCGTGTCCGCCTGGTTCGTGCCGGCCGTCCTCCTGCTCGCGGTCGCCACGCTGCTCGCGTGGTTCGCGGTGGCCGGGGTCTCGGCGACCGCCTTCGCGGCGGCGATCGCGGTGCTCATCATCGCGTGCCCGTGCGCGCTCGGACTCGCGACGCCGACGGCGCTGATGGTCGGCACCGGACGGGGCGCGCAGCTGGGCATCCTCATCCGCGGCCCGCAGGTGCTGGAGTCGACGCGGCGGATCGACACCGTGGTGCTCGACAAGACCGGCACCGTGACGACGGGCGCGATGACGGTCGTGGCCGTCGACGCGCTCGGAGACGCGACGCGGTTGCGCAGCCTCGCCGCTTCGGTGGAGAGCGCATCGGAGCATCCGGTCGCCCAGGCCATCGCTCAGCTCGCCGCTCCGCGTCCGGTCGTGGACTTCGAGAATCACGAGGGCTTCGGCGTGAGCGGGGTCGTGGACGGGCAGCGGGTCGTCGTCGGGCGTCCGGCCTGGGTCGCCGAGCAGCTCGGCGTCACCATCGCCGTCCCGGACACGATCGGCACCACGGTCGCGGTCGCCGCTGACGACACCGTGCTCGGGACGCTGACCGTGGCCGACACGATCAAAGCGACGTCGCGCGAGGCCGTCGCGGAACTGCGCGGACTCGGCCTGGAGCCGGTTCTCCTGACCGGCGACAACCAGCGCGTCGCGGAATCGGTCGCGGCCGAGGTGGGCATCGACCGCGTCGTGGCCGAGGTGACACCAGCCGACAAGCTCGACGTCGTGCAGTCGCTGCAGCGCGACGGGCGCGTCGTGGCGATGGTGGGCGACGGCATCAACGACGCGGCCGCGCTCGCCGGAGCCGACCTCGGGGTCGCCATGGGCACGGGCACGGACGTCGCGATGGCGGCCTCGGATCTGACCTTGGTCCGCGGCGACCTGGCGACGGCCGCCGAGGCGGTGCGGCTCGCCCGGGCGACGCTGGGCACGATCAAGGGCAACCTGTTCTGGGCGTTCGCCTACAACGTCGCCGCCATCCCGCTCGCCGCGCTCGGGTTCCTCAACCCACTCGTGGCGGGAGCGGCGATGGCGCTCAGCTCGTTGTTCGTCGTCACCAACTCGCTGCGCCTGCGCCGGTTCGGCTGAGCAGGACGCCACGAGCCCGACGTTCCCACCACGACGGTGGGTCGTCGGGCTCGTGCGTTCGGCTCAGGCCGGTAGCTAGGCTCGACACATGGAATCGGGCCTCGTGGAAATCACAGGGACTCTCGAGATCGACGCGGAGACGACGTTCGATCCCGCGGCGGTCGCCACCGTCAAACTCGCGGACTCCGACGGCGAGGTGTTGGCGGCGGCCGCCTTCGAGGTGGCCGAGATTCCCGCCTCGTTCGCGCTCACCGTAGACGCCTCGGCCGTACCGCGACCGGATCGGCTTTTCCTCTGGGCCCTGGTCCGGGTCGGCAAGGACGGGTGGGGCACCCTCGAACTGGCTCGGGTCAGCGGCGATCACACCACCCTCACCCTCAGCCGCGTCCCCGCCGCCTGAACCGTGCGCTCCTGTGGGACGGCTGTCCTAGGCTCGTCATGTGAACCGTGACCGCGTAATCCCGCCTGAGGACGCGGGCTCCGCGACCACCGAGGTGACGGCTAGGTGGTCGAGTAGCGACCGAGGAACGAGGGAGCGTATCGAGACCACGCCACCCACGCCCGGGCATAGGTGGTCGAGTAGCGACCGAGGAACGAGGGAGCGTATCGAGACCACGTCGCGCCCGATGGCCTCAGCGAACTCTAGGTGGTCGAGCGGCCCCCTGCTCGACCACCGACCGCGTGAGCTCGCGCACGGTGGTCTCGATGCGCCTGCTCGCAGAGCTCGCTGGCTACTCGACCACCCAGAGGGCGGGCTGACGTGCGTGGGCACGGGTGAGTCATGAGGCCCGGTCCTGGCACCCGCGTCACCCATCTCGAGCCGAGCGAGGTGCGCAACGTCGATGCCGGTCCGGTGCTGGGCCGCATCGCCCGGGTCCTGCGCCCCTACCGGAGCAAGATCGGCGCCGTCGCCGCGTTGGTCGTGCTCGCGGCGGTCTTGACGTCCATCGTCCCGTTCCTCACTCGGGCGGTGTTCGACCGCGCGTTGTTCCCCGCGGACGACACGGGGCCGCACCTGACGCTGCTGGCGTGGCTCGTCGTCGCGATGTGCGCGCTGCCCCTCCTCACCGCGTTGCTCGGCATCGCGCAGAACTGGCTCACCTCCACCATCGGCAACTCGGCGATGGCGGACCTGCGCAGCGATCTGTTCGCGCACCTGCAGAAGATGGAGCTGGCGTTCTTCACCGCGACCAAGACCGGTGCGATCCAGTCGCGGCTGGCCAACGACGTCGCCGGGGTCCGCACGGTGCTCACCGATACCGCCACGTCGATCCTGCAGAACTCGGTGACGGTGGCGGCGGCGTTCATCTCGATGGTGATCCTGTCGTGGGAGCTCACGATCCTCACGCTGATCCTCATGCCGCTGTTCATCTGGCTTCAGCTGAAGGTCGGTCGGCGGCGTCAGGTGCTCGCCCGTAAGACCCAGGAGTCGCTGTCGGAGATGACGGCGATCACCGAAGAGGCGCTGAGCGTCTCGGGCATCCTGCTGTCCAAGGTGTTCAGCCGCGGGGACGCGGAGGTCCAGCGGTACCGCGAGGCCAACCGGCAACAGACCCGGCTGCAGGTGCAGCAGGCGATGACCGGCCGCACGTTCTTCGCCACCGTGCAGACGTTCTTCGCCATCACCCCCGCACTCATCTACCTGGCGGCCGGACTGATGATCGCCGGCGGCACCGGTGGGCTGACCGCCGGAACGCTCGTCGCCTTCACCACCGTGCAAGCGCGGCTGCAGATGCCGCTGCTCTCGCTCATGCGGGTGACCCTCGACGTGCAGACCTCGCTCGCCTTGTTCCGCCGCATCTTCGAGTACCTCGACCTCACTCCGGCGATCGTCGATCGCCCCGATGCTCGGCCGCTGCCCGACGTCACGGGGCGCATCGAGTTCCGCGACGTGTGGTTCCGCTACCCCGAGCCCCGGCGGCTCTCGGGTGACACCGCCGGGGACCGCTTCGGCGAAAGCGGCGTGCGTATCGACCGGCCGGTCGAGGACGAGGGCGATGCGCCGCACGAGCAGTGGGCGCTCGCGGGGGTGAACTTCACGGTGGAGCCCGGTCAGCTCGCGGCGATCGTCGGCCCGTCCGGGTCCGGTAAGACCACCGCCACCTACCTCGTGCCGCGCTTCTACGACGTCACGCGCGGAGCGGTGCTGGTCGACGGGCACGACGTGCGCGACGTGACGCAGTCGTCGCTGACCGCCGCGATCGGCATGGTCACGCAGGAGCCGTACCTGTTCCACGGCACGATCCGCGACAACATCGCCTACGCCAGACCCGACGCGAGCGCCGAGGAAATCGAGCAGGCCGCGCGGGACGCCAACATCCACGACCGCATCCTGTCGTTCCCGGGCGGTTACGAGACCATCACCGGCGAACGCGGCTACCGCCTCTCCGGCGGGGAGAAGCAGCGCCTCGCGATCGCCCGCGTGCTGCTCATGGACCCGCAGATCCTCATCCTCGACGAGGCGACCTCGGCGCTGGACACCGAGACGGAGCGCCTCGTGCAGGAGGCCCTGGACCGCGCCACACACAACCGGACCACCATCGCCATCGCCCACCGGCTCTCCACGATCCACAACGCCGACGTGATCTTCGGGCTCGAGGACGGCGTGATCGTCGAGCGCGGAACCCACGCCGAGCTGTTGGAGGCCGACGGCCTCTACGCCCGGCTCTACCGCGAGCAGTTCAGCCGCCGCTCGGCACCGGCACGCTAGCGCTGCCGGCATCGTCGGCCCGTCCGGACTCGATGATCACTGCCATCACACAGCCGGCCTTGAGGAGGGCGAGGGTCCGCTGCGTGATGTCGCGGATCCTGGCGTCGAGGGCGTCGAGGGACGCGTCGATGCCGTCGAGATCGCGGATGGCATCGAGCGCGCGCTGCACATCGGGAATGCGGTAACCGGCTTCTCGGAGCGCGGCGGTGATCCGCGCTTCCCGCACCGCCGCCACCGCATAGCGCCGCGCCGACCCTGACGTCGTCGCGACGCGATCCGGCTGAACGAGACCGCACTTCTCCCAGAACCGCAGCGTGGAGGGGCGCACGTCGAGGGCGAGAGCGAGTTCGGTGATGGTCATGGCGTCCTCGGTGGTCGCCGGGGCCTCGTATCCGGCCTCGTCGCTGATCGACCGCAAGGCTCTGCGTGCCGCGAGTGCCCGCTCCCGTTCGGCGTCGAGCAGCGCGTGGAAGGAACGCACGAGGGCGGCCGCCGCATCGGGATCGAGACGTCGGATGTCGCGCATCGCTCGCCGCGCAGGCACGGGCCCGATGGCCCTGGTGAGGTCGCGATAGGCCCGGAGATCCCGCACGTGGTGCTGCGTGAAACGGCGGTAGCCGTTGTTCGCGCGGAGGGCCGGACTGATCACGCCGATCGCTTCGAGGTCGCGGATCTGTTGCGCCGAGTATCCGGTCGCGGCGGAGACCGAGGCCGTGCTCAGCGCTGCACTCACGGGCTCGGCCACATCACAACCCTCCATAAGCACTTCAACCTCACACTTCAAGTATGACGATCGAACAGATTCGTGCCGTGGCCCGTGCGCTCGACGGTGTACTCGAACTCGCGCCCCGGCCCGGCGACGCGTTTCCGGAGCTGGCTTGGGGTGACTACTTCTTCTACTTCGCACCGGACGGGGCACTCCCGCAGCGCGAGCAACCGTTCGCGACGATCGTGACGAAGGACTACCCCGACGACACCGCGTCGCGACTCGACGGGGAGGGCCGATGGCGGCTCAACATCCACGTCGGGCGGGCGCGATTCGCCGAGCTCCTCGGCGAAAAGCCCAGCGCCGAGCCGACGCGGACGGACTTCGGCACTGTTGACGTCCTCCTTCCGCATCCGGTCTACCGGGCCCAGGGCTGGGTCGCGGTCGTCAACCCGGGGCCACGGACGTCCGAGCTCGCAGTGAGCCTGCTTCGCGAAGCACATACCGCCGCACAGCGTCGCACCCAGCGCCGTCTCGGCGGCTCCGCCGGGTTCGCCTGACGTCCGCGGCCAGTTCAGGGCAACGCGAGTCGCTCGCGCGGGGCTAGGCTTCAGTCATGAGTGACGAGGTGACCTATCTGCTGGTCGACGGCGAGAACATCGACGCGACGCTCGGCCAGTCGATCTTCGGTCGCCGGCCACAGCCGCAGGAACGCCCGCGCTGGGACCGGCTGATCCGGTTCGCCGAGGAGCACTGGGGCCAACCGGTCAAGAGCCTGTTCTTCCTCGCGGTCAACGGCGAATTGCCCATGCCGTTCGTCCAGGCCCTCACCTCGCTCGGATTCCGGCCGGTGCCGCTGTCGGGCGGGCCTGAGGACAAGGTCGTCGACATCGCCATCCAGCGCACGCTCGAGGCGATCGCGCTGCGCAGCGACGACATCATGCTGGCCAGCAACGACGGCGACTTCCTGCCGCAGATCGACGCGCTGGTGCACGGCAGCCGGCGCGTCGGCGTCATCGGCTTCGACGAGTTCCGCAACAGCGGGTTCGCCGCCCTCGAACAGCGCGGCCTGGAGCTGATCGACCTCGAGTACGACGTCGAGGCGTTCAACGTCGACCTACCGCGGCTGCGGATCATCCCCATCGACGAGTTCGATCCGCTCGACTTCCTCTGAGCCGCAGCCCGGCAACTCGCTGAGTGTGACGTTTAGGTGCCGGAACAACCGAAAAGACCGCCCAAACGTCACACTCAGCGTGTACTCAGAGCGCGAGACCGACGTACTTGGTCTCGAGGTACTCCTCGATCCCCTCGTCGCCGCCCTCGCGGCCGAAGCCCGAGGCCTTCACGCCGCCGAACGGCGCCGACGGGTTGGAGACGATGCCCTGGTTGACCCCGACCATGCCCGTCTCCAGCCGTTCGGCGACGGTCATCGCGCGCGAGAGGTTCTCGGAGAACAGGTAGGCGACGAGACCGAACTCGGTCGCGTTGGCCATCGCAATGGCCTCGTCGTCGTCGGTGAACGTGAACACCGGGGCGACCGGCCCGAAGATCTCCTCACGCCAGAGGTCGGCCTCCTGGGGAACCTCGGTCAGCACCGTCGGCGGGTAGAACCAGCCGGTGCCGTCGGGCACCTCGCCGCCGGCGAGCACCTCCGCACCCTTGGCCTTCGCGTCGTCCACGAGCGTCGCGACCTTGGTGCGTTGCTTCTCCTCGGCCAGCGGTCCGACGTCCACACCGTCTTCGGTGCCGTCGCCGACCGTGAGCGCGTTCATGCGCTCGGCGAGTCGGCGGCTGAACTCGTCGGCCACCGACTCGTGGACCAAGAATCGGTTCGCGGCCGTGCACGCCTCACCGACGTTGCGCATCTTGGCGAGCATGGCGCCGTCGACCGCCTTGTCGAGATCGGCGTCCTCGAAGACCAGGAACGGGGCGTTGCCGCCGAGCTCCATGGACACGCGGAGCACACCGTCGGCGCTCTGCTCGATGAGTTTGCGGCCGACCTCGGTGGAGCCGGTGAAGGTGAGCTTGCGCAGCCGCGGATCGCGGATGAGCGGCTCCATGACCTGACTCGTGCTCGTCGTGGTGACGACGTTGAGCACGCCGGCGGGCAGTCCGGCCTCGGCCATGACGTCGGCCAGCCACAGCATCGTCAGCGGGGTGAGCGCGGCCGGTTTGACCACCATCGTGCAGCCGGCGGCCACCGCCGGGCCGATCTTGCGCGTGCCCATCGCGAGCGGGAAGTTCCAGGGCGTGATCATGAGGCAGGGCCCGACCGGCTGCTTCATCGTCAGCAGCCGGGTGGCACCGTTCGGCGCGACCGCGTACCGGCCGGCGATGCGCACCGCCTCCTCGGAGAACCAGCGGAAGAACTCCGCACCGTAGGCGATCTCAGCCTTGCTCTCCGACAAAGGCTTGCCCATCTCGAGCGTCATGAGCAGCGCGAGTTCGTCCGTGCGCTCGGTGATGATGTCGAAGGCCCGTCGCAGGATCTCGCCGCGATCACGGGGCGGCGTCACGGCCCAATCGGCCTGCGCGGCGGCCGCGGCATCCAGCGCCGCTTTGCCGTCGGCGACGGACGCGTCGGCCACCGAGGCGAGGACGTCGCCGGTGGCGGGGTTCTCGACCGGGAACGTCGCGGCGCCCTCGGCGTCGCGCCACTCGCCGGCGACGTAGAGCTGGGTGGGCGTGGAAGGCAGTGCAGCAGTCACAGCGCCCACTCTAGGTCGCCGTCGCGTCGCGCGCCGTCCCCATTCGTGTGACACGGGCGCCTCGGTCGCGTGTTGCGCACCCGATCCCATTGACAGTCCAGTCGGCCTGTGAAACGGTGACGGTCGTCACTACGTGTCATCGAGGAGTCACCATGGCCTTCAGCGGGACGACTGTCCGCTACGAGGCGCGCGACCACCGCGCCTACATCACGCTCAACCGCCCCGAGCGGCTCAATGCGATCACCGCCGAGATGGCGAGGGAGATCGCTGCTGCCGTGGAGGAGGCGAACGCCGACGACGCCGTGCGCGTCATCGTGCTCCAGGGTGAGGGTCGCTCCTTCTGCTCCGGCTACGACCTCAAGGTCTACGCCGAGGAAGGCACCGATCACCAGGGACAGGTGTGGGACCCGATCAAGGACTTTCGCATGATGAAGTCGAACACCGATCACTTCTTCACGCTGTGGCGCTCGGCCAAGCCCACGATCGCGAAGGTGCAGGGGCATGCCGTCGCCGGGGGCAGCGACATCGCGCTCTCCTGCGATCTGGTCGTCATGGCCGAGGACGCCCGGATCGGGTACATGCCCGCCCGCGTCTGGGGCTGCCCCACGACCGCCATGTGGGTCTACCGGCTCGGCGCCGAGCGGGCGAAGCGCATGCTGCTGACCGGCGACACGATCGACGGTGTTCAGGCGAAGGAGTGGGGGCTGGTCATCGACGCCGTGCCCGCCGACGAGCTGGACGACGCGGTCGAGGCCCTGGTCGATCGCATGGCCGGTGTGCCGATCAACCAGCTCGTCATGCAGAAGATGATGATCAACCAGGCCTTCGACAACATGGGCCTGCAGAGCACTCAGAACATGGCGATCCTGTTCGACGGCATCACCCGCCATTCGCCCGAGGGTCGGTGGTTCGTCGACTTCGCCCGGGAGCACGGCTTCGGAGCGGCGGTCCGGTGGCGCGACACCGGGCGGTTCATCCCCGACGGCGGCGGGCCGATCCCCGGCCCCGGGGACATCGCCGCGATGAACGGGGCACACGATACGGAGGCCGGACGATGAGCGCCCTCGCGACGTCGTGGTGGTCGGCGGACACCAGCGCGCCGCTCCTCCCGCTGACCGTCGGTCAGCTCCTGCGTGACGCTGCGGCGAGCGCGCCGGACGCCACCGCGTTGATCTCCGTCGCCCCCGAACGCGAACCCCGGACGTGGACCTACGCCGAATTGCTGGCCGACGCCGAGCATGCCGCCGCGTGGCTGCTCGACCGGTACGAGCCCGGCGAGCACGTCGCGGTCTGGACCCCCAACGTCCCCGAGTGGGTCGTGCTCCAGTACGGGGCCGCGCTGGCCGGCCTCGTGCTGGTCACCGCGAATCCCGCGCTGCGCGGTGCCGAACTGCAGTACGCGCTGGACCGCTCCCACGCTGCGGGGGTGTTCTTCGTCGACAGCTTCCGCGGCACCGACATGGCGTCCATCGTGCGCGGCGTGCTGCCGGAGGCGCCGGAGGTCCGCGAGGCGACCCCGCTCGAGGGCTGGCTCGACGCCATCCGATCCACGCCGCGGCGCGACGCACTTCCCGTCGTCGACCCGGAGAGCCCGACCCAGATCCAGTTCACGTCGGGCACGACCGGCCGTTCCAAGGCGGCGGTCCTGAAGCACGCGGCCATGGTCAACAACGCCATCTACGTCCGCCAGCGGTGCGGAGCCCCGGCCGGCTCGGTCTTCGGCACCGCCCTGCCGCTCTTTCACACCGCGGGCTGCGGCCTCGCGGGCATGGGGACCTTCCAGCAACGGGGCACGTTCGTCCTCGCCGAGGTCTTCGACCCCACGCTGGTGCTGCGGGCGATCGAGCAGCACCGCGTCCAGACGTTCGCGGGAGTTCCCGCGATGCTGCACGCGATGCTGGCCCACCCGGAGCTGGGCGAGTTCGATCTGAGTTCGCTGGACGTCGTCATGTCCGGCGGCGACGCCGTGCCCCCGGCGCTCGCCGACGGCTGGGCGGAGCTGTGTGGAGCCGCGTTCACCGCGGTGTACGGCCAGACCGAGCTGAGCCCGATCATCTGCCAGACGCGGCCGGACGACGCGCGCGACGACAACCTCTTCACCGCCGGCCAGCCCCTGCCGAACGTCGACGTGGCGATTCTCGATCCGCAGTCCGGAGCGGTCCTGCCGGTCGACCACGAGGGGGAGATCTGCGCTCGCGGGTACCAGACCATGCTCGGCTACCTCGACATGCCCGAGGAGACGTCGCGGACGATCGACGCGGAGGGGTGGCTGCACACCGGCGACCTCGGGCGGATGGACGCGCGCGGCTTCGTGACCGTGACCGGCCGCATCAAGGACCTCATCATCCGCGGGGGCGAGAACATCTACCCGCGCGAGATCGAGGAGGAACTGCTCCAGCACCCGGCCGTCGCGGCGGCGGTCGTCGTAGGCATCCAGGATGCGGCCTGGGGCGAGGCCGTCGCCGCTGTCGTCCAGCTGGACGCGCAGCAGCCGGCACCGACGACCGACGATCTTCACGACTTCGTCCGAGAACGCCTCGCCCCGCACAAGACGCCCAAGTCCTGGTACGTGGCGGACGCCCTGCCCACGAACGCCATGGGCAAGCTGCAGAAGTTCCGGGTGAGGGATCAGATCGTCGCCGGCGATCTCACTCCCCTGTGACCGGGCGGTTGAGGGGCTCGGCGGGCCTGGGCCCCTCAGCCGCCGCGGGCGATGGACGTGGTGACAGTAACGTGAGCGGCGTGACCCGCCTGACTCGCAAGGAACAGCTGGCGCGCACACGTGAGCGGCTGCTCGACGCCACCATGGAGTGCCTCGTCGTCCACGGGTACGCCGGCACCACGACGCAGCGCATCCAGGACCTCGCCGGGGTCTCGCGCGGGGCGCTGCTCCACCACTTCGGCTCGAAGTCCGAGCTCCTGGTCGCGGCGATCCATCACATCGCCGGAATCCGGCTCGAGACCTTCACCCGTGAGGTGGCCGACCTGGACGACAGCCCCGCGGCGCTGCGGCGCATGGTCGAGGCGATCCGGGAGATCATGGCCGGGCCGCCGTTCCAGGCCGCGCTCGAGCTCTGGGCCGCGTCCCGGACCGACGAGCAGCTGCGGGAGGCGCTGCTCCCGGCGGAACGCCGCCTCGGCGCCGCGCTACGCGAGCTGTTCGCCCGGCATTCGGGGATCGCGGACCCGGCCGCGGCGTCATTGGCCTTCGAGTCGCTGATGGCGCTCGTCCGCGGTCTGGAACTGACCCGCAACATGCGCGCGGACAGCGCGGTCGCCGACCGGGTCATCGACGACTGGTTCCAGCACGTCGAGGCGCTCCGTTCCTGACAGCAGCACCACCAGACCCCGCTCAGGCTTCCGCGTCGGGACCGTGCCGATCGTGACGGATCTGGCGGACGCGTGAGACGACGAACCAGCAGATCGCCGCGACCACGGCGAGGATCACGAGCCGCTGGAACCAGTCGGCGTAGGGCTCGATCCGATGCCACTGCTCGCCGAGCGAGTACCCCGCCAGCACGAAGATCGAGTTCCAGATCGCACTGCCGAGCGTGGTGAGGACCAGAAACAGCCAGAACCGCATCTGCTCCACCCCCGCCGGCAGCGAGATGAGGCTGCGGAAGATCGGCACCATCCGCCCGAAGAAGACCGCCTTGGCCCCGTGCTTGGCGAACCAGTACTCGGTCTTCTCCAGGTCGCTCACGTTGAGCAACGGGGTGTGCTCGAAGACCCAGAGAGCACGGTCGCGACCGAACAGCCGCCCGAGCCAGTAGAGGATGCAGGCGCCGACGACGGACCCGGCCGTGGTGGCCAACAGTGCGCCCGCCAGCGAGAAGGTGCCCAGACTCGCGGCGAAGCCGGCCATCGGCAGGACGATCTCGCTGGGGATCGGCGGGAAGAGATTGTCCATGCCCACCGCGATGGCCGCCCCGACCAGACCGAGGCGCTCCATGAGGTCGACCATGAACCCGGCGAGGCCGTCGACGTCCTGGCCGTAGGCGGCGTCGGAGGCCGCGACCAGCACGTCGGTAGCGATCACGACGGCGAGCATAACGGGGGTACTGCAGGGTCTCGCCTGGTCGAGAATGGGGTCATGCTTCGCCCACCTCGTCGCATCGCGGTCGCTGGGACGTCCGGGGTCGGCAAGACCACCCTCGCCGCGCGGATCGCCGCGCGGCTCGACGTCCCGCACACCGAGATCGACGCGCTGCATCACGGCCCAGGATGGGTGCCGCGCGAACAGTTTCTCGACGACGTGTGCGCGCTCATCGCCCAGGACGCGTGGGTGATGGAGTGGCAGTACACCGAGGCGCGCCCGCTCATCGCTGAGCGTGCCGAACTCCTCGTCTGGCTCGATCTTCCGGTCCCCCAGCAGATGGCCCGGCTCGTCCGCCGCACGCTCGCCCGTCGGTGGCACCGCAAGGAGTTGTGGAACGGCAACACCGAACCTCCCCTGCGCACCTTCCTCACCGGCCGCGATCACGTGATCCGCTGGGGCTGGCGCACGCGGCACCGGTTGCGGGAGCAGGTCCCCGCGGCGCTCGCCGCTCACCCGCAGCTGCGACTCGTGCACCTTGGCTCCCAACGAGCTGTCGAACGGTGGCTCGCCGAACTCTGATTGCAAAGAGATGTTTTCAAAGCTATCTTTGCAAACATGCGCGCGCATGTCGTCAGTGATCTCGAGACGCTCAAAGCCCTGGCTCATCCCCTGCGGGTCACCGTGCTCGGCGAGTTGCGCAAGCACGGCCCGGCCACCGCCAGCGAGCTCGCTCGGGCGATCGGCGAGTCGAGCGGATCGCTGTCCTACCACCTCCGACAACTCGAGCGGTACGGATTCGTCGTGGACGACGCCTCACGGGACGGGCGGGAACGTCGCTGGCGTGCCGCGCATGACGTCACGACGCTGCCCGACGCGCTGCACGAGACCGCGGAGGGACGGGCCGCCCTCGGCGTCATCAAGAACGTGCAACAGGAGCACCTCACCCGGCAGCTGGCCGCCGCAGAACAGGACCCGGACGGACCGTTCGAGCACTCCGACTACTTCCTCCGCCTCGACCCGCCGGACCTCGAGCAGCTCATGAGGGAGCTGCACGAGGTCGTCGCACGGTATGTCGGCCGCAGCGGCTCCCACGAGATCGCGCTGCACCTCATGGCCCTTCCCGCGGAGGAGCCATGAGCCTGCGGGCGCGTTTCCTCACCATCCTCGCGCTGCGCTGGCTGGCTACCGGCTTGATCATCCCGGTCTCTGTGCTGCTGCCGCTGTCGCGCGGCCTGTCCGTCACCGAGATCGGTCTGGTGACCGCGGCGCAGGGCGTCGTGGTGCTCGTGCTCGAGATCCCGAGCGGCGCGCTGAGTGACAGTTGGGGCCGCCGGCAGGTCCTCATCGCGTCCGCGATCGTCGCCGTGACGGCGTACGTCATCGCGATCAGCGCGCAGGACGTCCTGGCCTTTGCCGCGTCGTGGGCGATGATGGGCATCTTCCGGGCGCTCGACAGCGGTCCCCTCGAGGCGTGGTTCGTCGACGCCGAGCGAGCGCGCGGCGCCGCCGACGAGGTCCCGCGCGGACTCGCCCACGCGGGCACGGTCATGGGCGTCGCGATCGCCGCAGGCTCGCTGGCCTCCGGTGGCTTGGTGTTCGTCGCCGACGACTCGGACGTCGCGCTCGCCGTGCCGTATGTGGCCGCCATCGCGGTCACCCTCGCGCAGGTCGTGGCGGCGCTCGTGGTGATGGACCGGGTTCCGGCTGCCGACCGGTCGGAGCGGAAGGGGTGGGCTCGGACGCTCACGGAGGGCGTCGGCCTCGTGTCCGGTCCCGCGCTGCGGTGGTTCGCCGTCGCGATGGTGTTCAGCGGGATCGGCGTGAGCGCGCTCGAGATGTTCCTGCCGGTGCGGCTCGACGAGTTCAGCGGCGATACCGCCGCGGCCGGGGCGGCGATGGGACCCGTCGCTGCCGGGGCCTGGGCCGTCGGCGGAGCCGGATCGGCCGTCGTCGCGCGCGTTCTGCGCCACCGTTCGGCGGCCTCCCTCGCCCCGGCGCTGGTGGCGATGCAGGCCATCGCACTGCTCGGCATGGCGGTCGCGGGGACCCCGACGCTCCTCGTCGGCGCCTTCTGGGCCGCCTACGCCGTGCACCTGGGGTTCGGCGCCTCGTTCAACTCGCTGGTTCACGAGCGGGTTGACGACGCGCACCGGGCCACGGCGCTGTCGGTGACGTCGATGGCGTTCCTCGGCTCCGGCGCGGCCGGCGGGATCGGGCTCGGCGCCCTCTCCGACGCCGTCCCCCCTCGGCGGCCCTCGCCGCGGGGGCGCTGGCCTTCACGGTCACCGCGTGTCTCGTCGCCGTGGCCGGCCGAGCCGCGACACTCGCGCCCGTCGGGCGCCCCGCAGAAGAACCGTGAGGACTCCCGCTCCCTCCGTGTAAGTCCCGTGAGGATCCGCTGATCGCTCGCCTACCAGACGGTCTCGCGGCCACCCAGGCGAAGCGCCGGATTCTGGAGAAGGCTGGGTGTGAACAATGTCTGCATCCGGTCCGGCATCATCACGGCTTTCACGGCGGTGACGCTCGTTGCTAGAAGAGTGGAGCGCCTGTATCCTTCTGGAGCTCCTCGCCGCGGCCCTGAACCTCGCTGCGGTCGTCCCTCCCTGGCGGCCCGGGCGCCTCCCAGGAGATGATCACACAGCTCGGAACGATGGCCAGATCCGCCACGAGAACGACGAAGACGGCACCAACGAAACGTCGATGCCGCCTTCAGCCGAGCTGGGTCGAGTCTCTCAGTCGTCGTCTCTGATAACGACTGTCTTGCCTCCGAAGTCAGCCACGAGCTTGAGGTGTCCACCTAACCCGTGGATGTATGACTTCAACGTTCCCAGTTCAGCGCTCGTGATCTTGCCGTTCTCGATCGCAGAGACTCGGGGCTGCTTGACGCCCATTGAGCGGGCGACCTTCTCCTGGCTAAGCCCTTGCTGCTTCCGAATCTCAGCGAGCTGATGCGCGAAGCTCTCCTCGCGCATCACCTTCCGTGCGTTGCTGACCCGCTGCTCATCAATGAGCCCGGCGTCAGACGCTTCCTTACGAACTTCCTTCCAAGAGCGAGTCATGGGTGGTTTCCTCGCATTACTGTACGGTGGGGTGGGGCGGGGTACTGCAGGATTGGCTCTCGAATCGTGGTCAACCCTCGAGTTGGTCCAGCCAATCTTGGTATCGCGTTTCCGCGATAGGGATGTTCTTTCTGTACCATCCGGTCGGGTCCGACGTCTTATCACCCGCTGCCAATATGACGGCTTGACGGTTCGGGTCGAAGATGAAGATCAGTCGGATCATGGTGCCGAGGGGCCGCAGCTCTTTTAAGTTATGAAACTTGCTGCCCTTGAGCCGGTCTGCGGCGGGACGCCCCAGGTTCGGCCCGTCGGCTGCGAGCTGGTCGATCGCCGCTGTGACGGCGTCGCCCGTCTCGACCTCGCCAAGGAGCACGACTTCGAACACAACCCCAGCATAACAGGTGGGTTATAATAATGCCAGGGGTATGTCCCTTGACTGGTCGAGGCTCTCGGTAGACCCTCCGCTTTCGTCGGACGAGTGTCTCCCCGACCACAATCGCACCATTCCCCACGGCGGCTGGGGTTTCGTCATTTCCGATCGAGTGACGAAGGCCGGGGCGACCCTGAGCGCTCCCCCACTTCGCCCGTAAGACCCTGGAATCGCAGCGCTGGCGCGGCCACCGTAGAGGTATGCGCACCAGGACCAAGGGCATCGTCGGCATCCTCGGACTCGGATTCGTCACGGCCGCCGGCTTCGGCGCGTGGGCGGGTATCGCCGCGATGACCGCACCGCTCGACACCGTCGGCAAGGTCGAGTTCGACCGCCCGCTCGCCATCCCTCCGCTCGCCGGCTCGACCGTGGAGAAGGGGACGCGGCGCTTCGACCTCACGCTGCGGACGGGGAGCACCGACCTCGGCCGGCAGAACCCGACGCCGACGTGGGGCGTCAACGGCAATCTGCTCGGCCCGACGGTGCGAGCGCAGCGCGGTGAGCGGGTCGAACTCCGGGTGGAGAACCAGCTGCCCGAGACCTCGACGCTCCACTGGCACGGCATGCACCTGCCCGCGGAGATGGACGGCGGGCCGCACCAGCTGGTCGAGCCCGGGCAGACGTGGACGCCGTCGTGGACGATCGATCAACCGGCGGCGACGCTCTGGTATCACCCGCACCTGCACGGGGCGACCGCCGAGCACGTGTACCGCGGCGTCGCCGGGATGTTCCTCATCGACGACCCCGAGGAGGCGGCGCTGGACCTCCCTCGCGAGTACGGCGTGGACGACCTTCCGCTCATCGTGCAGGACAAGTCGTTCGACGACGACGGTGAGTTCGACCTGTCCACCTCGCTGTTCGAATCCGCCGGGATCATCGGTGACACCGTCCTGGTCAACGGCACGCCCGGCGCGTACGCCGACGTGACGACCGAGGCCGTTCGCCTCCGCGTGCTCAACGGCGCGAACGCCCGTCCGTTCAACTTCACCTTCGACGACGGGCGGGCCTTCGACCTCATCGCGACCGACGGCGGCCTGTTGTCATCCCCCGTGCGGCTGACCTCGCTTCAGCTCTCCCCCGGCGAGCGCGCCGAGCTCGTCGTGCGGTTCGCACCGGGCGAGCGAGTGGTGCTGCGCAGTGAGAACAGTGACACTCTCGACACCTTCGCCGGAGGCCGCGACCGGCTCGACATCATGGAGTTCCGCGCGGCGGAGCAGCTCGACCCTGCGCCCGCGGTGCCGACGAGCCTCGCCGAGGTACCGCGGCTCGACCCGAACGATGCCGCGATCGTGCGCACGTTCAGCCTGGCCGGCTCGACCATCAACGGACAGCCGATGGACATGAGTCGCGTCGATGAGGTGGTGACCGTCGGCGACACCGAGATCTGGACGGTCACGAACGCCGACGGTGGCTCCCACAACTTCCACGTTCACGACGTGCAGTTCCAGGTGCTCGACATCGAGGACCGCGAACCTCCGCCGTGGCTCGGTGGATGGAAGGACACCGTCTGGCTGCGCCAAGGCGAGCGCGTCCGGCTGATCATGCGGTTCACCGACTACACGAGCACGCAGTGGCCGTACATGTTCCACTGCCACACGATGCGGCACGAGGACGACGGGATGATGGGGCAGTTCGTCGTCGTGGAACCCGGCGAGACCGCAGGGCCGATCGGCGGCGCGGGCCACGAGCACCACCACTGACGGCACCGGCAGCCGCGGCTCCTCACGGCCTCAGGAGCGTTCAGGGACGCGCATGACGACCACGGCGACATCGTCGCGCGTCGGGCCGCCGGAGTAGGCGACGACGTCCTCGAACACCGCATCGACGACGCTCCTGGCGGACTCGAACGGGCGCCCAAGGACCTCGCGCAGCCGGGCGTCGCCGTAGAACGCGGCACCGTCGCGGCTCTCGGTGACGCCGTCGGTGAAGAGCACCAGCGCATCGCCGGGCCGCAACGCGACCCGCTCGTCGCGGAACTCCGGTGCGTCGAGCACGCCGACGAGTGGACCCTGGCCACCGACCTCCTCGCGGTTCCGGCCCGGCCCGATGAGCAGCGGGCGCGGATGTCCGCCGCTGCTGATCGCCGCCGTCCACCCCTCGGCACCGTGTTGCATCCGCACCATCACGAGCGTGCAGAATCGATCCGTCTCGTGGTGGACCAACACCTCGTTGAGGGCCGAGAGCGCCTTGCTGGGCTCGTGCATGCCGACCACAACCGCGCGGAGCGTGTCGCGGATCAGTGCCGTGAGGATCGCGGCTTCCACGCCCTTGCCGCACACGTCGCCGATGATCGCGACCCAGTCCCCTTCGGCGACCTGGAACACGTCGTAGAAGTCCCCTCCGATCTCGAGGGTGTCCCCGGCCGGCTGGAAGGTCGCGGCGATGTCGAGTTCGGGGATGGCCGGCTCCTTGGGCGGGAGGAGGGTCCGCTGCAGAGTGTGCGCGAGCTCGCGCGCCTGGCGCTCGGAGGCTTCCGCCTGCTGGCGGGCGCGCAACAGTTCACGTTCGTACGTGCGGCGCTCGGTCGCATCGAACAGCACGATCCGGACCACGACGGGTTCGCCGGCCTCGTCGATCTCGAGGTTGGCGTTCACCAATACCGGGATGCGCTGGCCGTCGGCGCGCACGACGTCGAGGGCGATCTCGCGCACGGCGGCCTGCAAACGCAGCATCGGCGCGTAGTGCGTCTCGTGATAGAGCCGGCCGCCAGGGGTCAGCAGGTCGACGAACGATCGCTGCAGCAGTTCGTCGCGCTCATAGCCGGTCCACGTCAGCAAGGTCTGATTGACCTTGACGATCCGCCCGTCCGGAGAGGTCGAGAGGTAACCGCACGGCGCGCGGTCATAGAGCTGCTCCGGATCGTCGTCGAGGAGGGCGTCGAAGAACGCCTCCCGAGCGGACTCGTGCTGGGTCACGGACCGACCGGCGCTCCCTCGGGTTCTGTCGCCCGCACGAACGCTGCGATGGCCGCGGTCGTCTCCTCCGGAGCGCTCAGGTTGGGGCAGTGCCCGGTGGCGTCGAGTTGCACGAGCGTGCTGTCGGGAATCCGGTCGGCGACGTAGCGCCCCACTTCGACCGGAGCGATGACGTCATTGCTGCACTGCAGCACGAGGGTCGGAGTGCTGACCGCTGCCAGGTCGGCCCGGTTGTCGGAGAGGAAGGTGACGCGGGCGAAGGCGCGCGCGATGTCCGGGTCGGTCCGGCAGAAGCTCTCGGTGAGTTCCTGTCCCAGCGCGGGACGGTCGGGGTTGCCCATGATCGCCGGGGCCATGGCCGCCGACCAACCGAGGTAGTTGCTGTCGAGCGAGTCGAGGAGCTCGTGGATGTCCTGCTCGGCGAATCCGCCCACATAGCCTTCGTCGTCGATGTACCGCGGTGAGGGGCCGACGAGGACCAACTTCGCGAAGCGCTCGGGCACCACCCGCTCGGCGAGCACACCGATCATCGCCGACACAGAGTGTCCGACGAACACGACGTCGTGGAGGTCGAGTTCGGTGACGATGCGAACGACGTCGTCGGCGTAAGCCTTCAGCGAGGCGTAGCGATCGAAGTCGTAGGCCGAGGAGTCCGAGTTACCGGCCCCCACGTGATCGAACAGCACCACCCGGAAGTCGTCCTCGAAGGCCGGTGCGACATGACGCCACATGTTCTGGTCGCATCCGAACCCGTGGGCGAAGATCATCGGCTGCCCGTCGGGACGGCCGCTGATGCGCAGGTGGTGTCGCTGTTGGAGGTCCACGCGCTCCACTCTAAACGAGCCCGGCCGTGTGATGGGCGCTCAGACCAGCGCCGCGAGCTCTTCGAGGTCGGCGAAGTCGCACCACTGGCACTCCACGCCCAGATAGTCGGGGTTCAACGTGTCGAATAGGGCGCCGGGACGCTCGCACAGCGGGCAGCGTGCCGATTCACTCGCCGTCTCGAACAGCTCGACGGTGACCAATGCCTGTGCCATAAGCACCTCCTCATGTTTTCAGGCTAGGAGGCACCACCGACAGATCGGGGAGGCGCGATGGTGTGTCGCCCGCCGACCCTCCCCGCACGAGGTCGGTGACCGGCGAGTGGCCACCTCCTCTACTCAGCCACTTGGGAGGTGCAGACACACGCCTCGTTACCTTCGGCGTCGGCGAGCACCCACCAGGAGGGGGCGTACCGATCGGTGACGAGCGTCCCGCCGGCCTCGAGCGCGGCGGCCACACGCTGCTCCGCGTGGTCGATCGGAACATAGACGTCCAAGTGAATCCGGTTGCGCTGCGGGCGCGGTTCGTCCATCTGCTGGAACCACACCGTCGGACCGGATCGGGCCGGGTCGACGAGGTCGGTGTCGTCGTCGGGGTCGTCCTCGTAGCCGAGCACCGCCTTCCAGAAGGGCCGCACCCGAGTCGCATCGATGGCGTCGATGCCGATGGTGATGCACTGTGGGACGGCCTGGTCGGGCTCGAGGCCGAGGTCGTCGGCGAGGCGAGTGATCTCGTTGGCGAGCGCGACGTCCCGCTCGCTCAGTCCGCCGACCTCGCGAGAGGCGAGGCGGACGTGCACGGCGCGGGCGCGCAGATCGATGCCGGGATGGTGGCCGGCGGCCTCCGCCGCCTGATCCACCGCAGCCACGAGGCGCGTTCCCGTCGAGAAACTGTCGGTCGCGAATCGTGCGTGGAGCATTCGGTCCACCACCCGCCAGTGGCGGCCGTCCACCTGTTCCTCGACGACCGCGGGGTCGAGCGCTGCTGCGTCCATGGTCCGAGCGTCGCACGGCGTACTGGGCGGTGCAGCGGTTCAACCCGCCAGGATGCGCTGAAAAAGGATGTGGTCCTGCCAGCGACCCGCGATCTTGAGGTACTCGGGCGCGTAGCCGATACGTTCGAAGCCGGCCCGCACGAGCACCCGCTGCGAGCGTTCGTTGTCCGGGAGCGCCGCCGCCTGCAACCGGTGCAGGCCGAGGCCGTTCCGGGCGTAGGCCGCGAGGTGCTCGACCGCCGCGCTCATGAGGCCGCGTCCCTGGAACCCGGCGTCGGTCCAGTACCCGACGTGGCCGTTGTCGAAGGCACCTCGGACGATGTCGTTGACGTTGAGCGCGCCGATGATGCCGTCGCCGTGAGCGAGCACGAGAGGGATGCGGCGGCCTTGGGCCATCGCGGTGAGCGCCGTCTCGATCCCGTCGAGTTGCCCTTCCTCCGTGTAGTGGGAGGGGTCGCGCTCCGGCTCGTAGGGCGCCAGGTGCTCGCGATTGCGCACCGCGGCAGCAGCCATTGCGGCCGCGTCGGCCGGCTCGACCACCCGCAGCACGACCCCGTCATCGAGCGCGATGGGAAACACCATGCGGCGAGTGTAGGTCGACGTGACCGAGGAGCGGCCGGTTCACGCTCGGGGGCGGACGAGCAACAAGGCCGTCGCTAAGAGGACTGCCCCCGCTCTCGTGTGAGGGCGGGGGCAGTCGTTGGGGTGAGGTGGGTTAGACCTCGATTTCTTCGCGGCGGCGTGCCAGGACCAGGCTGGTCAGGCCGGCGGCGACCAGGAGCGCGGCTCCCAGGGCGACGATCGGTCCGACCGGCGATCCGGTCTTGGGCAAGCCGCCCGCGAGCCAGGCGAACGGGGCGCATGCGGTCGCCTCGTCTGTCAGGCCGTTGTGGGTGACGACGGCAACGTTGCGGAACCCACCGGGCCCATTGCCGCTGTCGGCGCACTTACCACCACCGATGGCCGCGACACCGTCGGCGACGGTGGAGTTCACGACCACCCGGAACGTATGACTGATCCCCGAGCCGAGTTCGACCTCGCCGGTCAGGGCGTTGACCTCATCGGTGAGGTCGGCGCCTTGTCCGGTGTAGGTGTCGAGCACCGGGACATTGCCGGGGTCGGTGTTGGACGCGGCAACCTTCTCGATCGCCACACCCTTGCCGAACCGCAGCTGATCGTGCAGCACGTACTCACCGGCGGCACCGCCGTCGTTGGTCACGACGATGTCGTAGGTGGTGGTGTAGTCCTGACCGTCCTTGACCGGGTCACCGACGAGCTTCTTGTCGAGGATGATCGACGGCAACTCAGCACAGGCCTGATCGTCCTCACGGTCGCCACGCGCATCGGTCATGGCGGAGGTGTTGTTGAACGCCCGATCCGCGTCGTCCCCATCGGGACCGCAACGGGTCGGATCCCCCTCACCGCTGCCGGCGCCGTCGAGCTGCAACGGCACATCCGCGACGACGGTCACTTCGTAGTAGTGCTCGGTGTAAGCCGGATCGTCGTTGGCCAACAACGGCACCTGGGCCGCGATCAGGACGTTGCCCTGACCATCCCACGCCGGGTCGGCCAACTGCACGCCGTCCGGAGCCTGCGACACCACGGCCGAAGCGATCTTCGCCTGCTCGGTGAAGTGCAGCGTGTCCTCGAGGCTGTAGCTCGTGGCGTACGGGAGGGTGTTGCCCACCGTGATGCCGTAGACGACCTGCCACTGACCATTGCCGATCGGCTCAGCCGACACGAGCGACTTCTCGTGCTCGGGATCACCATCGAGTTCGAACCCAGCAGGATCACAATTGATCGTCGGCGCGACCTGCGAGTCCTCCGGAGTGTCCGCAGTCGCACACGCGGTGTTCACCAGCGTCTGCGGCGTGTTCTCGTCGAGCACGATCTCGTACTCGTGCGTCTCCTCCTCGCCCGGAGCCAGCTCCTCGATCAAGTACTCACCGAGCTCGGGCTGCTTGTCATCGTCCAGCAGGAAGTTGCGCAGCGTGCCCTGGCCGGTGTTCTCGATCACGACCCGGTACTTGACCGTGTCACCCACCCGGAACTTCGGATAGTCCGTCACATCGTTCGCGTCACGCCAGTTCCCGTTCGAGTCCTGAACGTACTTCTTCAGGGCCGCGGAGTAGTAGTTGGCGACCGTGATGGGTGCCGAGGTGCGCATCACGAGCTCGGTGTGCCCGTCGCGTGCCTGCGCGCGGTTGACCAGGAGGTCGCCGCCCTTGACACCGTCGGTCTCGATGTTCACCGTGAACTGCTGCGTGGCACCGGGGGCCAGCTCCGGACCGATGACCCGGATCGCGGTCGCGTCCGGCGTGAACGTGGTCGACCAGATCGCCGACGGCGCGTTGCGTGCACCGTTGGTGGTGTGATCGGGGTCGTCGGACAGGGTCGTCGGGTCCTCGGTCGTGTAGTAGACCGTCGCACCGTTGACCGCGTCCACACCCGTGAGCGCGTAGTCGCCCACGAACGTCGTGCCGCGATCGTCACCGTTGAACGGCAGGATGTCGATCGTGTCGGTGTAGTCCTGCGGCAACGGATCGAACGACTTGAGGGTCACCGTCCACGACCCTTCGCCCACGCCGTCACCGGCGAGGTTCGGGATGAACGGCTTGTCGGCCGTCTTGCTGATCGACGTGTAACCGTTCGTACTGACCGTCACCTGCGCGGTCGCCGGACGCGAGGTCGACCCCTCCACCGAAGCGACGACGGAGTTCCGCAGGATCGAACCGGGCACGACCTCAGACCCGGCGACAGCCTGGTACGTCAGCGCGTGCTTGGCGTTCGTGGTCACGTTGTCGAGCGTCCACGTCAGCACCTGCTGACCCGAGCCGTTCGTGGTGACGACCGGCTCCGGATCGGCAGAGTCGGGCACGTAGGTCATACCGGCCGGCAGGGTGTCGACGATCTGGTAGTCGTCCACGGACTCCGGCAGGTTGGTGGCGACGTTCGCCGAGTAGTTCAGCGAGAACGTGGCCGGCACGCCCGGCTTGACCGTCGAGCGGTCCACCGACTTCTCGATGTACGGCGTCGCCACGACGATCTGAACAAGGTCCCGAGACGCCTGCATCGTGCAGGGGTAGCGCTTGCCGGGAGTCGGCGTCGCACAGATGTTGACACCGTTCGGGTTCCAGTCGCGTTCCGCCGTGGATTGCGTCTGCATGAAGTTCCACACGTCCTGGCCGGCCGCGACGTTGTCCTTGATGCGGTAATCGAGGATCAGCGAGGTGTGACCACCGGGGATGTTCGCCGCTTCGGCCTGACCCTGCGTCATCGTGACACGGACGGCCTTCACCGTCGTCGGATCGGCTGGCGGCGTGGTCGTCCAGCCTCCGGCGATGCCACAGGGGAATGCCTGCGGGTTGTAGCCGGCGTTCGAAGGATCGACCGTCGCGTGGTTGCCCACGAAGTACTCGATGACCGACCCGGGCACGGGGCTACCGGCCTGCACGCTCTGGAAATCGAGGTAGCGGGTGTCGAGCGGCGCGCACATGCCGATCGGCAGGGTGTCGTCGCGGTCGATACCGGGCAGGCCCGTCAGCAGGGTCTGGCGGACAGGCGTGCCGGGCGAGACGACATAGGTGTCGTCGTAGGGCGAGCCACCGGAACCGGTGTAGCCGCGCTGCCACGGCGAGGTGAAGGCGCCCGGGAAGAACCAGGTCTTCGACACCGTGTTGTTCGCGGGATCGTCCTGCGCAGTGGCCGCACCGGACGCCGACGTGTAGGTGGGGGCCGACGACTCCAGGGTCACGGAGCCAGCGCTGATGAGGTTGAGCCTCAGCCACACTGATCCGCTCGCGAGAGCGACCTGATCCGCCGGAAGAGCGGCCCCGGTCGAGTCCTTCGTCGCGGGATTCGCGGGGTCGTAGTCGATCCCGGTGAGGGTGAGCCGGAACGTGTTGGGACCCAGCTGCTGGATCATGCAATTGTCGACGGGCGACACCATCGAATCCGCCGGGTGGGCACCACCGGACCACGGATGGCCGTTCGCTGCACCCGAGGTAAACGGCGTGCAGCGCTGCGCGCCCACCGCGATGCTGCTGGCCGCGGGCGAGTCGATCGTCAAGTCATAGACCACCGTCTGGGGCCCGGCCTCGCTGCGCTTGTTCTTGCTCAGCGTCCACTGCAGGTCGAGGTCCGCCGTGGCGTTCGGCGTGCCAACACCGTCGAGGGTCACTCCGGACGTGGCGACCTCCCAGCGAATGTCCATGCCGAAGTCGTTGACGATCTCGATCGGCGTGAGGTCGGCTTCGCCGCCCTCGATGCTGCCTGAACCGATGAGCTGTGACCCGGTCTCGCCGTCGGCGACGATCGGCGTTTGCAGGACGTGAGCGGTGCCCTGGTCCTGGGTGCCGATGTTGCAGATGAGGGTCTTGCCGTCCTCGGAGATGCTCGAGACGGGGTCGACGCCCTCGACGAGGCACGAGTCGGGAAGCTCGTCGAACACGCCGTTCTCGATCGTCAACGTGAAGTTCACGTTGTCGACCGGCGCGTTGCTCGGTGCGGCAGCGCTGTCGTTGACGTTGACGCGCCACTCGGCGTTGACAACGTCGCCGCTCTTCACGGTGGTGGGCGTGTTCTCCGCCCAGCGGGCGTCAATCTCGTAGACCGGAGCCGCGCTGGCTGCCGTCGCGGCCCCGAGGGACCCTCCGACCACCGCGAGTGCCAGGGCCCCCGCTACCCAGCGGCGAGGCGATTGCCGCCTCGGCCGTCTACGCCATCCAGCAGGCCGCTTCACTTCGGCATGTGTTCCCCTTAGTTGACTGTCGTCAGCGCCACGGGTCACGTGGCGATACACGATCCGGAGCGTAGCGTCCTGGATAATCATTTGTCACCATGCCCATGGTTTCTTAGGAGAACGGCCTTTGGTGCACGAGAGGGTGACGGCCGGGTACACATTGCCGAAACTGCCCGCGAGAGAAGGGGGCGGTCGCTCGGCCGAGCGGCTGAAGCGCACTGTGATTTCACCCCGCCTTCACCCCGGTGTGCTGGACGCCACGAAAGAGGAGCGGTCCGTCGAGGGCGAGCTTGGACTCTTGCTTCACCAGGCTCGGTGGGCCGCGAACACCACGTATTCACTACGCTCCACGCGTTCTCGCTTGGATCCGATGACGTTGCGATGCTCGGTTCAGCAGAGCCAGGACTCTCCTTGAAGCTCCCTAGGACGAGGACTGCCCCCGCCCGGAATACGGGCGGGGGCAGTCAGTGGGGTGAGGTGGGTTAGACCTCGTTCTCTTCGCGGCGTCGTGCCAGGACCAGGGCGGTCAGGCCGGCGGCGACCAGGAGCGCAGCTCCGAGGCCGACGATCGGTCCGACCGGCGATCCGGTCTTGGGCAGGTCACCCTTGGCGAGCCAGGCGAACGGGGCGCAGGCAGTCGCCTCAGCCGTCAGGCCGTTGTGGGTCACGACCGCGACGTTGCGGAACCCACCGGGCCCGGTGCCGCCGTCGGCGCACTTGCCGCCCTCGATGGCTGCAGGGCCGTCGGTGACGGTGGAGTTCACGACCACCCGGTAGGTGTGCGCGACCTCCGAACCGAGCTCCACTTCGCCGGTCAGGGCGTTGACCTCGTCAGTGAGGTCGGCTCCCTGTCCGGTGTAGGTGTCGAGCACCTCGATGTCACCGGGGTCGGTGTTGGAGGCGGTGACCTTCTCGATCGTCACGCCCTTGCCGAACCGCAGCTGGTCGTGCAGGACGTACTCACCGGTGGCGCCGCCGTCGTTGGCCACGACGATGTCGTAGGTGGTGGTGTAGTCCTGGCCGTCCTTGACCGGGTCACCGGCGAGCTTCTTGTCGATGTCGATCGACGGAAGCTCAGCACACGCCTGATCATCCTCACGGTCGCCGCGGGCGTCGGTCATGGCCGAGGTGTTGTTGAACGCACGATCCGCGTCATCCCCATCGGGACCACAACGGGTCGGGTCACCCTCACCGGAGCCGGCGCCGTCGAGCTGCAACGGCACATCAGCGACCACGGTCACCTCGTAGTAGTGCTCGATGTAGGCCGGGTCGTTGTTGGCCAACAGGGGCACCTGCGCCGCGATCAGGACGTTGCCCTGACCATCCCACGCCGGATCAGCCAACTGCACGCCGACCGGAGCCTGCGTCACCTCGGTCGAGGCGATCTTCGCCTGGTCGGTGAAGTGCAGCGTGTCCTCGAGGTCGTAGCTGGTGGCGTACGGGAGCGTGTTGCCCACCGTGATGCCGTAGACGACCTGCCACTGACCATTCCCGATCGGCTCCGCCGAAACCAGGACCTTCTCGTGCTCGGGGTCACCGTCGAGTTCGAACCCGGCCGGGTCACAGTTGATCGTCGGCACGATCTGCGAGTCCTCCGGTGCGGGCGCGTCAGCGCACGCCGTGTTCACCACCGTCTGCGGAGTCGACTCATCGAGGACGATCTCGTACTCGTGGAACGCCTCCTCACCCGGGGCGAGTTCGTCGATCAGGTGCTCACCAAGCTCAGGCTGCTGGTCGTCGCGGAGCAGGATGTCCCGCAACGTGCCCTGACCGGTGTTCTCGACCACGATCCGATACTTGACCGTCTCACCGGGGCGGAACTTCGGGTAGTCGGTCACGTCGTCGGCGTCACGCCACTCACCATCGGCGTCCTGAACGAACTTCTTCAACGACGCGGAGTAGTAGTTCGCGACCGTGACCGGCGCCGAGGTGCGCATCACCAGTTCGGTGTGCTCGGCGCGAGCCTGCGCCCGGTTGACCAGGACGTCGCCGCCCTCGACCCCGTCGGTCTCGATGTTCACCGTGAACTGCTGCACCGCACCCGGCGCCAGCTCCGGACCGATCACCCGGATCGCCGTCGCGTCCGGCGTGAACGTGGTCGACCAGATCCCCGACGGCGCATTCCGCGCACCGTTCGTCGGATCATCCGGATCGTCGGACAACGTCGCCGGGTCCTCGGTCGTGTAGTAGACCGTCGCACCGGCGACCGCGTCCACACCCGTCAGCGAGTAATCACCCGCGAACGTCGTGCCACGACCATCACCATTGAACGGCAAGATATCGATCGTGTCGGTGAACGCCTGACTCGTCGGATCGAACGACCGCAACGTCACGGTCCACGACCCCTCGCCCACACCATCACCATTCACGTTCGGAATGAACGGAGTATCCGCCGACTTCCCGATCTCAGTCGTGCCCGACGTCGAGACGGTCACCTGCGCGGTGGCAGGTTGCGACGTGGCGTTCCCGAGGGAGGCGGTCGCGGTGTTGGTCAGGATCTCACCGGCCTGCACTCTGTCATCGGCAACAGCCTGGTAGGTCAAGGCGTGCTGCGCGTTGGTCGTCACGCCGTCCAGCTCCCAGGTCAGCACCTGCTGACCCGAACCATTGGTCGAGACCACCGGCTCCGGGTCCGCCGATCCGGCCACGTAGTTCATGCCGACTGGCAGTGTGTCGACGATGCGGAAATCGTCGACACTTTCAGGGATCTGTCCCGCCCCGTTAGCGGAGTAGTTGAGGGTGTAGGTCGCTGAGACGCCTGGGCGGACCACGCCGCGGTCCGCCGACTTCTCCACGCGCGGTTCGGCGACGATGATCCGCACGATGTCACGACGTCCCTGTGTGGTGGGGTACCGCGCGCCGGGTGTCGGTGTCACGTTTCCGGTGTTGGCCGCGGTCCAAACGCCGTTGACCTGCCGTGAACCGAACATCCAGACATCGGTGCCCGGGGGCACGTCCTCATTCACGGTCACGAAAGTAGCGAGCTGGAAGCCGACCGCCTCCTGATCGGCGAACAGCGTGGCCGGGAACGTCCAGCGCACTGCCTTCACAGCAGCGTCGTTGTCCGCTGGCGGATTCGTGGTCCATCCGGTCGTCCCGGCACAGGTGAACAAGTCCGGGTTGTACTGGGGGCTGTTGGGGTCCACGAGCGGGTCGGTTCCCACGTAGTACTCGATGACACCAGGGGCAGGCGCAGGCAGGGTCCTGAAACCACCAGCTGCACCCTGCACCCACACCTCAGTCGGACGACTGGAGTCGTAGGTCACGTACTGGCTGTCCAACGTGGTGCACATGCCAGGGGTGTTCGTTGCTTGAAGGTAACCGGGCTGCATATAGGTATCCATCTGCAGCTGCGTCCCCGGAGCGACACGGTAGGCGTCATTCCACCGGTCACCGTATCCGCCGGAGTCCGTGTGGCCACGGTTCCAGCTGGCACTCCAGCCACCGGGGCGCGTGTACGGCGAGTTCGTCGAGTTGTTGTCTTCGATGTCCGCGAACTGTGCGCCCGTGGGTGAAACCCATGTCACCGGCGACATCTCCAGCGTCGTACTGCCCGCCGCATTGGTTTGCACACGGAAGGTCAGCAGACCGCTGGCCACGTAGTCCCAGTCGGTCGGCAGCGGGTTGCCCTGTCCACCGTTGGCCGTGCTCGAGTCGTGGGTTGGCGGCGTTGCCAATTCGTAGTCGATGCCCCTCAGCGTGACGTCGAAGACGCCAGGCTGACCGGCGACGGGCGTGATCACGCAGTCGTCGACGAAGTTCGTCCACTGAGAACCGGTCTGAGTGCCCGACCACGGGTGGCCGCCAGCGCTACCGGAATCGAATGCCGAGCAACCCTGCGGGGTGATCGTGCCGGCAGTCGGGGTCGTGGTCACGCGGAAGGTCACCTCGTCGGGGCCAGCTTCAGATCCCACGCCGAGTCGGAGCGACCACGGATAGCGCACGGTGGCGTACGTAGGATTCGCCGGGTCATCCCACTGAGCCGGGAGCGAGGTCACCCAGTGCATGTCCATGCGGAACGGGTTTTGGATCTCGATCGGCTCAATCTCATCGGTCTGACCTTCGATATCCCCGGTCATGGAGATCTCGCTGCCAGAAGGTCCGTCGACGATGACGGGGACCATCACCATGACGGCCGTGCCCTGGTTCTGGGTGCCGAGGTTGCACGTGAGGGTCTTGCCGTCCGCGGAGATGCTCGACGCAGTATCGACACCCGTGGTGAGGCACAGGTCGGGGATGGAGGCGATGCGGCCGTTCTCAACGGTGGTGGTAAAGGTGACGTCGTCGACGGGCTCGTTGCTCGGTGCCTCAGCGCTGTCGTTGACGTTGACTCGCCACTCGGCGTTGACCACATCACCGGACGCGACCACATCGGTCGGCGTGCCGGGGGCCCAGCGGCCGTCGATTTCGTAGACCGGCGCTGCGCTGGCTGCCGTGGCGGCCCCAAGCGAGGCGCCGACGACCGCGAGTGCCAGGGCCCCCGCTACCCAGCGGCGAGGCGATTGCCGCCTCGGCCGTCTACGCCATCCAGCAGGCCGCTTCATACGTTCCCCTTTATCGTCAGGACCACGAGTGGACGTGGTAATACAGACGAACCGGAGCGTAGTGTCTCAACTAGTCGTTTGTCACTATGCCCATAGATTAGGTGAGGAACTCTTCATGTTTCAGCAGCGAGAGTGGTCCTCGGAGCGGCGCTGACAACCTGCTGGAAGTTCAACAACAGCAGCGGCAGCTGCCCGAGTGGGGACATTACTGGCTCCGACGAAAACTTCACCCCAGCTTCACCCCGAGCCGGAGCGTCGCTGAGGGCGGGATAGCGGTTCGGCCCGCCTCAGCCCGTCCACTCGACTGAGGCGTTCAGCAGCTCGGGGTACCTGCTCTGGGCGAAGGTCACGAACTCGTCGATGTGCTTCTCCATCGCGGCAGCCGCGGCCCGGGGATTGCCCCGCGTGATCGCCTCGTACATCTGCACGTGCAGTCGATGGACGTCGACGCAGCGCGACCTGAGGTAGTCGGTTCCGGCGACCGAATGATCGAGGATGCTCCACAGCGCGTCGACGAGATAGCTCAGCAGCGGGTTCCCGGCGGCCTCCGCCAGCACCTCATAACTGCGAGCCCGCTCCTCGAGGAAGCGTTCCTGATCGTCGAGGGAGTCGCCCATGGAGTCGAGGTGGGCGGCGAGGTCGTTGAGCTGTTTCTCGTCGATGCGTTCCGCGGCCAAGCGCACCATATGCGGCTCGAGGACGCGAAGAGACTCCACGACCGAGTCCAACGGGGCCTCCGCGAACTGCAGGAGCAGGCTCAGCGCGCCCCCGACGAGGCTCGAGTCCGGCTGTTCGACGGCCGGCCCGCCCTTGGGGCCGGGCCGCATGCTGATGACCCCTTGGAACTCCAGCAGCCGCAGCGCCTCACGAAGCGTCGCGCGGCCGATCTGATACGTCTCGAGCATCTCCCGCTCGGGCGGGAGTCGATCGCCTGCTCGTTTACCGCTGCGGTTGATGTCGGCGACAATGCGCTGCGCCACCAGTAGTGCGGTCTTCTGCGGGCGTATGGGCCCAGCCATCATGCTCTCCTCCACAGTGCTTCGAGGACACGTCTTTGCCCGGGCAGGGCTCCGCCGGTTGCGGAGCCGTCAATGCCCCGACGCTGCAACCCGAGGGAGGAGGTGGCGCGCCTGAGGGACGGAGTGTCCGGAGAGCCCAGGATCGCTGGGCTCGTTGCGAGTCTGACACCCGTCGACAAGGGAGACGAGGGGGTGAGATGGACCCGGCACGGCGGGTCACCAAGCGTTTTCCGCTGCGCTTGCAGCGCGTTCATGCGCACCTGCCCGTTGGTGCCGCGAGGTCAGGGCGATGGGATGGCGTCCGTTTTTCGCCCCGAACATCACCCCGCGCGGGGCAATCCGGCCGCAGTCAGTCGCGGTGGCGCTGGTGGCGGACGACGTCGTGGCGTCCGTCCAGATGCGAGACCTCGTCGTGCAGGCGGGCCATCGTGCGGTCGAGATGATCGGCGACGATCGCCGCCTGCCGCAGCTCGTCGCGGAGCCGCGCGGGGATCTCGCCCTCGTACTTGTAGTAGATCTTGTGCTCGAGGCTGGCCCAGAAGTCCATCGCGATGGTGCGGATCTGCACCTCGACGTACACGAGCTCGGTGCGGTCGGACAGATAGACCGGCACCTGCACGATGAGGTGCAGGCTCTGGTAACCGTTCGGCTTGGGCTCGACGATGTAGTCCTTGACCTCCGCGACCGTCACGTCGGGCTGGCTGGTCAGCATGTCGGCGATCCAATACGCGTCGGCGACGAACGAGCAGGTGATGCGCACGCCCGCGATATCGCGGATGCGCTCGCCGACCGAGTCCAGGTCGCGGGGGCAGTTGGTGCGCTCGATCTTCGCCAGCAGGCTGTCCATCGACTTCAGCCGCGTCCGCACGTGCTCGATCGGGCTGTACTCGTGGGTGTGCTCGAACTCCTCGCGGAGGATGTTGATCTTGGTCTCGAGCTGGTCCAGGGCGAACTGATACTTCAGCTGGAAAGCGACGAGCCGCGTCTGCAGGTCCCGAAGCGCCGACCGCGCGTCCTCGGTGATCCGCTCGGGAAGGCCCCGCAGTGTCGGCAGCGTCTCCGGGAGCGCCTCGTACTGGGGTTCGGCCTCGTTCACGGTGTCCTTCTCTATCTGCAGGGCCGTCTGCCACCCCGACGGCGCCACGGCGAGCTTAGCGATGGTGCCCAACGCTCGGACTGCCGAAACCGGACTTTCTCATTACGGTCGTGAGATGGCCACGACGACACGCACGGGTTCCCAGCGGGCCCTCCCCTGGGCCGTCCTCGCCGCCTCCGTCCTTCAGGCGGCAGCCCCGATCGTGCCGTTCGCCGGCGCCGGTGAGACGCCCGCGGGCTCCGGTACCGACCTGCGCATCGAGCCGGCCGGCTACGCGTTCAGCATCTGGAGCCTCATCTACCTGCTCTCGATCGTCTACGCCGTCGTCGTAGTGACGAAGCGGACCACCGGGACGGCTGCGCCGGCGCGTCTGCAGCGCGACCTGCTCGGCGGCTACCTCGGCGCTGCGCTGTGGATCGCGGTGTCGGCTGCGGACATCAGCTGGGCCACGGCACTGGTGCTCGTGGTCATGACCGTGCTGCTCGTCGACGCCGTCCTCGTCGTCGCCCGGCCCGTGAGCGCGGACGACGGTCCGGGCTGGGTGACCGTGCTCGCGCGGGTGACGGTCGGCATCTACGCCGCCTGGGTCACGGTCGCGGTGTTCCTCAACCTGGCGTCGGCGGCCGCGGCCTATCTCGACGCTGCGGACCCGGACGCCCTCGGCTGGCAGCTGGCAGTCCTCGTCGTCACCGTGCTGGTCGCGCTCGCGATCACCGCGAAGGTCGGCGCGAGCACGCCCACGTACGCGCTCACCCTGCTGTGGGCGTTCGTGGGCGTGCTCGTCACCGCGTGGAGAGGGTCGACCGTCCTCGTCGCCCTCAGCGTCGCGACGCTGGCCGCCGTCCTCGCGGTCCAGGCTTTCGCCCTGACCCGCCGCTGACCTGGAGGGCCGCTGCCCCTGCGACCGTGGCGATGACCACCGCCCCGGCCACCGCGAGCGTGCCCGCCCCTGACGTCTCGGCGGGCGTCTGGCTCGCCGGCGCGAGGTCGGGATCGAGCGTCGCGGCGGTCGCCACGAAGCGCGGCGCGGGCTCGGGGTCGTCGTCCGCGGACCCGGTCCACGCGTATCCCTCGCCGTTCTCGCACTCCTGCTCGCTGGGGAACAGCAGGGTGGTGCCGGGCGCCCCGGAGAGCCTCAGCTGGGCGGTGAACTGCGCGGTGTCGCCGTCGGCGATGCCCGGACCCGACCACCGGATGGTGCCGTCGTCGGCGGTCGCCGTCCAACCGTCCGGAGCCCCGAACTCGTCGCCGACGATCTGGGCGCCCTCCGGCATCGAGACGGCGAGCGCCGTCGTCGGCGATCCGTCGCAGCCGTGGTCGAAGGAGAAGGTGACCGTGACGCTGCCGTTGCCTTCGGGGTCCACCGCGTCGACCAGCACGTGCGCGGACGCCGGCGCGGCGACGAGGGTGAGTGCGGCGCTCAGCGCGCCGATGATGACGAGTCGTCTCATGGGATCTCCACCTCTCCGCTGACGACCGGTGCTTCGAACTGGCTCAGACGCACCGACAACCGGAGCGTCCACGTTCCCGAGAGCGGGAAGTCGGCCGTGGCCTCGTACCTCCCTGCCCCGGTCGAGGACAACGGACGGTCGAACGGCCCGATGTCCGAGGCCTCGAGGGCCACCGACAGTTGCGGCGCCTCCTCGAGGTCGAGCGGCTGCCCGTCCGCGTCGGTGAGCGCGACCTCGACGGCGTTCACACCGCGCTCGCCCGGGGTCACCCGGATCTCGGCGGTCGCGTCCTCCCCCACGTCGAGCACGAGCGCCGTCGGTTCGGGTTCGTCCGCAGCTGCCGAAGGAGTCGACACCGGCGGAGCCGCCCCCACGAGAGCGCTCGTCAAACCCACGACGACGGCCAGGAGCGCGGCTTCGGCCGCCAAGGTCCGCCGCAGGGTGCGGGCGGCGTCCTTGCTCTGCTCGACCCGCGGCACCAAGGTGCGCCGGTTCCAGCCGCCGATCGCCGCCACGATCACCGTCGCGGCGAGCTTGGCGAGCACCAGTCGGCCGTACGTCGTCTCCCACAGGCCCTCGATCGAGCCCGCGATCCGCCAGTACAAGGCGGCCGCGGTCAGGCCCAGCAGGAGGACCGCCCAGGCGGCGAGCGACGAGAACCGGCTCACCGTCTCGGCCGCATCGGTGGTTCGCGGGCGTGAGCGCAGCACGATCAACAGGCCGATGACGCCGCCGATCCAGGTCGCTGCGGCGGCGACGTGGAGGAGGTCGGCGGCGAGCACCAGCCAGAAAGGTCCGTAGCTGCGGGTGTGCCCGACGATGATGAGCGACCCGAGGGTCAACCCGATCGCGCCGCCCGTCAGCGGGGCGTGCCGGAGCCGAAGGGCGAACCAGCCGATCGCGACGCCGAGCGCCACCAGGCTGGCGGCCGCGACGGCCGGTCCGGACCGCGTGAACGCGGAGGCGGCCGCGGACAGCCCCTCCCCGGACTCCCACAGGGCGGTGAGCGGGACGAGGGCAATGGCCCCGACCACGGCCGCGAGACCGGCGATCAGCGTTCCGCGCAGGAGCCGACCGCGCAGCGCGTCGTCGCGCCGGGTGACCGGTGTCGCGAGGACCGCGACGAACACCGCGAGCCCGGCGAACAGCAACACCCCGGCGTACCGCACGAACTCGGCGATCCCCTTGAGCAGGGTCACCTCCCGCTCGGCCTGCACCACCGGCACGGTCACGACGTTCTCGCTAGGCGCGCCGACCGAGAACGTGATGCCGCCGGTGACCGGATGGCTGTCGGCGGAGATGACGCGCCAGCTCAGCACGTAGGTGCCGTCGCCGAGTTCCTCGCCGGGGGTGATCTCCAGCGCGTCGTCGCGGACCACGAACTCGGCGTCGACGGGGTCACCTTGTGCGTCGAACAACTGGTTTCCAGCCGCGGCCAGCGAGACCGGCTCGTCGAAGCGCGCGGTGATCATCTCCGGCGCGGTCGCCACGACCTGGCCGTCGGCCGGGTCGGTCTCCACGAGGTTCGCGTGGGCCTGCACCGGTGCTGGGATGAGCACCAGGAACAGCCACGCGACCAGCCCGGCGAGGAGTCCTCGCCGGGCCAGCTGCGCGGTCACGAGGAGCGCCGCGTCCGGACGAGTGCGGTGCCGCCGGCGGCGAGGCCGAGCGCGCCGAGCACGACTCCGATCCAGCCCGCGACGCCGGAGGCGTCGGAGTCGTCCTCCGGGTCAGCGGCGGCGTCGTCCGCGGACTCACCGCCGTGGCCGTCGCCTTCGGAGGCGGTCAGCTCGATGAACGGAGCCGGACTGTCGGGTTCCGGTTCGCCGTCCTCGTACGTCTGAATCCAGGCGTTCTCGCCTTCCTCGCAGCTCTGGATGACGGGGAAGACGAGCTTGTCGCCGTCCTCCCCCGGCAGCTGCAGCGACAGGGCGAGGGTGTCGCGAAGACCGTCGGGGACGGGGCTTTTGGCGGTGTAGACGACCTGGTCCACGCGCTCGGTGTACTGGCCGCCGTGGCCGTCGTCGACGGGCTCGTCGAGCGTCTCCATGACCTTCTCCACGTCCCAGTTCGGGTTGATCGTGGGCGTCACGGTGACGATCTCGTCGGGAATGTCGATCGCGACCTGCGTGGTGGGCGACTCGCCGCATCCGTGCCCGAAGGCGAAGGTGAGGACCGAGTACGAGCCGGCCGCGGTCGTGGACGGCGTGACCGTCACGTGAGCGGACGCGGCGCCGGCTCCGGCGATGAGGAGGGCGAGAGTGGTGCCGCCGACGAGGGCAGCACGGGAACGAAGAGTGTGCATGAGAATCCTTGCTGAGTGAGGCCTGCGCGGGCAGGCAGGACGTCGATCCGAGGACCGGTGGGACGAAGGCTCAGCAGGCCGGGGGACCGCGCCGCGGCAGGACCCGCGGCGGGCAACCCACCGGGACCGCCCGGTGAGTGAGGTCGAGACGCGGCAGCCGGGTCACCGGCAGCGTCACCGAATTCTCGAACGCCATCAGGACGCGGGTCGCCCAGCGCCACAGGCGCCACCACAACCGCTCGCCGTACGCGAGCCCCAGGGACGTCCCCACGGTGGCGACGACGTGGGCGATGAGCATCAGCACGGAGATGTGGTCGTGCCCGGTGAGGTAGACGCTCAGCTCGTGCACCGCGACCTGCGCCGCGCCGATCACGGCGAGCAGCGCCAGGACGTTCCAGCGCGTGCCGGAGAAGACCAGCACGAGCGCGGCGACCGCGAGCGCGACGGGCGCGAGCGCCAGGAGCGGCGGCGGCGTTCCGTGCCCGACGACGTGCGCACCGACGGCGACGGCGGTGACGGCGAAGCCGACCGCGGTCGCCCGCAACCCCCGCGCGAGCGGAGCAGTCGGTGCGATCATGGCGCCATCGTACGGTGGCTCGAGCTTCCGGGCAGGGTGCGGGTTCAGGCCCTGGCCAGCGCCCGCCCGGCCGCGCGTCCGGAGAAGATGCATCCGCCGAGGAAGGTGCCTTCGAGCGCGTTGTAGCCGTGCACGCCTCCGCCGCCGAAGCCGGCCACCTCGCCCGCGGCGTACAAACCGGGGACGGGGCTACCGTCGCGGCCGACGACCTGGGAGTCGAGGGTCGTCTGCAGACCGCCGAGCGTCTTGCGCGTCAGGATGTTGAGTCGGACCGCGATGAGCGGACCGTGGTCGGGATCGGTGAAGCGGTGCGGAGGTGCGACCCGCAGCAGCTTGTCGGTGCGCGAGCGTCGGGCGTTCGCGATGGCCATGAGCTGGAAGTCCTTCGAGAACCCGTTGGTCAGCTCGGCGTCGCGGGCGAGGATTTGCCGTTCGACGAGCCCGGCGTCCAGCTGCGGGCCCCGCGGCGTCTCGTCGCTGGCGACGATGTTGTTCATCCCGGCGACCAACTCGGCGACGGTGTCGGCGACGACGAAGTCGATGCCGTGCTCCTTGAACGCCTCGACCGGTCCCGGCGCCCCCTTGGCCAGTCGGCTCTTGAGCATGAACTTCAGGTCCTTGCTCGTGATGTCCGGGTTCTGTTCCGAGCCCGACAGCGCGAACTCCTTCTCGATGATCGACTGCGTGAGCACGAACCAGGAGTAGTCGTATCCGGTCTCGAGGATCGCGCGCAGCGTGCCGAGGCTGTCGAAGCCGGGGTAGTTCGGCGCGGGGAAGCGCTGCCCGGTCGCGTCGAACCACATCGAGCTCGGACCGGGGATGATGCGGATGGCGTGGTCAGCCCACACGGGGTTCCAGTTGTGGATGCCCTCGGTGTAGTGCCACATGCGGTCGCGGTTGACGATCCGGCCGCCCGCCTGCGCGGTGATCGCGAGCATGCGGCCGTCCACGTGCGCGGGGACGCCGGAGATCATGTACCGCGGCGCCGGGCCGAGGCGATCGGTGGGCCAGTTCGCCCGGATCAGGTCGTGATGATGGCCGATGCCGCCCGAGGTGACGACGACCGCCGGGGCGCGCAGCTCGAAGCCGTCGATCTCATCACGGTTGGACGCGGCGCCACGCGGCGCCGCATCCGGTGCCAGTTGCGTTCCGCGCACCCCGACGACCGCGCCGTCCTCGACGACGAGGTCGTCGACCCGATGGCGGAAGCCGAACTCGACCAGGCCTCTGCGCTCGGCCTCGAGCACCGGCTCGGCGAACACGCGCACGACCTCCGGGCCCGTCCCCCAGGTCAGATGGAAGCGCGGCACCGAGTTGCCGTGCCCCAGGGCGTCGCCGCGGCCGCGCTCGGCCCAGCCCACGATGGGCAGCACTTTGAGACCCAGTGCCCGCAGGTACTCGCGCTTCTCGCCGGCGGCGAACCGCACGTACGCCTCGGCCCACTGGCGTGCCCAGACGTCCTCGTCGTCGAGCCGGTCGAAGCCGGCAGAGCCCTGCCAGTCCTGCCACGCGAGTTCGAAGGAGTCCCGGATCCCCATCCGTCGCTGCTCGGGCGAGTCGACGAGGTACAGGCCGCCGAGCGACCACCAGGCCTGCCCGCCGAGATTCTCCCGGCTCTCCTGATCGAGGACGAGCACGCGCTTGCCGGCGCGGCTCAGCTCGTAGGTGGCGACGAGGCCCGCGAGGCCGGCGCCGACGACGATGACATCGGGATCGTGCATGTCACTCCTGGAGGACGGGCCACACGAGCGCGGCCAACTGGTCGACCGCGGCGGCGACGTCCTCCGCGGTGTGGGTCAACGGGATCGCGATCGCCAAGCCGTCCACGACGCTGATGACGACACGCAGCAGCGCCCGCAGACGCTCCGGGTCCAGGTCGAACCCGGCATAGAGCGCGGCCGCCTCACCCATGAGGACGCGATGGTAGGCCTCGGTCGCGGGCTGCAGTTCCGCCCGGAGAGCCTCGTCGGTACGGGCCGCGAGCATGAGCTCGTGCCACGTCCGGTTCTCGGGCGAGGCGCCCAGCGCGACGAGTTCGGCCAGCGCCTCGCGCAGTTCGGCCCGCGAGGCCACCGGCCCACGAACGCGGCGGGCGAAGGCCGCTCCCTGCCGGCGGGCGACCTCCTCGGCCGCCGCGGCCAGTACGGCACGTCGGCTCGGGAAGTGCCGGAACAACGCGCCTTGGCTGACACCCGCTCGCGCACAGACGGCCGCGGTGGTCGTTCCGGCATACCCGGCCTCGTCGAGCGAGGCGATCGTGGCGTCGAGCAACCGCGCGATCGTCTGCTCGCGGCGCTCCGTCTGCGTGGGCACCTCAGGAGCATGGCAGATCGAACGAGCAAAAGAAAGCGACTGCTCGCTTTGTGCGCTGCAGGTCGCTCGGCGTGACACTCCGGATTGAATTCGGAATACGTTCTGAACTACACTGAAAGCATGGCTACCGCGGCTCCCACTCGAAGTGTCTTCCAGTCCTCCGATCTCAGCCGCTCAAGCGCGGAAGTCTTCGCGGCAGCAGCCGACCATCCGGTTGAAGTGACGCGCCGCGATGGTGAGTCCCTGGTCCTGATGTCGAAGGGTGCCGACCGTTCCCGTGATGCCCTGCTCGAACTCGCTGCCCAGCTGATCGCCGTCGCCACGAGCACGGAGCGAACTCTCGCTGAACGCATGAGTGATCGGTTCCCCTGGATGCTCGCGCTCTCCCACGACGACCGGGCTCTGTGTGCAGAACAGATCCTGTCCGCCGCGCGAGCGTCATTCGCTACGGGGCAGGCGCATCTAGCGATTGCCGAGCTGACCGCCTGGAAGGAAACCGCGTCCGCCTTGGCCGCAGGGCTCGGTCGGGTCGACGTGGAGTGGCTCGACGACGACGAACCAGTCGCGCGTCCCTGAAGGATGGCCAGGAGTCACAGAGTTGCGCGTCCAACTAAGAGGAGCGAGTACGAGCTCTACTTCGCTTCCACAAATGCACGCAAGGGTTGGACAGACCTCATCGCCACGATCCGCGGACCGTTGGCCGACACCTGGGACTTCCTCACGAAAAGCCCACTCGAGGTGACACCGACCAACTACCCGCTCAAAGGCGAACTCGGCGTAGTGCAGCGTGAGGGCCGATCGCACGAGCGGTGGCAGCATAAGCCCACCGCGAGGGGATCGGCGCGGATTTGGTTCTACGTCGAGGGAAACACGGTGTACCTCGAGCAAGTGCACACAAGTCATCCCCACCAGACGAAGTAGCACCGCTCAGCGCAAGATGCCGTCGTGGAGCGCGCGGAGCACCGCGTTCGTGCGGTCTCGGGCACCGAGCTTAAGCAGGATCGTCGAGACGTGGTTCTTGACCGTCCCCTCGGCAAGGAACAATGCCTCGGCGATGTGGCGGTTGCTGTAGCCGCTGGCCACCAGCCGCAGCACCTCCAGCTCCCGCTCGGTCAGCTCTTGCGCCGGTGGGGCTTCCGCGCCCACCGGCGAGGGGCCGGAGCGGATGGCCCGCAAGAGCCGGTCCGTGATCGAGGGCGCGATCAGCGTTCCGCCGTCAGCGAGGGTGCGGACGGCATGGGCGAGCTGATCGAGCGTCACGTCCTTGAGCAGATAGCCACGGGCGCCGGCACGCAACGCGTCGAGCACGAGGGCGTCATCGTCGAACGTGGTCAGTACGAGCACCGGGATATCGACCCCGCGCTCGCGCAACTGCTCGAGCGCCCAGATGCCGTCGCGTTGCGGCATCCGCAGGTCCATCAGCACGACGTCCGGAGCGCTCGCATCGATCACCGCGAGCGCCGCCTCCCCGTCGTCGGCCTCGCCCACCACGTCGATCTCGGCGAGTTCGAGCAGGCTGCGGATGCCCTGGCGCACGAGCGTCTGATCGTCCACGACCACGACCCGCGTCATCGCGCCGGCACCCATGCGTGGACCCGGAAACCGCGCGTCCCGTCGTACTCCACACCTCCCCCGAGGGCTTCGAATCGTTCGGCGAAACCTCGCAGCCCGTTACCGGGGGTGACCTCCGCCGCACCGCGGCCGTCGTCCTCGGCGCTGAGCCGTACGACCGACCCGTCACGCTCGACGCGGACCCAGAGTTCTTGCGCCTCCGCATGCCGCAGCGTGTTCGTCACGACCTCCTGCACGGCACGCACGAGCGCCGCAGCCTGCTCCTCATCGACCGTGACGTCCTCGTCGACGAGGAGATCGACGTCGAGGCCGGGCACGTCCTTGGCGATGCGCGCCAACGCGTGCCGCAGATCGGTGGCGGGCTGTTCCCGCAGTTGCCCCACCGTGACGCGCACGTCGGAGAGCAGGCTCCGAGCCATCTCACCGGCGCGTTCCACGTGGGGTCGCGCGTCGGCCCCATCGCGGTGCCGCGCCGCCTCCAGCTCCAGCGAGAGCACCGTGAGTTGATGGCCGACGAGATCGTGCAGCTCGCGGGAGATGCGAAGCCGCTCGGCGGCCCGGGCCGCCGATTCCAGCAGCACGGTCGCCGTCTGGAGGTCGACGTGAGCCTCGGCCAGCTCACGCCGGAGTCGTTGCTCCCGCAGGATCGCCTGGACGCTGAGCACCGAAGCCACCTGGATCAAGGCGTAGAAACCGCCCATGATGAGCGGCTCGACCCACCCTCGACCGACGGTGTGCAGCGCCACGACGAGGGTGTTGAGCGCGATGACCACCAGGTTCGCCGGGAGGCGGATGATCTCCGGTCCCAACGCGGCCACCACCACCAGCAGGACGGGCAAGAGCCCCGCGCCGGAGGAGCCGAGCACGACCGCCCAGGAGAGCACCACGGCCGCGGCGTACGCACCGATCCGAAACTCTCGCCGGACGCTGAAGACCACCACGAGGATGGCGACGAAGACGCCGACGAACGCGCTCGTCCACGCGATGGTGCCGATCCTCGGTTCCACCGCTCCGAGGAGGACGGGCAGACCGACGCCGACGGAGACGACGAGCATGACGAGCCCGGACCATCCGTCGGGCCCCAGACGTCGCATGGCTCCAGCGTAGGCGGTCCGACCGCCGGGCAGAGGTGCCGAAAGTCATGCGCCGGAATGCTGACCTTCGGCACACGCGCGCGACTCGGTCCCGCTTCTAACGTCGAGGCATGAGTGAACCCGCCATCCTCGCCGAAGGCCTGCACAAGCAGTACGGCGACACCGTCGCGGTCGACGACATCAGCCTGCGCGTCGAGCGTGGCGAGACGCTGGGCATCCTCGGCATGAACGGGGCCGGCAAGACCACGACGGTCGAACTGATCGCCGGGCTCCGGGCTCCCGACCGTGGGAGCGTGCGCGTGCTGGGTCTCGATCCACGTCGCGACCGTGGCGCCGTACGCCAAGTGCTCGGTGTTCAGCTGCAGCACGCCTACTTGCACGGCGCCCTGACCGTCGTCGAGCTCCTCGAGCTCTATCGCAGCTTCTATCCGGACCCGCGCAGCACCGAGGAACTGCTCGAGCTGGTCGAACTGACCGGCCAGCGCAAGACCCGCTTCGAGAAATTGTCGGGAGGGCAGCAACAACGGCTTTCGATCGCCTTGGCGCTCGCCGGTCGCCCGCAGGCCGTGATCCTCGACGAGCTCACGACCGGCCTCGACCCCCGCGCCCGGCGGCGCATGTGGGCGGCCGTCGAGAGCCTGCGCGAGGAGACGGTGATCCTCGTCAGTCACGCGATGGAGGAGGTCGAGCGCCTCTGCGACCGGGTCGCGCTGATCGACGCGGGTCGCATCCTGGCGTCCGGCACCCCGGCAGAGCTGGTCGCGCAGTCCGGGGCGCCGAATCTCGATGAGGCGTTCGTCGCGCTCACGGGGAAGGAACTGGAGATCGAGGAGGAGTCCGCATGAGTACCGCCGTCGCGCACCGCCCGGGGCTGCACTCCTGGCTGACCCTGATCCGCTGCGAGGCCAAGATGGTCGTCCGGGACACCGCCGGACTCGTCGTTCCGATCGGCCTGCCGCTGCTGATCCTCGTCATGAACGCGTCCGCTGCCGGAGACGAGGAGATCACCGCCGGGCGGACCGCGCTCGACCTGTACATCCTCCCCCTGGTGTTCACGATCGTCACCGCGACGATCGGGATCATCAACATGCCGAGCTTCCTCGCGTACTACCGACGCAGCGGCATCCTCCGCCGGCTCGCCGTCACCCCGGCGTCCCCGGCGATGGTGCTCATCGCGCAGGTCGTCGTGAGCCTCATTCAGGCGATCCTCGGCATCGCGCTCGCGTTCGCCGTCGCCGTCCTCGCCTTCGGCGCTCACCTGCCGGTGGATCTCGGGCCTGCGGTCGGCATCGTCGCACTGTCGATCGCCGCGATGTACGCCCTCGGGATGGTGGTCGCCGCCTTGGCGCCGACACCGAACTCCGCCGTCGCGATCGGTCTCGTGGGCTTCTTCGGACTCGGTGCGCTCGGTGGCTTGTTCGGCGGCCGGGACTCACTGCCCGGCCCGCTCGCCACACTCGGCGAGTGGTTGCCGTTCGGGGCGTCAGTCGAGGCACTGTCGAACGCGTGGGCGGGGCAACCGGTCGAGGCCGTTCACCTGCTGAGCCTCGCCGTCTCGGCCGTGCTGGGTGCCGGCATCGCGGCTATGTTCTTCCGATGGGACTGACGATGCTCGGGGCGGCGGCGTCCGTGGGATTCCTGCTCGTCTTTACCCTCGACGGCTGGACGCGTCCGGGGTTCAGCGCCCGCCGCCATCCCGTCAGCGCGCTCGCGCTCGGACCGCGAGGCTGGCTGCAGACCGCCAACTTCATCGTCTGCGGAGTAGCGTCCGTGATCGCCGCCTTCGGGCTCCGGACGGTGAGCGACTGGACCGCCCTCGCCGTCGCAGCCGCCGGTCTGGCGCTCATCGCCTCGGGCATCTGGCGCATGGACCCGATGCGCGGCTACCCACCCGGGGCGCCGGCCCACGTGCCGCTGTCCGAGACGTCCACCTCGCACCGCATCCACGACGTGGCGGGCATGGGCGTGTTCGGGGCCCTACCGATCGCCGCACTGCTCACCGCGCTCGCGGACGTGGACCCGTGGTTGCGCTGGTACTCCGTGGTCACCGCCGTCGTGACCGCGATCCTGCTCGGAGTGTTCGGCACGGCGTGGGAGCGCGACACTCCCAACGCCGGAGCCTGGCAGCGCCTCCTCATCGTCGCCGGCTGGAGCTGGCTCACCGTCCTCTTCGTCGTCGCGGCCTGATCGACGGGCTCACCACGTGCGGCTGACTGTCGCCTTACTCCCAGCAGCGCCTCGTTCATCGCCTCATCTTCTAGACACCACGGCCCGTCCCGCTCGTTCCCACCGCCCCTGCCCCCTGTGCTTCAACAACCATCGAACTCAAACTGCAGTAGCCCACTCACGAGGACGTCGGAAGGTGAAGGTCGACGCCGGAGAGCTGGCTCAGCTGCGCCCACAGGGCGTGAGCGATCGCCGGCTCCGGCAGCGCCGTGCGGGACAGCTTCTCCGCCTTCACCGGCAGGCCGCGTGCACCGTTCGCTGGGCCAAAGTAGTCGCCGCCGACGGCGTCCGGGTCGGTGAGTGCTCGCACGGCCGGCCAGGCCCCGGCGTCTTTCCCCTGTGCCCACGGCGTGAACGGGTTGCGCTGGTACGGCCTCGTTGCGTCCCGGACGCCGGGACGCTCGGGGGTCTTCGCGTCAGCGGCCACGCCAGGGTGGGTGACGATCGATGCGACCGGAAGACGCGCGGCGCGCAGCCGCCGGTCCAGCTCGAACGCGAACATCTCGGTCGCCGTCTTGGCCTGGGTGTACGCGCGCAGGCCGAGCTTCGGCTGCTGGAGGAGGTCGTCGACGGGGAGGTTCCAACGGTGCACGAACGAGGTCGATGCGTGAACGATCCGCGACGGTCGTTGACGCCGCGTTCCGGTGTCGGCCAAGCGGTCGAGCACTCCCGCGACCAGCGCGAAGTTCGCGATCGGATGGGTCCCTGCCAACAGCGGAAACCCGTCTTGTGTACGAGCGCGCGCGCCGAGCATGGGGCCGCCGTTGAGGAAGATGCCATCGAGCGCGGGCAGCGCCGAGAGAGCTGCGGCCGCACCTCGTACCGATGCCAGCGACGCGAGGTCGAGCACGACACTGGAGACGTCGGCGTCCGGCACCTGACCGCGGAGCGCGGCCTCCGCAGCGACAAGGCGGTCCTTCGAGCGCGACATCAGGATCACGCTGGCCCCGGCGGACGCGAGCTGTTCAGCCGCGAAGTAGCCGATCCCAGCGTTGCCACCAGTAACCGCGTAGCTCCGACCTCGCAGGTCGGGTAGGTGGACAGGGTCCCACGTCATGGCAGCGCCTCCAGAGGTGTCGAACTAAATCGGATGATCTATCCGCTTAACGTACCAGAAGCGGATGAGCCATCCATTTTGAGGTAGGCTTCCCTCATGGTCACCAAGCGTGCGGATGCGAGTCGCAACCGCAGCCGGATACTCGACGCCTCGCGCTCGCTGCCGCGCGACGCGCTCCGCCTGAACGATGTGGCTCGACGGGCAGGCCTGGGAGTCGCCACGGTGTACCGACACTTCCCGACCACGCACGCACTCGTCGAGGCGCTCGCCACCGACACACTGCTCCGCATGAGAGATCTTGCACTCTCATGCGCCAGCGATCCGGACACCTCCCGTGCCTTTCGGTCATTTCTGTCCGGGGCTCTGGAGCTGTTGCTCGAGGAAGGTGGATTGCAGGCTGTTCTCGTCTCCGAGGAAGGAGACTCCGAGCAGGTACAGCACGCCAAGAGGGAGTTGGGGGCGGCTCAGGATCGTCTCCTCACCCGCGCGCACGCCGAAGGCGTCCTCCGCCACGACATCGGCGTCGAGGAGTTGCAACGCCTCGTCTGCGGTCTCGAGCACGCTGTCCGCCTCGACCCCCATCGCAGCCGCGAAGCACCGCTCGACGTGCTGCTCCGAGGCGTTCGTCCCTAGGGGATCGGATAGGCCGTCGAGGTGCTGAACGAACACGGCAAGAGGGCAGCGACGAACGGCCAGGGCGCGTCGGTAAACGATCGTTCTCGGTTCGCTGCCACGGTGGCCAGGCGCCCGCCTGATTGGTGAGCCAGAAACCCAGGCCGAAGACCCAGTGCCGAAAACGTCGTCGCCGAAAAGGTCGCGCGAAGAGTTTTCGGGGCGCTCGAGCGACTGTGGGCGATCGGCTGTGAATCGCGGCGGTAGGTGTCGTGGTTTCGGCGCCGTTTAGCGTCCAATGAGCAGGGCTTCCTGGGCGGCGTCGACGGCTTCGGGGGTGAGGTGGGTGTGCTTGTTGATGGTGAGGATGCGGTTGACCTGGGTGACGAGCCGGTCGGCCAGCCGGAAGTTTCCGTTGGTCGCTCGGACGATCGCGGCGAGAGCTGCGGTGTGGGCGAGACCGGAGTCGTCCGGGTCGGGGTCCGGGAGGCGCTGTGCGACGACGGCGGTGAGTTCGTCGCTGCGGAGGGGGCGGTATTCGTGGGCGAAGCCGATGCGGCTGTAGAGCTGGGGGTAGCGGGCGAGGCGTTTCTCGATGCCGGGCATGCCGATGAGGATGACGCCCATTCGGTGGCGGTCGTAGAAGTCGCGGACTTGTTCGAGCCCGGCCGTCCTGAGCCGGTCGGCTTCGTCGATGATGAGGAGTTCGGTGTTCCCGCTGTATTGGGATTCCGCGTGAACGTATGGGTCGACGTGGCCGTGCTGGGCGTAGTCGATTGCCCAGGAGATGTGTTGGCAGGCCCGGGGTAGGCCTTGGTCGATCTGCTTGATAGTCGCGGCGACGGTCGGGGTGAAGAACGCTGTTCGGCTCTGTTGGACCGCTTCCGGAACGGGTGGCAGGGCGCCGGTGCCGCGTGACAGCGGGTGCCACTGCTCCCATTCGTCGGTGCCGGCGTAGTGGCGGGCGGAAAGCGTCTTGCCGATTCCGGGTGCTCCGTAACAGAGGCCGATGTAGCGGTGCGAGCGGACGGTGTCTGCGAACTCCGTGAACCGGCGGTGCTCCCGCGTGGTCACGAAAGCTGGCCGCGTGTCTGCGTGGTCGTCGAGGATCGTCACGTCGAGCAGGGTGTGGTCCATCTGCCACTGCTCATTCGGCGCGGACGCCGTCCGGCGGTAGACCAGCTCGAACCTGTCTCGGTAAGCAGCGTCCCCGCCGTCCGCGAGAGTCGCCAGGCCCGGATCGAGCGACTGCGCGATTTCGCGGACCGTGGTGTATCCCGGGGCCGGCAATCCGCGGTCTCGAGCAATGTCGCCGATGCGACGGTGGATATACGCGATCGTCGGCGCGGGCCGGCGCACAGCAAGCGCCTCGATTGCGGTGACCAGCTCGGCGGCAGTGCGCGTCGATCCCTTATCGCGGCGAGGCGCTCTCGCGAGCTGACCGGTCTCAATCCGAGCTGCCCAGCGTTGCAGAGTCCGCACCGCAACGCCGGAGTGCTCCGCAAGACGCGTCCATGGCACACCGTCCTGGTGTTGGCGCACAAGCTCGGCCTTCTGCTGCTCGCTGAAGTGCGCCATGATCCCTTGTCAGGCCCGCTCGACGTGCGCGGCCAAGTGCCGGTAGATCGTGGGCCGGGACACCCCGAACGTGTCGGCGATCTCCTGCACGGTGTGGCCGCCTTCGTCATACATCGCTCGGGCCTGCCGGATCTTTGTCGGCGTCATCTTGAACTTCGGGCCCCCCTTCCGCCCGCGTGCGCGGGCGGCCGCGAGGCCGTCGTGGGTGCGTTCCACAATGAGGTCGTGCTCGAACTCCGCGATCGCGGCGAGCATGTGGAAGAACAGACGGCCACCCGGAGTGGTGGTGTCGATGCCCTGCGAGAGGGCCTTCAACCCGACCCCACGCTGCTGAAGCTCGTCCGCGACTTGCTTGAGGTTTCGGACCGACCGGCCGAGCCGGTCAAGCTTCGTCACCACGAGCGAGTCGCCCTCGCGCAGATACCCAAGGGCTTCTGTCAGCGCCGGCCTTTTCGCCAGGGTGCCGGATGCGTGTTCGACGAAGATCTTGTCGCAGCCTGCAGCTTCGAGTGCATCGGTCTGGCCGTCCGGATTCTGGTCTCGGGTCGAGACGCGGGCGTAACCGATCGTGGCCATGCCTCGGCGTATCGCGAACGCCGCCTGCTTTACATAGATCGTCGACACGAGTCATGAGACACGACTCGCCGAACTCGGCGCGATGATCGGCGACTGCCTCATGAACGGTCGACTGTGAACAGGTGCACGACCACAGTTGGCTCAACCTGCCGGTGCGGTCACGGTGTCCCATGCCGAGTATGCAGCTGATGGCGCGATGTCGTTCCAGCACGCGAGCCATGTTCGGCGGAGCATGGTGGGTCGCCAGGGAGAGCGGCGCAGGTCGAGGGGGATGAGGGGGTCATCGCGGAGCGCGGACTCAAGGGCGTCGGCGAGCAGGATGCGTCGGACGTCGGCGTGGGCGGTGGGGTCGTCTTGCCTGATGGCTGTTGCAATGACGTCGTATGCGGAGTCGATGGGCTCGGCGGGCCAGAGTTCTTCTGCGATCGTCCGCGGATCTGTGACGCCTCGAATGTTGAGATCCCTCGCGGTTGCTGAGATCACGTACCGCCCCATGGCAGGGTCCAGGAGTGGCCGGAGATCGTGGGGGCTCAGAAATGTGCCGGTGGCGAGTGAGGCGGCGCCGGAGGCGAGGAGGGTCCGGCGTAGGGAGTCGCGGGCGGCGCGCTCGCGCTCTGGCGCGCCGATCGCGTAGAGGTTCCATGAGCCGTCCCACGGCTCTTTCTCAGCATCTTGTTTGAACGCTAGGGCGAGTGCGGATCGATCTCGGTCTATGCGCTCCCGTCCGGTATCCGTGAGTTCGAGCGTGCCTGAGCGTCCGCGTCCGATTTGTGTCAGCTCGCCGGCTGCCTGCATTCGACGGATTGCGAGACGGACGGGCTGGTCGCCCGTGCCGAGGAGGTCGGCCGTGTCGTATACGCGGGCGAGAGGCGCCTTCCCGCGCATCGGGAGGAACGCTTCGACGATGGTGCGCCCTGCGATCCGACTGCTCACTCGTCGACTCTCCGCTCCATGGTTAGATAGCGATCGAAACCGTACACGCTGGAGAGCGGGCCCAGCGCCCCGGCCGAGACCTGTTCGAACCCGCGACGTCGATACAACGCTTCGGCGCGAGGGTTCGTGTCCACGACCGACAGGCGAACAGAGCGCAGGCCCTCGCTACGGGCGAGCTCGACGGCTGCCTCCAGGAGGGCGGTTCCCGTTCCCCGACCCCGGCTCGCGCCGTCCACACAGATCCCATCGAGCACCAACGTGTCATCCACGTCTCCACGGGCTAGGGGGCTGAGTACGAGTGCGGCCCGTGCCGCGGCAAGCCAGGGCAGGCTGGCCCGCAGGGAGTGCCAGGTCACAGGCACGGCGCCTGCGCCGTCACGGTGGAAGCCGCACATCCCTACGAGATCGTTCCCAGACCGGGCGATGAGGGTGCGGTCCGACCGGAGCGACGCCGTCACGACACTCAGGCCGCGTTCCGCTGAGACGAAGGCGGGGCGGAGTTTGCGCCGGAAAGCCGCCCAGTAGAGAGCCGCGACTCGATCGCGCTCCGCCGCGGCAAAGCCGTGCCCGATGATGATCTCCATCCCCCGAGTCTATCGCATAGTGTACGATCGTTCATATGAAGAGAGGTATCCGGTGGATGGCCATCGTTGCCAGTGTCGTCCTCGTTGTTGCTGCAGGTGCTATTGGGGTCGCGCTGGTCGGCAACTCGTATGCGTTCGATGAGCGGCACGTCGAGATTCCGGTGACCGGTGGCAGCCTGTCGGGCGTCTTGACGACACCCAAGAGCGGCGAGGCTCACGGAGTCGTTGTGATGGTGCACGGGGACGGTCCCGTCGACGCGACGCAGAACGGTCTCTACGACCCGTGGTTTGATGGCGCGGCCGCCAGCAGATACGCGACGCTCTCGTGGAGCAAACCCGGCGTCGGCGGGTCGGATGGCGACTGGCTCGCGCAGAGCCTTCCCGACCGAGCCGCAGAGGTAGGCGCTGCGATCGACTGGGCTGCGGCGCAGCCAGATGTCCCGACGTCGACGATCGTCCTGTGGGGTGCGAGTCAAGCGGGCTGGGTCATTCCCGAGGTGGTCGCCGACCGCGACGACATTGCCGGCGTTGTGGCAGTCGGTACCGCTATCAACTGGCTGAAACAAGGACAGTTCAACCTTCAAGCGGAACTCGATCACGAGGGCGCAGATGCCGAACAGCGCGCCCGCGCCGAAGCCGCAAGCACCAGCACGAATGCGCTCCTGGAGCGCGGGGCAAGCTATGAGGAGTATCTCGGTGAGACCACCGAGGCCGACCCCATGACCCGCGAGCGGTGGGGATTTGTTCAGCGCAGCTTCCGCGCCGACGCCACCAGCGATCTCACCCGAGCGGCCACACATCACGTGCCGTGGCTACTCCTCGCCGGCGAGCATGACCGAAACGTCGACGTCCACGAAACTGCCGAGGTCTACCGTGGGATCTTCGGCAGAGACGTCGAGGTCACATGGGTTGACGCGGTGCACTCCATGGCGCGCCCCATGGTCGATGATTCCGAGTTCATCGGCTTCGTGACGGGAGTGTTCTGGCCGCGCGCGCTCTTGGCACACGGCGTCATCGACTCATACCGCGGATTCCTCGATCAGGTGACAGGCTCCCACTGAAGCATGGCACGACATGCGAACCGATCGCTTGTGGGCCCGCGGGGCGACACGACAACCCGCGACGGCTATCACCGCCGAAGACGTGCCATCTAATTCCGCGACTCACACGCCCACCTGATTGGTGAACCAGAAGCCAGTGCCAAAAACGTCGTGGCCGGAAATGGTGCGCTAGAACGGCGAGACGTTGAGTCGCAAGGTCATCGTCGCGCGCCGTGCCGCCGGCGAACCGGCGACACGGCGTGAGCGAACGATGTCTTGCCGATCAGCGGCGAACTCGACGAGGGGTCGAGCCCGCGGTCGCGAGGTCGATCCCCTTGGTCTCCGGCAGGAGCCACACCGCGACGCCGGTCGCGACGCAGAGCACCACGATGTAGAGGCTGGACGCCCAGCCGATGCCGAGGTTGTTCAGCAGCTGGTTGAGGTAGGGCGCGCTGCCACCGAACACGGCGACCGAGATCGAGTACGCGAATCCGATGGCCTGGGTACGCACCCGGGTCGGGAACACCTCCGACATCGTCGAGGACAACAGCGCTCCGGGCATCGCGACCACCACGAGGGCGAGCGTGGCCGCCACGAGCAGCGTCCACGGCTGGTCACTGATCAGCCCCATGAGCGGGAACTGAAGGACGATCATGGCGACCGCGAAGGCCAGCAGCACCGGCCGGCGGCCGACCCGGTCGGAGAACCGTCCCCAGAGCGGGAGGGACGCCAGCGCAAGCGCCTGGGCGATGACCGACATCCAGTAGGCGGAGCTCGCCGCCATGCCCTGCTCGGCGATCGCGTACGTCGAGACGTAGGACGTCCAGGTGTAGTGGGCGGCTGTGATGCCGCTGGTCATCGCGATGACCAGGACGATGCCGCGGACAACCTGCGAGCGCGGCACCTCCACGACGGGCGCGCTCTCGGCCGCCGGGGTGCCGCCAGCCGGGGCGTTGCCGTCGGCGAACACCTCGCTCTCCTCCATGCCGCGGCGGAGCACGAGCACCACGAGCGCCGCCACGCCGCCGATGAGGAACGGGATGCGCCAGCCCCATTCGCCGACGGCGCTCTCGCTGGTGGACGCGGTGATGACGCCGCCCACCGTGTACGCGAGAACCGAGCCGCCGAAGATCGCGACGAACACGATGCTGCCCCACATCCCGCGCCGGTTGGGCGGCGCGATCTCCGCGACGTAGGTGTTGGCGGTGGCGGACTCACCGCCGTGCGCGAAGCCCTGGACCATCCGGGCGAGGAGGAGCAGCAGCGAGGCGAAAGCACCGATCGACTCGTACGTCGGCATGATGCCGATGGCGAAGCTGCCGCCCGCCATCATCAGCATCGTGGTGATGAGGACGAATTTGCGTCCGCGCCGGTCGGCGATCCGCCCGAAGACGATGCCGCCGAGGGGACGCATGAGGAATCCGACGGCGAACACCGCGAAGGTGGACAGCAGCGCCGATACCGGGTCGTCCTGGCTGAACATCACCGCGGCGATGAACGGTGCGAACACCGCGTAGGCGCTCCACTCGTACCATTCCAGGACGTTGCCGACGGTGCTGGCGACGAGCGAACGTCGCTTGCTCGTCGGCGCGTTCACGGCATCGGGCTCGATCGTGTGTGCCATCGCGTCTCCTCGGGTGGGCGGGTCTCAGGCGTCGGTGCGATCGCGCAGCACATTGCGGCGGATCTTGCCGGTCGCGGTCTTGGGAAGCCCCGCGACGACGTGGACGTCGCGCGGAACCTTGTAGGCGGCGAGCCGCTCCTTGACGAAGGCGCGCAGGGTCGTGGGCTCGACCGACTGGCCGGCCGCGAGCGACACGTACGCGACGACGGACTCGCCTTGGTATTCGTCGGGCCGGCCGACGACGGCAGCTTCCAGGACGGCCGGGTGCTCGTACAGGGCGTCCTCGACCTCGCGGGGCCACACCTTGTACCCGGACACGTTGATCTGGTCCTTCAGCCGGTCGACGAGGTAGACCCAACCGTGCTCGTCCATGATCGCGACATCACCGGTGCGCAGCCGTCCGCCCGGCATCGTCTGCTCGGTGACCTCGGGCTTGCGCCAGTAACCGCTCATCAACTGGGGGCCGTTGAGCTCGAGCTCACCCTGCTCTCCCGGCGGAAGCGGCTGACCCTCGCTGTCGATGATGCGCGCGGTCAGGCCCGGCAACGGCACGCCGATGGACAGGGTGCCGCTCGGTTCGTGCACGGGCGCCTCCGCTCCGAGGGGTACGCCGATGACGGCCGAGCTGGTCTCCGTCATGCCGTAGACGTTGTGGATGTAGACACCGAACCGGTCGACGAACCGCCGCACGGTGGCCGGCGGGATGGGCGCCCCTCCCGAGTAGAGGGCGCGCAGGCTCGCGAACTGCTCACGGCTCGCTCCGGGCACCTCGGCGAGTGCGTTGAACGCGGTGATCGACCCGACGGTGGTCGTCACCTGGTGCTCGGCGAAGACATCCAGCACGACCTCGGCGCGGAACCGGTGGGCGAAGACCAGGAGCGTGTCGTGGACCAGCGCCATCGTGGCGTTGACCACCGCTCCGGTGATGTGGAACAGCGGGGCGATGGCGAAGACGACGTCGCCGGGGCGCAGGTCGGTCCAGCGGGCGTACGACGTCGCGACGTGCAGCACGGCGCTGTGACTGTTCATCGCGCCTTTGGGCGGGCCGGTGGTGCCGGAGGTGTACGTCAACAATGCGACGTCGTCGGCCGTCAGGTCCAACGGCGGCACGGTGCGGCCGCGGTGCTCTTCGATGAGGGTGAGCAGATCGCCGTCGGGGGCGGGCTCGGGGCGCTGCGGGTTCTCGCCGAACACCCGAGTGTCGTCGCGGGACTGCAGGTCCCGCGCGGAGGTGCTGACCACCCACCGCACCGTGGTGTCCGCGGTGGCGTCGGTCGCCGCCTCGATCCCGTCGTCCTCGCAGATGATGCCGACGGCCTCGGCGTCGACGATGAGCCGGCGCAGCTCCTCGCCGCGGTACATCGGATTGAGGATGAGCGCCGCCGCACCGAGCTTCCAGAGCGCGAGGAGCACGAGGGCGTACTGCGGGATGTTCTGCAGGTACACGCCGACGTGGTCACCGCGTCCGACACCGCGCTCGGCGAGAGCGCTGGCGAGCGCTTCGGCCATCGCGTCGGTCTCACGGACCGAGCAGTGCTGGTCGAAGTAGGCGAGCGCGGGCGCGTCCGGCTGCCGAGCCAGGCGCGCGTTCCACGCCTCGATCAAGGTCCCGTACTCCGACCTGATGTCCTCGTCGACCCCCGACGGGTACAGCGTCAGCCACGGCTTCTCGGTTCCGGTCACACCCCTCGCCTCTCTTCCGACCGAGCGATCGCTCGGTTTAGAGTGTGTGTGGCAAGGTGACCTATGTCAAGCCCAGAATGTGAGGTGGACCACGATGGCGATCGACACGACTCCGTCGTCCCTGACTCCGCTGTCGCCGATCCTCGAGGCCGCCCAGGAGTGCTTCGTGGAGCAGGGGTACCACGGCACCTCCATTCGGGTCATCGCCGCGCGCGCCGGCCTGTCCGTGCCGGGCCTGTACCACCATTACCGGTCCAAGCAGCAGATGCTGCAGGACGTCATGAAGCACGCCATGACGTCGCTGTACCGCCAAAGCGAGGACGCCCTCGCCGCGGCGGAGACCGATCCGCTGGCGCAGTTCAATGCCCTCGTGGGCTGCCTCGTGCGGTTCCACGCCTTCGAACGCGCCCCCGCCTTCATCGCCTACAGCGAGATTCGCAGCCTCGACGAGGAGGCCCGGCGCGAGCACATCGCCCGCCGCGACGCCCAGCAGCGGCTCATGGATCAAGTGGTCGAAGCCGGGGTCGCCGCCGGCGAGTTCACGACGCCCCACCCCACCGAGGCGAGCCGCGCCATCGTCACGATGTGTACCTCGGTCGCGCAGTGGTACCGCATGGACGGGCCGCTGACTCCCGACGAACTCGTCGACCGTTACCTGGCGATCGCCCGGATGACGATCGGCGCCCGCGGCTGAGTCAGCGCGCCCAACGGCTGCGAGCCCAGAAGCCGACGAGCACGGCGGCCAGGAGCAGCAGGCCCGTGCCGGTCCAGAGGTCAGCCTGGAACAGGATCGTCGCGCCGACCAGCATGCAGACGAGGAAGGCGTCAGCGACCCAGAACAGCACGCGCAGCGACGACATCTCCCCCACCGGCGTCATGATCGGCGTCAGATATTCGATCGGCAGCAGGCCCTTGAACGCCGAGGCGGCCCGGCACGCCAGGGCCAGCAGTGCCAGCCCGCATCCGGCCGCCGACGCTCCCCCGGCCGCCGCAGCGCCGCTCATGACGACGACGAGCAGCACCGTGGGGACGACGAGGTGCTGCAAGGCCGTCCGCGCCGGGGTGAATCCGAAGACGGGCGGGCGGGAGCGGTTGGCAGCCGTGAACCGCAAGCCGTCGCTGAGGTAGCAAGCGGCCGCGTAGCTCAGCGCCACCGCGACGATCGCGATGATCGGGGTGGGAGCCGTGTGTGCCGGACCGAGCAACAGCCCGCTTAGGAACGCTAGACCCACACCTGCCGCGGCGCGGCCCGGCGAGCGCAGCAGTCCGACGACGTCCCGCCGTACGAGAATCGGTGCGCCGAACGCCGGCCGCCAGCGGCGACCGCGCCGGGTTCGTCCGCGCAGCACGTCCGCGGCGGAGGCGAGGTCGGCGGTGATCGCGAAGTTCTCCACCTGGCTCCAGCGCAACGCCTGCGTGCGCAGCCGGGACGGCGGCAGTACGACCACCACGCGCCGCACCGACAGCATCGCGACGACCGCGATGACCGGCACGACCATCACCCACCACCGTGGCGCCGTCGCCAGCGCCGTCCAGGCGTCGTGGATGGGCCAACCAGCGACCGCCGCCAGCAGCACGAGCACGACCGCCGGCAGCGCCAGCCTGGACTGCCCGGCCAGCCAGGCGACGGCGAGGAGCAGACCGAAAGCGATGACGACGACGGCGAGGACGACCGCAGCGACCGGGTCGGGCCAGGTGTCGCGGGAGGCCACGACGACGAGACCGGCGACGACCGCGAGCGCGGTCACTCCGGCGAGGCTCCGGCGCCAGAACGGTCGCAGGACGCGGGCGAGCTCATCGGGACCGCTGACCACCCAATCGATGTAGGGGGCGCTCGGGGCGACCGGTCCCCGCGTGCGTCCCGCGCCGACCGCGGCGACGCCGAGCGCTCCGGTCACCAGCGCGACGTGCATCGGACTGACATTCCAGGCCATCGCGGGCGCCAACTGCAGCGTGGCCCACCGTGCCAGCGGAACGACGAAGACGAGGACGGCGAGCACGGCGATGTAGAGGTCGGTCGCCCGGTCGCTGGTGCTGGGCCGCTCGCGAAGGTCGCGGAGAAGCCGGTCCGGAGCTCTCACAGCTCGACGCGTCGCCGGGCCGCGCGCTCGACGAGTCCGTGGTCGTGGCAGGCCATCACGACGGCCTGTCCCTCGGCGACGGCGGTCACCACCGCCTCCGCGAGCAGACCGGTGCGGTGGCCGTCGAGCCGTTGCTCGGGCTCGTCGAGGACGATGAGCCGCGCCGGCCGGGCGAAGGTCAGCGCGAGCGAGAAGAGCTGTTGTTGTCCCGAGGACAGCTCATGCACGAAGCGGTCGCGCAGCGCACCGATGGAGAAGCGATCGAGGTCGGCGTCGACGTCCGCTGCGTCCAGCTGCCACGTGGCATGCACCAGTGCGAGGTGGTCGCCGATCGTGAGGTCGGGGTACATGGCGGGCACGCCGAGCAGGGCCGCGATCGAGGCGCGGGTGGTGGCGGATCGTTCGTCGACGGGCTCACCGTCGAGCAACGCCTCACCTTCGGTGGGAGCGAGGCGGCCCGTGACGATGCGCAACAGGGTGGTCTTGCCGGAGCCGTTCGGGCCTGTGATGGCGACGCATTCGCCCTCGACGACCTCGAGGCTGGCGGGCGGAAGGAGCACCTGGTCGTCGATGCGGGCGGTGACGTCGGTGACGGTCAGCATAGCGCTCCTAGCCGTCGAGCCACGGGTTGTACTTCATCCGCAGAGCCCGGTCGAGACCGGCGACGAGTCCGCCGACACCGAGGGTCGTGTTGAGCCATGTGGGGAGGTCGAACGTGGGGACCCCCCACTCCGTGAGCCGGCCGAGCAGGTTCAGCAGCTCGGGGATCTGAGTGACGAGGGCGACGACGAGGATCGTCCAGGCGAGCGCGGCGATGACCCGGCTCGCGGTGGGGTGGGAGCGCTCGAATCGGGCGCGGCGTTCTTCACCGGTGCCCTGGGTCGGCTGGAACGTCGTGCGTGCACCGGTCGGGTCGACCATCCGGACGTACTTCATGCCCATGAGCGACATCGCCGCCTCGACCCGACGTCCCCCGTCGAGTTCGAAGCGAGCCGGTGAGCGCTTCTCATCGAGCAGCCGGCCGTCTCGATACAGCCGGATCTTCTCGCCGAAGTCGAAGAAGTCGACGTCGACGGCGAACTCACCGTGCTCGTAGACGCCGCGCCACAGCACGTCCCATCGCCCGAAGGGCCTCAGCTGCTCGCGGTCCGCCATCGCGGTCAGCCTACCGAGGCGAGAGCGAAGGGAAGGACGCCCGGCGCTCCCGCCCGCCGCAGCTCCCGGGCGGCGACGGTGAACCAGCTGCGTCAGGGCGAGACTATCAAGCGAGACTTCACGGTGGTTCACAAATCTTCACTAGTGCTTCCGCGTTCTACAAACCTAGGATCGTCGGCATGAGGTTCACGGGCGGCCCTGACTGCGCCAGCACGACCCAAGGCCACGGCGCCGGAACCGCCGCCCACGTGGGGGTGCGAGCGACCCTCGCTATCGCCGTGACCATCACTGCATGGGCGTCTTCTTTCGTGGTCATTCGGGCGATCGGCGCCGAACTCTCTCCCGGCCCGCTCGCACTGCTCAGGGTCAGCGTCGCCCTCGCCGCACTCACTCCGCTGAGCCTTGTCGGACCGCGCCCGCTACTGCCACGCGGACGTACCTTGGTCCTGGTTGCCGCTTACGGTTCGTTGTGGTTCGGTCTGTACCACGTCTTACTCAACGGGGCCGAGCGGTATGTGGATGCTGGGACGGCCGCGTTGCTCATCCACCTCTCTCCACTTCTCGTGGCCCTCGGGGCTGGCTGGCTGCTCTCGGAGGGCTTCCCGCGACCGCTGCTGATCGGCAGCGCCGTGGCGCTCGGTGGCGTCGCCGTCATGACAAACGCCACGGCGGGAGGGGACAAAGGTACCGGCATCGGCATTGTCCTCGGCCTCTTTGCAGCGTTGGTCTACGCCGCGTCGGTACTGCTGCAGAAGAGCGCATTGCCCAGCCTCAGCGGCGTCCGAGCAGTGTGGCTCGGGTGTCTTTTCGGAGTCCTCGCCCTGTTGCCCTTCACACCGGCAACGATCCGGGAGGTGTCCGCAAGTTCAGCGACGGCCCTAGCGGGTGCCGTCTATCTCGGGATCGTCCCCACAGCGGTGGCTTTCTGGACCTGGGGCTATGCGCTGCGCCGCATGCCGGCCGGTCGCTTGAGTCCGCTCGTCGCGTATCTCGTCACCGTCGTGGCGATGGCGTTCTCCTGGCTCTTCCTCGACGAGGCCCCCGAAACTCGGATGCTGCTGGGCGGGCTGGCTTGTCTTGTCGGGGTCGCAATCAGCCAGTGGACCGGTCCCCTACGACGAGCTCGCATCGTGTCGGAACGAACCCGGCCGACTGTCGACGGCAGTGGCCCTGGCACCGTACGCCCCGACGAGGGTTCCGAGGGCCGGCCGTGAGCACCGCCACCAAGAGGCTCGAGGACGAGTCCCCCCTGCGCATTCGCGCATTCCGCGCCGTTTTCACATCAGCGGTCTTCAGCAACTCAAGTACGAGCGTCGCCTACATTGCGCTGCCCATGTTGGCCGTCATCGAACTCGACGCGAGCCCAGGGCAGGTCGGCATACTCGCCACGCTCAGCACGATCGCGTTCCTCCTGATCGGTTTGCCCGCCGGCGCTTGGGTGGACCGGCACCACCGAATCATGATCGCCGCCGACCTGGCGCGTGCGCTGCTGTTTGCGACAGTCCCCGTTGCCTGGTTCCTCGGGTACCTGAACCTCTATCACCTCTACCTCGTGGCACTCATCGGTGGGACCGGAGCAGTGTTCTTCGACATCGCCTCGCAAAGTGCGCTCCCGCGCATCGTCCCCCCAGGGATGCTCATTCGAGCAAACACGTATCTCGCTACCGTGTACGCCCTCGCCGCCATTTCCGGTCGAGGCATTGGCGGGTCTCTCGTCGCGCTCCTTTCAGCGCCGTTGGCAACCCTTGCTTCGGCGCTGGCGTACCTGTCGTCGGCGTTCGCCTTGCGCAACGCACGCGGCAACGGAAACACGGAACGCCCGCGCAAGGAGCCGGTTCCACTGCGACGCCGGATCGCCATAGGTGCGCGCTACGTCGTCAGTGACGCCGAACTTCGCGCTCTCACGGCCACCGCAGCCATCGCGAACCTCGGCTCCTCGGTGTTGAACACCATGCTTCCGCTGTGGTTCGTGCGCCATGTCGGCCTGTCCGGAAGCGCGCTGGGACTGTTCTGGGCCGTCGGGGGAATCGGGTTACTGGTGGGGAGCCGGTTCGCCGGAGCCCTGGCGAACCGGCTCGGATACGGTCGCACTCTGTGCGCCGGAGGACTGCTTCTCTCCCCCGCGGCCCTCCTCGTTCCGCTCATCGACCAAGGTGGCTCGTACGTTCTGGCTTCTGCGGGGTGGTTCCTCGCGATGTTCAAGATCGGTCTCGACAACATCCTCGGCGTCAGTCTTCGCCAGCAGAAGACCCCGCCGGAGTTGCTCGGACGGATGACCGCAACCGTTCGATTCGCCCTAACTGGAGCCCTGGCGGTCGGTGCAGGCATATCGGGACTGGCCGGAGAGCTATGGGGAGTTGAAGCGACACTCTGGGTCGGCGCCGCACTGGTATCGGTCGCGCCAGTCGCAGTTCTGCTATCACCGGTCCGCCGTCGGGTCGCGTTGGTGAGCTGAGAACGTCGACGTGATGGTTACGCGACGTAGCGAACGTGCACTGACACGAGTGCACGCCGACTAAGCTTCGATCATGTTGGACCTCCACCGTTTGCTCGTTCTGCGGACCGTGGTCGCGACCGGGTCGGTGCGCGAAGCGGCCAACAGACTCGGATTCACTGCTTCCGCGGTCAGTCAGCACCTGGGGACTCTCCAGAAAGAGACTGGTCTGCAGCTGGTTGAGCGGGAAGGCAGAGGCATCCGACCCACGGTGGCGGGCCGAGCTCTGGCCGAGGAATCGGGGCGAGCCCTGCAAGCGATGGCCGGCGTCGAGTCCTTGGTCGCCGCACTGCGCTCGGGCCGCACTGGGAGCATACGAATTCGTTACTTCGCGTCTGCAGGCGCCGCCTGGCTTCCGCCAGTTGTCGCGGTGCTGACCGATGAATTTCCAGAGCTGAGGCTGGATCTGAGGCTTGCTGAACTGTCGGGGAACGAAGAGTCACCCCCTGATCTCGAACTTGTCGTGGCGCAACCGCATCTGGATACCGCCCGCCGAGAGGGGTACGTCCTCCATCACCTGGTCGATGATCCCTACGTTGTCGTCCTGCCAGCGCAGCATCCGGCGACACATGCGGCCGAAATTCCGTTGAGCGAGTTGGCTAGCGAGAAGTGGATCGACCACGATGTCAACCGTGGTCCGTGTCGGCTCACTCTGCTCGACGCTTGTGCGCGGGCCGGCTACGTTCCGGAGTTCGCCGTCGAAGCTCACGACCACGCGACCGCCATTGCTTTCGTCGCCGCTGGGGTTGGTATCACCGTTCTTCCAAAGCTCGGCGTACCGGAACTACCCGCGGGTCTCGTCGCCCGCAGAGTCGTTGAGCCGACACCGACGCGAAGCATCTTCGTAGCCGTGAAGGCGGATGTGGCCCGGCATCCCGCGGTGATTCGCGCGCTTCAACTTCTTCGACGAGGTAGCGCTGGGGTGGACGTCGGATGCGAGAGCCGCGCCTCGTGATGCCCTGAACGAACGGTGGGGCCGAACTACAGCCCCGTCGCCACCCCAGCCACATTCGGCTGGGCCAGGCGGGTTCGGTATCGCCGTTCGAAAACCCACACTCACGCGGCGACCAACACGTCGGTTCGCCATCGGCGGTCAGCCTACCGAGGCGAGAGCGAAGGGAAGGACGCCCGGCGCTCCCGCCCGCCGCAGCTCCCGGGCGGCGACGGTGAAACGAGATCGTCGACGAGGAGCACCGGACCGGGCGCCTGCGCGACCGTGGCGCCGAGTTCCGGGCCTACCCGGAACCGATTCCAGACTGATGCCAGCCGGAACGCGCTGTTGCCGCCCGGGCCGACGTGCGGGACGTTCGGATCGACATCGAGGGTGCCGAGCAGCGGGAGTCGGCCACGCTCGGCGATCGCAGCCGCCGTGCTGGCGACCAGCTGCGGCCGGGTCAGAGACGGCATCGCGACCACCCCGACCGGGCGCTGCTCCCAGGGCCAGTCCCGCAGCGTGGCGACGACCCCCTCGAGCAGCCGTTCGTCGACCGGGCCGTCGGCGGCGCCGGTGGCGAACACGTCACGGAGCACGCCGCCCCACCCGAGGTCGGTCAGCCGCGCAACGGCCCTGCCCGGCTCCGGTCGTTCGTCGACGGCGATCCGGCCGCGCACCTCGAGGCCGCGCCGGTCCGCGCCGGTGGGCCACTGCCCGCGCGGCTCGATCGGCACCCCGACGCGCTGCAGCTGCCCGGACGCCTGCTCGGCCGCAGCAGCGGGCACGTCGGCCGGATACCAGGGCCCGGCGCACACGTCGCAGCGTCCGCAGGGGGCGGCGGTGGGGTCGTCGAGCTCGCGCTGCAGCAGCTCCATGCGGCAGACCTCACCGCGCTCGTAGGTGAGCATCGCCCGTTGCTCCGCCTCGCGGGCGGCGGCGATCCGCGTGTAGCGGTCGGCGTCGTACTGCCACGGCATGCCGGTGGACACCCAACCGCCGCGCACCCGGCGCACCGCGCCGTCGACGTCGAGCACCTTGAGCAGGAGTTCGAGCTGCGTGCGCCGGACGTCGACCAGGGCCTCGAGCGCGGGCGTGGACAGTGGTTCGGGGCCGAGTTCGGCGAGGACCTTCTCGACCCGGTCCGGATCGGGCATGGAGACGGTGGCGAAGTACTGCCAGATCTCCGGGTCCTCCGGGCCGGGAAGCAGCAGCACGTCGGCGTGCTCGGTGGCGCGGCCGGCGCGGCCCACTTGCTGGTAGTAGGCGACCGGCGACGATGGCGCTCCGAGGTGGACGACGAACCCGAGGTCCGGTTTGTCGAAGCCCATGCCGAGCGCGCTGGTGGCGACGAGTGCCTTGACCTCGTTGGCCTTGAGCGCGCCCTCCAATCGTTCGCGCTCCTCGGAATCGGTGCGTCCGGTGTAGGCGGCGACCGGGTGCCCGGTGTCGCGCAGCAGCCGCGCGGTGTCCTCGGCGCCGGAGACGGTGAGGGCGTACACGATTCCGCTGCCGGGCAGCTCGCCGAGATGGGCGACGAGCCACGCCAACCGCTCGCGAGCCGAGGGCAGCGTGAGGCAACCCAGCCGCAACGACGCCCGCGCGAGCGAACCGCGCAGCGTCAGCACGTCATCACCGAGCTGGTCGGCGACGTCCGCGACGACGCGAGCGTTGGCGGTCGCTGTGGTGGCGAGCACCGGGATGTCGCGGTCAAGCTCGGCCAGCATGGTGGCGATCCGGCGGTAGTCGGGCCGGAAGTCATGGCCCCAGTCGGAGATGCAGTGCGCCTCGTCGACGACGAGCAGGCCCATCCGAGCCAGCAGTCCCGGCAACTGCTGCTCACGGAACTGGGGGTTGTTGAGCCGCTCGGGCGACACCAGCAGCACGTCGATCTCATCGGCGGCAAGCTGAGCGGAGATGCTCTCCCACTCGTCGACGGTGGCCGAGTTGATCGCTGCGGCGCGGACACCCGCGCGCTCGGCGGCGGCCACCTGGTCGCGCATGAGCGCCAGCAACGGCGAGATGAGCACCGTGGGCCCTGCCCCGCGCTGGCGGAGCAGGGCCGTGGCGACGAAGTAGACCGCCGACTTGCCCCAGCCGGTGCGCTGCACGACGAGGGCGCGACGACGGTCGTCGACGAGCGCGCTGACCGCCTCGAACTGCCCCTCGTGGAACTGCGCGTCCGGCCGGCCGGTCAGCCGGCGTAGGAGCTCGACGGCCTCCTCGTGTGTGCTCATGCCCCGATCGTGTCAGGTGCTCACGACACCACGGCCGGCTCGTCCACAGCTAGGCCTGACGCAGCAGGTAGCGCTGAACCTTGCCGCTCGGGGTCTTGGGCAGCGCGTCGACGAAGTGCACCGCTCGCGGGTACGCGTGCTTGGAGTAGCCGTCCCGGACGAGTTCCTGCAGTTCGCGCGCGAGTTCGTCGGTGCCCTCCACCCCCTCGGCCAGGACCACGAACGCCTCCACGACCTCACCGCGGATGCCCTCGGGATCGGGCCGTCCGACCACGGCGACGTCGACGACGGCGGGATGCGTCACCAGCACGCTCTCCACGTCGAAGGGGCCGATCCGGTAGCCGGCCGCCAGGATGACGTCGTCGTCGCGCGCGGTGAAGAAGTAGTACCCGTCCTCGTCCACCCGGCCGGTGTCGGCGGACAGGTACCAGCGGCGGTCGGGCGTGAAGCGCTCCGCGGACTTGGCGGGCTCCTCGTGGTACCCGGTGAACCACAGCAGTGGGCTGCCCGGCACGTCGATGGCGATCTGCCCGTCGAGCACCCCGGCGGCGTAACCGGGCAACGGCTGGCCCATCGACGCGTCCTTGAGCGGCTGAGCGACGTCCTCGTGCCAGTTGTTACAGATGACCATGCCCAGCTCGGTCTGGCCGTAGTGGTCGCGGACCTCGACGCCGAGTGCGTCCTTCGCCCACTCCACGACGTCGGGCGTGAGCGGCTCGCCTGCCGAGGAGGCTCGGCGGAGCCGCAGGCCGCTGACCAGACCGCTCTTGCTCAGTGCGCGGTACATGGTCGGCGCACCCGCGAAGTTGGTGACGCCCAGCTCGCGGAGCACGGCGACCGTGGACTCGGGTGTGAAGCCGGAGGCGAGCAGCAGGTTGCGCCGGCCTGCGACCAGCGGCGCGACGATGCCGTAATAGAGGCCGTACGCCCAGCCCGGGTCGGCGGCATTCCAGAACACGTCGTCCTCGCGCACGTCGAGGCCGTAGTGAAGATAGGAGTGGAAGGCCGCCAGCGCGCGGACCGGCACCGGCACACCCTTCGGCTTGCCGGTGGTGCCGCTCGTGTAGAGCTGGAGGAAGATGCCCTCGCCCCCGACGGCGACCGACTCGGTGAGCGGTTCGGCGGCGGCGACGAGCCGGTCGAACTCATCGCCCGTCTCGAACACCTCGATGCCCTCGATCGGGTCGAGCTTGGCGCGCTGGTCGGGCTCGGTCACGACGAGGCGCGCCTTCGCGCCGGACACGCGCATCTCGATGGCACCGGTCGCGAAGGCGGTGAACAGCGGCACATGCACGGCACCGAGGCGCCAGATGGCCATGAGTGTGACGACGAGTTCGGGACGTTTGCCCATGAGCACGGGCACGCGATCGCCCTCGCGCACCCCGCGCGCGGCGAGGACGGAGGCGAGGCGGCGGGACTGCTCGGCGAGCTCGCCGTAGGTCATGTCGCGGGTGCTGAGGTCCGGTGCGACGAAGGTGAAGGCGACCGTCTGCGGGTCGTGCCGGTCGCACAGCAGGTAGGCGACGTCGGCGTCGGGGGCGTCGTACGTGGCGAGCCAGCGGTCGATCGTCGCGTCGACGGTGGTCGTGGTCATCGATGCTCCTTGAGCGGCGGGGACGGGTCGGTCACACTGTGCTCTGTGACACACCCATCCGACCACCCTCCGACGAGGGGGGGGCGCCGCCCTCGACCCACTGGCCTCCCGCGTGGACGCGGCGCTGTCGCGCGTGCGCCGGGCCACGGACGTGAGCCTGGCCTTCGGCGGTCGTGTGCACGACGACGGCGTGACGCTGTGCCACTTCGACGGCGGGATCATCGGGCCGCTCCGCGGAGCGCGGCTCGACCTCGGCCACGGCCTCGGCGGCCGGGTCGCCGCGCAGCAGCGTTCACTGGCGTGTCACGACTACGTGCGGACTCCGCTGATCACCCACAAGTACGACGCGATCATCCGCGCCGAGGGCCTGCGCGCGATGGCGGCGGTCCCCGTCATCGTCGGACGCCTGCCGGTCGCGGTGCTGTACGCGGCGCTGCGGACGGCGCAGTCGCAGATGGACCGCGTGCTCGACGCCGTCACGCACGAGGCTCGCGTGCTGGAGCAGGAGCTCGTGAGCGAGAACGCCGAGCAGACGTGGCGATCCAGGGCCCGCGACGTGCACGCCGAGCTGCGGTTGCTCGCCGGCCGACTCGACGATGACGAGCTGCGCGCCGCCATGCTGCGGGCGGCCGCCCTGCTCGTCGACGAGGCGCCGGACGACGCGGTGCCGGTGCACCTCACCGGCCGCGAGCAGGACGTCCTGGCGCTGCTGGCCGGCGGACTGAGCAACCGCGCCATCGCCGAGCGCCTCGGCATCGGCGTCTATACGGTCAAGGACCACGTCAAGAGCCTGCTGGCCAAGCTGGGCGCATCGAGCCGTTTCGAGGTCGTCGTGCATGCCCGCCGCGCCGGCCTGTTGCCCTGACCCTCCCCCATCCACCGCCGCTCCCGAGGTGGACCGAAGGCGGCGCACACGAGCAACTGCCTCCGTCCGGGTTACCGGCGAAGGCAGTTGCTCTGCGCGTCGAATCAGCTGTGCTGGCGTGCCGCGCCGCGTCGCACGCTCAACGCCGTGCCGCCGGCGACCATCAGCGCTGCGATGAGGGCCAGCGCTCCGACGGTGCTTCCGGTGTCGGGAAGCCGGTCGCGACCGCCACCGTCACCACCGCCGGGCGGCGGCCCGGCCACCGGGTGCTCGGTGCACAGCGGGCTGTCCTGGACGCACTGCTCGGGCGGCTCCTCGCCGGTCACGGTGACGAAGTTGCCCAAGTGGTGATCGCCCTGATCGACCCAATCGAGGACCTCCACGGTGTAGGTGACCGTGGCGCTCGCCCCGCCGGCGAGGGTGCCGACGACGGTATAGCCCTCGTCCCCGATCTGCACCGTGAGCGCCGCGTCCGACGACGTCGGGCCGCTGACGACGCGGGCGTCGTCGAGAACGCCAGCAAGATGGTCGGTGAAGTCGATCTCGCCGTCACCGATACCGGAGTTGGTGAACGTCAGGGTGTAGGTCACCGCCTGGCCGTCCTCGAGCTCGGTACCCGACGCGGGGTCGGCGGACTTCACTACCGCCACATCACTGATCGGGTTCGCGGTGCAGTCCGCGTCCTCACCCGGCGCCGCCTCACAAACGGGCTCCTCCGGCGTCTCCTCATCGGGATCGAGGAGGAAGTTCGCCAGGACCGTGTCCCCCAGATCGCCGGCGTCGTTCACCCGCACGGTGTACGTGACCGTGACGGTCTCCCCGCCATCGACCGTGCCCTCGATCGAGAACCGGCCGTCGATGACGTCCGAAACAGTCAGAGAGCCGCTCGACGCGGTCGGCCCGGCGACGATCTGGGCGTCGTCGAGAACGTGGGTCAGGTCGTCGACCCGATCCACGGGGCCCTGGCCGTTCCCATCGTTGGTGAAGAACAGCGTGTAGGTCAGCTCCTGACCGGGCAGTACCGTCGTCCCGGTCACCGGATCGACCTCCTTGCGGTCGGACATCTCCGGCACCGGGTTGTAGGTGCACAGCGGGTCATCATCGGCGCATTCGGCCGGCGGCACCTGACCGTCGGGGAAGACGAAGTTGGCGAGCATGTTGTCCCCGCGCTCGCCGTCCGGCAGCACCTCGACGGTGTACGTGACGGTGTAGCTGGCACCGGCCGGCACGATGCCGTCCACCGTGAAGCGCCCGTCGGTGATCGTTCCGACCGTCAGGTTCCCCACACCCGCGGCAGGGCCCGTGACGATGACGGCGTCGTCCAGGACACCGGAGACATCATCGGTCCAACCGCTCACCGCAGCGTCAGCGGTGCCGGAGTTGGTGAAGGTCAGGGTGTAGGTGAGCTCCTCGCCGGCGAGCACGGTAGTGCCCTTGTTCGGCTCGACATGCTTCGTCACGTCCAGCAGCGCACCAGGAATCGTGACGCGCCCGCACGGTTCACCCGTGACCGGGTCCAGCCCGTTCTGGTCGGCCGGGTCACAGCGAGGCGACGGCGGAGGCGTCGTGCACTCCGGGTCGTCGATCCCGCATTGCGGCCCGAACGCGACATTGATCAACTCGGTGTCGCCTTCTCCCGTGTAGGTCACGTCGTAGGTGATGGTGACGGCCTGACCCGGGGCGAGCTCTCCGACCCAGGAGATCAACGGCTCGGCGTAGGACGGGTCAGCACCCACGTCCGCGGTGATCGTTGCCGTGTCGATGGTGGCGTCGTCGAGGACCTCGGACAGGTCGTCGATCACCACCGCCGGGCGCGCCGGCGTGTAGGGGGCCGTACCGGTGTTCTCGGCCCTGACCGTGTACGTGACCCTCTCGCCCACCGCCGGGATCTCGGTCGCGTTCGCCGACTTCGTCACCGAGAGCCGGGGCAGTTCGTAGCCGACCTCGTCGCACGGCAGCCCGGTCGCGGGGTCCGCGCCGTCCACGCACTGCTCCGGCACCGGTGGCGCGCAGTCGGGGTCGCTCTCTTCGCACACCGTCTGGAAGGCGACGTTGTCGACCTGCAGGTCGCCAGCACCGGTCAGCTCGACGGTGTAGGTGATCGTAACCGAATCGCCCGCAGCGAGGGGGCCCTCCCAGGTCAGCCGCGGGTCGTCGAACGTCACGTTCCCGCTCGAGGCCTGCGCGTCACCGTTGTACGTCGCGTCGTCCAGGACGGCGGAGAGGTCGTCCTGAATGCGCGCCGGGTCGGCAGCGGTGTAGTCGCCCGGTCCGTTGTTCGTCACCTCGACCGTGTACTCGACCGTGTCACCGATCCGCGACTCCGCCGTGGCGGTCGACGACTTCTCGATCTCCAGCTCCGGCAGTCCGGGCAGGTCGATCGCGAGCGCCTCGTCGAGGGGGTGGTACGTCCAGTCGTCGATGCGGCGGGTGTCACCCCAGCTGCCGCCGACGCCGTCGTTCGCGTTGTCGGCGCAGTCCCAGCCGTGGACGCCGCCGGCGCTGTTCACCCCGCCGGTGCCGTCAAGCACGGGGGTGACACAAGCCCGGCCCTCGACGCGCAGCGCGGTGTCGTCCCAGAAGAGTGTCTGCGAGCCCGACTGTGGGCCGTTGAGCGCGGTGACCTCGAGCCCACCGCGACGCTCCACGTCGAAGCCGACGAAGTGGATTTCCCCGACCTGATCGATGACCGCTCGGGCGGTCAGATCCGTGTTGTACGGCACGGGATTGCCTTCACCGTCGAGGCCGTCCCAGGTGACGGTGCCGGCACCGTTGATGACGCCGAGTGGAAGTGTCACATCGGCGGCGCCCTCGAAGTCGCCGTCGCCGTCCACGTCGATCTGGACGACCATCTGGCCGGTGAAGTTGGCGACGTCGACGGTGAACGTACCGCTGCGATCCGTGGGCGAGGTCTGGGCGAAGGAAAGGTCGTTCAGGCTCGGCAGCACCACCGGCGGGTTGAGCCAGCGAACGTTGCCGTCGGGCCAGGTGGCGGTCTGCGGCATGTCGGTCGCCGGTCGCTCGAAGAAGATCTTGTAGGGGTCCCCGCAGTTGCCCGGGGAGTCGTACTGGTCGCCCTGGCCGTACGGTCCACCGTCTTGGTAGCTCAGGTAAGCGGAGGTACACGTGCCGGCGAGGGTGTTGCCGGCGGCGTCCGAGCTGAAGGTCGAGTCAACACCGTTGAACTCGGTGTAGCTGGCCTCGTAGAGGAACCCCTCACGGCTCAGGTAGTAGAGATCGAAGTCGGTGCTGTCACCGGCGGCCGCACCCGTCTGGAGCATTTGATATCGCTCCGACCACACACGGCCGGGAATGTCCGTAGCGCCGTTTTGAACCGTGATGTTCCAGTCGAAGTAGCTCGTCGTGGAGGCCGTGCCCTCTGGTTGGAAGGTGATCGACCAGACGCCCGCGGCCGTGGACGTGAGGTCGGAGAGGTCACACCCCGCGGGCACGGCGTTGGTCGGGATCGTGCAGCTCTGGGCAGTCCCATCCGGCGCGGTCACGGTGATCGTGACGTTGGGGTCGCCCGCCGTGGGCCGCATGACCTTCGTGAACAGCACGTCGAGGTTCTCTCCCGGCCCGACGTATGCGTAGAACGTGTTCACTGTGCGGATGTAGCTGACGCCCGGGGTCTCCGCCGCACCAGCCGCGGTGGGTGCGGCCACGGTACCGATGGCTGCCAGCAGGGAGGCGACCAGGGAGAACAGCATCAGCGAGGCCGCGCCGCGGTGCGCGCCTCGTGGGCTCGTTCCGCTGCCCAAACCTCGGGGTCTGAGCCTCAGTTTCCCGCGCCGGTCATTGCCCCTACTGCTCACGTGCCGCATACGCGCCCCTATCGTCCGCAGCCCTCGCCGCACCCAGTGTTCGTATGCGCGAACTTCACCCCGCGCAACGGACCCAATGGTCCTATTAATTGCTACGTTTGTCACTACCCCGATGCCGCGATGGGACAGGCGATCGCTCGGCCGCTTCCATCGGCGACGCCGGACGAGATAGGCGAACAGACTGCAGTTTCGTCTGCATTCTTAACATTCCTATCGCCAGGGAGGAGCTACGCCGCGGGAGCCGCGTACGAGCATTTTCGACGAATTCACCCCCACTTCACCCCGTGCGCTCCACGACACCGTCGTCCCGGCCGCCCCGCGATTCCGATCAGTAGCACCTGCCCCGCCCCGTGGTGGCCCTGATGGCAATGACCCGGCTCGGGCGTTCGACAGCACCTCAGCGAAGACCGACGCGCGCGCTGAGAGCACGGACGATCACGGGTCCCGAGGCCGACCGGTTGCCGCCCTGGGAGCCGCGCTCCTGGTCGCCGCGGCCTGACCGCCCTGGTCCTGGCACGTCGCCGCGAAAGCCGACGGCCGGGGTGACGACCGGCGGAGGTCAGATCCAGCGCCGGACCGTGCGGAGGTATGCCTCGAACTCCGGTCCGAAGCGGTCCGCGAGGTGCGCCTCCTCCATCGGGATCTGCACCCGATCGACCCACGCGACGAAGAGCGCCGCCGGAAGCACCGCCGCAGCGGATCGTCGTGCCGCCGCGTGAGCGAGGAGAAGCCCCGCCATCGCGACGTACATCGGATTGCGCGACCGGGAGTTCGGCCCGGTCGTCACGAGGGAACTGGCGCGAGCGCCGGCCCGCGGGTCGACGGTCGTGCCGGCACGCCGGAAACGCTCGACGGCCCCGGCGAGGAAGTACACCGACGGTGCAGCGATCACCGCGCCCAGCACTCGGGGCCCGCGTGTGGTGGCGCGGCCCCGGGTCATGACGGCCTGAACGGCACCGGCACCCGCGGCGAGAGCGGCGGGGGGAATCGGTCGGCTCACGAGTTCACCTCTGTCGATCGGGTGCGTCCACCGTAGCTCCGGCGAACCCGTCATGGGACCGTCGAATGAGTGCTCAGCTCTTCGAGCCGGACAGCGCGAGGGTGCCGCCCAGGCCGATCATCATGACGCCACCAGCACCGGACAGCGTGCTGAGACGGCGCGGAGAGCGCGCGAACCAGAGTCGGGCGGTGCCCGCGGCCAAGCCCCAGATGCTGTCGCACACGAGGGCGATGAGCTGGAAGACCAGCCCGAGCAGCAACAGCTGCGCCCACACCGGACCGGCCGACCGATCGACGAACTGCGGAAGGACGGCCACGAAGAACGCGATGATCTTGGGGTTGGTCAGGCCGACGATCATCCCCTGGCGGAGCAACGCCCAGTCCGAGGTGGGCGCTCGCTCCACCGACTGCGTGTGCATCTCGCGCGAACGGATCGCCTGGATGCCGAGCCACACGAGGTACGCCGCCCCCGCGATCTTGATGATCGTGAAGGCGACCACGGACGAGGCGACAACGGCACCGACACCGCACGCCACCGCGACGACCGCCGGTACCGTGCCGAGGGCGTTGCCGACGACGCTGAGCACGGCGGCCCGGCGCCCGTAGGCGAGCGAACGCCCAACGACGAAGAGCACGCTCGGGCCGGGGATCACGATAAGCAGTACCGAGGCGAGCGCGAACGCCAACAGGTTGTCGACCGTGATCATGCGCTGACGATACGACATCGGCGCCTGCCCCGTCCGCGAATCGTGTGTCACCTCCGCGACGGAAAGACAGCACTACCCCCACCCGATGGCCGGGTGGGGGCAGTCGCGTGCGTCAGGCGTGCGGCTGTTTCTCGCCGAGTCGCTGAAGGAGCTTGTCGCCCTCGACGTCGAGGTCGGGCAGCAGCCGGTCCAGCCAGCGCGGGAGTCGCCAGGCCCGGTCGCCGAACATCGCCATGAGGGCGGGCACCAATGTCATCCGCACCAGGAACGCGTCGATCGCGATCGCGACGGCCAACGCGAACCCGAACTGCTTGATCATCGGATCGCCGTTGAAGATGAATCCGCCGAACACCGAGATCATGATGATCGCCGCGGCGACGACGACCCGGCTCGAGTGGGAGAATCCGTCGATCACCGAGGCTGTCCCGCGATGCCCGTGCACCCACGACTCGCGCATCGAGGACACCAGGAACACCTGGTAGTCCATCGCGAGCCCGTAGGCGATGCCGGTGACGAGGATCGGCGCTAGCGCGACCACCGGGGCGGTCGAGTCGAGTCCGAAGAGCTGGTTCAGCCAGCCCCACTGGAACAGCGCGGTGGTGGCGCCGAGGGTCGCGAGGATGGTCAGCAAGAAGCCGGCCGTGGCCTTGAGCGGCACCAGGATCGACCGGAAGACCAGCGTCAGGACGATGATCGACAGCACGAGCACGATCGCGAGGTAGATCGGCATGACGTCGGCCATCTTCTGGGCCATGTCGATGCCCATCGCCGTCTGACCGGTGATGCCCAGCTCGAGCCCGTACTCGTCGGCATACGTCGAGGAGAGGTCGCGCAGATCGTGGACGAGATCGTCCGTGCTCGGATCGGTCGGACCGTCCTGCGGCACGACGGACACGATCACGGTGCGGCCGTCCTCGCTCATCCCCGAGGCGCTGACCGCGGTCACGTCGGTGTGACCGCCGATGTCCTGCAGCACGGCCCCGACAGCCTGCTGGTCGACCGGCCCCTCCATCGTCGAGGAGAGCACGACGAGCAGGGGTCCGTTCATCCCTTCACCGAAGGCGCTCGAGGTCACCTCGTAGCTGTCGCGCTGCGCGGTCCCCTCGTTGTAGTTCTCCCCCGACGGAAGGCCGAGCCGCATGTCCAGTGCCGGGATGGCCATCACGAGCGTCACAGCGACCACGCCGAGCGCGACCGCGAACCGGTTCTTGGTGACGAACACGGCCCATCGCCGTGCGGTCTTGTGGTCGTTCTCGTCGGCGACCTTGGCCGCGTAACGCTCCCGTGCCTTGGACGACACGATCCGCTCGCCGACGAGCCCGAGCAGCGCCGGCAACAGCGTCAACGCGACGAGCACGGCGATGGCGACCGTCGCCGCCGCGATGACGGCCATGCTGCCCAGCAGGCTGATGCCGATCACCAGCAGTGCGAGGAGGGCGATGACGACGGTGGTGCCGGCGAAGAACACGGCACTGCCGGCCGTGCCGACCGCGCGGCCAGCGGCCTCGTGCGCACTCAGTCCTGAACGCATCACCAGGTGTCGCTGGCGGTTGACGATGAAGAGCGCGTAGTCGATGCCCACGGCGAGACCGAGCATGAGGCCGAGGACGAGGGAGATCGAGTTGAGCTGGTAGAAGTGCGCGAGCGCGAACGCGCCACCGACGCCGGTGCCGACACCGACCAACGCGGTGAGGAGCGGCAGGCCCGCGGCCACGAGGGAGCCCAGCGTCACGAACAGGACGACCGCCGCGACCCCGAGGCCGATGATCTCGCCGACGCCGACCACCTCGGGCAACTCCTGAAGCGAACCGCCGGGCAGGACGCTGATGTCGGCCGCTTCGGCAGGCTCCTCGGCGGCTTCGAGGACCTCGTCGATCGTACCGGTCGGGAGGTCGAAGGTCTGCTCGGTGAACTGGAACTGCAGCATGGCGACGGAGCCGTCGGGGGCGATGACCATGCCGGGTACCGGCTGCGCCTGTGCACCCGAGCCGACCACGAGGGGCAGAGGCTGCTCGAGCTCCGTACCCGCCGCACGTGCCTGGAGCGCCTGCTGGACCTGCTGCACCTGCTGAGCGGCTTGTGCGGCCGCCGCCTGCGGGTCGGCGGACGCGGCGAGCTCGGAGGGGTCGACGACCTCGTCGTTGTCGTACACGTTCGACGCCGCCTCGGCGAGCGCCACAGCTGCCTGCTGGTCGTCGTAGAAGTTCTGGCCGTCCGGCGCTTCGAACACGATCGCACCCTGACCGCCGGCTGCCTCCGGAAGGTCGGTGGCGAGCTGGTCGATCACGTCCTGCGCGGGAACGTCACTGATCCGCATCTCCGAGCTCATCCGCGGGGTGTTGAGCGCGAGCGAACCGCCGATCACGGCGAGCAGCAGGACCCACGCCCCGATGGCACGGAACGGATGCGCGAAGGCGAACTTGCCGAGCCGGTACAAGAACGTGGACACCAGCGACTCCTCAAGACGAAGTGATAGACAACTCTCACATCGTAGAATGGGGGAGCAAGCATCGTCCCCTCTCGGTCAGGAGAGTCATGTCACAGCGACGCGACAGCCGCGCGAACGCCGAGCGGATCGTCGAGGCGACGCGAGAGCTGTGGAAGGGCGAGAGCGCTCCCTCCCTGGAGAAGATCGCCGCGACCGCAGGCGTGGGGATCGCGACCCTCTACCGGCACTTCCCCAATCGGGCCGCGCTCGAGGGCGCCGCGTTCACGCAGATCTTCAACGAGGAGATCGGGCCGATCATCGGCCAGGCCGCCGCGGCCGACCAGGTCGATCTCGTCGACGTGGCCGAACAGTTGATCGCCGTCATCGGCCGGTACGCGGCGGTGATCACCGCGATCGAGCTGCCGCAGGTCACCGACGAAGCGCTCGAAACGCTCGCCGAGCGATTCTTGGAGCTGATTCGCGACGGCCAGGAGGAGGGCGTGCTACGCCGCGACCTCGAACCGGTCGACTTGTTCTGGGTACTGCGGATGCTGGTGCTCGGGCTCACCTCGCCCGTCTCCTCGCCCACGGCGCGGCGGCGGTACCTCGCACTCGTGATGCCATCACTCACACCGGAGGGGCCTCCGCTGCCCCCACTAACCCGTGACGACTACGAACGGTTCGGGGTCGCCGAGGAGCATCGCGGGCCGATGTCCGGTTAGACGACCGGGGCGCCCGCGAGTTCGGGCAGGCATGTGAACTGGCGCCGGTAGGCAGCCGGGCTCGTGCCGCGTTGTGCGACGAAATGGTGGCGCAGGGTGGCCGCGTGGCCGAAACCGCAGCGACGGGCGATCTCCTCGACCGAAAGCCGGGTCTGCTCCAGCAGTTGCTCGGCCCGGGCGATGCGTTCGGCGGTGAGCCACTGCAACGGCGTCGTGCCGGTCTCGTCGCGGAACCGACGCGCGAACGTGCGCTCGGACATGTGGGCGACCCCGGCGAGCTCGGCGACCGTGAGCGGCTGATCGAGGCGATCGCGCGCCCACTGCAGCACGTCGCCGAGCGCCTCGCAGTCCTCCGCGCGGATGGGGCTCGGCACGAACTGCGCCTGCCCCCCGCCGCGGTGCGGCGGCATGACGATGCGGCGCGCGGCGGTCGCGGCGGTGGCCGCACCGAATTCGCGGCGCATCACGTGCAGGTTGGCGTCGATTCCGGCCGCGGATCCGGCGCCGGTGATGATGCCGTCGTCCTCGACGTAGAGGACGGACACGTCGACCTCGGCGGCGGGAAATCGGGCCGCGAGTTCGTCGCCGTAGCGCCAGTGCGTGGTGCAGCGGCGGCCGTCCAGCAAACCGGCGTGGCCGAGCGCGAAGGCCCCCGAACACGAGGCCAGGATGGTGGCGCCGGCGCGGCGAGCCGCCCGGAGCGCCTCGGAGATCTCCGGCTGTTCCTCGCGGTAGTCGTGCGCGGCCGCGACGGCCACGAGGTCGGCACCCTCGGCCGCCTCGAGACCATGCTCGATCAAGAAGTCGAAGCCGCTCGTGCCCCGCACACGGCCCGGACGAGCAGCACAGGCGACGAAGTCGAACACCGGATTGTCGTCGTCGGGGTGATACGGCTCGGCCCACACCTCCGCCAGCACGCCCATGCCGAACGGATGGACGTTGTCGGGCACCAGGACGGCGACTTTACGCATCGGGACCTCCCGTGGCGGAATCTTGACGAAGCCTGTCGTTTCAGCCACTCGTGACTGAAACCACACGATAGCAGAATTTCTGCCATGTTCTATCTCGCTGTCGTCTTCATCGCCGGGGGCCTGCTGGCCATCGGCGCACTGGTGCCCGATCTGCGCACCGACGGGTACCGCCGTGTTCCCGTCAGGGACGGGTCATCCGCCACAACGCCGCCCACTGGTGGGGGTCCAGGTCGCGCGGCAGCGCGGCCGGCCGCACACCCACGTCGCTCAGCGCGCGGTGGCTCCGCCGCGCGGACTGTCCGGTCGCCGCAGCCAGGATCTGCGCCATGCCACGCCCCCGGCCGGTGAACACCGCCCGAACGAACCGCTGGTAGCTCGCGCGATCGGCCGGGGCGATGAGCGGCGTCTGCCGTCGGTTGATGGTGAGGATGCCGCCGTCGACGCTGGGCACGGGACGGAACGCCTGTGCCGGCACTCGCCCGTGGAGGGCGAAGGTGAACCACGGTGCGGTCTGGGCGGTGAGCATCGTCCGGCCGCCCACGCCGGCGCGCTTGCGGGCGACCTCCCACTGGGTCAGCAGCACCGCGTCCCGCCAACGGGGCGCGGACAGCAGCCGGCGCAGGATCGGGGTCGTGAGATGGAACGGCACGTTGCTCACGATCACCGGACGGTCGAGGCGGACCCGCATCACGTCGTCGCGGCGCACCCGCACGTGGGGCAAGGTCCGCCGCAGACCCGCGACGCGGTGCTCGTCGATGTCGATCGCGAGCAGATCGCGTCCCAGCCGGGCCAGTGGTCGGGTCAGCGCACCGTCGCCGCAACCGATCTCGAGGATCGGGCCGTCCGTGGCCGCGACGAGGCGCACCATCCGGTCGATGGTGGGGCGGTGCTGAAGGAAGTTCTGGCCGAGTTCGTGCCGGCCGCCGTGAGCAGAAGATCGAGTACGTCGCATGAGTGCTCCGAGGAGTCGGGGAGCACCCGGGGCAGGGAAAGACCGCGCGTCCGGGTGCGCCACATGGCACAGGCATCCGGAATACGGCGCGTCTGAAAGATCAGTGAGAAGGGCGCGCCGTCAGGCGCGAGCGCGGTCCCGCATGAGGTTCAGCCGCCCGTAGGCGACCGACGTCAGTGTTCCCATGCGGGCGAGCGTAGCACTGAGCTGCGACGATGAGCGGGTGTCGTTGAATCTCCGCCCCGCCACGTCCGGCGACGATCTGGTGCTCGCGGACCTGTGGCGGCGGGCGGTGGAAGCGACCCACGACTTCCTGAGCCCAGAGGACGTCGACTTCTACGCCGGCCACATCCGCGACGTCTACCTTCCCGCGCTCAAGGTCACGGTCGCCGAGTTCGATGGCGCTGTCGTGGGGTTCGTCGGGACGCAGGAGCACCGGCTCGAGATGCTGTTCGTCGAGCCGGACGCCCACGGCCGCGGCGTCGGCACCGCGCTGGTGGAACACGTGGCGGCACAACATCCCGTGCTCGAACTCGACGTCAACGAGCAGAATCCCGCGGCGCGCGGCTTCTACGCGTCGCTGGGATTCGAGGTCGTCGGCCGTTCCCCGCTCGACGGCGAGGGCCGGCCGTTCCCCTTGCTGCACCTGCGCCGCAGCGTCAACCCGTCTGCGTAGCGTCATACGTTCTGCGGGCTCTGACCCACAGAAGGTATGACGTCAGCCGGTCCTGGACGTTGCGCCAACGTGGGGCGGGGGCGAACGGTCACGTTGCCGACATGGGGCACGGATTCCATCACGTGGGCGACCACGCCGTCGGCGATCCGATCGGCGCTGGCGAGATCGAGCTCCCGCTCCATCTCAACGACGAGCTGGGCTTCGAGCCGATGCCCCGTCCACCGCGCCTTGACGTCGGAAGTTCCCTCGACCCCCGGAACCTCACAAGCGGCTGTTCCGATCGCCGCGATCGTCCCCGGCTCCACGCCGTCGAGCAGACGCCGCGCGATCGACCGGACGGACTGGACCAAGATGGCCAGGATCGTCGCAGCGATCACCAGGCCGACCACGGCGTCTGCACGAGGGAAGCCCAGCCAGACGCCGAGAACACCGACGACCACCGCCACGGAGGTGAGGCCGTCCGCCCGAGCGTGATGCACTTCGGCCACCAGGGCGGCCGAGCCGATCCGCCGACCAGTTCGGATGCGATACACCGCGGCGATCTCGTTGCCCGCTGCTCCCACGATTCCGGTCGCGAAGACCCAGCCGAGATGGGTCAGCGGTCGCGGATCGACCAGACCCCGGACGGACTCCCACACGATCCACGCCGCCGAAGCGGCGATCACCATGGCGATGAGGACGCCGACGAGGTCCTCGAGACGGCGGAAGCCGAAGGGAAAGCTGGCGGTGGGCGGGCGACGCCCCAGCCAGAAGGCGATGAGGAGGGGCACCGTCGTCACGAGATGACCCACGTTGTGGATGGTGTCGGCCAGCAGCCCCAGCGAACCGCTGATCATCACGATCGCGACCTGCAGCAGGGCAGTGACCGCCATGGCCACCATGGAGATCCAGGCCGTGCGGATGCCGGCGCTCGACGCCTCGTCGGCGTCCTGGATGGACTCCGCGGCGTCGTGGGAATGAGGGACGAGCGCGTGCCGGAGCCGCGCGAGCCGACCGTGCCGATGGTCAATCTCGTGGTCGAGCTGGGCGGCCTCCTCAATCTTCATACTTGCGAAGGTACTGTCTTTTCTTTTGGCTGCGCAACTACGAAGATGTCGACATGGCTGAGACGGCGGCGGGACAGGGTCCCGACAACGAGTACGTCGAGTTGGCGGTGGAGGTCTTCTCGATGCTCGCCGACGCGACGCGCGTGCGCATCATCCTCGCCCTGCGCGACGGCGAACTCTCGGTGAACCGGCTGGCGGAGGCCGTGGACAAGAGTCCCACCGCCGTGTCCCAGCACCTCGCCAAGCTCCGGCTCTCGCGCATGGTGACCAGCCGCCGCGAGGGCACCACGGTCTACTACTCACTCGCCAACGAACACGCCCCTCAGCTCGTGACCGACGCGATGTTCCAGGCCGAAGCAGTGTGACGTCATACGTTCTGCGGGCCCCGGCCCGCAGAACGTATGACGCAAGAGGGGCGACCGGTCAGAAGAAGTCGCCTGCTGCTGCGCCGCCTGCGGGAGCCTCGGGCTCGCGGGCCATCGGCGTGAAGCGCGAGTAGTGGCCTTGGAAGGACACGGCCACCTTGTTGACCGGGCCCGAGCGGTTCTTGGCGACGATGATGTCGGCCTCTCCCGGACGCTCGGACTCGCCGGCGCCGTGCGCGTCGGGACGGTTGAGCAGCATGACGATGTCGGCGTCCTGCTCGATCGAGCCGGACTCGCGCAGGTCGGACAGCTGCGGGGTCTTGTCCGTGCGCTGCTCCGAGCCACGGTTCAGCTGGCTGATCGCGATGATCGGGACCTCGAGCTCCTTGGCCAGCAGCTTGATCTGGCGGCTGAACTCCGAGACCTCCACCTGGCGGTTCTCGACCCGCTTGCCCGAGGTCATCAGCTGCAGGTAGTCGAGCACGATGAGGCCGAGCCCGTGCTCCTTCTTGATCCGGCGCGCCTTGGAGCGGATGTCGGGCATCGTCATGTTGGGCGAGTCGTCGATGACGATCGGCGCGGACTGGACGGTCAGCAGGGTGCGGCCGATCGCGTCCCAGTCGCGGTTGGACATGCCGCCGCCGCGCATGTGGTGGATGGCGACCTTGGCCTCGGCCGAGAGCAGACGCATGGCGATCTCGGCGCCGGTCATCTCCAAGGAGAAGATCGCGCACGGGACGTTGTCGCGGATGGCGGCCTGGCGCACGAAATCGAGCCCGAGCGTGGACTTGCCGACACCCGGACGTGCGGCGACGACGATCATCTGGCCGGGGCGGAAGCCGGTGGTGAGGCGATCGAGGTCGGGGAAGCCGCTGAGCACGCCCGAGACGTCGCCGTCACGGTTCTGGATCTGCTCGATCTCATCGATCGTGTCGGTCATGAGGGCCGAGAGCAGGTTGTAGTCCTCGCCGGCGGTGGAACCGTCGACGTCGAGTACCTCGGCCTGCGCGCGGTCGACGATCTCGCTGAGCTCGCCCTGGCCACTGTGCCCGAGCTGGGCGATCCGCTGACCGACCTCGACGAGCCGCCGCAGCACGGCCTTCTCGTGGACGATCTGTGCGTAGTAGTCGACGTTGGCCGCGATCGGCACCGCGGCGACGAGATCGTGGAGGTACGTGGCGCCGCCGACGCGACCGATCTCGCCACGGCGCTGCAACTCGGCGGCGACGGTGATGGCGTCGGCCGGCTCGCCGCGGCCGGCGAGGTCGACGATCGTCTCGAAGATGAGCTCGTGGGCGGGCCGATAGAAGTCGCGCGCCTCGAGGACGTCGGACGCAGGGTCGATGGCGTTCTTGCTCATGAGCATCGCGCCGAGCACGCTCTGCTCGGCAGCCATGTCCTGTGGAGGAACGCTGCCGGCGCCCTCGGGCTGCGGCTCCTCGTACAGGTCGGCGACACTCACCTGCGGCTCCCTCCTCGTGGTCTCGCACCTACCGTACGGACGCCCACTGTCACTCTCGGGACATCGCTCCGGCGAGCCACGTTAGGCCCCCGGCGAGCCCCGTTTCCAGCTCGTTGTCCACAGGGGGTGTGGACGATGGCGCCGATCGTGTGGAGAAACGCCGAGCAGCGTGTGCACACACCGTGGATTTCTCTGTGGACATCGCGCCCCCTCCGTCGATCCGAACGCCCTGACCTGCGAAAACGCGGCGCACACGGTGTGGACCGAAGAAAGATCTCGACGATCTTCGTCCCCAGGAGCAGTTCCGGGAAACCGCGTGACAGCGGGGTCTAGACTGCTCTACGATGTGCGTTTTCCCCACCGTCGACGGCTTCCTGTGAAAGACGTCGACCGCCGGATTCTGGCCATCGCCCTGCCGGCCTTCGCGGCCCTCGTCAGCGAGCCGCTCATGCTCGTCGCCGATACCGCGATCGTGGGCCACCTCGGCCGTAGCGAACTCGCCGGGCTGGCCGCCGCCTCGACCGTGCTCACCACCGTGGTGGGGTTGTGCATCTTCCTCGCCTACGGCAGCACCGCGACCGTGGCGCGCTACCAGGGGGCCGGCGACGACCGCCGAGCGCTCGAGAGTGCCGTCGGAGGCGTCTGGCTCGCGGGCTTGCTGGGCGTGGTGCTCACCGCGGTCCTCGCACTGATCGCTCGCCCGCTCGCCACGGCGCTCTCCAGTTCGGCGGGGGTTGCCGATCTCGCCCACGAGTACCTCCTGGTCGCCACCGCCTCCGTTCCCGCCATGCTGCTGGTTCTCGCCGCGACCGGCGCCCTCCGCGGACTGCTCGACCTGCGCACGCCGCTCATCGCGATGATCGCGGCGAACCTGCTCAACATCGTCCTGACCGTCACCTTCGTCTACGGCATGGGCGCGGGTCTGGCCGGCGCCGCACTCGGGCTGGTGATCGCACAATGGCTCGCCGCGATCTGGCTCTGCGCGGTCGTCGTCCGGCGCGCCCGCGCCCAGCGGGCCTCGATCCATCCGCGGCTCACCGAGATCCTCACCGCGGCCACCGACGGCGTCCCGCTCCTGGTGCGCACCGTGACGCTGCGCGCGTCGCTCGTGCTGGCGACGGTCGTCGCGGCGAGCCTCGGCGACGCACCCCTCGCCGCTCACCAGATCGCCACGACCGTCGTGTCCCTGCTGGCCTTCGCCCTCGACGCGCTCGCCATTGCCGGTCAAACGCTCACCGGCCGCACGCTCGGCGCGTCCGATGCCGCGGGAACCCGGGCGATGACCCGGCGGATGATGGTATGGGGTGTGGGGGCGGGCATCGCCTTCGGTGCCGTCCTCGCGGCGGCTTCTCCGCTTGTGGCGCGGGGGTTCACCTCGGACGAGACGGTGCTGGCGACCGTCGTGCCGGCGTTGCTCGTCGTCGCGGCGATCCAACCGCTCTCGGGCCTGGTGTTCGTGCTCGACGGCGTGCTCATCGGCGCGGGCGACGGCGTGTTCCTCGCCTGGGCGGGCATCGTCGTGCTCGCCTTCTACGCTCCCGCAGCCCTCGTCGTCGGCTGGCTCGGGGCCTCCTTCACCTGGCTCTGGCTCGCCTACGGCCTGTTCATCGCGGCCCGCGGCGCGACGCTGTGGTGGCGGCAGCGGGGTGAGGGATGGATGGTGCTCGGCAGCGCGCGCTGAACGCCTGGGACGATCAGTGATCCCCGGGGTCCGGGATGCTCGCCGTATCAAGGACCACCTCGACGAGGACCGGTCCTGGACGCTCGAGGACGTGAGGCAGTGCGTCGAAGTCACTCCATTTGGTCACCTGCACCCCCCTACCCCCGAGGGCCTCGGCGATGCCGGCGAAGCTGGGCCACGAGAAGGTCGTCAGCGCCGGATCGAACTCCTGGTTGACGAAGCGGTAGTACTCCGCGCCGTAGGCGTTGTCGTTGAGCAGCACCAGGACGAGATTGGCGTCGTAACGGACGGCGGTGTTGAACTCGGTCAGCCCGCCGAGCATGAATCCCCCGTCCCCGGCGACCACCAAGGTCCGCGCATCCGGGCGGGCGAGGGCGGCGCCGATGCCGTATCCCACGCTGAGGCCGATGTGTCCCACGTTGAGACAGTGGGCGTAGTGGGACGGATGGGCGACATCCAGGATGCGCAGCGCTTCATGGGAGAACCTCCCGCCGTCGATGCACAGGGACCGGTCGGGGTCGACGAGGTGATTGACCCGGTGCAGCACGCCGGTCAGCGTCAGCGGGCCGTCGTCCTGCGCGGCCGCCCGGTCCTCACGCCGGAACTCCTCGACCTTCCGGGCCAGCGCCTCGGACCGGAAATTCGATGCGCGTGCGCCGGCCTCGTCGAGGATCTCGACCAGCTCGGCCGCCGCCACCCCGGCGTCGGCCACGACACCCACGTCCACCGGGAAGTGGCGACCCAGCGCTCCTGAGTCGACGTCGATCTGGACGACTCGCTTTCCCTCCAACAGCTCGCCCTTGAGCGTCGTCAGCGAGGTGAGGGCCCCGCCGAAGACGAGCAGGCAGTCGCTGCGCGCGATCGTCTCGCTGGCGACCGGGTTGGCTAAGGTTCCGCAGATGCCGACGAGACAGGGGTCGGCCTGGAACAAGCCCTTGCCGCGCAAGGTGGTGGCGATCGGCGCTCCGATGCGCTCGGCCAGTGCGGTCAGGGCCTCCTCGGCGGCACCGGCCCCTCGCCCAGCGATCAGGAGGGGACGGCTCGACCCGATGATGACGCCTGCCGCCTCCTCCAGTGCGTCGCGCGACGGATGGGCGACCCCGCCCTGGAGGACCGTCGCCCTCGGGAGCTCCATCGAGCACTCCGCCTGGTGGAAGTCGCTCGGGATCCCCAGGACGACGGGGCGCCGAGCCGACACCGCCGATCGGAGCGCCGCGGCCAGGTCCAGAGCCGCCGTCTGCGGCGACCGGACTTCGCGGTACTCGGCACCCGTCGGCACGACGACCTCTCGCTGGGGGATGTTCTGCAGGTGCATCCCTTCGGCGCGCGACGTGTCACCCGCGATGACCAGCACCGGGTAGCCGCCGCGGACGGCGTCGAAGAGCGCGCTCACGCAGTTCGCGATGGCACCGTGCGTGACCGTCGCGACGCCGACCTGTCCGGTGACCGCGGCGTGCCCCGCCGCCATGAGGACCGCTCCCCCTTCGTTCGCAGACGACACGAAGCGCCCGCCGGGCAGCCGATGGAAGCTGTCGGCGATGTACATGTTCGCGTCGCCCATGACGCCGAACATCACGTCGACATCGAGCGCCCGCAGCGCTTGGGCGAAGAGGTCGTTGAAGGTGCCGCGCACGATTCGTCCTTCGGTGGAGAGGGGCGTCCCGTCAGGAGACGGCGAACAAGATGGTGCCGGGCACTACGAGGAAGACGCCGAGCGACGCCACGTACGGCACGTAATAGGGATTGACGCCGCGGAAGACGGTCATGACGTCGAGCGAGCGGTCCAAGCCGGCCGTGATGAAGACGTTGACCCCGACCGGCGGCGTCACGGACCCGAGCGTCGTGACCAGCGTGACGATGATCGTGAACCACACCAGGTCATAGCCCAGCGCCGTGACCAGCGGGAAGAAGATCGGGATGCTGATCACCAGGAAGCCGAGCGCGTCCATGATCGCGCCACCGACCAGGTAGATCGCGACCACCACCAGAAGAATGGCGAAGGGAGCGACCGCCAGCCCCGACACCCAGTCGGCGAGCTCGAACGGCATCCGGGTCACGGAGAGGAAGCGCCCGAACACCACCGCCCCGGCGATCAGCAGCACCACCATCGCGGACGTCCGGAGCGTGTCGACGATCGACCGCTGCAGCACCTCCCGGGTGAGCGAGCGGTTCACCGTGGCGATCACCAAAGCACCGAACGCACCCACGGCTGCCGCCTCACTCGGGGTGAACCACCCGGCGAAGAGTCCTCCGATGGCGAGCGCGAAGAGCAGGCCGGTCTCCACCACGCCTTTGAGCGAGCTGAACCGGACCGACCACGACGCCTTCGGGCCCGGCGGACCGTACTCGGGCTTGAGCCGGCAGATCACCATGACGGTCAGGACCAGCAGGAGACCGACGAAGATGCCCGGCCACAGCGCGGCCTGGAACAGCCGGCTGATCGACTGCTCGGACTGCACGGCGATGATGATGAGCGCCGTCGAGGGCGGAATCAGGACCCCGAGCGTCCCGCCGATCGCCACCGCTCCGCCGGCCACGCGCGGGTCGTAGCCGTAGCGCTTCATCTCCGGCAGAGCCACCGACCCCATCGTCGCGGTCGAGGCGGAATTGGAGCCGGACACCGAGCTGAACGCGATGCTGGCCAGGATGGTCGTCGCCGCGACGCCGCCGGGCAGGTGCCCGATCCAGGCATACGCCGCTTTGAAGAGCTTGCTGCTCATCCCGGTGTGGAAGATGACCATGCCCATGAGGATGAACAACGGCACGACCGCCAAGCCGTACGACGACATCTGCCGGTACACGTCGGCAGCCACGAGCTGCAGCCCTGCCGCCGGTCCGAGGATCATCGTGGAACCGGTGAGACCGACGGCCAACATCGCGAACGAGACCGGCAGCCGCAGGAAGAGCAGCACGAACATCACGACGATGCCCAAGACGGCGAGAAGCGTGGGATCCATCTGTACTCCTTGGAGTGGGGCCGGCGGCGGTGATCAGAAGACGCTCAGGTGCGGTTCCTCGCTGGACCACGAGAGAGCGCCCTTGGCCAGATCGGCGACCAGCGCCACGACCAGCCCCGCGAACCCGACCACGACGACGTAGACGGCGGGCCAGTACGGAATGCCGAGGGACTCGGTGGCCGAGCCCTGCGTCTGCATGACCTGCCCGTAGACGACCAGGCTCGTGATGACCTGGACGAACAGCGCGATCGCGGCGATCGTCACGAGCGAGCCCACGACGATGCGTGTTCTGCGGGACCAGCGGCGAACCAGCAGATCGATCGAGACGTGGGCTCCGTGATTCTGCGCGTCACCGAGCGACAGCCCGAACACCACCGCGGCCAACATCGCGACGACCTCGAACGTCCCGTTGAGCGGGGACCCGGCCACCCTCATGACGATGTTCGCCATGAGGGTCAGCATGACCAGGACCAGGCAGACGGCAGCGATACGCACCATCACCCCGTTGAGCACGTGGGAGAACCCCACGATGCGGCGCAGGACGGTGGTCACTGCTCGTCCTGCTGATGCTCGGCCGCCAGCTCGCGCATCCGATCCAGGACCGCCTGCGCGTCGAGATCCGCCGAGTCGTTGCGGCTCACCCAGTCGGCCGCGACCTCGTCGAGGACCGAGTCCCACTGCGCCCGTTCGGCGGCGTCGACCTCGACCGTCTCGACGCCCTGGGACTCCGCGAACTCGAGAGCCGACCCGATGTTCTCGCCGTCGTGGTACTCCGCCGCCCACTCCATCATCTCGGTCTTGAGGTCCGCGATGGCGTCCTTGACGTCGTCGGGCAGGGAGTCGTAGCGCTCCTGGTCCATCACGGCGACGAAGCTGTTCGAGGGACCGAACGGGTAGTCGGTGACGTGCGTGACGTGCTCGGCGAGTCCGAAGTCCTGGAGCACCTCGCGCGACGACACGTAGCCACTGACGATGCCGGTCTGGAGGGCCTCAGCCACATCGGGCATCGGCATCCCGATCGGCGACGCGCCCAGTCGTTCGAGGACCGGGATCGTGGCGCTCGAGCTGCGGAGCTCGAGGCCGCGCATGTCCGCCATCGTGGTGACCGGACTGCGCGACTGGATGTACGACGGCTCGGTCGTGAAGGCCGTGATGATCTCGTAACCGTCGAACTCGGCCGGCTCCAGCTCGGTCAACAGCTCCAGGAACACGGCGCTGGCGGTGGTCGCGTCCGTGATGCCGATCGGCACCTGGATCGCCGACGACACCGGGAATCGGGACGAGTCGTAAGCGGGGCTGTCGAGCCCGATGTCGACGGTCCCGGCCGAGACTCCGTCGTAGATGTCGCCGGAGCCCAGCAACGTGCCGCCGGTGAACAGCTCGATCTCCACGGCTCCGTCGGTACGCTCCTCCATCTCCTCCTTCCACCGCTCCATCTGCAGGCTCGGGAAGGACTCGGCGGGCGCGAAGAACGCGTACCGCAAGGTGATGGGGCCGTCGCCGTCACCGTCGGGGGAACCTCCCGCGGTACAGCCGGCCAGCAGAGCAGCAGCGACGGTAGCGGGGATGATGCGGGACAGAACTGACATGGTTGCCTCCTCGGCAAGACCTGAACTGTCTCAGCACGCTAGCTGTCCGAGGACGTTCTCGGCGTAACCCAAAGGGGTACACCTGCGCACTGAACGCGCTGCCGTGCCGGACGCTGCGGCACAGTCGGACCCACCAACGAGTGAGGAGACGACTCATGTCCCAGGATGCGCAAGACTACGTGGACGACATCGCGCGGAGGCGCGGATATGTGCTGGAGTACCACCAGCGGATGGCGGCGGCGGACGTCGACGTACTGCGAGCGGCCGATGGCCTCGTCACCGCCGCGTACCTCGAGCCGCGATCCTTGGACCGCAAGACGAAAGAGCTCTTGTTCGTCCTGAGCCTGACCGTCATGCGGGCGGACCCCGATCACATCGCGAGCCACATCCGGGTCGCGCTGGAGCACGGCGCCACCGCCCAGGAGGTGCTGGAGGCGATCGAGATCGCACTGCCCGAGGCAGGGGTCGTGGCCTTCCAACATGGGTTCGCGGTCTGGGCCGAGGTCACCGGCGCCCCGCGTGTCGAGCCCTCGGAGGGCGTCAGACGCTGAGCGGCGCGCGGGAGAGGATCGCCGAGCGGTGGTGGGCGAGCTCCCGTGCGGCGTTGACGCACAGTGCCCCGATCTGAGCGCCCTGTCGCCCGTAGCCGACCACCAGTCGGTCCGCCGCGCGGTCGAGGATCTGCACGTCATCGGCCGCGTGGGCCCGCCCGACGAAGCGCAGGCTGGCGCCGAACTGATCGGACCAGAAGTACGGGACCGGTGCGAACGGCTCGTCGGAACCGAGCAGCACGGCAGCGGCGTGACGTCCCTGATCGACCGCGTTCTTCCAGTGCTCGACGCGGATCGACTCGTCGAACAACGGGTGGTACCACCGCATGACGTCGCCGGCGGCCACGACGTCGGGAGCGCTCGCGCGAAGCGTTCGATCGCAGAGGACCCCGTCGGCGATCCCCAACCCGCTGCTGCGCAGCCAGTCCACCTCGGGTCGCGCGCCGACGGCGGCCACCACCAGGTCGGCGACGACCGCGGAGCCGTCTCCGAGCCACACCCGGTACCGGTCGGCCACGGGTTCGACGTCGACGGCAAGACGACCCGTGACGAGCTCGACGCCGTGCTCGCGGTGGAACTCGGCGAGCCACGACCCGACGTCGTCGCCCAGGTCGCGGGCCAACGGCACGGGCGCGACCTCGACGACGGTGGACCGCAACCCCAGTTCCGTCACGGTCGCCGCGACTTCGAGGCCGATGAACCCGCCCCCGATGACCGCGACGTGCTTGGCGCTGTGGAGCCTCTCCCGCAGGACCGCGGCGTCGTCGACCGTCCGGAGGAAGTGCACGTGATCGTTGCCGGCGCTGAGGCGGCGAGGCGCGGCTCCCGTCGCGATGACCAGCCCGTCGTACGAGATCGCCCGGTCGTCCTCGAGGATGACCACACGCGCATCGGTGTCGAGGGCGCGAGCCGCGGTGCCGAGCTCCAGACGGATCCCCGCTTCGGCGTACCACTCGGGGTCGCGCAGGGGCGAGGGCATCGGCTCGCCGCGCAGCGCCTCCTTGGACAGCGGAGGGCGATCGTAGGGCAGATGGCGCTCCGCGCCGACCAGAACGATCTCGCCGGTGAAGGCCCCGTCGCGCAGCGCTTCGATGGCATGGACCGCGGCGAGCGAGCCGCCCACCACGACGATTCGCTCCATGGTGTGTCCTCCTGGTTTCGGCAGCGTTTCCCCCACAGCGACACTGCGCCATCGAGCGTCCTACGCCCAGCCCCGGTACGCAATGTCACCCGGTCGGGTGACCTGCAAGGGGCTGTCGTCGGTCGCTCATCTCACTTAGGATTGCCGGCAACCCTCAGGCTCCCGCGTGAGGTTGATCACGTCTCCGCATGCTGCTCGGGCGCCCCGACGTCCGAACTCCAGGAGGATGTCCATGTCCGTCGATCACCATCGCCATCGCTTCACCAGCGCCCTGCAGTCGGCGCTGACCCGCCACGAAGTCACCCGCGCCTATCTCAGCCACGTGGGCGACGTCGTCCCCGCTGACGGCCTCGGCCTGTACGAGCTCCACCCCGAGCAGGGGGTCATCGACGTCCGCGCCACGGTCGGCGGGGAGCTTCTCGACGACTACGAGGACTACGGTCGCCAGGATGACCCGGTCCTGAGGTTCGTCACCGAGCAGCATCGCCCCATCGATTCCTCACGCGTCTGCGCGCCGCACACGTGGAACGCCTGCGGTGCGCGCAACGCGCTCGCTCGTGAGAACTTCGAGCACTCGATGGAAGCACCGATCATCGTGTCGGGGGTGCTCTTCGGCACGATCAACTTCGCGAGGCCGGGCGACTGTCCGCCGTTCAGCGAGACCGACCTCACCTCGGCCCGCTTCGTCAGCGAGCAGCTCAGCCTCGCGACGGAGCGGGCCGTGCGCTATGAGCTGACCGGCTACCGTGCGAGCGCCATCGAGCATGCGCTCGACCGGCTGCCGCAGGCGGTCGTGGTCACCGACCTCGACGCTCAGTTCATCTTCTGCAACCGCTCCGCCCGCGACGAATGGCAGATCGGTCCGGACGAGATCCCGATCGGCGGCGACTCCATCACCGGCTTCATCGAAGAGGCGATGACCGCCTTCCGGGCCGAGAACCGCCGCGTCGTCGCCCGGACGGTCCGTGACGCCAGGACCGGGCGGCAGGCGGTGGTGAAGTCGTACCGGCTCTCGGCGAAGGACCGCACCGCGGTGACGATGGTCTTCGGCGCCGACGGCGAGAGCGACCGCCAGCTCCCGGACTGGGGCGTCCTCACCCGGCGGGAGCAGGAGATCGCGCAGCTGGTGAGTGAAGGGTTGACCACCAAAGAGATCGCTTCGCGGGCCTTCATCAGCGAGAACACGGTCAAGCAGCACCTGAAGCGCATCTTCGCTAAGACCGACGTCAGCAACCGGGCCGAACTGGTTCAGCTCATCTGGACGTCGCGGCAGTCGCTGGATTGACGGGGCTCACCCTCGCCGGTCGCGGCCGACGAGGAGTCCCACGAGCGCTTGGACCACCGCGAGCCCGAGGACGACCGCCACCACCACGGCGCTGGAGCCAGTCGTCTGCTTCGCCCAGCCGACGAGCAGCAGCCCGATCGTGACGCCGGCGTAGCCGACGCCCTGCACCATCGACGACAACGGGCCCGAATCCGCCCCGACCGCCGACCTCAGCGGGATCAGCGACAAGGCCACCACCATCGAGGCGCCGGCGCCGAACCCGGCGAGACCGACCCACCACGGGGCCGCGGCCGGCCACGCCCACAGCCCGAAGACCGCCACGAGCCCGATGAGGGCTACGACGCTGGCGACGAGCCTCTGGTCGCCGCCGAGGTTCAGGCACGGCGGCACCACCACGTTGGCCGCGATGCCGACGACGAGAAAGACGCCGAGATGGAACCCGGCGGCGCCGGCCGAGATCCCCAGCTCCTGCTCGATGGTCGGCAGCCAGCCGAGGAGGAGGTAGAAGCTGCACGACTGCAGGCCGAAGTAGATGGCCAACTGCCATGCCGCGGGCGATGTCCAGGGAGACCGTGGGAGGCTCGACGCGTCGGTCGGCGCAGGTGCCTCGCCGCGCACCGCGGCGCCGCGACGATGAATCACCCACACCACCAGTGCGATGGCGACCGGCAGCAGCCAGACGCCGAGTGCGGTCCGCCAGCCGGCGATCGCCGCCACCGGCACGGCCACTGCCGCGGCGAGCGCGGCGACGGCGCTCTGCAACGCGATGTAGTGGCCGGTCACGGTGGGCACGCGGGCCGGGAAGTCCCGGCGCGCCAGGACCGGCAACAGCACGTTGGCGACCGCGACGCCGCCACCGAGCACGGCGGTGGCGAGCACCAGAACGACCACCGCAGCTGCGCCCTGGATCGGGATCGACCGCATCGCGATGCCGAGCGCGATCAACCCGAGGGCGAGGACCACGGCTGCCTCGACGCCGAGACGTGCCGCGATCCGGTGGCCGAACGGGGAGACGAGGGCGAACGCGGCGATCGGCGCGGCCGTCAGCACCCCTTGCACCGCGTCGGAGAGGGCGAGGTCCTCGGCGATCATCGGCAGCACCGGCCCCACGGCCGAGATCGCCGCCCGCAGATTGGCGGCCAGGACGAGGATCGCGATGAGGGCGACCGCGGTGTACCCGAGGCGTCTCGATCCTCCGCCGGCGTCGAGCATCGTCAGCGACCAGGGATGCCGGAACGCCCGAACTCGGTCATGGCCGCCGTCCTCCGTCGGTGTTGATGACGGTGCCGGTGGTCAGGCGCGCGGCGCGGCGATCCGCGAGATAGAGGTAGGCGCCCGCATGGTCCTCGGCGCGGGCTGCCTCACCGAGCAACGTGCCCGCCGCGATGCGTTCGTCGCGGCCTTCAACGGTCGCCGCCGTCGCACGTTGCTCCAACGCGGCGAGCCCACCGAACCGCGTGCCCGAGGTACCGCCCGGCGCGACGCCGTTGACCCGCACCTCGGGCGCGAGGTCGACGGCGAGGTGCGCGACCGCTCCCCGCAGCGCCCACTTGGAGCTGCCGTAGAGAACACCTCCCCCGACCGGGTGGAAGGCCGACTCCGACAGCGTCAAGGTCACCGATCCTCGCGCCCGGGCGAGCGCGGGGTAGGCCGCTCGCACCGCCTGGAGTGTGCTGAGCACGTTCAGCCGCCACACCTCCTGCGCAGCGGCCGTGAGGCGGTCGGCATCGAGGGAGCGTACGGAGACGTACTGATCGAACACGCCGACGCAGCACGTCAGGTGGTCGAGGCCGTTGGCTCCCGAGGCCTGCACGACGGCAGCATCGAGCACCTCGGGCTCGGTGGCGTCGGCGACGACGACCTCGAGCCGCTCGTGATCCGGCAGTTCGGCGGCGTGCGCTGCGGAACGCTCGACCACCGTCACCTGGGCCCCCGCGCCCAGATACGCGAGCGCGGCGGCCCGGCCGATGCCGGAGCCGCCGCCGGTCACGAGGACGCGCTGCCCGTCGAGGGCTCCGCTCACTGCCCCGGGTTCCGCGACAACAGCTCGGTGATGAGTTCAGGCTCCTGGAAGCTGAGGCAGTCCAGAGCGACCGCGTCGAGCAGCACCCGGCTGCCGCGTCGCGGCGACCAGATGTCGAGCCGCATGCCGTTGCGGGTCTCGACCTTGCGCACCACCACGTCCGTGAACTCGTTGGCGATGACGATGGGCCCGTCGTTGCCCCCATCGCTGGGGTACTCGGACATATCGCCGATCTCGGGGCGTTCGAAGGCAGGGTCTGGCTGAGAGGTCATCGGGTTCACCGTCCGGCTCAGATGAAGATGGACATGTTGTGGGCGTTGATGAGGGACTGGTCGAAGGCCGCCCAACGTCGAGCGATCTCCCACCCCGGCGCCGTCGAGGTGCGGCGGACCGTGTCCTTGCGGAACAGCGAGTAGAAGCTCGGCGTCGGTTCGTCCCCCCGACTGCGATAGATGAAGCAGTTCGACTGCACGAGGTACTCGTTCTCCACGTCGCCGGGATCGACCACGACGTTGGTGACGAAGTGCCGGGTGCGCGAGGGCGGTTGTTCGGCCCAGGCGAAGTCCGTCTCGAGCCGCTGTACGCGGACTTCGAGCGTCGCCTTCGTGTCGTCGAAGATCCGCGAGGTCGGCGTGAGTTCCCAGTCGGCGAGCGCCTCACGGGTCACCCGCACCGGCACCTCGTAGCGGATGTCGTCGGCCAGGTACTCCAGCCAGTCGCGGAAGCGCCGCTCGTCGAGCGCGAGAGCCTCGCGATAGAGGAAGTCCTGCAGACTCATGCGGGTCTCGAGGTCGACCTGTGTTGTGGTGGCCACGGCTCACACCTCCCCGACCAGGTAGTCGGCCCAACGGCTCCACAGGTTGCGGAAGTTGGTGTCGTTGACGTACGGCCGCACGACGTGCCCCGGACCCGGGAAGTCCTTGTCGCGCTCGCTCTCCATCCCCATGATGTACGGGAAATCGACGTTCTTGACCATCGTCGAACCGGCCGCCCGGGTGACCTTCGTCCAGTTCTCGAAGTCGTCCTGCTCGAACGTCCCGGCCTGACCGAACGCCAGCGTGTAGGCGCGATACGCCTCGTCCTTGTACTCCTGCGAGGCGTCCTTGGGCACGAGGCACCAGGAGTACATCTCCATGCGCCCCGGGCCGACCGGGTGGTAGAGCCGCATCGTCACGAATCGCACCCCCGACTCACCGGGCACGAGGCTGAACGGTTGCATGAGGAACGAGAGGTTCGGGAACACCGTGCCGACCGCGGTCCGCACCTGCGAGAACACCTCGACCTGCTCGGGCGTGAACGAGGCCTTCATCCGCTCGGCGAGATCGTCCGGGAACCCGCCGAACGGCGGGAAGTTCGGGCTGTGGCCGAGCCCGATCCCGTGCCCGAGGCCCGGGATGCTCGCCGCCCAGCCCTGGCTGTGCGTCGAACCCGACGACGGGAAGTACCCGAGGTTGAAGCCCCACTGGTGCGCCACCGGTGTGTGGTAGCCGTCGCCCGCGAAGTTCTCGGCGCAGATCTTCCAGTCGGTCTCGGCGACCCAGTGATCCGGCGGCCCGTGGACCTCGCTGCCCTCTCCACCCTGCTTGAGGTAGAAGTCCAGGTAGAACTGGAACCCGCCGAGGTACTCCTCGAGCGACGGCGCGTCCGGGTCGAGACACCCGAACACGAGACCGGCGTAGGAGTCGACACGGACGTTGACCAGGCCCCATTCCTTGCGCTTCAGTCGCCCTTCGTAGCCCTCCTTCATGTAGGGGACGCCGATCAACTCACCGGAGTTCTTGTACGTCCAGCCGTGGTACGAGCAACGGAAGTGTGAGGCGTTGCCCATCTCGGACTTGCAGAGCATGTTGCCGCGGTGGCGGCACATGTTGAGGTTCGCCGAGATATCACCGTGCTCGGTTCGCGCCACGATGATGTTGTTGTTCCCGATGTACCGGGTGACGTAGTCGCCCGGCGCGGGAATCTCCGACTCGTGCGCCAGGAAGCACCAGGCTCGCGAGAACAGCCGATCCTGTTCCAGATCGTAGATCTGCTGATCATTGAAGGCGCGAGCCGGGAAGCGGCCCTCGCGGATGCCCTGACGGATGCCCTGGAGCTCGTCGTCCAGGGACCGGTCGACGCTGGAGGTCATCGTCCGTCACACCTTCGACGCCTGACGGCCGGCACGGACACCGAAACGCTGCTCGATCTCCTGCTGGATCTGCTGGTACCGGTCCACGTGCTCGATCGAGGTGCGCACGTGCTCCTCGGGGACGAGGTCCTCGGTGTAGGGCGGACGGCACGTGCCGACGTTGATGTAGCCGGCGTGATTCACACGGATCTTCTCCAGCGGCACGTTGTACTTCGCGAACTCCATGAAGTCCTGGCCGACGAGGAAGGGCTCGTGCGCCCAGCGCAGCCGCTCGGTCAGCCAGCGCGCATCGTCGAATCGTCCCTCCTGGAGCGCGTCGCGCAGCTCGAGCACCGGACCGGGGCCCATGGCGGTCGTCGAGGACCACGCCATGCCGACGAGCTCCTCGCCGTACATCTCCCAGGCCGGGAACCAGTCGGTCTCGATCGGCATGAGCGGGAACTTCGTGCCCGTGTGCGCCATGTCGTTGTGGTACCGGAAGCCCACCGAGGCACCGCCCGCGTACTTGACCGCCACGACCTGGGGCAGGTCGACGAGGGTCTTGTAGACGCTGCGGGGGATGATGCCGCGGAACGCCGCCGTGTTGTCGTAGACCACGATTGCGAGTTCGGGCACGGCCTCGGCGACGTCGCGGTAGAACCGCTCCATCACGGGGGCGACCATCTCGCCCCACATCGGCCGGCCGAGGAGCGTGCCGGTGATCCCGAGATCGGCCAGGAACCGCATGCGCTCGACCGTGTCGCGGGTGTTGAGCGTCGTGGTGCCGATGAACACCGGGAAGTCGGGGTCGACGTCGCGAACCGTCTCGGCGACGGTGCCGGCGAAGGCCTTCCACTCGTCCATGGTCAGCGACGCCATCTCGCCCAGCGTGCCGTTCAGCGCGATCGCGTCCACGCCGTCGGCGATCAGCGCTCGGATCATCCGCTCGCTCTCGGCGAGGTCGACGGTGTCGGTAGCGTCGACCCGCTCGGCTCCGGGCAGCGCCGGGGTGGGCGGGTAGGCCATCACTCCGCGCATGTCGCGACCGGTGACCTTGGGAAGCTTGCTCATGGGTGCTCCTCGTTCCTTGATGTAGACGTTGTTCAGAGCCGGGCCGCCGCGACGGCGGTCCCGGTCAGCCAGGCGGGCACGGGCTCGTAGGCGAGCACCTCGAACGAGGTGCCGGCAGCGCCTGCCGCCACGAGCCACGTCCGGATCTCGTGGGCGCCGTTGCCGGCCTCGTCGATCTCGCGCTGGCTGTAGTCGGTGAGCCGGTCCGGGTCGCCGGACTCCAAGCGCTCGATGAAGTCCCGGTCGAAGTCGGTGTTGATCTCGCCGGACTCCGGCAGGCCGACCCAGTGGGACAGACCGCCGGTCGCGACGACCACGACCCGCTGCGCGAAGGTCTGCGCCTCGACCGCACGACGGATCATCGCGCCGAAGTTGAAGCACCGACGCGGGGTCGGCCACGGCGGGTTGACGCCGTTGACGATGACCGGCACCAACGGGATACGCGACTCGGGGTCGAAGTGCTTGAAGGGGACGCAGAAGTTCTCGTCGAAGTCCAGGCCTCCCTCGACCAGGGCGGGATCGAACTCCGACTCCAGGGCGAAGGCGTACAGGTGGCGCCCGAGGTCCGCGTGCCCGGGGTACTGGTGCTGTTCGACGTTGAGGAAGGACGCCATCTCCTGGGTGACCGGCCCGAGGTACTCGTCACCCGCCGCGATCGCGAAAGCCGGGAGGTTGCCGAGGTGGAAGTTGGTGAAATGCTCCACCGAGACGGCGATGATCGCGTCCGGCTGGAGCTCCTCGATCTGCCGTCGCACCTGCGCATAGGCCCCCTCGACGGCCTTCTGCTGCTCGGGCTCGGCCCGCTCGGGCCAACCGGTGATGCCCGGCGAGTGCGACGCGGCGAACGCTCCGACGATCTTCCCGGTATCAGCCATCGTTATTTCTCCCCACGAATTCGGGCGTAGTATTCGGCGCGGTCGACTTCGAGTTGAATGGCGCAGAAATACAGCAGGTACGGATTGATTCCTTTTTCGTACATGGATTTGAAATCGAGCTGCTGCAGATGGTCACGGAACTCGTCCTCGATCCCGTACTCGTCGAGGACCGCTCCCGAATCGCGCATGTATCGGTCCTTCACGGAGGGATCCCGGCGGATGTCCCAGAGCAATTTATGAACGCTGTACATCGCTGTGCTCTCTCTCCTTGCCCGAGGTCTCCCCCGTCCCCATGCGGACGATCTCGCAATTTCAATCTAGAACCGCTGGGGACGGGGGTCGTGACCCTTACGGGTCAATTCGCTCGGGTGCTCAGATCTTGTGCGCGAACCAGTCGGTCAGGCGGGCGGTCGCGACCGAGAAGTAGTCGTAGCTGCAGTGCAGCGAACCGGCCTGGTCGTAGATGTCGACGGTGACGTCATCGGTGGTGAGCGCGTCCACGAAGCGCCGCGCACCGTTGATGTCCATGATGATGTCGTCCGTGCCGTGCATGACGTAGACGGGCACGTCGATCTTGTCGGCCACACCGTCGAGCGTGAACTTGGCGAGCTTCTCGCGGGCCTCGGCGTCGTCCGCCGATCCGCTCAGCCACTGCAGCTGCTCCTGAAGCGGCGGGTAGAACTCGTAGAAGTCGGTGAGGATGCTCCAGGTGCCGCACCAGGCGGCGACCGCCTTGACGCGCGGTTCGAAGGCCGCTGCTCGCGGTGCGTAGTACCCGCCGAAGCTCACGCCCGCGAGGCCGATGCGGTCGGCGTCGACGTCGTCGCGCTGCTCCAACACGTCCAGGACCGCCCGGACCGGCACTTCGTAGTCGGGCCGGCTGTAGAGCTGCTTGAAACGCAGGGAGCTGCCTCGGCCCGGGGTGTCGACCATGACGACATTCATGCCGCGGTCAGGGAACTCCGAACCGCCGAGGAAGTACAGCTCCTCGGCCCACGAGTCGGCGCCACCGAGGAACAGCACCGTCGGGCGCCGCGCACCCGACCCGTCGGGACGCACGATGTAGCCCTCCATCGTGGTGCCCTCGAACGGGACCTCGATCTGCTCGATGCGCCCGTCGGTGAGAGCGGCGGCGCGGCGGAAGTTCTCGCGACCGGCGTTGTAGGCCTCGTTGCGCCGAGGGTCCTGCGACCGGAGGAAGAACTCCGAGTGCCGGAAGTAGCTGCACGAGCGGAAGAGTGCGCGGCGGCCCGTGGTGATGTTGCCGTCGGCCAGGGCGGCCTCGCCCTGCGCCGCCACCTCGCGGGCGGTGCGCTGCCATTCGCGGTACCAGATCTCGCCGTCGGTGGTCTCCGTACCGATACGGGCGGCGGTCCGGCTGCACTCGAACAGGTCGGCGCCGCCGACCGCGACCTGGGCGAGGAGGCGCATCGTCTGGATCGACCAGTCCTCGTCCTGGGGGAAGAGCTCGATCGTCGAGAGGGCGTCGGCGTTGGTGGGTGTCTCGGTCGTCATGTCCATTTCTCCTTGGGTGGGTGGTCAAGCACAGGTGGCGAGGTCGGCGGCGGCCTCGGTCCACGACATGCCGTCGCGGATCGCGATCCGGCAGCGGGCGAGGCGCCGCGGCGCGTTGATGCACAGCGCGCCACGGAGTCGGCCGTCACGGCCGAAGAGGATGACGGCGGAGTCCTCACCCCGTTCGACGACGATGTCGTCCGCAGCGTCGGCGCGACCCACGAAGCGGGCCTTCGCGGAGAACTGGTCCGTCCAGAAGTACGGGATCGAGCGGTAGCTCTCGCGCTCGCCGAGCAGGGTGCCGGCCGCGTGCCGCCCCTGCTCCACGGCGTTGGTCCAATGTTCGACGCGCATGCTCTCGCCGAAGAGGTCGTTGTGCCAGCGTGCGACGTCGCCGGCCGCGACGATGTCGGGATGGCTGGTGCGCAAGTCGGATCCGCAGACGACGCCGTCCTCGAGAACGAGCCCGCTTCCGCTCAACCAGTCGACTGCCGGCGCGGCGCCGACGCTCTCCAGGAACAGGTCGGCCTCCAGGGTCGCGCGCCCCGGGCTCCGCACGACGACCCCGCCGCCGGAGCGCGGATCGATACTGTCCACCGAGGTCCCGCAGCGAATGTCGACGCCGTGGGTGGTGTGCAGATCCGTGAACCACGCGCCGGCCTCGCCCAGCACGCGGGCCAGAGGGGATGCAGCGACGTCGATCACCGTCACGTCGAGGCCCAACGTGCGGGCGGTGGCGGCGACCTCGAGCCCGATGAAGCCGGCGCCGAGAACGACGAGACGCCGCCCCGGTTCGAGCTGGTCCCCGAGCCGCTGGGCATCGTCGAGGGTGCGCAGCTGGCACAGTCGCGCCGGGTCGCCACACAGTCGATGCGCGAATCGGCGCACCGACGATCCGGTCGCCACGACGAGCCCGTCGAAGTCGAGCTGCCCGCCCGAGTCCAGCCACAGTCGCTTGGGGCCGGGCTCCAGCGCCCGCGCCGGCTCGCCCAGCCGCAGGGTCACACCCTGCTCCTCGTACCACTGCGGCGGCCGCAGCGCGAGACGCTCACCGTCGAGACCTCCGCTGAGGGCTTCCTTCGACAGCGGCGGGCGATCGTAGGGGAGGTGCCGCTCCGCGCCGACGAGGGTGATCTCGCCGGTGAAACCTCGATCCCGCAACCCTTCGATCGCGTTGACCCCCGCGAGCGAGGCCCCCACCACGACGACGTGGTCCATCACGCGTCGCTCTGGTTCTCGACGGCGATGGCGTGCGCCGGGCATCCGCGTGCCGAGGCCTCCGCCTTGGCGCGGAGCGACTCCGGCACGACTTCCTGGAGCAGGAGCGCCACGTCATCGTCCTCATCGAAGTCCCAGATCTCCGGGGCCTCGATGAGGCAGTTGGCGTACCCCTGGCACTTGCTCGGATCGAACTTGACGATGATGGCCATCGGTCACTTCCCCACGTCGTGTTGTCGACTATCAGTGCGCTGCTGCCTCGAGATGCGGCAGTGCCGGCGAGACCCGTGCTCGGCGAGCCGCGGCAGGCGTGTTCCGGCTGCGGAGCGCACGCACCTCGCCACCCGTCACGACCGCCGAGATCCCCGGGAGGTCGCCGATCGCGAGGGCGCTGCGGGCGTCGTCGCGGGTCGAGCCCCAGGGGGCGTCGAGGACGATCACGTCTGCGGCCCGCCCGACCTCGATCAGCCCCGCCGGCAGCGCCCAGGTGCGGGCGTTGTTGCCCGTGGCGAACGCCCAGACCACAGCCGGGTCGATGCCCGTCCACGAGGCGACTTCGGCGACCGTCTTGAGGACGCCCAGCGGCATCACTCCGGTGCCGGTCGGGGTGTCCGAGCCGATCACCAGACGGTCGAGGCGCCCCTCCTCCGCGCATTTGCGGGCGATCCGTACCGCGGACTTGAGATTTCCGGCCTGCACGAGCTGCAGCGCCATGTCGGTCTCCTCGATGATCCGGTCCACGCCCGCGGCGTCCAGGGAGGTCGGTCCGCCGTTGATGTGTCCGCAGACATCGGGAGCCAGGTGCAGGAGGTGGTCGGGCGTGATGGGCTTGCTGCCCGGGATGCTCGCGCCGCCGGAGTGGCACATGACGGTGATGCCGTGCGCCTGCGCACCCCGCACCTGCTCGTAGCCGTCCGCGGGGTCCTCGTAGAGACCGAAGCCGAACTTCGCGAGCCGCACACCCGCCTCCTGAAGCTCGGCGAAATCGCGATCGGTGAGTGTGGGTTCGAGCACCACCGCACCGGCGTGCACCGTCATCCCGTTGGGCGTGAAGTTGTCGAAGCACGTCTTGGCCGCGATCGCGAGCGCCTTCACGCCGGCGGCCGAGTGCGGTCGCCCCTGCGCGTGGATCTCGCCGGGCGAGACCACTGACGTGATGCCGCCGTGCACGTAGCTGGCGAGGAAGTCGACCGTCTTCTGCCGGGGGGTGTAGTCGCCGAGCACCACGTGGCAGTGCGAGTCGATGAGCCCGGGTGCCACCGTCGAGCCTTCGGCGTCGAGGACGACATCGGCCTCGGCGATCAGTGCGGCGAGGTCCTCGCGGCGGCCGATCGCCTCGATCACTCCGTCACGGGTCACGATCGTGTCGGCATCGGCGACGATCGGTTCGCGCCAGTCCCCGGAGAAGATCTCTTCCGCGCCGACGACGGCCAGGGTGCCGGTCATGCTCGGCTCCGAGCCTCGTCGACGGTCATGCCGCCGACGCGGGCGTTGAGCCGGCCGCGATTGGCGACCGCGGCGATCACGACCAGTTCGTCCGGATGCGGCGCGTCGGGGATCCGCACCTCGAGCGCGTCGTAGTGGCTGCGGACCCAGACCTCGTCCTTGTACGCGAGCGGGACGTCGATCGTCGTTCCAGCGACCGCCGGCTTGGTGACCGAGGTGATCCAGGCGTCACCGCCGCCGATCGCGTCGCGGAAGGCGTTGCCGAAGATCGAGGTGAGCGCGGCGTTGATGTGCTCCTGCTCGCCGTCGGTGCCGACGAGTCCCGCCTTGCCGTAGCTCTCCACCGGTGCGTCGAGCAGCCGAGCGGCCTCCTTGCCGACCAGGGTGCCGATCTGCTCCGATGCCTCGATCAGCGCTGAGAGGTCCTCGACGTAGCCGGCTCCGGCGTACGGGTTCTTCAGGACAGCGCATACCGCGACCCGCCGCAGCGGACCCCCCTCATCGGTCCGACCGGCCGAGTTCCGCACCTCCTCCACCTGGGAGAAGACCTTCCGAATCGCCACCTCGTGCGCTGCTACCACGATGCCTCCTTACGATCGCCACCCCGCGACGGTCAGATCCCGGGTCGCCCCGTCAACAGGGCCTGAACAGGAAGGCTAGGAAGCGCTCGACCCCCGGGGCGTCCCCCTGGCGGGTCAATTCAGGAGCCGAAACCAGGCCCGGATCCGCAGCCGGGTCCGCCCGTCCGCAATGTGACCCGAACGGGGTTAGCGCGCTATCGCCCTCTCATCGAGACTCACGAAGGCATCGGCCGACGAAAGGGACAGCGTGAATCCGGCAGCAGTCGACCCGAGCTACGGGATCCTCATCGGTGGCGAGCACCGGTGCGCGACGGCCTCGTTCGAGGTGGAGGACCCCGCGACCTGGGAGGTGGTCGCTCATGTCACCGACGGCGGAGCCGCGGACGCCCTGGCGGCCGTCGACGCGGCAGCAGAGGCGGCCGGTTCGTGGCGATCCTGTGCGCCGCGGGACCGGGCTGCGGTGCTTCACCACGCGTACGCGCTCATGCGCGACCGCGCGGAGAGTCTCGCCGATCTCATTGCCCTGGAGAACGGCAAATCCCGAGCCGATGCACTCGCCGAGGTCAGTTATGCCGGCGACTTCCTGCGCTGGTACGCCGAGGAGGCCGTTCGGTCATCGGGTTCGTACGGACCGTCGCCGGGAGGGGGAACCCGGACCATCGTGACGCAGCTGCCGATCGGTGTCGCCGCGCTCGTCACGCCGTGGAACTTTCCCGCCGCGATGGTCACCCGCAAGGTCGCGCCGGCCCTCGCCGCCGGCTGCACGGCCGTACTCAAGCCCGCCGCCGAGACACCACTGACGGCCCTCGCCATCGCTGAGCTCCTCGCGGACGCGGGACTTCCCGCGGGTGTCGTCAACGTCGTCCCCACCACCGATCCGGGCGCCGTCGTCGGCCAGTGGCTCGGCGATCGCCGTGTTCGCAAGATCTCGTTCACCGGCTCGACCGCCGTCGGCAAGGTGCTGCTGCGGCAAGCGGCCGAGCGCGTCGTGGCGTCGTCCATGGAGCTCGGCGGCAATGCCCCCTTCGTGGTCACCGAGGACGCCGACGTCGACGCGGCAGTGCGGGGCGCCCTCGTGGCGAAGTTCCGCAACGGGGGCCAGGCCTGCACCGCGGCCAACGGCTTCTTCGTCCATGCCGCCATCGCCGAGCGATTCACGGAGCAGTTCTGCGCCGCCGCCGCACGGTTGCGCATCGGTCCGGCCGCAACCGGGGCCGATCTCGGTCCGGTCATCTCAGCCAGGGCCGTCGATCGACTCGATGAGCTGGTGGAGGACGCGCTCGCCCGCGGTGCGCGGCTGCGGTATCGCGCGGACCTCTCGGCGGACCGCGGCTGGTTCGTGCCACCGACGGTGCTGACCCACGTCGATCGGACGGCGACGCTCTACCGGGAGGAGATCTTCGGCCCGGTCGCGCCCATCGTCACGTGGGAGGACGAGGCCGCGCTGCTCGAGGAGCTCAACCAGGATGACCTCGGGCTCGCGGCGTATGTGTACTCGGGAGACCTGCAGCGCGCCGTGCGGTTCGCCGAGGCGCTAGAGGTCGGGATGGTCGGCATCAACCGCGGCGTGGTGTCTGACCCCTCTGCGCCCTTCGGCGGCGTCAAGGAGAGCGGTCTGGGTCGAGAAGGAGCGCGTGCCGGGATCGAGGCGTTCCAGGAGTCGCGCTACCTGAGCGTCGACTGGCCCGACTGAGTGAACTCCGCGAGTGGCGGAACGAGGAACGTCAGCGATCGTGAAGGGCGCGGGGGCGGCCGAGCGGCGCGTCAGCGGCGCCAATAGCCGGTGACGTCGAGGCAATCGCGTGCAACGTCGCGCTCGTTCTTGAGGAAGTCACGGACCTGACGGATCGTGCGAGTCTCGCCGGCCACCCAGCAGAACGCCTCACCGGGCCACCAGTCGAGCTTGCGGACCGCCTCGATCCACGCCTCCGGCCCGACGGCCCACTGGATCTCGACACCGGGCGGCTGCGCCAGATCCTGCGTGTGCGCCGCGTCGGTGAGCTCGACGACCACCTGGCCGCGCCACCCCTCGGGCCACTCCTCGAGAAGCCGACCGATCGCCGGCAACGCCGTCTCATCACCGGCGACGAGCATCCAGTCCTGACCCTGGGGAAGGAGCAGCGAGCGGGTGGGGCCGACGATCCACGCGGGGTCGCCGGGCGTGACGCGCTCGGCCCACTCGGCGGCGAAACCGTCACCGTGCCGGACGAAGTCAAGGTCCAGCTCGAGCGTGGTGGGGTCGTACCGACGCGGTGTGTAGTCCTTGGCGATCGGACGACCGCCCGCCGCGCCCCACTCGAGCCGGTCCGGCCCCTGGATCGGCAAGGGCGGACGCTCACTGCCCTCGATCGGCACGAGCAGCTTGACGTGGTCGTCGAAACCGTCGCTGCGGAACTCGGGCAGACGTCCACCCTCGACCTCGAAGCCGGCGAGTTGCTCGCCGGTCAATGTCACCCGCCGCATGGCAGGGCTCACGTCGCTGACTCGAACGACCCGCAATGCCCGCAGCACCGTGGACCATCCCACGGCTTGGCGCCGCGTACGTGCCATCAGTCCTCCGCCTCGAAGCCCACGATCGTCCAGTCCACGGGAGCGAATGTACTGGGACCGAAGTTCCGGACCGCAGGGTCCACGATCATCACCTCGGGCACCGGAGCCAGCGGGATGATCGAGGCCTGCTCCGCGGCAGCAGCGTCGGCCGCGCTCACGACCTCGAGGAAGCGATCGTCGTTCAGTTCCGCGCGCGCAGCCTCGAACGCCCGCGTCACGGGTTCGGTGGCGATCCCGGTGAAGTTGCGGTTGGAGTCGGCCGGCGTCAACCGTGCGGTGGCCGCTTCGAGCGGAAAGGCCGAACCTTCCCAGGTGAATCCGACGATGTCGAAGGCGAGGGCGACGACCACGGACTCCTGGAAGTCCTCGGCCGGCACCTCCTCGACCCGCACCGCGATGCCGACCTCGGACAGCTGGTCGGCGACGAGCTCCGCGCGGCGGGCGGCAGCGTCCGCGCCGGCAGGTACGGGGAAGCGCAACTCGAGACGCTGGCCGTCGCGCACGCGGACACCGTCGTCGCCCTCGGTCCATCCGGCGCCCTCGAGCAACTCGCCGGCCCGGGCCGTATCGCGCTCGGGCGCGGCGGACTCGTCGCCGCGCTGGCCGGGGAGCAGTACGACCGAATCCATGGCTTCGGTCGCCCCCTGTGACGCCTCGGCCATCGTTTCAGCGATCTCCTCGCGGTCGACCGCGCTTGCAACCGCTTGCCGCACCGCCGCGTCGCTGAGCGGACCGCGACCGCCGTTGAGGGTGAGCTGAGCCCACGAGCTGTCGACGGCGTAGCGCCGGTCTGCGTCGTCGACGTCGACGCCGACCGCCCCGTCGGGCAGGACCCCGTCGACCTCGTCGGCGGCGTAGGCCTCCGCGAGCACGTTCGGCTCCGCAACACGCCAGACGATCTTCTCGAGCAGCGGCGTTCGCCCCCACCAGCGCGGATTGCGCGCGAGTTCGATCGTGCCGGTCGCGCGGTCGATCCGCTCGACCATGAACGGACCATTGGCGGGAACGGCCGACTCGGCGAAGCCCTCGGCGAACCGCTGCGGATCGCCGCTCACCGACTGCGGCACCGGCGGATACACGGCGGCGGGCCAGTCCGCGGTGGGGCGAGAGAAGACCACCTGGTAGCTCGAGGCATCGGCGCCCGGGCGAACTTCCTGGACGAGGTCGTAGGCCGGGTGCGCGGTGGCCGCGGCCTGCGGGTCGCGAACCGCACCGACGAACGCGGCGAGATCGGTGGCGCCGATCGGGGTGCCGTCCTGCCACACTGCGTCGGGATTGAGCCGCACCTCGACGGTGAGCGGGTCCTCCGAGACGACCTCGACCGACTCGGCGTAGTCCGGGTCGGTCGTCCAGCCGCCATCGTCGGTGGGGCGGACCGCTGACCCGAGGGTGGGCGCGAGGAGGTCCGCTGCCGTGTCGGTCGCGGCGCCGGTCGTGGTCCAGGGATTGAACGAGGTGGGCCACCCGGCCGCGGCGAGCGTGAGCGTGCCACCGTCGCGGAGGTCGGCCGCGTCAGCGCCGCGTAGATCGGAGAACTGGACGCCGTCCGGGCGCGGGACCGGCTCGGGGCTCGGCGTGCTGCAACCGGCCGCGAGGAGGACCGCGGCGAGAAGGAGGGGGAGCGAACGCTTGACCATGAGCGGAAATGACGACGCCGCCGTGACCTCAGCGGGAGGTCACGGCGGCGTCACATGTCACTTGGCGGCGACGACGTTCAGCGTGACGGTCGCGGACACCTCGGGGTGAACGCGGACCGTGACCTGATGCGTGCCGAGCGACTTGATCGGATTGCCGACATCGATACGACGCTTGTCGACCGGTGCGCCGGCGGCGTCCATGGCCGCGGCGATGTCGGACACCGTGACGGCGCCGAAGAGCCGACCGCCCTCACCGGCGTTGACCTGGACGGTGATCGGCTTGGCCTCGAGCGTGGACTTGATGCCACGCGCGGTCTCGAGGTCATGCACGGCGCGCGCCTCGCGGGCGGCCTTGATCGACTCGACCTGCTTGGCAGCGCCCTTGGTCCAGACGATGGCGTAGTTGCGCGGCAGCAGGAAGTTGCGGGCGTACCCGCCCTTGACCTCGACGATGTCGCCGGGGGCCCCGAGGTTGCTGACCTCGTGCGTGAGAATGAGCTTCATCTCGCTACTCCTTCGCTCAGCGACCGCTGGACGTGTAGGGCAGGAGAGCCATCTCGCGGGCGTTCTTGATGGCCTTGGCGATCTGACGCTGCTCCTGGACGGAGACACCGGTGACGCGGCGCGCGCGGATCTTGCCGCGGTCCGAGATGAACTTGCGCAGCAGCGCGGTGTCCTTGTAATCGATGGTGGTGACGCCGGCGGCCGCGAGCGGGTTGCTCTTCTTCTTCGGCTTCCGGACAACTGGCTTAGCCATGATGCTCCTGAAATGAACTGATCTGAGAGTGAGGGATTAGAAGGGGGGCTCGTCGGTGGCTTGGCCACCGCCCCACGCGTCAGCTCCACCCTGCTGGCCGGGCTGCGTGGCCCACGGGTTGGCCTGGCCGCCGCCCTGCTGGGGCGCGCCGCCGAAACCACCCTGGCCGCCGCCTCCGCTGAAGCCGCCGCCGGCGTTGTCCGAGCGCTGCGTGCGCTGGACCTGCGCCGTGGCGTAGCGCAGCGACGGGCCGACCTCGTCGACGTTGATCTCGACGCTCGTACCGCGTGAGCCGTCCTGGCGCTCGAAGTTGCGGATCCGCAACGCGCCGGTGACGATCACCCGCTGGCCCTTCTGCAGCGACCCCGCGACGTTCTCACCGAGCTGACGCCAAGCGGCGCAGCGGATGAACAGCGCGTCGCCGTCCTTCCACTCGTTGCTCTGACGGTCGAAGACGCGAGGTGTCGAGGCCACGGTGAAGTTGGCGACGGCAGCTCCCGACGGGGTGAACTTGAGTTCGGGGTCGTCGGTGAGGTTGCCGATGACGGTGATGACGGTTTCGCCAGCCATGGGGCACAAGCCTTTCGCAGGAAGTGGTGTCTGACTCCAGTGAACCGCACGGTGATGACGATCGGTACCCGATCATCCACACGGGCGGCTCAGCCGGTCACTTGGCGTCGGGACGCGTGACCTTGATGCGGACGACCGACTCGTTCAGCGAGAGCTGACGGTCGAGCTCCTTGACCGTGGCCGGCTCGGCGGTGAGGTCGACGACGGCGTAGATGCCCTCGGACTTCTTGTTGATCTCGTAGGCGAGACGGCGACGGCCCCAGATATCGACATTGTCCACGGATCCACCGTCCTGGCGGACCACGTTGAGGTAGGTGTCGAGGCTGGGAGCGACGGTGCGCTCATCCAGTTCGGCGTCAAGGATGACCATGACTTCGTACTTGCGCAGTGCCACTGCGGGGTCTCCTTCGGTCTAAGCGGTTGCGGGCCTTCCGCAACAGGAGAGTCGTCGCCCTCGGTGGGCAACCCCCTGAGTCTAGCCGATGACCCGAATCCCCCGCCAATCCCCGCAATCCCGCCCGCGGATGGCGACACTTCGCCCCGCTTCCGCGAAGCGAATGTGCGCGAGTAGCCCAGAATGCGGGGGAGGCTGACCATGAGCCAGTCTGACGTGGAGAATCTGGGAAGAGGACGAATGTGATCGAACGACGCCACATCGAGGTGTTCTTGGCCATCGTCGACGCCGGGTCGATGTCACGGGCGGCGGACGAGATGAGGGTCAGTCAGCCGTCAATCTCACAAGCGGTCGCCTCGCTCGAACGCCAACTCGGCGCCAAAGTCTTCAAGCGCACCAGCACCGGGGCGGCTCTCACCGAGATCGGTTCCCGACTGGTCGAACCTGCGCGCGCCATCATGGACAACTTTGATGCCGTCGCCCGCACCGGCTCGACCGGCTCCTCAGAGAGAGCTCGGCTCAACATCACGATGCCCTCGATTCTGGCTCGTCATCCGGGCATTGCCGTCATTAGTGAATTCATCCGCCGCCACCAAGACGTGACGGTTCGGGTAAACGATCAGACCAGCGTGGGCGGGGTTTGGGAGGACGTCGTCCGCGCGAAGTCCGAGATCGGGTTCACCACCACGCCCGAAGACGCCTCCGTCGTGACCGTCCCTCTCGGACACCATCGGATCAAGGTTGCGTTCCCGCCCAATGACGCCCCCCCGAACGACGAGCCTCTCACCCGACAGGAGCTTTCGGCCCTCACCGTCGTCACCGGATTGCCAAAGGGGGCGTACACCCGCCGAATCCTCGGGCGCGCCCTCGCCGACCGCGAGTTGTTCCTTCGCCAAGTCGTCGAAACGTCACACCGTCACACCGTCGAGGACTTCGTCCTGGCCGGTGTCGGGCCGGCTCTGATGATCGCGCCGGAGGCCGATGTCCTCGCCCAGCGAGGAGCAGTGGTCCGCGAGATTTCGCCGCCCATAGACCGCCCGTTCTTCCTCATCCACTCCAAACGGCGGTTGTCACCCGCCGCCGAGCACTTCGTGGCGGTTTGCCGCCAGGTCTGCCAGGCAGAAGAGCTCGGAAGCATCCCGTCGGACCGATAAGGAGGTGCCCGCCTTCAGGCCACCAGGCCATAAGTGCAGCCTATATGGCGATAGTCACATTCGTGGTCCCGCGGACGTCGCGCCACTGGCAGCATGCTCTTCATGTCCAAGGTTCTCGGCGAAGAGCGCGGTGCGCAGACCGACGCGCCTGACGCCGTGAAACCTGCAACCGCGAAGCCCGGGTTGCGTACGGTGCGTCACGCCGCCCATATCGGACGGGGCGTAGTGGGCGCCGCTGGCACCGTCCTCGCAGTCAGTGTCGTCACGTTCGGCCTCATGCAACTCGCCTCAGGCGACGCGGCCGACGCGATCGCCGGGGAGAGCGCCTCGGCGGCAGACGTCGAACGGGTCCGCGACCAGCTGGGGCTGGATCGGTCCGTCTTCGTGCAGTTCGGTGACTGGGCCGCCGGAGCCCTGCAAGGCGACCTCGGCACATCGTGGACGACGGGCCGGCCCGTGACCGCCCTGCTGCTGGAGGCCGCTCCCGCGACCTTCTCGATCACCGCGCTCGCGCTGATCCTCGCCGGCGTGGTCGGCGTCGCTCTCGGGTCACTCGCTGGCATGAGGCGCGACACCCTCACCGACCGCGCGATCTCAGTGGTCAGCTCCTTGAGCATCGCGACCCCGAACTACTGGGTCGGGCTCGTGCTCGTGTCCGTCTTCGCGCTGTCGTGGTCGATCTTCCCCGCGACGGGCTACGCCCCGTTGAGCAGCGGCTTGGGCACCTGGCTGTCGTTCCTCGCCCTGCCGGCGATCGCCCTCGGCCTCGACACGATGGCCGAGACCACCCGGCAGACCCGTGGCGGTGTGGTCGACGTGATGCGTCAGCCCTATGTCGTGGCGGCCCGTGCACGGGGCGCCAGCGGCGGGAATCTGTTCCGTCGTCACGTCGCCCGCAATGCCGCGATCCCCGTCGTCACGGTCTTCGGATTGCAGGCCGCGCGGCTTCTCGGCGGCGTCGTGGTGATCGAGACCGTGTTCGCCATCCCCGGACTCGGGATGCTCGCGGTCGAAGCCGTGTTGCGGCGGGATCTACCGGTCATCCAGGGCTACGTGGTGCTGTGTGCCGTTCTCATCGTGTTGATCAACCTGTGTGTCGACGCGTGTTACCGGTGGATCGATCCGAAAACGAGGGCGTCATGAGAGAGCAGACATCCTCGGCGACGGCCGGCGCGCGGACGCTGCTGCGTTCCCTGCTCAGCACGCCCACGTCGGGCCTGGCGGTCGCGTACCTCACGGCTCTGATCGTCGTGGCGGCGACAGCCCCCTGGATCAGCCCTCACGATCCCCTCGCCCAGAACCTCGGCAACGCCTTCGCCGGCCTCAGTCTCGATCATCCTCTTGGCACGGACGAGTTCGGACGCGACGTGTTGAGCCGGCTCGCGCACGCCTGCCAGATCGCGGTCGTCGGGCCGCTCATCGCCGTCGCTGTAGCGGTTGGGCTCGGCGTCCCCGCCGGGTTGTGGAGCGGTTACAGCCGTGGCTGGTTCGCCCGCTTCCTTGCTCGCGGGGCCGAAGTGCTGCTGAGCCTGCCGCCGATCATCGCCGCCATCGCCGTGATCGCCGTGCTCGGTCCCGGGTTGCTCAAAGCCATGGTCGCGATCGGCATCGTCTTCGCGCCCCGGCTCTTCCGGGTGGTGCGCGGTGCGACCCTCGCGGTTGCCAACGAGACCTACATCGCCTCGGCCCACTCCATCGGCGCGTCTCGATCGCGCATCCTGTGGGGGCACTGCCTGCCCAATGTGATGGCGCCGTTGCTCGTCCAGGTGACACTGATGCTCGGGTTCGCGCTGCTGGCCGAGTCGAGCCTCAGTTTCCTCGGGCTCGGCGTCCAGCTTCCCGAGGCCAGCTGGGGATCCATGCTCCGCTCGGCATCACAGCACCAGTTCCAGGCGCCGTACGCCGTGGTGGCACCAGGGGTGGCGCTGACCCTCACCATCTTGGCGTTCAACACGGTCGGCGACGGCATACGCGACGCCCTGGCGAGTCGAGGAGGAGAGCGATGAGCCGCGACGTCGTGGTGAGCGTGGAGGGCCTCACGCTCGAACTCCAAGGACTCCAGCCCGCACTCGTCGAGGACGTCAGCTTCGATGTCGCGAGCGGCGAGACGGTAGCGCTCATCGGCGAGTCAGGGTGCGGGAAGACCGTGACGGCGCAAGCGGTACTCGGCCTCCTGCCGCCGCAAGTCCGCGCCGCCTCGGGTCGGATCGTGTTCCAGGGCACTCCCCTGACACGTGAACTCGCGGCGCGACTGCGGGGCCGTGAGATCGGGGCGGTCTTTCAGAACCCGATGACCAGCCTCGACCCGACGATGAAGGTGGGTGACCAGATCGCCGAATCCCGTCGCGTCCACTTGAACGAGTCGCGGAGAGTCGCTCGACGACATGCCGTCGAGCTTCTCGAGCTCGTCGGGGTGACCGAGCCCCAGAAGCGCGCCCGGCAGTTCCCTCACCAGTTCAGCGGGGGGATGCAGCAACGCGCGATGATCGCCGCCGCCATCGCCTGCGAGCCGAAGCTGCTCATCGCGGACGAGCCAACGACCGCACTCGACGTCACGGTGCAAGCGGAGATCCTCATCCTTCTCGATCGTCTGAAGATCGAGGTCGGCATGGGAATGCTGCTCGTGACCCACGATCTGGGCGTCGTCGCAGCGGCCGCCGCGCGCGTGGCCGTGATGTACGCCGGTCATGTCGTCGAACAGGGGCGGACCGAGGAGATCTTCGAGAATCCCGCTCATCCGTACACGCAAGGCCTCCTCGCCAGCGTGCCGGCGGATGCGGAGCCGAGGTCGAGGCTGCGTGTCATCGGGGGTCGCGTGCCGTCGGCCGGAGACTTTCCCGTCGGATGCAGATTTCAGACCCGCTGTCCCCATGCGGAAGCTGCCTGCGCGCGGGGGCTCGTGCCGGTTCAGGCACTCGAGACCACCCACGAGGTGCGCTGCATCCTCCACGAGAAGAGCGGGGCGGTGAACACTCATGCGTGAACCGAAGGCCGATCCGGTGCTCGTGGACATCTGCGCGGTGACGAAGCGTTACGCGCATCATGTCGGAACAGCTCGGGGCGGCCGGTCCTCGATTCTCGCCGTCGCCGATCTCAGTCTGTCGGTGCGCCAGGGCCGCACGCTCGGCATCGTCGGGGAGTCCGGCTCTGGGAAGTCGACGCTAGGGCGGCTGATCAGCCGCCTCGAGACGCCTGACTCGGGCTCGATCATCTTCGACGGTCGCGACGTGTCGACGATCCGCGGCCGAGAACTGCGAGAGTTCCGCCGGCAGGTTCAAACCGTCTTCCAGGATCCGTACTCTTCACTGGACCCCACGAAGACTGTCGGTCACGCCATCGCCGAACCACTTCATGTCCACCGCGAGGCAAGGAGCTCCTCGCAACGGCGTGCTCGGGCGATCGAGCTCGCCGAGCGGGTCGGGCTCCCTCGGGCCATCATCGACCGCTTCCCGACCCAGCTGTCCGGCGGTCAGCGGCAGCGTGTCGCGATCGCCCGCGCGCTGGCGTTGGGCCCACGGCTGGTGGTGGCCGACGAACCGACGTCGGCACTGGATCTCAGCACCCGATCGGAGATCCTCAACCTTCTCGTCGAGCTGCAAGACACCGAGGACATGACACTCGTCCTCATCTCCCACGACTTCGCCTCCATCCGCCATGTGGCGCACGACGTCGCGGTGATGCACCACGGCCGGCTCGTGGAAGTCGGCAGTGCCGCGCACATCACCGAAACCCCTACTCACCCGTACACCCAGGCCCTGCTGTCCGCCGTCCTTCCTCCGCACCCCCGAGTGGCACGCGAGAAGCTCACCATGCGAGCGGCAGGCCCGTCCCCGACGGAGGCGCCGTGACCGACTTCGATGTGCAGACCCTCCTGGACACCGTGGACCACGTGGCGACGGTGGAGTTCTCGAGCGGGCCGCGCAACTACTTCAGCTCCAGCCTGATCGGAGCCCTCGCGGACACGCTCGAGGACCTGGCAAGGCGAGGAGCGCGGGCCGTCATGCTGCGGAGCCAGGGCCGGCACTTCTGCGCCGGCGCCGACTTCTCCGACGGCAGTGGCGCTGCATGCCTGTTCGACGAAACCGGCCGGCATCTCTATGAGCACGCCGGGCGGATCCTCAAGCAGCCGCTCCCGGTCGTCGTCGCAGTCCAGGGAGCCGCGATCGGTGGTGGCCTCGGCCTCGCGCTGACCGGCGACCTGCGGGTCGGCACCCCCGGGAGCCGGTTCATCGCGCCGTTCGGCAGCCTCGGCCTCCATCACGGCTTCGGGCTGTCCGTCACGTTGCCCTGGGTCGTCGGCGAGCAACGAGCGCTCGACCTCCTGCTGACCGGGCGCGAGGTGCGGGGCTCAGAGGCAGTGACGATGGGGCTCGTCGACCGGATGGTGGACGAGAACTGCCTGACCGAGGCGGCCCGGGACCTGGCTTCAGGCATCGCCGCCCAGGCGCCGATAGCAGTGCAGTCGATCCGCCGCACCATGCGGAGCCGAGTCGCCATGTCGTTCGCAGAGGCGGTCGCCCACGAGCGGCGTGAGCAAGACCGCCACGCCCTCACCGCCGATCACCAAGAAGCCATCGCCGCCTTCAACGCGCGGCGACGACCGGCGTTCGGCCACCACTGACATCTTCCCTCATTCCTTGTCCCACGCCCGGCTTCCGGGCTCCCGAAAGGTGCAGCATGTCCATCACATCCCGAAAGTTGCTCGTTGCGGGGGTCTGCGGGTCCCTCCTGGCACTGGCCGCGTGCCAAGGCGAGAGCGGCTCCTCACAGGCCTCGGTGCTTCGGTGGGCGACGAGCGCGCCGATGACCTCCGCCGACCCCATCAAGAACTCATCGCAAGTACCCGCCGTCTTCCTGGCAGCCGCCTACGAGACGTTGATCCGTCTCGACGCGGACGGCGATTTCCTTCCCGGAATCGCCGAGGAGTGGTCCCTCAGTGAGGATGCCCGCACGGCCGAGTTGGTGCTACGTGACGACGTGGAGTTCCAAGATGGCACGCCTCTCGACGCCGACGCCGTGGTCGCCAACCTCGAACGCGCCCGGGGCGAGGGCTCCCTGTTGGCGGGGTCGCTGTCGCTCATCGACGCGGTGAGCGCCGTCGACGCCACGCGCGTCCGCATCGAGATGAACCGACCCGGCGGTGACATCTTCCAGTTGCTCACCGGCTACGCCGGGATGATCGCGAGTCCGGCGGCCATCGAGGACGGGTCTCTCGACGAGAGCCCGGTCGGGGCGGGGCCCTTCCGTATGACCTCGGTCGGCAGCAGCAAGGTCACCTACGAGCAGTGGGACGACTACTGGGACGCCGGCACCGTGGAGGTCGACGGTCTCGAGATCCACGTCATGAGCGACGACACGGCCCGGCTCAGCGCCGTCCGTTCCGGTCAGGTCGACGCGACGTTCATTCGCCCCGGTCAGCGCAACGAAGCAGAGGCTGCCGGACTGGAGGTCGAGACGAAGCCTCGCGTCTCCGCCTACGGACTGCTGTTCAACCCCAACAGCCCAGCGTTCGGCGCCGCCGCGACCCGCCAGGCCGTCTCGATGGCCATCGATCGCGAAGCGATCAGCCACTCCATCTACGACGGCGGCTGCTCGGTGACGACGCAGCTGTTCCCGGAGAACTACTGGGCACACGACGACGACGTCGAGGCGCCCCGCCACGATCCGGAGGCCGCCGCCGACCTGATCGCCGGCGAGGAGTTGTCGTTCACGCTGCTCACACCGAGCATCACCGATTATCAACAGCAGGCGGAGGTCATCCAGGCGCAGCTCGCCGAAGCCGGCATCGCCGCCTCCATCGAGGTCAAGGACTCCGCCGAGGTGATCGAGCGGACACGTTCGGGTGACTACGACGCGGCGGTGTTCCTGCTCCAGGCGGCGGACCCGGATCCGACGACCTTCGCCCAGACCTACTTCACGGTCGACGGGGTGCCGCTCACCCCGGAGCTGCCCTCACTCATCGACCAAGCGCGCAGCACCGCGGCCCCGCAGGACCGCAGCGAGCCCGTGCAGGCGATCCACCGCGCGGTCAACGCCGCCGGCTCGACTGCCGTCGGCGTCTGCATCCCCGACACCGTCTTCGCCTTCCGGCCTGGAGTCGAAGGGCTGACCATCCCCGTCGTCGGACCGTACTCCTTCCGTGATGTCGAGAAAACCGACGACTGAGCGATGCGGCCGGCGCGCCCCGGGCCCGCGAGCACGACGGGCCTGGCGCACCGCATGCGATCCAACCAACGAAAGGAACGGACGTCCATGGGAGTCCTCGACGGACGAGTAGTGGTGATCACCGGCGGGGCCGGGGGGCTGGGCCGCGCCTACTCCCGGGCACTGGCCCGCGACGGGGCGCAGGTCGTCATCAACGAGCTGCACGGCGGCAGCACCTCGGCGGCGGAGGTGCTGCGCGCCGAAATCGTCGAGGCCGGTGGCCAGGCCAGCGTCTTCACGGGAGACGTCAGTGACTGGTCCATCGCCGAGCAGCTGGTCAACCACGCCGTCGACGCTCACGGGGACCTGCACGTGGTGGTCAACAACGCCGGCTTCCTGCGTGATTCGATGCTCGCAACGATGACGGAGCAGGAGTTCGACGACGTCGTCGGCGTTCACCTCAAGGGCACGTTCAACGTGAGCCGCCATGCGTCGGCATACTGGCGCGCCGCGTCGAAGGAGGGTCGGAGGCGTGACCGCTCGATGATCAACACGACGTCGGGGTCGGCGCTGCACGCCAACCCCGGCCAAGCCAACTATGCGGCGGCCAAAGCCGGCATCGTCGCACTCACCCAGGTAGCCGCCAAGGAGCTGCATCGCCACGGTGTCCGGGCAAACTGCATCGCACCCGTAGCCCGTACCGGGATGACGACGGCGGTGCCGGCCCTGTCGCAAGGGGCCGAGGGTCCTGAGGGATTCGACCGATTCGATCCGGCCAACGTGAGCCCGCTCGTCCAACTCCTTGCCCGGCCCACCTGCCGATTCTCGGGCCACGTCTTCCGGGTGACGGGCGGACGACTCGGCGTGTACCGCAGCTGGCATCTCGCGGAGGAATTCCACAGCGACACGAGCTGGACCGTCGACGAACTCGATGACCTCGTCAAAGACCTCGATGCCATGCCGCACTCGGAGATCCCGTGGCACGACGGCGTTCGCTCCCACCGTGAGACCCCGGTGTCGCTAGCCCACGAGGGACGGGCCTCCGGCGCAGGACCGAACCGATGAGCCAGGAGGATCCCGCGATGGCTGACCATCGGACTCTCGCGAACGCCGGCGTGACGGGTTACAGCCGCTACGTACCGGTATGGCGTCTCACGCACGCCAGCGCCAGGCGAGCCTGGGGTACGGCCGGCGCCCGCGGTACGCGAGCAGTCGCGGGCCACGACGAGGACCCCACCTCGATGGCGGTCGAGGCGGCGCGGCGCTGTGTGCGACACTCGGCGCCGCCGGAGGTCCTGTACTTCGCCACGGCCACGCCGGTGTACCTGGAGAAGTCGAGTGCGACCACGGTCCACGCGGCGCTCGGCCTCCCGTCAAGCACCGCCGCCCTGGACTGCAGCGGGGCCACCCGCTCCGGCATGGCCGCGCTGCGGGCCGCCTGGTCCGAAGCCGTCGCCGGACGGCGGGCTCTCGCGGTCGCCGCCGACGTCAGGAGCGGCGCTCCAGGGTCGCGTGACGAGTGGGCGGGGGGCGATGTCGCCGCTGCCGTCGAATTCGGCGGGGAGGAGATCCTCGCCCGCGTGCTGGCCACCGGGTCGTCTTCGCTGGAGGTGCTCGATCGATGGCGGGCACCCCAGGCACGTCACGGGCGGTCCTGGGACGAACGGGCCAGCGAGCAGCTGTACGTGGACGCGGCGATGGAGGCCATCGACATCGCGCTCGGGGCGGCCGGCCTGAGTCTGGGCGACATCGCCTGGATCGGCGTGGCCGGGCTGCACCAGCGCGCGCGCTCCGCCGTGACCCGCCGTCTCTGTGAGGCAGGCGCACGCGCCATCGACGACCGGGAACACGAACTCGGCACGCCCGGATGCGCTCAGCCAGCCCACCTCGTGGGACGTGGCCTCGACGGCGCCGAGGCCGGTGAGCGGCTCCTCATCGTGTCGTTGGCCGACGGCGCTGACACGATGATCCTGGAGGCGACCCCGGATCTGGATCGCTGGCGGAGGCGCGACCGCCCCGAGTCGCCCCCTGCTCTGGAGGTGAGTTACGAACGGTTCCTGGTGTGGCGTGGAGAGCTGCAGCTCGACGCAGCCCGCCGCCCGGACCCGGACGCACCGGCACCGTCACCCGCTGCAAGGAACCGGGAGTGGAAGTTCGCGCTCACCGGAAGCCGCTGTGAGGACTGCGGCACCGTGCACCTCCCTCCCGGCCGCGTCTGCGTGCGCTGCAGTGCCGTGGACCGGATGACCAGCCACAGCGTGCGCGACCGCGAAGGAGTCGTCGTGACGTTTCAGCTCGACTATCTCAACGCCTCGCAGAACCCGCCGAGCATGCCCGTCGTCGTCGACTTCGAGGGAGGGGGACGGTTGCTGTGCGAACTCACCGACGCCGACCCCGCAGCGGTCAGGATCGGTGATCGGGTCCGCATGTCCTTCCGGCGGATGTCCGTCTCGCCCGAGGGGGTTCAGAACTACTTCTGGAAGGCACGTCCCGTCGGGGCGGCCAAGGAGTCGTGGGAAGAGGGTACGCATGCGTGACCGTGTCGCCATCATCTCGATGGCCTGCACACCCTTCGGGGACCATTGGGACAAGAGCGCGGCGGACCTGCTGGTCGACGCCGCCACTGAGACCTTCGCAGCCGTCGGACTCAGCCCGCAAGACGTCGACGCCTACTGGCTCGGGACGAAGGGATCGGGCGACACCGGCAAGCTGCTGTCACAGGCGCTGCGCCTCGCTGACAAACCCGTGACCCGCGTCGAGAACGTCTGCGCTACCGGCTCCGACGCCTTCCGCAACGCCTGTCTCGCGGTGGCCTCGGGTGAGGTCGACATCGCCATGGCAATCGGTGTGGAGAAACTCAAGGACAGCGGCTACTCCGGGTTGACACGGTCAAACCCGCCCAATGACGCCACCGGCATCTCCATGACCGCTCCCGCGGCCTTCGGCATGCTGGCCCCCGCTTATGCGCAGCGCTACGGACTCGACCTCGCGTCGTTACGCCAGGTGCTGACGCGACTGGCCTGGAAAAACTACGCGAACGGCGCTGCTAACCCCCGGGCCCAATACCAGACCGTCCCGAGTCCGGAAGCGATCGAGCACAGTCCGCGCGTCACCGACCTGCTCCGTATCCACGACTGCTCAGGCGTCGCGGACGGCGCAGCCGCGGCCATCGTGGTCCGGGCCGAAGATGCGGCTCGGTACGTGCGAGATCCCCTCTACGTCAAGGCCCTCTCCTTCGTGGTCGGCAACGGAGAGGGGCTGGTCCGCGATCACACAGAATTCTCGTCGATCCCTGAGGTGGTGCGCTCAGCCCAGCAGGCGTACGACGCCGCCGGCGTCGGCGAGCCGCGACGCGACCTCGCTCTCGCCGAGGTACACGATTGCTTCACCCCCACCGAGCTCGTCCTGATGGAAGACCTCGGTTTCAGTCGCCGCGGAGAAGGCTGGCGAGACGTACTGGCCGGTGACTTCGATCGCGACGGCGCACTCCCAGTCAATCCGGACGGCGGCCTGAAGAGCTTCGGGCATCCGATCGGTGCTTCCGGGCTAAGGATGCTCTACGAGTGCTGGCTCCAGCTGCGTTCACAGGCGCCGCCGGAACGGCAGATCGATCTGCAGGGGAGGACGATGGGGCTGACGCAGAATCTCGGAGGTCCCCCGGGCGACTGCGTGAGCTTCGTCGCCATCGTCGGAACGCAACTGTCGGAGAACCAGACATGACCACGACCTCTACCCGCGAACTGGCGCTCGCGGACATTCTGACGGCGGTCGCCACGGCCGTACCCGAGCGCGAGTGCATAGCGTGCGATCAAACGCGCGTCACCTTCGCGACCCTGCACGACCGGGTTCAAGGACTGGCCTCGTTCCTTGTCGGAGCGGGGTTCGGTGTCAGCGCCGAGCGGAGTTCGCTGCACCCCTACGAATCGGGCCAGGACCACCTGGCGATCCTGATGGAGAACTGCGTGGCATTCGCCGAGACGACGTTCGCCGCATTCGCCGCACGTATGGCACCGCTGACCATCAACTTCCGGTACACGGCGGCCGAGCTCGCCCACGTCTTGGAGGACGCCCGGCCTCGCGTCGTGGTCGTCCAGGCGAAGTACGTCAGTACCCTCGAGCAGGCGCTCCAGGAGACGACCTTCGCCAGGCCCCTCACCATCGTGGTGGGCGAGGCCGCGAACCGATCGACCGCGGCGGTCGCTTACGAGACGGCGGTGCGCACGCCACACCGACCACTGCCTGCCGCCTCGCCGGACGACCTGTGCGTCCTCTATACCGGAGGAACCACCGGTTACCCCAAGGGCGTGCTGTGGCGCCAGGGCGACCTGTGGAAAGGCGTGCTGCGCGACGAGGAGACGCGCACGATGGACTCGGCCGCTGAGATCGGCGCGTGGGCCGCGGGCGTCCCGGGCCGGCGTGTGCTCGGAGCGGCTCCCTTCATGCACGGAGCCGGGTGGTGGATCCTCATGGGAGCACTCCTGAACGGCGGGTTCATCGCGATACCGACCCTGAGCGGCGCCGAACGCGCTCGGGGCATCTGTGAGTCGATCGCGCGGGAACGGCTGACGACGGTCAATCTCGTAGGCGAGGCGTTCGCACGTCCGTTCATCGACGAGATCGAGGCACGCGGACTCGAGCTTCCCAGCGTCCGGACGATCGTCTTCAGCGGAGGGCCGACCACAGCAGTCACAAAGCGTCGTATCCAACGCGCGATCCCGGGAGCCCAGCTCGTCGACAGCGCCGGGTCGTCGGAGACCGGGGGCCTCCTGACAGCTCCCTTCGACGCCACCCGCGCGGAGGAGACCGTCAGCTTTCACCCGCGCGAACGCGCCATCATCGTCAGCGCAGATCGATCGCGAATCCTCTCTCCCCAGGAGACGGAGGTGGGCTGGCTCGCCGCGCGGGGGGCCTTGCCGTTGGGCTACCTGGGTGACCGAGTCAAGACGGAAGAGACATTCCGTCGCTGCTCCGGCGAACGCGTGGCCATTCCCGGAGACCGCGCCAGGTGGCTGCCCGGTGGCACCATCCAACTCCTCGGCCGAGACTCCATCACCATCAACTCCGGCGGCGAGAAGATCTACGCCGAAGAGGTCGAAGAGGTACTCCGCTCCCATCCGCTCCTCGCCGACGCCGTCGTCGTCGGACGACCGCACGAGCGCTGGGGCAATGAAGTTGTCGCCGTCATCCAGGAGGCCAGCCCCACGTCCGACGAGGACCTCCGCCACGATCTGGCCCAGCGCCTGGCGCGCTACAAGCTGCCGAAGGCGTTCATCCGGGTCGATCAGCTTCGACGATCCCCGGCGGGTAAGCCCGACTACGTCTGGGCCCGACAGCTTGCCGAAAGCCCTTCCCGAACCCCGTGACACTCCGGACCGTGTCCGTAGCACCAGCGGGGCGAGTGTCACAGGATTCGGGGGCAGGGGCGCGGGTCACTCCGTGGCGATGGCCCTCAGGACGTTGAGCCGGGAGGCGCGCCACGCCGGGGCGACGGCGGCGAGGATGCCCACGATCGCGGCGATCACCACGAACACCACCAACTGGACCCACGGGACCGCCAGGTGGGTGATCCCCTCCTCGCTGAACGCGCTGCGCAGCGACACCCCGAACAGCAGGCCCGCCCCGATGCCCAACAGGGCGCCGAGGATCGCGATGGCGATCGACTCCAGCCGGACCATCCGCCGCAGCTGACGGCGCGAGAGTCCGACGGCACGCAGCAGCCCGACTTCACGAGTCCGCTCGATCACGCTCAGCGACAGCGTGTTGACGATGCCGAGCACCGCGATGACGATCGCGAGCCCGAGCAGGGCGTAGATGAGGTAGAGCAGCTGATTGACTTGCGCCCGCTGCGCCTCGGCGAAGTCGGCCTTGTTCTGGACCGTCACCGTCGGCACGTCGGCGACCACATCCTCGATGGCCTCGCCCACAGTGTCGAGATCCCGACCCGGCTCGGCATTGACTGCCAGGTAGGAGTCGGCGCGCTGCAGACCAGCCTCGTCCACGATCTGCACCAGTACCGTGGCCGGGCCGACGACATACGTGTCGGCGTAGATCCCGCTCACCGTGACCGGCAGAGTGGCGCCGGGGAACTCCAGCTCGATCCGGTCGCCCGTGCTGACCTCGAGCTGCTCGGCGATCGACTCGTTGAAGGCGATCTCCGACGTGGACTCCGGTGCCCGGCCCGACTCGTAGCGCAGGTCGAAGATGCGCGCCAACGTCTCGGGATTCACCGCCGAGGCGAAGACGTCACGATCGCCCACCCCGAAGACCACGTTCTGCTCGGCCGAGACCTCCGCGACGCCGGGCACCTGCGCCACGTCCTCGGCCACCGTGGTCGAGAAGGGCTGACCGATGGCGTTGGAGACGAGGAAGTCGGTGGTGAACTGTTCGTCCACCCCGGCGTCGATCGACCGGTTGATCGACGAGCCGAGCACCGACATCGTCGTGACCAGTGCGAGGCCGATCATCAGCGCCGATGCCGTCGCCGCCGTGCGCCGCGGGTTGCGCCGGGCGTTCTCGGTCGCCAACTGGCCGACCGTGCCGAACAGGCGCCTGTTGATCACTCCTGCCGCGGCGAGTACCGGCAGCGCGGTGACTGGGCTGGTCATCGCGACGGCCATCAGCACCAGGAAGATGCCCACGCCCAGCCATACCGGGCCCCGCGGCACATCGGCGAACAGACCTGTCGCCATCAACGCGGCACCGCCCAAGGCGAGGACCACGCCGGCGATCAGCCGCTTGCGGATGGTGCCCTCGGGAAGGGCGACGTCGTCGCGCATCGCGGCGACTGGCGGCACCTTCGCCGCCCGCCGAGCCGGGAACCAGGCGGCAAGCATCGTGACGACGATGCCGACGACGTACGACACGATCACCGTCCGCGGCGCGAACACCAGCGCCGTGCCGCTGAGGTCGAGTCCGAACTGCCCGAAGATCGCCTTGAGCACCGCCGCGAGCCCGAACCCGAGCGCGAGGCCGAGGGTGGAACCGAGTAGGCCGACCGCGAACGCCTCGGTCAGCACCGAACGCGTGACCTGAGGGCGCGACGCGCCCATCGCCCGCAACAGGGCGAGTTCCCGACTGCGCTGCGCGACGAGGATCGAGAACGTGTTGACGATGAGGAACGTGCCGACGACGAGTGCGATCGCGGCGAACACCAGCAGGAAGGTGTTGAGGAAGCCCAGCACGGTGTTGATGAGCGCCTTGCTCTCGTCGGCCAGCTTCTCGCCGGTGACGGCCTCGGTGCCGGCGGGCAGCAAGGGCGAGATCCGGTCGACGAGTTGTTGCTCGGTGACTCCGGGCTCGCCGGCGACCGAGATCGTGTTGTAGGCGTCCTGGCCGCCGAGGAAGAGCTCCTGCGCCCGGGGCGTGTCGAACATGACGAGCGTGGCGCCGGCCAGTCCGCCGCCGGCGAACTCGACGATGCCGACGAGCTCGGCCTCCAGCTGCGGTTCCGGGCCGGCGGTGAGCATCTCGACGGTGTCGCCGATCTCGTAGCCGGCGTTCTCCGCCGAACGCTCATCGATGACCACCTCGCGCGGCCCCTCGGGCACCTTGCCTTCGCTGATCGTCGCGATCTGCTCGCCCGCGGAGTTGGGGGCGTCGTTCCAGTTGAAGGCCAGAGTCGGGGCACCGGTGCCGCCGAGCAGGGTGCCGTCGGCCTTGACGACGAACAGGCCCTGGCCCTCGACGTTGCCGTCGGCTCGTTCCACCCCGTCGACGTTCGCGATCTCGTCCACGAGCGGGGCGGGGATGGAGCGCGCGTCGAGGTTGATCGACTCCCCCTCCAGCCCGGCCTGGCCGTCGGACTCGAACCGCACCGTGGCGTCCGAGACGGTGCCGTACACGATGTTGTCGAAGCTCTTGGCCATCGTGTCGGTGAACACGAGCGACCCGGCGACGAAGGCGACACCGAGGACGATCGCGAAGGCGCTCAGCACCAAGCGCAGCTTGCGCGCTGCGAGGTTGCGCAGCGTGACCTTGAGCATGTCAGTGCTCCTGCGCGGCCGTGCTCATGGCACGCTGCTGCAGCGCGGTCATGTGCTCCAAGACGGTCTCGGCCGTGGGGCGACGCAGCTCGTCGACGACCTTGCCGTCGGCGAGGAACACGACGCGATCGGTGTAGGACGCGGCGACCGGATCGTGGGTGACCATGACGATCGTCTGGCCGAACTCGTCAACGCTGCGGCGCAGGAACGACAGCACCTCGGCGCCGGACGTGCTGTCGAGGTTGCCGGTGGGCTCGTCGGCGAACACGATCGACGGGCGGCCCACGAGCGCACGGGCGCAGGCGACGCGCTGCTGCTGTCCGCCGGACATCTCGTTCGGGCGGTGCTTGAGCCGGTCGGCGAGGCCGACGGCGCCGATGACCTGCTGGTACCAGTCGGGGTCCGGCTTGCGGCCGGCGATCGAGAGCGGCAGGAGGATGTTCTCCTCCGCGGTCAGGGTCGGTACGAGGTTGAAGGCCTGGAACACGAATCCGACGCGGTCGCGGCGCAGGCGGGTGAGCTCCTTGTCCTTGAGCTGCGCGAGCTCGGTGTCTCCGATGATCACGGACCCGGCGCTGGGCGCGTCGAGCGCCGCCATGCAGTGCATGAGCGTGGACTTGCCCGAGCCGGACGGGCCCATCACGGCGGTGAATTCTCCGGCGATCACGTCGAGGGAGACTCCATCAAGAGCATGGACCTCGGCGTCGTCCTTGCCGTAGGTCTTCACGAGGTCACGGGCACGCGCGGCCACGGTGGCATCAGTCATGTTCTCAGCGTAGGAATCGGCGGGGACATCCGTCACTCAGGAGAACCCCTGACCACCCCCTGACCCGCCTCAGGGGTGCCCGAGGTGGTCAAGTGGCGGCGAGGAGCGCGGAAGGGGTCCCACATAGGTGGTCGAGTAGCGGCGAGCTCTGCGAGCCGCGTATCGAGACCAATCGGTGCAACGTGGACTCGATACGGCCGGGGCCTGTCTTACTCGATGACCGTCGAGGTGTTCCACAGGTCGATGCCGGTGTCCTCGCCGTGACCGACCAACTCGTCGATGCGGGCGAGTTCGTCGTCGGTGAAGTCGGTGGTCTCGACCGCGGCGGCGTTCTCGTCCAACTGCTCGGGGCGCGACGCCCCGACCAGCGCCGAGGTAGCAGCTCCTGGCCGCAGCACCCAGGAGATCGCCATCTGCGCCAGGGACTGACCACGCTCTCGAGCGATCTCGGCCAGCCCGCGGAGCCGATCCTGCGTGCGCTCGACGATGCTCTCGTCGAACGAGGGTCGCTCCGTCGCGCGCTCCACCGCGTCGTCACCGAGGTACCGGTCACTCAACAGCCCCTGCGCGAGCACGGTGAACGCGATCGACCCCATGCCGACGTCCTCGAGGGTGTCGAGCAGTTCGTCCTCGACCCAGCGGTTCACCATGGAGTAGGCGGGCTGATGGATGACCAGCGGCGTGCCGAGTTCCTGCGCGATCTGCGCGGCGCGGCGGGTGCGTTCTGGCGAGTACGACGAGATGCCCCCGTACAACGCCTTGCCCTGGCGGATCGCGGTATCGATCGCGCCGATCGTCTCCTCCACGGGAGTTCCCGAGTCGGCACGGTGGGAGTAGAAGATGTCGACGTAGTCCAGACTCATCCGCTGCAAGGAGGCGTCGAGACTGGACAGGAGGTACTTGCGTGAGCCGAGGAAGCCGTACGGGCCCGGCCACATGTCCCAGCCGGCCTTGGTCGAGATGATCAGTTCGTCGCGGTACGGCGCGAAGTCGCCGCGCATCATCCGGCCGAAGTTCTCCTCCGCGCTGCCGTACGGCGGGCCGTAGTTGTTGGCCAGGTCGAAGTGCGTGATGCCGAGATCGAACGCGTGCCGCAGCACCGCTCGCTGGTCGTCGAAGGTGCGGTTGTCCCCGAAGTTGTACCAGAGCCCGAGGGAAATCGGCGGGAGTAGCAGGCCCGAACGGCCCACGCGGCGGTAGGGCCATCGGGTGTACCGGTCCTCGGCGGCCTGCCATGGACGGTGGGTCTCGGGAACCGGATCGGAGTACCAGACCTCGTCGCTCATGCTTCCGAGCCTAGGGCGCGACGACGCCGTGCGCGCGTCCCGAGGAAGCAGAAGTTCGCCTGTTCTTCGCACGATGGCAGCCGAATCGTGGCGTGAGCGGTTACGCTTCGTACCGGAAAGGGAACGCAGATGGGCGATGTCCTAGTGCTCAACGCCAGTTACGAGCCGCTGCAACGCGTGTCCCTGCGGCACGCCATCAAGATGCTTGTGCGCGAGGTCGCCGTCATCGAGGAAGCCGACGACGACAGCTTCGGACCGTTCCCCCGCCCCCGCGTCCTGCGGCTGGTGCGCTACGTCGTGGCCAAGTGGCTCCACCGCCCCGGCCGGCTCTGCACCAAGAGCGCGATCAAGGCGCGCGACCAGCAGCGGTGCGGCTACTGCGGAAGTCGCGCCGAGACCGTCGACCACATCCTGCCGCGGTCCCGCGGCGGCGCGCTCACCTGGGAGAACGCGGTAGCCGCGTGCCTGCGCTGCAATCACCGCAAGGCCGACCGCACTCCCGAGGAAGCGGGGATGGTGCTGCTCATCGTGCCTCGCGAACCGCTGCGCCACTCCAACGCCGCACTCAGCTCCTCGGCCTGACATCTCAGGTCGGTCCATCGAGGCGGTCCGACCCGGTCCTGCGACGCACCCCGGCCACCCCACCGGAAGCTGCCGAGTCACCCGCGCGTCGCCTGCGGTCGTGCGTCGAACTCGTCGGGCCGGGCACAGCTGAGGAGCGAGGGGCGCAGCACGACCGCCGCGCGCCGCCCCGACCGAAACAGCCGCAGACGAGGAGGTCGAATCGATGTCGATGGGACAGGGCGCTCCGAACAACGAGGAGCAGGACGCACACCACCAGGGCCACCAGCCCAGGGGACTGACGATGTACCTCCGGTTCGCGGCGATGATCGTGACGGCGATGGTCGTCATGTACGGGGTGATGTTCGTGGGCTCGTGGGAGTGGGGCCACGTGCGATTCAGTCAGAGTCGGGTGTTCATGGCGATCACGATGGGCGGCACGATGGGGCTCGTCATGCTCGCCTGGATGCTCAACATGTACAAGAACACCACGGCGAACATCGCTGTCATCGCCGTTAGTCTCCTGCTCCTCGGTGGCGGGACGTTCCTGGATCGCAGCCAGAGCACCGTCGGCGACACCGCGTTCATGCGGGCGATGATCCCGCACCACTCGCTCGCCATCACCCGTTCGGAACGCGCCGGGCTCGAGGACGTTCGGGTCTGTGAGCTCGCCGTCGAGATCAGCGAGGCTCAGCGGCGCGAGATCCGCGAGATGGACTGGTTGATCGAGGACATCGAACGGAACGGGGTGGCACGCACCGCCGCTGAGGCGGACTCACGGGCCGTTCCCGACTTCGAGGAGCCGGCCGAGCGGGACTGCCCGCAGGACTGACGGGACCTCGCCCGCCGTCAGCAGCAGGCGTCCTCGTCCGTTCTTGCTACCGTCGCGCTCGTGCGTGCCATCCCTCGCCTCATCGATGCCATCCGCGGCGCCCTCATCGGCGTCGCCGAGATCATTCCCGGGGTGAGCGGCGGCACCGTGGCGCTCATCGTCGGTGTCTACGAAACGCTCATCGACGGCGCCGGCAACGTCGTGCGCGGCGTGGTGCACCTGGCGGTGGACCCGGTCCGCGGTCGCGGGACGGCGGAGGCTCGCCGCTACTTCTCGCTGGTGCCCTGGGGCGTGATGCTTCCGGTGGGAGTCGGGATGCTGCTCGCCGTCCTGATCGCCGCCCGGCTCCTCGCGCCGTTGGTGGAGGACCACCCCGTCGAATCGAGGGCGTTCTTCAGCGGGCTCATCCTCGTCTCGATCCTCGTGCCGGCGCGCATGGTGGGCGGCCGCTGGGGTCTGCGCGAGTGGGTGCCCGCGATCCTCGCGGCCGTCGCCGCGTTCGTGCTGACCGCGATCCCTCCGGCCTCGAACGACGACCCTGCGCTGTGGATGGTGACCGCCGCGGCGGCCGTGGCGATCTGCGCCCTGGTGCTCCCCGGCGTGTCGGGCTCGTTCATCCTGCTGACCCTGGGCCTCTACGAGCCCACGCTGCACGCGGTCAACGATCGGGACCTGCCCTACATCGCGGCGTTCGCGATCGGCGCGATCCTCGGCCTGGGCGCTTTCGTCCAGGTCCTGCGCTGGCTGCTGCACCACCGACGACGCCTGACCCTCGCCATCATGACCGGTCTCATGGCCGGCTCGTTGCGGGCACTGTGGCCGTGGCAGTCCGAGGACGGCGCGCTGCAGTCACCGTCGGAGGCCGGCCCGGCCGCCGGACTGTTCGTGCTGGGCGCCCTCGTCGTGCTCGGGCTGCTGATGGTGGAGACGGTGCTGGTGCGCCGACGGCTCGCCACCGGAACCGAGACGCTACCTGCCCACGCCGACGACGATCACAGGCCGACGCGCTCGTAGATCTTCTCGAGCTCGTCGAGGTAGACGCCGTCGTCGCCATTGGCCCGCTCGTACGCGGCGATCGCCTCGGCGGTGACGGCTTCGGCGACCTCGGCGTAGCGGGCGTTCCACGCCTCGGCGTCGAACTGCCAGTAACCGCACGTGTAGAAGTCGCTCTGCGGCCAGCCGAGCTCGCGGCGCAGACGCTTGCGAACCGCACGGCTCGCGGCGGCCTCGCCGGCGAACCAGACGTAGAGGCCGGCGTCGGCGGCCGAAGCGGGGAGGTCGCGGTCGCACACCGCACGGCGCAGCGCGTCGCCGATCCGGGTCTCGTCGGCGACGACGTCCCAAGTGACCGACACGTCCGCAGCACTCGGCAAGGCGATGCGGTCTGCATCATCGGTGAGCACGATGTGCGCTTCGACGCGGTGATCCTCGTCGAGGCCGCGCAGGATGCGGGCGAGGGCGGGAAGGCCGGTGATGTCGCAGACCAGCAGCTGGTGGCGCGCCGTCGCGGACGGTTTGTAGAGACCGTGGGGATCGATCATCGCAACCTCGTCGCCGGGCTCGCACGTGCGCGCCCAGTCCGAGCCGATGCCGACGTCGTGCAGCGCGATGTCGAGGTCGACCTGCACATCGCCGTCGACGATGCGGTGATCGGAGATCGTGTAGACCCGCGGCTGCGGTGCCACGACGCCCTCGGGAAAGGTCCATCCCGGCTTCTCGCCGACCTCGGGCAGCACGAGCTCCGTACCCGGCTGCGGGATGAAGACGCGCACATACTCGTCGGGGATGCCGGTCGAGGTCCAGCCGTCCAGGCCGCCGAGCGTCACCGTGACGAGGTGCGAGGTCAGCTGTCGTCGGTTGCGGACGATCGCGCGATAGGAGCTCACTTAGGTAAGGCTAAGCGACGTCACCCCACGACTTCAAGGCTCGTTCGCTCCCCGGGCGGACGGCGACGGCGGCCCGGTAGCCTCGGACGGGTGAAGTCTCCCCTCCAGGTCCGACCGATCTCGACCACCGAGCACCTGGCCTTCGTCGAAGGCCGGGAGTCCGTCAGCTTCCTGCAGACGCCCGCCTGGGCCACCGTCAAGAGCGAGTGGCGCGGCGAGTCCCTCGGGTGGTTCCGCGGCGACGAACTCCTCGGCGCCGGCCTCGTGCTCTACCGCCAACTGCCGAAGCTGCGCCGCTACCTCGCATATCTGCCGGAGGGGCCGTCCCTGGACTGGGCGAGTGCCGATCTCGAGCAGTGGCTCACGCCGATGGCCGCTCACCTGAAGTCCGCGGGCGCGTTCGGAATCCGCATGGGCCCTCCCGTCGTCACCCGACGCTGGAACGCTGACACCGTCAAGGCCGCGCTCGCCGACCCCGTGCTCTCGCGGCTCGCCGACGTCCCGGCCGATCACAGCAACGCCGAAGCACTCGCGGTCGCCGACCGGCTCCGTGCGCTCGGGTGGCGCGAGTTGTCGACCGACGGCGGCTTCTCGGCCGGCCAGCCCAAGTACAACTTCCAGATCCCGCTGGCCGACCGCTCCGAGGACGATCTGCTCGCCGCGATGAACCAGCAGTGGCGCCGCAACATCCGCAAGGCCGACAAGGCCGGCGTCGTCGTCAGCCGCGGCAAGCGTCAGGACCTCGGGGCCTTCCACGAGGTCTACCGCGAGACGGCAGAGCGTGACGGGTTCACCCCGCGCCCGCTGAGCTACTTCGAGACGATGTGGGACGCACTCACGGCCGAGGGCGAGGAGCGGCTGCGCCTGTATCTCGCGCATCACGAGGGCGACCTCGTCGCGGCGACCACGCTCGTCCAGGTGGGCACTCACGCCTGGTACTCCTACGGCGCCTCGACGTCGGCCAAGCGGGAGGTGCGCGGTTCCAATGCCGTGCAGTGGCAGATGATGCGCGACGCGCGCGACGCCGGCGCCACCGTGTACGACATGCGCGGCATCACCGAGACCCTCGACGAGGACGATCCCCACGTCGGACTCATCCGGTTCAAGGTCGGCACGGGCGGCGAGGCCGTGGAGTACCTGGGCGAGTGGGATCTGCCGCTGAACCGGGCGCTCTACGCCGGTTTCACGGCCTACCTCAAGCGCCGCGGCTGAACGGAGGCGAGATGGCATTCGATCTGCACCTGCACAGCTCACGCTGGCTCGAGCACGTCCGGCGGACGGTCGACGCGACACCCGGCATCGTCCCCGTCATCAAGGGCAACGGTTACGGCCTCGGCCGCGACCTCCTCGCGGGAGAGGCCCGCGCCCTCGATCTCGACACCGTTGCCGTCGGCACCTACGACGAGGTTCCCGAGGCACTCGCCCGCTTCGACGGTGACGTCATGGTGCTGGCTCCGTGGCGACCCTTCACGTCCGACGTCGTTCACGACACGCGGGTCATCCACACCGTCGGCCGGGTGGACGACGTCGCCCGCCTCGCCGCCGAGCACCCTGGTACGCGCGTCGTCCTCGAGGGCGAGACGTCCATGGCTCGGCACGGGCTCGACCGTCACGAACTCGCGCCCGCAGTGGCCGCACTCGGCGATCTCAGCGTGGAGGGCTTCGCCATCCATCTGCCCATGGCCGGTGGCAACCTCGCCGAGGCCGAGGAGTGGGCGGCGGTGCTCGAGACGTCGCAGCTGGACACGCGGACGCTGTTCGTCTCGCACCTGACGCCGGCCGAGATCGCCACCTTGCGCGAGCGCCGCCCGCAGTTAGCCGTGCGTCCGCGGATCGGCACCGCGCTGTGGCTCGGTGATCTCGGCGCGCTCGAGGTGCGCGCGACCGTGCTCGACCGGCATCCGGTGGTTCGCGGCGAGCGGGTCGGTTACCGGCAGCGTCCGATGCCGCGTGACGGTCACGTGCTCGTCATCGCCGGCGGTACGAGCCACGGGGTCGGTCTCGAGGCGCCGCGCGCGGTCGCCAGCCCGATCGAGCGCGGCAAGTCGCTCGCCAAGGGCGGCCTGGCCGCGGCCGGGCTCGCCTTGTCGCCGTTCACGATCGCCGGGAAGCAGCGCTGGTTCGCCGAGCCCCCGCACATGCAGGCGAGCATGGTGTTCCTGCCCGCCGATGTTGCACCGCCCGAGGTCGGCGACACCGTCTCCGTGGCTGTTCGCTACACCATCGCGAGCTTCGACCGCATCCTGCGCACCTGACCCCACAGGTGGTCGAGTAGGCCGGAGCTCTGCGGAGGCCGTATCGAGACCAACGTTCCGTGACCTGGTCTCGATACGCGGCTCGTTCCTCGCCGCTACTCGACCACCTAACCGGTGATAGGTGGTCGAGTAGGAAGGTCGCTCAGCGACCGACGCATCGAGACCACGTCTGTCTCGCCCGCACCACAGGTGGTCGAGTAGGCCGGAGCTCTGCGGAGGCCGTATCGAGACCACGTCACCTCAACCTGGTCTCGCTCCGTGGCGGCTGCGCCCCCTTGCCACGGCTCCATTGCTCCCTCGTTTTCTCGGTCGCTACTCGACCACCTATGGGGTCAGTCGAAGATCCCCGTCGGCTCCGGCGACGGCGACGGCGACGTCGGGCGGGTCGGCGTGGGCTGAGTCGGTTCCGTCGGCTCGGGCTCGGGCTCGGGCTCGGGTTCCGGCTCGGGCTCGGGTTCGGGTTCCGGTTCCGGCTCGGGCTCGGGTTCCGGCGGGGGCGGGGGCGGGGTGTAGATGGTGCCCTGCTGGGCGCGGATGTTGCCCGGTTCGGGGAACTCACCGCAATCGGTGGGATCGATCACCTGGCGCTGGAAGGCCCCGAAGGTCTGCGCCGGGTACGTGCCGCCGAAGAACGGGTTGAGATATCCCCGCAGCTGCCCGTTGCCCGGCTCACGGTTGAACATCACGGCCGTGACGAGCTTGGGCGTCATGCCGATGAACCATGACGACGACACCCGCTCGTTCATGCCGTTGGCGTCCGTGGCCGTGGCCGTGCCGGTCTTGCCGGCGGTCGGGCACTGGGTCCGCCCGTTGGTGCCCGAACCGTTCTGCACCACCGACTGGAGCGCAGCGACGGTGTCGCCGGCGACGTCCGGAGCGATCGTCTGCTTGACGTTCGCGCTGTGCTGGTGCTGCGGCTGCCCGTTGGAGTCCGTCACCGACTCGATGACGTACCACTCGGCCCGCTGCCCGCCGGCGGCAAGCGTGGCGAAGCCGTTGGCCATGTCGACCGGGGCCACGTTCTCGTAGCCCAGCGACACGCCGATGACCGGGTTGATCGTGTCGATCGTCGACTGCGGGATACCCGCCCGGCCGGCCGCATCGAGGACCTTCTGCGGCCCCTCCTCCATCTGGTCGGTGAGGTCGACGAAAGCGGTGTTGACCGAGTCGGCCGTCGCCTGACGCAGCGAGATGTAGCCGTAGGACCGACCGCCGCTGTCACCCTGGTTGACGATCGTGTCGTTGCCGATCTGCAGCGGCGAGTTGCCGTTGAGGCGGGTCTGCAGGCTGTAGCCGTTCTCCAGCGCCGCCACGACCGCGAACGCCTTGAATGTCGACCCCGGCTGCGTCCCGCGCACGGCCCAGTTGAACTGCTTCTGCAGATAGTCCGGTCCGCCGTACATCGCGCGTACCGCGCCCGTACCGGGCTCGACGGACACCAGGGCTTCGTTGAGCTCGTCAAGTCCCTCCGGGCGGACCTGGTTGACGGCCGCGATGGCGGCGTCCTGCATCGACTTGTCGAAGGTCGTGACGATCTTCAGACCGCCGCCGTTGATCTCGTAGTCGGTGAACTGCAGCTGCTCCATGTGCCGCTGCACGAGCTCGAGCAGGTAGCCGTTGGGCCCCTCGAACCGGTTCTGGTCCTGCGGTGGCGCGAACTCCGGCAGTGTGCCCTTGTGCTGCTCGGCCTCCTCAGCCGACAGGGAGCCGGACGAGACCATCCCGTCCAGCACGTAGTCGTAGCGCGGGAGGATCCGCTCGGCCGCGCCTTCGGTGTACGGGCTGTAGTACGAGGGGCTGTTGATCACGGTCGCGAGGTACGCGGCCTCGGGCACCGTGAGCTCCGCGGCGGGCTTCCCGAAGTAGTTGTTGGCCGCCACCTCGACGCCGTAGGCGCCGTTGCCGAAGTAGATGGTGTTGAGGTACCCCTCGAGGATCTCTTCCTTGCTGAGCTGGTTGTCGATCTTGACCGAGAGGATGGCTTCCTTGAGTTTGCGCGTGTACGTCTGCTCCTGCGTGAGGTAGAGGATCTTGACGTACTGCTGGGTGATGGTGGAGCCGCCGCCGGTGATCTGTCCGCTCTGCGTGTTGTCGCGCAGCGCGCGGACGATGCCGCGCATGTCGATGCCCTGGTTCTCCCAGAACGTGCGGTCCTCGGCCGCGATCGCCGCATCCCTCATCACGGCCGGGATCTCCTCGTAGCTCAGCATCACGCGGTCCTGCGTGGAGAAGCTGCCGATCTTCGTGGTGCCGTCGGAGAAGTAGACATCCGTGCGCTGCGTCTGGAAATCGGCGTTGGGGTCGGGGATCTTGATGACCGAGTAGGCGGCCGCGAAGGCCGCCGTTCCGGTCACCAGCCCGATGACACCCAGGAAGAGCAGCCAGCGCAGGACCTTGACGGGCCAGGGCCCGTTACCGCCGATGCGGCGGAGCGGACCGCGCCTCTCCTTCGATTTCTTGCGAGTCGTCGCCACCTGGTTTTCCCTTCACGCCGCGCGCGGGCGCGCGCCACCAGCGTCCCAGTGTGCCGGGTGGCGCCTGAACTTCAAAGATCCCCCGCCAGAATCGGTGACGGGAGTGACGCTACGATGTATCGTCTCGATATAACTCGTCGTCACGTTCTCGAAGGAGCATCCGGTGTCTCGTCGCAGGGGAGTCGCTCTCGAGCTCGCCGTTCTCGGCCTGCTCGCGGACTCGCCCATGCACGGCTACGAGCTGCGCAAGCAGGTCAACGGCCTGCTCGGCTGGACCCGGCTGCTGTCCTACGGAACGCTGTATCCCTGCCTCAAGGCCCTGGGCCGGCAGGGGTACATCGTGGCCGACGAGGACGTCGACAGCGGCCGTCGGGCCAAGATCACCTACCGGCTCACGGCGGAGGGCAAGGAACACCTCGCCGAACTGCTGGCCGACACCGGACCGAGTGCCTGGGACGACGAGAACTTCGGCGTGCGATTCGCCTTTTTCTCACGCACCACGTCCCCGATCCGGGTGCGCATCCTCGAGGGCCGACGCTCTCGGCTCGAGGAGCGCCTCGACAACGTCAAGAACGCCGCTCAGCGCGGGCGTGACCGGATGGACTCCTACACGCGCGAGCTGCAGCGGCACGGGTTGGAGTCCGTCGAACGCGAGATCACCTGGCTCACCGAGCTGATCGAGCGCGAACGGGCAGCGGCGGACACGGCTCCTGAGGCGACGACGCCTCCGTCGGGCGTCGAGACGACCTCCGCGGACGAGACCGACCACGGTCACCGTCCGAAGAAGCGATCATCCACCACGAGAAAGAAGAAGTGAGGACTCATGGGTTCGGTACGCGTAGCGATCGTCGGCGTGGGCAACTGCGCCACATCCCTGATCCAGGGCGTCGAGTACTACAAGAACGCTGATCCGAACGGCTCCGTGCCGGGTCTCATGCACGTGCAGTTCGGCGACTACCACGTGCGCGACATCGAGTTCGTCGCCGCGTTCGACGTCGACGCCAAGAAGGTCGGTTTCGATCTCGCCGAGGCCACCCAGGCCAGCGAGAACAACACGATCAAGATCACCGACGTCCCGCCCACGGGCGTGACGGTGCAGCGTGGCCACACGCTCGACGGTCTCGGCAAGTACTACCGCGAGACCATCGAGGAAGCCGCGGGCGACCCGGTCGACGTCGTGCAGGTGCTCAAGGACACCCAGGCCGACGTGCTCGTGTCCTACCTGCCGGTGGGCTCGGAGGAGGCCGACAAGTTCTACGCGCAGTGCGCGATCGATGCGGGCGTGGCCTTCGTCAACGCACTGCCGGTCTTCATCGCGTCCGACCCGGAATGGGCCAAGAAGTTCGAGGACGCCGGCGTGCCGATCATCGGCGACGACATCAAGAGCCAGGTCGGGGCCACCATCACCCACCGCGTGATGGCGAAGCTGTTCGAGGACCGCGGCGTCGTGCTCGACCGCACGTACCAGCTCAACGTCGGCGGCAACATGGACTTCAAGAACATGCTCGAGCGTGACCGCCTGGAGTCCAAGAAGGTCTCGAAGACGCAGGCCGTCACGTCGAACCTCAACGGCCCGCTTTCGGGCAAGATCGAGGACAAGAACGTGCACATCGGCCCGAGCGACTACGTGCAGTGGCTCGACGACCGCAAGTGGGCGTACGTCCGCCTCGAGGGCCGCGCCTTCGGTGACGTTCCGCTGAACCTGGAGTACAAGCTCGAGGTGTGGGACTCGCCGAACTCGGCCGGCATCATCATCGACGCGATTCGTGCGGCCAAGATCGCCAAGGACCGCGGCATCGGCGGCCCGCTCATCTCGGCGTCGTCGTACCTGATGAAGAGCCCGCCGGTGCAGCGCGCCGACGATCTCGGCCGCGCCAAGCTCGAGGCTTTCATCGAGGGCACCGAGGAGCGCTGATCTCGGCGACGAACTGACGCGTCGTCAGCAGTTGACGCGAAGGGCGCCGATGCCATTGGGCATCGGCGCCCTTGTCGTTGTCCTCACGTGAGGACCTGACCGATGCGCGCAGCATGCACGAGCGGATGCTCACGATCGATCCGGCGGCCGCCGCCGCGCTGCGTGCGCTGCTCACCGAACTCCTCGGACAGCCGAGCCCCACCGCGATCGGCGTCACCGTCGGTGAGAACACGGTGCTGGGCGCCGGATCGGTCGGGGTGCGTGATCTTCCTGCGAACGTCGTGGCCGCCGGATCTCCGGCCCGGGTCGAGCGGCAGCTCTGAATCGGAGACGATCTCGCCGTTCTTCCGCCTGACGTGCCCAGGACCACGGCCGTGAGCGGCTCCACGTCAGGCGTGGGAGCGGCGTGGGATGAGGTGCATGACGGCGACGATGAGGGCACCCACCAGCACCCCGAGCAGCGCCGACGCGGCCGTGTTCGTCAGCCAGGCAAGTAGTCCGTCGAGCGCCGGGCTGGCCTCCGCGACGAGTTCCTCGAGGTGATGGACGGCGTCGTAGAGGCCATGCCATCCGAGGTCGTGCGTCCCGACGAGGAGGATATGTCCGCCGACCCAGAGCATCGCCGCGACGCCCACGGTGGCGAGCAGCGCCATGACCTTGGGCATCCCTTTGACCAAGGCCCGTCCGACACGCTGGGTTCCCGGCGACTCGCGCTCGGCCAGACTCAGACCGATGTCGTCCATGCGGACGATGAGCGCGACGACGCCGTAGACGAGCACGGTGATGCCCACAGCGACCACCGCGAGAATGATCGCCCTCGACAACAGGCCCTCGGTCGCGACCTCGTTGAGCGAGATGACCATGATCTCCGCGGAGAGGATGAAATCGGTCCGCACCGCACCGGACACGACGGCGTCCTCGTCGGGACCATCGGGGGCGGCCGCCGGCTTCTTCGGCGCATGATGCCCCGGCCCGAACTTCTCCCACAGTTTCTCCGCTCCCTCGAAGCAGAGGTAAGCACCACCCACCATGAGCAGCGGGGTCAGCAGCCACGGAAGAAGCTCACTGAGCACGAGCAGCGCGGGCAGGATGAAGACCAGCTTGTTGCGGAACGAACCCTTGGCGATCCGCCAGATGATGCTCAGCTCTCGCTTGGGATTCAGACCCTGGACGTAGCGCGGAGTCACCGCGGCATCGTCGACGATCACGCCGGCGGCCTTCGCGCTCGCGCGGCCCGCTGCCGTCCCGATGTCGTCCACCGAAGCCGCCGCCAACCGGGCCAGCGCTGCGACGTCGTCGAGGAGCGCGACGAGCCCGCCGCTCACTGCGCATCTCCACGCTTCAAGAAGGTCACGGGTTCAGGGTAGGGCCCCGGCTCGATCGAGGCCTCGTGCGCCGAACGAACCAGCGCAGACCCGATTAGACTCGCCGCCATGATGGGATTCGGCATCGACATCGGCGGCACGGGCACCAAGGGCGCTCCGGTGGACCTCGACACTGGCGCACTCGTCGGTGACCGGACCCGCTTCGACACTCCGGAGCAGTCCACACCCGAGGCCCTCGCCGACGTCTGTCAGAAGATCATCGACGCCTTCCCCGACGCGCCGCAGCCTCCGGTCACCGGCGTGGCGATTCCTGCCGTCGTCCAGCGCGGTGTCGCCCGGACGGCCGCCAACATCGACAAGAGCTGGATCGACACCGACGTCGACACCCTGTTCACCGAGCGGCTCGGTCGCGAGGTGCACGTGGTCAACGACGCCGACGCTGCAGGCGTCGCCGAGGCGCGGTACGGGGCGGCGCGTGGCCGTGGTGGCGTCATCATGGTCATCACCCTCGGCACCGGCATCGGCTCGGCGCTCATCATCGACGGCAAGCTCGTCCCCAACACCGAACTCGGCCATCTCGAGTTCCACGGCGGCGACGCCGAACACTACGCCGCGACCAGCGCGCGGGAGCGCGAAGATCTCAGCTGGGAGTCGTGGGCCGGGCGACTCCAGGAGTACTTCAGCCATCTCGAGCGACTGTTCTCGCCGGACCTGTTCATCGTCGGTGGCGGGGTGAGCAAGGACCATCAGCGCTTCTTGCCTTTGCTCTCGCTCCGTACCGAGATCATCCCCGCCGAGCTGCGCAACAACGCCGGCATCATCGGCGCCGCCGCCCTCGCCGCCGAAGAACACTGACCGCCAGGCCCATAGGTGGTCGAGTAGGCAGCGAGCTCTGCGAGCAGCCGTATCGAGACCACGCCGCGTTCGTTGGTCTCGATACGCGGCTCGTCCCTCGCCGCTACTCGACCACCTAACCCGGGTGTAGCTGGTCGAGTAGGGAGGCCGGCCGCGGCCGACCGTATCGAGACCACACCACCTCACCCGGTCTCGATACGGCTGCTCGCAGAGCTCGCCGCTACTCGACCACCTAACCCGGGTGTAGCTGGTCGAGTAGGCAGGCCGGCCGCGGCCGACCGTATCGAGACCACGTCACGTCACCCGGTCTCGATACGCCGCTCGCAGAGCTCGCTGCTACTCGACCACCAACAACCCGCGCCATCGGTGGTCGAGTAGCCAGGCCGCCCGCGATGTGGATCTCGATACGCGGCTCGTCCCTCGCCGCTACTCGACCACCAACCATCCACCCCATCGATGGTCGAGTAGCCAAGCCGCCCGCGATGTGGGTCTCGATACGCGGCTCGTCCCTCGCCGCTACTCGACCACCAACAACCCGCGCCATAGCTGGTCGAGTAGGGAGGCCGGCCGCGGCCGACCGTATCGAGACCACGTCACGTCACCTGGTCTCGATACGCCGCTCGCAGAGCTCGCCGCTACTCGACCAGCTACGGGTTGCTACTCGGCAGTGGGGGTCAGGAGGGCGCGGAGGGTGAGTTCCATCGCGGCGCGGCAGGCCGCGGCTTCACGCCCGTGATCGTCGTGAAGCAACGACCACGCGTTCCAGCTGGTCGCGACCGCGAGCGCGTCCAGCAGCGTGTCGGGGTCGTCGCTTCGGTCGATCTCGACCGCGAACACCCGAGCGATCTCCTGGCGCACGCGATCGATGTGCCCCTCGCGGCTCGACTGCAGGGTCGGTGAAACCGGTTCGAGCAGGAGGGCGGCCCGGGCCGCCGGGGCGATGTTCAGCAACCGGCGCTCGCGCCCCTTGCAGAACTGCGCGATGCGCTCGTCGAGCGACTGATCGATGTCGATCGGCTCGGCCAGAGCGTCGTCGGAGGCGAACCAGTAGTCGACCGTCTCGGCGAACAAGCTCTCCATATCGCCGAAGGTCCCCCACAGCGTCCGCACCGACACCCCGGCCTCTTCGGCGATCTGTTTGGCACTGGGTCGCAGTTCTCCGCCACGGAGCAGCCGCACGTGAGCATCGACGATGGCAGCGCGCGTGCGCTCGGATCGGCGTGCCCGCCCGTCGGTCTGACGCGAGGCGAATTCTCTCACGGGAAGAAATTTACACCCCATGTGCAGAAATCACGTGACGCGGCTCACGTTGTGTGTCAGGATGCTGGGCATTCACTCACGCGGGAGTTAGGGAGTCGTCGTGCTGAGCGTGAAGAACCTCGAGGTCGTCTACAACGACGTGATCCTCGTGCTGCGCGGGGTCAGCCTCACGGTGCCCCGCGGCCAGATCGTCGCCCTGCTCGGTGCCAACGGTGCCGGCAAGACCACGCTGCTGCGTGCGCTGTCGGGTCTGCTCGACATCCACGACGGCAAGATCACCAAGGGCGAGATCCTGCTGGGCGACCGACCGATCCAGGGATGGGACGCCCCCAAGATCGTGGGCGCCGGGCTGGGTCAGGTGCTGGAGGGACGCCGCGTCTTCGGGGAGTTCACCGTCGAGGAGAACCTGCGCGTCGGCGGACACACCCGTCGCGGCAGCCTGACCGACTCGATCGACGAGATCTATGAGCTGTTCCCGGTACTCAAGGAGCGCCGCAAGCGCACCGCCGGTTACCTGTCCGGTGGCGAGCAGCAGATGCTCGCGATGGGACGAGCGCTGGTGGCGCAGCCCGACGTCATCCTGCTCGACGAGCCGAGCCTCGGCCTCGCTCCGCGCATCGTGCAGCAGATCAAGGACATCGTCGTGCAGATCAACGAGGAGCGCGGCACCACGGTCCTCCTGGTCGAGCAGAACGCGACCATGGCGCTCTCGATCGCCCAGCACGGCTACGTCATGGAGCACGGCAAGATCGTCATGGATCAGCCCGCCGCCGCCCTCCTGGAGGACGACGACATCCGCGACTTCTATCTCGGTCGCGGCGAACTCGCCACCTCCTACCGCGACATCAAGCACTACAAGCGCAGGAAGCGGTGGCTGTCATGACCGAATCCATCCTCGAGGTGACCGACGTCGAGCTGAGCTTCGCGGGCGTCAAGGCGCTCGGCGGCGTGAGCTTCGACATCCGCGGACACGAACTGTTCGCGATCATCGGTCCCAACGGCGCCGGAAAGACCTCGATCTTCAACGTCCTGTCCGGGGTCTACCGCCCACAGGTCGGCGAGGTCCGCTTCGCGGGCGAGTCGATTCTGGGTGTCGCGCCGCATCGGATCGCCGAGCGCGGTCTGGCTCGCACCTTCCAGAACATCGAGCTGTTCGAGAACCTCGACGTCGTCGACAACCTCATGCTCGGCCGGCACCATCACCTCGGTTACGGGTGGCCGTCGGCGGTCGCCTGGCTGGGCAAGGCACGGCGGGCAGAGGTCGCGAATCGCCGGCGCGTCGAGGAGATCATCGACTTCCTCGAGATCGAGAGTTACCGGCATCTCCCCGTCGGCATGTTGCCGTACGGCGTCCAGAAGCGCATCGAGCTCGGACGCGCCCTGGCGATGGAGCCACGCCTGCTGCTGCTCGACGAGCCCGTGGCCGGCATGAACGGCGAGGAGACCGAGGACATGGCGCGCTTCATCCTCGACATCCGCGACGAGCTGCAGATTCCGATGATCCTCGTCGAGCACGACATGGGGCTCGTGATGGACCTGGCCGACCGCGTGATGGCGATGGACTTCGGCGTCCCCATCACGATCGGCTCCCCGCACGAGGTCCAGAACCATCCGGACGTCGTCCGCGCGTATCTCGGGACGGTCGACGACGCCGCCACCGACGTCATCGAGGAGGTCTCGAGTCGATGAGCACCTTGGCCCTGCGGATTCGCGAGCGTGCCGAGCGCACTCCCGGCGCGGTCGCGATGCGCGAGAAGAACCTCGGCATCTGGGAACAGGTCACCTGGCAGGACTACTGGCAGAACGCGGTCCTCGTCGGGCACGGCCTGCTGGCGCTCGGCGTGCAGCCCGGCGACCGCGTCGCGGTGCACAGCGAGAATCGGCGCGAGTGGCTGTTCAGCGACATCGGCATCACCGCGGTACGCGCGGTGACCGTCGGGTTGTACCCCACGAATCCTGCGCCCGAGGTGCGCCACGTCCTGAGTGATTCCGGGTCGTCGGTGCTCATCGCCGAGGATCAGGAACAGGTCGACAAGACACTCGAGGTCGTCAACGAGCTCCCCGACCTCAAGCACATCGTCTACATCGACCCTCGCGGTATCCGCGGGAGGTACACCGATCCGCGGCTCATGTCGTGGGACGAGTTCCTCGCCCTCGGCGAGGAGCACCGCTCCCAACACCCCGGGGCGGTGGAGGAGCGGGCCGAGCAGGCCGAGCTCACCGACGTCGCGACGCTCGTCTACACGTCCGGCACCACGGGCCCGCCCAAGGGCGCGATGCTGACCATCAGCAACATCGAGTTCGTCATCGACACGCTCGCCAATCAGGGCGCGTTCGTCGACCCGCCGGCGAGCGACAAGGACCTCATCGTGTCCTACCTGCCGCTGTGCCACGTCGCGGAGCGCGTCTTCACGACGTGGTTCAACGCGGCGGTCGGTTCACAGGTCAACTTCGCCGAGTCGATCGAGACGGTGCAGGTCGCGCTGCGCGAGGTGCAACCGACCATCGTCTTCGGTGTCCCTCGCATCTGGGAGAAGATCGCCGCCGGCGTCCACATCCGGATGAGCGGTGCGTCGCGGCTCAAGCGCGCGAACTTCGCGCTGTGGATGCGCGTCTCGCGCTGGATCGGCCGCAAGCTCGTCGAGAACGAGGGCAATCACACGCTCGCCACCCGGCTCGCCTATGCGCTCGGATGGGTGTTCCTGTACCGCCCGCTGCGCGAGCGGCTCGGTCTGGCGAAGGCTCGCTATGCCGCGTCCGGTGCGGCTCCGATCGCCCCGGAGGTGCTCGAGTTCTTCATGGGCATCGGCCTCTCGATGCACGAGGTCTACGGCATGACCGAGAACAGCGCGATCGCCACGGCCAACGTCGCCGGCCGCATCAAGGTGGGCACGGTCGGCGAGCCGCAGCAGGGCGCCGAGGTGCGCATCGACGAGGAGACCGGCGAGATCCTCACCCGTCACGCGGGCACGTTCGCCGGCTACTGGAACAATCCCGACGCCACGGCCCGCACGATCGACCCCGACGGCTGGCTCCACACCGGCGACGTCGGCGAATGGGTCGACGGGACGCACATCAAGATCACCGACCGGATCAAGGACATCATCATCACCGCCGGCGGCAAGAACATCGCGCCGAGCGAGATCGAGAACAGCCTCAAGTCCTCGCCGTACATCAAGGAGGCGATCGTCGTCGGCGACCGCCGCCGCTACCTGACGGCGCTCATCGGTATCGAGCTGGACACCGTGGGCGACTGGGCGCAACGGCGCAAGATCGCGTTCACGACGTACCGCGACCTCACCGAGAAGCCCGAGGTGCGCGAGCTCGTCCAGCAGATCGTCAACGAGACCAACACCAAGTTCGCCTCCGTGGAGACGATCAAACGGTTCGCGCTGTTGCCCAAGGAGCTCGATCACGAGCAGGGCGAACTCACGGCGACCCAGAAGGTCAAGCGGTCGGCGATCACCGAGCAGTTCGCGGCGCAGATCGCCGCCATGTACGACGAGGCACCCGAGGAGGTGCCGGCATGACCGCGAGCCCACGAGCGACCACCCCGCCGCGTCATGCCGTCGTGTGCCCCCTCTCGACTTCCTTAGGCCAGGTGACGGTATGAACACGTTCGCGCAAGCCGTGCTGAACGGCTTCAGCCAGGGCGCGATCTACGCGCTGCTCGCGCTGGGGTACGTCATGATCTACAAGGCCACCCACGTCATCAGCTTCGCTCAACCGGCGCTGATGGTGTGCGGCGGACTCTTCAGCTACCACCTCACCACCCAGGTCGGGCTGCCGTTCTGGCCGGGCCTGCTGCTCGCGATGATCCTCGGCGCTCTGCTGGGCATGGCCGTCGAGCGTCTCGCCCTGCGGCCCATGGTCGGCAAGCCGGTCTTCACGCTCGCGATCATCACGATCGGTGTCGACATCGTGCTGCGCATCGGCGCGAACCGCTACATGGGCGCGAACCCCCGCATCGTGACCTTCCCCAACGGGTCGCGGCAGTACGAGGTCTTCGGGCTCTCGATCACTCATCAGCGGGTCGCGCTCATCGCGGTCACCGCGATCACCGTCGTCGCGCTCGTCATGTTCTTCCGCTACGCCAAGGCCGGCCTGGCGATGCGAGCGACGGCGCTGAACCAGGAGACCGCCCTCGCCCAGGGCATCCGGGTCGGTGCGATCTTCGCGCTCGCCTGGGCCATCGCCGGTGGTCTGGCCACGATCGCGGGGACCTTCGTGGCCGCCGGCTCGGCCGGCATGGAGCAGAACACCTGGATCATCGCGCTCAAGGCGCTGCCGGCGATCATCATCGGCGGTCTCGACAGCCTGCCGGGCGCCGTCATCGGGGGCCTGGCCGTCGGCATCGTCGAATCACTCACCGCCGTCTACCAGCCGAACGTCGCTCCGTTCCTCGGCGCGAACTTCGCGCTCGTGGCCCCCTACGCCCTGATGTTCCTGGTGCTGCTCGTCAGACCGTACGGACTCTTCGGCACCCGAGAGGTGGAACGCGTATGACCAGCACGCTCACCCCCCGCCGCGCTCCGCGGCCGCCGCGGGGGCGCCCCCTGCTGCGCACCTCGTACGCACAGGACATGGGGCTACTCAACACCCCGGCCAAGCGTAGTTCCACCGCGCTGGTCATCCTCGCGGCGTTCACGGTGCCGTTCTTCGTCACCGACGATCTGCTGCTGATCTTCACGCTCGGCCTCATCGCCTCCGTCGGAGCCATCGGCCTCAACCTCGTCACGGGGTACGCCGGGCAGGTGTCCCTCGGACACGCCTTCTTCCTCGGCATCGGCGCCTACACCGGAGCCGTGCTGGGTGGAGACCCGGAAGGGTCGGTCACCGGCTACGGGCTGCCGATGTGGATCTGGCTCCCGGCCGCGGGGGTCGTCGCCGCCGTCGCCGGGCTCATCGTGGGTCCGGTCGCGGTCCGGCTGCGCGGCCTGTATCTGGCGATCGTGACGCTCGGCTTGGTGTTCCTCGGGGAGCACATCTTCCGCGAGGCGCGCACCTTCACCGGCGGTCCGGGCGTCGGCCGACGCGGTCCCGACCTCGAGCTGTTCGGGGTCGACTTCGCCCAGGCCGGCACCCTGTTCGGCCTCGGCCTGAGCCGTGACCAGCAGCAGTACCTGCTCGCGCTCGTCTTCCTCATCGTGTTCGCGTTCCTCGGGCGCAACATCGCCCGTTCCGGCGTCGGCCGCGCGTTCTCGGCAGTGCGCGACCGCGACGTCGCGGCGGCGGTGATCGGCGTGAACCTGACGGTCTACAAGGTCATGGCGTTCGCGATGTCGTCCTTCTTCGCCGGGGTCGCGGGTGCTCTCTACTACGCCGTCGTCGGCGTGTTCGAGCCCGGCGCCTTCGGGCTGCTGCTGAGCATCCAGTACCTCGCGATGGTGCTCATCGGCGGCGTCGCGACGATCTCCGGCTCGATCATGGGCGCGCTGTTCATCACCTCGCTGCCACGCATCGCGCAGGAGATCGCGCACCTCTTCCCGGTCATCAGCACGTCCACGGCCGGCGGCGGCATCATCAACGTCTTCCAGTTCGAGGCCATTCTCTACGGCTTGCTGATCATCGGCTTCCTCATCTTCGAGCCTCGGGGCTTGTTCGGCATCTGGATGCGGATCCGGAACTACTGGAAGGGCTGGCCCTTCTCCTACTGAAAGGAAAGAAGTGATCATGACGCACCGACGATTCATGACCCGGGCGCTCGCGGGAGCAGCCATCGCCGCCCTCGTGCTCAGCGGGTGCCGCGGCGGGGGAGGCGGCGACGAGGACGGCGCGAGCGCCGGCATCACCGAGGAGCCCTGTCCGGACGCGGTCAACGAGGACAACGGCTGCATCTACCTCGGCGCCATCTCCGACCTCACCAAGGGCCCGTTCGCGCCCTTGGCCGTGCCCATCACGGACGCGCAGAAGGCGTTCTGGCAGCGGGTCAACGAGGAGGGCGGTGTCGGTGGCTACGACATCAACATCGAGGACCACATCGCCGACGCCGAGTACAACCCGGAGATCCACAACCGGCGCTACCAGGAGATGCGCAACGACATCCTGGCGCTCGGGCAGACCCTCGGGTCGTCGCAGACTCTGGCGATCCTCGAGGACATGAAGAACGACGACGTCATCGGCATCCCGGCGTCGTGGAACTCCGCGTGGTCGTTCGAGGACCAGATCCTCGAGAGCGGCGCGAACTACTGCTTCGAGGCGATGAACGGTGTCGACTGGGCGGTTCAGGCGCGCGGCGTCAGCGGCACGGTCATGGCGATCAAGTACCCGAACGACTACGGCGGAGACGCGGCCGCGGGTGCCAAGGCGGCGGCCGAAGCCAACGGCCTCGAGTTCGTGGAGGTCGAGACGCCGACCGGCCAGGACAACCAGGCCGGTGCCGTGGCCGCGGTGCTGCAGCAGCAGCCCGAGCTGATCGTCGTCACGACCGGTCCGGCCGAGATGGCGACGATCGTCGGCGGCGCGGCGGCTCAGGGCTGGCAGGGCACGGTCGTCGGATCGAGCCCGACGTGGAACCCGGCGCTGCTGCAGTCGGCGGCCGCACCGGCGCTGGAGGCCATGTACTTCCAGGCCGGACCGTGGGGACCGTGGGGCACCGACACCCCCGGTCACGAGGCGATGCGCAACGCGCTCGGCGACGTCACGCCCAATGACGGGTACACCGCAGGCTGGGCGTGGAGCTACCCGCTTCTCGCCGCGCTCGAGGCGGCCGCTGAGATGGACGGCGGCATCACCCGCGCCAACCTCGTCGAGGCGGCGCAGAACCTCGAGGAGGTCGACTACGAGGACATCCTGCCGCCGGAGTCGGGCAACCAGGCCGGTGAGCCGGACGAGGTGGCGTGGCGCGAGAGCGTCATCAGCAGGGTGGATCCCGAGGCTCCGACGGGCGTCTCGATCGAGCAGGAGATGTCGGCCGGCCCGACCGCCGAGTCGTACGACTTCTCTGAGCCCTGCTTCGCACTGCGGTAACCCATCACGACGCGAGGGGCCGGGCGTATGAACTGGTCCCCAGAAGTTGGACTGGGCAAGTAGGAGCCTACGCAGCGAGGGCCTGGGTCCGGTATTGCACCGGGCTCAGGCCCTTGAGCGTTGAGTGGCCCCGCTCGGTGTTGAACCAGGTGATGTAGGTGTGGATCGCCGCGATGAGGGCGTCGACGGTGAGGAACGTGGTGTTGCAGTAGAGCTCGTCTTTGAGGTGGCCGAAGAAGCTCTCCATGACGGTGTTGTCGAGGCAGTTGCCCTTGCGGGACATCGACTGGGCCGCGTGGTTCTTCAGCAGCTTCCGCCAGGAGGCGTGCTGGTACTGGAACCCCTGGTCGGAGTGGACGATCGGCCTCTCGCCCGTGACGCAGCGAGGTGTTGGTCAGCTCGAGGTTCGGGGAGATGCCGGCGGCGTGGCCGATGATCTCCCGTCCGAACAGGTCCATCACCGTCGAGAGGTAGACGCGCCGGTCCCCGACACGGAACTCGGTCACGTCGGTGACCCATTTCTGGTTCGGGCCCGTGGCGGTGAAGTCCCGCTTGAGGAGGTTCGGTGCGCTCTTGCCGGCCTCGCCCTTGAACGAGTTGTAGCGTTTGCGCCGCCGGATCTGACACCGCAGCCCGAGCTGACGCATCAGCTTCAACACCGTCTTCTTCGACACCACCCAGCCCGCGTCGCGGAGCTTGCCGTGGATGCGGCGGTGCCCGTAGCGCCCCGCAAACCGGTCGAAGATCCTCCGGATCTCGTCCTTCAGCTCCGCATGCCGGTCCGGGGCGTCGAGACGGGCCTGGTGGTAGAAGAACGTCGATCGCGGCAGCTGCGCGACCGTGAGCAGGGTGGTGAGGGAGTGCTCGGCCTTGAGGGCGACGACGGCGTTCACCTTGTCCGTCGCCTCTCCTCCATCAAGGCCCGCAATTTTCCCAAGTACGCGTTCTGAGCCCTCAGGTACTCGTTCTCTCGCCGCAGCCGTTCCAGCTCCGACTCCTCGCCGCCCGTCGGCGGCGTCGACCCACGCGGCCGCCCCAACGGCTTCGGTCTCAGACCGTCCTCGCCGTCGTTGCGGTACTTCCGCGCCCACGTCTCGATCAGCTTCGGCGACGACACCCCGAACTCACGGGCGAGGTCGACCTTCGGCTCCCCTGCAAGGAACCGGGTAACGATCTCGAGCTTCACCTCGAACGGGTACGACTGCTTCGTCGGTTTGGACACCAGCGCTCCTCGACCACGCACACGCCAGCGGTCGTAAAGCCGCTTCACGGCCGGCCCGCTCACGCCGAGCTCCGTCGCGACCGACTGCTCACCGCGACCTTCCTCGAAGCACGCTACCGCCAGGACACGCTGCTGCTCCGTCAACGAACTTCGCCCATGCATATGACTGACCCCCAGAAGTCGGACCTGAATTTCTCAGTCCAACTCCCGGGGGTCAGTTCACTCGGGGTGCGGCCCCTTCGTCATGCTTGTCTTGACGGCACCCACAGTCCCTTTGGAACTCTTGAGCCGTGGCACGGAACTGGTTGTCGGTGACGGTGGAGCTGCTCGGTGGGCGTGGCGAGGAGCTATGGCCCCGGCCAGGGCGGATCTTCGCGGTGGGACCGTCGCACACCTTCCTCGATCTCGCCCATGCCATCAACGACGCGTTCGCCCGGTGGGATCGGTCGCATCTGTCGGTCTTCACGCTCGGCGACGGGCGCGTCATCACCGGCGACGGCGGCGCGGCCGAGTTGTCGGAGTCGCCGGTCGGACCGCTCACCGCGACCCTGAACGTCGCCTCGGCCACCGTGTCCTCGACCGTCGAGCTGGGGGACGAGTTCCGGTTCGTCTTCGACCTCGGTGACGCGTGGACCCACCGATGCGTGGTCGACCACCAGAAGATCGACCCGGTGGGTCAGCTCGGAACGCGGCCGAAGACGCCGCTGCCGTACTGGGGCTGGGGAACCATTCCCGACCAGTACGGGCGGCGATGGGCCGACGATGACGGCCAAAGCCGAGCACCCCGACGTCCGAACGTCCTCATCCGATGCTGCTGTCCTGGCCGGACCGCGGACAACAGCTCTCGCTCGACCTGCGCGCGGTGCGCGGGGCAGCCGCGCACGGGGACGCCGACCTCTTCCTCGAGGCGGTGGCGGGGCGCGATGTGGACGACGCGCTGCAACAGATCGGGGCCGTGGTGCCGATGGCGTTGTCGCAGCGGCGCGACGAGGCCGAGCCCGTCGCGCTATCGCTCATCGATCGGTTGACCTGGCGCGATGACCCAGGCGACCTGGTGCTAGCGGAGGACTTGCTGGCTTGTCTGCGACGCGAGCACATCGATGCCAGGCTGCTGCCCGTCGATCTCGACGAGTTGAGCAGCGAGCTGGAGGGCGACATGACGATGTCATCGGGCGGCTACCTCGATCTGCTCACCGGTCAGGTTCATGACGAGACCGCTACCGATGCCATGGTGGTCGGCGACGACGTGGTCATCGACGTGGAGCAGGAACCCACGCGCTGGCTTCGGTTTGAGCGCCGAGGATCGCGGGAGGCCTGGCGCGACATGGCCGATTTCGCCGTGCGGCAGACCGACGCAGCACTTCGTCATCGGATGGAGCAGGCGATATCCGGTGCCGGGGCCTTCCGCCGGTTCCGCGACGTCATCCACGCCGAGGGTCTCGTCGAGCCGTGGGAGGTGTTCTCGACCGACCGTCGGTGGGGGCGATCTCGCGCGTACCTCGCCGCCGAGGGCATCCGCGTGCAGCATCACACGGTGTCCCCGTCGCCCTGACGCATCGCCGGCTGAAGAAGCCCGCCGACGCCTCAGCGATTGCGCCCTCGCCGGTAAGGTGGCCTATCGTGCCTGAGCTGACCGATCTCGAACGCCAACGCCTGGACGCACTGCTGTCCGCGCATCCTGTGCTGGCAGAGCTCGGCCGCCGTTTCTCCGCGGCGGGGCACGAGCTCGTCCTCGTCGGTGGTCCGGTGCGCGATGCCCTCCTCGGCCGCGTCGTCCACGACCTCGACTTCGCGACGTCGGCCGCTCCCGAGGAGATCGAGCAGGTGGTCGCCGGCTGGGCCGATGCCACCTGGGACGTGGGCCGTGAGTTCGGCACAATCGGCGCACGCAAGGGCTCCGATCAGCTCGAGATCACCACGTATCGCACCGACGAGTACGACCCCGCGACGCGCAAACCCGTCGTCGCCTTCGGCCACACCCTCGACGGCGACCTCTCGCGCCGTGACTTCACCATCAACGCGATGGCGGTGCGGTTGCCCGACGGGGAGTTCGTCGACCTGTTCGGCGGCCTCGACGACCTTGCCGATCGCCGGCTGCGCACCCCGGTGACCGCGGAGCAGTCGTTCAGCGACGATCCACTCCGCATGATGCGCGCCGCGCGATTCGCTGCGCAGCTCGCGGTCGGCCCGACCGACGACGTCATCGCGGCGATGACCCAGATGGCCGACCGGCTCGAGATCGTGTCCGCCGAACGGATCCGCGACGAGCTGAACAAGCTCGTGCTGGCCGACCATCCCGTGGCGGGCCTCCGGATCCTCGTCGACACGGGCCTCGCCGAACGGATGCTGCCCGAGCTGCCCGCGCTGATCCTCGAGCGTGACGAGCACCATCGTCATAAGGACGTCTACGAGCATTCGCTCACGGTGCTCGAGCAGGCGATCGACCTCGAGTCGCGTCTCGATGAGCGACCCGACCTCGTCGTGCGGCTCGCGGCGCTCCTGCACGACATCGGCAAGCCCGCGACGCGACGCTTCCAGTCCGACGGCACGGTGACGTTCCACCACCACGACGTCGTCGGCGCCAAGCTCACCCGCAAGCGGCTGCGCGCACTGCGCTATCCCAACGATGTCGTCGACGCGGTGAGCAAGCTCGTCGAACTCCACCTGCGGTTCCACGGGTACGGCACGGGACAGTGGACCGACTCCGCGGTGCGACGGTACGTCCGTGATGCCGGTGACCAACTCGAACGGCTGCACATCCTCACCCGCGCAGACAGCACGACCCGCAACCAGAAGAAGGCCCTGCGGCTGCAGCGAACGTACGACGATCTCGAACGGCGGATCGGCCAGCTGGCACAGCAGGAGGAGCTCAATGCGATCCGGCCGGACCTCGACGGCAACCAGATCATGCAGATCCTCGGGGTAGGCCCCGGTCGCGTCGTGGGCGAGGCGTATCGATTCCTGTTGGACCTGCGCATGGACCGGGGGCCGCTGGACGAGGAGACCGCCGCGGAGGCCCTCCGCGCCTGGTGGGCTGCCCGGGACTGAGTGGCAGGACGTCGCGATGCCCGACCCGACGTACCCCCGCCCCTACCATGGGGCGGTGACCTCCCGACGGATCCGGCTGCGCGGCCTCCTGCTCGCTGTCTGCGCCGCGGCTCTCTGGTTCGCCCTCGGGGGCGTCGCTCAGGCTGAGGAAGGCGACCAGGGCGGGCTCACCGTGACGATCGACGCCTTGAGCCCGGCGCGGCTGAGCCCCGACGCGACGATCCAGATATCGGGCACGATCGAGAACACCGGGAGCGCCGAGTGGACCAACGTCCACGCCTACCTGGTGATGGCGCGCTCGCCGTACACCACCCGCGATCAGGTCGAAGCGCTCACCAGTGGTGAGCGCACCTACATCGGCGACCGGATCTACGCGACCGGCCTGTTCGACGAGGTCGGAGATCTCGACGGTGGCGATTCGGCCTCCTACGACCTCGAAGTTCCGCTCACCGAGGTCGGCGTGACGGGTGCCCAGGGCGTGTACCCGGTGGGGGTCCAGATTCTCGCCACCGACGCGGAGGGCAACACCAGTACGACCTCGGTCGCCCGGGCGGCGACGTTTCTTCCCTGGGTCGCCGAACCGGAGGATCCCGTGCCCTCGGGACTCGTGTGGTCGTTCACGCTCGGTCCTCATCGTGAGGACGGCGCCGAGGATGTCGAGGCGCTGCGCGACGCGATCTCCGACGGAGGACGCATGCGCGAGCAGCTCGACCTCGCCGCGTCGCTGCCCACGTCGTCGCGCACGCTCGTGATCGATCCCGCCGTGCTCGACGCGGCACAGAACCTCGCTGACGACGTCGCCATCCCCGACGCTGCCGACATCGACGACGAGGATCGGCGCGCGGCCGACTCCTTCCGCGAGGACCTCGTCGCGCTCGCCCGCAGCTCAGCGACCTGGATCGTCGACTACGACCGCCCCGACCGGCTGGCCCTCGCGAGCCGCCCAGACCTGGAGGCGGCGATCGCTCCGCAGCTGGAGGCGGCGACGACCGACGCGCTCGCCCAGCACCAGTTGACCGGCCGACGAGCGCACTGGGCCGCGGAGACCGGCGCCACGACGGCGATGCTGAACTCACTTCGGGCCACGGGGGAGAGCCCGACCATCGTGCGTTCCTCCTCGCTGCCGGACTGGGAGCAGCGCCACGGCAGCCTGGTCACCGTCGAGACCCGCGGCGGCTTGGCTCCTCTCGCGGTCAACGACACGCTGCGGGCCGGCGACGGCACCGAGACCGCCGTGACCCTCCGTCAGCGCGTCCTGGTCCAGGCCGCGCTCGCCAGCCTCTCGCGCGCCGTCGATCCGCAGTCGCGCGCCGACGCTCTGACGTTCGTCGATCCGTCCTGGATCCCCGGATCCGGCGCCTCGGCCGCGGCACTCGTCCCGGCGCTGGGCGGCGACGATCTCACCCACGCGGTGACGTTGGACGAGCTACTCGCCGGCGGTGTCGACGCGTACGACGGAGAGTTGCCCGATCAGCCGCTGACCGCGCCGTTGCCGGGCTCCGTGCTGTCGGCCGTGGAGCGGCTGCACCAGGCTCAGGCCATGGCGGCCGCCACGGTCACCGGGCAGGACGATCACGCCTCGACGCTGGCTCGGGAGCTGTCATCGGCCGTATCGGTCCGCTGGCTGGACCAGCCCGAGCGAGCGGCTTCCTCGGCCGCGCAGCGCGCCGATGAGATCAGAGAGAGCCTCGACGGCATCGAGGTCCTCGGACCGCGGGCCGTCACGCTGTCGAGCAATCAGGGCAGCTTCCCGCTCACCATCAGCAACCCCACGGCCCTGCCCATCTCGGTGTCGGTGGACCTCGACGCCAGCAACCCGGCACTGGACCCCGCGGTCATCCCCCCGGTCGACATCGCCCCGGGGGAACGCAGGACGGTCAACGCCGACATCGACCTGGGTCGGCAGACCTCCACCACGCTGACCGCTCAGGCCATGGCCGGCGAGACGCCGATCGGCCGCCCCGCCGAGTTCAATGTGCGGTCGAGTCAGGTCGGCGTGATCGTCTGGCTGGCGATGGGTGCCGCAGCGCTCGGCGTGGTCGTGGCGATGGGCCGCCGGTTCTACCGCCGCGGCTTCCGGCGGCTCTCCGAGCCGTCAGCGAAGGCGTCGGCCGATGAGTGAACGCCCGACCCTCGCGCGCGCCAGCGCCTGGATGGCACTGGGCACCATCGTCTCGCGCCTCACGGGAATGCTGCGCTCGGTCGCGCTCATCGCGGTCATCGGCGCCTCGCTGAACGCCGACCTGTTCAACATCGCGAACTCGATCCCCAACTCGTTGTACATCCTGGTCGCGGGCGGCATCTTCAACGTCGTCCTCGTACCGCAGCTGGTCCGAGCCATGAAGAACGACGAGGACGGCGGCGACGCCTACGCGAACCGGGTCATCACGCTGGGTCTGCTCGTCCTGCTGGCCGCCTCGATCGTGCTGACGATCGCCGTACCGCTCATCATGCGGCTGCTCTTCGACGCCACCTTGTTCACGCCCGAGTTCACCGAGCAGCGCCGTTCGGCGTTCCTGCTCATGGTGCTGTGCATGCCCCAGGTGTTCTTCTACGGTGCATTCGTGCTCGTGGGTCAGGTACTCAACGCCCGGCAGCGGTTCGGGCCGATGATGTGGGCACCGATCCTCAACAACCTCATCGCCCTGGCCATGCTCGGGACCTACGCCTGGCTGTTCGGCACGTCCGACGCGGCGGACGGGTTCTCGAGGGGCGAGATTCTCCTGCTCGGTCTCGGTTCCACGCTGGGCATCGTCGTCCAGGCGGCGACGCTCGTGCCGTTCCTGCGCGCCGTCGGCTTCCGGTACCGGCCTCGCTTCGACTTCCGCGGTGTGGGGCTCGGTCACACGGCCCGCCTCGGCGCCTGGACCCTCGGCTTCATCGTGGTCAACCAGATCGCGTTCTTCGTGGTCGCCCGGATCGGCTCGGGCGCCACGATCGAGGGGCGCCGCACCGGTCAGGAGGCCGCCGGCCAGACGGTGTACGACCTCGGCTTCCTCCTGGCTCAAGTGCCGCACGGCGTCATCACGGTGTCCCTCGCCACGGCGATCATCCCGACACTGTCCGCGCACGCCGCCGACGGCCGGCTCGCCCGTGTCGGTTCCGAGATCGGCCGCACGCTCCGGCTCGTCCTCATCCTCATCGTGCCGATCGCCGTGGCGGTCGGCGTCCTCGGCCCTCAACTGGCCCAGGTCCTTGCCTCCGGTGGCGCCGCGAGTTCGTCCGTCGGGGCGATCGGCACGACGATCTCGGCCTTCAGTCTCGGCATGGTGGCTTTCACGCTCCACTACGTCGTGCTCCGCGGCTTCTACGCCATGGAGGACACCCGCACGCCGTTCTGGATCCAAGCCGTCATCGCCGCGACGAACGTCCTGGTCGCCTCCGTCGCCTCGGCACTCGTCGCGCCCGTCTGGGTCTCCACGATCCTGGCGCTCGCATTCGGTGCCGCCTACCTCGTCGGCCTGGCCATCTCGGCGACCCTGCTGTCGCGCCGGGTCGGCGGCATCGCCACCACCGAGATGGCCAGGTTCCTCATCCGGCTGGCGCTCGTGACGGTGCTGACGTGCGGGCTGATGGTCGCGGCGAGCGTGGCGTGGCTGCGGCTCGATCTCGGTCCGGACGGGACGTTCGTCGCGGCGTTGCTGCACCTCGTCGTCGTCGGCGGGTTCGGGGCGCTGGCGTACGCCGCAGCCGCGCAGGTGGCCCGGCTGCGCGAACTCCAGTACGTCGTCCGCAGTCTGCTACGCCGTGGCTGACGGCAGGACTGGTCTGGCGTCCTACCATGGTGGGGACCGAAGGAGTACACCGTGACGAGCGAACGACGCGCCCTCGCGCCGGGCGTCGTGCTGGCCGGACGGTATGAACTCCACGATCTGGTGAGCGAAAGCCTCGGGGCGTCCAACTGGCGGGCTCACGACCACATCCTCAACCGCAACGTCCGCGTCGAGTTGTTGCCCTCGGACGATCCCCGCTCGGGCAACTTCCTCCAGGCTGCGCGCGATTCCACCAAGGTCACCGACCATCGGTTCCTGCGGGTCCTCGATCTGATCGAAGATGACGCGGGCTATCACGTCATCGTCCGCGAATGGGCGCGTGCCGTCCCGCTGAGCAGTCTGCTCGTCCAGTCGCCCCTGCCGAGCCGCCGCGCCGCGACCGTCGTCGCCGAGGTCGCCCAGGCCCTCGCCCACGCGCACGAGCACGGTTTGTACCACCGCCGCCTCACCCCGAACCAGGTGCTGTTGAAGGAGTCGGGCGCCGTGCGGATCGTCGGGCTCGGTGTGGCCACGGCCCTGGCGCCGGTGGACCAACACGTCTCGGCCGCCGATCTCGACAGCTACGAGCGCGCCGACATCCACGCCATCGGCAGACTCCTGTACGCCTGCTTGGTGAGTCGCTGGCCGGGCGGCCACGTCGACGGCCTCCGCGCGGCACCCACCGAACATGGTCGGCTCTTGCGGCCGCGGCAGGTCCGCGCCGGCGTCGCGCGTGACATCGACACGGTCTGCGACCGGATCCTCGGCGATCCGCCGCGCCACCACGAGCCTCCGCTGACCAAGGCCTCCGACATCGCCCACGTCCTGCTGTTGACCGGTGAAGACGACGACGTCGACTCCGAGCAACTCGTGCACTCGCCGGTGTCGTCGCCGGATCTTCTCCGGCTGGATCCGGTCATCCTCCCGTCCGGGCCCCCGCCCGGCCTCGCCCCGCCTCGTCGCCGCCCCAAGGCCTTCGAGCCACCTCCCCCGACGCGGCTCGAACGCGGCCGCCGACGGCTCCGCGAGGCCGCTCGGGGAGACCGCGGGCTGGTGCTGCTGGGCGTCCTCGGGACCGTCATGATCGTCGCCGTGTTGGCGCTCCTGGTGGCGCAGTCGACACGGTCGACGGATCCGGACGGCACCCCCACGCCGTCCGCCTCCGAGCCCGCGCGCGTGGTCCCGGTGCAGACGGCGATCGACTTCGACCCCCAGGGCTCGGACCTGGAGGAGAACCCGCGGCTCGTGGACAACGCGGTCGACGACGACCCGGAATCGGGCTGGTACACCTCGACCTACTACGGCGATCCGGCGTTCGGCCGGCTGAAGGACGGCGTCGGGTTGATTCTCGATCTCGGCAGCCCCACCCAGGTCGAGCAGGTGCAGTTGCGCCTCGCCGGCTCACCCACGGATCTGTCGATCATGACCGCGCCCTCCACCATGCAGCAGGCGCCGACCTCGCTCGACGATCTTCGCGAGGTCGCCGTGCTCGACGGCGCGGGCCAGGACGCCGCTATCGCGCTGCCTTCGGGCACGTACACGCGCTACGTGGTGGTGTGGCTGCGCTCGCTTCCCCAGGTCGGAACCGACGAGTACCGCGGCGAGATCCGCGGCGTCGCGGTCCGCGGTCGATGAGCTGCATCGATCGGGAATGTCCTGCACCTAGAATCCGTTTGCACCAGTAGTTTCACCGTCGACGAGAGAGTCTCTCCATGAGCGAAGTCCGCAACGTCATCATCATCGGCTCGGGTCCGTCCGGCTATACCGCCGCTGTGTACGCCGCGCGGGCGAACCTCGAACCTCTGGTCTTCGAGGGCTCGGTGACGGCCGGCGGCGCCCTGATGAACACCACCGACGTCGAGAACTTCCCCGGCTTCCCCGACGGGATCATGGGCCCCGAGCTCATGGACAAGTTCCGAGCACAGGCTGAGCGGTTCGGTGCCGAACTCATCGCCGATGACGTCACGCACGTCGATCTCACCGGTCCGATCAAGACCGTCGCCCTCGCCGACGGGCGGACGTTCTCCGCCCGCGCCGTGATCCTCGCGATGGGCTCGGGCTACCGTAAGCTCGGCCTGCCCGGCGAGGACGAGCTTTCCGGGCACGGTGTCAGCTGGTGCGCCACGTGTGACGGGTTCTTCTTCCGCGGCAAGGAGATCGCGGTCGTCGGCGGCGGTGACTCGGCGGTCGAGGAGGCGACGTTCCTGACCCGGTTCGCCGACAAGGTCACGCTCATCCACCGCAGGGACGAGCTTCGAGCCAGCAAGATCATGGCTCAACGCGCGCTCGCCAATCCCAAGATCGACTTCGCGTGGAACAGCGAGGTGGCCGAGATCCACGGGACCGGGTCGCTCGAAGCCGTGACGCTCCGCGACACCCGCACCGGTGAGACGAGGCGTCTGCCGGTCAGCGGGCTGTTCATCGCCATCGGTCATGATCCGCGTTCGGAGCTTCTCGTCGGTCAGGTCGACCTCGATGACGAGGGCTATGTCCTCACCCAGCCCGGTTCGACGGCCACCAATCTGCCCGGCGTGTTCGCCGCGGGCGACCTCGTCGACCACACCTACCGCCAGGCCATCACGGCCGCGGGCACCGGCTGCTCGGCCGCACTGGACGCCGAGCGCTATCTCGCCAGCTTCGAGGAGGCCGGTGAACCCGCACCGGCCGCCGCCTTGACCGAATGAACGAAGGAGCACATCACATGGCTGACATCGCTGCCGTCACCGACGCGGACTTCGAGGAGAAGGTCCTCAAGGCCGATGGTCCCGTCCTCGTAGACTTCTGGGCCTCGTGGTGCGGTCCGTGCCGCCAGGTCGCCCCGATCCTCGAAGAGATCGCGGCGGAGAACCCCGACACGCTGACCGTGGTGAAGATGGACGCGGATGCCAACCCCGTCACCCCGGCGCAGTACCGGGTCACCGGCCTGCCGACCATCAACCTCTATCAGAACGGCGAGCTCGTCCGGTCGATCACCGGCGCCCGCCCGAAGTCGGCGATCCTCAACGAGATCGGCGAATTCATCGCCTGACCTCGGGAAGACAAATCCCCTCGTAGAGATGCCTACGAGGGGATTTGTCGTTTTGTCGACTTATGGATTGATCAACCCGACGATCCGCTCCAGGTCGTCGATTGTGGCGAACTCGATGGTGATCTTGCCCTTGGTCTTGCCAAGCTGCACCGTGGCGCGGGTATCGAAGTGCTCGGACAGTTTGTGGGCCAGTTCGGCGACCTTCGGCGACGTCGGCCGCGTGTTGGCCTTGCGCGTCCGCGCGGTGGTCTCCTCCTGACCGAAGCGCACGATCTCCTCGAGCCCACGAACGCTGATTCCCTCAGCCACCACGCGTTGTGCGAGCCGGTCCTGGACTTCCGGATCGGTCACGGTGACCAACGCGCGCGCGTGGCCGGCCGAGAGGATGCCGGCCGCCACGCGCCGCTGGACAGCAGGAGTGAGCCTGAGCAAGCGAATCGTATTGGTGATCTGGGGGCGCGAGCGTCCGATCCGCGCCGACAGTTCGTCGTGCGTGCAGCCGAAGTCGTCCAGCAACTGCTGGTAGGCCGCGGCCTCCTCCAACGGGTTGAGTTGCGAGCGGTGCAGGTTCTCCAGCAGTGCGTCCCGCAGCAGATCCTCATCAGTCGTCTGCCGCACGACCGCCGCGATGAGCTCCAGACCGGCCATCTGGTGAGCGCGCCACCGGCGCTCCCCCATGATGAGCTCGTAGCGGCCCTCCTCGAGTTCGCGGACGACGATCGGCTGAAGGAGCCCGACCTCCTTGATCGAGTGCACGAGTTCACCCATGTCGTCTTCGTCGAAGACCTGCCGCGGCTGCTTGGGGTTGGGCCGAATCGAGGACACCGGAATCTCGGCGAATCGTGCGCCCTCGACTTCGGCCAGACCCTCGCGCTCCGCCGCAGCGCGCGACGTCGGGATCAATGCCTCGAGGCCGCGGCCGAGTCCGGGTCGAGTCGTCATGCGCGCTCCTCCTCGTACCGATGCGTCGTGATCTCGCGGGCCGCCTCGAGGTAGGACAGCGCGCCCGTGGAGGTGGGGTCGTACGTCAAGATGGTCTGCTGGTACCCCGGTGCCTCGCTGATCTTCACCGAGCGTGGAATCGCCGTGCTCAGCACCCGATCTCCGAAGTGGTGCCGTACCTCGGCGGCGACGCTCGCCGAGAGGTTCGTCCGCGCGTCGTGCATCGTCAGTAGCACCGTGGAGACCTCAAGCCTCGGGTTCAAGTGTTGCTGCACCAACTCGATATTGCGCAGGAGCTGGCTCAAACCCTCCAGCGCGTAGTACTCGCACTGGATGGGGATGAGCACCTCGCGCGCTGCGGCCATCGCATTCACGGTGAGCAGTCCGAGTGAGGGTGGACAGTCGATGAACACGTAGTCGACCGGGTGGTCGCTCACGGCGAGATAGCTGTCGATCGCCTTGCGCAGTCGCTGTTCGCGGCTGACGAGTGAGACGAGCTCGATCTCCGCTCCGGCCAGGTCGATCGTGGCAGGAACGACGAAGAGGTTGGCGATCTCCGGTGCCTGCTGTGCGACGTCGGCGATCTGCGCGCCGTCCAACAGCACCTCGTACGTCCCTGGCGTGCCGCTGCCGTGGTCGATGTTGGTCGCGGTGGACGCATTGCCCTGCGGATCGAGATCGATGAGAAGTACCCGTAGGCCGCGCATGGCCATCGCCGCCGCGATGTTCACCGAGGTGGTGGTCTTACCCACCCCGCCCTTCTGGTTGGCTACGACGAAGACGCGCGGTGAGCTCGGGCGCTCGAAGTCGCCGACCGTGGAGAGGCGCTCCAGCATCGTCACGTGGTCACGGGCTTGAGTCGCCAGCGGAGTGGAGGCGTCTTCCTCGAATGCCTGGGCAGCGAACTCCGCTGCCGTCGGCGTCTGCTCAGCCATACTCAGTCCTTCGTTGTTTCACGTGGAACCTGCCATCCGATCGGAGCGGCCGATTCTGGACCGAGCTCGTCCACCAGCGGCTGAGCCTCCAGCACCGGCCAGCCGATCCCGGGCACGACGGTCATCGGGTCACCTCCACCACGGTCGTTGGGACGTCGAGCTGGTCGTCACCGTACGTCGCTACCACGATAGACCGCGCACCGAGACTCTCGACGACGCCACGCGTCTCCCCGACCTCGCGATGGGCGCTACTCCCCTTCAGCGCCAGCAGTACGCCGTCGGCGGCGACGAGCGGTAGGCACCAGCGCGCGAGCTTGTCGAGCCGCGCTACCGCCCGGGCGGTGACGACGTCGAAGCGGTCGTCTACCTCCTCTGCGCGGGAACGGGCGATCGTGACGTTCTCGAGGTCGAGAGCCTTCACCACGTCATCCAGGAACCGCGTCCGGCGCAGCAACGGCTCGATAAGCGTGACCCTCAGGTCCGGGCGCGCTATCGCCCACACCAGACCCGGCAGGCCGGCGCCACTCCCGACATCGGCGACGTCCGCGCCGTTCGGAATCCGCGGACACACGACCGCGCAGTTGAACAGATGGCGGTCCCACAATCGCGGCACTTCACGGGGTCCGATCATCCCCCGCTCCACACCGTCCGCAGCGAGGATCTCGGCGTATCGCTCCATCAGCGGCGTACGGTCGCCGAACAGCGATGTCGCCAGCGTTTCACGTGAAACGGGGAGTGCAGGTTCCTGGTTCATGCCGACGCAGAACGCACGACGACGTGTCGCGCGGAACCGGTGCCTTCGGACTCGCTGACCAGACCCGCTGCCGCCACGACATCGTGAACGACCTTCCGCTCGAACGCGGACATCGGCGCCATCGCGACCTCGCCTGCTCCAGCCTTCACCTCGTCGACAGCGGCGTTGGCCTCGTCGACGAGGCGGCGCCGGATCGCCGCGCGGTGACCACCGATGTCCAGCATCAGCCGGCTGCGAACGCCGGTCTCGCGATACACCGCCAGGCGCGTGAGCTCCTGCAAGGCGTCAAGGACCTCGCCGTCTCGACCCACCAGATGGCCCAGTTCACCGCCGACGATCTCCAGCGCGGCACGATCACCGTCGACGTCGATGTCGATGTCGCCATCGAGGTCGGCGATGTCCAGCAGCTCCTCGAGGAAGTCAGCGGCGATATCGCCCTCGCGCTCCAAATCCTGAGCCGTCTCCGTCATCGGTGCCCCTTCGGTACTCATCGCTTCTTGGGGGAGTTCTTCGGGCCGCCGCCACCTTGCTTGCGTTGGCTGCGCGGCTGCTTCTTCGGCTGCTGGCGCTTCTGCGCGGCCTCCCGCGCGATGCGCTTGCGCTCCTCGGCCGCCGCTTCCGCGGGGTCGATCTGGGGCGTCTTACCGCGCTTCTCGTCGCGCTCCTGCTTGGCCTTGAAGGCCGCCGTTCCGGGCGCGGGGTTGTTGCGGATGACATAGAACTGCTGGCCCATGGTCCACAGGTTCGAGGTCGTCCAGTAGACGAGCACACCCAGCGGGAACGCCACGCCGGAGACCGCGAAGACGACCGGCAGGATGTACAGCAGCATCTTCTGCTGCTGCGCGAACGGGCCGTTGAGCGCCTCCGGCGGCATGTTCTTCGCCATGAGCTGACGCTGCGTGAAGAACTGCGTCGCGCTCATCAACACGACCATCACCATGGCGATGATCTTGGTCTCGAGGTGCTCGCTCGTCAGGAAAGTGTCGGCAATCCGTCCGCCGAGCCACTGCGCGTCCTGGAGAGACTCCGCGTGCCTGGGCTCCAGGAAGCCCAGAGCTCCGTCGCGTCCCTTGCGGGCCGCCTCGTTGATGACGCGGAACAGCGCGAAGAAGATCGGCATCTGCAGCAGCAGCGGCATGCACGAGGAGAACGGGTTGGTGCCCGAGTCCTTGAACAGCTTCATCTGCTCCTGGGCGAACCGTTCCCGGTCGTGCCCGTACTTCTCCCGCAGCTCACGCAACTGCGGCTGGAGCAGCTGCATGTTGCGGCTCGACTTGATCTGCTTCACGAACAGCGGGATCAGCATGGCGCGGATCGTCACGGTGAGCCCGACGATCGAGAGTGCCCACGACCAGCCCGACGCAGAGTCGAGGAACAGCGAGAACAGCTCGTGCCACAGCAACACGATGCCTGAGACCGCGTAGTACAGCGGCGTCATGATCGCGTTGAGGATCGAGCCTAGGAAGTCGAACATGCCTCTCCTTGTTCAGACGCGCGAAGCCGACGCGCCGTCGTGGGGGGAACGGGATCGTAGCCACCAGCGGTCCACGGGTGACACCGAGCCAAGCGCCGCGCGGCCAAGAGCGAACCGCGCCACGCACCATGCTGCTCCACGGCGCCTAGCGCGTAGGCCGAGCAGGAGGGATAGTACCGGCACACCTGTCCGTACAGCGGGCTGATCACCGCGCGATACGCGCGTAGGAGCTGAACGAGCAGCCACGTCATCGCGAACGACCGTCCAGGGCACGCGCCATCGCGCGATCGAGGTCCCGGGACAACGCCGCCAATGGCGCCTTCGCCGCCGGGGGCAGTGCGCGCACGACGATCCAGGTCGCCGCGTCGAGCGCGCCGACGCGCTCGCGCACCAGGTGTCGAAGTCGCCGCTTCACGCGGTTACGGTCGACCGCCGACCCGACGGCCTTGCTCACGACGAAACCGACGGACGAATCCGCCGGTTCCGGAGCAGTCACCGCATGGACGACGAGCGTGGGGGCCACGCCTTTGGTTCCGCGCCTCATGGTGTGGCGGAACGCGTCACCGTCGCGCATGCGGTGGGCACGCGCGAGCACGTGAATCAGGCAGCCAGATTGGCGCGGCCCTTACGGCGGCGCGACGAGATGATCGCGCGGCCGGCGCGGGTCCGCATGCGCAGGCGGAAGCCGTGCTTCTTCGCGCGACGACGGTTGTTGGGCTGGAAGGTGCGCTTGCTCACGAAGGTTTCCTTTGACGTCTGGATCTGTGTCGGCCGGTCGACGGCCACCGCTCGCTCACGAAGGATACTTCGTGGGCACGCGGCGGGAGTCGCGCAGGGACGACCAGTTTAACGGTACGGGGACCACCCGAATCGGGTCAAACTGACCTCTGTACTCGCAGACTCCATGGTACGTCCAGCCGACACGCCGAGCTCGTCCACACAATTGCGCGAACCGGCTTGTCGCCACAGCCGCGGCACCGTTAGAGTCCCAGGAGGCTTTTCCACAGGGCGCGACGCTTCCGTCACCGGTCATTCACATGGTGTGGACAACCGTGTGAACAAGTTCGTGAAGAAGTTCCCAGGACGCCCCTGGAATTCCAGCAAGACTCAGCAACGATGCGAGGAGAGCAGACGCGGTGAGCGATGTGGACCACGGCCAGAACATCGATCTTCGAGATCTATGGGATCAGGCCGTGTCCACCCTGTCGCCGGGGGCCAAGGTGTGGGTGTACGGGGCCAAGCCGCTCTCGCTCCACGCCGGCATCCTCATCGTCGCCGTCCAGGACGATCTGACGCGTGCTCAGCTGGAGTCGCGCGTGCGTCCCGCCCTCGAGCAGGCCCTGGGGTCGCGCCTCGGCGCCGACGCGCGGCTCGTCGTCACCATCGACCCGACCGTCCTCGACGACTTAGAGACAAGTCAACAAGTCGACAAAGACACACCTGCCTCGGCGGAACTCGACGAGGATGACGACCTGGACGAGACCGACGAGCCCGCCGACCGCGACGGACTCACGCCCAGCTGGGTGAGCCGGCCGGCCGCCGTCGGCCCGGTCAGCACCGAACAGCACCGCAACAGCATCGCCGAGGCGCGCCTCAACCCTCGTTACCAGTTCGAGAACTTCGTCATCGGATCCTCCAACCGGTTCGCGCACGCAGCAGCCGTCGCCGCGGCCGAGGCACCCGGCAAGGCGTACAACCCTCTGGTCATCCACGGTGACTCCGGCCTCGGGAAGACTCATCTCCTGCACGCGATCGGTCACTACGTCCTCAACCTCTACCCCTCTTCACGCGTGCGGTACGTGAGCTCGGAGGAGTTCGTCAACGACGTCATCAACGCGATCGGTGAGAACCGCACGCCCGCGCTGCGCCGCAAGTACCGCGAGATCGACGTGCTGCTCGTCGATGACATCCAGTTCCTCGAACGCAAGGAGTCGACGCAGGAGGAGTTCTTCCACACCTTCAACGCCCTCCACAACGAGAACAAGCAGATCGTCATGACCTCGGACCGGCCGCCGCAGGAGCTCAAGACCCTCGAGGAGCGCCTGCGCAACCGGTTCACCTGGGGCCTGCAGACCGAGATGCTCCCGCCCGACTTGGAAACCCGCATCGCGATCCTGCGAAAGAAGGCGTCGAACGAGAAGCTCACCGCTCCGGCCGACGTCTTGGAGTTCATCGCCAGCAAGGTGCAGACGAACATCCGCGAGCTCGAGGGTGCACTCATCCGCGCCACCGCGTTCGCGAACCTCAACGGCACGACGGTCGATCTCCAGCTCGCCCAGATCGTGCTGAAGGATCTCGTCGCCGAGGGTGAAGAGCCGGAGATCTCGATCGGCCTGATCATGGCGCAGACCGCGGCGTACTCCGAGTTCACCATCGAGGAACTGTGCAGCACCAACCGGTCGCGCGACCTCGTCCTCGCCCGCCAGATCGCCATGTACCTGTGCCGTGAGCTCACCGAGCTCTCGTTGCCCAAGATCGGACAGGAGTTCGGCAACCGCGATCACACCACGGTGATGCACGCCGAGCGCAAGATCCGCAAGCTCATGGCCGAGAAGCACGCCGTCTACAACCAGGTCACCGAGCTCACCGCCCGGATCAAGCAGCAGGCGAGGCAAGCGTGAACCGCACCGGCTCAATACTGCTCGGCGCACCGGTCCGTCAAGCCCTTTTCACACGTGGGGAAAAGCCTGTGGGTAACTGTGGACAACAGGTGGACGACGCGCCGGAGCCCTGTGAACGCGTCGTGGACGCTCCGGCGCGATCCACAGCTCCCCGGGGCCCATCCACGCCCGGCTCCACACGCCGTCCACGGCGCCACCGACTCGCTGACCAGCACAAACGGCAGTTCTCAACACTATCCACAGTGCCTACTACGACGACGACAGAGATACATATAACGACCGTTCGTCGAAGTCATGCACACCGCGGAGTGTGGATTCCCCGCTCGACTACGCTGCTGTCTCCCCACCGTGGCAGGATTCGACACGTCGCCTCCCTCGACCTTGGAAAGGCCTTGCTCTCGTGAAGTTCCGCATCGATCGCGACACCCTCGCTGATGCCGTCGCGTGGACCGCGCGCAGTCTTCCCAACCGTCCGAGCGTGCCGGTGCTCGCGGGACTGCTCATGGAGACCGCCAACGACCAGCTCACCCTCGCCGGTTTCGACTACGAGACGTCGACCCGTGCCACGCTGCCGGCCGAGGTCTTCGACGACGGCAAGGTCCTCGTCTCCGGACGCCTGCTCGCCGAGATCGTCAAGGCTCTGCCGCATCAGCCGGTCGACATCGCCCTCGACGGCAGCAAAGTCCAGGTGGTCTGCGGCAGCGCCCGATTCAGCCTCCAGACCATGCCGGTCGACGAATACCCGCAACTGCCAGAGATGCCGACGTCCTCCGGCACCATCAAGGCCGACGCGTTCGCCACCGCGGTGGCGCAGGCGAGCGCCGCGGCCGGTCGAGACGAGATGCTGCCGTTGCTCACTGGCGTGCGACTCGAGCTCGAAGGCGAGACGATCTCCTTGATGGCTACCGACCGCTTCCGTGCGAGCCTGCGTGACCTCGACTGGTTCCCCGAGTCCAGCGACATCTCCGCTCGCGCGCTCGTCCCCGCCCGTGTGCTGGGCGAGGCCGCCCGCGCACTCGCGGCGAGCGGTGACGTCACGATCGCGGTCTCGGCGGGTGAGACCGGCGACGGCATGATCGGCTTCGAGGGCACCGTCGGCAACGGCGTCCGACGCACCACGACGCGCTTGCTGGAGGGAGACTTCCCGCGCGTGCGTCAGCTCTTCGCGGCCCAGGCCGAGACCGTGGCGTACGTGGGCACCCAGACCTTCGTCGACGCGGTCAAGCGCGTCGCGTTGGTCGCCGAGCGGAACACGCCGGTGCGGCTGTCCTTCTCCGAGGGGCAAGTGCTCCTCGAAGCCGGCAGCGGTGACGAGGCACAGGCTTCGGAGTCGATCGAGGCGACGATCCAGGGCAACGACATCTCGATCGGCTTCAACCCGACGTACCTGCTCGAGGGGCTCTCGGTGATGGCCGAGCCCGTCGTGCACCTGGCCTTCACCCAGCACACCAAGCCCGCGGCCATGTCGGGCGTTTCGGAGGTCGGCGCGGATCCCGACGGAGCATTCCGGTACCTGATCATGCCCGTACGCCTGCAGAACTGAACACACGACAACGCGAACCAGGAGTGACGCCTCATGCACATCGGTCTCGTCGGACTCGGCAAGATGGGCGGCAACATGCGGACCCGGATGCAGCGCGCCGGTCTCACCGTCGTCGGCTACGACCTGGATCCGGAGGTCCGCGACGTCGAGTCACTGAGCGAACTCGTCGAGCGACTGCCTTCGGACGAGCCGAAGGTGGTCTGGGTCATGGTGCCGCACGGCGGTCCCACCAAGGCGACCATCGAGGAGTTGGCAGATCTGCTCGGTGAGGGCGATGTGGTCGTCGACGGCGGCAATTCTCGCTGGACCGACGACCCGATCCACGCCGGTCTGCTCGCCGAGAAGGGCGTCGGCTTCGTCGACTGTGGTGTGAGCGGTGGTGTGTGGGGTCTCGAGAACGGCTACGCCCTGATGGCCGGCGGTGCCGCCGAAGACGTCGCCAAGGTGCAGCCCGCCTTCGATGCGCTGCGTCCGGACGACAAGAGCGGATTCGTCCACGCCGGCAAGGTCGGTGCCGGCCACTTCTCCAAGATGGTCCACAACGGCATCGAGTACGCGATGATGCAGGCGTACGCCGAGGGCTACGAACTGCTCGAGAAGGCCGGTCTGGTCGACAACGTCACGGAGGTCTTCGACTCCTGGCGCGTCGGCACGGTCGTCCGGTCCTGGCTGCTCGACCTGCTGGTCAAGGCGCTGCAGGACGATCCGGGGCTGTCCCAGATCCGCGGTTACGCGGAGGACTCCGGCGAAGGCCGGTGGACGGTCGAGGCGGCGATCGACCACGCCGTGCCGATGCACGCGATCTCCGCAGCGCTGTTCGCCCGATTCACCTCGCGGCAGGACCAGTCCCCGGCGATGCAGGCGGTCGCCGCCATGCGCCAGCAATTCGGTGGGCACGCGGTCCAGGCCACGATCGAGTCCCCGGACGTGCCGCCCGCCAAGGAGTGAGCCTGCCGGCGGCGTGATGGGCGCCGTGCGCCGTCCACCCGTTACCGTGGTCGTGTGCACGTCGCCCGGCTCTCCCTCGTCGATTTCCGCTCGTATCCGAGCGTGGACATCGAGCTGAGCCCGGGGGCCACGGCGTTCGTCGGTGCGAACGGTCAGGGCAAGACCAACCTCGTCGAGGCGATCGACTACCTCTCGCGCCTGGACTCGCATCGCGTCGCCTCGGACGCTCCCCTGGTCCGGGCCGGCGCCGAGCGCGCCGTCGTACGCGCCGATGTCGTCAAGGAGGGGCGTAGCGCGCTCATCGAGCTCGAGATCACTCCGGGCAAGGCCAATCGGGCTCGGGTCAATCGCAACGCCGTCCCGCGGATCCGCGACCTCGTCGGCACGGTGCGCACGATCATCTTCTCCCCCGAAGACCTGGCCCTCGTCAAGGGGGATCCCTCGGACCGGCGCCGTTTTCTCGACGGGCTCCTGGTGCTGCGCACCCCCAGGCTCGCCGGCATCAAGGCCGACTACGAGCGGACGTTGCGACAGCGCAACACCCTGCTCAAGTCGGCCGGGCGGCGCCGCGACGTCGACCTGTCCACCCTCGACATCTGGGACGAGAACCTCGCTCGAATCGGCGGGCAGCTCACCGCGGCGCGGCTCGCTTTGCTCGACGCGCTCGCGCCGTACGCCACCCGGGCGTATGGAGCCGTGGCGGCCGCGGCGGCGGAGGATCGCCAGAGCGTCGGGCTCACCTACCGTTCCTCGGCGCAGGACCTCGACCCCGACGAACGCGACGCGGATGCGATCGCCAAGTCACTGACCGAGCACCTCGACCAGCGGCGCCGCGACGAGCTCGAGCGCGGAGTGAGCCTGGTGGGGCCGCATCGCGACGAGGTGGTGCTGTCCATCGGCGACCTGCCCGCCAAGGGGTACGCGAGTCATGGCGAGTCCTGGTCGTTGGCGTTGGCGCTCAAGCTGGCGGCGTTCGATCTGGTCCGCGACGACGGCGACGACCCGATCCTCATTCTCGACGACGTCTTCGCCGAACTCGACCAGCGGCGCAGGGAGCACCTCGCGGAACTGGTCGGCACTGCCGAGCAAGTCCTCGTCACGGCGGCCGTCGAGGACGACGTCCCCGAGGGCCTGAGCGGCCGGAGATTCACGGTCCGATCCGGGGAGGTGAAAGCGCATGACGTCCGAGCCTGACGAGACACCGCGCAGCCCCGACGACGTCCTCCGCCTGGCACGGGAGATCGCCGACTCGTACCGCACGGGTGGTGTGCCGATGGCTCCGCGGCGACGCCGGCCGGGACCACGCCGCTCCGCGCGGCCCGAGCGTGAGGACGCGACGCCGGTGTCGGACTTCCTCGGCGACCTGGTCCGCCAGCAGGGCTGGAGCGACCAGCTGGCCGCGACCCGAGTGTTCACCGACTGGCCTGCGATCGTCGGGCCGGAAGTCGCGCAGCACTGTGAGGTCGTCGACTTCACCGACGGCGTTGTGCGGATACAAGCGACCTCGACGGCCTGGGCCAAGGAGCTCACGCTGCTGGCCCCGCGCCTAGTGGCCAAACTCAATGACCTCCTGGGCGACGGTGCGGTGATCCGGCTCGAGATCCGCGGGCCGCAGGCGCCGTCCTGGAAGAAGGGGCGCCGCTCGGTCCGCGGCGGGCGAGGCCCCCGGGACACCTACGGCTGACCCACGCCGAGGCGACGTCGCGTCGCGTGGTCGCGCTCCGTGGCGGCTGTGCCCTCACCGCCACGGCTTCATCGTCGCTAGTCGCGCGCCGGCGTGATGAGCGTCAGTAGTGTCACGGCCACGCTGGTCACGACGGCGACGACGCCCAGAACCGCGGTCGCGAGCAGCAGATCCTGCCACGAGTGTTCGGGCCGTACGCCGAGCGCGACGAGGATGACGACGGAGCTGATCGCGCCGATGAACGACGCGAGGCCCGACAGGACCACCGGGCCCCGGCGACCGCCGACCGCCACCGATACCGCGCCGGTCCAGGCCAGCACGACGAGAAGGGCGGCGAGCACGTCAGCGGGCCGGTGCCATCCGGCGACGATGGTCGACAATCCCGTCAGTCCGATCGCCGCGGACCCGATCACGGCCATCAGCGGGCGAATCACCGCCGGGAGGACGAGCAGCAGCGCCGCGACCGCGCTCACCACGACGGTGGTGTGACCGCTGGGCAGGCTGTTGTGCACCCCGAGCCCGAGGTTCGGACGATCGAGCACGTCCTTGAGTAGCTGGGTGGTGACGTTCGATGCCCCGATGATCGCGACCGCGCCGACGGCGAGGGCGAAGCGCCGGCGCACCACGGCGATGGCGACACAGCCGACGGCGACGGCGAGGATCGCGCCGAGCGAGACCCGTCCCAGTCCGCTCAACAGTGTCAGTTCCGTGGTGTTGTTGGCCGTGACGGCGTTCATCGCCGCGTCGTCGACGAGTTGACCGGTGGACGACGCGAGTGCCGTCGCGACGAGGGCGCCCAACCCCAGAATCGCCAGGACCGCGACGATCGCCGCGACACCATTGACCCTGCCGCGACGAGCGGCCGATCGCGTAGGCTGCACGGGAGTATCGACGGACATGACTCCACTTTGCCGCACGGAGCCGAACGCCGACGTGCGCACACGCGGATCGCCCCGAGAGCGGCCCAGGCCACCGCCAGACGTGGTGCAGGTCGTTCGAGGGGCCGCTGGGAAGTCCTGAACCCCGTTACGTGGCGTTCACCGGCACTTCAGCGACGACATGACGCTCATTTTTCGGACCTCGGATCCGTGAGAGCCACGAGGTTGCCCGTATACTTGTCGAGTGACCCAAGCGCCTGAGACCAACAACGCGAGTTCGTCCGGTCAGCCGCAGTCGTACGACGCCAGCAACATCCAGGTCCTCGAAGGCTTGGAGGCCGTGCGGAAGCGGCCGGGCATGTACATCGGCTCCACCGGCGAGCGCGGCCTCCACCACCTCGTCTACGAGGTTGTCGACAACTCGGTCGACGAGGCCCTGGCCGGCTACGCCTCCCAGATTCTCGTCGTCCTGCAGGCCGACGGTGGTGTCCGCGTCGTCGACGACGGCCGAGGGATCCCGGTCGGTGAGCACCCGGTCGAGAAGATCCCGGCGGTCACCCTCGTTCTCACCTCGCTGCACGCCGGCGGCAAGTTCGGCGGCGGCGGATACAAGGTGTCCGGCGGTCTGCATGGCGTCGGCGTCTCGGTCGTCAACGCGCTGAGCACCAAGCTGTACGTCGACGTCAAGACGGACGGCTACCGCTGGACGCAGTCGTTCACGTACGGCGAGCCCGATGGCCAGCTCGAGCGGCACGAGGCCACGGACGAGAAGGGCACGAGCATCACGTTCTACGCCTCGGCCGACATCTTCGAGACCACCACCTACGACTACGAGACGCTCAAGACGCGTTTCCGTGAGATGGCGTTCCTCAACAAGGGGCTCACCATCACGCTGCGCGATGAGCGCGAGCTGCCCGGTGACGACAACCCCGAGGCCACCGAGGGCACGGCTGACGAGCTCGAGCGCGAGGTCACGTTCCGCTACGACGGCGGGCTGGTCGACTACGTCGGACACATCAACACCGGCAACCGGCAGCCCATCCATCCCGACGTCATCAGCATCGAGCGTGAGGACGAGGAGAGCGGGCTGTCGCTCGAGCTGGCGATGCAGTGGAACGCCAGCTTCAGCGAGGCGGTCCACACCTTCGCCAACACCATCAACACTCATGAGGGCGGGACCCACGAAGAGGGTTTCCGCGCTGCGCTCACCACCACTGTCAACCGCTTCGCCGAGACCAACAACCTGGTCCGGAAGAAGGAAGACCGGCTCACCGGCGACGACATCCGCGAGGGTCTCACGGCCATCATCTCGGTCAAGCTCACCGAGCCGCAGTTCGAGGGTCAGACCAAGACCAAGCTCGGCAACACCGAGGCCAAGGGCTTCGTGCAGCAGGTGCTGAACGACGAACTCAGCGCATGGTTCGAACAGCACCCGAACGAGGGCAAGACGATCGTGCGCAAGGCGATGGATGCCGCCTCGGCCCGCCTCGCCGCCCGCAAGGCACGCGACCTCGCCCGCAACCGCAAGGGATTCCTCGGCGGTGGCGGCCTGCCCGGCAAGCTCGCCGACTGCTCGAGCCGCAATCCCGACGAATGCGAGATCTTCATCGTCGAGGGCAACTCCGCGGGTGGATCCGCCAAGGGTGGTCGCGATCCGCGCACGCAGGCGATCCTTCCGCTGCGCGGCAAGATCCTCAACGTCGAGAAGGCCCGCATCGACAAGATCCTGCAGAACGCCGAAGTGCAGGCCATCATCAGCGCACTCGGCACCGGCGTGCACGAGGACTTCGACATCGCCAAGTTGCGGTATCACAAGATCGTCCTCATGGCCGACGCCGACGTGGACGGCCAGCACATCACCACGCTGCTACTGACGCTGCTGTTCCGCTTCATGAAGCCGCTCATCGATGCCGGGCACGTCTACCTCGCCCAGCCGCCGCTGTACAAGATCAAGTGGACCAACGCTCCCCACGAGCTCGCCTACTCCGACCGTGAACGCAACGCGCTGCTGGCCGCCGGCGACGAGGCCGGCAAGCGACTCCCCAAGGAGGCGCCGGTGCAGCGCTACAAGGGCCTCGGCGAGATGAACGACTCCGAATTGTGGGAGACCACGATGGATCCCGAGGGCCGTCTGCTCCGCCAGGTCACTCTGGCCGACGCCGCCGTCGCCGACGAGATCTTCACCGTGCTCATGGGTGAAGACGTCGAGCAGCGCCGCGGGTTCATCCAGCGCAACGCCAAAGACGTCCGCTTCCTCGACATCTAGCCCGATGTTCGGTGGTCGAGTAGCGGGCGAGGGACCAGCCCGCGTACCGAGACCACGCGAGACCAGACCACTCGAACGAGGTATGTGACCCATGACTGACATCCCTATCGAGCACGATCGGATCGAGCCGGTCGAGCTGCACGACGAGATGCAGCGCTCGTACATCGACTACGCCATGAGCGTGATCGTGTCGCGTGCGCTGCCCGACGTGCGCGACGGCCTCAAGCCGGTCCACCGCCGTGTGCTGTACGCGATGTTCGACGGCGGCTACCGCCCCGACCGCGGCTTCTCCAAGTGCAGCCGCATTGTCGGTGACGTGATGGGTCAGTACCACCCGCACGGCGACAGCGCGATCTACGACACCCTCGTGCGCCTGGCGCAGACGTGGGTGATGCGGGCGCCGATGATCACCGGTCAGGGCAACTTCGGCTCCCCGGGCGACGACCCGGCGGCCGCGATGCGGTACACCGAGTGCAAGCTCGCGCCGATCGCCATGGAGATGGTCCGCGACATCGAGCAGGACACCGTCGACTTCAAGCCCAACTACGACGGCCGGTCGCAGGAGCCGTCCGTCCTGCCGGCGCGGATCCCCAACCTGCTGGTCAACGGCTCGGCCGGCATCGCGGTCGGCATGGCCACCAACATCCCGCCGCACAACCTGCGCGAAGTCGCGGCCGGCGTGCAGTGGGCGCTCGAACACCCGGACGCCTCGAACGAGGAACTCCTCGAGGCGCTCATGCAGCGCATCAAGGGCCCGGACTTCCCCACCCATGGGCTCATCGTCGGCACCAAGGGCATCGAGGACATGTACCGCACCGGCCGCGGTTCGGTGACCATGCGCGCGGTCGTCACGATCGAGGAGGACACCAAGGGCAAGATGCAGCTCGTCGTCAGCGAGCTGCCCTACCAGGTCAACCCCGACGCGCTCATGCGCAAGATCGCCGACCTCGTCAACAGCGGCCGCCTGCAGGGCATCGCGGATCTGCGTGACGAGTCGAGCTCGCGCGTCGGCCGGCGCATCGTCATCGAGGTCCGCCGCGACGCGGTCGCGCGCGTGGTGCTGAACAACCTCTACAAGTTCACCGAGCTGCAGAGCAACTTCAGCGCCAACATGCTCGCGCTCGTCGACGACGTTCCGCGCACGCTGACCCTCGACGGCTTCGTCCTCAACTGGATCCACCACCAGATCGAGGTCATCCAACGTCGTACTCGCTACCGCCTCCGCGAGGCCGAGAAGCGGGCCCACGTGTTGCGCGGCCTGGCCAAGGCGCTCGACCACCTCGACGAGGTCATCGCCCTCATCCGCCGCAGCCCGACGGTCGAGGAGGCACGCGAGGGTCTCAAGTCGCTCCTGGCGATCGACGACATCCAGGCCGGCGCGATCCTCGACATGCAGCTGCGTCGACTCGCCGCCCTTGAACGTCAGAAGATCATCGACGACCTCACCAAGATCGAGGCCGAGATCGCCGAACTCAAGGCCATCCTCGCGAGCGAGTCGCGTCAGCGCGAGATCGTCAGCGAGGAGCTCGCCGAGATCGTCGACAAGTACGGCGACGATCGGCGGACCAAGATCATTCCGGCCGACGGCGATCTGTCCGACGAGGACCTCATCCCCGACGAGGAAGTCGTGGTCACGATCACCAAGGGTGGCTACGCCAAGCGCACCAAGACCGACCTCTACCGCGTGCAGAATCGCGGCGGTAAGGGCGTGCGTGGCGCATCGCTGCGCGGTGAGGACTCCGTGGCGCACGTGTTCGCCACGACGAGCCATCACTGGATCCTGTTCTTCACGACCGCGGGCCGGGTGTATCGCGCCAAGGCCTACCACCTTCCCGAGGGCGGACGGGACGCGCGCGGCGGCCACGTGGCCGGGTTGCTGAGCTTCCAGCCCGAGGAGGAGATCGCGAAGGTTCTCGCCATCCGCGACTACGAGCAGGCTCCGTATCTGGTCCTCGCGACCAGGAAGGGCCTCGTCAAGAAGACTCGCCTCGCCGACTACAACAGCCCGCGACAGGCCGGTGTCATCGCGATCAACTTCCGTGATCCCGAGGACGAGCTCATCGGTGCCGAGCTGGTGTCGCCCGAGGACGACATCTTGCTGATCAGTCGCAAGGCCCAGTCGATCCGCTTCCCGGCGACCGACGACCAGTTGCGGCCGATGGGTCGCGCGACGTCGGGGGTCACCGGCATGAAGTTCCGGCCCGACGACGAACTGCTCTCGATGACGGTGGTCAAGGCCGGCGCCGACGACGAGGACGATCCGCTGTACGTCTTCACCGTCACCGACGGCGGCTACGCCAAGAAGACCCCGATCGACGAGTACCGGGTGCAAGGTCGTGGCGGTCTGGGGATCAAGGCCATGCAGATCACCGAGAGCCGCGGCGAACTCGTCGGCGGTCTCGTGCTCCGTGACAGCGACGATGTCATCAGCGTGACGGCCAGCGGACAGGTCACTCGCAGCCTGGTGTCCGGCGTTCCCTCCAAGGGTCGTGGCACGATGGGGGTGAGCTTCGTCAAGTTCAAGGGGGACGACCGGGTGGTCACGATCGCACGGAACACCGAACTGGTGGCCCAGAACGAAATCGAGTCGCAGGCCGACGAAGCCATGACGTCGATCGACGAGGGGCAGACCAGTGACTGACAAGCCGCAGGGCGAGCGTCCGGGCCAGGGTGAGGCGCCCACGCAGCAGATGCCGCGTGTGCCGAAGGACGAGCCGAAGGCGGAGACGCCCGCGACTCAGGAAGCCTCCAAGCCGGGCGCGGAAGCGGCGGAAGCGGCGGACAAGCCCACCAAGGCTGCCAAGCCGGCCAAGGCTGCGCCGTCGTCGGCGAGCAAGCCCGCGTCGCAGAAGCCCGCGAACCCGAAGTCCGGCGCCGGGTCCTCGCAGGAGCCGAGCGTGTCGGCTCGCCAGCCGCTGAGTCGTCCCGCAGGCGGCGGGACCTCCGCGACCGGCGGACCGCGCAAGCCGCTCAGCGGACTGAGCAAGGACGAGTACACCCGGACCACCCAGGAGGGCCCGGACACCACGGCCGTCATTCCGGCGGTCAAGGACGACGGGCCCACTCCTCAGTCCAAGGGCGAGGGGGCGCCGCGCACGACCAAGGCCACCGCACCGTCGGCGAAGAAGCCGGCCCCCGCGCCGGTGAAGAGCGAGAGCTCGACGTCGGCCGTGCAGGTCGAGCCCGACGCCGAACCGGCGGGCCCGGGTCGCGCGTCGCTGCGGCTTCGGTACATCGAGCCGTGGTCGGTCACGCGCCTCGCCTTCGTCGTGTCGGTGGCACTGATGATCGTCGGCGTGGTCGCGGTGTCGGTGTTCTGGGTCGTGCTGCAGGTCACCGGCGTCTGGTCCGCCCTTAACGACAGCGTCGCCAACATCCTCAGCGACGATGCCGGCGGATTCGACATCACCGAGTACTTCGGGTTCGGCCGTCTCATCGGCCTGACGCTCGTGCTGTCCGCCCTGAACGTGGTGTTCATGACCGCGCTCGCCACGATCGCGGCGCATCTGTACAACCTCGCCGCCCAGATCCTCGGGGGCATCAAGCTCACCTTCGCCGACGAGCGCAGGTGAGCCGCACCCCCGCCACGACGGCGTGTGGACGCGTACGGTAGAGTTCATCGCTGTTGCGGGCCTATAGCTCAGCTTGGTTAGAGCGCTTCCCTGATAAGGAAGAGGTCGCTGGTTCAAGTCCAGCTAGGCCCACCGCCCACGAAGGGAAACGACATGAAGAAGCTCCTCGTCATCGTCGCCGCGGGTGCCGGCGTGTTCGCTCTTCTGCGTCGCCGCTCGGCACAGCAGGACCCCTGGGCGCAGGCCAGCGATCGGGTGGTCTGATCCAATCTTGGGGCTGTGGCGCAATTGGTAGCGCACCTGCTTTGCAAGCAGGGGGTTAGGGGTTCGAGTCCCCTCAGCTCCACCACGCGGCGATCTTCCTCCTGAGGGCGTCCATCCCGATTGCTTGCGCCAGACGATCGGCGGCCCCTGGGCCACAAAAGGTATGACGTCGGGCAGTGTCACTCGCTCTCAGACCGTCTTCTCCGCGCACGTGATGCAGGTTTGCGCCGCGGGCCGAGCCCGGAGACGTTCGCGGGAGATGGGTTCGCCGCAGTACTCGCAGCGACCGTACGAATCTTCGTCGATCTTCCTCAAGGCCGCCTCCACATCAGCGAGATGCCGCACGGCCGCCCCGAGAAGTGCGCTCGTCTGTGAGCGTTCGAAGGCGATCGTCGTTCCCTCCGGATCGTGCTCGTCGTCGGTCGCGCTGAGCTCGGAGTCCTCGACGATCGAGGTGAAGTCCCGCCCGAGGGCGCGGATACGGGCGGTGGTTCGCTCGTGATCGACGAGGAGGATCGCCCGCGCGTCGTCGAACTCGACGAACGAATCCTGATCCCGCTCCGGGGTTTTTCCGTCCATCGCGTCTCACCTTTCGTGGCTCCTAGCCCGTCCACCGTGCGACGTCGGTGTGAGGATCGGTCGAAGTCGATCCCGCTGCGGTGCTCGTGACGCCGAGGTATATCGTCTCGCGAATGCACGTCAGCACGCAGCAAGCGGGGGATGGTCGGAGCATGTCGTTGGCTCCTCGACGGTTGGGGATTCGATGACGTCCGTCCGCGAAGCCGTCGTCGGCGATCTCGACGCGGCGGCACGTACCCTGGCGGCGGCCTTCCACGGTTACCCGTGGACCGATTGGATCCTCCCCCCGGACGATCACGACGAACGCCTGCGTGAGGTGCAGCACCTCTACCTCGCGCACCTGGCGATGCCGCACGGTCTCGTCATGGTGACCGGCGATCTGGCGGCCGTCGCCGCGTTCGTCCCGCCCGGTGCTTCCCTTCCCGGTGAGGCGGAGCGGCGCGTCGTCGAACTCCACGGCGACCGCATCGCCCGACTCGCCTCGGTAGAGCTCCGTGCTCCGGCCGACCCCGGAGCCTGGACGCTCGCGACCGTTGGTGTGCGTCCCGACCAGCAGGGCCGTGGACTCGGCAGCGCCGTCTTGCGCGCCGCCCTCGATCTCCTCGACCAACGCGTCCGCGTTGGCATGCACCTGGAGACGTCGGATCCGCGCAACGTCACTCTGTACGAGCGCCACGGGTTCGTCACGTCGGCGGTGACAACGATCCAGGATGGGCCGACCGTCTGGAGCATGGAGCGTCCCCGTCCGGCCTAGCGTGCTCGAACTGTCCTTCGCAGCACCAGGTGCGCGATCACACCGGCCACCAAGGCCCAGAACGCTGCGCCGATCCCCCATACGCTGATGCCGGAGGCAGCGACCAGGAAAGTCACGATCGCCGGCTCGGCGCGATCGGCTGCCGTGAGCGCCGCCCGCAGCGAGCCCGCCAGCGTGGTGAGCAACGCGAGGCCGGCGGCGGCCGCGACGAGGCCGGGGGGCGCCGCGACGACCACCGCCGTGAGCAGTGCCGCCAGCGGGGCGATGACGACGTACGTGGTCCCGGTCGTCACGGCGGCGACCCAGCGCTTCGACGGGTCCGGTCCTGCTTCTGGGGAGGCCGAAAGCGCGGCGCTGATCGCGGCGAGGTTGATGGCATGGCCGCCGGCGGGCGCTCCGCCGATCGTTCCCACCCCGGTCACCAGCATCGCGGCTCGCCACGGCGGCCGGTAGCCGAAGCTGGTCAGCACGGCGGCGCCAGGGACGTTCTGAGCCGCCATGGTGACGAGATAGAGCGGGACCGCGAGGCCGACGACCGCGCCGATCGAGAAGGTGGGCATGGTCCACGCCAGGCCCGGCCATACGGCCCCAGAACGATCGTCGCCGGCCAGCACGGCGAGAGTGAGCGCGACGACGAGCGCGGCGGGAGAGGCCCAGCGCGGGGCGAGCGCCGCGAGGAGGAGCCACGTGAGCACCACCGGCGCCAGGAGTAGCGGGCGCTCGGCGGTGGCGGTGACGGGAGCAAGGCACAGCGGGACGAGGACACCGGCTAGCATCGCCTGGGCGATCGAGGTGGGGATGGCGCGAACGAGATCGGCGAGCTGTTTGATGGCGGCGGTCGCGACGACCAGCAGGCCGACGACGAGGAAGGCGCCGACCGCCGCGGGCCACCCGCCGTCCACCATTCCCGTGGTGGCGAGGAGCGCCGCTCCGGGTGTCGACCAGGCCAGGGTGACCGGCACCCGATACCGCAGCGCCAGCAGGATCGTCCCGAGCCCCTGAGTCACGCAGAGGATCAGCAGACCGGACGCCGCCTGCGACGCGGAGGCGCCGACGGCGTCGAGGCCGGCGAGTACCACGGCGAAGGAACTGGTGAAGCCGACGGCGGCGGTGACCAGCCCGGCGACGATCGCCGCCCTTCTCTCCTCCTGCACATCCGGAGCGTAGCGGTCCGACATCGCCCTGGACACAAGAACGTCATACGCCCGGCGGCCTCCAGGCCACCGGGCGTATGACGTCAGGAACCGGTCAGCTCGTCGAGCCGGGGCGCGGCTCGTCGATCACCGTCTCCTCGAGTTGTTCGTCGATCGCGTCCTTGGTGTAGGCCGCGGAGGCATCGCCGCGAGCCGACTGTGACTGCGCGGCCTCGGCGAGATCCTCGGCTGCGGTCTGCGCTTCGTTCGCGCTCTGCGCTGCCTCCGCACCGTCGACCTCACCGAACGCCGCTTCGGCATCGGCGCGGGCAGAATCGGCCTGAGCCTCGGCTGCGAGGTCATCGGAGCGGTTCCAGGTCTCGTTGGCCTTGGCTGCGTCCGCATCCCCCGCGTCCCCGGGATCCTCCGAGGCGAAGTCAGCCGCGCTCTTGACCTTGGACGTCATCGCGCTCGCCGCATCGTTCGCGGTCTCGGCGACCTTGCCGCTCACGTCGCTGGCCACGTCGGCAGCCTTGTGACCGGCGTCCGAGGCAGCATCACGGGCGGCGCTCTGCACGGTGTCGACCGTGCTCTGCACCGGCTCAGAGCTCCACAGCTTCTCGGCCTGGGCCTTGATCTGCTCGTAGCGCTCCCGGCCGGCCTTCGTGCCGAGGACGTAGCCGACGGCAGCCGCCGCCAGCAGGGTCAGCTTCTTCACGGTCGTTCACTCCTTCGGATGGACAGGTTTCCATTCTGGCGCGCCTCACCGGAATCCTCATGTCGAGACCGGCGGCGGTGACATCGCCCAGCGGATGCCGCTCGTGACCGTGAGGCCCGCGGCGCGAACGGCCGTCGCTTCGACGCCCGGCAGCCACGGAAGGCGCAACGGCCAGCGGGCCCAGCGTGGCAGGAGACCGATCGCGGCCGCGCTGAGGAGCCCGTAGGGAGCCCGCACGGCGATCGGCACGGGTGGATGGACGATCAGGAACCGTGCGGCGGCGCGGGCGGCCGCGGTCGAGGCGAGTTCAGGCCGATACGACGCGAGGACCGCGTCGAGTTCGCCGACGGTGCGCGGCACGTCCTCGGCTCCGAGCAGCTCTGCCGTGACGGCCGCCTGGGCCACATACGTGTCGCGTTCGGCCGGTGTCAGTGGCCGGGACCCGTATCGATCATGGGCCCGTAGGAACGAATCGACTTCGGCGACGTGGACCCACCGCAGCAGATGAGGGTCGCTGGCCTCGTATGGTCGTCCGTCCGGCGTCGTCCCGCTGATGTGGGCGTGCACGGCACGCACGATCGCGATGGCACGATCAGCCTGGTCGATCGGCGCGAAGGTCGTCTCGGCGAGGAAGCCGCTCGTGCGGTGCAACCGACCCCACGGATCTCCACGGAAGCCTGAATGCTGATCGACGGCGGCCATCGCCAGCGGGTGGAGCGACTGCAGCAGGAGCGCCCGAATGCCGCCGACGAACATCGACGCGTCACTGTGCACGCGCCAGATCGGGTCGGCGGGACCGAAACGGCGCGGTCCCGCCGACCCGTGGATGCGGTCGCGGCGAGCCGGGCCCTCGTCACCGGCGACGCGCGCGAAGATCGCGGCACCGACGCGGGACCGCACGGCTTCGAGGGCGTTCATGTCCCGAGCATAGGCGGCATTTCCTGGCCGGATACCCTTCTGATATGAGCCATGACGCGCACCTCGTCGATTACGATCCCGAGATCGCCTCGCTGCTGGACGCCGAGCTGAAGCGTCAGCAGAGCACTCTCGAGATGATCGCCTCGGAGAACTTCGCCCCCGTTGCCGCCCTCGAGGCGCAGGGCAGCGTGCTCACCAACAAGTACGCCGAGGGTTACCCCGGTAAGCGCTACTACGGCGGATGCGAGTTCGTCGACGAGGTCGAGCAGATCGCGATCGACCGGCTCAAGCAGCTCTTCGACGCCCAGTACGCCAACGTCCAGCCGCACTCGGGCGCGTCGGCCAACGCCGCGGCCCTCCACGCGCTCGCGAGCGCCGGCGACACGATCCTCGGCCTCGATCTGGCCAACGGCGGCCACCTCACGCACGGCATGAAGCTCAACTTCTCCGGCCGCCTCTACAACGTCGTGCCGTACCACGTCGTGCCTGAGACCGGACTCGTCGACATGGACGAGGTGCGCTCACTGGCTCTCGAGCACCGCCCGCGCGTCATCATCGCCGGCTGGTCGGCCTACCCGCGCCAGCTCGACTTCGCCGCGTTCCGCGCGATCGCCGACGAGGTCGGCGCCAAGCTGTGGGTCGACATGGCGCACTTCGCCGGACTCGTCGCAGCCGGGCTCCACCCGAGCCCGCTGCCGCACGCACATCTGGTGACCACCACGACGCACAAGACGCTCGGCGGCCCCCGCGGCGGCGCCATCCTCACCAACGACGAGGACGTCGCCAAGAAGATGCGGTCGGCGGTCTTCCCCGGCCAGCAGGGCGGCCCCCTCGAGCACGTCATCGCGGCCAAGGCCGTCGCGTTCAAGATGGCGCTCGAGCCGGAGTTCAAGGACCGGCAGGAGCGCACCCTCGAGGGTGCCCGGATCCTCGCTGAGCGTCTCCTCGCTGACGACGCCAAGGCCGCCGGTATCCAGGTACTCAGCGGTGGCACCGATGTGCACCTCGTGCTCGTCGACCTGCGCAACTCCGAGCTGGACGGACAGCAGGCCGAAGACCGCCTCGACGAGGTGGGCATCACGGTCAACCGCAACGCCGTCCCGAATGACCCGCGGCCCCCGATGGTGACGTCGGGCCTGCGCATCGGCACGCCGGCGCTCGCCACGCGTGGCTTCGGCGCCGAGGAGTTCACCGAGGTCGCCGACATCATCGCGGCGGCGCTTCAGCCCGGTGACGTGGATGTCGAGGGACTCCGTCGGCGCACCGCCGCATTGGCCGACCGCTTCCCCCTCTACCCGGGTCTCAAGCCGTTCACCGCCTGACCCTTGGCCGCCGACCGTCCCCCTTCGACCCTCCGGCTGTGGCTGCGGCCGTCGATGCTGGGTATGCACGCCTTCGCGATCGTGGCCTTCGTGGTCTGTCTGGTCGCGGGCGCGTGGCAGTTGGGTGTCTACGACGCTCGGCAGGAGAGTGAGCGCGCGGACCGGCAGGAGGTGCCCACGAAGCCGCTCGACGAGGTCTGGGGTCCGGACGAGATCTTCACGGCGCGCCAGCAGATGCGGCCGGTGACCATCACCGGTGAGTTCCGCCCCGCCGAGGAACAACTGTGGGTGACCGGTCAGGAGCACGCGGATGCCGGAGTCGGTGCCTGGCTCGTCGCGCCGGTCATGGTCGACGGATCGGCACTGTTGGTCGTGCGGGGGTGGGCACCGGAGCCCGAGGGATTCCCCGAAGTGCCGAGCGGCGCCGTGACTTTCGACGGAGTGCTGCAGCCCTCGGATGAAGCGGCCGGCCGGTTCGATCCGGACAGTCGCACGATCGGTTCGGTGCGGATTCCTACGCTCATCAACGAGCTGCCCTTCGACCTGTGGTCCGGGTACGCGCTCGCCGACGACGACTCGGTCGTACCTCCAGGGCTGCGTGCCCCGAATCTGCCGGAGCCCGACGTCTCGTGGACCGCCGGCGGCCAGAATCTCGGCTACAGCCTGCAGTGGTGGGCGTTCGGGGCGTTCGTCGTCTTCATGTGGTGGCGGATGGGCCGCGAGTCGGTGGAAACGGCGCGAGAACGGTTGGACCGCGGCGATACCCTGGCGTCGTGAACGACCGGCTCTTGCGCGCGTATCAAGTCATGGCCACGATCGTCGGCCTCAATCTTCTCGTCGTGATGGCCGGTTTCCTCGGCAAGCTGCTCACCGATCCGGGCTCGTTCTGGCACCGTCACCAGGACACGTTCCTCATCATCGACCAGGTTCACGGCTTGCTGTTCATCGTGCTCGTCGTCCTCGTCGCCAAGCTGACGCTGCGCCAGAAGTGGAGCTGGGGCTACATGGTGAGCATCCTGCTGTTCGCCTGCATCCCGCTCGTCTCGTTCTGGTCCGAGCGCCGCACCACGCACCGCGTCCAGCGCGAGGCGACCCCCGCCCCCGCTGCGGTCTGACGCGCCCCCGTGAGGGATCACCAGGCCCGTAGGGAATCGATCACTCGCCGCGGAAGGTGGCGTTGCCGGGGCCGTCGGTGAGGAAGGACTCCATGCCGTGCTGGAGGTCGGCGGTGTCGAAGAGTGCGGACGCGATGGACGTGGTCGCCGCATTCGCTGCAGTCACCCCACCGGCTTCGTACTGACGCAGGATCTCCTTGGCGGCGCCGAAGGCCTTGGTCGGCCCGTCCGCGAGGTCGGCGACGAATCGCTCGACTTCGGCGTCGAAGTCGCCCGCCGCGAACACGCGGTTCACCACATTCCACCGTTCCAGCGTCGCCGCGTCGTACTGCGTGCCCGTGAACACGAACTCCTTCGCGCGAGCGACTCCGGCTCGCGCCGCGAACCGCTGAGTCCCGCCCATCGTCGGGGTCAGACCGATGACACGCTCGACGAGCCCGAAACGCGCCTTGTCGCTCGCGAGGAGCACGTCACATGCGAGCGCCACCTCGAGGGCCCACGTCAGGGTCAAGCCGTGTGCGGCGAAGATCGTCGGTACCGGGAGAGCGGCCACCCGCTCCGGAAGCTCCAGCATCCGGTCGTAGAGCTCCTTGGTGGCTTCGCGGGACTTCCGAGCATGGAACTGCGCCACGTCGACCCCGCCGGAGACGACCTTGCCTTCGGCCCGGATGACCAGGGCGCGAGGCAGGTCGGCGTCGATCGCGTCGAGGGCCCGGTCGAACTCCTCGTGCAACTCCAGCGAGTAGAGGTTCAGCGGCGGCGCGGAGAAGACGAGGGTGGCGATGCCGCCCTCGCGGTCGACGTGGACCGTCACTGCTGGACGCCGGCCGGAGCGGTGGACGGATCGTACGAGCCACCCTTGTCGGCCGTTGCCTTGCGGTACACGATGACACCGGTCGCGACGAGGCCGGCGAGGACGAGAAGTCGACGAGCAGACATGCCCCCACCGTAGCGGGATGTGCTTGTCCTCACGTGGGAAGATAGGAGAAACCCCCCGAAAGGACTCGCAGTGCCCCTCACCGCCACCCTCCACACCAACCGCGGCGATATCGTGCTCAACCTGTTTGACAATCAGGCGCCCGTCACGGTCGAGAACTTCGTCGGCCTCGCCGAGGGAAGCAAGGAGTGGCTCGACCCCTCGACGCAGCAGGTCACCAGCAAGCCGCTCTACAACGGCGTCGTCTTCCACCGCGTCATCCAGGGCTTCATGATCCAGGGCGGCGACCCGCTCGGCAACGGCACGGGCGGCCCCGGCTACGAGTTCGCCGACGAGTTCCACCCGGACCTGCAGTTCGACCGTCCTTACCTGCTGGCCATGGCCAACGCCGGCCCGGGCACCAACGGTTCGCAGTTCTTCATCACGGTCGGACCGCAGCCGCACCTCAACCGTCGCCACACCATCTTCGGTGAGGTCGCCGACCAGGCGAGCCGCGACGTCGTCGACGCCATCGCCTCCACGGCCACCGATCGTTTCGATCGTCCGGCCGAGGATGTCGTCATCGACTCGGTCACCATCAGCCGGTCGTGACGCAGCCGCCGCCGCACCGGTGCTACCGGCATCCCGATCGTGATGCCTACATCCAGTGCCAGCGCTGCGAGCGGTTCATCTGCCCCGACGACATGCGTGAGGCGTCCGTCGGGTTCCAGTGTCCCGAGTGCGTGGCTTCGGGCCGTGCGTCGGTGCGCCAGCCGCGAACGGCGGCCGGTGGCGCGATCTCACTGAACGCCGGCGCCGTCACCACGGTCATCATCGGCCTCAACGTGATCGTGCACGTCCTGGCGATGCTGACCGGCGGCTCCCGCGGTCCGGTCTTCCGCGAGGGTGCGATGGTGGGCGTGGAGGTGGCCTACCAGGAGGAGTACTGGCGGCTCCTCACCTCGGCGTTCCTCCACGGCAGCCTGCTCCACCTCGGGTTCAACATGCTGGCCCTGTATCTGTTCGGCCCGTTCGTCGAGGGGATTCTCGGCCGCTGGCGGTTCATCGCCACGTACCTGACCCTGGCCGTGTCCGCCTCGGCGTTCGTGTACTGGCTCGCCTCGCCGATGACGGCGACCATCGGCGCTTCGGGGGCCGTGTTCGGCATGTTCGGGCTGGCGTTGATCTTCCTGATCCGCCAGCGCCAGAACATCACCGGAATGCTCGTGCTGCTCGCCATCAACGGCCTGATCAGCCTGCAGGCGGGCATCAGCTGGCAGGGGCATCTCGGCGGGTTCCTCACCGGATGCGTACTCGGCGCGGTCTTCGCCTGGGCACCACGAGAGCGCCGGACGTTCGTGCAGGTGACGGCGTTCGCGGTCCTGTGGATCGTCATCGTCGCGGCGGTCGTGCTGCGATCACTGGAGCTGGTGCAACCCTTCATGCCCGTTCCGGTGGGCTGAGAAAGCAAATCACACTCGTGTAGTTATCCACAGCTGTGTGCACACGTGTGGAGAGTTACAGGCGTGTTATTCACACGCTTACCCCCAGGGGTGGACAAGCAGAAACGGCGACGGCGCGTACGAGAGATCCGTACGCGCCGTCGCCGTTTCGAGATGGGAGGGCTCGACTCACTCCCACTTCATGGCGAAGCCGAAGGCAGCCACGATGAAGCCCATGCCGATGGCCAGGTTCCACTGGCCGAGGTCGGAGTACCACGGGATCGTGATGTCGGTGGAGCTGATCGTGTAGAACACCACGATCCACACGAGGCCGATGACAGCCGAGATCACCATGGCTGGTGCAGCCCAGCGGTTGCCGATCTTCTGCGGCTTGGGGCCCTGGGTCTCCTTGTTGCGTCGTCGCACGGTCGTTCTCCCGGTGGTCGCTACGGCACACGGCCGTTCTGAATTCTCGACTAGCCTAGTGCGCATGGCCGAGCATGAGGAGCCCGGGAGCGCACGGCGATCGCGCAAGGGCTGGCACCTGGCGGTGTTGGCCGTTTCCGTGGCGTGCGGATTCTTCTTCGTTTCGGCCAACGTGAGCTCGGCCGGGCTGGATCTGCGGCCGGCCGGCGGCGACATCAGCACGGTGCTGAGTGACCGCGCGCGAGCCGTCGAGCAGCGGCAGCAGCGAGCTGCGGAGCTGCAGGAGGACATCGACGAGCTCACTCAGCAGGTCTCCTCGACCCGAGATCTAGACGAGGCGCGAGCGCACGTGCACGAGCTCGAACCCCGCAGCGGCTTCTCCCCCGTCGTCGGTCCGGGCGTGCAGATCACGCTGTCCGACGCACCGCGCGACGTGGAGGTCCCCGACGGGCTCGATCCGAACTTCCTCGTCGTGCACCAGCAGGACATCCAGGCTTTCGTCAATGCGCTCTGGGCCGGTGGTGCCGAAGCCATCACGTTGCAGGGACAGCGACTCATCTCCACGACGGGAATCAAGTGCGTGGGTAACACCGTGGTCCTCGACGGTGTGCCGTACTCGCCGCCCTATGTCATCGAGGCGGTGGGAGACCCGTGGGAACTGACGGGTGCCCTCGACGACTCGGCCGAGGTCGCGACCTACCGCGATTGGGCCGACCGCTACGAACTCGGGTACGAGCGCAAGGTATTCCGGGAGGTGAACGCCCCGGCGTACCAAGGGTCGCTCAACCTCCAGCACGCCGAGGTGCTCAACTGAGCGGAAGGCTCAGTCCAGACCAGGCGGGGTCGTCGGCGCATTGCCGTTGCCGCCGCCGTTCCCCCCACCGTTGCCGTTGCCGTTCCCGTTTCCGTTGCCCTCGTCCTCGTCGCCGTCGTTCGTCGACACCGTCAAGGTGATTGTCGAACCTGGCGCCACCGACGTACCCGCTGTCGGGTTCTGAGCCGTGACCTGGCCGGCAGGCGCGGAGGAGTTCGGGTCCTCGTTCACCACGACCTGGAACTCAGCGCCCTCGACGCCGGCGAGTGTCTGCTCCGCCTGCTGACGTGTCTGGCCCACGACGTTCGGGACGGAGACCTGGCCGCGCGAGACGATGAGCGTCACGGTGGACCCGCGCTCCACGGAGGTGCCGGCCGGCGGGTTGGTGTTGAGGACGCGACCGGCGGGCTGCTCGCTGTCGGCTTCCTCGACTTGGACCACCAGGCCGTACCGCTCCCCCTCCAGCAACGACTTCGCCTGGTCGAGCATGTAGTCCGAGACGTCGGGCACCTGTACCTGCTCGGGTCCCGAGCTCAGCACGAGGTCGACGGCCGTGCCCTCCTCGACGGAGGTCCCTTCTTCGGGATCGCTTCGGATGACGCGGTCCTGAGGCACGTCGCTACTGGCCTCGGAGGTGACGTCACCCAGGGTGAGCCCGGCCTGCTCGAGCGCGCGTTGCGCGCTCTGCTCGTCCATTCCCTGTAGTCCCGTCGGGACGTCGACCATCGTCGGCGCTGGCTCGTCCTGGCTCGTGAACGCCCAGACGAGCGCACCGGCGGCTAACAGCGCGACGAGAAGCACCGCGGCGGCGATCCACCACTTCTTCTTTGACGACCTCTCTTCGTCGTCGGTGGCCGCGGCTGCGGCGGGAATCGTGGAGGTCGCGGCCGCCGGCGCGACAGCGGTGCCGCCGAGCGCTTGAGTGGTCTGGGTGGGTGCGTCGACGCTGCCACCGGCCAGCACGTGGTCGATGTCCTTGCGCATGTCGGCGGCGCTCGAATACCGGTCGTCGACGCGTTTGGCGAGCGCCTTGGCGATGATGTGGTCGACTTCGATCGTGACCTCGGGGTTGAGCTGCGAGGGAGGCGTGGCCTCCTCGCGCACGTGCTGATAGGCCACCGAGACCGGGCTGTCGCCGACGAACGGCGGGCGGCTGGTGAGCAGCTCGTACAACACGCAGCCGGTCGAGTAGATGTCGCTCCGGGCGTCGACGGTCTCGCCCCGCGCCTGCTCGGGCGAGAGGTACTGCGCCGTGCCGATGACGGCCGCGGTCTGTGTCATGGCCGAGGATGAGTCGGCGATCGCCCGGGCGATACCGAAGTCCATGACCTTCACCTGACCGGCCGGGGTCAGCATGATGTTCGCCGGCTTGATGTCACGGTGGATGATGCCGGCGCGGTGGCTGTAGTCGAGGGCGCTGAGGATGTCGGCGGTGATGGACAGCGCGCGTTCGGGCATGATCTTGCGCCCGTCACGCATGATGTCGCGCAGCGTGCGCCCCTCGACGAGCTCCATCACGATGTAGGGGATGTCGTTGCCGTGGACATCGGGCGCTTCACCCGTGTCGTAGACGGCGACGATGGAGGGGTGGTTCAGCGACGCCGCGGACTGGGCCTCGCGGCGGAACCGCTCCTGGAAGGTCGGATCGGCGGCGAGGTCTGCTCGCAACTGCTTGATGGCGACCGGGCGTCCCAAGCGAAGGTCGCGTCCGATCCGCACCTCCGCCATGCCGCCCCGCCCCAGCAGGCCACCCATTTCGTAGCGGTCGCCCAGCGGGACGGTGGGGGTCTCGTCCGATTCGGTCATGCTGTTCAGTCTCCCAGAGGGTGAGTTGGGTCGGGGAAGTCCGGGGTCACCGGAGGACGGCTTCCATGACGGAGCGCGCGATGGGACCGCCGAGGCGTCCGCCGCCGATGTCTGACGTGTCGCCGGTGACGGCCTCCACGAGCACCGCGACGGCGACCTGCGGGTCGTTGGCCGGGGCGAAGCTGACGAACCAGGCGTACGGGGGCCGGTCCGCGGCCGACTCGGCCGTGCCCGTCTTGCCCCCGACCTGGACGCCGGGGATGGCGGCCGGGCCGCCGGTACCGCTGTCGACCACCGAGACCATCATGTCCCGGAGCATGGCCGCGTGCTCCGGGCTCATCGCCTCGCCGAACTCCGAGGGTTCGGTCTGCTCGAGCACCTCCAGGTTGGGTGCCCGGAGGGTGTCGACGATGTAGGGATTCATGACGACGCCGTCGTTGGCGATGGCCGCGGCCACCATGGCCATCTGCAGCGGTGTCGCGGCGACCTCGTACTGGCCGATGCCGGTCTGCGCCAGCTGGGTGTCCTCAAGACCCTCGGACTGCGCGCCGACGACGCGGCTCCGCTCGTACGCCAGCCCCTGGAGCGGATCGGCCCCGAAGCCGAAGAGCTCGGCCTGCTCGACGAGTGCGTCTTCGCCGACCTGGTTGGCCAGATCGCCGAACGACACGTTGCAGGAGACCTCGAGGGCCTGACGCAGCGAGATCGGATCGCCTCCACAGTCGCTTCCGCCCTGGTTGGGGAGCGTGTACTGCTTGCCGGGGAACGTCAACTCCGCGCCGCCCTTGACCTCGGAGTCCGGGGTGAGGTTGAGGTTCTCCAGTGCCGCCGCGGCGGTCACCAGCTTGAACGTCGAACCCGGCGGCAAGGTGAGCTGCGTGGACCGGTTGAGCATCGGCTGGTTGGGATCGGCAGTGAGCTGGTCCCAGGCGTCCCGGGTGGCCGAGAGGTCGTGGCTGGCGAGCGCGTTGGGGTCGTAGGTCGGCTGGCTGACCATCGCGAGGATCTCGCCCGTCTGCGGGTTGATCGCGGCCACCGCTCCGCGCGTGCCCTCGCCGAGGTCGCGCAGGCCCTCGGCCGCCGCCCGCTGGGCCACCGGATCGAGTGTCAGCTCCACGCTGCCCCCCTGCGGCTCCTGGTTGCCCAGCAGATCCACGACCCGGTTGACGAAGAGCCGGTTGTCCGACCCGGAGAGGATGCTGTTCTGGCTCCGCTCGAGGGCGCTCTGCCCGTAGATGTAGGAGAAGTAGCCGGTGACCGGCGCGTAGAGTCCTGCCTCCGGGTACTGGCGCTGGAAACTCCAGCGGTCGTCGGTGGGGACGCTCTCGGCGACCGGTGTGCCGTCGACGAGGATCGCCCCCCGCTCACGGCTGAACTCCTCGTCGATCACCCGCCGGTTGCCCTCGCGGGCGTTGAGGTCATCGGCTTGCACGACCTGCAGCACGTTGGCGTTGACGAGCAACGCCGCGAACATCAGCAGGCACGCGATGGAGAGCAGTCGGATCGGCTTGTTCACAGCTTCACCACCTGAGTCTGTTCGTCGCTGCCCACGCTCGAGGTGGGGGGCGCCGGCCGGCGCGTCTGGTCACTGATCCGCAGCAGCAGCGCGATGATCGCCCAGTTCATGACGATCGAGGACCCGCCTTGCGCGAGGAACGGCGCGGTGAGGCCGGTCAGCGGGATGAGCCGGGTGACGCCGCCGGCGACGATGAACACCTGGATGGCGAACGACATCGTGAGACCGATGGCGAGAAGCTTGCCGAATCCGTCGCGACAGGTCAGCGCGATGCGCAGGCCACGTTCGACGATGAGCCCGTAGATCAGCAGGATGGCCATGAGCCCGGTCAGGCCCAGTTCTTCGCCGAGCGAGGCGAGGATAAAGTCCGAGAAGGAGAACGGCGTGAGTTCGGGGCTGCCTTGTCCCCACCCGCGACCGATGAGCCCGCCGTGTGCCAGCCCGAACAGGGCGCTGACGATCTGCATGTTGCGGTCCGGGTCGGCGAACGGGTCGAGCCAGGCCTCGAAGCGGACACGGACGTGGCCGAACGCGGTGTAACCGAGCCAGGCGCCGAAGGCGAACAGCAGGCTGCCCACGACGAGCCACCCCGGCCGCTCGGTGGCCACGAACAGGACGACGACGAACAGGCCGAAGAACAGCAGCGACGACCCGAGATCGCGCTGGAACACGAGAATGCCGACGCTGATCAGCCAGCCGAGGAGAATCGGCCCGAGGTCGCGGCCGCGGGGCAGGTCGATGCCGAGGATGCGTTTGCCGGCGAGCGCCAACACGTCGCGCTTGACCACGAGGTAGCCGGCGAAGAAGATCGCCAGACAGATCTTGGCCGCCTCGCCGGGCTGGAAGCTGAACGGCCCGAGGCGGATCCAGATGCGAGCGCCGTTCTGCTCGTGTCCGATACCCGGGAGCAACGGCAGAATCAGCAGCACGATCGCGGCCAGGCCGAAGGTGTAGGTCAGTGCTTGGAGACGGCGATGGTCGCGCACGATGACGAGTACCGCGGCGAACGCGACGATGCCGACGAAGGTCCAGACCACTTGGCTGCCGGCGAAGGCGCCGCGCTCCGGATCGATCGCTTGGCGACCGAGGTCGAGCCGGTGGATCATCACCAGGCCGAGACCGTTGAGGCACAGCACGAGGGGCAGGAGGATCGGGTCGGCGTAGGGCGCGAACCGGCGCACGGCGAGGTGGGCGCCGATGGCGGCCAGGACGAGCCCGCCGATCAGTGCGTAGGTGTCGGACGGGATCGTGCCGGAGACGCCCAGGCCGACGGCGATGTAGCCGAACACGCCGATCGCGACGGCCATGACGGTGAGGGCGAGTTCGGCGCCGCGGCGGCGGCGCGGCACCCAGGTCGGTGTGCTCACGGTCGTGCCTCCTCCGGACTCGGCGTCGGCGAGGGGCTCGCACTGGGACTGGGGCGCGGCCGGTCGACGGCATCCTCGAGATTGGCGACGATCTGATCGGCCTCGGCCCGGCTGGCCGCGCTGATACCGGCCTCGACGCGGCCCTGCTGATAGTCGGGGAGGTCGTCGACGGTGATGTCGGTGACCTCGTGCACGCGGCTCAACGTGACGCCGGGGAGTTCGGCCTTGACACCGCGATAGATGGCGACCTTGCCGTCGTCGTCGGCGACGTAGTACTGCTGCTGGCTCCAGTCGTAGGCCCAGTAGGCCGCGCCTGCGGCGAGCGCGAGCAGGACGACCGCGCCGAGCACCCAGCGCAGCGCCCGCCAGCGGCTCGGTGGCCTGGGGGCGTAGCGCAGTTCCTCGGGGTCGGGCTCTCCGTCCTGCGGGGTGGTCGACAGGCCCGCACTGTCGCGGGTGGCCTCGATCTCGTCGGCGCCGCGGGGACGCGGAGCATCGGCTGCGGCGCCGACGATCTGCGGTGCACCGTCGGCGCACGCGAGTTCGGGATCGGCCTCGGCCTCGGCGTCGACGAACTCGGCGATCACGACGGTGACGTTGTCGAAGCCGCCGGCTTCCAGCGCCAGTCGGACGAGCTCGGCGGCGACCATGTCGATCGTCTCGAGCCGCATGGTGCGCTCGATCGTGGCGTCGTCGACCATGTCGGTGAGCCCGTCGCTGCACAGCAGGTAGCGGTCGCCGGCCGCCGGCTGGAGCCAGGAGAGGTCGGCGTCGTTGTCGTCGCGACCGAGGATTGCCCGCAACAGCAGCGAACGGTGCGGGTGGACGCGCGCCTCCTCGCTGGTGATGCGGCCTTCGTCGACGAGGCTCTGCACGAAGGTGTGGTCGGTGCTGATCTGGGCGAGACGGCCCTCGCGGAGGCGGTACACGCGGGAGTCGCCGATGTGCGCCCACGCGAGCTTCTCGCCGTCCCAGACCATCGCTTCGAGCGTCGTGCCCATGCCCTCGACCGCGGGGTCGTCGGCGATCAGCTCGCCGAGCCGGGCGTTGGCGTGGTCGACGGCGATGCCCAGCGCGCTCAGGGCGTCGGTGTTCTCCAGCTCGCGGTCGAGCTCTTGGCGGATGACGCGCAACGTCTGGGACGAGGCGAGGTCGCCGGCAGCGGCTCCCCCCATGCCGTCGGCGATGACCAGGAGCCGGTCACTCGCGTACCCGGAGTCCTGGTTGTTCGAGCGTCGCAGACCGGTGTCGGTGAGCGCGACGTAGCGATAGGTGAGGGCCATCTGCTACTTCCGCAGCTCGACGATCGTCTTGCCCAGCCGCACCTGCGTGCCCATCGAGAGCGGGACGGGGGTGGTGATGCGCTGGCTGCCGATGTACGTGCCGTTCGTCGACCCGAGGTCCTCGACGAACCACTGTTCGCCGTTGGAGGCGAAGCGAGCATGCCGGGTGGAGACGTAGTCGTCGTTGAGCCGGATCGCGGCGTCCGTCCCTCGGCCGAGGATGATCGGATCGTCGCCGAGGGGAACGCTCTGCCCGGCATTGGGTCCGTCGACGATCTGCAGGAGGCTCGGCTGACCGCGCTTGCCGCGGCGGCGTTTGGCCGGCTTGCTCTTCTGCGCGGGCGCCGCCGACTTCTTGCTCGGCTTGGCGACCTGGCGGCTGGGGACGCGGGTTCCGAAGATGTCGGTCCGGATGACCGAGACCGCCGAAAGCACGAAGATCCACAGCACGGCCAAGAAGCCGAGCTTGATCAGCGTGAGGGTCAGTTCGCTCATGAGCGGGATTCACCGGGCCTTGGAGGACGACGGGATGCGAACCGTGAGCGTAGTGTTTCCGAGCCGGATGTGCGAGCCGTCGCCCAACGGGCTGGAGTCGACGCGCCGTCCGTCGACGATCACCCCGTTGGTCGAGCCGAGGTCTTCGATGGCGACGGCGGGCGCGTCGGCCATGCCGCCGACGCGCAGCCGGGCGTGGCGGCGCGAGATGCCCGGATCGTCGATCTTGAGATCGCTGTCGGAGCCGCGGCCGATGACGAGGCCCGGGGCGCTGACCGGATGCTTGATGCCGCCGACCTCGAGCACGACCGCTGCCGAGCGCACCGACGTTTCGGTCATCCGCTCGTGCGGGGAGGCGTGGATGGTGGCGTTGGTCCGGCCCTCGACGGTGAAGCGCCCCGTGCGCAGCGCATCGTCGCGCTCGAAGGTGATGGCGAGCGATCCGGCGAGCGTGTAGTGCTGCTCATCGACGTGCTCGTGCACCAGTGTCGCGAGCTCGTCGGCGAGCGTGGACCCGAACGGCGTGAGCCGGTCATAGTCCGCCGGTGACAGGAACACCGTGAAGTCGTTGGGGACGAGGATCCGGTCGCGGCTGAGGATGCTCGTGGAGTTGTCGATCTCGCGCTGGAGTGCCGCGGCGATCTCCACGGGCTGCACCGCGCTGCGGAAGGCGCGCGCGAAGGCCCCGGTGACTGCTCCCTCGAGGCGACGCTCGAAGCGCTGCAGGACGCCGGCCATCTGCACTCCTTCACTCGGCGGACAGGACGGGTTTTCGCTTCGATCGTATCGGGCGGGCACACCCGGCCCGGTATTCGACTCACGGGACCGACTGCTAGACTCGCCTATCGGTCGTAGCGTCGCCTGACGGACGGCCACATGCGCGAGTGGCGGAATGGTAGACGCGCTGGCTTCAGGTGCCAGTGTCCGCAAGGGCGTGGGGGTTCAAATCCCCCCTCGCGCACCCCTGACGAAAGCCCCAGGTCCTCGAGGATCCGGGGCTTTCGTCGTCGATGTCGTCACTCGGGCGGCGGCACCGGCATCGGATCTGCAGGCAGCGCGCGACGAGGCATTGGTGGCTGCAGATCCGGCCGGACGCCACGGTCGATCACCTTATCGTCTCCAGGGCGATCATCCGAGCTGTGGCCGGTCTCACGTCCCGGGCAGTCCGGGTCGATCTCGGCCATGCTGAAGGCATGCCTCGCGTCCGACTTCGGCTGCGTCATGAGCCGAGCACCGACCCGTTGCTGGGGTCCCGCCTGCACATTGCGGTGCTCTCGGCCGCTGCCGCTGGATTGGCCTGGGTGCTCGGCAACGCCATCCCGTCGCCGATCGGTGATTACGCCTACTACGCACCACTCGGCGCCGTACTGGCGATCAACCCTACGCTGGCCAACTCGATCCGTCGCAGCGTCCAGTTGTTCGGTGCATTGCTCCTCGGTGCCGCGCTCGGCTTCGGGTTCGAATTCGTTCCCCTGCCGGGGCCGCTCGGCGTCGCAACCATCGTGTTCGTCGCCGTGCTCGCCTCGGCCTGGGATGTGCTCGGTGCCGAGCGGTCATGGGTGATGACCGGGGCGTTGTTCACCTACGTTCTCGGTCGGGTCGATCCGACCGACTTCGTCGTCGGCATGGTCGCCCAGGTCAGTACGGGAGCCCTCATCGGCGTCGCGCTCACCATGGTGCTGCCGCCGATGCCACTGACGCTCGCCCAGCGGCGGTTGGCGACGACGAGTGCCGAGGTCGCCGACCAGTTGGACTCCGCGGGTGCTGCGCTATGCGCCGAGGCCGGAGAGAACGAACAGGACGAAACGATCGCGCGCGAGATCATTCCCGACCTCCAACGACTGCGCACCACGATCGACGCGCTGGACGAGTCGACCATCGGCAACCTGCGTGCCCGGCACTATCAACGCAAAGTCGAGCGGTACCGGGTGCAGGCTGACACCGTGGTGCGAGTCGGGGCGGTCGTGGAGAACGTTGTCTTCACGCTCGCGGAGGTGCAGTCCTCGTCGCAGCCGTGGTTGGAGCGCGGTAGCGACCTTTCACGATCGATCGCCGAAGTCCTGCAGCGGCTCGCCACGGTGGTCCGCGCGGTCGGCGCTGACGAGGACATCGACAAGGACGATCGGCAGGACCTCGAATCACGCGTCGACGAACTCGAGAGGACGATCCGGCAGTACCGGGATGACTCCACGTGGATACCCGGCGCCGCTCTGGTGCTCTCGCTGCGGCGGTGCCTCGGTGTCATCGAGCCGGAGCCCACGACCACGGTCGTGCCACCGCTGACGTCGCCTGGTCATCGCGAGGCGCGGCGCCGCCCGTTCAAGAGGCGATAGGCCACCCCGACCGCCAGCACGACGACGCCCACGCCGATCGAGGCGACGGGCAGGGTCGCGACGAGTGTCACGCAACCGACGAGGCCGATCACCTGCAGCGCTCGCGGGTACCGCCGATGCGCATGCTGTTGGGTGAAGGCGGCAGCGTTCGCCACCGCGTAATAGAGGAGCACACCGAACGACGAGAAGCCGATCGCCCCGCGCACGTCGGCGACCAGGACGACGGCGATCACGACGCCCGCGAGCGCGAGTTCCGCACGGTGCGGCACCCGATAACGCGGATGTACGGCAGCGACCCACCGCGGAAGGTCACCGCGCCGCGCCATGGCCAGACTCGTGCGGCCGATCCCCGCCATCAGCGCCAGCAAGGCGCCGAGTGCTCCGGCCAGGGCACCGAAGCGGACGAGGGGCGCGATCTCGTTCCACCGCGACGCCGCCGCGACGTCGGCGAGGGGTGAGTCGGCGGCCGCGAGGCCCGCCGGTCCGAGCACGTGGAGCGCCGCGAGCGCCACGACCCCGTACGTGGCGAGGGCGACGGTGAGCGAGATACCGATGGCACGGGGGATGGTGCGAGACGGATCCCTGACCTCCTCCCCCATCGTGGCGAGGCGGGCGTACCCGGCGAAGGCGAAGAACATCAGCCCGGCCGCCTGCAGGACGCCGTAGGGGTCGAAGGCTGTGGTGCCCGCGTCGGCGGCGGACGGAGACGAGAACGCCGCCACGGTGAGCGTGGCCAGCGCGACCAGGACGATCGCCACACCCACCCGCGCGACCGCCGCCGTACGAGTGACGCCGCAGTAGTTCGCGGCCGTCATCGCCAGCACGGCCACGACCGCGACCGCGGTGCGATAGGACTCGGGGGCCGTGTAATGCGCGACGGTCAGTGCCATCGCCGCGCAGCTGGCCGTCTTGCCGATGACGAACGACCAGCCGGCGAGGAAACCCCACCACTCCCCCAGTCGCTCACGACCGTAGAGATATGTGCCGCCGGACTCGGGGTACTCGGCGGCGAGCTGGGCAGAGGACGTCGCGTTGGCGATCGCGACCACCGCGGCGATGACCAGCCCGAGCAGCAGCCAACTGCCGGCGGCTTCTGCCGCCGGGGCGAACACGGTGAACACCCCGGCCCCGAACATGGCGGCAAGGCCCAGCACGACCGCCTGCCCGGTGCCGAGCCGACGGGCGAGTGGTCGGTTCTCGTGCGCATCGTGCCTCACCACGTCCCGAGGCTAGTGGAGCCGGGCGTGGTGAGGCACGAGCGAGGACGGGCGGGGGCGAACGTTCATGAGGCGTTCACCCTCCCCAGGATCAGCCCATCGTGTTGACGATGAGGCCGATGTGGGTGAAGAAGTTCATCGCCCCGAAGAGCAGGAACGCCACGCCGGTGATCCCCCACGCCCAGCCGATGATCTTCCACAAGCCGGATCGGATCCCGCGCAGCGCGAAGGGGAACAGGACGGCGCCGATGCCGACGAGCGCGATGAGGCTCGACATGAAGATCGCCTCGACGAGCGGCCACTCGGCGAAGGCTCCGGAGATCGGCTCCTCCGGCGGCGCCGCGAACAGCTGGTACTTGACGCCCGCGACGGCGATGCCGATGAGGCCGAGGCCCATGCCGAGCACGAAGACCGAGACCGGCCGCGCCACCTGCCGCAGGTGCTCGAGACCGCCCTCGGCGGTGAGCACGGTCCTGCCGCGGAACCACACGTACAGCGCCGCGGCGAGGAGCAGCACGCCGAACGCGAGCGAGGTCTCACCGAAGATGATGTTGTCGAACGCGAAACCACCGGCGGCGAGCGGCCATGTCAGGGTCATGTGCAGACCCGTGGTGGTGAGGATGAAGCCGAGGACGCCGAACGCCAGGGCCCAGCCTTCGGGAACCACGTCGTGCGGGCTGCGGATGAGTTCGCGACCCAGCCAGACCAGAAGGATCAGGCCGGCGCCGACGGCGACCGACATGATCGTGTTGTACGTGGGCATCTGGGCCCAGTCGATGACGAGGCCTTCGTGTGCCAGGGCGCTCATGGTGATCAGCTCCTTCGTTACAGCACCGGATTTCCGACGCCTTCAGAGAAACCATACGAGCGGATGAGTTATTCCCGGGTACCATGTCGAGGTGCGGGACGAGCCCAGCCGTGAGGGGCAGTACGGCGAACGAGCCATGGTCCAGGGCCGCGGCGCGGACAAGCAACGGCGCATGGTCGAGGCGGCCGCGCTCCTGTTGATCGACGAAGGCTTCGCGGCGATCACGCACCGCCGGGTCGCCGACGCGGCCGGCGTGCCCCAGGGCTCCGCCTCCTATTACTTCCCCACCCGCTCGAGCCTCGTAGCCACGGCGGTGCGAGCGGCAGAGGATCTGCGGGGACGTTCGGCGATGAGTCGTGCCGAGGCGCTGCCGTCGCGGCGGCGTTCACCGGACGACACGGCTCGGGAACTGATCGAGACGTTCTTCGCACCGCACGTGGACGAGCGCGTGGTGACCGCGCGCCTCGATCCCATGCTGTCGGCGCTTCGCGACCCCGCGCTGGCGCCGATCATGCGAGACGCGCGGCCGCGGCTGCTGGCGGCGCTGCGTGTCGTCCTCGATCGGTCCGGGTTCGACCACGTGGACGACGTCGACCTGATCGCCTATCTCATCGACGCGGCCCTGCTCAATGCCGCAGGCTCCGGGGAGGAACGCGTGCTGGAGTTCGCGTCCGGCGTCGTCGGTCGTTTCCTGGATCACGATCGGCGCTGAGGCCGGGACTTCCGCTCCGGCGTCGCTAGGCTGATCGCGTGACCGTACAGATCAGGGGCGTCGCCGCAGCGGACGAAACCGAGTGGTCGAGGCTCTACGCGGGTTATCGCGCCTTCTACCAGCTCGACAACGACCCGCAAGCGGTGCAGACCACGTGGGAATGGGTGTCGACGGCGCAGCACGGGTTCGTCGGCCTGGTCGCCACCATCGACGGCACCGTTGTCGGACTCGCCAATCTCCGTCGGTTCGCTCGGCCGTCCACCGCCGCGCTGGGCTTGTACCTCGATGATCTGTTCACGGCACCGGAAGCCCGCGGTGCGGGCGTCGCGACGGCCCTGCTGCGCGAAGCGGCCGCCATCGCGGCCGGCGAAGGAGCGAAGGTGGTCCGGTGGATCACGTCAGCGGATAACGCGGCCGCACGCAGCGTGTACGACAAGGTTGCCACGGCCACTTCGTGGGTCACCTACGACATGGCGCCCGCTCCGCACTGAGCGGCCGCCTCGCGACGAGCATGGTGGTCGTGGCGATTACCTCGGTACCGGAGCGCACCCATGACGAAGGGCCGTCCGAAGCGTATTCGGACGGCCCTTCGACGATCGTGGGTCAGGCGCGCTTGCGTCCCGTGATCGCGTTGTAGGCGATCAGTACGAGGATGGCGCCGATGACCGAGCCGATGATGCCGGCCGCATTGGTGATATCGAACCCCTCGCCACTCAGCAGTGATCCGAGTGCACCGCCGACGAACGAGCCGACCACGCCCAGGATGAGCGTGCCGATGATGCCCATGCTGTCGTCACCGGGGACGACAGCGCGAGCGATGAAGCCGGCGATCAAGCCGACGACGAGGAAGACGAGCAGACTCCACATAGGGTGCCTTTCTGTTGGAGGTATCGGTTACTTTCCAGGCCACTCACCGGTGGCCCTGGCGAAGGCGCGGGCGCCTTGGCGCTGCACGATCGCTCGCACGGCCGAGAAGATCGCGCCCTGAATGACAGCGGCGAGGAGGATCTCCTTGAACGGGAACTCCGACTGCAGCGCGGTGGGCGGGTCGCCTTCGGTGTTGGGGCTCACCCGCTTCCAGACCTGCTTGAAGACGGCGCTCGCCACCAGGCCCGCGAGGATCGAACTGATCAACCCGACCGGCTGATAGAGGATCTTCGCGGACTTGCTCGAACTCTTGGCCGCGGTGCGGGAGGCGGGGGTCATCGAGAACCCACCACCTGAACAAGTTTCGCGTTGAACGCCTCGAGGTCATCGGGATTGCGTGACGTGATGAGATCGAACCCCTGGGAGGTGTCGTGACTGACCTGCTCGTCCACCCAGGTGCCCCCGGCGTTGGTGATGTCGGTCCGCAGGCTCGGGTAGGAGGTGAGCGTGGCGCCCTTGGCCACGCCCGATTCGACCAGCGCCCACGGTCCGTGGCAGATCGCCGCGATCGGCTTGCCGGCCGACGCGAAGTTCCGGACGACATCGAGCGCCTGGTCGTTGAGACGCAGGGTGTCGCCGTTGACGGTTCCGCCGGGGATCACGAGGGCGTCGAACTGATCGACCTCGATATCCTCGATGGTCATGTCAGGCGTGAAGACCTGGTCCTTGTCGACGTCGCCGACCATGGACTGCACCTCATCGCGCTGCGGTGCCGCGTGGACCGGCGTGCCGCCGGCGGCGATGATCGCGTCGCACGGCGAGGTCAGTTCGACCTTCTCGACGCCGGTCTGCGACGTCATGACGACGATGTTCTTGCCCTCGAGACTCATCAGATCCCCCCAGTTCAGCTGGCCACGCGCTGCTCGAGGAGCTTCGCGCGTTCGGATTCGGTCAGGCCGCCCCACACTCCGTAGGGCTCCTGCACCCGCAGGGCGTGCTCACGGCACTGTTCGATCACCGGGCAGGTCGCGCACAAGGCCTTGGCGGCCTCTTCACGGCGCTGGCGCTTGGCGCCACGCTCAGCCTCCGGCGAGAAGAACACGGAGGAGTCAACGCCCATGCAGGCACCGTCCCACTGCCACTCGTAGGACTCGAGGATCGGGGACGGGAGTCGCTTGATGTTCACCATGCTGCAGGCCTTCCACGAGAAAGTTCTGATCCGACGTCGCGGCTGGCTGTTCAACCCCGAGTACGATGCAATGACGATAAACTTACTCAAAACTTGTTCACAAGGGCAAGTCCGTGAACAAGTTCGCAACGGATCGTGACGAGATGAAGGCGGAGAACGGACCTGTGGCTTCCTCGGATTCCGCCCAGAATGACGCGCCATGGCGCCGTTCGGGCGAGGTCACATGGAGTGTTGGAACTGTTGCAGAACGTCTCCAAACTTCCGCATCAACCTTGCGCACCTGGGATCGTCGCTACGGTCTGGGGCCCACCCTCCGCACCAGCGGAGGCCACCGTCGGTACTCGTCACTGGACATCGACCGGGTCGACCTCATGCGCCGGCTGCTGGCCCGCGGGGTCGCCGCGCAGGAGGCCGCTCAAGTCGCCAAGCAGCTCGCCGGCGACAACTCGCCCACCGACTTGACCGGCGAGCCGGCTCAATCGCCGCATCACCACAACGCGACCGTGAACGAGTTCGTCGAGGCGGCGCATCGGTTCGACGGCCGCGAGCTCACTCGCATCGCCACCACCGCACTGCGAGACCTCAGCACCGTCGAAGCCTGGGAACACGTCTTCGTTCCCGCCTTCGTCGCGATCGGTGAGCAGTGGGCGGAAGGCCATCTCGGTGTTGAGGGCGAGCACCTGGCCAGCTCGGTGCTGTCCTCGGCGCTGCGTGCGCACGCGCGGCGGCAGTCGCTGCCCGACCTCGCTCGCCCCGCGACGGTCGTGCTGGCCAGCGCGGAGGAGGACCAGCACGCTCTGCCGGTGATGGCACTCGAGGCTGCGCTCAGCGAGCATGGTCTCGCCGCGCTCGAACTCGGGCCGAGACTCCCCGCAGCGGCCCTGCGGAGTTTGCTGGAGACGATGCGACCCCAGGTGCTCTTCTTGTGGGCCTCCCTTCAGCGGCCGCCGCGCGATCCCATGCTGGAGGTGTTGGAGAAGGCCGAGGAGGACACGCTCGTGGTACTCGGCGGGCCGGGCTGGCCGCGGGAGGCTTCTCCCGCGAGCGGCATCCGCGAAGCCGTCGAGATGGTGCTGTCGCGAGCCCTCGCACCCTGACTAGGGTGTCGGCATGACCGCACCGCACGTCGACCTCGACATCGAGGGCCCGATCGCCCGCGTCTGGCTCAATCGACCCGACAAGCTCAACGGCATCACCTTCGAGATGCTCGACGGCCTCGTGCAGGCGGCCGACCGCATCGAGCGCGACCGCTCGGTCCGGGCCGTCATCCTCGAGGGGCGCGGGCCGTCCTTCTGCTCGGGGCTCGACTTCGGGCGCGTCATGACCAACCGACGCGAGGTGTTCAAGCGTTTCCTCCCGCACCCGGTGCGCGGCACGAACGGCTTCCAACGGCCGCTCTGGGCGTGGCGTGAGCTGCCGGTCCCAGTCGTCGCGGTGACGCGCGGTCACGTCTTCGGCGGCGGTATCCAACTCGCGCTCGCCGCGGACTTCCGGATCACGACTCCGGACTGTCAGTGGTCGGTCATGGAAGCCAAATGGGGCCTCGTCCCGGACATGAGCGGCACCGTCGCCCTGGCCGAGTTGGTGCCCGCCGACCTCGCCAAGCGCCTCGTCATGACCGGCGAGATCTTCAGCGGCGAGCGTGCTGCCGAGTACGGCATCGCCTCGCAGGTCGCAGAGGATCCGGGCAAGGCGGCACTCGAGCTCGCCGAGGTCCTGATGGAGCGCTCGCCCGACTCGGTCGCCGCCTCAAAACGGCTGCTCGACCAGACGCGGCACAGCGCGCCGCGCCGCGCGTTCCGGTTGGAGCGCCGATTCCAGCGGGCGATGATGAAGTCCCCCAACACCCGTGAAGCGCGCCGGGCGGGCCAGGAGAAGGACGCACCGAGGTTCGGTCCGCGCACCCTCCGCTGACGCCGGACGGCGCGAGGACGCCCGGTAGGGTGGGCGGCGTGAGTGACAAGGGCAAGAAGGTCGCCGATCAGTACGACCGCGGCTACGACTACACGAAGTACTGGGACAACCGCGACTACGAGCACGCTGCCGAGGAGATCGCGATTCGCCGGCTGCTCGACGGCCAGCGTTTCGAGCGCGCCGCCGACGTCGGCGGCGGCTTCGGCCGGCTCTCCCTGCTGCTGCGCGAGTATGCCGACCACGTCACCCTCGCCGAGCCCAGCCGCACCCAGCTCGACGCCGCGGCGACGCTGCTGGAGGGCACCGACATCGCCCAGGTCCAGATGCAGGCCGACGACCTGAAGTTCGCCGACGGGGAGCTGGACCTCCTGACCATGGTGCGCGTCATGCACCACATCCCCGAGCCGTCGGCCGAGTTCGCCGAGATCGCGCGGGTGTTGCGTCCCGGCGGCACCGCGATCATCGAGGTCGCCAACCTCGGACACTTCAAGAACCGCCGCAAGTACAAGAAGCTCGGCCAGCCGCTGCCGACCGAGCCGGTCAGCATCCGCACCGCGCCGGCGGACGAGCCCGATGCGATCGCCTTCGTCAACCACAACATCGACACCGTGCTCACGCAGCTGGCCGCCGCCGAACTGGTGCTCACCGACAAGCTCTCGGTCAGCAACCTGCGCAGCCAGACGCTGAAGAAGTACCTCCCGATCGGCGTTATGACCACGCTCGAGAAGTTTGCTCAGCGTCCGCTCGCGCGCAAGGACTTCGGCCCGTCGATCTTCCTCAAACTGCGTCGGCGCTGAACAGCTACCGGACGATCGATCTCGGCGTCGGCGAGTCCGCCGCGGCCGAGATCGAGATCAAGCGCTCCCGATTCCTCGCCCAGGCCTGCCGGGTCGAGTCCGAAGAGCACGCCCGTGCCTTCATCGCCGACGTACGGGCAGCCCACCACGACGCACGGCACCACTGCACCGCGTTCGTCATCGGCGCGCGCGGTGACCTGCAGCGCTCCAACGACGACGGGGAACCTGCCGGCACCGCCGGTCGGCCCATGCTCGAGGTCGTCACCGGCCGCGAGCTGAGCGACGTGGTCGTGGTCGTCACCCGCTGGTTCGGCGGCATCCTCCTCGGCGCCGGCGGACTCGTCCGGGCCTACGGCGACGCGACGACGGCGGTGCTCGACCGGGCCGGAGTCCGCCGCCGCGTGGAACTCGCCCTCGGTGCGGTGGCCGTGCCGATGGCCGACGCAGGAGCGTTCGAGCACCGGCTTCGCCAAGCCACCGACGTCGTCGACGTCCGTTACGAAGGTGCGGTGACCTTCACCGTGGCCGCCCCGGACCTGGAGGAACTCGGCCGTCAGCTCGCCGCGTGGAGCTCGGGTAGCATCCGGATCGAGCCGATGGGTTCGCAGTGGAGGGACGTCCCGAACCGGACCGTGTGATCAGGATCGCAAGGCGCCGACCGTCGATCCGGGGGAGGATGACGACGTGGACAGCAGTTCGAGTGACCGGTCGGCTCTGGTCATCGTGCCGACCTACAACGAGCGCGACAGCATCGTCACCACGCTGCGGCGCATCCTGACCGCCTCGGACGCCGACGTGCTCGTCGTCGACGATGCGAGCCCGGACGGCACGTCGCAACTGGTCCGCGACCTCGCCGAACCACGCGTCCATGTGCTGGATCGCCCCGGAAAGCTCGGATTGGGAACGGCCTACGTCGACGGGTTCGGCTGGGGGTTGTCACGCGGCTACGGTGTCGTGGTCGAGATGGACGCCGACGGCTCGCACCCCGCCGATCGGCTGCAGCCGCTCATCGATGCCGTCCGTGAGGGGCAGGCGGACCTGGCGATCGGCTCGCGCTGGGTGAAGGGCGGCAGCGTCGTCGATTGGCCGCGGTATCGCGAGGTGCTGAGCCGCGGCGCGAACGCCTACGCCCGCGTGTTGCTCGGCCTCTCGGTGCACGACGCGACCGCCGGCTTCCGTGCCTTCTCGGCCGAGCTGCTGCGACGCTTCAACCTCGCCGGCGTCCACTCACAGGGCTACTGCTTCCAGATCGACATGACCGTGCGCGCGCGTGACCTCGGCGCTCGCATCGTCGAGATTCCGATCGCGTTCCGCGAGCGTGAGCACGGCGTCTCCAAGATGAGCGCGTCGATCATCCTCGAGGCCATGCTGCGGGTGACCTGGTGGGGCTTGCGTCGGCTGACGGGGCGACGGCTGCAGGAACCGGCCCCGGCCTGACTCAGAGGTCGAGCCGCGCCAGCACGTCGCGAACGTGGTCGAGCGCGCGCGGATCGGTGAACCCCGACGTGTCGTCGAAGTAGAGGCCGTCGCCGATCAGCTGGATCGTGCGGGCCAGCGCCTCGTCGCCGAGGTGGTCGCTGAGCACCGCGAACCACTGGTCGCGCAACTCAGCGAGTGCGTGGCTGGCGCGCTCGTCGTTCTCCTGGGCGATCCGGGCGGCGGCGATGAGCGCGCGATCGAACGCCGAGCCGGAGTCGACCGACGTCTCGAGGTAGTAGTCGACGGGTCCTTGGGGGGCGGCCTGCATGGCGACGGCGTCACGTTCGCCCATGAGCCGCATCCGATCGAGCATCCCCTCGACCAGTTCGTCCTTGCTGTGGAAGTGGTAGAGAAGGCCGCCCTTCGAAACGCCGGCCTCGGCGGCGACGGCGTCGAGAGTCGCGGCACGGCTGCCCTCGGTGACCAGGAGGGTCTCGAACGCGTCGAGAAGTCTGTCGCGGGTGGAGGGCTCCTCGGGCGGCATGCCCCGAGTGTAGGCGATCACGTGTTCAGCCTCATATTCCAAGACGTTTGAATACTGTACCGTCTGGACGGTACAGTAACCTGCATGACCATGATCGAGACGACTGGGCGCCTGCGCGCCGGACGGCGCGAGTGGCTGGCGCTCGCGGTGCTGATGATCCCCGTCCTTCTGGTGTCGGTCGACAACACGGTCTTGAGCTTCGCGCTGCCGGAGATCAGCAGGGATCTTCGGCCCACGGGCACGCAGTTGCTGTGGATCGTCGACCTGTACGCCCTCATGCTCGCCGGTCTGCTCATCGCCATGGGCTCGATCGGCGATCGCCTCGGCCGCCGCAAACTGCTCGTCGCGGGCGCGGTCGGTTTCGGTGTCGCGTCCTTGGTGGCGGCGCGCGCGGAGAGCGCGGAGATGCTCATCGCCGCGCGCGGCCTGCTCGGCTTCTTCGGTGCGACGCTGATGCCGTCGACGCTCTCGATCATCCGTAACGTCTTCGTGGACGCCCGCGACCGGCGGATCGCCATCGCGACGTGGGCCGCGATGTTCTCCGGCGGCGCCGCCCTCGGCCCGATCGTCGGCGGCTGGCTGCTCGAGCACTTCTGGTGGGGCTCGGTCTTCCTCATCAACGTGCCCCTCATCGTGCTGTTCGTGCCGCTCGCGCTGGTACTGCTGCCCGAGTCGCGCGACCCGAATCCCGGCCCGCTGGATCTGCCGTCGATCCTGCTGTCGATGCTGGCCATGATCCCTGCGGTCTTCGCGATCAAGCACGGCGCAAAGTACGGCCTCGACGACGTCGTCCTCGCGTCGCTGGGGCTGGCGGTCGGTGCGGGCTGGTTGTTCGTCCGGCGTCAGCGCCATCGCGAGAACCCGATGCTCGACGTCACCCTGTTCGGCAATCGCGTCTTCACCGGGGCCATCGTCGCCAACATGCTGAGTCTCATGGGCCTGGCCGGGTTCCTCTTCTTCGGGTCGCAGCTGTTGCAACTCGTCATCGGCCTGTCACCCATGAACGCCGCGATGGTGCTGCTCCCGGGTTTGCTCGTCACCGTCGCCTTCGGTTTCATCGCGGTGCGGCTCGTCGAGCGCTTCCCGGTCCGGGTGCTCGTGAGCGGCAGTTTCCTGGCCTCGTCGCTCGGCTACGCGATCGCCGCGTTCACCGGACACCCGACGGTCATGAGCGTGCTCATCGCCTTCGCGATCATGGGCATCGGCATCGGCATGGCCGAGACGCTCACCAACGACCTCATCCTGGCGAGCGTCCCGGTGCACAAAGCCGGTGCGGCGTCGGCGATCTCGGAGACGGCCTACGAGGTGGGGGCGGTGCTCGGAACCGCCGTGCTGGGCAGCGTGCTCACCGCGACGTACCGCGACCAGCTGACGGTGCCGGCCGAACTCGCCTACGGCGAGCGCGCACACGCGTTCGAGACGCTGGGCAGCACGATGGAGTACGCCGCGAAGTACCCGAACACGCTCGGCGAGCAGCTGGCCGAGTCCGCGACGCAGGCCTTCGACCTCGGCGTGCAGTTGACCTCGGGTACCGCGATCCTCGTGGCCCTCGGTGCCGCGCTCGTCTCCTGGCGAGCGTTCCGCCACCTCTGAGCTCGCGCTGAGCACCCCGTGAGTGTGACGTTTAGCAGGTCAAATCGCCCGATTCGCCTGCCAAACGTCACACTCAGGGGGTGCGGTTCCCGATTTACCCGAGCAGGGCGGAGCGGGCCATCCGGGCGAGGAGCGAGCGCATCGCGGGCGCGCTGAGGCGGGCGCTGTGGGGCGTGGAGTTCAACAGGCCGAACGCGGCCTGCACGGCAGCGCGGGCGGTGGCCCGGTCGAGCTCGGGGCGCAGCTCGCGCACGACCTGCACCCAGACGTCGATGTAGGCGAGCTGCGTTCGCCGAACCCGTTCGCGCGCCTCGGCGTCGAGGCTGGACCACTCGCGCTCCTGCACGACGATGAGCGCAGGGTGCGACAGCGCGAAGTCGACGTGCCAGTCGATCAGTGCGTCGAGCGCGGAACTCGCGTCGTCGGCCGCGTCGCGCCGCCGCGTTCCCTCGTCGAGGAGCCGGTCGCTGATCGACACGAGCGACTGGCGCAGCAGGTCGGCCTTGCCGGAGAAGTGCTTGTAGAGCGCCGGCCCCGAGATGCCGCACGCCTCGCCGATGTCGTGCACTGTGACGCCGTGGAATCCCCGCTCGGCGAACAACGTCGCCGCGGTGTCGAGGATCTGCTCCTGCCGGGTCGTCACAGCGGCAGCCTAGCGCACTGAGGTTAATGACTGTTAACCTCGCGGTGTGACCCACCTCCACGATCTCGTCGCCGAACTGCGTGAGCGCACCGCGGCCGCGCGCCAGGGGGGCACCCCGACGGCCCGGGAGCGTCATGTCGCCCGCGGGAAGCTCCTCCCGCGCGATCGCGTCGACCAGCTGCTCGACCCGGGCTCGCCGTTCCTCGAGATCGCACCGCTCGCCGCATACGAGATGTACGGGGGAGAGGTTCCCAGCGCCGGCATCGTCACGGGGATCGGCCGCGTCAGCGGTCGCGAGTGCGTGATCGTCGCCAACGACGCCACCGTCAAGGGCGGCACCTACTACCCCCTCACCGTCAAGAAGCACCTGCGCGCGCAGACGATCGCGCTGCAGAACCGGCTCCCGTGCGTCTACCTCGTGGACTCCGGTGGTGCGTTCCTCCCCATGCAGGACGAGGTCTTCCCCGACCGCGAGCACTTCGGCCGCATCTTCTACCACCAGGCGCAGATGTCGGCCCAGGGCATCGCGCAGATCGCCGCGGTGATGGGGTCGTGCACCGCCGGCGGCGCCTACGTGCCGGCGATGAGCGACGAGACCGTCATCGTCCGCGATCAGGGGACGATCTTCCTCGGCGGCCCGCCGCTCGTGAAGGCCGCCACCGGCGAGGTCGTGACGGCCGAGGAGCTCGGCGGCGGCGAGGTGCACGCGCGCACGTCCGGCGTCGTCGACCACCTCGCCGAGGACGACGCGCACGCGTTGCAGATCGTCCGGTCCATCGTCGACACCCTCGAGCGGCCTTCCGCTCCGGCCTACGAGCAACGCGAGGTGCTCGAGCCCCGCGAGGACCCGGCCGGCCTCTACGACGTCGTTCCGGACGACCCGCGCGTGCCGTACGACGTGCGCGAGGTCATCAGCCGGATCGTCGACGACTCCCGGCTGCACGAGTTCAAACCGCTCTACGGCGAGACGCTCGTGTGCGGGTTCGCCCACATCTGGGGCTACCCCGTCGCGATCCTCGCCAACAACGGCATCCTCTTCAGCGAGTCGGCCGTCAAGGGCGCCCACTTCATCGAGCTGGCGAACCAGCGTGGCATCCCGCTGGTGTTCCTGCAGAACATCACCGGCTTCATGGTGGGCAAGGAGTACGAGAACCGCGGCATCGCGAAGGACGGGGCCAAGCTCGTGACCGCGGTCGCCTCGAGCGTCGTGCCCAAGTTCACCGTCGTCATCGGCGGCTCCTACGGCGCCGGCAACTACGGCATGTGCGGGCGCGCCTACGATCCGCGCTTCCTGTGGATGTGGCCGAATGCCCGGATCTCCGTCATGGGCGGCGACCAGGCCGCGTCCGTCCTGGCCACCGTGCGCCGCGACGGCATCGAGGCCAAGGGCGGCACCTGGAGCGCCGAGGAGGAGGAAGCCTTCCGCGCGCCGATCCGCGCCCAGTACGAGGAGCAAGGCTCGGCCTACTACTCCACCGCGCGGTTGTGGGACGACGGGATCATCGACCCCGCCGACACCCGCCGCGTCCTCGGCCTCGGACTGCAGGCGGCCGTCAACGCCCCCATCCCACCGACTCCCCAGTTCGGAGTGTTCCGGCTATGAGTTTCTCGAGCGTCCTGGTCGCCAACCGCGGCGAGATCGCCCGCCGCATCATCCGCGCCTGCCGCGAAGCCGGCCTGCGCAGCATCGCCGTCTACTCCGACGCGGACGCCGAGGCGCCGTTCGTCCATGAGGCCGATCACGCCGTACGGCTCGGTCCTACTCCGGCCGCCGAGTCCTACCTCTCCATCCCCGCGATCCTGGCGGCGGCGCGCGCGTCCGGCGCCGAGGCGATCCACCCCGGCTACGGCTTTCTGTCCGAGCGGGCCGCCTTCGCCCGGGCGGTCACCGATGCAGGGCTCATCTTCATCGGTCCGAGCGCCGACGTCATCGAGGCGATGGGCCGCAAGGACCGGGCTCGCGAGATCGCCGAGCGCGCCGGCGTGCCGGTGACGCCGCGCCAGGATCCTGACGCGATCCCCGCCGACGCCTATCCCGTCCTGGTCAAGGCCGCGGCCGGCGGCGGCGGCAAGGGGATGCACATCGTGCGGTCGCCCGAGCAGCTCGGCGACGCGCTCGCGACCGCACGCCGCGAGGCCGCTGCGGCGTTCGGTGACGACACCCTCCTGGTCGAGCGGTACGTGGAGGCCGGGCGGCATGTGGAGGTGCAGGTCTTCGGCGACACGCACGGCAACGTCGTCCACCTGTACGAGCGCGACTGCTCCGCGCAACGCCGGCACCAGAAGGTCGTCGAGGAGGCACCCGCGCCCGGACTCGATCCGGCCGTCCGTCAGGCGATTCTCGACGCCTCCGTGGCCCTCTGCCGCGAGGTCGGATACGTGGGCGCCGGCACCGTGGAGTTCCTTGTCGCGGGTCAGGACGCCTACTTCCTGGAGATGAACACCCGCTTGCAGGTCGAGCACCCGGTGACCGAGGAGGTCACGGGGGTCGACCTCGTGCAGTGGCAGCTCGCGGTCGCCGCGGGGGAGTCGCTGCCGCTGCGCCAGGACGACATCTCCTGCCAGGGCCACGCCATCGAGGCGCGCATCTACGCCGAGGATCCGTACGCCGGCTTCCTGCCGCAGGCCGGGCGCATCGAGCACCTGGCGTGGCCCGCATGGGAGGCGCGGGTGGAGGCCGCGATCGACGGCCCCGGCACCGTCGGCACCGCCTACGACCCGATGCTGGCCAAGATCATCGTGTCCGGCGCCGATCGCAGCGACGCGATCGACGCCCTCGTCGACGCGCTGGACGAGACCGCGGTGCTCGGGTTGACCACCAACACCGGGTTCGTGCGTCGCCTCGTCGACTCCGAGCCGTTCCGCGGCGAGCACGTTCACACCGGGTGGCTCGACGATCCGGCGGCATCCGCCGAGGTCCTGAGTGCACCGCAGGTTCCCGACGCCGGCTGGGAGTTCGCCGCCGCACTCCTCGCCCCGATGGACGACGGCTCCCCGTTCGGACGGCTCGACGGTTGGCGGTCGGCGGCAGGAGGCAGGCCGTTGCTCGTGCCCGTCGCTGGACCCAGCGGAAAAGTCCGGCCGGTCAGCCCCGCCGCTGACACCGCCGACGTCGTCGGCGTCCGGATCGGACCGCGCGTCCTGGCCGCGGTCGAGGGGCATTCCTGGGAGTTCCACGCCCCGGACGGCGTGCGACGCGCGCACGCCGCGCTCGCCGGGGCGGCGGAGGTCACCGCGCCCATGCCCGGCGCCGTCGTGACCGTCGAGGTGAGCGAGGGCGACCGGGTCGTGGAAGGCCAGCGGCTCGGCACCGTCGAGGCGATGAAGATGGAGCTCACCCTCGCGGCGCCGCACGACGGCGTCGTCACGCACGTTGCCGTCGAGCCGGGGCAGCAGGTGGCGATCGGTCAACTGCTCATTCACGTCGAGCCCTCCGACGAGGCAGACTCGGACTCGTGACCACCGCGTCCTCCAGCGCCCGGCACCAGCACGCCGCGAACCGGCGACTCCTGCGTGCGCGAGACGCGATGGACCGCGCCTTCGCCGAGCCCCTCGACATCGCGGCCCTCGCGGCGATCGCGCACGTGTCGGAGGCCCACTTCATCCGCACGTTCCGAGCCGCCTTCGGTGAGACACCGCACCGCTATCTGCAGCGGCGCCGCATCGAGCGGGCGATGGCGCTCCTGCGCGACGGGCACTCGGTCACCGACGCGGCCATGACGGTCGGGTTCTCGAGCCTCGGCACATTCAGCCGGACGTTCCGCGACATCATCGGCGTGAGCCCATCGCAGTTCCGGTCCTCCGCGCTGGGAGAGCCGGCGCGTGCAGTGCCGACCTGCTACGTCATGCGGGTGGCGCGACCCGTGGATCGAGCAATTTCGGAGAAGCGAGCCGTCGAGGAGGGCGACTAGCGTGCTGCCATGTTCACCTCGATCACTCACCACGGCATGTACGTCCTCGACTACGACGAGGCGCTCGACTTCTACGTCGGCAAGCTCCGCATGGAGGTCAGCGCCGACGTCGATCTCGGCGTCATGCGCTGGCTCACCGTGTGCGTCCCCGGCGACGACCGGCACATCCTGCTCGAACTCCCCGAAGGACCGGGCACCTCGGAGCAGAGTGCCCAGCAGATCCGCGAGCTGCTCAGCAAGGGCGCGATGGGCCTCGGCTTCATCCTCACCACCGACGACTGCCGGGCCACCGCCGCGGATCTCGCCGCCAAGGGCGTGGAGATCACCGACGAGCCGACGGAGCAGCCCTACGGGATCGACTGCGGCATCCGCGACCCGTTCGGGAACCACCTGCGGATCACCCAGCCCGCCGAACAGTTGGGCGAGTTCACCCCCGACGTACTCGAGCGGTACGCCACGGAGGTTCCCGAGGCCCGCTGACGACAGGAGGCGCCGATGACCGACTCGTTGCCCATGAGGGTGCGCGAGGACGGCTTGCCCGAGCGGGTGACGATCTACGAGGTCGGTCCGCGCGACGGGCTCCAGAACGAGTCGGCCATCGTGCCTCTGGACGTGAAGGCGGAATTCGTCTCGCGGCTGGTGGCCGCTGGGCTACCGATCGTGGAGGCGACCAGTTTCGTGCATCCGCGGTGGGTGCCCCAGCTCGCCGACGCGGCCGAGCTGGTGACGCGGCTCGACCTCGACGGTCCCACGCCGCTGCCGGTCCTGGTCCCGAACGAGCGGGGTCTGGACCGTGCCATCGACGCCGGCTGCCGGCACATGGCGGTGTTCGCGAGCGCTACGGAGACGTTCGCGGCGAAGAACCTCAACAGCGGACTGGAGAGCCAGTTCGCCATGTTCGAGCCCACCATCGGCCGCGCGATCGACGCCGGAATGGAGGTGCGGGGGTACGTCTCGATGTGCTTCGGTGACCCGTGGGAAGGGTCCGTCGCCCCCGAGCAGGTGGTCCGGGTCGGGACGCGACTGCTCGACCTCGGCGTCTCACAGCTCTCCCTCGGGGACACGATCGGCGTCGGCACCGCCGGACACGTCGGCGCGCTGGTCGACGCCTTCACCGCGTCGGGGGTCGGCGTCGAGCGGCTCGCCATGCACTTCCACGACACGTACGGGCAGGCGCTCGCCAACGCGCACGCGGCGCTGCGACGCGGCATCACGACCTTCGACGCCTCGGCGGGCGGGCTCGGCGGATGTCCGTACGCCAAGAGCGCCACCGGCAACCTCGCGACCGAGGACCTGGTGTGGATGCTCGAGGGCCTCGGCATCGAGCACGGCGTGGACCTGGACGCGCTGGTCAGCACGAGCGTCTGGATGGCCGCGCAGCTGGGCCGGACGAGCCCCTCGGCGGTCGTCCGCGCCCTCGGTCAGAGCGGTGAGTGAGCGCGCACGTCGTGTGCGAGCGGTGACTGACCACGCATGGTGGCCCGCGACGTGCGGGACAGCTCACCGCCCGACGGGCTGAGTCAGGAGCGCAGGCGGCGGTCGCGCAGTTCGGATTGGGCGTAGCGCCCGACCTGCCAGGTAGCGACGCCGTCGGCGCCGGCGCCCACGGCACCGCCGAGCAGGGGAACGCGACGACCGACCAGCATGACTGCGCGGCGACCGATGGTCCGTCCGACCAGCTCGCTCGTCACCTCCCGCGCGATGCGGTCGTCGAGGCTCGGATCGTGGACGGGTGAGGTGGCCATCGCCATCGGTGAGGACGGGAGGCGATGGTGGCGGATCATGTCGGTGACGACGTCCTCGCCGAGCATCACCGTGAGGATGGCGTTGCGCACCCGCGGGTCCTCGATGTCGTAGCCGCGGAGATAGGCGATGCTCGCCACCAGATGGCATTGGACGAGGGTGACGCCGACGACGTTGGCCGGAAGGGTCGCCGCAGCGACCGACAGCCCGCCGAGGTTCGTGACGAACCCCTGAACGCCGGCGAGACTCGTGTGCGACCGCACCAGTGCCGCCACGGCCTTCTCCACGTCACCACCGTGACTGGCGAGCTTGGCGCCTGCGGTCTCCACGACCGGTTTGAGCGGCCCGATGCCGTCGATGGCCTTGTCGAGCATGTTACGGACGTAGCCGGATGCGACCTTGGGGACGAGCTTCGACCCGGCACCGACGGCCACGCTGCTGCCCAGACCCATGTGCTCAGCATAGGCAGCGGAACCTACCGAAGCGCGCGGAACTGCGTCAGGATGGGCGCGAACCGAAGGAGCCACCCATGTCCGTGCCGCACGCGACCCCGGCCTACTCCGAGCTCGTCGCGTCCGAGGTGTGGCGGCAGGAGGCCACCGAGTGGATCGAAGACACGGTCGGGCGGCTCGGGTACCGGGTGCGCGGTCCCCTCACACAGCCGCGCATCCGCCCCTGGTCCACGCAGCTCGTGGTGCCCACCGACCACGGCACCGTCTGGTTCAAGGCAGCCGGTGAGCCGATGCGGTTCGAGCCGGGGCTGCAGCGGTTGCTGGCCCGCCTGCTTCCGGACCTCGTCGCATCCCCGCTCGCGGTCGATACGGCGCGTGGCTGGATGCTCACCGCCGATCACGGACCGTTGCTCGCCGACGATGCCGCTGCTGCTGGTGACGACTTGCGCGAGGTGGTTCGCGTGACGGCGCGGGCGCAGCGGGCACTCGTGGAGCATCGGGACGCCTTGCTGGCGACCGGGATGCCCGACTGTTCGCCCTCGACCATCCCGGAGCGCTTCGACCAGCTGCTCGACGCGCTGGCCGCCCTGCCGCCGGATCTGCCGTCCCATCTCGAGCCGTCCGAAGCCGACCGTTTCCGCGCCCGTCGTGCCGAGCTGGTGGACGCGTGCGCCGCCATGGCGGAGTCGGACTTCCCCACGACGTTCCAGCACGGCGACCTCCACCTCAAGAACGCCTACCGCGCCGGCGGTGCGACCCGGCTCTTCGACTTCGGCGATGCGCAATGGGCCGCGGCGGTGGAGGTCCTCGCGGTTCCGCACGCGATCGTGAGCGGTGACCCGGACGGCCCTTCGTGGAGCTCTCTCGTCGCCGACTACCTCGCCGCCTGGGACCTCGACCACACGACGTTCGGGATCGCTTGGAACGCCTCGCACTTCACCCACGCGGTCAACCGCGCCTTCACCTGGTGGCGGTGCCTCCAATCGGCGACCGACGACGAATGGCGACAGTGGGGCGACGCGCCGCTCGCGCACCTGCGCGAGATGATGCGGCCATGAGCCCTCCGGTCCCCCTTCCTCCGTCGCAGTGGGACTTCGGATCGGCGCCCTGGCCCGAGGACGACGACTGCGTCGCGGCGGGAGCCGACCTCGAGCCGGCGACGATCGTCGAGGCCTACCGCAACGGGCTGTTCCCCATGCCCCACGGCGGCGAGTTGCTGTGGTGGTCGCCGGTCGAGCGGGGCGTCCTCCGCCCGGGAGATCTGCACGTCTCGCGATCGTTGCGCCGCTCGATGCGTCGCTTCCGGTTGACGATCGACGAGGATTTCGTCGCGGTCATCGACGGATGTGCCGATCCGCGGCGCCCCGGCGGCTGGATCGACGGCCGGATCCGTGCGGCGTACGAGCAGTTGCATGCATGGGGCTGGGCGCACTCGGTCGAGGTCTGGGACGACGACGGTGCGCTCGTCGGCGGGCTGTACGGCCTCGCCATCGGCCGGCTCTTCGCGGGCGAATCGATGTTCCACCGGGCCACCGATGCATCGAAGGCGGCCCTCGCCGGCCTCGTCGATTTCCTGCAATCGCAGGCAGAAACCGACTACCTGATCGATACGCAGTGGCAGACGCCGCACTTGGCGAGCCTCGGCGTCAGCACCATGTCGCGGGCCGAGTACCGGAGGCGGATCGTCGACCTGGTCGACGCCCCGGCGTGGACGTGGCCGTCCTCTACCACCGGATAATCCTGGCGACACGGGCGGGTGGAGGTTGGAATTCCGCGGAGTATTCATAGACTGGCGGACGCCAACATCAATCATCTCAAGGAGTTTTCGTGGCTCTCTCCCGCAACGACCTCGTCGCCGCCCTCGCTGAGAAGGCCGGCGTGACCAAGACCGATGCCGACAAGTTGCTCTCGGCGTTCAGCGACGTCGTGCTCGACTCCGTGTCCAAGGGTGAGAAGGTCTCGATCCCGGGCATCCTCTCGGTGGAGCGCGTCGAGCGTGCCGCCCGCACCGGCCGCAACCCCGCCACCGGCGAGACGATCGACATCCCCGCCGGCTTCGGTGTCAAGGTGAGCGCCGGCTCGCGCCTCAAGGCCGCGGCCAAGTAAGACGCTTCACTGGCCACGCCCCCGTCCGGACTTCCGGTCGGGGGCGTGGCCGTTCTCCCGCCCGACGACAGCACCCCAGGAGTGGCCGTGACGATGACGAGTGAACGGCCGCGGACGCGGTTCCACCGGCTCGCGCGCGAGTCCACGACGTTCGAGCACTGGCGCCTGCCGGTGGCTGCGGTGCTGGCCGCCGTGACGTACGGCATCGTCTCGGTGGCGCTCGCGATGGTGCTCATCCTCGGCGTCGCCCTCGACTCCGGCTCGCTGGACGCGGTCGACGCCGTGATGGAACGCCTGGCCGGCATCGACCTCGGCGACCCGGGGCTGTTCGCCTTCCTCATGGTCTCGGTCATCGTCATGGCACCGAGCGCCTGGCTGCCGGTGCGGATCCTCTGGCGCGAGCACGCGCGTTATCTGCTCTCCGTCGAAGGTCGCCTGCGATGGGGATGGATGATGCGGTGCGCGGGCCTCAGCCTGCTGGTCATCGGCGCCGCGATCGCCATCGCCGTCGCGGCAGGGGTGGCCGATTCCGGCGGGGTCGAGTGGACGCCGTTCACCGCGCGCTCGGCCCTGATGATCGCGCTTGTCCTGCTGCTCACACCGCTGCAATCGGCCGCTGAGGAGTACGTCTTCCGGGGTGCGGGGCTCCAGTTGGTGGGATCCTGGGTGCGCTCTCCCGTGCTGCCCATCATCGCCACGACCCTGGTCTTCGCCGCCGGCCACCTCTACCAGTTCTGGGGGCTGGTCGACGTCGCGCTGTTCGGACTGGCCGCGGCGTGGCTGACCATCCGCACCGGGGGCCTCGAGGCGGCGATCGCGGCTCACGTCGTCAACAACGTGCTGTTGTTCCTGCTGGGCGTCGTCGGTCTCATCGACCCGACCGGCGGGGAGGCGGTCGGAGCACTGGACGTCCTGCCGACCGCGGTGTCGATGGTGGTCCTCGTGTTCGTCGTGACCTGGCAGGCCGAGCGGGTCGGACTCGTCACGACCCGCGCGCCGCAGCCCTTACGGCCCGCCCAACCGGTTCCCCCGCCGGCCTTTCGCCCTGTCCCACCGCCGGCCTGGATGCCGCCCGGCCACCTGCCGCCGCCGGCGGGGTTTCCCCCGCAGCAGCCCTGGGCCGCTCCGCCCCGCCCGCGCGTCCACGTGCCGCCGAACGCCCCGGAGTACCCGGGCGAGCTGACCGACGGATGGCGCTGAGTCAGTCCTGGACGATCGGTCGCCCGGCTGCTTCCCAGGCCTCGATGCCGCCCTGGAGATTGACGACGTGGTGGCCCTGGGACGCCAGCCAGGCCGTGGCCCGGGCGGAGCGCCCGCCGACGTGGCACATCACCACCGTCTCGGCCTGCGGGTCGAGTTCGCCGACGCGCTGCGGCAGCATGCCGAGCGGAATGTGCACGGCTCCCTCGAAGTGCCCGGCAGCCCATTCGTCCGGCTCGCGCACGTCGAGAACGACGACTTTTTCAGGCAGCGGATCGGGCAGGTCGGTGACGGACACGGAGGGCACGCCGAAGTCGTTCATGTCCCCATTGTGCCGCCCCGGTAGTTGCCTTTTGAAGGATGAGGGTGTTTCCTAGTCGGTGGCCCACTGGGGCCCCCTCAGGTTGAGCGCGTCTATTCCATGGGCAAGGATGGGAGTCAGGAGGTGTCCATGATCGAGACGTCGGCGTCCATCAGGCTCCCCTTCGAGTCCTCTACGCCGAGCATCGCCCGCACCAAGCTGGCCGCGTTCTTGACCCGTCATGAGGTCGACGCCGAGGTCATCGACAACGGGCTCATCGTGCTCAGCGAAATGATCGCCAATGCCGTGTCGCACGGCAGCCCTGACGCGACCGGCCAGATGGAGATCACCTGGTCGATCGCGGGTGATCTGCTCGAGCTCAGTGTCCTGGACGCCGGTACCGGCGCGACGCTCAAACCGATCGACTTCGACGAGGATTCCCTGAGCGGCCGCGGGTTATCGATCATCAACCGGGTCGCCGATCGCTGGTGGGTCGACATGTCGCAGGGCACCCGCGTGAGCGCCGAGCTTCCGCTCGGGTCGCGCGAGGACGCCGATTTTCCGCTCGCCTGACCCGACGCTTGTAAAGTGACGCCCCATGGGTAGGAAGTCACGTCGCGTCAAGCCGAAGAACGCTCGCATGCCCTTCGTGGCCAGGACCTTCGAGGGCCTGCCGCACGAGGGGGACTGGATCGCGCTTCGCGAGTTCGTTCCCGCGGCGCACGCCGTCGTGACGCTCCGTGACAGTGACCGTCCGGTGCGCATCTGCTCGCTGCTGCCGGGAGCGGGAGCCGGTCTCGTCCGCGAGGACGGCGAGATCCTCGTCGGGCTCCAGGTGCAGCACAACTACGGCGACATCAGCCGTGACATCGCTCACGTCATCGAGCTCGCGCTCGACGCCGAGCCGGGCCGGCCCATCGCCATGACCGATCCGGGTGTCGGCCCGCGTTTGCAGGATCTGCTCGCCCCCGACACCTCGTTCGACGTGACGGTGGAGGACAGCTTCTTCTACTGGATCGACACCGACGACACGAGCGACGTCTCCGAGCCGGACACCTGGGAGACCGGCGCCGACCCGGCGATCCTGTCCGCGCTCGAGGCCGCCAACCAGAACATCGCTCCCACGACGAAGCTCGACAACGCCGAATCGGCGTACGTCACGCAGATGGGCGACCGCACCTATCTGCGCTGGATCCTGCCGCACGACGAGTCGGCCGTGCTCACGGCGCTGGCGCGCCTGCACGTCGCGGGCGCCGACGCGATCGGCGACCAGACCAAGCTCATCGGGATGTTCCGCGCCCACGGGTTGCTCGTTCCGGTATGGGAGCTGCTCGACGTCAAGGCCGCCGCGGTCGACGAACTCATGCCGGACTTCTCCGCCCGCCTGGACGAGGCGCTCGCCGACGACAGCGACCTCACCGCCGAGATCCGCTCGGCACGGCAGGGGCTCTCGACGCGTCAGCTCACGATTCGCTGACCCGCTCCACGGGGCAGGACATACAGCGCGGTCCGCCGCGTCCTGATCCCAACTCCGAACCGGGCATCGTGATGACGTCGATGCCGTGGTCGATCAGCCGGGCGTTGGTCTGCTCGTTGCGTTCGTAGGCGACGGCGACGCGCGGGGCGATCGCCAGCGTGTTGTTGCCGTCGTCCCACTGCTCCCGCTCCGCCGTCACGGGGTCGAGTCCGGTGTCGATCCGGTGCAGCTTCTCGATTCCCAGTGCTTCGGCCGCGACGTCGAAGAACGACCGGGGTGGCGCCACGTGCAAGTCGTCGCCGCCGGTCGTGATGGCGTAGGCGCGCAGTCCCTCGGCCGCGTGGGGGTAGACGACGACGGTGTCGACGTCGAGCATCGTCAGGATCGTGTCCAGGTGCATGGTGGCGCGGTCTTGAGCGATCGGGACCGCCAGCACGGTGTGCGCGAGTCCGTTGCGAAGTACCTGGTCGGCGAAACGCTCGCAACCGGCAGGGGTGGTGCGTTCGCCGACGCCGACGGCCATGACGCCCGGACCGAGGAGGAGAACGTCGCCGCCCTCCAGGTGCTCCAGGTGGGGGCCGTGGAGGCGAGGCGCGCCGGCGAAACGCGGGTGATGCGTGTAGATCAGGCCGGTCAGCCGCGTCTCGCGCACGCGCGCGGGCATCGCCAGGCTGGTGACCGCCACGTGCCCCGGGAGCCAGACCGACGAGTCACGGGTGAAGAGCAGGTTGGGCAGGGGATCGATCAGGAAGTCCTCGTGGGCGAGCAGGCTGGTGACGATGCTGGCCACGCCGCTCACCTCGTCGTTGCGCACGCCGGCGGTGAGGACGGTGGCCAGCCGCTCGGGTTCGAGGTCGCCCAATGCGTCGCGCAGATACGCGCGCAGTCCCACGCCCAGCCGCAGGTTCTCGGTGGTCTCCTCGACGACGGACGTGCGCGCGTCGTCGCTCGCCAGCGTCTCGGTGAGCAGATCGAGCAGGTAGAGCACCTCGACGTCGTGACGGCGGAGGGCGTCGGTGAACGCGTCGTGCTCCTCCTGCGCCCGCGCGACCCACGGGATGGCGTCGAACAGCAGCTGATCGTTGTTGCGTGGCGTGAGCCGGCCCAGCTCCGCCCCCGGCCGGTGAACGATCACCGCCTCGAGTCGTCCGGTCTCGCTGTCAGCTCCCCGCGGCGTCATGTCCGCAATGTACCCGTGGACCGGGACGAGTAAAGGTGGCCGGACTCACCGCGCTCATGCTTCGCCGCAGGCGGTCGGGCCGTACGCTTGGTGGGGTGAACTGGAGCGACTTCGACGCCGCGTTGTTTGACCTCGACGGAGTGATCACCCCGACCGCCGTGGTCCACATGCACGCCTGGGAACGGATGTTCAACGACTTCCTCGCCGGGTATGACGACCAGTCGCCGTACACCGACGACGATTACTTCACCTACCTCGACGGCAAGCCGCGGTATGACGGTGTGCAGTCCGTGCTGGAATCGCGCGGAATCCACCTGCCCTACGGGGATCCGTCCGACGATCCCTCGGCCACCACCGTCTGCGGCTTGGGAAACCGTAAGAACGACGCCTTCGAGAAGGTCCTCGCCAGCGAGGGCGTCGAGGTCTATCCCGGTTCCAAGCTGCTCGTCGACCAGCTGGCCGCGCGCGGTCTCGCGCTCGCCGTGGTGTCGAGCTCGCGCAATGCCCGTAACGTGCTCGAGGCCGCAGGCATGCTCGACTCCTTCCCGGTCATCGTCGACGGCAACGTCGCCGATGCGGAGGATCTGCTCGGCAAGCCCCGCCCCGACACCTTCCTCGACGCTGCCGCGAAGCTCGGTGTGCCGAAGGAGCGTGCCGTGGTGTTGGAGGACGCCGTCTCCGGCGTCCAGGCCGGACGAGCCGGCGGATTCGGTCTCGTGATCGGCGTCGATCGGGGCGCGGGCCGCGAGGCGCTGTTGGAGAACGGGGCCGACATCGTCGTAGAGGACCTCGAGGAGTTGACATGACGTCGCATGAGGCCCCGCCCGTCCACGACTTCCTCGACCGCGGCCGCTTTCCCCTGGATGACTGGCGGCTGGTCGAGACCTTTCCGCATCAACAGGACCTCGGCGTCACCGAGACCCTGTTCGCCGTGGGCAACGGGTACCTGGGAATGCGCGGCAACGTCGTCGAAGGCCGCGACTCGCACACGCACGGCACCTTCATCAACGGATTCCACGAGACGTGGCCGATCCAGCACGCCGAGGAGGCGTTCGGCTTCGCCCGCGTGGGCCAGACGATCGTCAACGTGCCCGATGCCAAGATCATCCGGCTCTACGTCGACGACGAGCCGCTGCTGCTGAGCATCGCGGACCTGCTCGAGTACGAGCGGTCGCTGGACTTTCGCAGCGGCGTGCTGCAGCGCGACATCCTCTGGCGGACGCCGAGCGGCAAGCGCGTGCGGGTCTCCACTCAGCGCATGGTCTCGTTCACCCAGCGGCACCTCGCGGTCATGACGTTCGACGTCGAGCTGCTCGACGAGAGCGCGCCGGTCGCGATCTCCTCGCAGGTGCTCAACCGCCAGGACGGCGAGGACGAGTACCACGTGCGCTCCAAGGCGATGGGCGAGGGACACGACCCCCGCAAGTCCGACACCTTCAGCCGGCGCGTGCTCGAGCCCAAGTACAGCTGGGGCAGCGCGGCCGAGGGACGCGTCGTGCTCGGTTACCGGTGTGTCGACAGCGGCATGACCCTCGGCGTCGCGGCGGACCACTTCTTCGAGACCGACAATGCGCGGGATCAGAGCGTTCAGGTCGACGACGATCTCGCCAAGATCACGTACCGCGTCAACGCCGAGCCGGGCAAGCCGATCCGCCTGGTCAAGTACGTCGCGTACCACACCTCGCGGGGGGTGCCACCGCGCGAGCTGGTCGACCGGTGCCGACGCACGCTGGACCGCGCCAAGAGCCAAGGACTCCAGCGACAGTTCGACGATCAGCGCGCCTGGCTGGACGACTTCTGGGCTCGCTCGGACGTCGAGATCGCCGGACAGCCCGCGGTGCAGCAGGCGGTGCGCTGGAATCTGTTCCAGGTCGCGCAAGCCGCTGCGCGCGCCGAGGGCCAGGGCATCCCCGCCAAGGGCGTCACCGGCTCGGGGTACAGCGGCCACTACTTCTGGGACACCGAGGTCTACGTCCTGCCGTTCCTCACGTACACGTCGCCGCAATGGGCGCGGAACGCTCTGCGGTTCCGGTACTCCCTGCTCGACGCGGCGCGTCGACGGGCGCGGGAGATGTCGCAGGGCGGCGCGCTGTTCCCGTGGCGCACGATCAACGGCGAGGAGGCGTCCGCGTACTACGCGGCCGGCACGGCGCAGTACCACATCGACGCCGATGTCGCGTACGCGTTGACGCAGTATCTCGGGGCCACCGGCGACACCGACTTCCTGACGCGGGCCGGTATCGACGTCCTGGTCGAGACCGCCCGCATGTGGGTCGATCTCGGCTTCTGGCGCGATGAGGAGGAAGGCACCTTCCACATCCACAGCGTGACCGGCCCGGACGAGTACACGACGGTCGTCAACGACAACCTCTTCACCAACGTCATGGCCCGCTTCAATCTCCAGGCGGCGGCGCGGGCGGTGCGCGAGCTGGCCGAACGCGACGGCGACACCTACCTGCGACTCGTCGCGCGGCTCAAGCTCGACGAGACCGAGGTCGAGGATTGGGAGCGCGCCGCTCGCGACATGGCGATCCCGTTCGACGAGCACATGGGCATCCACCCCCAGGATCAGCACTTCCTGGAGCGCGAAGTCTGGGACCTCGATCACACGCCGCTCGACCAGCGACCGCTGCTGCTGAACTTCCACCCGCTGGTGATCTACCGCTTCCAGGTCATCAAGCAGGCCGACGTCGTCCTCGCGCTGTACCTGCAGGGCGATCACTTCACGGCGGAGCAGAAGCGCGCGAACTTCGAGTACTACGACCCGATCACCACCGGGGACTCGACGCTGTCGGGTGTCGTGCAGTCGATCATCGCAGCGGAGGTCGGGTACCACGATCTCGCATTGCGGTACTTCCTGGGCGCGCTCTTCGTCGACCTGGCCGACCGGCATCGCAACGCCAGCGACGGCGTCCACGTCGCCTCGACCGGCGGGGTGTGGAGCGCCCTCGTGGGCGGTTTCGGTGGCTTCCGCGACCACAACGGCGTCTTCACGCTCGATCCGCGGCTACCGGACGGCTGGGAAGAGCTGGTCTTCCGGCTCACCCTGCGCGGGCAGCGCGTCCGCGTGACCGTGCGGCACGACGAACTCGAACTGTTCCTCGAGGAGCAGGGCGCCGACGCGGACGGGGTCGTCGTGACGCCCACGATCGGTGTGCGGGGCAAGGAGATCGAGGTGCCGCCCGGCGACCCGGTCATCGTGCCGCTCGACGGTCAGGGGCCGCGACTGGAAGGCACGCCGCCGCCGGTCGCCGGCCGTCGTCGTGCCGACGGCACCGTCATCTCGGCCATCGTGCCCGGGCACTGACGGCCCGAGGGGTCAGCGCGCGGGGCCGAGCTCGACCGGAACGCGGACGAGCACGACGCCCTGGTGCACCTCGGCGGTGATCTCGCTGGCCTCGCCGACGCCGTCGCCGTCGAGCTGCATCGGCACCTTGCGCTCGGCGACGATGTGCACGCGTTCGCCGCACAGGCGGCTGAGGCGCTTGTCGTTCGTGGGACGGCGGGTCATCACGCGGGCGACGATCGCGAGCCATCCGAGGAAGCGCTTGGGCGCGACCACCACGACGTCGAGCATGCCGTCGTCGATCTCGGCCTGGGGGAGCAACGGAATCCCACCCTGGAGGAACCCGACATTGCCCACGACCACGGTGCGCGCCTTGAACGTCACCGGCTCCTGGTCGTCGATGGTGATCGTCACCTTGGTGCGCGGGAACGCGAGCGCCTTCACGCCCGAGACGAAGTAGGCGAGGAAGCCGACCTTCCGCTTGAGCTCGTCGTTGACGCCGGACATGATCATCGCGTCCATGCCGAGCCCGGCCATGACGAGGAAGACGGAGTCGGTGTCGCCGTCGGTGCGGAAGGTCGCGAGGTCGATCGCGCGGTCCTGGCCGCCGAAGACGACGTCGAGCGCATCGCGGGTGTTGACCGGGATGTCGAGGTTGCGGGCGAGCAGATTGCCCGTGCCGTGCGGAAGGATGCCGACGGCGACGCCGGTTCTCGCGGCCTCCTCGCACACCGCGCGCACGGTGCCGTCGCCGCCCGCGGCGACCACGAGATCGACGCCCGCGTCGATCGCCGCCCGGGTCTGCCCGTGTCCCGGGTCCTCGACGGTGGTCTCGTACCACCGCGGTTCGTTCCATCCGTGCGCCGCGGCGACCTGGCCGACCTTGGCCCGGAACTCGGCCACGTCGCCGATCTTGGACGGGTTGAGAATCACCGCCGAGGTGCGGGCGCCGGAGCCGGTCACGATGGCGAGTTCGGAGGGCAGCCGGCCCTTGCCTCGCACGATGAGCAACCACAGGACGCAGGTCGCGAACGAGCCGACGGCCAGGCCCGCCACGACGTCGCTGAGATAGTGGACCCCGAGGAACACGCGGCTGCTCGCCACGCCGAGCGCCAGAAGGATCCAGAGTGCGAGCAGGAGCCGGCGTTTCCAGCCCCGACCGGTGCTGATGATGGTCACCAGCGAGATGACCGTGAACAGCATGCCGGAGCCCGAAGCGTGGCCGCTGGGGAAGGCGTGGCCCCCGATCTCGTGCAGCGGCTCGTCCCAGAAGGGACGGTCGCGGTCGAAGACGAGTTTGAGCAGGGCGTTGCCGGCCAGGACGAGCAGTCCACTGCAGAAGATCCACACCGCGACCGCGTGCTCGCGGCGGATCAGCATCCCCGCCAGCATCACGGCGAGGACGACGCTGACACCGAGCGTGCTGAACAGCGCGGCCACGACCTCGAGGACGTCCACGAGCCACGGGCGGTGGCTGCTGACCTGGTAGGCCGCGTCGGCGACCTGGGCGTCGAGGTCGAGTTGCGCCTCCCAGCCCGCAGCGAGTCCGATCGCGGGGACGGCGAACAGGACGCCCAGGACGACGAGCAAGACCGGGATCTGCCATCCCCGGTCGGGGTCGGCCCGGCGGACGTCGATCGCCACGGTTCTCCTTCCTGCTGCGAGCAGTGCCCGAACAGCGTAAACGACCCGACCCAGCGGGGCTCGCCGCGCGGACCCGGCCGATAGGCTGGTCGAGTGATCGATCCCCGCGTGCTTCGTGACCAACCCGACCGTCTCCGCGCCGCTCTCCGCCGTCGTGGCGAGTCCGATGCCATCGTCGACGAGCTGATCGCGGCCGACGAACACCGCCGCTCCTCGATCGCGGAGTTCGAGGCCCTGCGCTCGGAGCAGAAGGGGCTCGGCAAACAGGTCGCCAAGGCCCAGGGCGAGGAGAAGCAGGCGCTGCTCGCTCGCACGAAGGAACTGAGCGCTCAGGTCAAGAGCGCCGAGGCGGCCCAGAACGAGGCCGTCGAGCAGTTCACGCGGCTCATGAAGTCGGTGCCCAACCTCGCCTCGGAGAAGGCGCCGGAGGGCGGCGAGGACGATTTCGTCGTGCTCGAGACCCACGGCACGCCCCGCGACTTCGCCGCCGAAGGCTTCGAGCCGCGCGATCACCTCGAACTCGGTGAGCTGCTCGGGGCGATCGACGTCGAGCGCGGCGCCAAGGTCAGCGGCTCGCGGTTCTACTTCCTCACCGGCGTCGGTGCACAGCTGGAGCTGGCGTTGACACAGCTCGCCATGAGCAAGGCCGCCGAATGGGGCTTCACACCGGTCATTCCGCCGGCGCTGGTCAAGCCCGAGGCGATGGAGGGCACCGGCTTCCTCGGCCAGGCCGCCGACGACGTCTACCACCTGGAGAAGGACGATCTCTACCTCGTCGGCACGTCGGAGGTGCCGCTCGCGGCGTACCACAGCGACGAGATCCTCGACCCAGCCTCGCTGCCGCGTCGCTACGCTGCGTTCAGCCCGTGCTTCCGGCGCGAGGCCGGCTCCTACGGCAAGGACACGCGCGGCATCTTCCGCGTGCACTGGTTCGACAAGGTCGAGATGTTCGTCTACACGACCGAAGAGGAGTCCTACGCCGAGCACGAGCGTCTCCTGGGCTGGGAGAAGGCCTGGCTCGACGCCCTCGAGTTGCCCTACCGCGTCATCGACGTCGCGGCGGGCGACCTCGGTCTCTCGGCGATCCGCAAGTTCGACTGCGAGGCGTGGATCCCCACACAGGGCAAGTACCGCGAGGTCTCGTCCGCCTCCAACTGCACGCAGTTCCAGTCGCGTCGCCTCGACATCCGCGTCCGCGGCGACGAGGGCACCGTTCCAGCCGCCACGCTCAACGGCACGTTGTGCGCCATGACGCGCACGATCGTGGCGCTGCTCGAGAACGGCCAGCAGGCCGACGGTTCGGTCCGCCTGCCCGCGGTGTTGCACCCGCTGCTCGGCGAGGTGCTGGAGCCGCGCTCATGACCTGGATTCCCAAACTCGTCGCCCTCGACGTCGACGGCACCATCGTCGACGGTCACAACCTCATGACCGAGCGCGTCGGCAAGGCGATCCTGGCCATGCGCGACGCCGGTTCCGAGATCGTCATCGCCACCGGGCGCTCCGCGCCGGGCGTGTATGACGTGCTCGGCAAGCTCGGCATCAACGACGGGCTCGCCGTCGCCAGCAACGGCTCGGTGGTGTTCGAGGTCGACCCCTTCCGGGTCGTGCACTCGGTGACCTTCGACGCCCGGGAGGCGGTCGCCCGCGTGCTGGACAAGATGCCGGACGCGCTCGTCGCGGTGGAGGAGGTCGGCGTCGGCTTCCGGGTCTCCCAGCCGTTCCCCGAGGGCGAGATCAACGGCCGCATCGTCGTCGAGGACGTCGACGACCTCGTCCGCGAGCCGGTCAGCCGCGTCATCATCCGGGCACCCGAGCACGACACCGAGGAGTTCCACGCCCTCGTCGCCGACCTCGGCCTGGAGGACACCAACTACTTCATCGGCTACAGCGCCTGGCTCGACCTCGCGCCGGTGGGCGTCTCCAAGGCGTCCGGCCTGGACTACGTGTGCGAGGTACGCGGGTACTCCGCTGCGGACGTGCTCGCCGTCGGCGACGGTCGCAACGACATCGAGATGCTGCAGTGGGCCGGCCGAGGCGTTGCGATGGGCCAGGCCCCCGACGAAGTACGCGAGGTGGCCGACGACATCACCGGCACCATCGACGACGACGGCCTCGCGGCTGAGCTCGCCCGCTATCTCGGCTGACGCGCTGGACAGCGGCGGGTGAGTCTGCTGGTCTGAGGGCATGATCGATCTGCGCCACGCCGTCAGCCGCACCGCGACCGTCGCTCGCAACGTCACCGACGAGCAGCTGAGCGCGTCCACACCCGCTGAGGAGATGGACGTCGCCCGTCTCATCCACCACCTGCTCGGGCTGACGGTCGCCTTCCGCGACGCCGCCGGCAAGATCGAGGGGCCGACCACGGCGACGGCGCCCGAACCGGTCGACGCACCGCTGCCGGACGAGTGGCGAACCCTGCTGCACGAGCAGCTGGACGACCTGGCTGCCGCGTGGGAGGACCCCGCGGCGTGGGACGGGATGACGATGGTCGGCGGCGTCGAGTTGCCCGCGCACGTCTGCGGTCTCGTCGCTCTCGACGAAGTGCTGCTGCACGGCTGGGACCTCGCCCGCGCCACCGACCAGGACTATCAGGTGTCCGAAGAGGAGGCGGAGTCCATCGTGCCGATCGTGACTCCCGAGGACGACGACCCGCAAGGGCGCGAGCGAGCTGGCGTGTTCGGCCCCGTGAAACCGGTGCCGGCCGACGCGCCGCTGTTCGACCGCGTGCTCGCGATGGCCGGCCGCGACCCGCAGTGGCGGGCGTCGCGCTGAGCTAGAGGTACATGCCGCTGGAGCCGGCGACGTCCGACCGGTTGCCCTGCGACTCCGTGGGCTGTGCCTGCTGCCCGGGACGTCCGCCCTCGGGTAACGCGAGCCGCATGTTGGCGAACTGCGTCTGGGCCTGCACCTGCTGGGCGTAGAGCGCGGCCTGAATGCCGTGAAAGAGGCCCTCGAGCCATCCGACCAGTTGCGCCTGAGCGATGCGCAGCTCGGCCTCGGTGGGGGACTCGGCGTCGAACGGAAGGCTCAGTCGCTCGAGCTCGTCGACCAGTTCGGGGGCGAGGCCGTCCTTGAGCTCGGCGATCGACTGCTCGTAGATCTCCCGCAGCCGTGAGCGGCTGGCCTCGTCCAGCGGCGCGGATTTCACCTCGTCCAGCAGCTGGCGGATCATGCCACCGATCCGCATGACTTTGGCCGGCTGCTCCACGAGGTCGCTCAGAGCGGTACGGGAGTCCTCAGCGTCCTCCGGCACGGCGATCGGCTGGCCGTCGGGGTCGATCACGTGGTCGTCGCTCATGTCCCCAGACTAGGCGCTCAGGCCTGGCCGTTCAGGGTGAGGATGAGCTTGCCGCGGTGGCTGGACTCCTCCATCACTTCGTGCGCGCGGGCGACCTGCTCGAGTGGCATCGTCGCGTGCACGATCGGTCGGACGGCCCCGTCGGCGATGAGCGGCCAGACCTGTCCGGTCATCTGCTGGACGATGGTGGTCTTCTCGCCGGCCGGGCGGGCGCGCAGCGAGGTGGCGGTGACCGCGGCCCGCTTCGCGAGCAGGGCACCGAGATTGAGCTCGCCCTTGACGCCACCTTGCAGCCCGATGACGACGAGACGCCCGGAGGTGGCGAGCGCGGCAATGTTCCGCGCCAGGTACTTGGCGCCGATGATGTCGAGGATGACGTCGGCGCGCACGCCCGCCTCGCGCATGACCTCGACGAAGTCCTCCTGCCGGTAGTCGATCGCGAGGTCGGCACCCAACTCGCGGCAGAACTCGGCCTTCTGCGGTGAGCCGACGGTGGTGACGACGCGGGCGCCGAAGGCCTTGGCCACCTGGATCGCCGTCGTGCCGATCCCGCTCGACCCGCCGTGCACGAGCAGGGTCTCACCGGGCTGCAGCCGCCCGATCATGAAGACGTTGGACCATACGGTCGCGAACGTCTCCATCAGCCCGCCGGCGGTCACCAGATCGACGCCCTCGGGAACGGGGGCGATCTGACCGATCGGGACCGCCACGTACTCGGCGTAACCGCCGCCGGTCAGCAGCGCGCACACCTGTGACCCGATCTCCTGCTCACCCACGCCCTCGCCGACCGCCACGACTTCGCCGGCGCACTCCAGTCCGAGCACTCGGGTGGCACCCGCCGGCGGATCGTAGTGGCCCTGGCGTTGCAGGATGTCGGCGCGATTCACCCCCGCCGACGCGACGCGCAGGAGCACCTCACCGGGGCCGGGCTGGGGCACGGGAACGTCGACGACCTCGAGGGCCTCGGGTCCACCGGGCTCGTTGACCATCACAGCACGCATGTCACCACCGTAGCGATGCCAGACTGGAGGACATGCGCATCGCCTTGGTCCAGTTCGCGTCCGACATCGACGCGGCCGCTAACCGGCACACGATCGCGGCCGCCCTCGCCGATCTCGACGGCGCGTCGGTCGACCTCGTCGTGCTGCCTGAGGCGGCCATGCACGACTTCGGCTCCGCCGACCACGACTTGTCCGCCGCTGCTGAGCCGCTCGACGGCCCGTTCGTGGCCCTGCTGGCCGAGCAGGCGCGCCGACTCGACGCCACCATCGTCGCCGGCATGTTCGAGCGCACGGACGGACTGCCGTACAACACGCTCGTCGTCGTGAACGCCGACGGGGAGCTGGTCACGACGTACCGCAAGATCCACCTCTACGACTCGTTCGGCTACCGCGAGTCCGAGCGGCTGCGTCCCGGTGACATTGTCCCGGCGACGTTCACCGTCGGCGACACCACGGTCGGCCTGATGACCTGTTACGACCTGCGGTTCCCGGAGTTGGCCCGCACGCTGATGGACGGCCGCGCCGTCCCCGACGTCCTGCTCGTTCCGGCCGCCTGGGTGGCGGGGGAGCGCAAGCTCGAGCACTGGCGCACGCTGTTGACCGCCCGGGCGGTGGAGAACACCGTGTTCGTGGCCGCCGCGGCGCAAGGCGGCGACCGTTACACCGGTCATTCCTTGGTCGTCGACCCCTGGGGTTCTATCGTTGACGAGGCCCACGACGCCGACGCCGTGGTGCTCGCCGACCTCGATCCCCAGGTCGTCGCCCGTTCCCGCGAGGTCAACCCCTCCCTCGCCAACCGAAGGATGCGCTCGACGTGAGCACGACTCAGCCCGGACGCCGACGTCGCCTCGACGCGTCGGTCGCTCCGGTCTACGAGCGGCCCACCCGCGGCCCTCGCTTCGAATCGCGGCGGACGGCGCGGACGTTCGAGATCCTGACCGGCCTCGCCTGGCTGCTCGGCACGCTGGGTTCGGCGACGAGCGTCGTGGCGGTCGGCGCCCCGTCCTGGCTGTGGCGGCCGAGCGCTGCGCTGCTGCTCGTGGTGTCGGCCATGATGCTCACACATCGCGTCGGCGGTCACATGCGCATCTGGGTCACGCTGACGGCGGTGCTCGCCGGATCCGCGCTCGTGACCGAACTGAACTTCCTGCTCGTCACCGCCGCCGGCGCCTCTGCGGTGTTCGCGGCTGTCAACGCGGTCATGTTCACCCTGCCCGCGCCCGGCATGGGCGCCGCCTTGCGCGAGTACGGCATCTCGCTCCTGCTCACCGTGAGCGGGGCGATGGGGGTGGCCGCGTGGAACGCGCCTGCGCAGATCCAGATCTACAGCGGACTCACGCTGGCGGCTTCCGTGGCGGTCGGCCTCGCGATCATGTCGAACCTGGGCGCCGGTCTGCACGGCCTGACCCGGCAGCACCTGTGGATCCTGGTGGGGGTGGCGGTCGTCGCGGTGCTCCTGTTCGTCTACGGCGGCATCGTGCGGCTGTACGGCAGCCCGGCGATCAAGGAGTTCCTCGACGAGAGCATCATCTGGATGCGGCAGCACATCGGTGGCGTGCCGCGTCCGTTCGAGGTGCTCATCGGCTTCCCGGCGATCATCTTCGGCACCTCGTTGCGTTCGCGGTACCGCGAGGGCTGGTGGGTATGCGTGTTCGCGGTGCTGGGGACGGCGGTCATCACCACGTCGCTCATCGATCCGGGCGCCTACCCGTCGTACTTCGCGCTCTCGACGCTGTACTCGGCCGTGCTCGGCGTGCCCATCGGCCTTCTCCTGCGGCAGATCTTCATGTCGTCGCGATCGGCCCGTGCCGCGCGTGCGGTCGCGCCGCCGAGTCGCGTCGAGCCCGGTCGTTTCAGCCCCTTGAAGTGATCCGGCTCGCCGGGTGCGAGAATCGGGGTGGTGTCGTCGCGCGTGCGCGGCGACCCAGGAGGGGTGCCGGAGTGGCCGATCGGAACCGCCTTGAAAGCGGTCGCTGGCAGAAATGTCAGCCGCGGGTTCGAATCCCGCCCCCTCTGCGTGACGCGATACCGACTCGACCGTGCGCACGCCATGCTCAGCATCGGCGTGTATCTGCTGGTGGCGGCGGTCGCCGTGCTCGTCGCCTTCTGGTCGGCCCAGTTCGGGACGTGGGGACGCGTGGTGGCGATCGTCGGCGGTGTCGTGGTCGCGCTCGCGCTGGTGCTGTCGTTGCGCCTCGCCCTGCGCCCGCCGATCGTCCTCACGCTCGCAGAGCAGGGCTACCAGGGGCGCGTCCGCGCCGAGAAGCGGCGGTTCGAGGGCCGCTGGAAGGACGTCCGCGACGTCCAGCTCACCTCGCGTGAGTTGCGCATCACCACCGTCACGAACGAGGAGCAGGTCTTCCCGCTGCAGACCGTTGACGCCCGTGAGCGCGTCGCGATGATCCGCGAGGTCTACGACCGCCTCAACACCGCCCACGGCTACACGCGCTTCACCTTCGAGTAAGCGCCGCGGGACCGCGGCGGGCGCTGACCGAACCGCCGCTGGCCGCTGCGATCCCTCGCGTCCCTGCCTGCCGTCGCCTTCCTGTTCCGCGAGTGGTGCAGATTCGTTGTCGGGAGCGCCCCGGAGTCGCGAATATGCACCACTCGCGGAGAAATATGCACCACTCGCCGTGGGCGGTGAGCTACTACGCACGTGAGGGCGCGAGCTGCGGGAGAGCTCACCGCTGAGTGAGCGGGGATGGTCGCGGCGAGGGCTTACGTGGCCGCGGGAGCGTGGCAGCGGAGCGAGCTCCTCTGTGGGCGCGTCTTCAGCCGCGCGAGTGGGGGCGTTGCGGCGAGGGGTCGGGTGGCCGCAGAAGGCGTGGCAGCGGAGCGGGCTCCTCTGTGGGCGCGTCTTCAGTCGAGTGAGTGGGGGCGTTGCGGCGAGGGGGCGGGTGGCCGCAGAAGGCGTGGCAGCGGAGCAAGCTCCTCTATGGGGACGTAGCAAGGGGACCAACCACGTTGCGTGGTTGGTCCCTTTCGCTGCTGTTCCCTGGGTGGCAGCGGAGATGGCGGGATTTGAACCCGCGAGAGGAATCAACCTCAACCCGCTTAGCAGGCGGGCGCACTAGGCCACTATGCGACATCTCCTCGTTGCGGACGGCCCGCCGGACGGACCGCAGCAACCGGTTCAGGATAGCGAGTGACCCCGAGCCGAATCGAATCGGGGCGCGATCAGACCTTGATCGCCTGGACGAGGTCGTGCTGTTCGCGCGTGTTGATGGGCGACGTGCCCAGCGGAGCCGGATCGTGCGGGTGCACCCGCAGTCCATCGAGCATGAGCGTCGTCAGCCGCTCGGCCACCTCCCGGCGCTTCTCGAACGGCAGATTCTGCACGCTCGACAGCGCGAACGGGATGCTGGCGATGTCCGCCGGCGTCGCGTCCTCGCGCAGCATTCCCTCGGCCTTGGCGCGCTCGACATAGTCGTGGATCGGTCCGCTCCACTTGTTGCCCGGCTGGTACTCCGGATCGTTCTGATCCTGACGACGCATCACGGCGGCGGTGGCGGGATTCTCCACGAGCATCTGCACGCTGCGCCGGATCAGCGTCTCGATCGCATCCCAGCCCGAAGGTTGATCGGCGCACTGCTCGGCGATCTTGTCGAATCGATCCACGATCCGGTCGTAGAGCGCGCGGATCAGGTCGGCATGGGCGGGGAAGTTGCGATACACGGTTCCGATCCCGACCCCTACTCGGTCGGCCAGTCCATGCAGCGGAGCATCGATGCCCAGTTCGGCGAAGTACTCCTCGGCGCCCACCAGGAGACGCTCGCGGTTGGCGACAGCGTCCTTTCGCGTGGGCAAGCGTCGTTCGGGCTTGGTCATACGCACCACTCTACGAGCCTTCTGGTCATTTCGGTTATCAGAACAAACGTCTGAAATTCCAATGGTTAACGCGGGCCATGCTCTGCCGGTTCGGAACGGCCATCCACCGGCCGCGCCATAGTAGTGTGTGCCACAGCACCCGGGGCCGATTTCACTCACGTGGACGGACCCGGTAGAGTGGTCGAGGCCTTCACGGCAAGCGCCCGTAGCTCAACGGATAGAGCATCTGACTACGGATCAGAAGGTTTGGGGTTCGAATCCCTACGGGCGCGCAGAACGAACCCCGGCTCGCCGCAGGTGAGCCGGGGTTTCGTCATGTTGCGGGCTGCTCTGTCCGCCGAGCGTCGACGCGCTTCTGCTCCGGGGCGAGCCACAGGACACCCGCCGGCGGTAGTTGGACCTTGGCCGAGGCGGGCATGCCGTGCCACGGAACGCCTTCGGCCTGCACCGCCCCGAGGTTGCCGACACCCGAGCCGCCGTACAGCTGAGCGTCGGTGTTCAGCACCTCGCGCCACGTGCCTTCGACGGGAAGACCCACGCGGTAGTCGTGGTGGGGTGCGCCCGAGAAGTTCGCCAGGCAGGCAAGCTGCGAACCGTCCGCGCCGATGCGGAGGAAGCAGATGACGTTGCCGGCCGTGTCGGACGCGTCGATCCAGCGGAAGCCGTCCGGGCTGCTGTCCAGGGTGTACAGCGCCGGCGTCGCTCGGTACAACCGGTTGAGGTCGCGCACGACGTGCTGAACCCCGGCGTGCAACGGGTCGTCGAGCTCGGTCCACGCCAGGGAGCCGGACTCGGCCCACTCGCTCTCCTGCCCGAACTCACCGCCCATGAACAGCATCTGCTTGCCCGGATGCGCCCACATGAAGGCGAGCAGGGAACGCACGCCGGCGGCCTTGTTCCAGGCGTCGCCGGGCATGCGGCCCCACAGCGAGCCTTTGCCGTGCACGACCTCGTCGTGAGAGAGCGGCAGGATGAAGTTCTCCGTCCACGCGTAGTCGATCGAGAACGTCATCTCGCCGTGGTGGTAGGAGCGGTGGACGGGCTCGTGGCTCAGGTAGGACAGCGTGTCGTGCATCCAGCCCATGTTCCACTTGAAGCCGAATCCCAGCCCGCCGCTGCTCGTCGGGCGGCTGACGCCGGGCCAGGCGGTCGACTCCTCGGCGATCATCAGCGCACCGGGGTGGTGCTTGTAGACCGTGGCGTTGAGCTCCTGCAGCAGCTGAACGGCCTCGAGGTTCTCGCGGCCGCCGTGCTTGTTGGGCACCCACTGGCCGTCGGCGCGCGAGTAGTCGAGGTAGAGCATCGAGGCCACGGCGTCGACGCGCAGACCGTCGAGGTGGAACTCCTCGAGCCAGAACAGCGCGTTGGCGACGAGGAAGTTGCGCACCTCGGGTCGCCCGAAGTCGAACACGTAGGTGCCCCAGTCGGGCTGCTCGCCGCGCCGCGGGTCGGGATGCTCGTACAGCGGCGTGCCGTCGAAACGCGCGAAAGCCCACTGGTCTCGCGGGAAGTGCGCAGGCACCCAGTCGGCGATGACGCCGAAGCCGCGTTGGTGCAACCGATCGACGAACCAGCGAAAGTCGTCGGGGGAGCCGAAGCGCGAGGTCGGCGCGTAGTAGGAGGTGACCTGGTACCCCCACGAGCCGCCGAACGGGTGCTCGGCCACCGGCAGCAGCTCCACATGGGTGAAGCCGGTCTCTTCCAGGTAGTCGGCCAGCTCGTCGGCCAGCTCGCGGTAGTCGAGGCCCGGTCGCCAGGATCCGAGGTGAACCTCGTAGATGCTCATCGGCGCCTCGAACCAGTTCGTGGCGTCGCGTCGGCGGATCCACTGATCGTCGCGCCACGTGTGCTGCGGGTCGACGACCACCGACGCCGTGGCGGGCGGAATCTCGGTGCCGAAAGCGAGCGGATCGGCCTTCTCATGCCAGGCGCCGTCGGGGCCGTGGATGCGGTACTTGTATCGGGTGCCCGCGCCGATCCCGGGAACGAAGAGCTCCCAGACGCCGGCGCCGATGGCCCGCATCGCGTGCCTGCCGCTGTCCCATCCGTTGAAGTCGCCGGCGACCTGCACCGCCTGGGCGTTCGGTGCCCAGACGGTGAACGCGGTCCCTTGTACGGGACCCCGAGGTCCGTCGAGGGTGCGCACGTGGGCGCCCAGCACGTCCCACAGGCGTTCGTGCCGGCCCTCCCCGACGAGGTGGAGGTCCAGTTCGCCGATCGTCGACGGCCAGTCCGCGGTCTGCTCGGGGATGTCGTTCACGTTCTCACTCACCTTCGCTCAGCATCCGGGCGATCGACGACAGGGGAACGGTCAACCAGTCCGGCCGGTTGGCATGCTCGTACGCGACCTCGTAGACCGCCTTGTCGAGTTCGAGCGCGAGCAAGAGGTCCGCCTGCTCGCGCGGGTCGGCGCCGCTCGCCTTGCCGTAACCGTCGCAGAACGCCGACCGGTTGCGCCGCGCCCAGCTCAGCGCTCGTTCCTCCTGCTCCTCATCGTGCGGTTGACCGACGAGCAGTTGGTGGGCCGCGTAGTCGAACGAACGCAGCATGCCCGCGACATCGCGCAGGGGCGACCGCAGCGCCGTGCGTTCGGCGAGTGTCGCCGCCGGCTCGCCCTCGAAGTCCAGCAGCAGCCACCCTTGGACGGTGCGCAGCACTTGTCCGAGGTGCAGATCGCCGTGCACGGACTGCACCGTGATGGGGGACGGCAGGTCGGCGACCTTGCGGAAGGCCGACCGGAGTCGTTCGACGTGCGGGCCGAGTTCGGGTACCTCCGCCGCGATGCGGTCGAGACGCTCGATCATCGCTGCGGACGAGCCCTCCAACTCCGCCGCGTGAGCCTCCTGCGAACCCAAGGCGCGTGCGAGGTCGGCGTGAACATTCGCCACCGCTTTGCCGAGCCGGTAGGCCTCACCGGCGAAGTCGCCGCCCAACTCCTCGGGCGGTAGGCCCGACCCGTCGGCCATGAGGTCGCGGACGCTCGTCGAGGCCATGACCCAGCCGTCGGCGGCGTCGGGCATGAATCGCTGCAGCATGCCGAAGGTGAACTCCTCGCCGTCGATCTCACCGCTGATGGCGCCGAGCGGCTCGGCGATGTGCGGCGATCCGAGCTTCCACAGGGCGCGGTGCAGCAGCAGGTCCTTGTTCACGCCCGGGGTCAGCTTGCGGAACAGTTTGAGGATGTACTGGCGGCCGTAGACGAGCGAGGTGTTGCTCTGCTCCGTCGTGATCGGGTGGGCACGCAGGCCGGTGTCGAGCTCGGCGTCCGGCTCGGCCTCGAAGCGAAGATGCCCGATCTGCACGCCGCCGGCGATGGAGTCGAGCAAGCACGAGGTCAGGTCGGCGTCGCCGGTGGCCTCGTAGCACGTGAATCCGGCTTCGACGCCGATCGACGCGGACGCGGGAACGTCGGGAACCTGATGTTGGCGGCTGCCGACGAGCAGCTGATACCGCTCGGCGCGGTCCGCCTGCTCGACCTCGACGACGACGTGGAGCAGCAGCGGATCGCCGTCGAGCAGCGGCGTCCACGACAGCGCACGGACCGCCGAGACGTCACGGTCCTTGCCGCCGAACCACCGCTGCGTCGGCAGCCACTCGGGAAGCGTCTCGGTGAGTTGCTCGACGAGCTCGTCGTGCGGCCCGACCTCCTCGGTCTCCACAGGTCCGCTCATGTCATGCTCCTCCGTTCGCTCTCGTCCTCGAGTTCGGCCAGCTGGAACCAGTAGAACCCATAGCCCGGCAGCGTCAGCAGGTACGGCAGTTCGCCGATGCGCGGGAACCGCACGCTGCCGGTGAGCTCCACCGGCGTCGCCCCCTCATGCTCGCCCAGCTCCAGTTCCACGGGTTGCGGAAACCGCGAGAGGTTGTTGACGCACAGCACGACGTCCTCGTCGCCGTCCTCGCGGCGCAGCACCCGCTTGTACGCCAGGACGCTCGGGTTGGAGCCGCCGAGGTCGACGAACTCACCTTCACCGAAAGCCGCATGCTGCTTGCGCACCTGGATCATGCGCCGGGTCCAGTTCAGCAACGAGGCGTCGTTCGCTGCCTGCGCCTCGACGTTGATGGCCTCGTAGCCGTAGACCGCGTCCATGATCGGCGGCAGGTACACGCGCCCGGGATCCGAGCGCGAGAACCCGGCGTTCCGGTCCGGCGACCACTGCATCGGGGTGCGCACGGCGTCGCGATCGCCGAGCCAGATGTTGTCGCCCATCCCGATCTCGTCGCCGTAGTACAGGACCGGCGAACCGGGCAGACTCAGCAGCATCGCGGTGAACAGCTCGAGCTGGTCTCGGTCGTTGCCCAGCAGCGGCGCGAGGCGCCGCCGTATGCCGATGTTGGCCTTCATCCGCGGGTCCGTGGCGTACTCGCGGTACATGTAGTCGCGCTCGTCGTCCGTGACCATCTCGAGGGTGAGCTCGTCGTGATTGCGCAAGAAGATGCCCCATTGGGCGCCCCCCGGGATCTCCGGCGTCTGCGCGAGGATCTCCGAGATGGGAAAGCGCGACTCCCGGCGCACCGCCATGAACAGACGCGGCATGAGCGGGAAATGGAACGCCATGTGGCACTCGTCGCCGCCGACCTTGGGGTCGCCGAAGTACTCCACGACGTCGGAGGGCCACTGGTTCGCCTCGGCCAGCAGGACGCGGCCCGGATACTCGCGGTCGATCGTCGCACGGACGCGCTTGAGGTAGTCGTGCGTCCGCGGGAGGTTCTCGCAGTTGGTGCCCTCCTCCTCGAAGAGGTAGGGCACCGCGTCGAGCCGGAACCCGTCGATACCGAGGTCGAGCCAGAAGCGCATGACGTCGAGCATCGCCTCCTGGACGTCCTCGTTCTCGAAGTTCAGGTCCGGCTGGTGGCTGAAGAACCGGTGCCAGAAGAACTGGCCGCGAACCGGGTCGTAGGTCCAGTTGGACGTCTCGGTGTCGACGAAGATGATGCGGGCGTCAGGGTAGCCGGAGTCGTCGTCGGCCCATACGTAGAAGTCGCCGTAGGGACCGTCGGGGTCCTGACGCGAGGCTTGGAACCACGGATGCGCATCCGAGGTGTGGTTGAGCACGAGGTCGGTGATGACGCGGATGCCGCGCCGGTGCGCTTCCTCCAGGAGGTAGACGAAGTCGTCGACCGTGCCGAACTCGGGCAGCACCGCGCGGAAGTCGCTGATGTCGTACCCGCCGTCGCGCAGCGGGGAGGCATAGAACGGCGGGAGCCACAAGCAGTCGACGCCGAGCCACTCCAGGTAATCGAGCTTGCTGGCGAGTCCGCGAAGATCGCCCGTGCCGTCGCCGTCGGAGTCGGCGAACGCGCGCACCAGCACCTCGTAGAACACGGCGCGCTTGAACCACTCGGGGTCGTCGGGTGCCTGCTTGGCGTGGGCGAAATCGCCCGCCTGCGGCTCGACCAGCGTGCCGTCGTCCGCGATCGACTCTCCCGTGTGGGGAGTGTCCTCGAGGCCCACCAGCTCGCTGTCCGGCGCGGTGTCGTCGTGCATGCGGTCACCTCTGGGGTTCTGCAGTGTGGTCATGGCGATCAACTCACTCGTGCCGGGTCAGCGAGACGATGTGCGCGCAGGCGCGGCTCGGATCGAGGCGGACGTAGTTGGCGGCGCCCCAGTCGTACGCCTCACCGGTCACCTCGTCGTGGGCGAGGAGTCGCTCGTCGTAGCCGAAGCCGAGCGCGGGCAGGTCGAGCCACAAGACCCCCTCGCGCGTCTCGTGCGGATCGAGCGAGACGACGACCACCACCGTGTCGCCCGTGCCCGGATCCTGCTTGGAGTACGCGATCAGCGCCTCATGGTCGACGTGATGGAACTTGAGCGTGCGCATCTGCTGAAGGGCCGGATGGGCACGACGGATCTCGTTGAGGCGGGTGAGCCACGGCTGCAGCGACCGGCCTTCGGCCAGCGCGGCGTCGTAGTCGCGCGGCCGCAGCTGGTACTTCTCCGAATCGAGGTACTCCTCGCTGCCGGGCCGCACCGCCTCGTGCTCGAACAGTTCGTAGCCGGAGTAGACGCCCCAGGTGGGGGCGAGGGTGGCGGCGAGAGCGGCACGCAGGGCGAACATCCCGGGGCCGCCCACCTGCAGGTGTTCGGGGAGGATGTCCGGCGTGTTGACGAAGAGGTTGGGGCGCCCCTCGTCCCAGTGCTCGCGCAAGTCCTCGCCGAAGCCCGTGAGCTCCGCCTTGGTGGTGCGCCACGTGAAGTAGGTGTAGCTCTGGGTGAAGCCGAGCCGCGCCAGGCCCCATAGCCGGGCGGGCCGGGTGAACGCCTCGGAGAGGAACAGCACGTCGGGGTGCTGCTCCTTGACCTCGGCGATCAGCCAGGCCCAGAAGTTCGGCGGCTTGGTGTGCGGGTTGTCGACGCGGAAGATTCGCACGCCGCGCTCGACCCAGTGCAACGTCACCCGCAGCACCTCGGCGTAGATCGCCTCCGGTGCGTTGTCGAAGTTCAGCGGGTAGATGTCCTGGTACTTCTTCGGGGGGTTCTCCGCGTAGGCGATCGTGCCGTCGGGGAGCGTCGTGAAGAACTCGGGGTGCGACCGGACCCACGGGTGGTCCGGCGCGGCCTGCAGCGCCAGGTCGAGCGCGACCTCCAGGCCGAGCTCCCCGGCCCGTGCCACGAAGTCGGCGAAGTCCTGCTCGGTGCCGAGTGCGGGGTGGATGGCGTCATGCCCACCCTCTTCCGCACCGATCGCCCAGGGCGAGCCGACGTCCTCGGGTCCGGGGGTGAGGGTGTTGTTCGGTCCCTTGCGGTTGAGGCGGCCGATCGGGTGGATCGGGGGCAGGTAGACGACGTCGAACTTCATGGCCGCGACCCGGTCGAGCTCCTTGGCGGCGGTCTGGAAGGTGCCGTGCACGGGTGTGCCGTCGGCGTCCACGCCGCCGGTGGAGCGGGGGAAGAACTCGTACCAGGAGCCGTAGGCGGCCCGCTGGCGGTCGACCCAGATCCGCCGGGTGGTGCCCTTGGTGACCAGCTCGCGGACCGGGTGGTCGTGCATCAGCCGGCGCAGCTGGTCCGACAACGCGGGCCCGACCCGGGCACCGAGCGGCAGCGTGGTGTCGCGCAGGGCGGCCGCGGCCCCCTCGAGCATGGGTCGTTCGGCCTTGCGCTCCTTGCGGGCCGCCACCTGCTCGAGCAGGCGGGCGGCGAGTTCCAGATCGTTGGCGAGTTCGTCGGGCGTCTGCCCGGCGGCCAGCTTGGCATCGAGCGCGTGCGCGATCGTGGCCCAGGGGTCGCTCCAGGCGTCGACGCGGAACGTCCACAGACCCACGACGTCGGGCACGATGAGGGCCCCGAACTGGTCGGTGCCCGCGTCGAGCGCTTCGAGCCGCGTGGTGCGCTCGCGCCGCTCCCCGGGTCCGCGCCACACCACCGTGGCCCCTACCGCGTCATGTCCCTCGCGCCACACCGTGGCCGTCACCGGCACATGCTCACCGACGACGGCCTTCGAGGGATACGTACCGTCCCCCGAGATCGGCCGGACATCGTCGATGCCGATGCGATCTGTCATCCGTGGAGCCCCCGTCCGTCGTTGGCGTCGGTCTCCTCGAACGTAGCCGGGATGAGGCCGCCTCGCGATTCAGAGCAGAACCCGCTGAGTGTGACGTTTCGCAGCCGAGAATGACGTTTTCGCCTGTCAAACGTCCCCCCGAGCACTCCGCTCCGCTACGTGCAGGGAGGTGCCCTGCACACACTGGGATCAGTCCGCGCGGGGTGCGCGCAGCAACTGCAGCGACCTGGCCTCGAGTCGCACGGTGCTGCCCGCGGGAAGCGGTTCGCTCACGAGCGGGTTGCCGTCGGCGGTGGTGGTGTCGAGGGTCGGCTCGAAGGTCTCGCCGAACTCGGCGCCCGGCAGCACGAGGTCGATCCGCTCCGGACCGGCGTGCAGCAGCACGAGCCACGAGTGGTCGGTGAGGAGTTCGCCGTCGCGGGTGCGGGACTGGCTGTTGGAGCCGTCGATCCACATGCCGAGGGTGCGCCGCTCGGGGTCGGCCCAGTCACCCTGCTCCATCTCACGGCCGTCCGGCCGCAACCAGATCAGGTCGGGCCGGCCGGTGGGCGTGGTGCGGCCGTCGAAGAACTGCGCCTGCCGCAACGCCGGGCTGTTGGCGCGCAGGAACACGACGCGGCGGGCGAAGGCGAGCATCGCTTCGGATTCCTCGGTGTCCGTCCAGTCGACCCACGAGGTGGGATCGTCGAGACAGTAGGCGTTGTTGTTGCCGTGCTGGGTGCGCCACCGCTCGTCGCCGGCGACGAACATCGGCGTCCCGGTCGACAACATGAGCGTGGCGAACAGGTTGCGGGCCTGGCGCTGTCGCAGCGCCCGGATCTGCGGATCGTCCGTCTCGCCCTCGACGCCGTGGTTCCATGACCGGTTGTCGTTGGTGCCGTCGCGGTTGTCTTCGCCGTTCGCCTCGTTGTGCTTGTCGTTGTAGGACACGAGGTCGCGCAGGGTGAACCCGTCATGGGCATTGATGAAGTTGATCGACTGCCACGGCCGGCGCAGCGTGTGGTCGTACAGGTCGGAGGAGCCCGAGAGGCGGAAGGCGAGGTCGTCCACGCCGCCGCTGGCACCACGCCAGAAGTCGCGGACGGTGTCGCGGTAGATGCCGTTCCACTCCGCCCACTGGGCACCGAAGTTGCCGACCTTGTAGCCCTCCCCGGTCGCGTCCCACGGCTCGGCGATGAGCTTGCAGCGGGAGAGCACCGGGTCCGTGGCGATGGCCGTGAGCAGCATCGAGTCGCGATCGAAGGTGCCGCCGTGCGGCCGGCCCATCGTGCTGGCGAGGTCGAAACGGAAGCCGTCGACGCCGAGCTCGGTGACCCAGTACCGCAGTGAGTCGGTGACGAGGCGGACGACCGTCGGCGACGAGGGCTCCAGGGTGTTGCCGCAGCCGGTGATGTCGGCCATGTGCCCGTTCTCGTCGTGCAGGTAGTAGGCGGGGGCCTCGTAGCCGCGGAAGCTCAGCGTCGGCCCGTCAGGCCCGCCTTCGCAGGTGTGGTTGTAGACGACGTCGAGCAGCACCTCGATGCCAGCCGCGTGCATCGCGGCGACCATGGTGCGGAACTCCTCGACTTCGCGGCCCGGTTCACTCGCGTACGCGGCATGCGGCGCGAAGTAGCCGAGCGGGGAGTAACCCCAGTAGTTGTGGCGGCCCGCTCGCATGAGCGCGGGCTCGTCGCTGAACGACTGGACCGGCAGCAACTCCACGGCTGTGACGCCGAGTCGCACGAGGTGCTCGATGACGGCCGGGTGGGCGAGGCCGAGGTAGGTGCCGCGCAGATGCTCGGGCACGTCCGGGTGCTGCTGGGTGAACCCCTTGACGTGCAGTTCGTAGATGACCGTCTCTTCGAAGGGCACCTCGGGCTTGGCTCCGGTGTCGGGGCCGCCCGGGCTGGTCACCACGCTGAGCGGCACGTGTCCGAGCGAGTCGACGGAGGAGGGTTCCGGGCCCTCGGGATCCTCGGCGTAGCCGAGCGCCGCGTCGAGGTCGGTGAGTGCTCCACTGATCCGGCGGGCGTACGGGTCGAGGAGCAGCTTGTGAGGATTGCACCGCAGGCCGCTCTTGGGGTCGTACGGGCCGTGGATGCGGTAGCCGTACTTCTGGCCGGGCAGCACCCCCGGGACGAGCCCGTGCCACACGCCGAAGGTCCGCTCGGTCAGCTCGATACGACGCTCGGTGAAGTCGTCGTCGATGAGGCAGAGCTCGACGCGCTCGGCGACGCTGCTCGCGACCGCGAACCGCACACCGCCGGCCTCGGGATGTGCTCCGAGCGGGAACGGTCGGCCGGCGAGCACCTGGGCGTTCGGCAAGGGGTGGTGCGTGACCATACCCCCCAGTCTTTCAAATGCCGAGTGACGCCCGTCCGCTTGCGTCCCGTCCGGGGCGACGGATCGCCGCAGGCTCACCGACCGAAGGCGAGGAGGACGTCGTGGTCGCGGCGGACCTCGAAGGACTCGGAGCCGAAGTCGACGTCGACGCGGAACGGCCCGCGATGCAGGACGACACGTGAGTCATCGTGACTCACGTCGACGGCGAACGCCGCGAGGTCGGGGTCCGCGAACTCCGGATGGGCGTGCCGCAGTGCGATGAGGTCGCGGTAGACGGCCAGCAGCTCGGCGTGCCCGGGTTCGTCCAGCTCCTCCCACCGCAAGGTCGACCGCTCGACGGTGGCGACGTCCATCGGGTCGGGGACCTCGGCCTCGCCCCACCCGTGGCGGCCGAACTCCCGCCGGCGGCCGGTCCGCACCGCCTCGGCCAGCTCGGGGTCCGGGAAGGAGGCGAAGAACTGCCACGGCGTGCTGGCTGCCCACTCCTCTCCCATGAACAGCATCGGCGTGTACGGGCCCAGCAGCACGATCGCCGCCCCGCACGCCTGCCGCGCCGGCGAGATGGTGTCGGTCAACCGGTCGCCCACGGCGCGGTTGCCGATCTGGTCGTGGTTCTGCAGGTACGCGAGGAACGCCGTGCCGGGCACCTCGGACGTGTCGACCGGCCGGCCGTGACTGCGCTCGCGAAACGACGACCACGTGCCGTCGTGGAAGAACGCCCCGCGCAGTGTCTTGCCGAGCGCGCCAGGAGTGTCGAAGTCCGCGTAGTAGCCGTGCGTCTCACCGGTGAGCCGGACATGGAGCACATGGTGCAGGTCGTCGCACCACTGCGCGTCCATGCCGAGGCCGTGCCGCTCCCGAGGGGTGACCATGCGTGGATCGTTGAGGTCGGATTCGGCGATCAGCGTGAGCGGGCGCCTCAGTCGCTCGGACATCCGGGCGGTCTCGGCCGAGAGCTCCTCGAGGATGGGCAGCGCGCGCGTGTCGGCCAGCGCGTGAACGGCGTCCAGGCGCAATCCGTCGACGTGAAAGTGTTCGAACCAGCCGAGCGCGTTGTCGATCACGTATCGCCGCACCTCGTCCGACTGCGGTCCGTCGAGGTTCAGGCCCGGACCCCACTCGTTCTCGCCCGCGAAGTAGGGCCCGAAGCGGTCGAGGTACGCGCCCGAGGGACCGAGGTGGTTGTAGACGACATCGAGCAGCACGCCGAGGCCGCGCGAGTGGCAGGCGTCGACGAAGCGCTTGAACCCGTCCGGCCCGCCGTACGGCTCGTGCACCGCGCCCCAGAGCACCCCGTCGTAGCCCCAGCCGTGCGGACCGTCGAAGGAGTTGACCGGCAGCACCTCGACGAAGTCGATGCCGAGGTCGATGAGGTGATCGAGCCGCTCGATCGCCGCGTCGAAGGTGCGGCCGGGAGTGAACGTCCCGATGTGCAGCTCGTAGATGACCGCGCCGGTCAGTGCGCGGCCGCTCCAGTCGCCGTCGTTCCACGTGAAGCGGCTCTGGTCGTACACGCGCGAGGCCTCGTGGACGCCGCGGGGTTGCCAGGCCGATCGCGGGTCGGGCAGCGGTTGATCGTCGTCGTTGAGGAGGAACGCGTACTCGGTGCCGTGTCGCGCGTCGGTGTCGACGTGCCACCACCCGCTGCGATCGATGTCCGGCCGCATCTCATGGTCGCTCCCGTCGACCCGCACGCGCACGCGCTCCAGTTCCGGACCCCACACCGTGAACGCCATGCCTCGAGCGTAGTGACGATCTCGGCCGGCGCGACCTGGCCGATCGGCGGCTCGCCCGGGGTTCACGCGGGCGGTGAACGGGTACGCCCACATCGTGAAGATCGTCATCGTCGGAGCCTCAGGAAACATCGGTAGCGCCGTCACGCGCGAGCTGGCCTCCCGCGAGCACGAGCTCGTCGGTCTGGCGCGGCGCAAACCTCAGCTCAGCCCGGAAGCTGCGGAACACTCGTCGATCACGTGGGAGTCCGCCGACATCGCGACGAGCGACCTGGAGCCGCTGTTCCGCGGGGCCGACGTCGTCATCCACCTCGCCTGGCTGTTCCAACCCACCCACGACCCGGACCTCACGTGGCGCACGAACGCCGTCGGGACGCAGCGCGTGCTCGACGCGGTCGCCCGCGCCGAGGTGCCTGCCGTCGTCGTGGCCTCGTCGGTGGCGGCGTACTCGCCTCGTGCCGGCGGGATCGTCGACGAGAGCTGGCCCACGGACGGCCCGTCGCCGGCCGCGTACGCGCGGGAGAAGGCGTACGTCGAGCGGTTGCTGGACATCTTCGAGCTTCGTCACCCGGACACCCGGGTCGTGCGCATCCGGCCCGCCTTCGTCTTCCAGCGGTCCGCCGCGACCGCGCAGCGCCGCCTGTTCGGCGGCCCGCTCCTGCCAGGTCGCCTGCTCGATCCGCGGGTGATGGCCGTGGTGCCCGTCCCGAAGGGATTGAAGGCGCAGGCCGTGCAGTCGGGCGACCTCGCGCGCGCCATCGCGACGGCGGCCGAGCGTGACGTGAGCGGTGCCTTCAACGTCGCCGCCGACGACGTGCTCGACCGCGACGCTCTCGCGGAGGTCTTCTCGGCCAAGGTGCTCGATGTTCCAGCAGGCCTCGCTCGGCGAGTACTCAACACCGCCTGGAACCTGCACCTCGCCCCGGCGCCCGGCAACCTGTTCGACGCGTTCATGCGCATTCCGATCATGTCCTCGCAGCGTGCCCGCGAGGAACTCGGCTGGGAACCGCAGCACACCAGCCGTGAAGCACTGCAGGAGTTCCTCGAGGGCGTCCGCCAGGGCGCCGGCAGCACCCTCCCTCCCCTCGATCCCGACACCAGTGGCCCGCTGCGGGCCGAGGAGTTCCGCACCGGAGTGGGCTCCCGGCCGTAACCCTGATGGCGGTCCCGGCGTCAGGGACGCCACGCGGTCAGCGCCGCTGCCGAGGCAAGGCAAACGACGATGATCAGCGAAGGGAGCGTGTCGAATCGCTCGGTCCCTCCTCTGGTGAGCGGAGGAGCGGCGAGGGCGGCCATCGCCAGTGCTCCGCCCACGTGCCGTGAGGTCTGCAACAAACCGAATGCGGATCCGGCCCGATGTCGGGGCGTGGCGTTGTAGAGGGCGACGGCGGAGCCGAGTGTCGAGATCGCGTGGGGTACCCCGAGAGCCGCGGCGATCAGGCCGACGACGACAGCGTGCCCCGGCCCCGGAGTCAGGGGAAGCAGCGCCGCGGCGGCCGCCATCCATACCGTGCCGCAGCAGAGGACGGTCCGCGGGTGGAGCCGACGCAGCGCCACTGCGCACGCGGGATTGGCCAGCAGCGCCACCCCAGCGAGAGGCAGCATGAGGAAGCCCACGTGGATCAGGGGCCAACCCAAGGCGACCTCCAGCAACTGCGGGAAACCGTAGAAGATCAGATAGTAGGTCGTCGTCATCATCAGGAAGCTCGCGTAAATCGGCCACAGGCTCCGGCGCCGGACGAAGGCCACATCGAAAAACGGCTCCGAGATGCGGCGACTGTGGTGGACGAGCAGCGCCAGGGCGATGGCGCTGAGCGCAAGGAGGACCAGCGGCTCTGCCGCCCCGTTGACTGCCCAGAGGCCGGCCACCGGCGCGGTAGCGAACAGGACGATGCCTCGCAGGTCCAGACTGCGGACGACCGTGATGGCACGGTGATCCGGCCGACGTGGCGTTGCGGGCAGAAGGCTGCGCACCGTGAGCAGGCTGATCAAGGCGAGGGGCGCGCTGACCCAGAACAGCGCTTTCCAGGAGAGGAAATGGACGGCGGTGCCGCCGACGACCGGCCCGGTGAGCACACCCAGCACATTGCAGTACTCGATCCTCGCGATGACGCGCTTGGCCTCGAGACCAGTGAGCTCGTTTCGCGTCCTGACGAGCGCCAAGGCTGCTGGATACGCCGCGGCCGTGCCGACGCTGATGGCGACGCGCAGCCCGCAGAGCAGTGCGAACGTAGGGGCGAACGGCGCCGCCACGCTCAGGCAGCAGACCATGCTCATGCCGATGAGGAAGACCGGTCGGCCGTCCCAACGGTCGGCGAGACGTCCCAGGGTCGGTTGTGCGATCGCCGACGTGATGTAGAAGGCGGTCACGATCCAGGAGGCCTTACCGAGGCCGATGGAGAAGGTCTCGCTCAGTGACACCAGACCCACGGCGAACATCGAGGAATTCAGGGGATTCAGCAACGTGCCCATCCCCAGGCCGACGATGACCCAGTTCGTGCGTCTCACGCGCTTCACTGGGACGGACCGCCCCAGGTGGCTACTGCCGGACAGGCCGCGGCGGGTGGCAGTCGTCCGGTGGTGCTGAGCCCGGCGTCAGGGGTGAAAGGGATCGAGGGGCCGAGCGAAGTCGGTCTGTGCGCCGGCGTCGACAGGGCCGCGCACGAACGCGGTTCGATCGGCGGGCGTTCCCGCCAGCGCCGGGACCGTCGCCCGGCGCCGCCCATGTGATCGATCCGTCGGCGCCACAGACTCGCCTTGCGTGACGAATGCACGGTGAGTCATCACCGGAAGGCCGGCTCGCCGGTCAGGCTTCGGCCGATCACCAGCTGGTGGATCTCGGACGTTCCTTCATAGGTGAGGACCGACTCGAGGTTGTTGGCGTGCCGCATGATGGGGTATTCGCCGGAGATACCGGCGGCGCCCAGCACGGTACGGCTTTCACGCGCGATCGCGATGGCCTCCCGGACGTTGTTGAGCTTGCCGAAGCTCACCTGGTCCGGGGTGAGTTCACCCTCGTCTTTGAGACGTCCCAGGTGGATCGCCACGAGCATCGCCTTGCCCAGTTCAAGGCTCATGTCAGCGAACTTGGCCTGGGTCAGCTGGTAGCTGGCCAGCGGGCGGTCGAAGATCGAACGCTCGCGGGCGTACGCGACGGCCGTCTCGAGGCACTCGCGGGCAGCCCCGACGGCACCGAACGCGATCCCGAACCGAGCCTCGTTGAGGCAGGAGAGGGGTCCGGACAGCCCGGCGGCCTCCGGCAGCATCGCTGACGCAGGCACGCGGACGTTGTCTAGTACCAGCTCCGAGGTCACCGATGCCCTGAGTGAGAGCTTGTTGTGAAGCTCCGGCGCTTCGAAACCGGGTGTGTCCGTGGGGACCACGTATCCGCGGATTCGATCGTCGGTCTGCGCCCACACCACCGCGACGTCGGCGACCGAGCCGTTCGTGATCCACATCTTGCGCCCGTTGATGATCCAGTCCGACCCGTCGCGACGAGCGCGGGTGCGCATCCCGGCGGGATTGGAGCCGAAGTCGGGTTCGGTGAGACCGAAGCAGCCGATCGCACGTCCCGCGGCCATCTGGGGCAGCCACTCCTGCTTGTGCTCTTCGCTCCCGTGCTTCCAGATGGCGTACATGGCCAGTGACCCTTGGACCGAGACCAACGACCTGATGCCAGAATCCCCGGCTTCGAGTTCGAGACACGCCAGCCCGTAGGCGGTAGCGCTGGTCCCTGCGCACTCGTACCCCTGGAGGTGCATCCCCAGCACCCCCAGGGACCCGAGTTGGAGCGCCAGCTCACGGGCGGGGATCCGGGCATCTTCGTACCATTGGCCGACCTCGGGGCGCACGTGCTCGTCGACGAAGCGACGGACCGTCTGCTGAATGCTCCGCTCCTCCTCACTCAGCACATGGTCGACGGCCAGCAAGGCGAGGGGAGCGGTGGGAGTCATCAGTGGGTGTCCAATCGTCAGACGGTGATATGAAATATACTATACAATATGTCCATGTCTGCCGACGTATCTCCACCTGTTCTGCTCGCGAGCCTGCGCGGATGGGAGACCCATCTCGGCCGTCCGCTCGACGAGGCCGCTGCGGAGCGGCTGCGGCGCAGCTTGGGGGAGGGGACGCTGCCGAGGGCATTCGCGGCGGGGGCGCACGCTCGCCCCGGCGCTCGCGTACGCGTAGGCGTCGCCACGATCACGGCGGCGGAGCTGCAGGACCTCGTCGGCAGGGTCGCGCGACTACTGGCGGAGAGGCACGGCTTCGGGCGTGGTGACCGGGTGCTGGTGCTCTCGCCGTCGAGCCTGGAGCTGGTGGTCGGCTATCTCGCGCTGCTCCACCTGGGCTGTACGGTCACGATGGCCAATCCGGCGTATCGCCGTGAGGAACTGCTTCGCCTCGTCCGCGTCGCGGAGAGCAGAGCGGTCCTCGCCGCCGCTGAGCTGGCGGACTCGCGCCTGGAGGGCCTGGCCGTCGACGTCGTGCCCCTCGACCCGTTGATCGGACAGGCATCGCAGCTGGAGCGGCTGGAGCCGGCCGAGCTCGATTCCGGCGACATCGCCCAGATCGCCTTCACGTCAGGAACGACGAGCGAGCCCAAAGGCGTACCGCTGACCCATGCGCAGCTGCTCTCCTCGGTGCGCGGCATCGTTGCCGCGTGGCACTGGAGGAGCGAGGACGTGCTGGTCCACGCGCTGCCGCTCTTCCACCAGCACGGTCTGAGTGGACTGCATGCCGCCCTCCTGTCTGGCTCAGATCTGGTGGTGCTGCCCCGCTTCGACCCTGAGGAGTTGGTGGCGGAAGTCGAGCGAGTGGCCGGGACCATCCTGTTCGGCGTCCCCAGCATCTACCGCCGCCTGCTCGACGCGGGTCTCTCGGACGCGCGTGCCCGGCTCAGTTCGCTTCGGCTGGCGACCTGCGGATCTGCTCCATTGTCACCGGCGCTGGCCCGAGACTTCCGCGACCAGCTGGGACTGCGACTGCTGGAGCGCTACGGCTCGACGGAGTCAGGTCTCAACGTCTCCAACGTGTACGGAGATTCTCCGGTCGCCGGCTCGGTCGGTCTGCCGCTTCCGGGCGTGGAGATCGCTGTCGCGCGCGATGGAGTCGTCGATCTGTCAGGCTCCGGGTCGGGGGAGGTGCTGCTTCGCGGTCCTCAGGTCTTCGACGGCTATCTCAACGCGTCGGAGACGACGGCTGACGCGTTCCTGCCGGGTGGGTGGTTTCGCACGGGCGACCTCGGGTCGATCGACGAGGACGGGCGGCTCACCATCACCGGAAGGCTGAAGGAACTCATCATCACCGGGGGCATGAACGTGTCGCCGGGGGAAGTGGAAGACGTCATCGCGGCCTACGGAGGCGTCGCCGACGTTGCGGTGAGCGGAATCCCCGACGCCCGATGGGGCGAGGCGGTGTGTGCCTGGGTCGTTCCCGAAGCAGCCGCGCAGATCGATCCCACGAGCCTCATGGCCCATTGCCGCGCGCACGTGGCGGACTTCAAGGTGCCGAAGCGCATCTTCTTCGTGGAGGACCTGCCTCGTAACGACATGGGCAAGATCCAGCGCTCCCGCCTCGAGGTGCCGGCGTGAGGGACCTTCCGTGGGCCTTGGAGCCGCTCGTACGCGGCGATGACGCGGAGACGCGGACGCGCCGCCGGTATGCGCGGTGGGCCGAGGCGGCGCTCGCCGCCACGGAGGACACTCAGGACGAGGCGTCCGGGCCGGAGCCGGGGGCGAGCTGGGGGTCGCAGGCCCGGGGCGAGGTGGACTGGGCCGTGCCGCCGACGGAATCGATCGCTCGGGTAGACGGTCGCGTGCTCGAGGAAGCCGCAGCCGCGGGCTGGCTCGTGCCGGACACGATCGATGAGCGTGCGCTGGATGTGCCCGAGCGCGCTGTCGCGGTCAAGGACGTCATCGACGTCGCGGGGGTCTGGACGCGCAACGGGACCCCGCGAGGGCTCTGGCGTCTGCCGGCGATGTCGGCCGATTGCTGGTCCGCGCTGGAGCGTGCGGGTTTCGTATCCCTCGGAAAGGTGGCGACGCACGAGATGGCGTGGGGCGTCACGACGCCGGGCGTGCCTCACCCGCTCGAGCCGTCATGGTCGGCGGGTGGTTCATCGGGAGGTTCTGCTGCCCTCGTCGCCTCGGGCGTCTGCGGCGTGGCCCTGGGTACCGACACGGGTGGTTCGGTCCGTATCCCGGCTGCTCTGTGCGGCGTGGTCGGGTTCCGGCCGTCATGGGGGTCCTCGAGTCTCGCAGGCGTGACGCCCCTGGCTCCGGAGCAGGACACGATCGGCGTCCTCGGCCGCGATGTCGCCCGCACCGTCGCGGCGCTCGAGAGAGTGCTGGGCCGGCCGTTGACCTCCGGCTCCCCGGATCTTCCTCCCTCGCGCCGTATCGGAACACTGACGTCGCTCGGTCCGGTCGACCCTGCTGTCAGGGTCGCCTACGAGACGGCGGTGGCCACCTGTGCGGACGCCGGCATGGATGTCGTCGGTGTCGACCCTGAACCGGGGCGGCGGGCCGCGGGGGTATCGCTGCTGACCATGTTGATCTCGTCGAGTCGGCAGCACGCCGACCACGTTCGAGCGGACCCCGGCGGTTTCGGAAGCGAGGCCCGCGCCCTCCTGACGCTCGCCGAGCGGGTTGACGGTGATCCCGTGCGGTTCGAGCGCGAACGCGTGCGCGAGCGGTCCGCGGCACTGTTCGCGAGAGAGCGCATCGACGCGGTGATCACGCCCACCGTGCCGTGTCCGCCGCCGCGACGCGACGGCGATGTCGTCTCCATCGCCGGCCGAGAGATGCCGGTATCGGCGGCGCTGACCCGGTTCTGCTCGTGGGCTGCTGTGGTCGGGATGCCCGCTGTCACCGTGCCCGTGCCCGCGGCAGTGCCTGCCGGAGTGCAGATCATCGCCCCTCCGGGCCGCGACGACATTTGCGCAGAACTGGCGGCATGGCTCGAGGGGCGACTTGCCGGAGCGCGGCGCACTTGACAAGCCCGACGCTGTCGGTATTTGATATATCAAATATCTCAAAGGAGCTTTCCCATGGATCTGAACTTGCAGGGCAAGATTGCTTTCGTCACCGGCGCGAGCAAGGGCATCGGCCGCGAAGTGGCGACCAAGCTTGCCAACGAGGGCGTCGACGTCGTCATCACCGCTCGGGGTGAGGAGGCGCTGGCCAAGACCGCGGCCGAGATCAGTGCCGAGACCGGGCGCCGTGTCGTTGCCCAGGCGGGCGACATGAGCGACTTCGCGGACGTTCAGCGGTGCGTAGACGCCGCGATCGCCGAGTTCGGCCGCATCGACATCCTGGTGACCTGTGCGGGAAGCTCGCCGGGCGGATTGCTCGAGGAGCTCACCGACGACCAGTGGATGCAGAGTCTGAACCTGAAGTTCATGGGATACGTCCGCACGGTGCGTGCCGTCGTGCCGCACATGGTGGAGCGCGGCTCGGGTGCCATCGTGCTCGTGGTCGGCAACGATGGTCTGAAGCCGAGCTTCTGGGAGATGACCGCCGGCGCCGCCAACGCCGCGGATCTGAACTTCGCCTCGTCCGTCGCCGATCAGTACGGACCCAAGGGCATTCGCGTCAACACGGTCAACCCTGGACCGGTCGACACCGATCGCTGGGACGGTCTGGAGAAGGCGTTCGCGCGAGACATGGGCGTCGACCAGGCCGAGGCGCGCCGCCGCGCGGAAGCGTCCATTCCGCTCGGTCGCATCACGCAGCCCCAAGAGGTGGCCGCACTCGTCACCTTCCTCGCATCGGACCTGGCAGGGAGCGTCCATGGTGCTCATATCCCCATCGACGGTGCGCAGCGCAAGGCACTGATGGAGCGATGAGCAGCGGCTCGAAGGAGGTGCGGGGATGTCGATAGCGCGGACCGATGACGGCGTCGACCTGTATTACGAGGAGGCGGGGCGCGGACTGCCGATCATCTTCGTCCACGAGTTCGCAGGTGATCATCGCTCCTGGGAGCCGCAGCTGAGCCACTTCGCGCGTCGTTACCGGTGCGTGACCTTCGCCGCGCGCGGTTTCCCGCCCTCGTCGGTTCCTACGGATCCGGGAAGCTACAGCCAGGCGCGCGCGGTGGAGGACATCGCCACGATCGTGCGGGCGATCGGTGCTGAGGCGGCTTACGTCGTCGGCAACTCGATGGGGGGCTTCGCGGCGCTGCATTTCGCCCTCACTCACCCGGAGATGACCTTGGCGGCGGTGGTGGCCGGGTGCGGCTACGGGGCCCATCCGGACAACGCCGAGACGTTCCGCTCCGAATCCGAGAAGGTGGCAGTGGCCTTCGAGACCGAGGGCTCACGAGCGATGTCGTCGTGGTACGGATTCGGGCCCGCGCGTGTCCAGTTCGAGGACAAGGACCCTCGAGGCCACCGCGAGCACGTGGAGATCCTCGCTCAGCACGACCCGATCGGGGCGGCGCTGACCATGCGAGGAGTCCAGAAGGCGCGGCCCTCGCTGTACTCCATGACGGCCGAGCTCGAGGCCTGTGAGCCGGCAGTCCTCATCGTCGCCGGTGATGAGGACAACGGGGTGCTCGAGGCTGATCTGATGCTCAAGCGCACGATTCCCCGCAGTGGGCTTACCGTGCTGCCTCGCACAGGTCATGTCTCCAACCTCGAGGAGCCGGCTCTCTTCAACGCCGTGATCGAGGCGTTCTTCCACAGCGTGGAGGCAGACCGCTGGGGCCCGCGGGACCCCCGCTCGTTGTCGAGCTCGGTCACCGGCGCCAAGTAGGCCGGCCGGACGACGGCTCAGGACCGCCTGTGCTGGGACGGCGCATGACCGTCCCAGCACAGGCGGTTTCGTGTCCGTTCACGCTGCAGCTCGGTGATCAGGCCTGATGCGACAGTCGCCCGCTTGACGTCGGAGAGCGCGTGGGCGTCCATGGCGCGCAGTGCCTCGAGCAGCTCGGTACAGGCGGCATCGGTATCGGTCACCAGGGGCGGGACGTATCCGGCGGCCTCGGCTTCCTGCGCGGCGAGCCAGCGCGCCGTGAGCGTGAGGTTGAGCCCGCGTGCCCGGCCGAAGTGTGCGGTCGCGATCCAGGCTCCGACGACGAGACCGTGGCCCGGTCCCACCCAGCGCCAGCGCGCTCGCTCGGTAGCGATGCGAAGGTCGGCGGCGGCGGACAGCTGGGCTCCTCCGCCCACCGCCGGCCCGTCCACAAGAGCGATCGTGAGACCCGGCCGGGTGAGCATCGCCTCATACAGCTCGTAGAGGCGATCGCTCAACCGCGCACGCTCCGGGTCACTCACCGAGAGGCTGGCACCGGCGCAGAACATCCCGGCGGTAGCGCTCTCGATGACCACGGGGGAATGCGGCCGCTCCGCCATGGCCGCGATGAGCGCATCGACGTCGGCGAGGGTCAGGGCGTTGCGCTGTTCGGGTCGGTTGAGCCGCAGTCGCAGGCTCTCGACGGCACCCTGTTCAACGAGGACCGAGCTCATCTGATCTCCTTGACGAAATATGATATATCTGTGGGTGGGGTTCGTGTGACTGAGCCCACCTCGGGAGAGGTAGAACCAGGGGAAGCGAGCCATCCGGATGGAACGATCGGTAGCACAGCGCGTTGGAGCGATGCAGTACTCCTCCAAGAGCGACGTCGTGTGCGCGATGCTCCGTGAGCTGATCATCAGCGGTGAGCTGGTGCCGGAGGAGCCGCTGCGGCAGCGCGACCTCGCCGAGCGATTCGGCGTCAGCCAGACGCCTGTCCGGGAGGCGCTCCGGCGACTGGAGTCCGAAGGGCTGATCGTCAACGATCCGCATCGGGGTGCCAGTGTCGCCGGGTCCCGCCGCGGCGCGGTCGAGGACAACGCTGAGATCAGGGCGGCCCTGGAGTCTCTGGCAGCCCGACTGGCGGTCCGCTCCATCGAGGACGCCCAGATCGCGCTGTTGCGCGAGCTCAACGACGAGATCGCTGAGCTGCCCGAGGGGGACCCGCGTTATGCTGAGCTCAACCGGCAGTTCCATTTCACGATTTACGAGTTCGCCGATTCTCCGGTGCTGATGTCGATGATGCGTCTGCTGTGGCAGGCGATGCCCACTGGCCCGAAGGTCAAGCGGACGCAGGCCAAGTCGGTGCGTCAGCATGCCCGGCTCATCGATGCCTTGGCCGCACGGGACGGGGACAAGGCCGCTGCGTTGACGATCAAGCACATCCTCGGCAGCGAGCATCTGCCCTCGGAGATGGCGCGTCCCTGATCCGCCGGGGCCCTTCGCCCGGTGATCGAGTGCTGGCGCGCTCCGCCCGCCGACATGGCGGACGTGGCGGCGAGGCGCGCGGGTGAAATGGAGCACGATAGTATGATATACCAAATATTGTGTTTCTGAAAGTGTCGGAAACGCTGTACCCCGGCAGCCGTACGGCGCGTCGTCCAGAGGGAGTGATCACCGTGTCCAGCCCACCGGCTACGAGGCAGCGCCGGCGGCGCAGCCAGCCCTCCCAAGCCAGCCCTGCCGACCAGACGCAGACGTGGGCGCGGCGGGAAGACATCCGCCTCACGACAGGCACGGGCACGTTCGTCGGTGACGTGGACCTCGACGGCCAGCTGTGGGCGCGAGTGGTCCGCAGCGCGGTGGCGCACGGCGTGCTGGTGGACATCGACGTCACTTCAGCGGCTGAGATGCCCGGGGTCGTTCGGGTTCTCACCGCGAAGGACCTCGCCGACGTTCCTCAGATTCCGCTCCGCATCCTCAGCAGGCCAGAGCTGAATGAGTTCCTCCAACCGGTGCTTGCCAGCGAGCGGGTCCGCTATGTGGGGGAACCCGTCGCGATCGTCGTGGCCGAATCCGCGCGTGCTGCGGAGGACGCCGCCGAGCGCGTGGTGGTACAGGTCGACGAGCTGGTGCCGGCGATGGCTGTCGACGAGGACCACGTCGACGCCGTCTGGCCCGACGCGACACGCGACGCCATGTGTGTCTTCACGGGTCGAGACGGCGAGCCGGACGCCGTCTTCGAGTCGGCCGACGTCGTGGTCGCCGCGAGCTTCACCACGGGGCGCGACACCGGCCTGCCCTTGGAGACCCGAGGGCTGGTCGCGCAGTGGCTCGGCGACGAACTCCACCTGTGGGGTCCTACCAAGTTCATCTGCTTCACCCGTGCCACCGTGGCTCGCTGGTTCGATCTGCCTGAGGATCAGGTCATCTGCCACCACGTGGACGTCGGCGGCATGTTCGGCAGCCGTGGTGAGGTCTATCCGGAGGACTACCTGGTCCCGTGGGCCTCGGCAGTCACCGGGCGGCCGGTCAAGTGGATCGAGGATCGCAACGAGCACCTGGTCTCGATAAACCACTCGCGCGGACAGACTCACCGCATCTCCATCGCGGCGCGAGCCGACGGGACCCTGCTGGGACTTCGCGACGAGGCCCTGGTGGACATGGGCGCCTATGCTCGCCCGATCGGAGGTCGAGTGGCAGAGCTGACGGTCGAGTCGCTCCCGGGACCGTACCGGTGGCCCGCGCTGGATGTCATCTGCACGGCGGTCGCCACGAATCGGACTCCCGTGGGAACGATGCGGGGGCCGGCGACCTTCGACACGACGTTCGCGCGCGAGCGGCTGCTGGACATCCTCGCTGACGAGCTGGAGATGGACCCGGTGGAGCTGCGCCGCCGCAACCTCATCGGCGCCGACGAGATCCCTTACGTCCAGGACTTCGGTGCGGGCACGCATCCGTCGGTGTACGACAGCGGTGACTACCACCTCGTCCTCGATCGCTTCCTTGCCGACCTCGACTACGAGGCGTTGCTCGAGGAGGTCGGTCAGCGCCGGGCCGAAGGAGAGTCCGTCGGGGTGGGATTCGCGTTCTTCCTCGACCACTCCGGCCTGGGGCGAGAGGAGACCGTCCAGTTGCGGCTGACTGCCGACGGCCGGTTCGTCTTCTACACCACCTCGTCGGAGATCGGACAAGGACTCGCCTCGATGATCATCACGGTGGCGGCCGAAGCGCTGGGTGTGTCCCCTGACCTCATCGACGTCGTCGCCAACCAGTCGGGCGAGTTCGACGGTGGCAACGGCAGCTTCTCCTCCCGGGGCACGATCTTCGTCGGGAGCGCGACACAGGACGCTGCTTTCCAGCTGCGCTCGATGCTGGCCAAGGAGGGTCCTCAAGCGAACCCGGCGGACGCTGACGCGTGGAGGGCGCTGGGACCACGGACGGTCATCGGCCGCCACACCAACGACGGCCCGACGTACGGGTTCGGTGCGGCCGCGGCCGTCGTCTCGGTCGAGCCGGAGACACTGGACATCGTCGTCGAGCGTCTGGGTGTCGCGTACGACTGCGGGCGAGTGATCGATCGCCCGTCGGCCATGGGGCAGCTCGTGGGGGCTGCCGTCCAGGGACTCGGAGGGACCCTCCTGCAGGAACTGACCTTCGACCCCGACGGCCAGCCGCAGAGCACGACCTTCATGGACTTCCAGCCACCCACCGTGACCGAGGTGCCGCGGGTGGAGGCGACGCTGCTCGAGCTGGGCGGCACCACCTCTAACCCGCTCGGCGTCAAAGGCATCGGTGAAGCGGGCATCATGGGCGTGGGCGGGAGCATCTCCAATGCGCTCTCAGCAGCCCTCTCGACGACTCGTGCGATCACACGTCTGCCGATCAGGCCCGACGACGTCGTGCCGTTCGCCCCTCCTCTGCCGGCGGCGGGCAACCAGTTGCGTTCGTCGTTCGAGCGCCGCCGACCATCCGAGCCGGCCAGTCGGGACGTAACGGGCGCGCCTGGCCCGTCGTCGCGTTCCTGGCTCGTCATCCTCGCGGCCGGAGCGCTCGGTGTGGCGCTCGCCGCGCGGGCACTGAGAAGAAAACTCGCCGCGAAGGGACATCATGGCTGACCTGATCGACATCCACGCCCACCACTATCCGGAGACGTACCTCGAGGCGTGCCGCAGGCCCGACAGCGGCTTCGAGACCTACGTCCGCGATGACGGCCGACTCGTCGTGAAACAGGACGGCGCCGTCGCACTCGCCGCTCCTCAGCCGATGCCGAGTCTGGAGCAGCGTCTCACCGCGATGGACGCTGCGGGAATCGGCCTGCAGGTCCTGTCGGTGTCGGCGCCCAACGTCTACCAGTTCCCCCGTCAGTGGCGCGCATCCTTGACGTCGGACATCAACGACGAGATCGCCGCGATGGCGGATGCGTCGAACGGTCGCCTGCTGACACTTGCCAGTCTCCCGCTGCCCGACGTCGACGTCGCCCTGGACGAACTCGATCGAGCGCTCAAGCTACCGGGCGTCGCCGGCATCATGCTGACGACCACCATCGCACGGCAGACCCTGGACGCTCCCCAGTTCGTTCCGCTGCTGGAGGAGCTGTCCCGTCGCGAGGTCCTGGTCCTGGTCCACCCGACGACGGGGTGCTCGACCGAGGGAGTTCGTGAGTACGCACTCGCCCTGGGCCTGGATTTCCTCGCCGAGACGACGAACTGCATCGCCCGGTTGGTGTACTCGGGGCGTTTCGAGCAGTATCCGGGCATTCGGTGGGTCTTCTCCCACCTGGGGGGAACGACCCCCTTCCTCATCCACCGCTTCGACAACTACTTCCAGCAGTTTCCCGAATGTCGGGAGCACATCGACCGCCCGCCGAGCCAGATTCTCGAACGGGTCTACTTCGACACCGTCACGACGCACGTGCCGGCGATGCGGTGCGCGCTCGACACCTTCGACGTGGGTCAGTTCGTCTTCGGCACCGACTATCCGCATGTGCCCGGCGGCCTCGGGCGATTCACGCAGACCCTGGCCGCGGCCCAGCTCTCCGATGAGGACTACGCGCGTATCGGCTGGGGTACCGCGACCGATCTCCTTCGCCTCCCTGAACGAGGGAGGACTCGTCGATCATGAAGGCACCCCCGATCAGTTACGCGGCTGCCGAGTCGGTCGAGGAAGCCGTGGCGCTGCTGACCGAGCACGGTGACGACGCCAAGGTTCTGGCGGGCGGTCAGAGCCTGCTGCCCATGCTCAACTTGCGTCTCGCGCAGCCCGGGGTCCTCGTGGACATCGGGCGGATCGAGGAGTTGCGGCACAGTGGTGTGACCGAGGAAGGCGGTCGTCTGTGCGGATCGCTCACCACGCACCGCGAGCTCGAGATGGGGGCTGTTCCCTCGCTCGGCGACGTGGCTGTGCTCCGTACCGCGGCATCGCATATCGGTCACCTGCCGATCCGTACCCAGGGCACGATCGGAGGGAGCATCGCTCATGCGGACAGCGCGTCGGAATGGTGCGTGCTCGCACTCGCGCTCGATGCCGTCATCCACGTGCGGGGGACGGGAGGTGCTCGCCGTATGCCGGCCGAGAGCTTCTTTCACGGCTTCTTCTCCACAGCACTGGAACCGGACGAGATCATCACCGGCATCGAGTTCCCCGTGACCGGCTCGTCCTCGGCGAACTTCGAGGAATACGCCCGCCGCAGCGGAGACTTCGCGATCGTCGCCTCCGCCGTGGCGCTGGACCTGCGGGAGGGCCGATGCGAGAGTGCGAGGATCGCACTCGGCGGCGTCGCGGGAGCTCCCATCCGCCTGCCTGAGGTGGAACGCCTCGCTGAGGGACATCGTTTCGCCGGCCCGGACGACGAGGCCGTGCGCGAGCTGGCCCACGCCTGCGCCGAAGCGATCGACCCGCCATCGGACGTCCACGCTTCGAGCACCTACCGGAAGCGGCTGACCGAGGTCCTGGTGTCCAGGGCGGTCGCGGGCTGCTTGCGCCACGATGACAGCGAAGGTGGACGCCGATGAAGGAATCGAGCCGGGAACAGAGCGCCGAGAGGGTGCAGCTGTGCACGACGATCAACGGTGTCGAGGTCGCATGTGAGGTGGACGCGGCGGAGTCGCTGATGGATCTCGTTCGCGGGCGCGGGCTGACGGGGACCCATTCTGGATGTGAGCACGGCGTGTGTGGTGCGTGCACCGTGCTGGTCGACGATCGTCCAGTGCGCGCCTGCATCGTGCTCGCCGCGCAGGTGCAGGGCCGGACGGTCGAGACGATCGAGAGTGTGGGTGGGCCCGACGATCCGTCCAGGCTTCAGCGTGCGTTCTCGGCCTGCAGCGGTCTTCAGTGCGGCTTCTGCACCCCGGGCTTCATCATGTTGGCCACGGGCTTGCTACGAGAGAATCCGTGTCCGAGTGAGCACGAGATCGTTGAGGCGGTCTCCTCCAACCTGTGTCGATGCACGGGATACGCATCGATCGTCCAGTCCATCGCCTCCGTCGTCGAGGCCGATCCAGATGCCGGGGCCCCGGCACGCCCACCGAGCAGGGAGAGGACCCATGAAGCTTGAGCACGCCTTCGATATCCCGGTTGACACTGAGACGGCCTGGTCCGCGCTCCTCGATATCGAGGAGGTCGCCCGCTGCTTTCCGGGCGCGGTCCTGGACTCGCTCGAGGGGGACACGTTCACCGGCAGCGTGAAGGTCAAGGTCGGCCCCATCGTCATTACGTACCAGGGGTCGGCTTCCTTCACGTCGAAGGACGAGGCGGGAAAGCAGATCGAGTTGTCGGCTTCCGGCCGTGACACCAAGGGGTCGGGTACTGCGAACGCCGTCGTGCACGCCCACGTGCGCGACCTCGGGAGAGCGACGACGCGGGTCGAGCTGGTGACGGACTTGGCGGTCACGGGCAAAGCGGCGCAGTTCGGGCGTGGGGTGATGAAGGAGGTGAGCGACAAGATCCTGGGGCAGTTCGCGGACAACCTCGCGGCCCGTCTGGGCGCGGCAGGGTCGTCGACCGCCGCGGACGCCCAAGGTGGGGAAGGGTCGCTCGATCTCGTCCGCGTGGTGGCGCTGCCGCTCATCAAGCGCTTCGGTCCCATCGTTCTGCTCGGTGCGATCGCGGCCGTCGTCTGGGCTCGGCGGCGCCGCTGACGCCATTGGCGGCACGAGAACGTTGACATTCTATTTGGTATACACTATAACGTTCTCACGCCATAGTGGCGCCGATCACAGGAAGTGGGACCCATGACTCGACCACACACCGCTGGACGCCGCTCACGGCGCCTGTTCCGCGTCGTCGCTCTGGTCGGCGCCGGCGCGCTCGCGCTGGCCGCCTGTGGCTCGGCGGGGGAGCTGAACTCCACCGAGGACGAGAGTGCGCTGACGGTGGGTCTGATCCTCGAGGGCCCCAAGAACGACAAGGCCTTCAACGAGTCCGCCTATAGCGGCGTCCTGAATGCCGCGAAAGACAACCCGGACGTCGTCCTGAAGTCCACCCTGGAGAATCGGCACAGCACGCAGGAGCAGACCGATGCTGTGGGCACGTTGGCTCCCATCGTGGACGTCGTCGTTGCGGCCGGCGCCCAGTTCGGTCCCATCTTCGATGTGGAAGCCCCGAAGTTCCCCGATACCAAGTTCGTCACCATTGGCGGTTATCCAGCCAAGCATCACGACAACGTCTACTCCCTCGCATTCGATCGGGTCGCGGCGTACGTCGTCGGGGCGATCGCCGTCGAGCTGACCGATTCCAAGACCGTGGGTTTTCTCGGCGGCGCCGACATCCCTCCGACCAATGCCTCCATGGCGGCGTTCAAAGCCGCTGTCGCCGACGCCGACCCTTCGGTGAAGGTGCTGAGCAATATCGTCGGGGACTTCAACGACGTCTCGAAGGCCAAGGCGGCGACGGCGGCGATGATCGCCGACGGCGCGGACGTCTTGATGTCGTATCTCGACGCAGGAGTGGTGGGCTCGTATGCGGCGGCCCAGGAGTCGGGCAAGGACATTCCGATCTTCAAGCTCGATCTTCTCGAGTGTGACGCCTACCCGAACATCGTCGGGGCGAACGTGGGCGACAACACCGCCGCCGTCGAGACGATGCTCGGCGGTCTGGCGACTGACACGCTGGAACCCGCAGGCGTCACGATCTTCGCGGGGCTTGAGGACCCGAAGCTGCAACGTGTTGATCTTTGCCCGAGGTACGCCGAAGACCCGGTCGTCGCCGACCTGGCGCAGAAGACCGTGGCCGGCATCCTCGACGGCACGATCGCCCTGCCTGAGGAAGCGTTGAACCCCCGACCGGAAGGGCCCTACCGCCTCGGCATCGATGGCCCCGTGAAGAACGCCGGATAAGGGCCGACGATGGCGACCGCGGGCGGTCCTTCCGTGAGAGCTCATGGCGATGCCACGGTGGCTCTGGAACTCAAAGGCATCACGAAGCGGTTCCCGGGTGTCACCGCGAACGACGGGATCGATCTCGACGTCAAGCGCGGGGAAGTCCACGCGCTGCTCGGTGAGAACGGGGCTGGGAAGTCCACCCTGATGAACATCGTCTTCGGCCTCGTCGCGCCCGACAGCGGCGAGATCATCGTCGGGGGGAAGCGTGTCACGCCCCACGGGCCGCAGGAGGCCGCCGCGCTCGGAATCGGCATGGTCCACCAGCACTTCATGCTGGTGCCGGACATGGACGTCATCGAGAATGTCGCGTTGACCTCCACGCGCTGGCCGCGGATGCTCAAGCGTGAGAACCTCCGATCTGAGCTCGACGCGCTCGCGACGGCTTTCGGCCTGGGAGTGAGCAGCAAAGCGCTCGTCGAGACGCTGTCGGTCGGGGAGCGCCAGCGGGTCGAGATCCTGAAGCTGCTGTACCGGGGCGCCCAGCTGATCATTCTCGATGAGCCGTCAGCCGCCCTGACACCTACGGAGTGGCAGAGCCTCACCGCGTTCCTTCGCACGATGACCGCTGAGGGCAAGGCCGTCGTCCTCATCACGCATAAGCTCGACGAGATCATGGACGTGGCGGACCGCTGCACTGTCCTGAGGGACGGACGTGTCGTCACCACCCTCGACGTCGCCACCACCGACAAGGCCACACTCGCTCGCACCATGGTGGGGCGGGACGTGTCGCTGCGGGGCAGCCGGGCAGCAGCGCAGGTCGGCGATGTCGTTCTCGAGGTCGAGGACGTCACCTTGGACGAGGGCGGCCGGCGCCTGCTCGACGGCGTCTCGCTGCAGGTCCGCAGTGGCGAGGTGGTCGGGATCGCCGGTGTCAGCGGCAACGGTCAGAACGAGCTGGTTGACGTGATCGTCGGCTTGAGCCGTGCGGCGACTGGCAGGGTCACGATCGACGGGCGCGAATACAGCGATCTGTTGACCCGAGGATTCACCGCCGCGGGTGGCGCCCTGGTGCCTGAGAGCCGCCACAGTGAAGGTGTCGCCCTGGATCTGTCGATCTGGGAGAACCTCGTCGCCAAGGAACTCACGCGGTTCACCCGGCACGGCGTCGTCGACATGGCCGCAGCGCGACGTCACGCGGTCGAACTCTCCGCCATGTTCGATATCCGTTCCCCGAGTGTGGAGACCGGGGTCAAGAAGCTGTCTGGGGGTAACCAGCAGAAGGTCGTCTTGGCGCGTGAACTGAGCCGGGACCCCCGCCTGGTGATCATGTTCCAGCCGACGCTCGGTCTCGATGCGGGTGCGATCGAAGGTGTCTACCGGCGCATCAACGAGCAGAAGCTCAAGGGAGCGGCCGTTCTGCTGATCTCGTACGAACTCGACGAGATCCTCTCGCTCACCGATCGCTTCGCCGTGATGTTCGGCGGTCGGCTCGGCCCGATGATGACGAGCGAGAATGCTGACGTTGAGCGGGTCGGGCTGCTGATGGGCGGTGGCCGGTGAGCGCTCACACTGGTCGACGCCACGTCGGCAGCGCGCTGATGGAGCTTGCGCTCTCGCTGGCGGTCGTCGTCTGCGCATTGGGAATCGCGATGATCTTCGTTGTCGTGTCCGGGGTTCCGCCGGCCGCCGGGGCCGGGGCGTTCATCGATGGAGCGTTCGGATCTCAGCTGAACCTGGCCGGCACGTTGAGCAAGATGGTGCCGTTGACCTTGGTCGCTCTCGCGTGGATCATCGCGGAGCGCGCCGGGCGCTTTCATGTCGGATTCCCTGGTCAGATTCTCGTCGGCGGTCTCTTCGTGTCCGTCGTGGCCTTGAAGATCAGCGGACCGTCGTTCGTGCATCTGCCGCTGGCGCTCTTGGTCGGAGCCGCAGGGGGTGCGGTCTATGCGGCACTCGCCGCGCTGCTGTGGGCGAAGCGGGGCGTCAACGAGATCCTCTCGACCCTTCTCCTGAATCTGATTGCGCTTCAGCTCCTGGCCTGGTGGGTCAGATATCCGTTTCATGACCCGGCCACGCCGCTTGCTCTCACGCCGGCCTTCCCGGAGTCGGTGCGCTGGCCGTCACTTCTGCGCGATACGACGTTGCACTGGGATGTCGTACTGATTCCGTTGGCGGTAGTAGCCGTGGCCTACACCTTGAACCGGACCGTGTTCGGCTTCCGAGCCAAGATCGTCGGTTCCAATCTGCGTTTCGCCGAGCATGCCGGTATCTCCCCCCAGCGGGTCGGCACCGCTGCTCTCGTGCTCTCGGGCGCGCTCGCGGGAATCGCGGGAACATCCCTGGTGTTGGCCGGCAACGTGCCGGCGATGTCCGAGGACTTCGGATCGGCCTATGGGTTCACAGGCATTGCCGTAGCGCTGCTCGCGCGCAATTCCCCGATCGCCGTCGTTCCTTCCGCGCTGCTCTTTGCCGCGTTGCAGCAGGGCGCGGGCGTCATGGAGGGAACCGTCGGGCTCTCGTCCTCGTTGTCCGGGCTCATCCAGGGCCTCATGATCATCTTCGTCCTCGCCTCCACGACCGTGCTCCACATGTGGCGTCGTCGCCGGGACAGCCGTCGAGATGTTGCGGCAAATGAGCCAGAAGGAGCACGTGCACGATGACCGCGGGGCTGTCACTCTCACCGTTCGATGCCGCATGGCTGGGCTCCGTGTTGGTGCTCATGACCCCCTTGCTGATCGCAGGCGCCGGGGAGTTGATATCCGAACGCGCAGGCGTCCTCAATGTGGGCCTCGAGGGCATGATGCTGTCGGGCGCCTTCTTCGCCTTCTATGTCGCCTATCTGACGGGGAGCCCGGCTGTCGCTCTCGTCGGCGGTGTTGCCGGCGGACTCGTCTTCGGGCTCGTGATGGGGGCGTTGGTGATCCTGGCGGGGGCAGATCAGATCGTGGCCGGGGTGGGGATCAACTTGGCGGCCATCGGCCTGACGAGCTTCCTGTTCGACCAGATCTTCGGTGGGCAAGATCAGGTCATCGTCGCGACCCTCGGCGAGGCACCGATTCCGGTCCTGTCGAGCATTCCATACGTCGGGAGCGCACTCTTCGGCCAGGATCTGCTGGTCTACGGGGCGATCGCACTGATCGTCGCGACGTGGTTCGTCCTGTTCAAGTCGAGTTGGGGCCTCATGATCCGCTCAGTCGGTGAGATGCCCCAGGCATCGCGGACGGCCGGCATCTCAGTGGCGGGCGTGCAGTGGGCCGGCGTCCTCATTGCGGCAGGCCTGGGTGGTCTCGCAGGCGCCTACCTTTCCGTCGTCGACGTCGGCATCTTCAAGGAGCAGATGACTGACGGCCGTGGATTCTTGGTCCTGGTGGCGGTGATCTTCGGTCGATGGCGTCCGTGGGGACTGGTATGTGCTTGCCTGATTCTCGCCGCCGCCGACGGCCTCCAACTCCGGCTTGCGAATGTGACGAGTGTGCCCCGCTCGGTGTGGGTCGGGCTCCTCGTGGCCGCACTGTTGGTCGCCGGCGTGCGCTGGTGGAGGCGCCGGGTCGGGGCGACCGGACGCGGCGCGCTCGCCGTCACCGCGGCCTCGATCCTGGTTCCTGGCGGGCTGCTGATCTTCAACCCTGACGTCCATCTGCCCGACCAGCTGTGGCGCTCACTCCCGTATCTGCTCGCCCTGAGCGTGCTGGCGGCCGGCGTCTCGCGGTCCCGGATGCCGAGTCGTCTCGGGCTTCAACCACTTCGCCACGAAGGATGACCGAAAAGATGAGAGAAGAGCTGCAGAATCCCGAGCGTGAGTCCATGGACCGCGATTGGCTGATCAGACGACTTGACCCGCAACGCACCGCGGTACTGGTCGTCGATGTTCAAAACGATTTTTGTGCGGAGGGCGGCTGGTATGACCGAATCGGTTATGACGTCAGCGCGGGACAGGCCGCGGCCCGGCAACTGGAGACATTTCTGCCACAGGCACGGCGGCGGGGTTTTCAGATCATCTTCGTCAAATGCCACTACGACCGCGCTTATCTTCCCAGGGTGATGGTCGAGAGCTACCAGCACAAAGGACTCCCGCTCGACTACTGCATCGAGGGAACGTGGGGCGCGGAATTCTATGGAGTCCAGCCGGAGGAGGGAGATCTCGTGGTGACCAAGCACCGTTACAGCGCCTTCGTGGGGACCAATATGGATCTCATTCTGCGTTCCAACGGCATGGAGAATGTCGTCGTCGCGGGCGTCGCCACGAACATCTGTGTCGACTCGACTGCCCGCGATGCGTACATGAGGGACTACCGCGTGACGGTGCTCGATGACTGCTGTGGCACCTACGACCGCCGACTCCACGAGGCCACGATGGAGAACATCCGTCGCGCCTTCGGCGTGGTGGTGAACTCGCAGGATGTCATCGAGGTGACGGCGGGCTCAGACGGGAGTGCTGTGACCGCAGACTGAGGTTCCCCGGGGAGGCATCCTCGGATCCGACCGGGCGACGACGGGGCCATCCGTTCCCGGGAGTCTCGAGGGCACCGCTGCGGAGTCGACGCGTGTTCTGCCGTCTACGGTGGTCGACGACCGGTCCATGCGCGACCGACGCAAGCCCTCGATCCGAGGTCGCCTTCGCAGTACGAAGCACCCCAGACCGCCGACCGGTGAGACCGGTCGGCGGTCTGGGGTGATGTGTCAGTTCGGGAGGAAGCTGTCGTCGTACAGGTCGGTGGCCGGCGGGAGGTCGGTGAAGTTGCCGTAGTCTTCCATGCTCGCGATGACTCCCTGAAGCCCTTCGACGGCGACGGCGCCGTCTTCGGCGAAGGCGTCTTCGTCGAGCATGTTCTGCAGGCTGGCACGCACGATGTCGGCGTCGGTGGAGGTGACCTCCGCCCCGATACGCACGGCCTCGTCGAACTCCTCCTCGATGAACGCCGTCGCCCGGACGAGGGCCGCCATGAACGCCCGGAGAGCCTCGGGCTTCTCCTCCATCACCTTCTCGGTCGTGGAGACGACCTCGTTGGGATAGTCGACCGAGACTTCACTGAGCGAGAACAGCGGCGTGAGGCCTTCGCTTTCGGCGATCACGTCGAACGGCGGGAACAACAGCGTTCCGGCCACCTCACCCTGCTTGAGGGCCGCGAGCCTGTTGGGCAGCGCACCGGTAGCGACGAACGTGCTGTTCGCCGCGCCCGCTCCTTCAAGATCGAGGAGGCGCCGCGCCTGGATGTCGGTTCCGTTGCCCTCGGTGAGCATCGCAATCTTCTGGCCCGCAAGGTCGTCGAGAGACGACACCGAGGGAGAGACGAACATCTTGTAGAGGTTCTTCTTGACCGTGGCCCCGATGATCTTCGTGTTCGTGCCGGCAGAGCGCGCGACGATCTCGCCCTCGGGCAGTGTCACGGTGATGTCCGCGCTGCCGGATTGGATCGCCGCCGTACTGGCAGCGGAGCCATCCACGTTGACGAACGAGACATCGAGCCCTTCGTCCTCGAAGAAGCCCTGTTCATCGGCGATGTACAGCTGAAGGAAAGGAAGTCCGGGTGCGGTGACCGCGACCCGGAGTGTCATGTCCTCGCCGGTGCCCTCCGAGGAACCGGAGCAGGCGAAGAGCAAGCTCAAAGGGATGAGAGCGGCTAGTACTCGAATTCTCACAGCGCCTCTTTCGGTTGTTGTTGGACCAGGTTTCGCGTCTCATTCGAGACCGCTCCGAGGAGAAGGGTCTTTACACGACCCACCCGAGGAGCGATATTTGGTATAGGATATTCCAACAAGCCCAGGACGTCCATCGTCTTGTTTCACCGCGATGGGCGCTAGCCCGCAGGACGCGAACCCGCGTGCTTAAAATCCACAGCCGTACAGACCGGAGGATCGACATGGCTGTTCTGGAAGTAGACGACATCAGCTTCGCCTACGGTGGCCACCTCGTGTTACGCGAGATCAACATGCAGGTCGAAAGAGGTGAGTTCGTTTCGATCATCGGCCCGAGCGGGTGTGGCAAGAGCACGTTGCTCGCGCTCATCGCCGGCATGCGCACCGCGGTGGTGGGCAACATCAACTTCGAAGCGGGCAGCGGAACACAGCGCGCAGTGGTGTTCCAGGACTTCGCGCTGCTGCCGTGGAAGAACGTGCTGGCCAACGTCTCCATGGGGCTGGCATACCAACGTCGGGACCTGTCCCGGCGCGAGCGCGAAGAGATCGCGCGCAAGTACATCGACCTCGTCGGACTGCGGGGTTTCGAGAAGAAGTTCCCCTACCAGATCTCCGGCGGTATGCGACAGCGTGTGGGCATCGCCCGGGCGCTGGCGGTGGAGCCCGAAGTACTGCTCCTCGACGAGCCGTTCGCCTCGATCGACGCGCAGAACGCGGAGATTCTGAGGAAGGAACTCCGTGATCTCGTCAACGAGCAGGGCCGTACAGCAGTGATGGTCACCCACAACCTTGACGAGGCGCTCTACCTTTCCGATCGCATCCTGCTCATGGGAACCCGCCCAGGCTGTGTCCGTGAGGACGTCGTGGTCGACCTGCCGCACCCGAGGGGGCCTGAGATGCAGAACCCCGCCGATCAGCGTCGGTATCAGGAGCTCCGTTCGCGTCTGTGGGAGCACCTGATCCAGGAAGTGGCCAAGGAGAAGGAGTGGATGAACAGCGACCAGGTGGAGAGGATCTGACATGACGACCCAGCAGATACCCGCGCGTGAAGCCGAAGGGAACCACCTCGCGGCGATCGCCGTCGCGACTCGACCCTCATGGTTTGCTCGCCACGAGAAGACACTGCTGCCGCTCCTCACGGCCATCGCCGTGATCGCGGCCTGGGAGGCGTTCGGCCAGGCGGGCATGATCAATCCGCTCTACTTCAGCTATCCCAGTGCGATCGCCGAGGCGTTCGCAGGCTGGGCGGTCGCGGGCATGGGGGCGGACCTCCTCGCCTCGGGCAAGGCCTTCGGCATCGGACTGGCCGTCGCGCTGCTCGGCATCCCGCTGGGGATGCTGATCGGCTCGGTCCGCCGGCTCGATCTGGCGTTGGATCCCATCATCAATGGTCTCTACTCGACCCCGATGGTCGCGCTCACTCCGCTCTTCGTCATCATCTTCGGCCTGGGAATCCCCGCCACCGCGGCGGTGGTGGCCTTGATGGCGATCTTCCCGCTGCTGATCTTGACGATCGAGGGCATCAAGACGGTGGACGCTTCACTGATCCGTGCCGCGCGTTCCTTCGGAGCGAAAAAGGTCGACGTGTACCGCGACGTGATGTTCCCTTCCATCGTCCCGTTCATCGTGAGCGGCCTGCGACTGGCCATCGGCCGCGGAATCATCGGTGTCGTGATCGGCGAGTTCATCGGCGCCGTCGCCGGGATCGGCTACCAGATCCGTGCAGATGCGGGCGTCTTCAACACCCCGAAGTACCTCGCCGGAATCGTGATCCTCGTGGCCGTCTCGGTCGGTTTGAACGTCCTCCTGCGCGCGCTCGAGCGGTGGCTGGCGCCCTGGCGATTCGTGGATGACCACAACTGACAGGGCGCTGGGGCCGGAGCCCAGTTCGCGTGTCCCGCCTCGCTTCGCTCACGGTCGGTCGTTGGCGGCCTCCCTGGCGGGCGGGGAGGTGGTCAGCGCCGGTCTCGTGGCTGACGGGTGAGGAGGGCCACGGGGTAGCGGCGGAGCAGGTCGGCCAGTCGCCGACGGCCCCCGGGCCCGATGTCCCGCGTGAACACGTCGGTCCAGTCACCGTCGGCGAGGTCGAGCGCCGTGTCACCCCAGCCTCCGGCTCGTTCGAGTCCCAGCGGCAGACGCGTGGTCACCGCGACGAGGTCGTCACTGCGTGAGAACGCCAGGACGTGCCCGGCAGCCGGTCCCTCGGCCCGCAGCGCGCGATACCCGTGGAACAGCTCGGGCCGGTCGCGACGCAGCGTCAGGGTCCGCTGCACGACGAGCGCCTTGGCCGCGCCCGTCGCGTCGACCTCGGGAAGCCAGCCGTCGGCGAAGCGGGAGAGAAACTCGCGGCGAGCGTCATAGTCGACGGGCCGGCGGTTGTCCGGGTCGACGAGCGAGAAGTCCCAGGTCTCGGTGCCCTGGTAGACGTCCGGTACTCCCGGCGACGCCAACTGGATGAGCTTCTGGCTGAGGGAGGTCACCCAACCGGCGCCTTCGATCCGCGTGACGAACGACGCGATCTCGTCGCCGAGTTCGGCACGGACGCGGGCAGGCCAGGCTCGGACCGACTCCTCGAACGCCTCGTCGGCCTCGGTCCACGTGGTCCGCAGTTTCGACTCGCGCGCGGCTTTCAGCAGGTAGTCGGTGAGTCGGTCGTCGCTGATCGGCCACGCGGCGACGAGCGTCTGCCACGCCAGCAGGTTCAGCGACGGCTCGTCGACGCCGCAGCGTTCGGTCCAGTCGGCGACCTTCGCGACGAACTCATCGGCGAGCTCGGCCAGCACGGCCATGCGCGCCCGCGTGTCCTCCGACCGCTTCGTGTCGTGGGTCGTCAGTGCGGTCATCGTGGCCGGCCGCGTCTCCTGCCGCCCGGCTGCGAGTCGGTGGAACTCGTCCACGCCGACTCCCCAGTCGTTCGGCGACCCGCCGACCTCGTTGAGCGCGGCGAACCGGGTGAACCGGTAGAACGTCGTGTCCTCCGTCCCCTTGGCCACCACCATCCCGGAGGTCTGCTGGATGCGGGTGGCGAGTTCGTCCGCGGGGTTCTGCCGGACCTGACGATGGAGCGCTGACAGCGCGTCGTCGAGGTCCGGTCGGCGGCGCTTGGCCCGCTCGATCGCGTCGTCCCAGGTATCGCCCACTTCGGGCAGATAGGAGCGGTAGACGCCGAACGCGATCATCGTCTCGGCGACGGCGGCCCGAGCGGCCTCGGTCTCGACGCCGTCGAGCAGCGCGGCGATCCGGCGCACCTCGGCGACGAGGATGTTGTCGGTGACCATCCGCCGCGCGTCCTCCTCGGTGCCGGCGTAGTCGGTCGAGACGCCGAGCCGTTCGGCGAGTGCGGTGAACGGCTCCTCGCCCGCCGGGTCGAGCAGTACGCCGAAGAACTCGCGCATCGCGTCGTATCCGGTCGTGCCTTCCACCGGCCAGCTCGGCGGCAGATCCTCGCCGGGGTGCAGGATCTTCTCGAACACGATCCAGGCCTCCGGTGCCGCCTCGCGAAGCCGGTGGGCGTAGCCGCCGGGGTCCGCGAGCCCGTCGGGGTGATCGACGCGCAGCCCGGTGGCGTCGCCGGCCCCGACCCACCGCAGGACCTCGCGGTGGGTGTCGGCGAAGACCTCGGGTCGCTCGACCCGTACCGCGGCGAGCGAGGTGATGTCGAAGAAGCGGCGGTAGTTCAGCTCGGTGTTGCCGCGCCGCCAGCCCACGAGCTCGTAGTGCTGCCGGTCGTGAACCTCCTGCGGTGAGAGCTCGCCGAGGAGCGGGACGGTGTCGGGGGCGATCGGAAATCGGAGGTCGCCGATCACGAGCTCCTCGCCGTCGACCTGCAGATCGGCCACGTCGGCGTCGTCGCCCAACACCGGAAGCAGCAGCCGTCCGCGCGACCAGTCGATGTCGAAGTGTCCCGCGTAGGGCGAATCGCGCCCCTCGCGCAGGACGGACCACCACCACGGGTTCGCCCGCGGCACCTCGACCGACATGTGATTGGGAACGATGTCGACGACCACGCCCAATCCGGCCTCGCGAGCGGCGGTCATGAAGGCCGCGCGAGCCGATTCGCCGCCCAGCTCGGGCCGCGCCCGCGTCGGGTCGGTCACGTCGTACCCGTGCGTCGAGCCGGGCGCAGCGTCGAGGATCGGCGAGACATAGACGGCGCCGACGCCGAGGTCACGCAGGTAGCCCACGATCGCGCGGGCCTCGTCGAAGCCGAACTCCGGGCGCAGCTGGAGCCGGTAGGTCGAGGAGGGGATCATCGTGCCACCCGTTGCAGCACGATCAGGGAACGGCCGGGAACGATCAAGGGGCCACCGGCCTCGAGGGCCTCGGCACCGGGCTCCTGCACGATTCCGGCGGCGGTGTCGACCACGACGGACCACGTGCTCGCGTACTCACCGTCGGGAAGCGTGAAGTCGATGTCCTCGTAGTAGGCGTTGAAGGCCATGAGGAACGAGTCGTCGGTGATCCGCACTCCCCGTTCATCGCGGTCGGCGATCGCGTCGCCGTTGACGAACACCGCGACGGAGCGGCCGAAGTCGTCGTCCCAGTTGTGCTCCTGCATCTCCTCGGCCGTGGGCGTGAACCAGGCGATGTCGCGCAGCTCGTCGGCCTTGCGCACCGGCTTGCCCTGGAAGAAGCGGCGACGCCGGAAGCTCGGATGCCGCTGCCGGAAGCGGGTCAGCGCCCGGGTGAACTCGAGCAGCGCGGTGTCGCTCTCGTCGAGGTCCCAGTCGACCCACGCGATCTCGTTGTCCTGGCAGTAGGCGTTGTTGTTGCCGCCCTGGGTCCGGCCGAGCTCGTCGCCGTGCAGGATCATCGGCACGCCCTGCGATAACAGGAGCGTGGCCATGAAGTTGCGCCGCTGCCGTTCACGCAGCTCGATGATCTCCGGATCGTCGGTCGGCCCCTCCACTCCGCAGTTCCAGGACCGGTTGTCGTCGGCACCGTCGCGGCCTTCCTCGCCGTTGGCCTCGTTGTGCTTGTCGTTGTAGGAGACGAGGTCGTGCAGCGTGAAGCCGTCGTGCGCGGTGACGAAGTTGATCGAGGCGTACGGGCGCCGGCCGTTGTCCTGGTACAGATCGGAGGAGCCGCTGAGGCGTGAGGCGAACTCGCCGAGGGTCGACGGTTCGCCGCGCCAGAAGTCCCGCACCGTGTCGCGGTACAGGCCGTTCCACTCCGTCCATTGCGGCGGGAAGTTGCCGACTTGGTAGCCGCCGGGCCCGACGTCCCACGGCTCGGCGATGAGCTTGACCTGGCTCACCACCGGGTCCTGCTGCACGAGCTCGAAGAAGGTGGCGAGTTTGTCGACGTCGTAGAACTCGCGCGCGAGGGTCGACGCGAGATCGAAGCGGAAGCCGTCGACGTGCATCTCGGTCACCCAGTACCGCAGCGAGTCCATGATGAGTTGCAGCGTGTGCGGGTTGCGCACGTTGAGCGAGTTCCCCGTGCCGGTGTAGTCCATGTAGTGCTGCTCGTCGTCCTCGACCAGCCGGTAATAGGCCTGGTTGTCGATGCCGCGCATGGACAGCGTCGGGCCGAGGTGGTTGCCCTCGGCGGTGTGGTTGTAGACGACGTCGAGGATGACCTCGATGCCCGCCTGGTGCAGTGCGCGGACCATGGCCTTGAACTCCTGCGCCTGACGCCCGGGTTTGGAGGCGTAGCCGTCGTGCGGGGCGAAGAAGCCGATCGTGTTGTAACCCCAGTAGTTGCGGAGGTCTTTCTCGACGAGGTAGTGGTCGGTGAGGAACTGGTGCACGGGAAGCAGCTCGATCGCGGTCACGCCGAGCGAGCGCAGGTGCTCCACGACCGCGGGATGCGCGATGCCCGCGTACGTGCCGCGCAGCTGCTCGGGAACGCCCGGGTGCTGCATCGTGAGTCCCTTGACGTGCGCTTCGTAGATCACCGTCTCCTGATACGGCGTGCGCGGCGGCCGGTCGTTCGCCCAGTCGAAGTAGGGATTGACGACGAGCGAGTACGGGACGTGTCCGGCGGAGTCGGCTTCGTTGCGCTGCGTCGGTTCGTCGAGGTCGTAGGAGAACAGCGACGGGTCCCAGTCGACGGTGCCGGAGAGCGCCTTCGCGTACGGGTCGATCAGCAGCTTGCTGGGGTCGCAGCGCAGCCCCTGTTCCGGGTCGTAGGGGCCATGGACGCGGTAGCCGTAGCGCTGTCCGGGTCCGACGTGCTGCAGGAAGCCGTGATGGACGAAGCCGTCGACCTCCTCCAGTCGCACGCGCGTCTCGTTGCCGTGGTCGTCGAACAGGCACAGCTCCACGTAGTCCGCCACCTCGGAGAACAGCGCGAAGTTGGTGCCGCTGCCGTCGTAGGTGGCGCCGAGGGGGTAGGGCGATCCGGGCCAGGGGTGCACGTCGTCTCCTTCAGAGATCGGTCATCGAGCGGGTCGGGCGTCACGCAGGGGCGCGACGGCAGAGCGGACGCGGTCGTCGGCGAAGAACGCGTCGAGGTCGACGGGGAGCCGGATGCGCCAGTTCGGGTATTCGTCGACCGTTCCGGGGAGGTTCGGTTGCCGGACTTGACCGACCGCGTCAGCCGGTGAGCTGAGCACGAGGCGTGACGCGGCTGGTGCGATGACCGCATGGAGCGCCACCACCGGGTCGTCGTCGGCGATGCCTTCCTCGTCCAGCAGGGCGAGCAGCGCCTTGCGGTCCTCGGCAGCGCGCGCCATCGCGTCCTCGACGGGTTCGTCGAGGAGATCCAGTTCGGACTGGACCCGCACGCGCTCGTCCTGGAGCCAGCCGGCGACGGTGGGCAGATCGTGCGTGCTGATGCTCGCCATCGTCTCGGGCTCCCACGCCTGCGGCCGCACGTGCGGCTGGCCCGGGGCGTCCCAGTCGCGTTCGAACCAGAGGACCGCGGAGCTGAGGATGCCGCGCTCGTGCATCGTGTCGGTGACGACGTCCTCGACCGTGCCGAGGTCCTCGCCGACGACGATCGCCTCGGCTCGGATCGCCTCGAGCATGAGGATCGCGAGCATCACGTCGGCGTCGTAGTGGACGTAGGTGCCGCGGTGCGCGGGCTCGCCCGGCGGAATCCACCACAACCGCCACAGCCCGGCGATGTGGTCGACCCGAATGCCGTCGGCGTGGCGCAGGACGCTGCGGACGACGTCGCGGAACGGGGCATAGCCGGTCTCGGCGAGCCGGTCGGGCCGCCACGGCGGCAGCCCCCAGTCCTGGCCGAGGGGGTTGAAGGCGTCAGCCGGAGCGCCGACACGGATGTCGGAGGCGAAGGCGTCCTGCAACGCCCAGGCGTCCGCCCCGCCGGGATGGACCCCCACCGGGAGGTCGTGCACGATCCCCACCGGCATCCCGGCCTCGTGAGCGGCGGCACGCGCCGAGTCGAGCTGCCGCGCGCACAGCTGCTGCACCCAGGCGTGGAAGGCGATGCGCGGGGCGAGCGCCCGACGGGCCTCCTCGACCGCGTCGTTCGCCGGGTCGCGGTACTCCTCAGGCCACTCGCGCCAGTCGGGACCGTGCTCCTCGGCCAGTGCCATCGCCGTGGCGAACATCGTCAGGTCGGTGTCGATCGGCCCGACCTGCGGGTCCTGCTCCCAGAGCAGTTCAAGGGCGGCGCGCTTGGCGTTCCACACCGCGTCGTAGTCGACGAGGTCGTCGTTCCCGCTGTCCGGGGCGAGGGCCACGATGCGCGCACGGATGTCGTCGTCGGCTGCCGCGAAGGCGCCGGTGTCCGTGATGCGCAAGTAGAGCGGGTTGGCGTAGCGGCGGCTCGAGGGTGAATAGGGCGAGCGCTCGAGCGGCGCGGACGGGACGAACGCCTGGACCGGATTGACGAGTAGGACGCCCGCCCCTTGTTCCTTTCCGGCCCGCCGGGCGAACGCGGCGAGATCGCCGTAGTCGCCCATGCCCCAGGAGTCCTTCGAGTGCAGCGCGTACAGCTGAAGCATCCATCCCCAGGTCCGCGGCACGTCGGGCAGCCGCGCCGGTCCGACCACGACCGCGACCTCCTGCTCCTCGGTCACCAGCCGGTGGTAGCCGAGTGGGACGTCGGCGGGTAGCTCGTGGCCGATCTCGCGCGTCGTTCCGTCCTCGAGGTGGAGCACGCCTGAGACCCCCAGCGGACGGGCGACGCCGTGGGTGGCGGCGATCGTCGACGGCAGGCTGCGGCGTTTTCGCTCCTCCTCGTGCCGAGCCAACTCGCGCTCGATCGATTCGGGGGTGGAAGCGTCTACGTCGAGCCGAGCGAGCACGGCCACGACGAGGTCGGGGTCGACGGTGACCATCTCGCGGTCGGACCCCTCGTACGAGGTCGCCACGCCATGAGCCTCGGCGAGCCGACGCAGCGGGTCCAGGTCATGGGAGGTCATGGTCTCCAGCATCGGGGGAGCCGAGCCTGGTCGCCACCCGGGCGTTTCCGCTGCCGAATGCGCGTGCGCTAGGGGACGGCCCGAAGGTTGGGCGCAGGTGCGGCGGGCGCGAGGGCCGTACGGGAGAAGCGAATCGGCAACGCCGGTTGCAGCAAGGTTCCCTCGGTGGGATGGTCCACGCGCTCCAGCAGACCGCTCGGGGTGGTGCGTTCGCTCGCCACGATGTCGTCGATGGTCGCGACGGGTGCGCAGGGGATGTCAGCTTTCTGGAGCCGTTCGAGCCAATCCTGGCTCGAACGGTTGAGGAACTCACTGCCGATGAGTCGATACAGCTCATCGATGTTCTCGGTGCGGGCGCCGATCGTTCGGAAGCGCTCGTCTTCGACGAGGTCGTCACGGTCGATCAGTCGGAAAAAGTCCGCCCAGTGGCGGTTGGTGTACACGAGGACGCTGATGTGGCCGTCGGTGGTCCGGAACGGCCGACGGAATGGGGACGCGGTCCGGGCGTATCCGGACGGGCCCCGAGGAGGGTCGTAGACCAGCCCACCTTGCTGCTCGACGAGGTTGAATGACGTCATCGTCTCCAGCATGGGTACTTCGACCGACTGCCCCAGACCGCTGCGGTCGCGTTCGATGATGGCCGCGAGCACCGCGACGACCGCGAAGACCCCGACGGTCTTGTCGGCGATGGGGGAGCGGATGTACGCGGGCTCGCCGCTCGATCCCCCTTGGATGGACGCCATGCCTGACGCGGCCTGGATGGTGTCGTCGAGAGCTGGGCGGGAGGCGAGCGGCCCGTCGCTGGCAAAGCCCTGGAGGGAGCACAAGATGACGGACGGATTGACGCGCCGCAGCCGTTCGTAGCTGATGCCGAGGCGTTCGGCGGAGTCCTGACGGATGTTGTGGATGACGACGTCGGTTGTGGCCGTCAGCTCCTCGAAGAGGCGGAAGTCGGCCGGGGACTTCAGGTTGAGGACGACGCTGCTCTTGCCGCGGTTGAGGTTCAAGAAGACTTGCCCCATCCGTCGCCCATCGGGGTCCAGGATCCCACGGGAGATGTCACCCTCGGGTGGCTCCACCTTCGTCACGGAGGCGCCGAGCTGGGCGAGGAGCGCCGTCGCGTAGGGCCCCATGAAGTAGGACGTGAGATCGACGATCCGCACGCCCGCGAGGGGACCGGTGTTGCCTTCGGGGGTGTCGGGCACCTGAGTTCTCCTTGCCGTAGCCAGGGGTGCGTCCGCACCCGCGCAGCACGGTGCCACGCCCACCGTGTATGAGTCAAACACTACGCATATACATAGTCTGGCCGCAAAGCTGCGTGGCATACGCTTTCCATACGTATATAAATAGTCGCGAAGATTATTGCGTAAGCTTCTCGGAAGTGGTTAGTGTCACATTCTGGTCGTGGAGCGGCAGGCGACTCCCGCGAGCTTGAGAGGACAGACATGAAGTCACGGACCATGGGATGGGCGGCCGGCGGGCTGCTGGTCGCCACGATGGCGCTCAGCGCGTGTGGCGGCGGTTCGGATGAAGCGACACCCGACGGATCGTTGGAGGCCAGGGCACAGAGCGAAGGGTCGGTGAACTGGTACACCGGCCTCGATCCGACGACCGCTCAGGCCGTCGCCGACGCCTTCCAGCAGGAGACGGGCGTGAGCGTCCAGGTGGTCCGTGCGGCCTCCGGGGAGCTGTTGCAGCGATACGACGGTGAGAAGCGGGCGGGCAAGGTCGTCGCCGACGTGCTGTCGACGCCCGAGCGAGGGGTCTACGAGAACGGTGTGAACTCCGGGGAGTTCGTCGCCCTTGCAGGCGAAGAAGGGCTCGATTCGCTCGAGGGCTGGCCCCAGGACGCCCTTGAGTTCGAGACTGCCGCCCATATCAGCATCAATCCGGCGGTCATTGGATTCAATACCGACCAAGTCGGCGATCCCGCCCGGCTGTCAAGCTGGGAAGGGTTGCTGGATTTCGACGGTCCGCTGGCGGTGCCCGAGTGGCAGGCGTCGCCCTTCAACCTGACGGTGCTCAATCTCTGGCAGCAGGAGTATGGCGATGACTTCCTGCAGGCGGTCGCGCAGCTTGACAGCTCGACGTACGCCAGTGGTGTCACCGGTGCGCAAGCGCTCGCGTCAGGGGAGCAGGCCGTGCTTGCACCCACCGCGGTCGGCTTCCTGAAGCCGCTCATGGACCAGGGCGCGCCGATCGATTACGTGATTCCCGACGTGACCACCGGCAGTGTCGTGTACAGCGCGATCGTGGCAGATGCGCCCCATCCGAGCGCCGCCCGCCTCTTCATGAACTTTCTGATGTCAGTCGATGGCCAGACCCTGATCAACAGTGCTGGCGGTGCTTCGGTCTTGCCCGAAGTCACCGGAGACCTCGAGCTGGGTGACGGTTACCTCGTGATCGACCAGTCGGAATCTGTGGCGAAGCGCGAGGAGCTCGTGGCGCAGGTGACCAGGTGACGGCATCCCGGGGAGCCATGCTGCGTGATGGCGATGTGGGCGGGCGACCGAGCTCGGAGACAGCGCCGATCGTTGCGGGGCGCGGTCTCCGCCGCACCTACCGTCGACGTGACGGTGAGGAGGTGCGTGCGATCGACGGCATCGACGTCGAGTTCGGTGCCGGTGAGTTCGTGGTGCTCCTGGGACCCAGCGGCTGTGGCAAGACCACACTGCTGCGGTGTCTAGCGGGTCTGGAGTCTCCCGACGCGGGCGCCATCTCGCTGCGGGGTTCCACAGTCTTCGACGCCGAGGCCAGCGTCGATCTGCCGCCGGAGAAGCGGCGTGCCGGCATGATGTTCCAGTCCTACGCGCTGTGGCCGCATATGACCGTCCAGGACAACGTGGCGTACCCGCTGAAGGTGCGGAGGGCGGGTTCTGCCGAGATTCGCGCGCGCGTCGACGAGGTGCTGCGCTTGGTGGGCTGTGCGGCGATTGCTGAACAGTATCCCGGCGAGATCAGTGGAGGGCAGCAGCAACGCGTCGCCCTGGCTCGGGCCGTGGTCGCTCGCGACGATCTCGTCCTGTTCGACGAACCGTTGTCCAACGTGGACGCCCAGCTGCGCGAGACGCTGCGCACCGAACTGAGCATCCTCCAACGGGCGCTGGGTTTCACGGCCGTCTACGTGACCCACGATCAGAGCGAGGCGCTGGCGTTGGCCGATACAGTCATCGTCCTCAACCAGGGACGAATCGCGCAGATCGGCCCCCCTGCCGACATCTACCGGCACCCGGCGTCGGCCTACGTGGCGCGGTTCATGGGGCCCGTGAACGAGATTCCGGGCAGGCTCACACGTCGTGAGGGCAAAGACTCCGTGACCACGTCACTCGGGACCTTCGACGCGACGCGCCCGCTCCCGTCCGACCTGGGGTCCGACGTCCTGCTCGTCCTCCGTCCGTCGGAGCTGTCCGTCGGAACGGTGGGCGCTGCAGGCCGGCAGGTCGAGGCGACGATCCGCAGCTTGCAGTTCCAGGGCGACTACGTCGAGGTATTGGTGACGGCCGGTCAGCAAGAGCTGTTGATCCGTGACCGTTCGGACCAGATCCTGCAGGTGGGACAGAGCGTTCTCGTGACACTGCCGGGGGTCGCCCGGGCTGTCGTTCCTGACGATGGTCTACGGCCCACCCGTCTGCCCTTCACCGACGAGGCAGCATGACCACCTCCATACTGGCCAAGCGGTCTCGGCCGATGGTCAGAGTGGCTCCGTTGAGGACGATTTGTCTCGTGCTGGGGCTGCTGATGGCGGCACTCATCGTGCTGCCGATCGTCGGCACCATCGTCCGTACATTCGCCGAATCCGAAGGGCTCAGCGCGTTCACGCGCGCGGCCGAGCTCGACGATCTCGGCACCACCCTCCTCAACACGGCCATCGTCGTGGTTGTCGCCGTGTCCGCGGCTACCTTGATCGGGACCGTGCTGGCCTGGCTCAGCGAGAGGACGACCGCTCGCATGGGCTGGGTCTCCGAGATCACTCCCGTGATGCCGCTGCTCGTCCCACCCGTGGCGTTAGCGGTGGGGTTCGTGTTCCTGTTCTCGCCGCGGGCGGGTGTGGTCAACGTCGCCATCCGCAGCTTCACGAGGTCCGAGGCGACCACCGGGCCCTTCAACATCTTCAGCTGGTACGGATTGCTCTCCCTCTACGTCATCGAACTGATCCCAGTCGTCTACCTGGTGGTGTCGGCGGCGCTGCGCAGCGTGGACCCAGCGCTCGAGCAGGCGTCACGGACTGCGGGCGCCGGACTGTTCCGCACCTTTGTCTCTGTCACGCTGCCGTCCATCCGGCCGGCGGTCGTGTCGAGCATGTTCATGTCGCTGACGATTGCGCTAACCCTCTTCTCGGCCCCTGCCATCGTGGGTGCCACGGCAGGCATCGACGTCCTCTCCGTACGGATCGTCCGGTTGCTGACAGCGACGTATCCGCCGGAGACCGATGTCGCTGTCGTCCTCGGTCTCCTGACCTTGATCTGCATCGGCGCGGCATGGACTGTCCAACTGAGGATCCTCGCGGCCCAGCGGTTCGCGGTCGTGGGCGGCAAGGGGCAACGGGCCTCGCTCATCGACCTGGGCCCCTGGACGGTTCCCGCGAAGGGCCTGGTCCTGACGTTCCTCTCCTTCGCCACCGTGCTTCCGGCTCTTGGTCTGATCCTGGTGTCCGTACAGCGATTCTGGAGCCCGCGCATCGAGATCGCCACGCTGGGCTTCGACGCCTACCGCCGGGTTTTCGCCAGCGGCTCGATCACGCGTGAGGCGATCACGAACAGTGTCGCCCTGGGCGCTGCGGGGGCGACCATCGCGCTCATGATTGCGACTCTGTGCGCGCTCGCGTTGCGTGAGCGGGCCACTGGTGTGTTCCGGGCCATCGACGGGCTGCTCAAACTGCCCGCCGGCATGTCCAACATCGTCATTGCTGTCGGGATTCTGGTGACCTTCGCGGGCTCCCCCTTCAACCTGAGCGGCACGGTGGCCATCCTGCTCCTGGCGTACGTCATCATCTACATGCCCCAGGCATCGATCGCCGCGAATTCCGCGGGGTCGCTCGTCGGCAGGCAGTTGACGGAGGCGTCGTCCATCGCTGGAGCCGCTCCTTCCCGGACCATGCGTCGAGTTCTGCTCCCCCTGATGGTGCCTTCGCTCGCGAGCGGCTGGACCCTGCTGTTCGTCTACATGGCCGGCGACCTGACCGCATCGGTGCTCCTCGCGAGCACGAACACTCCCACGGTGGGCTATGTCCTCTACGAGCAGTTCACCAGCGGCTCGTATCCGACGATCGCAGCGCTCGCTGTAGTGCTCACCAGCGTCTCCTCGCTCGTCGCCTTCAGCGTCCTGGTGCTCTCGCGGCGTGCGCGCACGACGTGAGAGTGACGCCATGAACCCCGCTGATTCCCACCTCCAGGAAGGGCAATTGTGTGAACCCCACCGCCGACCATCGCCTCACCCTCGCGCACGACGATCATGGTGTCACCACCATCGAGTTCGAGCGCGGCGAGGCCAACTACTTCGACTATGCGCTGATCAGCGATATCGCGAGGGCGCTCGAGCAGGCGGCTCATGACGGCAGGACGCGAGCGGTGGTCCTCTGCAGCGTCGGCAAGCACTTCTGCGCCGGCGCTGACTTCGGCTCCCCGGAGGCGACTTACGAGGCCGGTGGCCACCACCTGTACGACGCTGCCGTCAGGCTCTTCGACCAGCCGCTGCCGATCGTCGCAGCAGTCCAGGGCGCGGCGGTCGGCGGCGGTCTCGGCCTGGCGCTTGCCGCGGACTTCCGCGTCGCGGCACGGGATGCGCGGTTCTGGGCACCCTTCGCGCGGCTTGGTGTGACGCAAGGTTTCGGCCTCACCGTGACGCTTCCTCGCGTGGTGGGAGAGCAGCGTGCCGCCGAACTTCTGCTCACGGCACGGCGGATCTCCGCCGACGAGGCGCAGGACATGGGCCTTGTCGACGAAATCACCGAGACGGCGTTCGTGCGTGAGCGGGCCCATCGCCTGGCAGCAGTGATCGCTTCCAACGCCCCCCTCGCGACGCGGGAGATCCGCTCATTGTTGAGGGCGGACCTCGCGCCAGCGGTGCGAGAGGCCACCCGCAACGAGCGTCGGCGCCAGGATGTACTGCAGGCGACCTCGGACCATCGCGAAGGGGTCGCCGCCAGCCTGGCACGGCGAACGCCGCGGTTCGCGGGCCGATGACGCGCTTCGGACCCCACGCGAAGGGTCAAGAGGGTCCTAAGATGGCGGTCCTTGGCACCGAACGCCGGGCCAGCAGACGAGATGGTGGAGGCTAGCCGCGCATGGGAGAGGTACCCGCGACCGAGAACCCTGTTCCAGTCCCTCCTCGCCGCCCACGTCACCGCACGGTCGACCGCATTGCGGACATCCTCGACATGACGGCTCGCGAGCCGCGGGGACTCTCGCTCACGGACATCGCCTTGCGTCTGGGTGCGCCGGTGAGCTCAGTCCAGTCATTGGTCAACGGCCTGACTGCTGCCGGATTCCTCTCCGAGGTCGATCGACGATTCACGCTCGGCCCGGCGCCGTACGTCCTGAACCTGACCGCGGGTCGCCAGCCCGTACGATCCGTGCGCCACGACGACCTGGAGATGCTCTCCAACATCACGGGTTGCCTGGTCGCCCTGGGCATCAGTGTTGGCGGGAAGGTGGTCTACATCGATCACTTCACTGTCGGCAACTCCAATACGACCTTCGTCGCCGAGACCCACCTGGGACGCCCTATGCTGCGCACCTGCATCGGTAGGGTCCTGCTCGCGTTCAGCGACAAACGAGACATGTACGCCTATCTCACCAATGCCGATGAGGCTGAGCGACCCTATGTCGAAGGGTTCATGAACGAGGTCGACATGATCCGGGAGACCGGGCTGGCGGTTAGCCGCGGCTACCTGCAGGCGGGGCTCACCGGCATCGCTGCTCCGATCAGGGAAGACGGCCGCGTCGTTGCCGCGGTGGGGCTGGTGGCCGCGACCGAGACGGTGAGGCACCGCATCGATGCTCTCGGCGAAGTGCTGCGGACGCACACGGCTGATTGGGCACAACGTCCCGTTTGAGCTACTCGCGTGACCGCGCGTTTTCACCCGCGCGCTCGTCATGCACGGGCCGGCGAGCTTACGTAGCGTGGAAACCCCGCCCCACGATCGAGGAGTAGCCCGTGGAGACCGCCCCGACCGATCGTCTCGACCCCCACGTGTTCGTCCTGTTCGGTGCCACTGGCGACCTCGCGGCCCGCAAGCTCTTCCCCGGCCTCTACACGCTGGCCGCCTCCGGCTGGATGCCCGAGGACTATCGCATCGTCGGCACGGGTCGCCATGCTCCCGAGCACGGTATCGAGCAGATCGTCCGCGACTCGCTGGACGAGTTCGGCGACGAGACCGACGACAGCACGTTGAGCGCTTTCATCGACCGGACTCGGTTCGTGGTGTCCGACGACGAGAACGGCGACGAGCTCGCCGAAGCCGTGCAGGAGGCCCGTGCGGACCTCGGCGACGACGCGAAGACGCTCGTCTACCTCTCCGTGCCTCCGTCGGCGATGCAGGGGCTCATCGGGATGCTCGGGCGCACGGGCATCGCCGAGCGCGCCCGTCTCATCGTCGAGAAGCCGTTCGGCTCGGACCTGGAGTCCTCGCGCGAGCTCGACGCCGCGCTGAAGCAGGTCGTCGACGAGGACCAGGTGTTCCGCATCGACCATTTCCTCGGCAAGGAGGCGGTGCAGAACATCCTCGCGCTGCGCTTCGCCAACGGTCTGCTCGAACCCGCCTGGAACCGCCATCACATCGCCTCGGTGCAGATCGACATTCCCGAGGATCTGCAGATGGAGGGCCGTGCGTCGTTCTACGAGTCGGTCGGCTGCTTGCGCGACATGGTCGTGACCCACCTGTGCCAGATCCTCGGCTTCATGGCGATGGAACCGCCCGTGCATCTGGACGCGCTCTCGTTACGCAACGAGAAGGCCAAGGTGTTCCAGGCCATGCAGCCGTTCGATCCCTCGCGCGTGGTCTACGGCCAGTACCGCGGGTACACCGACGAGGAGGGCGTCGACGCGGGATCGGACACCGAGACGTTCGTGGCGGTGGAGGCGTTCGTCGACAACGAACGCTGGGCCGGGGTGCCGTTCTACCTGCGGACGGGTAAGGCGATGGCCGAGAGTCGCCGCACCATCACGCTGACGTTCCACACCCCGCCGGGACGCAGATTCGGCGATCAGATCGACGAACCCGACCAGCTCGTGCTGGAACTGACCGACACCCCGCAGGTCGGCATCGAGATGTGGGCCAAGCGCCCCGGTCCCGAACTCGCCCTGTCACGTTCCTCGGTGATGATGGAGGTGCCGGCCGACGACGACGGATCGGACGCGCTCAAGGCGTACGAGCGTCTCCTGCTGGACGCGATGCGCGGCGACCAGACGCTCTTCACCCGCGCCGACGAGGTCGACCGGCTCTGGCAGATCGTCACACCGGTGCTCGCGGACCCGCCGTCTCCCGAGCAGTATGAGCCCGGCTCGTGGGGACCGCACGCAGCGCTCGAGTTGCCGCGGCCGTTCCGCTGGCACTTGGGGGGCGCTGATGCGTGAGGCAGTGGTCGGCGGGGAGGAGTTTCTTCCGATCGCCGATCACGGTCTCATCGGGGACCTGCGCACCGCCGCGCTCGTCGGCACGGACGGCACGGTCTCCTGGTTCTGTCCGGGCCGGTTCGACGCCCCCAGCGCGTTCGCCTCGCTGCTCGATCCCGACGCCGGACGGTGGACGATCGGGCCCGTGGGCGGCGCCGTGCGTACGCAGCAGTTCTACTTCCCGAACACCGCCATCTTGGCCACGCGTTTCCTCACCGAGGACGGCGTCGTCGAAGTGCACGACTTCATGCCGGTGCGACGGCCGCATGACGACGAGCATCGACAACGGCTCGTGCGCCGCGTGCAGGCCGTCCGCGGTTCGGCTCGGGTACGCACGACGATCGCCGCGCGGCCGGACTACGGGCTCAGCCGTCCTCGCGTCGAGACGACCGACGAAGGAGTGCTGGTCACCGGTGACGGTGTCCGGCTCGGGATCAGCGCGACGGTCGACGTCCGGGTCGACGGCGACGACGTGACCAGCGAGTTCCAGCTCGAGAGCGGTGAACGCGCCCTGTTCGTGCTGGAGGTGCTGGACGAGGACGACACCCCGCACGGCTGCGAGCAGGACACGTCGACCCTGTTCGACGTCACGTCGAAGTTCTGGCACGACTGGCTCTCCACCTCCACCTACCGGGGGCGGTGGCGCGAGAACGTCGAACGCTCGGCGATCACCCTCAAACTGCTGACGCACGAACCGAGCGGGGCCGTGATCGCGGCCCCGACGGCCAGCCTGCCCGAGGAGATCGGCGGCGTTCGCAACTGGGATTACCGCTTCGTCTGGATTCGGGACGCCGGCTTCACGTTGTACGCGCTGCTGCGGCTGGGGTTCATGGATGAGGCGGGCGCGTTCGTGGGCTGGTTGTCCGAGCGCCTCGCCGACGAGAAGAACGCCGACCACGACCTCGGTCCGCTGCGCGTCATGTACGACATCGACGGCGAGGTCCCCCTGCCTGAACGGGAGCTGGACCACCTCGGGGGCTACCGCGATTCGCGGCCCGTGCGGACGGGCAATGCCGCCGTCGAGCAGCTCCAGCTCGACATCTACGGCGAGATCATCGACTCCATCTACCTGTTCAACAAGTACGGCTCGGGGATCAGCCAGGAGGCGTGGGCCGGGCTGACGCGCGTCGTGGCGTGGCTGGAGGACCACTGGGACGACCCCGACGCCGGCATGTGGGAGATCCGTACCGAGAACCGCCATCACACGACGTCCTGGCTCATGTGCTGGGTGGCGGTGGAGCGGATGGTGCGGATGGCGCGGCAACGCGGTCTTCCCGGCGACCTCGTGGCCTGGACACGGCTACGAGACGAGATCCATACCCGGATCCTGCACGAAGGCTGGAGCGAGGAGATCGGCTCGTTCGTGCAATCGGCGGGCAGCAGAGCCGTCGACGCGGGCCTCTTGCTGATGCCCATGGTCAAGTTCATCTCGCCGGTCGACCCGATGTTCCTGTCGACCCTCGAGACGGTGGAGAAGCGGCTTGTCTCGGACACGCTGGTGTTCCGCTACGACGTCGACGAGGCGCCGGATGGGGTGCACGGTGAGGAGGGGACGTTCAGCCTCTGCTCGTTCTGGTACGTCGAGGCGCTGACGCGAGCCGGACGGCTCACCGAGGCCGAGGTCGCGCTCGAAAAGATGTTCACGTACGCCAACCACCTCGGGCTGTACGCCGAGCAGATCGGCCTGACCGGCGACCATCTGGGCAACTTCCCCCAGGCCTTCACGCACCTGTCCCTCATCAGCGCCGCGCTCAACCTCGATCGCGCGCTGGGATGACGAAAGCCCCCGAAGGAATCTCCGGGGGCTTTCGCGGGAAGCGAGCTCGACGCTCGATCAGCGCTGTGCCTCGCGTCGCAGCATCCTCACTGCGCCTCCTGCGACAAGGAGGACCAGCGCCGCGGCGAGCCAGACTCTGACGTCCCCCGCGCCCGCAGCCGGGAGGAGACCCGCTGCGGAGTGTTTGACCGGGTTCTCCGTGCAGAGGGAACTTTCGGGGTCACACGATGTGGGCAGCTCCTCCCCGTCGGGGAAAACGAAGTTCGCCAGCAGGTCATTGCCTCGATCTCCGTCGTCGCGCACCTGGACCGTGTACGTCACGGTGTAACTCTCGCCCGCGGGGACCGAACCATCCACCGTGAATCGGCCATCGGTCACGCGGCTGACGGTGAGATCACCTTCCTCGGGTGCCGGGGCGGCCACGATATCGGCATCGTCCAGAACGTCCGACAAGTCGTCCTGCCAACCCTCGACGGCCGCTGCGGAAGCACCGGAGTTGTGGAAGGTGACGGTGTACGTCAGTTCCTCACCCGGTGCGACGGACGTCCCCTTCTGCGGGTCGACGCTCTTGCTGACGTCCAGGTCACCGGCGGGGATCTCGACCCTGCCGCAGGGTTCGCCGGTCACAGGGTCGAGACCGTTTTCATCAGCGGGATCGCAGACCGGGGTTCGCGGGTCCTCGGGGTCGTCAGGCTCCCAGGCGACGTTGATCAGACGGTTGTCACCCTCCCCGGTGTGCGTCACGGCATACGTGAGGGTGACGGTAGCCCCGGCAGGCAGCGGTCCGCTCCAGCTGATGAGCGGTTCGTCGTACGTCGGCGCAGTACCGGTGTCGGCTGTGAGGCTATCCTCGTCCAGCGTCGCGTCGTCGAGGACTCCGCTGAGGTCGTCGCGGACCTCGGCGGGTGCGTCCTCCGTGTAGTCGCCTGGGCCGATATTGGTAGCGGTGACCGTGTACGTGACTGTCTGTCCCACCCGGGGAAGCTCGCTCGTGTCAGCGGACTTCGTCACCTGGAGGGCGGGCATCTCCGTCGCCGTCTCAGCGCAAGCCTCTTCGGGAACTTGTGCTTCCTCGGCGGGAATACAGGCCTGGTTGTTTACCGTGCGGTTGCCTCCGCGCTGGAGCGTGACCGAGTACGTGATCGTGGCCGTCTCCCCGGCTTGAAGGGGACCGGACCAACTGAGGGTGGTGCCCTCCACGAGCGGCGACGCGGACGAGGAGCCGGAGGAGAAGCTGACGGAGGCGTCGTCGTTGTAGACAGCGTCGTCGAGGACGTCTGAGAGATCGTCGGTCAAGGTCGCCGGTGCTTCCGCGGTGTAGTCAGTCTCTCCCACGTTCGTCACCTCGACGGTGTACGTGACCACATCCCCGGGCAGGCTGTTCGAGTCCGCGTCGGACGTCTTGGTGACGGTGAGGCAGTGGCCGCCCACGGTGATCTCACCAGTCCCGAGGGCGACGGGGTTGTATGTCCAGTCATCGATGGTCCGAGCATTGCCCCACGACGTGTACGAGAAGTCCCACCCGTGGACGCCAGCCGAGCTGTCGATGCCGTCAGTGCCGTCAACGACGGGTGTCGGATTGGTGGTGTTCTCTGGTCCCGCCTGCAGCTGCGTGTCGTCCCAGTAGATCGTCGAGTCCGGTGCACCGCTGCCGTTGAGACGAGTCATCGAGATTCCGCCGGAACGACCTTCGACATCGCTATTGAGGACGTGGATCTCACCGACCCGGTCGAAGAAGATCCGTGCACGCATAGCCGAGCAATCCGCGATCTCGTTACCTTCACCGTCGAGTCCGTCGAACTCGTAGCTGTATTCGCCGGAGCCGTCGGCCGCCAATCGAATTCTGCGGTCGGCCGCACCGTTGTACGAACCGTCTCCATCAGTGTCGATCTCCAGCCAGTAGGCCCCCACGAACCGATCCGAGAGCGTGTGCGTGAACGTCCCAGCGGCGCCGTTGGGCGAGGTCGGACTGAACGTGAGGTCGTCGACCGCGAGGTCAGTCTCGGTGAGTTCCGGTGGCAGCACGGCGAGGGGCCCGTCGGCGGACGGTGCAGAGGCGGGCAGATCTGAGCTGGGCTCGTCGAAGAAGATGCGGTACGTGCCGCAATCACCGGAGTTGGTGCTTCCTTGCACCGACCTGTACAACGCGTCACAGCCGCCCGGAGTGGCGACGTTGCCCACGGCGTCAGCCTCGATGATCGAGCCGATGCCGTTGTAGCCGTTCAGATTCGTGTCGTAGATGTAGCCGCTGTCGTTGACCAGCCAGTAACGAAGATCCGCGACAGCACTCTCGTCGATCTGATGAGTCACGTATCGATTGGCCCAGACTCGACCGGGGACGGCTGCGCCGCCGGCGCGAACAGAAATCTCCCACTCATACGCAGTAAGGCCGGTGCCCGTCGCCGCGACGACCTCGATCTTCCACGCGCCCACCGGGCCGGCGAGGCCTGTCGTCGCGCAGGCGTCGCCGGGCGCACTCCCGGTCGGGTGGCCGCACGTCCAGGCAATCGCCCCTGACGGATCTGTGACGCGGTACTCCACGTCTCGGCCCTCCCCAGTTTGGGCGTTGTGCGCGTAAATGAAGCTCACATCAAGGGTTTCCCCTTCGCCCGCGTACGCGTAGAACGTGTTCGAGTTGGCTTGGCTGAGCGCTGCGCCGTACGCGGGAGGCGTATGAGACTCTGCGCCAGCAGGAGCGGTAGTCGCGGCAATCGACATCACGCCGGCGACGAGCGCCAGTGGGATCAGTCTGGCAACAGCCCTACCTCTTGCGCGTGGACGCCTCAACGCCCCCCATGGTGTTCTCAAGGTCTGCTCCTTCATCGTTCGTCCGCATTGGACCTACACGGCCCATTGGTATCGGTGATATCGATCGGACCGAAAGGACGGCGAATCGAATTGATCAACGTCGTGATCCGCTGAGGGAGCCGGGGTAGTCAATTGACTATCTCGGTCAATCGACCGATAGGAATGCCTCGGTCCACTCCCTAATCTCGCTGTGGTGGGCGGGCGGAAAGCGCTCCCACCGAGAGGGCAGTCCGTTCCAACGGGGGTGAGGATGTCGGCACCGCGGCTCCGTGTCGCTGCTCAGGAGGACGTCTCAGTCAAGGCGAAACCTCGCGGCCGGGCGAGTGGCAATGCCGCGCGCGATCAGCTCTCCACGGCGGGAGAACGGGCATGGTCATACGCGCTCGACGGCGAACACGCCTTGGCGAGTCGATGGCTGCAACTCGGACGCACGGTGGCGGGCACCGGCACCGGCAGACGACCGGTTCCCGGCGCGCTACTGTCGAGCGCGCACCTGGCGCTCGACCGTCTCGACTGGTCTCCGTTCGACGAAGCCCTCGCCGACTTGGAGACCATCTCGATTCGCTCACGAGTGCATCGCGAGTTCATTCTCTATCTCAGAGCCAGAGCGGCGCTCGTCCGCGGCGAGCAGCAGCGCCTCCTTCGGCAGTTCAGCCGACGCCGCCAGTACGGGCGCAACAGCCGAAGCACGCCCGGATCTGTGCTGGCGCAGTATGCGGAGGCGGATCTCGCGTTGAGCTGCGGCGACATTCCGCGCGCACGGATGGCGATACCGCGGGGTGAGGCGACGACCTACCTGAGTGACCTGCTGATGGCCAGAGTGGCCCTGGCGGAGGGGCATCCCGAAAGCGCCATCCGGCGGCTCTCGGCTTCGAAGTGGTTGGAGCGCGCGCCCCGGCGGGGAAGGATCGATCTGCGCCTCGCACTGGCGTCCGCCCTCGACCGCGCCGGCGATAGCGTCGGCGGTACTCGCGTGGTCAGGGAGGCTCTCACGCAGACTGGCGCGCCGCAGCAGATCGCGTTCAGTCTTGCCACCACAGAACGCCCCACGATCGAGCGGGCGATCCAACAGGACCCGGCCGTATCTGCTGCATTGAGCTGGTTCGCCACGACGCTGTACGTGCCGCCTTTCACGACGGAGAGTGGTGCCCCTGTACCCCTCAGTCGGCGCGAATACACGGTGCTCAAACTCCTGGCCACCGGCATGACGGCGGCGGAGATCGCCGAGACACTCATCGTCTCCGTTCACACCGTGCGCAACCAGACGCAACGGATATACCGCAAACTCAACGTCTCGTCCCGCGATCAGGCAATCAGGGTCGCGTGGCGTCACGGACTGCTCCGCGTCGGCGAGGATGGCGGCTGAGCGTGCGAATGACGAGAGCCGGACTCAGGCGAGATCCGCATCGACGAGCCCGAGGGCAATCGCCGTCACCACTGCCTGCACGCGGTTGGCGACACCGAGCTTGGCGAGGATGCTCTCGACATGGGTGGCCACCGTGCGACGAGCGACGTACAGCTCGTCGGCGATCTCCTGGTTGGATCGCCCGCGGGCCAGGTGGTGAAGTACCTCGACCTCACGGTCCGTGAGACCAGCGCGCGCGGCTGCGTTGGCTGCTCTGACGACCCCCTCGAGCGCCACGGAAGCGTCGTAGAGCGCCCCGAGCTCCGCGGCGCTCAGATTCTCGGTATGGGAGACGTTGAGGTGGAAGGTCCCGATGATGCCCTCGGTGCCGTGAAAAGCGAAGGAGGAACCCTGGGTGTATCCGGCCTCCAGGAGAACCTCCCTCGCCGTGACCGTTTCCCGAAAGCTGGGAACGCTGTTCCAGTCCAGCACTTCGTCGCGGTGGTCGATGACCCATCGAAAGTCGGGGCTGGCAGGAATGAAGTAGTCCAGACCATGCTGGACGTGCTCCCTCGACATGCGATGCACGAGCAGAGGAACGTCGCGGTCGCTGTCGCGGACACGGTACGTCAGCAAGGCGGCGGTGAACGGCACGTCGTGGTGCAGGTTCAGCAGCGTTTCCAGCGCTTTGCCCCTCGGGCTTCCTGCCGCTGCAGGCGCCCGCGGATCGGGCTGACTGCTCATGGCGCTCAGCGTAATCCACAGCACCCGCCGAGTGAGGCGTTCAAGATGCGAGGGGAGCGAATCGGTGGTCGACTGGAGGTATCAGGGCTCCCAACGGAAGGACTGAGTACCCATGGGACTGGACGACAAGATGAAGAACGCGGCCGAGGACCTGAAGGGCAAGGTCAAGGAGGGCTCCGGAAAGGCCAGCGACGACGAGAAGATGGAAGCCGAAGGCAAGGGCGACCAGACCAAGTCGAGCGTCAAGCAGGCCGGTGAGAACGTGAAGGACGCCTTCAAGAACTGATCCACGAACGCGAACGGCGGCCACCGGATACGCTCCGGGTGGCCGCCGTTCGTCGTGCTACGAGGCGCTCAGGCCATCGGCTTGGGCGGGTCCGTGGGACTCGGCGCCGGCGGCGGCGTGTACGGCGGAACCTGCGCGTCGTCGGCCTTGGCCTTGAGGAAGGCCACGACCCCTCCGACGGCAGCGGCGAGAAGGCCGACGAACGCGACCTTCTTGACGCCCCCGAAGCGCTTCTTCTTGGTCTCGACGGGGAGGCGGTCGCTCACGTCGTCGGGCAGACGATCGATCAGCTGATCACGCATGGCCATGAGCTCGTCCCGGTCGGGAAGACGGTCCATCACCTCGCCACGCAGCTCGAGCAGTTCCTTCGTGTCCGGCAGATGTCCCGCCAGATCCTCGACTTGATCGCGCATGCCCTTCTTGCGCTTTCCCATCGCTCACTCCTTCGATTCGACGTGGACATCGTCTGGCTCTAGATCCTTCCGCAAACCACGCCAGCTCGCATGCCGAAGGATCCCCGAGCCCGTCCAGCCACCGTAGACGACCTCACCCACCAAACGGGGCGTCGTCCAGTGCGCATCGGCCCTCACCTCGCGCGGGACGTCGAGGAAGGGCGGTGTCTTACGCTCGAGCCGGCGCAGCTGGGCACCGAGCTCGCGGCGATGCGCGTCGGTGAAGCCGGTCCCGACACGTCCGACGTATCGAAGTCCGTCCTCGGTGGGAACGCCGAGCAGGAGCGAGCCGAATCCGGACGACGCTCCCGGACGCCATCCGCCGATGACGACCGACTGCATCTCCTGGTGCTTGATCTTGAGCCACGCGGTCGACCGCTTGCCCACCGCGTACGTGCTGTCGCGGCGTTTGGCCACGACGCCCTCCAGCTTCCAGCGCCGACTCGCCGCGACGGCCTCACGCAGCGAGCCCGTGAAGGCCGGCGGCGTGATGGCGGCGACCCCGTCGATGCCGAGTCCGTCCAGGGCACTGCGGCGCTGCTCGTAGGTGCGTCCGGTCAGGGATCGGCCCTCGTGCGCGAGCACGTCGAATGCCAGGAACGTGACCGGGACGCGCTCGCGAGCGGCGGCGATCTCTCGCTGCTTCTCCAGTCCCATGCGCTGCTGGAGCAGGCCGAAGCTCGGCACCGCCTGCTCGTTGAGCGCGACGATCTCGCCGTCCACCACGGTGCCCGCCGGAAGGTCCGCCAGCTCCTCGGCGACCTCCGGATACGTGGCGGTAGTGACGCGTCCGGACCGACTGTAGAGCCGGACGCCGTCGTCGGTCACCGCGGCGATGGTGCGGACGCCGTCCCATTTCATCTCGAACGCCCACTCGCCCTCGTCGCCCAGGGAGCGGGCGTCGGCGAGGGTGGCGAGCATCGGAGAGACTGCGCCGAGCTCCGCCGGTGGGTCGGCCCGTTGGTCCTTCATGAGGTGGATCAGCCAGTTCTCGCCGGTGCGGATGAGCGCGTACGTACGAGGTTCGCCCCCGAGCCCGCCGTCGTCCTGGCCACGCAACGTGGCGATGACCTCGTCGTCGCGCCACTTGCTGGCGGTGAACGTCCCCGTATCCCAGATCTCGACCGACCCGGCGCCGTACTGCCCTTTCGGAATCTCGCCGGCGAAGGAGGCGTACTCCATTGGATGATCCTCGGTCTGCACCGCGAGGTGGTTCTCTGTCGGTGAGGTGGGCACGCCCTTGGGCAACGCCCACGACACCAGCACGCCGTCGTGCTCGAGCCGGAAATCCCAGTGCAGCCGGCGCGCGTGGTGCTCCTGGATGACGAAGATCGGCTCCTCGCCCCCGCGTCCGGTGGGGCGGTCGGCCGGCACGGGCTCGGGAGTCACCGTGGCGTCACGCATCGACCGATAGCGCTCGAGACGGTCCGGACCCGAGCGCCCGAGCGCCGCCATCGGGTCGACGATCTCCTCCATGCGCTCGAGAACGGCCTCGAGTTCCAACTGCTCCAGGTCGCCGTCGAGTTCGTCCCACGAACGCGGCAGCGCCACCGTCGGGCGCGCGCGCCCGCGCAGCGAGTACGGACAGATCGTGGTCTTGTTCCGGTTGTTCTGACTCCAGTCGACCAGGACCTTCCCGTTCCGTTTGGCCTTGGCCATCGAGCTGACCACGAGGTCGGGCATCGACTCCTCGAGCGACACCGCGAGCTGCTTGGCGAACGCGTTCAGGTAGTCGGCGTCCCGCGTGCCGTCCATCGCGCAGTAGAGGTGCAGCCCCTTGCTCCCCGACGTCACGGGTACCGGATCGAGCCCGATGCCGGCGAGCAGGTCGCGGGCCTCATGGGCCACCGCGATGCACTCGGCCAGACCGGCGCCGGGCCCCGGGTCGAGGTCGAGGACCAGGCGGTCGGGGCCCTGCATCGTCCCGAGTTCGTCGACCCGCCACTGCGGCACGTGGAGTTCGAGCGCGGCGACCTGACCGGCCCAGGCGAGGTCGGCGGGACTGTGGAAGACCGGGTAGTCGTTGCGATGGGACGTGTGCTGCAAGGAGACGCGGCGGATCCACGACGGCGCCGAGTCGGGGAGGTTCTTCTCGAAGAACACCTCTCCGGGCTTCTGCTCGGTGCCCACTCCCTCGACCCAGCGCTTGCGCGTGACGGGCCGGTCGGCGAGGTGCGGAAGCATCACCGGGGCGATCTGCACGTAGTACGCGATGACGTCGGCCTTGGTCGTCCCGGTGGCGGGGTAGAGCACCTTGTCCGGGTTCGTCAGACGCAACAGGCGGCCGTCGATCGATACCGTCTGCGGCGACTGCGCCATACCCGGCCTTCCCGTTCGACTCGTCCTCTACTCTGGTGCCCCACCATATGACGCGGAGGGCCAGTGGACATTCCGGAGTTTTTCTCCCAGATGGCGGTCGACCTGTACACGCAGGACGGCACCGAGAAGACGGTCGAGCTCATCACGCAGTACGCGAAGTCCGCGATCGGCTGCGACGACGCCGGCCTGTTGCTGGTCCATGCCCGGTCCCGCGTCGAGACGGCTGCGGCGACCTCGTCGCGCGTCCGGGTGTCCCACGAGCTTCAACTGACGCATGACGAGGGGCCCTGCCTCGACGCACTGGAGGGCGGCGGCACGTACGTCTCCGACGACGTCGGCATCGACGAACGTTGGCCCGCGTGGGGACCTGCGGTCGCCGAGCTCGGCATCCGCAGCGTCGTCAGCGTACGTCTGGAGACCTCCGAACGACGCTACGGCTCGTTGAACCTCTACTCCGATCACGCCAAGGCGTTCAGCGACGACGACCTCGCCGTCGCGGAGATCTTCGCTCGTCATGCCTCCGTTGCGGTGGCCTCGGCGCAGAGCGAGGAGGGCCTGCGCATCGCGATCGACGCGCGCAAGCTCATCGGTCAGGCGCAGGGCATCCTCATGGAGCGGTTCGACATCGACGGCGACCGGGCCTTCGACGTCCTGCGGCGCTACTCGCAGCACCACAACCGCAAGCTGCGCGAGGTAGCCGAGTGGGTCGTCGCCTACCGGCGCACCCCGCTGACCGAGTTCCCCGCCGACCGCTGACCGCGATCAGCCGGACGCGCGCTTCTTGGGGCTGCTCGTCTTCTTCTTCGCCGCTCCGGACTTCTTCTTGCGGGCATCGACGCTCCGCTGCAGCGCTTCCATCAGGTCGACAACCTCGCCGCCCTCGTCCTCGTCCTCCTCGGTGACGCCGAACGTCTGCTCGGTATCGAGGGTGTCGCCCTGTTCGAGCTTGGCGTCGACGAGGGCGCGGAGCTGGACCTGGTAGTCGTCCTCGAACTCCGAGGTGTCGAGGTCGCCGGACAGCGACTCGACGAGCTGCCCGGCCATCTTCAGTTCCTTGTCGCTGATCTTCGTGTTCTTGTCGAGCACGTCGAACTCCGGTGCGCGCACCTCGTCGTCCCAGAGCAGCGTCTGCAGCACCATGGCCTTGTCCCGCACCCGCAGCGCCGCGAGCCGAGTCCGCTGGCGCAGGGCGAACTGCACGATCGCCACGCGGTCGGTCTCCTCGAGGGTGCGCCGCAGCAGCGTGTAGGGCTTGACCGCGCGCTCCTCCGGTTCCAGGTAGTAGCTGTTGTCGAGGCGCAGCGGGTCGATCTGGTCGGACGGGACGAACTCCACGACCTCGATCTCGCGACTCTTCTCGGCCGGCAGCGCGTCGATGTCGTCCTTGGTCAGCACGACGGTGTGCGTGCCGTCGTCGTACGCCTTGTCGATGTCCTTGTACGCGACGACCTTCTTGCACACCTCGCAACGGCGCTCATACCGGATGCGGCCGCCGTCTTCGTTGTGGACCTGGTGGAGCGACAGGTCGTGGCTGCTCGTGGCGGAGTACAACTTGACCGGCACGTTCACGAGACCGAAGCTGATGGCGCCCTTCCAGATCGCACGCATGGCTTCAGTATCGACGCCCGCGGCGCCGGGCGCCAGCGTTCACGGCGGGGTCAGGCGCTGGCGGCGAGCTCGGCCCGCTCGGGATCGAGCAGGCCGCGGCGCTCCGCCCACACGTCGAACACGATGGTGAACAGCGGCGGGATGGCGGCGAACAGTCCCCACAGCAGTACCGGCACCGACCAGTCGAAGATGCGCCACGCGACGAGCGTCACGAGGCAGTAGAGGACGAACAGACCGCCGTGGATCGGGCCGAAGATCTGCACGCCGAGCTCGGTGGTCTCGGGAACGTACTTGATGTACATCCCGACGAGCAGACCGGTCCAGGAGATCGCCTCGGCGATCGCGACGGTGCGGAAAAGGCGGCGGACGACCACGGGGTTCACGCCGCCGAGCCTATCGGGGCAGTTCAATCCGCCCGGTGGTGTTACCGCGGCGCAATATGTTTGTGGGAACAATGGGGGCATGGCATTCCACCTGCGCGTCGAGCTCCCGGACGTTCCCGGCTCACTCGGCGCCCTGGCGACCGCACTCGGTAGTGCGGGCGCCGACATCGAGGCCATCGAGATCGTCGAACATCGCCATGACGGCTTCGCGGTCGACGACGTGCTCCTCGAACTACCGCCCAGTGTCATGCCCGACGCGCTCATCACCGCCTGTCACGCTCTCGACGGCGTGCGCGTGCACTGGATCTCGCGGTACGCCGCCGGCGTGAACCTCAGCATGGATCTCGAGGCGGTCGAGGCGTTCACGTCCGAGCCCGCTAAGGCGCTCAAGCAGTTCATCGACTTCGTGCCGGCGACGTTCCGCACCGACTGGGCGATGGCGCTCATCCGCGACATGGGCCGCGCCCGGACCGTCTACGCCTCGGCCTCCGCCCCCGAGCTGGTGCCGGCCGCCGACGACTGGCTCGACCTCGACGCCGCCCGCCGGCTCGACGACGTGACCGAGTGGGACTCGATGGTGCTGGCCGGAGCCCCCGGGCGGTTGCGCCGGGGTCAGCGCTTCGTCGTGGTGGCGGGGCGGCACGGTGGCCCGGAGTTCCTCCAGTCCGAGGTCGCGCGCCTCGGCCACATGACCTCCCTCGCGGCCTCGGTCCAGGACAACGAGACCGTCGACTGGTGACGTCCATCGAACGCGACGGCTGAATCTCGCCAGACAGCGGCGCGCGGGCCTTCCAGGCTCTTGGGACGTGAGATCCCCAAGGAAAGCCCCGCGCCGATGAGTCTCGAGACCGTCATCGCGCTGCTCGTCTTCCTCTTTCCCCTCGCGTACAGCCCGGGACCGGGAAACGCGTTCTTCGCTGCGCTCGCCGCGGCGGCCGGGATGCGGGCAGCGGTTCCGGCGCTCGTCGGCTACCACGCAGCCACCCTCGGCGTGACCGCGCTGATCGGCATGGGTGTCGGGACGACCATCGTGCACCGGCCCGCCGCGAGCAATCTGCTCTTCGCGATGGGGAGCGCCTACGTGCTGTGGCTGGCGGTGACCTTCGTCCGGCACCCCCTCACCGTGACGTCCGGCAACAACGGTCCGCTCCCGCGGGAACGACGAGCAGGCTTCTGGACCGGGGCGGTCGTCCTGCTGCTCAACCCGAAGGCCTACTCGATCATCGCCGCCATGTTCGCGCAGTTCCTGGCCACTCCAGGCAGCGCCGACCGTTCCGCCGTCATCGCCATCGCGGTGATCTTCACGCTGAACAACCTCGTCGCCTTCCTCGTGTGGGCGTCGGGTGGGCGCGCCCTGTCGACGGTGCTCGGAGCGAGTCGGTACCAGCGCGTGCTCTCCTACGTCTTCGCCGCGGCGCTCGTCGGCGTTGCCGCGTGGATGTCACTTCCGCTGTTCACGTAGTCCGAGCGAGACGCGTCACTTCGTGGCGTCCGTCATGGGCACGTGGCTGTGGTGATAGCGGCCGAGCGCATCCACCTCGGCCTCCAGGCGCGGCACCGTGCGGCTGGTCAGCCGCCGGATGTACGGCCACGTGGCGGGGGAGTTGACGAACGCCTTGGACCAGTTGGCGACGAGCACACCCTTGGGCACGTACACCCGCGACTTGCGCTTGAGGAATCCGCGCAGGATGTGCTCCACGCACTCCTCGACCGTGGTGGTGCTGTTGGCCGGATACGGAAGCCTGCCGCGGATGGCCTTGAAGGTCGGCAGGTCCGCCTCCGCGCCGCGGACGATGTCGGTGTCGATCCACGACGGATGGCAGACGCCGACCTTGATGCCGAGGTGTGCGACCTCCTGGCGGGTGGCCAGCGCGAGCGACTCGCAGCCGGCCTTGCTCGCCGCGTACGGGGCGAGCCCGGCGATGCTGGTGAAACCGGCGAGCGAGGAGACGGCGAGGGCGTATCCGCGGGTCTTCTGCAGATGGGGGATGCTGTGCTTGAGAGTGCGGAAGACGCCGTTGAGGTTGATGTCGACGACCCGCTCGAAGGCGGCGTCGTCGATCTGCCGGACCGTGCCGTACGACGCGATCCCGGCGTTGGCCAGCACGTAGTCGAGCCGGCCGAAGTGGGCGGCGGCCGCATCGATGGCGTCCTTGACGGCCGCGCTGTCGCGCACGTCGGCCTCCCACCAGGCGGCGCCGTCGCCCAGTTCATCGGCGAGTTCGGCGAGCAGATCGGCCTCCAGACCGACGAGGGCGACGCGACCCCCGTGAGCGACGAAACCGCGGGCGGTATGGGCACCGATGCCGCGGGCGGCACCGGTGATGAGGGCGACTTTGCCGTGGAACGACGAGGGGGTCAGTGAGGCCATGGCGATCAAGATACCGGCGGTATGTGAAATTTGCCACTGGCGATGTCACATTCGCACTGAAAGGTCGCCGCTCGGGCGCCACATGACGAGACGGGGATCTCACTGGGTGGTCAGTGGGGCGATTCGCCGCTAACGTTCGCCGGGTGAAGATCGGAATCGTCACCGAGTCGGCCGCCGGCGAGACACGCGTGTCCGCGACCCCGGCGACCGTGATCCAACTCCTCAAGCTGGGGTACGACGTCGTCGTCGAGTCCGGCGCGGGTGCCCGCGCCAGCTTCACCGACGACGCCTACGCGGACGCCGGAGCCACCGTCGTGGCCCCGGACGAGGCGTGGGCGAGCGACGTCGTGCTCAAGGTCAACGCGCCCGATGACGAGGAGATCGCCCGCCTGCGTGACGGCGCGACGCTCATCAGCCTGCTGAGTCCGGGCCTCAACCCCGAGCTCGTGGAGAAGCTCGCCGCCCGGCCGATCACGGCGTTGGCGATGGACGCGGTGCCGCGCATCTCGCGCGCCCAGTCGATGGACGTGCTCAGCTCCATGGCGAACATCGCGGGGTACCGCGCCGTCGTCGAAGCCGCCCACGAGTTCGGACGCTTCTTCACCGGCCAGGTCACCGCCGCCGGCAAGGTGCCGCCCGCGAAGGTGCTCGTCGCCGGCGCGGGCGTTGCCGGTCTCGCGGCGATCGGCGCAGCGAGCAGCCTCGGGGCGATCGTGCGGGCCACCGACCCCCGTCCTGAGGTCGCCGACCAGGTGAAGTCGATCGGCGGCGAGTACCTCGCGGTCGAGGTCGAGGAGCAGATGGAGTCCTCGGACGGTTATGCGAAGGCGACCAGCGAGGCCTACGACCGGCGCGCCGCGGAAATCTACTCCGAGCAGGCCCAAGACGTCGACATCATCATCACCACCGCCCTCATCCCCGGCCGCGCCGCGCCGCGCCTCATCACCGCCGCCGACGTCGCCTCGATGAAGCCCGGCAGCGTCATCGTCGACATGGCCGCGGCGCAGGGCGGCAACGTCGAGGGTTCGGTCCCCGGTGAGAAGGTCGTGACCGACAACGGCGTCATCATCCTCGGCTACACCGATCTCGCCGGCCGCCTGCCCACGCAGGCCTCGCAGTTGTACGGCACCAACCTCGTCAACCTGCTCAAGCTGCTGACGCCGGGCAAGGACGGCGAGCTCGTCCTCGACTTCGACGACGTCGTGCAGCGTGCCGTCACCGTCGCGCGTGACGGCGAGAAACTGTGGCCACCACCCCCGGTCCAGGTGTCGGCGGCACCCGCCGCCGCACCGGCCGTGGCCGAGCCGGTGGAGAAGAAGGAGCCGAGGAAGCTCACCGAGCGCGGCCGGATCGTGGCCGTGGCCGCGGCGGCGGCGGTCCTGTTCGGGCTGATCGCGATCTCGCCGGCGGCACTCCAGGGACACCTGGTGGTCTTCGCGCTGGCCGTCGTGGTCGGTTTCTACGTGATCGGCAACGTCCACCATGCGCTGCACACGCCGCTGATGTCGGTGACCAACGCGATCTCGAGCATCATCATCGTCGGCGCGCTGCTGCAGATCGGTAGTGATGACGCGGTGATCACCACGATCTCGTTCGTGGCGGTCCTGCTCGCCAGCATCAACATCTTCGGTGGCTTCGCGGTGACCCGCCGCATGCTCGCCATGTTCTCGCGGTCCTGAAAGAAGAGCTGATCACCATGTTGTCCATCGAGACTGCCGTGTCCGCTGCGTACGTCGTCGCGGCGCTCCTGTTCATCCTGGCGCTCGCCGGTCTGTCGAAGCACGAGACGGCCAAGGCCGGCAACACGTTCGGCATCCTCGGCATGAGCGTCGCCCTGGTCGCGACGATCGCGGTCGTCGCCGACGACGGCCTGCGGACCACCGGGTTGATCCTGCTGATCGCGGCCATCGTCATCGGCGCGGCGATCGGTCTGTGGCGCGCCCGCGTCGTCGAGATGACCGGGATGCCGGAGCTGATCGCCCTGTTGCACAGCTTCGTCGGCGCGGCCGCTGTCATGGTCGGCTGGAACCGGTACCTGCACGTGGAGGCACACCCCGACGGGCCCGCCGCTCGTGCGCTCGACGCGATCGGCCTGCTCGGCATCCACGCCGCCGAGGTCTCCATCAGCGTGTTCATCGGCGCGGTCACGCTGACCGGCTCGATCGTGGCGTTCCTCAAGCTGTCGGCCCGGATCTCGTCCTCGCCGATGATGCTGCCGGGCAAGAACGCCCTCAACATCGGCGCACTCGCCGCGTTCGTGGCGCTCACCGCATGGTTCGTGGTGTCGCCCTCGTTGTGGCTCCTGCTCGTCATCACGGCCCTCGCCCTGGCGCTGGGGTGGCATCTGGTCGCTTCGATCGGCGGCGGCGACATGCCGGTCGTGGTCTCGATGCTCAACAGCTACTCCGGCTGGGCAGCTGCCGCCCTGGGCTTCTTGCTGCGCAACGACCTGCTGATCATCGTCGGTGCGCTCGTCGGTTCCTCGGGTGCGTTCCTGTCCTACATCATGTGCAAGGGGATGAACCGCTCGTTCCTCTCCGTCATCGCCGGCGGTTTCGGCATGGAGGCCCCGGCCTCCGGTGGCGAGGAGCAGGGCGAGCACCGTGAAGTGCAGGCCGATGAGGTCGCCGAGATGCTGACCGGAGCCAGCTCGGTGATCATCACCCCCGGCTACGGCATGGCCGTCGCGCAGGCGCAGTATCCCGTCGCCGAACTCACCGCGAAACTCCGCGCGAAGGGCATCGACGTCCGGTTCGGCATCCACCCGGTCGCCGGTCGCCTACCGGGCCACATGAACGTGCTGCTCGCCGAGGCGAAGGTGCCGTACGACATCGTCCTGGAGATGGACGAGATCAACGATGACTTCGCCGACACCTCGGTCGTCCTCGTGATCGGTGCGAACGACACCGTCAACCCGGCGGCGTCGGAGGACCCGAGCAGCCCCATCGCCGGCATGCCCGTGCTGCACGTGTGGGAGGCCGAGAACGTCGTGGTGTTCAAGCGCTCGATGGCCGCCGGCTACGCGGGCGTGCAGAACCCGCTGTTCTTCCGCGAGAACACTCAGATGCTCTTCGGTGACGCCAAAGACCGCGTCGACGACATCATCCGCGCCCTCTGAGCCCGCAGGTGGTCGAGTAGGCCCGAGGAACGAGGGCCGTATCGAGACCACGTGAGGTGACGTGGTCTCGCTCCATCGCGGCTATGCCCTTGGTGCGATGGCTCCATGTCGGTCGCTGAGCGACCTCCTACTCGACCACCTAGGTGAGTTGTAGGTGGTCGAGTAGCGACCGAGGGACGAGGGAGCGTATCGAGACCAGGTGACGTGACGTGGTCTCGATACGGCTCCGCAAGCTCCGCCTACTCGACCACCGATGGGGTTAGCTGGGCGTGGCGAGGCGGTCGGCGATGGCGACGTAGTGGTCGCGCATCGCCGGGTAGTAGTCGTCCCAGTCGACGGCGGCCGGGTCGGCTCCGGTCTCGGCGGCCACGAGGCGGTCGAGGTAGTACTCCCAACCCGGTCCCGTGTTCTCGAGGGTGGAGACGTCGTCGATGACCTGGGACATGGTGAGTGTTGTGACGCCGGCGTCCTCGCGGAGCTCGAGCGTCAGATACCAGGCTCCGAAGTCGTCGACGGCGTCGATGCGCAGCAGGCGCGGCGGTTCGCACGCGCGGATCTCGTAACGCGACGGCGGAATGTCCTCGCCCTCGGCGTTCATGGTGAACGTGACGAAGCCGTCGGCCGGGTCGCCGGTCCACGTGCCGATCCACCGCTCGAGGCGTTCGGACTCGGTGACGGCGGCCCATACGTCGTCGATGGGCGCGCGGAAGGTGCGCTCCCAGACGAGGGCGTCGGTGGTGCCGCGACGCTCGTGGCGGCCGGTGGGGGTGGCGGTCATGCGGTGTTCTCCTGGTGGTGGTTGGGCGTGGCCGCGGCGCGGCGGCGGTCGCGGGTCGTGCGACGCACCTCGGTAGCGAGGGCATCGAGATGGTGCTCGGTGATCGGGGCGCGTCGTTCCAGATGCGAGACGAAGGTCCGCACCTCCGTGAGCGGTTCAGTACGCAGCCGGTAGTGCCGCTCGCGTCCCCGCTCGTCCGCCTCGACCAGTCCCGCGTCGGTCAGCACCCGAAGGTGCCGGCTGATCGCCGGACGCGACACGGGGTGCTCGCCGGCGAGGTCGACGACCCGCGCCGGCCCCCCGGACAACTGCACCAGCAGCTCCCGGCGTACCGGGTCGGCGATGGCGGCGAACACGTCCATGGGGAAAACGTAACCGATCAGTTACCAATCGCGCAAGGGTCGACGCCCGGCGAGGTTCGGTGAGAATCCGGGGTGGTCAGACGACGCCGTAGAGGCGGTCGCCCGCGTCGCCGAGTCCGGGAACGATGTAGCCGTTCTCGTCGAGCCGCTCGTCGATCGCGGCGGTCACGATGGTGACCGGGACGTCGACGTGCTCGAGTTCCTTCTCCAGCCGGCGCACGCCCTCCGGGGCGGCGAGCAGGGTGACCGCGGTGATGTGGTCGATTCCGCGACGGACGAGGAAGTCGATGGCCATCGCGAGCGTTCCGCCGGTGGCGAGCATGGGGTCGAGCAGGTAGCACTGGCGGCCCGACAGGTCCTCGGGAAGGCGCTCGGCGTACGTCTCGGCCTTGAGCGTCTCCTCGTTGCGGATCATGCCGAGGAAGCCGACCTCCGCCGTGGGCAGCAGGCGCTGCATCCCCTCGAGCATGCCGAGGCCGGCGCGCAGGATCGGGACGACGAGAGGCGCCGGCGAGGTGAGCCGGACGCCCGTGGTCGGGGCGACCGGCGTGGTGATGTCGGTGGCCTCCACGCGCACCTCGCGGGTGGCCTCGTACGCCAGCAGCGTCACGAGCTCCTCGGTCAGTCGCCGGAAGGTGGGCGAGTCGGTGGTCGCCTCGCGCAGCACCGTGAGCTTGTGAGCGACGAGCGGGTGGTCGACGACGTGAACCTGCATGCTCTGAGGGTAGCGGTCGGCCGGGGCGGGCTCGTCCGGTCGTCCTCGACTAGCGGCGGCGCCCCGTGGTCTGTCACGATGGCGGACGGAACAGCGGTGAGCCCCGAGGAGGGATCGTGGCCGAGGACGATGTGGACTTCGTGGTCGCCGCCTATCGCGACGACGGCGACTGGTCGGTCATGGAGCTGCCCGCGCGCCTCGGTGAGGACTTCGCCGGGCTGAGCGAGTCGTTGCGCCGCTTCCCGTCCGAGGTCGGCGTGCTCGCGATGGTCTCGGTCAAGGACGACTTCTTCGTCATCGTGCGCAGCAGCGGCACCCAGGTGCGCGTGCTGCTCTCGGACAACACCGCCGCGCTCGACTATCCGCTCGCGGCCGATGTCGCCGAAGCGCTCGACGCACCCGACCCTGAGGACGACGACTCCGTCGAGCCGATCGGGGATCTCGACATCCTCAGCGACCTGGGACTCGCGTCGGTCGAGTTGTCGCTGCTGTGCGAGGACGACGATCTCTACCCTGACGAGGTGCTGCTCGACATCGCGCAACGGCTGGGCTTCCGCGAGCAGTTGGAGACGATCGTCGGGTGACCCCCGACGAGGCCTGGATGCGTCAGGCTTTGGAGTTGGCGGCGGTCGCGGGCGCCGAGGGCGACGTTCCGGTCGGCGCGATCGTGGTGTCGCCGAGCGGGCGGATTCTCGGCGAGGGGCGCAACACCCGTGAGCGTGATGCCGACCCGACCGGTCACGCCGAGATCGACGCGATGCGTCAGGCCGCCCGAGCGGTCGGCGAGTGGCGACTCGAGGGCTGCACCCTCGTGGTCACGCTCGAGCCGTGCACGATGTGCGCTGGCGCGCTCGTCTCCGCTCGCGTGGCGCGGCTGGTCTTCGGTGCTTTCGACGACAAGGCCGGCGCGGTGGGCTCGCTATGGGACGTGGTGCGCGACCGGCGCCTGAACCACCGTCCCGAGGTGCATGCCGGAGTCCTCGCTGCGGAATCGACCGCGCTGCTGCAGAACTTCTTCGCCAGCCGCCGCTGATGCCTGGGCGGTAGGTCCAGTCCCACCATCGCCGGCGGGCGGTGTGTGAGGTCCCATGGGACCGACCTTGGTGAGACCGGACCTACCGCCGACAGGGCGCGCGGGAATGACATCGCAGCGGGACGTGTTAGAGTAGTTAAAGATTCAACTACTGAGGAGCACGCCATGCAGATCGGCATCTTCACCGTCGGTGATGTCACTCCCGATCCGGTGAACGGCACGACGCCCACCGAGCACGAGCGCATCAAGGCGACCGTCGAGATCGCCAAGAAGGCCGACGAGATCGGTCTGGACGTCTTTGCGACCGGCGAGCACCACAACCCGCCCTTCGTGCCGTCGAGCCCCACCACCACGCTGGCGTACATCGGCGCGCAGACGAAGAACCTCATCCTGTCGACGTCGACCACGCTCATCACGACCAACGACCCGGTGAAGATCGCCGAGGACTATGCGACCCTCCAGCATCTCGTCGACGGTCGGATGGATTTGATGCTCGGCCGCGGCAACACCGCCCCGGTGTACCCGTGGTTCGGCAAGGACATCAGCAAGGCCGTCGAGCTGACGATCGAGAACTACCAGCTGCTGCGCAAGCTCTGGGACGAGCCGGTGGTCAACTGGGAGGGCAAGTTCCGCACCCCGTTGCAGGGCTTCACCTCGACGCCGGCACCGCTCGACGGCGTGGCGCCGTTCGTGTGGCACGGCTCGATCCGTACGCCCGAGGTCGCGGAGCTGGCCGCCTACTACGGCGACGGCTACTTCGCCAACAACATCTTCTGGCCCAAGGAGCACTACATCCGGCTGATCAACTTCTACCGGCAGCGCTACGCCCACTACGGGCACGGCGACCCGGAGCAGGCGATCGTCGGGCTCGGCGGACAGTTCTTCATGCGCAAGAACAGCCAGGACGCGGTGAACGAGTTCCGTCCGTACTTCGACGTCGCCCCGGTGTACGGCCACGGGCCCAGCCTGGAGGACTTCACCGAGGCCACCCCGTTGACGGTCGGCAGCCCGCAGCAGGTGCTCGAGCGGACGCTGCAGTTCGCCGACTTCTTCGGCGACTACCAGCGCCAGCTGTTCCTCGTCGATCACGCCGGCCTGCCGCTCAAGACCGTGCTCGAGCAGCTCGACCTGCTCGGCGAGATCCTCCCGACGATGCGGGAGGAGTTCGCCAAGCGCCGTCCGGCGAACGTCCCGGACGCGCCCACCCACGCGGCTCGCGTCGCCGCCAAGAACGCTGAGAAGGAGGTCCGGTCATGACCGTCTCGATCGTGGCCCTGTCGGCAGGACTGGGCGAGCCGTCGACCACCCGCATGCTCGCCGACAAGATCGTCGCCTCGGCCCGTGAGCGCCTCGGGGACGTCAGCGTCGAGGTCGTGAGCCTGCGCGAGCTCGCTCACGACATCACCGACGCGAGCCTCACCGGCTTCGCCTCCGCGCGGCTGCAGCACGTCTACGACCAGGTGTCGGCGGCCGACGCGCTGATCGTCGCCGTCCCGATCTTCAAGGTGTCCTACCCGGGGCTGTTCAAGTCCTTCGTCGACGCCATGGAGACCGACGCGATCATCGGCAAGCCGGTGCTGCTCGCGGCGACCGGCGGCACGGCGCGTCACTCGCTGGCGATCGACATGGCGCTGCGTCCGCTGTTCTCCTACCTGCAGGCCTTCATCGTGCCGACGGGCATCTTCGCCTCGCCGCACGACTGGGGATCCTCGGGCGAGCACGCGCTGCAGCGCCGGATCGACCGTGCGACGGGCGAGCTGGCGAGCATGCTCGACGGCGGCGGCACGGGTCGGACGCGTGAGGACGAGATCGATCTGTTCAGCGACACCATGCTGTCCATCAGCAACCCCGACCTGCGCTGACCCTTCCTCTACGGTGGTCCCGACGAGAGGATCAGGTGATGCCGGTGAGGTTGCGCAAGCTCGTGCCGAGTGAGCTCGACGAGGAACAGCGTCAGGTCTACGAGGCGATCGCGGGCGGTGACCGGTCCCGCGGGCCGCAGCTCTTTCCGTTGGCGGAGTCGGACGGGTCGCTCAACGGCCCGTATGGGGTGATGCTCCACGCGCCGCGGGTCGGGGGTCCGCTCCAGGAGCTGGGTGCTGCGCTCCGCTTCCGGACCGACCTGACCGATCGCGTCCGCGAGATCGTCATCCTCCTCGTCGCGGACCGGATGGGCAGCGAGTTCCAGTGGTGGGCGCACGAACGCATCGCCCTCGCCGCCGGGCTCGGGCGCGAAGAGATCGACGCGATCCGCACCGGCGAGTTCGCTGGCGCGGACGACGCCGAGTCCACGGCCTATGCACTCGCGGTCGACCTCCTGCGGGGCGAGACCATCGGCGACGACGAGTATGCCCGCGCGGCGACGGTGCTCGGCGAACAGCAACTCGTGGAACTGTCGGTCCTCGTCGGCTACTACCGGATGCTCGCGCAGACGATGGCGCTCTTCGACGTCGGAGTTCCCGAGGACTGAGCGGGCCGAGTACCCGTTGAGTGTGACGTTTGGCAGGCGAAATCGCCGGTTTCGGCTGCCAAACGTCACGCTCAACGCGAAGGGCCCGGTTTTCTGGCGTCGTGGTCGGTCCGGTAAGCTACGTCGCGGTGGCGTGTCCGAGCGGCCGAAGGTGCATCACTCGAAATGATGTGTGGGGTCAAACCCACCGTGGGTTCAAATCCCACCGCCACCGCCATGTGATGTCTCCGGACATCTGCATAGCCCGAGCCCGCACGTGGGTTCGGGCTATGTCATTTCTGGGCCCGGTCAGCCGCGGCGAGTCAACCGTGCCGATCGGTCCGATAATGGCTGTGATCCCGCACGGACGCCCTACGGATCAAGGACCAGCAATGAGCGACCACCACGCCGGGCACGATGGCCCCCACCACGAAGCATCGGATGCCGATCAGCACGCTCACGACCACGACCATCGCGTCACGGGCGGATCTAACGCCATGGCGCTCAGCGCCACCCTGCACTGCCTGACGGGCTGTGCCATCGGCGAGATCCTCGGATTGATGATCGGCACCGCTATCGGCTTGAGTGTCGGATGGACCATCCTGCTCGCCGTGGGGCTGGCGTTCCTGTTCGGTTACACCCTCTCCGCTTTTCCGCTGGTCAGAGCAGGACTCGGGGTCGGCGCGGCGCTCGGCATCGTGTTCGCCGCCGACACCCTCTCGATCGCGACCATGGAGGTCGTCGATAACGCCGTCATGGCGCTCATTCCTGGTGCAATGGACGCCGGGCTCGTCAACTCACTGTTCTGGGTCTCGATGATGATCGCCCTCGCCGCGGCCTTCCTTGCCGCCTACCCGGTCAATCGTCGCCTGTTGGCTCGCGGCAGAGGGCACGCCCTCACGCACGAGTTTCACCACAGCAGTTCCCAAGTCGCGGGTGCGCGTCGGTTCATCCCGAGCCTGCCCGCGACAACGCTCGCCATCGCCATCGTCGCGTTCATGGTCGGCGGCCTCACCGTCTCGATCGCCGACGAACTCGGTAACGAGGAGTCGGGTGGCGCCGGCTCTCACGCGTCGGCAGGGGGCAGCACGATCACGCGTTGAGGCCTTGGGCGGGCCTTTCCACCAACCCCGGTCCGCGCCTAGCATCAGATCATGTGCCGGAACATCCGGGTGCTTCACAATTTCGACCCGCCCACCACCGATGACGAGGTCCGCGAGGCCGCCCTCCAGTTCGTCCGGAAGGTCAGCGGATCGACCCGCCCCTCACGCGCGAACGAAGAGGCGTTCGATCGAGCCGTCGACGAGGTCGCGCTGGCCACCCGGCGGTTGCTCGACGATCTCGTGACCAAGGCGCCGCCCAAGAATCGCGAGCTGGAGGCCATCAAGGGACGCCAGCGTCACGAGAAACGCATGGAGCGTGAGGTTCGGCTGCGCACCGCGTCGTCCTAGCGGGCGACGCGATCAAGCGCGCAGCTCGTTTTCGGCCATGCTGGACTCGTTGACCCACCGCAGGCCGACGAGGCTGACGATGGCAGCACCCGCTGCGAGCGCGAAGAGTTCCGTCAGTCCGACCAGGCTTCCGATACTTCCACCGAGCAATGCTCCCACCGGAATCGTCCCCCACGTCAGCAACCGGTAGATGGCGTTCACTCGTCCCAGGAGGGCGTCTGGAGTGATCCTCTGCCGGAAGGACACGGTGACCACGTTCCACACAGCCACGGCCGCGCCGCCGATCAGGAAAGTGACGGTGAGTGCGCTGAGCGCGGGGACGATGGATGGAGCGCCGATGAAGGAAGCCATCCCCAGGAGCGACAGTGCAAGAAGGCGGCCGCGTCCCATGACGCTCGCGGCCTTTGCTGCCCCGAGTGCACCAAGCACGCTCCCGACACCGGCCAATGCCATCAAGAGTCCGTACTGAAAAGCCGTCGCGCCGAGGACGGAGTTGGGGCCCACGGCGTAGACGACGAAGCTGCCCAAGAAGGCGCTGGTGGCCAGATTGCACAGCGCGACCATCCCCGCCATCGTTCTCAGCACGGTGTTGGCCCAGGCGAAGCGGATCCCGCCGAGCAGTTCATGCCTCCAGCGCAGCGGGCCGACTGGTCGAGCCTGAGGGGTAACACTCAGAGCGAAGAGGGCCAGGAGCGCGACGATCCACAGTCCGGCCGGAATGACGACTCCTAGCACTGCGCTGACTGAGATCAGGAGACCGCCAAGGGGTGGACCGGCGAAACCGTTGGTCGTCACCTCTGCCGTTGAAAGCCTCCCATTCGCCCGCTCGAGTGCCGCCGGAGCAACCACGCTCGGCAGGAGCGACTGCGCGGCCGTGTCGTGAACCGTCTCGGCAGATCCGAGGACGAAGGCCGTGGCGTACAACATCCAGAGCGAATGCTCACCGACGAGAATCGAGATGCTGGCGAGGGCGAGGGCCGAAGCGCGCAGAAGGTTCGCCAGCATCATCGCGCGTCGCCGGTCTAGGGCGTCCACCAAGAGACCTGCGGGTAACGCGAACAGGAGCCAGGGAAGTGTTGAGGCGGCGAGAATTCCGCCGACGAGCACAGGTGAATCGGTCCACTGCACGGCGATCAGGGGAAGCGCAACCTTCACGATCCCATCAGCGAGATTGGACGTTGCCGACGAGCCGAGGAGTAAGGGAAATTGCCCCCCAAGCGAGTCGGTCGGACTGCGAAGGTTGCCATTCGGCATGCGGCCTCTCCCTTCCCAGCACAGTTACTGGGCGCAGTGCGCCGTGTAGCCGAACGATTCTCCGGCGAAAGCGGACGCTTTTAACGTACAGGTTGCTCCCGGGTGCGTCGTAGAAATGAAAGTACGCTGTCCGCGAACCCCGGAAATCACCGTCTCGCATACTTTGTTGACGCCCGACCCGACTCCAGGTGCTCGGAACCGGTGTTCGTGTCGCCTGCTGCGCACCGCGTCGTCCTAGCGGGCACCATGGGCGCATGCGGCCGTTGCGAGAGATGACCGAAGAGCAGTTGCGACAGCGCACCAGCCTCAAGTGGACCGAGTACCCGCCGGACGTCCTGCCGATGTGGGTCGCGGAGATGGACGTGGAACCCCCGGAGCCGGTGCGGCGGGCGCTCACCGGCCTGCTCGAGCGCGGCGACGTCGGATACCCGCAGTCGGGCCACTACCTCGCGGCCTTCGCCGATTTCGCCTCCGCTCGCTGGGGGTGGACGCCGTCCGCGGCGGCTGGTCTCGAGGTGGCCGACGTCATGACGGGGGTGCGGATCGCGATCGAGCTGTGCACGTCACCCGGAGGGCCGGTGGTGATCAGCCCACCCGTATACCCGCCGTTCTTCGGCGTCGTCGCATGGAGCGGACGACGGCTCGAGACGGCGCCGCTCGGGAACGACGGGCGGCTCGACCTCGACCGGCTGGACACCGTGCTCGGGCGCGTCGGACCGGGCGCCGCCTATGTGCTGTGCAGCCCCCACAATCCCACCGGCACCGTGCATACCCGTGCCGAACTCGAGGCAGTGGCACGGATCGCCGCCGAGCGTGGTGCCCGGGTGGTCGTCGACGAGATCCACGCGCCACTGGTTCGGACAGGATTCGTGCCGTTCCTCTCCGTCGCGGGAAGCGAACGCGCCTACGTCGCCACGTCGGCGTCCAAGGGCTTCAACCTGGCGGGCTTGAAGGCAGGACTGGTGTTCGCCGGGCCGGAGGCCGCCGATGAACTCGGCGCCTTGCCGCCGCTCGCGGGCCATGGCGCGAGCCAGTTCGGGCTCGCCGCGCACGTCGCGGCGGTGAGTGAAGGCCGCGAGTGGCTCGACGCGCTCGTCGGTGATCTGGAGGAGAACCGGGCGGTCCTTGGTGAACTGCTCTCGACCCATCTCCCTGACGTCCGCTGGATGCGGGGGTCCGGCGGGTACCTCGCGTGGCTGGAGTTCCCGGCCGCACTGGGCGACGATCCGGCCGCCCGCATCCTCGACCGTGCCAGGGTCGCGCTGAATTCCGGTCTACCGTTCGGCGAGGGAGGCCGGCGACACGCCCGGCTCAACTACGCCACCACGCCCGAGCTCCTCGAAGCCGGCATCGCGCGCATCGCGGCCGCGATGCGCTGACGTTCGCGAGATGTGGTCGCTTCCGGGTCACGTCGACCACCTCCGGTGACCCACTGCTGACCACATCTCGTAGGGATTGCACCCGGCGTAGGCTGGAAACGTGAAGAAGCGGGTCGGGTTTCTGTCCTTCGGTCACTGGCAGGCGGCGCCGGGCTCGCAGGCCCGCACGGGCGCTGACGCGCTGCTGCAGTCGATCGAACTGGCCGTCGCCGCCGAGGAGATCGGCATCGACGGCGCGTATGTGCGGGTGCATCACTTCGCCCGCCAACTCGCCGCCCCGTTCCCGCTGCTCGCGGCGATCGGCGCGCGGACCTCGCGCATCGAGATCGGCACCGGCGTCATCGACATGCGGTACGAGAACCCGCTCTACATGGCTGAGGCGGCTGCTGCGGCCGACCTCATCGCCGGCGGCCGACTCCAGCTCGGCATCAGCCGCGGTTCGCCCGAACCCGCCCAGCGCGGCTACGAGGCTTTCGGGCACGTGCCGCCGGAGGGGATGAGCGATGCGGACATGGCCCGCGCCCACGCCGAGCTGTTCCGCGCCGCGATCGCCGGTGCTGGGATCGCTACATCCGACCCGAAGATGACCGGCCAGGAAGTCCCCTTGCCGATCCAGCCGCAGGCGCCGGGGCTTCCCGAGCGCATCTGGTGGGGTTCCGGCACCCGCGCGACCGCCGAATGGACCGCTCGCCAGGGTATGAACCTGATGAGTTCGACGCTCCTGACCGAGGACACCGGCGTCCCCTTCGACGAGTTGCAGGCCGAGCAGATCCAGCGCTTCCGCGCCACCTGGGCCGAAGCGGGCTGGGAGCGCGAGCCGCGGGTATCGGTGAGCCGCAGCGTGATTCCGCTCCTCGACGACCGCGACCGCATGTACTTCGGCGACCGCTCCGGCGAGGACCAGGTCGGCTTCCTCGACGGCGGTCTCGCCCGGTTCGGCAAGTCGTACGTCGGCGAGCCCGACACCCTCGCCCGCGAGCTCGCGCAGGACCAGGCGGTGCGCGAGGCCGACACCCTGCTGCTCACGGTCCCCAACCAGCTGGGCGTGGACTACAACGCGCGGCTGCTCGGCGCCCTCGCCGATCAGGTCCTCCCAGCCATCGGCTGGGAACCGAACCGGTGAGCCTGGCGCTGCCGCCCCTTCCTGAGGGCGTTCGCTGGTCGGTGTGCCTGCGCGACGCCCGGACCGCGGAGGTCATGGCCGCGCACCAAGCCGATGTGGTGGTCTCGGCGGCGAGCATCGGCAAGGTGTTCGCCCTCGTCGAAGCGGCTCGGGCCTTCGAGTCCGGCGACCTCGATCCCGGCGAACTGCTCTCTCGCACCGTCGACGACCTGGTCGCCGACTCCGGGCTGTGGCAGGTGCTCCGGCAACCCGTGCTGAGCGCCGAGGACGCGTGCTGGCTGATCGGTGCCGCCAGCGACAATGTCGCGACGAACGTGCTGGTGCGCCGATTGGGGCTCGACGCGGTCCGCGCGGTCACGCAGACGCTCGGCTTCACCGATTCCGGCCTGCTGGACCGGGTGCGCGACGAGCGTGGGCCGGAGCATCCGCCGGCGCTGTCGGTCGGCACGGCGACCGAACTCTCCGATCTGATGGCGCGGTTGTCGCGGGGCGAGGTCGTCTCGGCACCGGTGAGCCGTCGGGTGCTCGGATGGCTGGGTGTCAACACCGATCTGTCGATGGTCGGCTCGGCCTTCGGGCTCGATCCGCTCGCGCACCGGGAAGCGGACCGCGGCGTGCGCCTGGCGAACAAGACCGGAACCGACGCGGGCATCCGCGGCGACATCGGCGTGGTCAGCGGGCCGGATCGCGCCATCGCCTATGCGGTGCTCGCGCAATGGGACCCCGAAGGCGGTGACCGGCGCGACGACGTGCTCGGCGCGATGGGTGCCGTCGGCCGATGGATCAGCGAACGGCTGCGGCCAGCCGGTTGACGGCGACGTCCCGCGCCCGGGCGAACGCGTCGGGAAGCACCCCGATACCCGCGGTGACCAGCGCCCCTTCGTGCAGGAGCAGGATGTCCTCAGCCAGCCGCGCCGTCTGGTCCTCCGCCCCGGCGGCCGCCACCAGTTCGGTGAACAACTGCAGCATCCACTGCTTCTGCCCCACGATGACCGCATAGGCGGGGTGCGCGGGATCGCTGATCTCGGCGTGCGCGTTGATCATGCCGCAGCCCTTCGTTCCGCGATCGGCCGACCACGCGGCAGATGCGTCGAAGACCGCCGCCAACCGTCGTTCCGGCGCACTTCCCGCGGCCTCGAGCCGCGGGGCGAGGAAGGCACGCCACTGCGCGTCACGATCCCGCAGGTACTCCACGACAAGCCGTTCCTTGGAGCCGAAGCGGTCGTACAGGGTCTTCTTGGTGACGCCGGCGCGCTCGGCGATCGCATCGACGCCGACCGCGTGGATTCCGTGCGCGTAGAAAAGCTCTCCCGCGGCAGTGAGGACCGCGCGGGCCTTGGGCGTCCAGTCGACTGCGGTGCTCATGGCGCCACACTACACCGCTCGGTATACCCTCGACCCATGACTAAACAGATCGGTCTACTGTCGCGGCGTACGAGCCTCCTGACGGCAGGGCTCGGCGCGCTCTTCGTGCTGTGCTGGTCGTCGGGTTTCATCGGCGCGAAGCTCGGAGCCGAGGACGCGTCGGTTCCGACGATCCTGATGTGGCGGTTCCTGCCGCTGGCTCTGGTGTTGCTGCCGTTTCTGCTGGCTCGCCGGTCGGGGCCGCAGCAGCTCGGTGCTCGCGGGATCACTCGTCAGGTCGCGGTGGGAGCGCTGTCGCAGTCGGGGTATCTCCTCACGGTCTACTGGGCGATCGCCCTGGGAGTGAGTACCGGCACCACGGCGCTGATCGACGGCATCCAGCCGCTGGTCGTGGCGGCGCTCGTCGGACCCCTCCTCGGAACGGCGGTCGTCGGACGGCAGTGGCTCGGTCTGGTGCTCGGGCTCGCCGGCGTCGCCTCGGTGACGTGGGCGGACGCGACCAACGTCTCGAGCGGGACGCCCTGGTGGGCGTATGCGGTGCCCTTCGGCGGGATGCTCTGCCTCGTGGCCGCCACCTTCCTTGAGCGGCGTGCGACCACGTCGACGGCGCCGCTGCATGCGCTCACCATCCACTGCCTGACCTCAGCGGCCATCTTCACGGCCATGGCCGTGCTGGCCGGGGAGGCCATCCCTCCGGCGGCGACCTCCTTCTGGGTCGCGATGACGTGGCTCGTCGTCCTGTCGACCTTCGGCGGCTACGGCCTGTACTGGGTTCTGCTGCGGCGAGCCGGGGTGGCGACGGTCAACAGCCTCATGTTCCTCGTGCCGCCGGTGACCACGGTCTGGGGCGCGACGATGTTCGGCGAGCCGCTCACTGCCATGACGATCGGCGGATTGGCACTTGCTCTGGTCGCCACCCTCCTGGTCGTGGCGCCACGGCGAGAGTCGTCCCGGCGCGACGGCCAGAGAAAGCGGAGGAATCGCCCCGGGAACGGCGCGGGACGGCGTCGAGCGCACTAGCATGGCGGTGCGGCGCGACCGGCTCGAAGTTTTTGACTCGCGCGTCAATATGCGTACGATGTCGCCAGGGGACAGCGGCGTCGTGCCGCTCGGCGAGCGAGGCGCTCTGGTTTCGCAGCGAAACCAGAGCGTGAAGGAGCGATGCACATGGCCAGGCCCAGTCCGGTCGCGGATCGCCGCGGTGACATTCTCGCCGCCACGTGCGCCGTCGTCAGCGAACGTGGGTTCCGCGACCTCCGGGTCGCCGACGTCGCCCGCGTGGCCGGGTGCAGCTCGGGCACCGTCCACTACTACTTCGCCTCGAAGGACGAGTTGCTGCGCGAGGCCTTTCGCTTTCAATACGAGGCGTCGGTGCACCGCCGTGAGAGTTACGTCGATCCCGACGACGATCCGGTCACGAAGCTGCGCAAACTGGCCGACGGGTACCTCCCGTCCTCGGAGACGACGATCGAGTCCTGGCTCGTCTGGATGGAGTTGTGGGTGTCGGCGCTGCGTGACGACACGATGAGCCACATCAACGACGTGTACTACGGCGAGTGGCGCCAGGCCGTGCTGTCGGCGGCGACCGAAGCGCGCGAGCGCGGCCTTCTCGACGTCGACGATCCGCTCGCCTTCGCCGACATGTACGTCTCGATGATGGACGGCCTCGCGATCCAGGTGCTGATCGGAGCCGAGCACATGACGATCGAGCGCATGCGCGAGACCTGCTGGGCCTTCGTCGACAGCTTCGTCCCGGCTTCCTGAGCCCGGGGGCGAGCCCGGTGTCTCCGCGGCATTCCGGGATGAATCACCGCCCACGCTGAACGGCCGTCTCACCGTCCTCCTGTGACGCTTGACACGTGATGGCAGTCACGTGTTTAGTTTCTGACTGACGGGCCAATTAATCACAGGAGGCGTTATGTCGAAGAAGGTTCTCGGGGGTGTCGCAGCGGCCAGCATGGTGCTGTCCTTGGCGGCGTGCGGTGGCGGCGGAGCGGCCGCCGAGGACACGTTGACCGTGGTGATGTGGGGCGGAGGTGCGCAGAAGGCGCACGTCGACTCCTACGTGACCCCGTGGGCCGAGGAGACCGGAGTCACCATCCGCCAGGACTCGCCCACGGACTACGCGAAGATCTCAGCGCAGGTCGACTCGGGCAAGGTCAGCTGGGGACTCGTGGAGGTCGAGCCGAACTACGGGAAGTCCGCGTGCGATGACGGCAAGCTCGAGAAGCTCCCGCAGCGAGTCCTCGACGCAGCAGAGAAGGCCGACATCGACCCGGCCCAGATGAACGACTGCGCCATCCCGATCCTGCAGTACACCTTCAGCATCGCGTACAACACCGACACCTTCGGTGACGCGCACCCGACGACGTGGGCGGAGTTCTTCGACACCGAGCAGTTCCCCGGCAAGCGTGGGTTCTGGAAGTACGTGACCGGCGGTGCCTTCGAGGCGGCGCTCCTGGCCGACGGGGTCGCGCCCGAGGACCTGTACCCGCTCGATCTCGACCGCGCGTTCCGCAAGCTCGAGACGATCAAGGACGACATCGTCTGGTACGACACGGGCGACCAGCAGGTCCAGCTCGTGAGCAGCGGTGAGGCTCCGCTCATCCAGGCGTGGAACGGCCGGATCAGCCAGGCCGCCGCGGATGGTGAGTCGGTCGCGAACGAGTACGGACAGAACCTCGTCTCGTACGACCAGATCGTCGTGCCGAAGGGATACGCGAACGCCGATCTCGCCTTCGACTGGATGGTCTGGTTCCTCGAGAACACGCAGGCGCAGGCCGACGACGTCGTCGCCTCGGGCTACGGTCCGGCTTCCCCGCAGGCCGTGGAGCTCGTGCCGGCCGACATCCGCGACGACATCGCCGGCAGCCCCGCCGTGGACGACAAGTCCGCCTCGGTCATCGACTACGACTACTGGGCGGAGAACTACGACGAGGTCACTCAGCGGTTCAACACCTGGATCACGGAATGACCGCAACGCTCACGCCGACGGAGGCGGCGCCGAGCGGTCCGACCGAAGGGCGCCGCGACGGCGCCCTTCGGGGGCGGCTGACGTTCGACCGATGGGGGCTGCTGGCGCTGCCGCTGCTGGTGTTCCTCCTCGTCGTGTTCATCGCGCCGCTCGCGTTCCTCATCGCGAGCAGCGTGACCGACCCGACCCTCGGCCTCGACAACTACCGCAAGATCTTCACCGAGTCGGTCTACCTGCGGGTCCTGGTGAACACCTTCACGGTGGCGCTCACCGTCACCGCGGTGACCCTGGCCCTGGCCTACCCGTACGCCTACTTGATGACCATCGCGACGCCCCGCTGGCGCGCGCTGCTCACCCTCATCATCCTGGTGCCGTTCTGGACCAGCATCCTCGTACGCAGCTTCGCGCTCGTGCTGCTGCTGCGTGACACCGGCGTCCTCAACTCCATCGCGATGAGCGCCGGCGCCATCGACGAACCGGTCCCGCTGCTGCGCACCATGACGGGAGTCGTGTTCGGCATGGTGCAGATCGCACTGCCCTTCGCCGTGCTCCCGATGTACGCGACGATGCGCACGATCGACCGCCGGCTCCTCGACGCCGCTCAAGGCATGGGCGACCGGCCGTCCGGAGCGTTCTGGCGCGTGTTCGTACCGCTCAGCATGCCCGGCGTCGCCGCCGGACTGATCCTGACCTTCATCCAGGCGCTCGGCTACTACATCACCCCGGCCCTCCTCGGCGGCCCGAAGAACACGATGATCGGCGAGCTCATCGTTCAGCAGGTCAGCACCGTGCTGCAGTTCGGTTTCGCCGCGGCGCTCGCGGTCATCCTGCTCGGAACGACGTTCGTGCTCCTCGCCATCACGAGCAAGTTCATGAACCTCGAACGCATGTTGATGGGACGCTCATGACCCGGATACTGACCCGCGCCGCGCTGGTCCTGCTGGCGGTCCTGATCGCCGCCTACGTCCTCCTGCCGATCCTCGTCATCTTCCCGATGTCGGTGTCGGAGAACGGCTTCATGGCGTTCCCGCCCGAGGGTTTCACGTGGGACTGGTACCGCTCGCTCAGCACGGATCCGACCTGGTTCGCGTCGGCCGGGCAGAGCCTCACCGTCGCCCTCGCATCGGCCGCGCTGAGCGTCGTGCTCGGCACGCTCGCGGCCCTCGCGCTCGTGCGCGGGAGGTTTCCGTTCCGGCGCCTCGCACTGCTGGCGATGTTGTCGCCACTGATCGTGCCGTACGTCATCGTCGGCCTGGCGGTGTACATCGCGTTCCTCAAGGTGGGCCTCACCGAGACCCCGCTGGGCTTCGTGCTGGTGCACACCTGCCTCGGGGTGCCCTACGTGATGATCAACGTCTCCGCCGGCCTGGTCTCGGTGGACCGCCGCCTCGAGATGGCCTCGATGAACCTCGGCGCCGGGCCGGTCTCGACCTTCATGCGCGTGACGTTGCCGGCGATCCTGCCGAACGTCCTGGCCGGTGCGCTGTTCGCCTTCATCACGAGCTGGGATGAGGTCGTCGTCGCGATCTTCCTCTCCGGTCCGGGCATGACGACCCTTCCGGTGAAGATGTGGTCCGGCATCCGGGTGGAGATCGATCCGACCCTCGCAGCCGTCTCGAGCCTGCTGCTGCTGGTCCTCATCGGCACCTTCCTGCTCACCGGCCTCGCCCGTGGCATTCAGCGCCTCCTGGCTCGCCGCTCTTCCGTCAACCTCGATCACTCAGGTGTGTGACATGTCCCAGAACACGACAGATTCCCGACCAGACGATCAGGCCGGCGCGTCGATCAATGTCGAGAAGGTCCGCAAGCAGTACGGCGCGACCACGGTGCTCGACGACGTGTCCCTCGACATCCGGGCCGGTGAGTTCATCACCCTGCTCGGCGCGAGCGGCTCCGGGAAGTCGACGCTGCTCAACATCATCGCCGGTTTCACGAAGGCCGACGGCGGCCGCGTTCATATCGGCGGCCGTGACCTGACGAAGGTGCCGGCCCATCGCCGCGGCCTCGGCATGGTCTTCCAGCACTACGCGCTGTTCCCGCACATGACCGTCTTCGACAACGTCGCCTACGGCCTGCGCCGGCACGGTACCGCCAAGTCCGCCATCTCGGGGCTGGTCGCCGAGGCGCTGGAGATGGTCGAGCTCGGTCACCTCGCCAAGCGCAAGCCGTCCGAGCTGTCCGGCGGACAGCAGCAACGGGTCGCCCTGGCGCGGGCCATCGTCTTCCGTCCACCCGTGCTGCTCATGGACGAGCCGCTGGGCGCGCTCGACAAGCTGCTGCGTGAGCAACTGCAGCTCGAGATCCGGCGTCTGCACCAGGACATGGGCATCACCTTCGTCTTCGTCACGCACGACCAGGAGGAGGCGCTGACGATGTCCGATCGGATCGCGCTGCTCCAGTCGGGCAACATCGTGCAGATCGGCTCGCCGTCGGACCTGTACGAGCGGCCGAACTGCCGTTACGCCGCCGAGTTCATCGGCGTCTCCAATATCTTCTCCGGTGAGTGCCGCGACGGGGTCTTCGACGACCGGATCAACGGGGCGCAGTACCGGCTCGGGTCCGCGGCGTCGGGTCAGGCCCTCATGGTCCGCCCGGAGCGGCTGGCGGTCCGCCCGGGGATCGCCCTGTCCGAGCCCGAGGACAACGCCGTCGAGGCGGTCGTCGAGGACTGCGTGTACCTGGGCAGCTTCCGCACGGTGCACGCCCGCACCAGCGGAGGCGACCTCGTGGTCGCTCGCACCGACGTGCCGCGCGGAGAAGACGGCGTCCACCCGGGCGCCAAGGTCACGCTCACCTGGAAGATCGAGGACGGCCGTGTCCTTGCCTGAAGCCTTCCTCGACCCGGCGTCGGTCGCCGTCGTCGGTGCCACCGACGATCACGCGAAGTGGGGCTACTGGTTGGCCTCCGGTGCCCTCAAGGGCGCCGAGCGACGTGACGTCTGGCTCGTGAACCGGCGAGCCGGAACGGTACTCGGGCACCCTGCTCACCGGAGCATCACCGATCTGCCCGCCGCGCCCGAACTCGTCGTCCTGTGCGTTCCCGCAGCGCACGTGCGAGGCGTCGTGGAGGAGGCCCTCGCGAAGGGCAGCCGCGCGTTCCTCGCGATCACCGCGGGCGTCGAGGATCAAGCCGAGATCGTCGCCCTGCTCGCCGCCGCCGATGCTCGGATGCTCGGGCCGAACAGCCTCGGGATGTACGATGCGGACGCCGATCTGCAGCTCGCGTGGGGCGATTTCGCCCCGGGGCCCCTCGCCATCGTGTCCCAGAGCGGTCAGCTCGGATCGGAGATCGCCGCGCTCGGCGAACGGGCAGGCCTCGGAGTCTCGCGGTTCTACTCCGTCGGCAACCAAGCCGACCTCACGGCCGCCGAACTCCTCGAGGGGTTGGTCGACCACGAGCGGACGAAGATCGTGTCGGTCTACCTCGAGAGCTTCACCGACGGCGTCCGCCTCGTGGCCGCGATGCGGGCGCTTCGCCAAGCGGGCAAGCACGTGCTCGTCCTCACCACCGGCGCGTCCGAGGGCAGCAAACGGCTCGCGCAGTCCCACACCGGATCGCTGACGTCCTCGGCCGACCTGGTCGACGCGGCGTGCCGCGCGGCGGGGGCTCTGCGCGTCTCGACCCCGAGGGAACTGGTCGACCTCGCGCGGTTCCTCTCGGTCGCCGGACTGCCCGGTAGCCGGCGGCTCGCGGTCATCAGCGACAGCGGCGGTCAGGGCGGGATCGCGGCCGATGTCGCGGCGAGTCTCGGCCTGACGACACCGGAGTTCTCCCCCGAACTTCAGGCCCGTCTCCGGGCACTGCTCCCGGCTGGTGCCGCGGTGTCGAACCCGGTCGACCTCGCGGGCGCCGGCGAGGCCGATCTCGACGTCTACGCAGTGGTGAGCGAGGAGCTCGCGAATTCCGCGGAGGTCGACATCGTCCTCGTGTCCGGGTACCTCGGATGCTACGGCGAGGACTCCCCGCCGATTCTCGAACGGGAACTGGCCGTCGTGGACCGCCTCGGCGTCCTTGCGGACAGCAGCCACGTGCCGATGCTGGTGCACAGCATGAGTGCCGGGTCCCGCGCCGTCACGCGGATGTGGGAGCACCACATTCCGGCCTTCGACACCGTGGACGCGGCCCTGCGCGCGGCTGCCGGCGTCGCCCGGCTGGCGGCCGAACCCGGACGCGACCTCAAGGTGCCGCAGGCCGTTCCCGCCAGCGTGGGTGAGGGGTACTGGGCAGCCCGCGACCTGCTCGCCGACCTGGGCGTCGGTCTGCCGGACGCCGTCGTCGTGCATGACCCTGCGGACTTGGCAGCGGCAGCGGGGCTGCGGTATCCGGTCGTGCTCAAGGCCGGATGGCTGGAGCACAAGAGCGAGCACGGCGGCGTCCGGATCGGGCTGTCCTCTCCCGAGGAGCTCGCCGACGCGTTCGCGGAGATGTTCGCCAGGCTCGGTGACGGCGAGTACGTCGTCGAGGAGCAGGACACGCGACGCGGCGTCGTCGAGATGCTCATCGGGGCTCGCCGCGATCGCGATTTCGGGCCGACGATCCTGCTCGGTTACGGCGGCGTCGAGGCCGAGCTGTGGCGCGACGTGCGCACCGAGCTGGCTCCGGTCGATCGGGCCACCGCGACCGCCATGGTCGAGCAGTTGCGCTCGCGCGCACTGCTCGACGGCTGGCGGGGCAAGCCGCGCGTGGACGTCGAAGGTCTCGTCGAGGCCGTGGTGACCGTCTCGGAGGCTATCGCCAGCTCACCCCAACTCACCGATATCGAGATCAATCCGGTCCGTGTCGCACCCGACGGTGTCATCGCCGTCGACGCGCTGGTGCTGCACGCCGCACCCCTCACTGCTGCAACGAAGGAAGAACCGTGACTCAACAGACTGGCGGCCAGGCCCTCGTGGCGGCCCTCGCCCACCATGGCGTCGACACCGTGTTCGGCATCCCCGGTACGCACAACCTCGCGGCCTACGCGGCCCTGACCGAGCACGGCATCGCGCACGTCTCACCTCGTCATGAGCAGGGCGCCGGGTACGCCGCGGACGGCTACGCCCGCTCCACCGGCCGCGTCGGGGTGGCTCTGACCACCACCGGTCCGGCGATCCTCAACGCCGCGTCGGCCGCCGCGCAGGCGTACTCCGATTCGGTGCCCGTCCTGTTCGTCTCTCCGGGGATGCCCCTGCAGCATCCGGGTCGCGGCAACGGCCTCCTGCACGAGATCAAGGATCAGAGCGCCGCGATGGCCGCCATCCTCGGGGAGAGCCTGCGCGTGACGAGCGTCGAGGAGATCCCGGTCGCGGTGAGCCAGGCGTTCGCCCTCATGACCGCCGGTCGGCCGCGACCGGTCCACCTCGAGATCCCGTTGGATCTGCTCGACGCCCGGGCCGACGTGCAGCCGGTGCCGCCGGCCCCTGCCGGCCGACGAGCCCCCGACGCCGCAGCGGTCTCCGCTGCCGTCGAGCGGTTGGCCAGCGCCGAGCGGCCCGTGGTCGTCGTGGGCGGCGGTGCCGGTGGTGCTGCGCCCCAGGTCGCCGCACTGCTGGACCGACTCGATGCGGCCGTCGTGTCGACGGCCAACGGCAAGGGCGTCGTCCCCGAAGATCATCCGTCGTTCGTGGGTGCCGGGCTGCAGCACCGCAGCGTCCTGGACCTGTGCGAGGACGCCGACGTCGTGCTCGCCGTCGGCACCGAGTTCGCTCCGTCGGACTGGTGGTCCGGACTGCCGCCGCTCGATGCGTCCACGATCCGCATCGACGTCGACGCTGCCAGCATCACCACGAACGTCGTGCCCGGCATGAGCATCGTGGCCGACGCCGCGGAGGCACTCGACGCCATCGTCGAGCTGCTGCCGCAGCGGGACGTGTCCGGGTGGGCCGCCCCGTGGCGTGAACGCTTCCTCGCCGACGCGAGGGCCGAAGGCGGGCCGTGGCTCGACCTCGTGGCGAGCGTCGCCGAGGTCCTGCCGCGAGACGCGGTGGTGGCGGTGGACAACGCGATGGCCGGGTACTACGGATTCCTGTCGAACCTGCCGCTGTTCCGTCCGCGGTCCTTCCTCTATCCCACCGGAGCGGGCACGCTGGGCTTCGGTCTGCCGGCGGGCATCGGCGCCAAGGTCGCCGATCCGGCGGCGCCGGTCATCGTGGTGCAGGGCGACGGCGGGATCATGTTCTCGATCGCCGAGCTCGCGATGGCCGCTCAGCTGAGGATCGCGCTGCCGATCATCGTCGTCGACAACGGCGGGTACGGGGAGATCCGCAACGAGATGGACGACCGCGGCGAGCAGGTGCATGCGGTGGGTCTGGGCAGCCCGGACTTCTGCGCGCTCGCCGAGTCCCTGGGCTGCCGAGGCGTCCGCGCCGCCGACGCAGCCGAGGTCGGGACGGCGGTGAAGGTCGCCCTCGACGCCGATCGGCCCACCCTGATCCATGTCCGCGAACAGAGCCGCGCTGCGGACGGCATGGCATGAACCGCGACAGCCTGCTGATCGGTGGGCGGTGGGTGACGACCTCCGAGTCCCTGGAGGTGGAGAATCCCGCGACGGAGGACGTCATCGCCGTCGTCGGCCGGGCGACGCCCGGGCACGTGGAGGACGCCGTGCGCGCTGCCCGAGCGGCGGCCCGCGCCTGGGAAGAGGCCGGACCGCAACGGCGGGCGGATCTCGTCGCCGCGCTCGCCGACCGGCTGCGTGACCGACGCGCCGCCCTGATCGATGCGACGGTGGCCGAGGTCGGTGCGCCGGTGACCGTGGCCGCAGAGGCGCACGTGGACCTCGCGATCGAGATCGTCGCGTCGGCCGCGAAGATCGGCCGCGAACTCGCGACGGAGGAGCGGCTGGGCACCTCGGTGCTCGTCCGGCGCCCCGTGGGTGTCGCCGCATGCATCACGCCGTGGAACTACCCGCTCTACCAGCTCGCGGCTAAGGTCGCCCCCGCCCTCGTGGCCGGATGCCCGGTGGTCGTGAAGCCGGCGGAGCTGACGCCGATGTCGGCGTACCTGCTGGCCGATGCGGTGCAGGACGTCGGGTTCCCCGCCGGCGTGGTCAACCTCGTGCCGGGGTATGGGACCGATGTCGGGCAGGCGCTCGTCGAGCATCCGGACGTCGACCTCGTGTCGTTCACGGGATCCACCCGGGTGGGGCGGCAGATCGCGGCCACGGCGGGAGCGCGGCTCGCGCGCGTCTGCCTGGAGCTCGGCGGCAAGTCCGCGAGCGTGGTCTGCCCGGACGCCGATCTCGAGACCGCCGTCAGGGCGACGGTCGATTCGGCCACGCTCAATTCCGGGCAGACGTGCAGCGCCCTGACCCGCCTCATCGTGCCGCGGGAGGCCTACGCCGCCGCCCTCGATGTCGCTGCGGATCACGCGCGGCGGATCGTCGTCGGTGACCCGGGAGACGCCGCCACCCAGATGGGTCCGCTCATCAGCGCCGCGCAGCGCGAGCAGGTGCGGGCGGCCGTGGACGGCGCCGTCGCCCGAGGCGCCCGGCTGGTGGCCGGCGGGACCGTGCCCGACGGCCTCGACCGCGGATACTTCTACACCCCCACCGTGCTCGCCGACCTCGACCCGGCGGATTCCGCAAGCCAAGACGAGATCTTCGGGCCCGTCCTCGTGGTCCACGCCGCTCGCGACGACGAGGACGCGCTCGCCATCGCCAACGGCACCCGCTACGGGCTCGCCGGCGCAGTGTGGTCGGGCGACGAGGAGCGGGCGATGCGCCTGGCCCGCCGGATGGACACCGGTCAGGTGGACATCAACGGTGCCGCGTTCAACGTCGACGCCCCGTTCGGCGGGTGGAAGGACTCCGGGGTGGGGCGCGAACTGGGCCCGGCCGGAGTCGAGGAGTACCTCGAGATCACGGCGGTGCAGCGATGACGCGCCCCGTCGCGGCCTACACCGACATCGTCGATCTCGACCCCGCGCCAGGCGTGGCGCTGCTCGAACAATCCGGCTTCGAGGTCCGCATCCTCGACGACGGATCGCCGGCCGACATCATCGCCCAGGCCGCGGACGCGCAGGCGCTGCTCATCGGCTACGCGCCGGTGACGGCCCAGGTCATCGAGGCACTGCCGCGGCTGCGCGTCGTCGCCACCCAGTCCGCCGGCGTCGACACGGTCGATGTCGCCGCGTGCGCCGCACACGGCGTCGAGGTGATGAACGTGCCCGGCGCGGCCACCGAGGAGGTCGCGTCGCACGCCCTCGCGATGACGTTGTCCCTGCTGCGCGGACTGCCGATGCTCGATCGCGAGGTTCGCGCCGGGCGGTGGGACGGGTCGCGCGAGCGGCTGCACCGCCTCTCCGAGGTGACCGTCGGCGTGCTCGGGCTCGGCAGGATCGGCCGCGCCTACGCGAGCGCCGTCCGCCCGCTCGTCGACCGGGTCGTCGCCTACGATCCGCTCGCCTCACCGCCACCCGGGGTCGAGGCCATGAGCCTCGACGAGGTCGTCGCGGCGGCGACGGTCCTCAGCCTCCACCTCCCGCTGACCGAAAAGACACGTCATCTGCTCGATCGCGATCGGCTCGGCGCGATGCCGGCAGGGTCGTTCGTCGTCAACGTGGCGAGGGGCGCGCTGATCGACTCCGAGGCGCTGCGCGAGGCACTCGACTCCGGACACATCACCGCGGCCGCGCTCGACGTGCTCGAGCACGAACCGCCTCGGCCGAACGACCCGCTGGTCGCCCATCCGCGCACCGTGGTGACACCGCACGCCGCGTATCTGTCACCGGCCAGCGCCCGTGACTACGTGGTCCTCCAGGCGCGGAACGTGGTCACGTTCTTCGCCGAGCGGGCGAACCACGAGCACGACACCGCATCTTTCAGCGCATCACCCACACGACAGGAGACATCATCATGACGACCACCGGCATCGAGCCCTGGCCGCTCACGGACGAACAGCGCGACATCGTCGAGCTGTGCCGTCAGTTCGCCACGCAGGAGATCCGGCCCCGGGGCCGCGAGGTCGACGAGCGTGACGTGGAGTCTCCGCTCGACATCTTCGAGGCGGCGGCGAAGGTCGGCATCACCGACTTCATGCTGCCCGAGGCGTATGGAGGAGGCGGCTTCACCGACGTGTTCACCCAGTGCCTCGTGCAGGAGCAGCTGTGCTGGGGCGACCCGGGCATCGGAAACTTCGTGTGCTCGAACGGCTTCTTCGCCGACCCGCTGCTGGAACTCGGCACCGAGGAGCAGAAGGAGGCGTGGCTTCGTCCGCTGACCGGTCCGTCGCCGCTGTACACGGCGCTCGCGACCACGGAGCCGGGGTCCGGGTCGGATGCGGCGTCGATCGTCACGTCCGCGACCCGAATCGACGGTGGCTACGTGCTGTCCGGTCAGAAGGCATGGATCTCCAACGCCGGTCTCGCCGACCAGTACGTGGTCTTCGCCAAGACCGATCCCAGCCAGCGCGCAGGCGGAGTGTCGGCGTTCTTGCTGCGCAAGGGCACCGACGGCATGAGCTTCGGGGAGCCGATGCGCAAGATGGGTCAGCGGGCTATCGTGTGCCGGGAGATCTTCTTCGACCAGGTCTTCGTGCCGGAGGCCGACCGCCTCGGTGGCGAGGGCCAGGGGTTCTACGGCCTCATGAAGACCTTCGACATCTCGCGCATCGTGCTCGCCGCCGCTGCCACGGGCGCGGCGCGTGCCGCGTACGAGTACGCGCTGAACTACGCCCGCGAGCGCACGCAGTTCGGCAAGCCGATCATCGAGCACCAGGCCGTCGCCTTCCGGCTCGCCGACATGGCGAGCCGCATCGAGTCGGCGTGGCTCATGACGCTCCACGCCGCCCGGCAGATCGACGCGGGGGCCGACGTCGCCAAGCTCGCTGCCATGGCGAAGTTGCAGGCATCGGAGACTGCGATGTTCTGCACCTGGGGCGCGGTGCAGACGCTCGGCGGCTGGGGCTACTCGCGCGAGTACCCGGTCGAGCAGTGGATGCGCGACGCGAAGCTCGAGGAGATCGAAGAAGGCACCTCCGACATCATGCGCCTGGTCATCTCGCGCAACCTCTGACCGCACGGACCGGGTCCGGCGCCAGCCGGGTCCGGTCCGTGACCTGCTTGTAAGGAGTGCCGTGTCCGTCCGCGCGTCGGTCCGTCGCGAGGTGTCGCTGACTGCGTTCCTCGCCCTCACCCTCGTGGCCGCCGCGTGGGGCTCCACCTTCCCGATCGCCAAGGATCTGCTCACCCGCGTGCCGGTGGCCGATTATCTGGCCGTCCGGTTCGGCCTCGCTGCACTGTGTCTTCTCGCCCTACGGCCGCGGGTGCTGGCGACACTCGACCGCCGCGCGGTCGTGGGCGGAGCCGCCGTCGGAGCGGTGTACGGCCTCGGTCAGTGGTTGCAGTTCGAGGGCCTCACCCGGTCCTCGCCGACGGTGGCGGCGTTCATCGTCTCGATGTACATCGTGTTCGTGCCGGCGATCACCGTCGTGCTGCTCAGAACCCGCGTGTCGCGCCGGCTCGCGGTATCCGTCGTCGTCGCGACGCTCGGCATCGCGGTCATGTCGCTACGGGGCTGGGCGTTCGGGACCGGCGAGGCCATCACGCTCGTGGCGGCTGCCGCGTACGCCGTGCACGTGCTGGCCCTCTCGGCGGTCGCACGCCCGGGGCAGGCCCACGCGCTCGCGGTCGTCCAGATGGCCACGATCACGGTGGTGCTCGCGCCGTGGGCACTCGTCGGGGGCGTGACGTTGCCGTCGACGAGTGCCGACTGGACCAGCATGATCTACCTCGCGCTGATCGCCGGCGGGGTGGCGATGCTCGTGCAGACCTGGGCCCAGGCGCGGATCGCGGCCGCTCAGGCGGCCGTCGTCATGACCACCGAACCGGTCTGGGCCGCGATCCTGTCCGTGCTCATCTGGCACGAGACGCTCGACTTTCGAACCATGCTCGGTGGTGTGCTCGTGCTCGTCGCGGCGGTGCTCGTCCTCGGCGACGAGCCCTCCCCGCGGCCACGAGATACCACCGCGTCCACCTCACCCCTCGACACACCCACCCGGGAGGAATGACATGCCTTTTCGTAATGAGTTCACCGAGACCTTCGGCATCGAACACCCCATCGTCTGCGGCGGGATGGCGGCCGTCGGCACCGCGGACCTCATCGCGGCCGTCGCCAATGCCGGTGCCCTCGGTTTCCTCAGCGCCCTCACTCAGCCGACGCCGGAGGACCTGGCCAAGGAGATTCGTCGATGCCAGGAGATGACGGACCGTCCGTTCGGCGTCAACCTCACGATCCTGCCCACCATCACGCCCGTGCCGTACGACGAATACCGCGAGGCGATCATCGAGTCCGGCGTGAAGATCGTCGAAACGGCGGGCAGCAACCCCGCGCCGCATCTTCCGGCGTTCAAGGCCGCGGGCATCAAGGTCATCCACAAGGCGGTCGCCGTCCGGCACGCGCTCAAGGCCGAGTCGCTCGGTGTCGACGCGGTCAGCATCGACGGGTTCGAGTGCGCCGGTCACCCCGGTGAGGACGACGTCCCCGGACTCGTCCTGATCCCCGCCGCGACGCGCAAGTTGAGCATCCCGGTGATCGCTTCCGGCGGCTTCGCTACCGGAGACGGCCTCGTCGCGGCGCTCGCGTTGGGTGCCTGCGCGATCAACATGGGCACCCGTTTCGAGGCCACGCACGAAGCGCCGATTCACTCGCGGGTCAAGGAGCAGATCGTCGCCAACGACGAACGGTCGACGCAGTTGGTGTTCCGCGAGTTCCGCAACACGGCGCGGGTCGCGCGCAACACGGTCTCCGAGGAGATCGCCGCGATCAGCGCCCGACCGGAGGCCCGTTTCGAGGACGTCGCTCACCTCGCCTCAGGCGCCCGCGGACGTGAACGGGTGCTGCGTGACGGCGACGTCGAGGACGGCATGTGGTGGGCGGGACAGGCGCAGGGTCTCATCGACAGCGTCGAGTCCTGTGCCGACGTCGTGCGCACGATCGTCGCCGACGCCGAGCACATCATCAGCGAGCGCCTCGCGAGTCAGCTGGCGTAGCCGTCGATCTCGTCGAGGATCGTCCGCTGGACGGCGCCGTCGGCGAAGCTGGCGCGGACCGCGGCCCGTGCCAGCTCGGCGACCCCTTGTTCGTCCAGGCCGAGCAGCTCGGCGGCGACGGCGTACTCGCGGTTGAGCGTGGTTCCGAACATCGGCGGGTCGTCCGAGTTGATCGTGACCGGCACGCCCGCCGCCACCAGCGCGGGCAAGGGATGGTCCTCCAGCGACACCGTCGAGCGGGTGCGGACGTTCGACGTCGGGCACACTTCCAGCACGATCTCGTGCTCGGCGAGGTACTCGAGTAGCTGGGCGTCCTGCACGGCGGCGATGCCGTGGCCGATCCGCTCGGCGCCGAGGTACCGGATGGCATCCCAGATCGTCTCCGGCCCGGTCGATTCGCCGGCGTGCGGCACCGACCGGAGCCCGGCTGCGATCGCCTGCTCGAAGTGCGGCGCGAACTGCGGGCGGGGGACGCCGATCTCCGGACCGCCGAGGCCGAACGACACCAGCCCCTCGGGGCGCAACCGCAACGCCGTCTCGAGCGTGACGTCGGCGGATTCCAGACCGGATTCACCGGGGATGTCGAAGCACCACCGCAGGGTGAGCCCGAAATCGCGCTCCGCCGTGCGTCGGGCGTCCTCGATGGCTTCGACGTACGCCTCGGCCGCGATGCCTCGGACGATCGACGTGTACGGCGTCATCGTGAGCTCGGCGTACCGCACGCGCTGGCCCGCGAGATCCCGAGCGACCTCGTGGGTGAGGGTCCAGATGTCCTCGGGCGTGCGCAGGAGGTCGACCACCGACAGGTACACCTCGATGAAGTGCGCGAAGTCGGTGAAGGTGAAGTACTCCGCGAGCAACTCGGGATCGGCGGGCACGGGCGAGTCGCCGGCGTGCCGAGCGGCGAGTTCGGCGACCGTGCGCGGCGAGGCCGAGCCGACGTGATGGACGTGAAGTTCGGCCTTCGGCAGGCCGGCGATGAAGTCGTCGAGGCTCACGTCGTCATCATGACATCGTGGCGACGAAGCGCTCGATGTGCTCGACGACCGCGCCCGGTTGCTGCTCGGGCACCCAGTGCCCGGCACCCTCGATGACCTGCACCTCGACGTTCGGGGCTTCGGCCCGGCGCACGAGGTGGGGTGCGAGCACGGAGTCGTCGCGTCCGGGTAGCAAGAGCACCGGCAGGTCCGCGGGCACAGGCCGGGCGTATCGGCCGCGCAGGGCGGCGGGCATCTCGTGGGTGAGGAAGCGCCGGTACATGGCCACACCGGCGTGCGCGCGTGCCGGTTCCCGGAATCTCTCGAGGTAGACCTTCTTCTCGTCCTTGGTCAGACGTCGTCCGCGACCGGCTCCGAGTTTGAAGACGAGGCGCAGAAAGCGCTGCTTCATCGCCGTATGCGCGAGGTACCCGAGCGGCCCGCCGGCCACGAGTTGATAGCCGAACCGCCACAGCTCGCGGACGGGCACCGTGGACCAGGGCGCGACGATCGCGATCCCGACGACTCCCAGCACGCGGTCAGGGGCCAGCGAGGCGGCCAGCAGCGAGGCCCACCCGCCCCAGTCGTGGCCCACGAGGACGGGCCGTTCCAGACCCAGCACGTCGAGAAGCGCGAGGAGCTCGCGGGCCAGCACGCGCTTGTCGTAGGCGTCGCCGCGCGCCGGTGGGGCGGAACTCCAACCGTGCCCGCGCAGATCGACCGCGACGACGTGGTGCTGTCGGGCGAGGGCCGGCAGCACCTCGCGCCAGATCCACCAGTGTTGCGGCCAGCCGTGGACGAGGACGATCGGCGGCCCGGCATGCTCGCTGCCGCCCTCGACAACGTGGAGGCGCACGCCGTCGACATCGACGCTGCGGTCGGTGAAACCTGCGAGAACGGGTGGAGCGGCCATGGCCCTCATGGTGGCAGAAAACGGAGTCAGTCGGCGGCGACCGCGACGATCGCGAACGCGGCCAGCACTGCCACGCCCGCGGTCGTCACCACGATGCTCGGTGCCGCACGGTCGGCGCTCGCTCGCTCCAGCGTCTGAGTGGAGTACCGCCGCTGCTGAGCGGTCACGATCGCAAGCGCGAAGGCCCCGCTCACGATCACGGGGGCGAGAACGAGTACCCCGGCGTCGGGCGCCCAGCGAAGGAAGAGGGCGCTGACCACGAGCAGCGAGAGGGCGGTCCGGCCCCAGGCGAGCCGGGTGCGCTCGGGCTGCGTCTCGAGGCTCACGTCACCACCAGCGCGATCACGACGCCGGCGGCGAGGGCGGTCCCGAGCGCGAGCAGGGGAAGCAGCGCCGGCGGCGGGAGCGGGGCGTGGTGCCGCAAGCTGTTCTCGACACGGCGCCACCGGCCTGCCGCGCTCAGCGCGATGAACAGGCCGATCGCGACGACGATGAGCGAGACCGCTCGCCGCAGACCCGCGTGGAACAGCTCGTCACCGAACGCTTCGAGCGCGACCCCGGCCGCGATGAAGGCGAGGGAGGTCCGGATCCAGGCGAGGAACGTCCGCTCGTTCGCCAAGGTGAATCGGGGATCCGGCTCCTCGCCGCCCGGGAGCAGCCAGCGGCCCAGACGGCTGCGCGCGTCGTCATTGCTCACGGGCCGAGCCTAGTGCGTGAGCCGCGAGTCAGAGCGTGTGCAGTTCGATGTCGAGTCGCTCGTCGAGCTCCTCCATGCTCATGCCGAACGTCTCGACCACCGTCGCGCCCTCGGTGCCGACGAGGAACAGCGCGCGGTCGGTGTACACGCGGCTCACGCAGTCGACGCCGGTCAGCGGGTAGGTGCACCGTGGCACGAGTTTCGGGCTTCCGTCCTTGGCGAACAGCGTCATCATCACGAACACGTCCTTGGCGCCGATGGCCAGATCCATCGCGCCGCCCACCGCCGGGATGGCGTCCGGCGCGCCCGTGTGCCAGTTGGCGAGATCGCCCGCGGCGCTGACCTGGAACGCGCCGAGCACGCAGACGTCGAGGTGACCGCCGCGCATCATGGCGAACGAGTCGGCGTGGTGGAAGTACGCCGCGCCCGGCAGTTCGGTGACGGGGATCTTGCCGGCGTTGGTCAGGTCCGGGTCGACCTCCTCGTCCCGGGCGGCACGGCCCATGCCGAGCATCCCGTTCTCGGTGTGCAGGACGATGCCGCTGTCGGCACCGAGGTGGTCGGCCACCATCGTCGGCTGACCGATGCCGAGGTTGACGTACGAGCCCTGCGGGATGTCGCGGGCCACCAGGGCGGCCAACTCGTCCTTGCTCAGCGGGCCCCGGTCGAGGTGCTCGATGGTCTGGGTCGCGGCGACGGCGATGCTCACGACGCCACCTCCTGGGAAGCGAGGGCGGACAGGTCGAGGATGCGGTCCACGTAGATGCCCGGGGTCACGACGGCCTCGGGGTCGATCTCGCCGAGCCCGACCGTCTCGCGGACCTCGGCGATCGTGGTGCGCGCGGCCGTCGCCATCACGGGACCGAAGTTCCGGGCGGTCTTGCGGTACACCAGGTTGCCCATCGGGTCGGCGGTCTGCGCGCCGATGAGCGCGTAGTCGCCGCGGATCGGGTATTCCAAGACGTAGTCGCGGCCGTCGATCGTGCGCTGCTCCTTGCCCTCGGCGAGCGGCGTCCCGACGCCCGTGGGGCAGTAGAAGGCGCCGATGCCCGCTCCGGCCGCACGCATGCGCTCGGCGAGGTTGCCCTGCGGGACGACCTCGAGTTCGAGCTTGCCGGAGCGGTAGAGGCCGTCGAAGACGTAGGAGTCATGCTGGCGCGGGAACGAGCAGATGACCTTGCGCACCCGCCCGGCGGCGAGCAGGGCCGCGAGGCCGGTGTCGCCGTTGCCGGCGTTGTTGCTGACGATCGTGAGGTCGGAGGCGCCCTGCTCGATCAGCGCGTCGATCAGCGTGACCGGCATGCCCGCCATGCCGAAACCGCCGACGAGGACGGTCGATCCGTCCTCGATCCCGGCGACCGCCTCGGCTGGGGAGGTCACGATGTGTGCGCGGCTCACGCAACCTCCTCGTTCTCCAGCACGACGGCGAGGCCCTGGCCGACGCCGATGCAGATCGCGGCGACGCCCCAGCGCTCGCCGCGCTCGCGCAGCACGTGCGCGAGGGTGCCGAGAACCCGCCCCCCGGACGCACCGAGCGGGTGGCCGATGGCGATCGCGCCGCCCTTGACGTTGACGATCTCCGGGTCGATCTTCCAGGCATCGACGCACGCCAGCGACTGGACGGCGAAGGCTTCGTTGAGTTCGACCGCGCCGACGTCGCTCCAGCTGATGCCGGCGCGCGCGAGGGCCTGGTTGGCCGCCTCGACCGGCGCGTACCCGAACATCTGCGGTTCGAGGGCCGTGGCGCCTCGACCGGCGATGCGCGCGATCGGATCGACGCCGATCTGATCTCGGGCGCGTTCGGAGCCGATGACGAGAGCGGAGGCGCCGTCGTTGAGCGGGGAGGCGTTGCCGGCGGTGATCAGGCCGTCGGGCCGGAAGGCCGGACGGAGCGCCGAGAGCTTCTCGACGGTGGTGCCCGGCCGGATGCCCTCGTCGCGCGCCAGCTCCGCGCCCGGGACGCTCACGGTCAGGTCGTCGTAGAAGCCCTCGTTCCAGGCCGCGTCGGCGAGAGCGTGGGAGCGGGCGGCGAATTCGTCCTGACGCTCGCGGCTGATGCCGAACTTCGCGGCGAGCTGCTCGTTGGCTTCGCCGAGCGAGATGGTCCATTCCTTCGGCATCGCCGGGTTGACCAGGCGCCAGCCGAGGGTGGTCGACACGGCGGTGACGTCACCGGCGGGGAAGCCGCGGTGGGGCTTGGGCAGCACCCAGGGCGCCCGCGTCATCGACTCGACCCCGCCGGCGAGCACGACGTCGGCGTCTCCGGTGTCGACGGTGCGCGAGGCGATCATGGCCGCGTCGAGGCTGGAGCCGCACAGCCGGTTCACCGTGGTGGCCGGCACGCTCACCGGAAGGCCGGCGAGGAGGATGGCCATGCGTCCGACATTCCGGTTGTCCTCACCGGCGCCGTTGGCGTTGCCCCACACGACGTCGCCGATGGCGGCGGGGTCGAGCCCGGGCGACTTGTCCAGCACGCCGGTGACGGCGGTGGCGGCGAGATCGTCGGGGCGGACCCCCGCGAGGGCGCCGTTGAACTTGCCGAACGGCGTACGGACGGCGGCGTACAGGTGAGCCATGAGAGTCTCCTTCTGTTCGCTATGCGAACATAAGTTCGTTGGACGAACGGCGCCCACTGTACCGCGGGTTGCAACAGAATTCCAACGGGCGCAGCCTCAGTTGAGGCCGTGCTCCGCGACGTCATCGCTCACCGCGGCGGCGCACTCCAGGAGCGCGGCGAGCGCCTCCTGGTGGCCCTCGCCGGTGTCGGTGTGCGTCATCGAGATGTTCACCGCGGCCACCGTGGCGCCGTCCCGGTCTCGCACCGGTGCGGCCATCGACGTGAGGCCCCGCTCGAGTTCCTGGTCCACGAGACACCACCCGCGCTCGCGCACCCGCGCGATCTCGTCGCGCAACGCCGGCTCGGTGTGCAACGTGCGCGGCGTCCTGGGGACCAGCGTCGCTTCGGCGAAGTACGCATCGAGGGCGGGCCCGTCGAGGGCGGCGAGCAGGACGCGTCCCATCGAGGTCGCGTAGGCGGGGAACCGGGTGCCGACGGTGATCCCGACGCTCATGATGCGACGCGTGGCCACGCGGGCGACGTAGACGATCTCCGTGCCGTCGAGGACGGCGGCCGACGTGGACTCGCCGAGTGTTGCGGACATCCGCTCGAGGTGCGGCTGCGCGAGCTGCGGCAACCCGAGTCCGGAGAGATACGCGGTGCCGAGCCGCATGACCTGCGGGGTCAGCGCGAACGTCTTGCCGGCGGTGCGCATGTACCCCAGCTCGACCAGGGTGTGCAGGAAGCGCCGTGCGGTCGCCCGGCTGAAACCCGTGCGCTGGGCCACTTCGGTGAGCGACATCTCCGGGTGCTCGGTGTCGAACGCCGTGATGACCGCCAGTCCCCGGGCGAGGGACTGCACGAACTGGTCGCCAGGCGAGTTCATGACGTCAGCCTAATCCTCGCGCGCCGGGAGTTCGGGCGACCGCGAAGGCGGCCCTCCCTCACTCGGACGGCTCGGCGAGGACGCGCTGCGCGATCTTGAAGGCGTGGTTCGCATCCGGGACCCCGCAGTAGATCGCGCACTGGAGGATGAGCTCCTTGATCTCGTCATCGCTCAGCCCGTTGCGCTTGGCGGCGCGGACGTGCATGGCGAACTCCTCGTGATGCCCCCGCGCGAGGAGTGCGGTGAGTGTGATGAACGAGCGGGTGCGCCGGTCGAGGCCGGGTCGCGTCCAGATGCCGCCCCAGGCGTACTGCGTGATGAAGCGCTGGAACTCCTCGGTGAAGTCCGTGATCGAGGCGGTCGCCCGGTCGACGTGAGCGTCACCGAGCACCTCCCGGCGCACCGTCATGCCCGCGTCGTACACCTGCTCGCTCGTGGCGCCGGTCGTCAACGCGGTGACGACGTCGCCCGCGCCGGTGAAGTGCTCCAGCAGCAGTACGCCCACCTCGTGCGGCCGCTCGGCGGGAGGCAGGTGGGCCACGCCGTCGAGGACGACGAGCCGACCATGCTGCACCCCGTTGGCGATCTGTTCGAGGCTGGCCGGCGGTGTCGGTCCGTCCTCGGCGCCGGCGATCGCGAGGACGGGTGCGCTGATTTCGCCGAGTCGCTCGCGGACGTCGAAGGTCGCCAACGCTTCGCACACCTGCGCATATCCCTCGGCGTCGGCGTCCTGGAGGGAGTGCAGCAGCTCCGTGGCGACCTCCGGCTCGCGCTCCATGAAGTCCGGGCCGAACCAGCGCTGCGCCGAGCCGGTCACCATCGACGGTGTTCCGCTGTCCCGGACCGTGGCGGCACGTTCGCGCCACGCCGACTCCTCGCCGATCTTCGCTCCGGTCGCGAGCAGCGCCGCGGAACGCACTCGGTCCGGGACGTCGAGGAGCAGCTGCAGCCCGACCGCGCCGCCCACCGAGTCGCCCGCGTAGGAGAAGGGTTCACCTGGCGCGAGAGCGTCCGCAAGCGCGACGACGCCGGCGGCCAGCTCGGCCATGGTGAACGGTTCCCCCACGGTCGTGTTGGCTCCGTGCCCGGGCAGGTTCCACGCCACGACATGGAAGTCGGCGGTGAGCGGCGCGGCGGCCGCCGACCACAGGGCGGTTGCGCTCGTGCCCAACGAGGGCCCGAGCAGCACCAGCGGCCCTGTTCCCGCGGGGCTGAGCTCGACACCGGTGATGCGGGGAACGGTCATGCAGGGTCCTCCTCGAGGAAGTCGCGGATCGAGGACACCGCGGAGTCCGCCAGCAGCGGCGCGATGCCCAGGTACGAGCTCGACGGGAGGCGTCCGGTCAGCTTCACCATCGACTGTTGCTCGGCCTCGACCCCGGTGGCCGAGGCGAGGTTGAAGGACATGCGTTCGACGTCGACGCGCAGCCCGCCGAGCAGGACCTCCGCGTGACGGGCGGCCACCAGAGTGCGGCGGGCGAGCAGACGGAGTGCGTCCCACTCGGCGTGCCAAGCGCCGGAGGCTCGCTCGTCCTCCATCGTCGCGGCCGCCAGGTGCAGTGTCTGCGCGAGACCGGGGGCGACGAGGGCGGTTCGGCGCAGGAGGACGGACATCACCGGATTGCTCTTGTGCGGCATGGTCGACGAGCTGCCGCCCGTGCCCTCGCTGACTTCGCCGATTCCCGGGCGCGTCATCACCAGGACGTCCGCGGCGACGTGTCCCCACGCGTCCGTGCACGTCACGAACGCGTCGCCGATCTCGGTGAGGCGGCCGCGCGAGGTGTGCCACGGCAGGCTCGTGTCGAGCCCGAGGTGTTCGGCCGTCTCGCGGACGAGGGCGAGGGCCACGGCCTGGTCGCCGGAGAGCTCGGTGGCGGCCGCCATCGTTCCTGCCGCCCCGCCGAGCTGGACCGGCAGCGAGGAACGCACTCGCCGGAGCCCGGCAGCGGCGTCGACGATCCCCTCGCCCCACCGCGCGACCTTGGCCCCGAACGTCTGCGGCACGGCCGGCTGCGTCAAGGTCCGGGCCACCATCGGAGTGTCACGGTGCTCGGTGGCGAGCCGGACGATCGCCCCGAGCTGTCCGCGGACCGCCTCGTCGATCGCGTTGATGGCGTCGCGGGCGCACAGCACGAGCGCCGTGTCGAGGACGTCCTGACTCGTCAGCCCGCGGTGCAACCACCGCGACGTCTCCCCATCGGTCCGCTCGCGCAGTAGCGCGACGAGGCCGATGACCGGGTTGCCGCCGGACTCGGCGCCGGTGGCCAGGTCGGCCACATCGTCATCGCCGATGAACCCGGTCAGCGACCCGGCCGCGCTCGCCGGCGCGACTCCCGTGCCGACAAGCGCCCATAGCCAGGCGTCCTCGACGGCCACCATCGCCTCGACGACCGCGGCATCGGAGAAGACGCGGCCCGCCCGTTCGTCGCCGGGCCACAACAGATTGCTCACGTAATTCAGTGTCGCGGATAGGTCAGGAAGACGGTCTCGGCCTCGCCCTGAAGTCGGATGTCGAATCGGTACCCGTGCGCGTCGGCCGCGGCGATGCAGGAATCGCGGCGCTCGGCCGGCAGCGACGTCAGCAGGGGATCGGCGGCGAGTGCGTCGGCGTCCTCGGGCAGGTAGGCCCGCGTGAAGAGACGGTTGAGCACCCCGCGTCCGAACACGGTCACCAGGAAGAACGGCGCCTTCCCCGGTGCGGTCGCGCCCGGCCGCAACGTCGAGAAGGTGTAGTGACCAGCGTCGTCGGTGGACGTCCGACCCCACCCGGTGAACGTCCACCCGTCCCGCTTCAGCGAGCCCGGCTGCTGGACGACGTTGCCGTCCGCGTCGACCTGCCACAGTTCGAGCAAAGCGTCGGGAACGGGCGCGCCGGCACCGTCGAGCACCTGGCCGTGCAGCCGGATAGCGTCGGCGCGGCCGGGCGGCACGAGTTCGTTGTCACCCTCATAGGGCAAGGCGTAGCCGTAGAAGGGCCCGATGGTCTGGCCGGGCGTTGCGATCAGATCTGCCATGTCGTCAGTCCTCGTCGGTCTCGGTCTCGAGCGGCGTGCGGTGGCTGCCGGTCAGCACGATGTCCCAGCGGTAACCGGTGGCCCATTCGTGCGTCGTCACCGAGTGGTCGTACTGCGCCACGAGCCGCTCGCGGGCCTTCGGGTCGGTGATGGACTGGAAGATCGGGTCCAGTGCGAACAGCGGGTCTCCGGGGAAGTACATCTGGGTGATCATCCGCTGGGTGAAGTCGGTGCCGAACAGTGAGAAGTGGATGTGCGCCGGCCGCCAGGCGTTGCGGTGGTTCTTCCACGGGTACGGGCCCGGCTTGATCGTCGTGAACGCGTAGTTGCCGTCGTCATCGGTCAGGCAGCGCCCGACTCCGGTGAAGTTCGGGTCGATGGGGGCCGGATGCTGGTCGCGCTTGTGCACGTAGCGTCCTCCGGCGTTGGCCTGCCAGATCTCGACCAGTTGGTTGCGCACCGGCCGGCCGTCGCCGTCGACGATGCGGCCGACCAGCTTCATGCGCTCACCGAGCGGCTCCCCGCCGTGCTGAATCGTGAGATCGGCTTCGAGGGGATGGACGTCGCGGTGGCCGAAGCACGGCGCCCACAGCTCGATCGTCTCGGGATCGGCGTGGTGCAGTGACTTGGTGGGGTGGCGCAGCAGCGAACTGCGGTACGGCGGGTAGTCCAGGCGCGGCTGCGTCTCCTCGACGCCCGAGGCGCGGTAGTCCTCCGCGATCGCCGCGATCTCGCCGTCGACCTGCTCTTGGCTGGCCGACGCGCTGTCCGGGTCGGTGGAGATCGGCTGGGTGGTCATGCCCGGCACCCTAGGCCGCGTCGGCACGCGATGCGAAGCGTACGATTCCACTGAGCGAAAATGATCGAGGAGGCGTCATGGCGGGTAACACCTCACGTCCGGGCGTCAGCGTCACCTCGCGCGTGCTCGCGATCCTCGCCGCTTTCGACGAGCGCCACCGCCGCCTGACGCTGAGCGAGCTGGCCCGCCGGGCCGACCTCCCGATCCCGACGGCCCACCGGCTCGCGAACGAGCTGGTGGCCGGCGGTGCGCTCACCCGTCGTCCGCAGGGTGACTATGTGGTGGGGCGACTGCTGTGGGACGTGGGGCTCCTCGCTCCCGTCGAGGCGGACCTGCGACGCGTCGCCGAGCCGATCCTTCACGACGTTCACGCCACCACCCGCGCGACCGTGCATCTCGCGGTCCGCGATGGCGATCACGTGCTGTATCTCGAGCGCATGCGCGGCAGGGCGTCGGTGCCGGTCATGAGCACCATCGGCTCGACCCTGCCGATGCATTCGACCGGAGTCGGCAAGGTCCTGCTCGCGCATGCACCGCCTGACGTGCGGGAGCGCGTGGCGGCGCGGCTCACCCGGGTGACCCCCTATACGGTCACGCAGCCGCCGATCCTCGCCGAGCAGCTGGAGCGGGTGCGCAGGGACGGGTACGCCACGACGAGCGAGGAGATGACGCTCGGCGCCGCCTCCCTCGCCGTCCCGGTGGTGCGCGACGACGAGGTGGTGGTGGCGGCGATCGGTGTGGTGGTGGCGAGCCTGCGTCGCGACCGTGCCCGGCTGCTGGCCGCGCTCCAGGTCGCGGCTCGGGGCATCAGCCGCCAGCTCTCCGAGCGCTGAACGCTCAGACGCCGAGCCGCGCGTCCTTGACCGGCGTCCCGAGTCGTTCGGTCGGCACGGACTTGGTCTCGCGCGCGGTGAGCGCGGCGAACGAGGCGATCGCACAGATCACCGCGGTGAATCCCGCGATGACGACCCAACCGCCGTCGCGCACGCCGCCCAACGCGGTCACGATCGACGGCGCGAATCCGGCCATGAGGAAGCCGAGCTGCGTTCCGATCGCCATGCCCGAGAAGCGGACCTTGGCGCTGAACATCTCACCGTAGAACGACGGCCAGACGGCGTTGGCCGCAGCGTAGCCGCAGGAGAAGGTCGCGATCGCGAGAGCGAACACCAGCAGCTCGCTGTCGCCGGCCATCGACCGCATGTAGAACGGCATGAGCACCGCGCTCGAGACGGCACCGTAGACGAAGACGGGCTTGCGTCCGATCCGGTCGGCGAGCATGCCGAACAGCGGCTGGGTCAGGAGCGCCCCGATGTTGGCCGCGACGACGAGCCACAAGGTGATCGACTCGCGGAGACCGACCTCGGCACCGTAGGCGATGGCGAGATTGCCGAAGACGGTCGACACGGCGGCGATGAAGGCGCAGGCGACGACGCGCGCGACGTCCCAACCGTGCGTGCGGAAGAGCTCGACGAACGGGATCTTGGCGACGTCGCCCTGCGCCTTGGCCTTGGCGAACGTCGGCGGCTCGTGCAGCGACCGACGGATGAAGTAGGCGACGACGACAACCACGGCGCTGAGCCAGAATGGCAGGCGCCAGCCCCAGCTGAACTTGATGTCGTCGGGCAGCGCCACGACGGGGATGAAGATGAGCGCGGCCAGGATCTGACCGCCCTGGGTGCCCGTGAGGGTCCACGAGGTGTAGAAGGAGCGACGATCATCGGGAGCATGCTCGAGGGTCAGCGAGCTCGCGCCGGCCTGCTCGCCGGCCGCGGACAGCCCTTGCATCAATCGGCAGAGCACCAGCAGTGCGGGCGCGAACCAACCGATCTGCTCGAAGCTGGGCAGGCAACCGATGATGAAGGTCGACAAACCCATGAGCAGCAACGTGAACATGAGGACCCGCTGGCGGCCGACCCGGTCACCGAAGTGACCCAAGATGACCGCACCGAACGGACGCGCGACGTAGGCGAAGCCGAAAGTCGCGAAGCTCATGACGAGCGATGCCTGGTTGTCGCTCGGGAAGAACACGGTGGGGAAGATCAACGCGGCGGCGGAGCCGAAGATGAAGAAGTCGTAGTACTCGACGGCGCTTCCCATGAAGCTGGCGGCTGCCGCCCGGACCGGGGTTTTGGTGGTCTTCAGTGCCGCGTCGGGACGGGATGTGTCCATGGGTGGTTCTCCTGATCGCTGAGTGCTCAGGCCTCGTCGTCGGCGACGAGGGTGCGGAAGTGGCGGCTCATCCGATCGACGTCGGGGTCGATGCCGGTGATGAGCCGGAAGGCGTCGACGGCTTGGTGGACGGCCATGTGGCCGCCGTCGAGCGTGCGGCAGCCGGCCGCGCGGGCGGCCTGCAGGAGGGCAGTGTCCAGCGGTCGGTAGACGATGTCGGCGACCCAGAGCCGCGGATGCAGTAGCACGGCGTCGAACGGCAGACCCGGATGGTCCGCCATGCCGGTCGGCGTGCAGTGGACGACGCCGGTGGCCGTGGCCAGCAGCGCCGAGAGCTCGTCATGAGGGGCCGACTCCACGTGCGTCGCCGCGTGCCGTTCAGCCAGCTCGGTGGCGAGCGCGGCGGCGCGAGTCTGATCGACGTCGACCACGGCCAGGCGTTCGGTTCCCAGCCGGGCGAGTGCATCGGCGACCGCCGCGCCGGCGCCGCCGGCACCGAGCATCACGACCTGCGCGAGTGAAGCGCCGGGCAGGGCGGTGCGCACCGACGTCTCGAACGCTGTGGTGTCGGTGTTGTGTCCCGTGGTGCGGCCGTCGGGCTCGAAGAGCACGGTGTTCACAGCCCCCAGGGCGGCAGCGGCCGGCGAGAGGGTGTCGAGGTGCTCGATGACGAGCTGTTTGCACGGATGCGTGACGTTGAGCGCGTCGAGACCGAACACCCGCGCCTGACGCAGGAGGTCACCGATCGCCGTGGCGGGCAGGTCGTGCTCCAGCAGGTCGATCGGCCGGTATACGTAATCGAGCCCCAGTGCTGCGGCCTCGGCCATGTGCAGCGGCGGGGTGAGCGACGGACGGACCCCGTTGCCGATGAGGCCGACGAGGTAAGGGGAACGGGACGACATCCTTCTCCTGGGCTAATGTACTAACCGGTACGTACGTGAAGTGAATCACAGGCCCGCCCTGGGGCTCTCACGGGGGTCGGCTCAGGCGCTCAGCGGTCGCGAAGCCAGGAGACGACGACGTCGCCAATGAGCGAGCGCAGGTGCGCGCGGCTCTCGGGGGCATGCAGGTCGCGGGAGAACAGGTAGCCGAACGTGTACTGGTTGGCGACCTGGAACACGCAGTAGGCGCTGATGATGAGGTGGACGTCGAAGGCGTCGACGTCGTCGCGGAAGACGCCCTCGGAGCGCCCGCGCTCGAGGATCTCGTCGAGCAGTGACATGGCCGGCTGGCCGAGATCCCGCAGGCTCTGCAGGCGCTGGATGTGCTCGCCACGGTGGATGTTCTCGATCGACACGAGGCGGATGAAGGCCTGGTGCTCCAGGTGGTGGTCGTAGGTGAGTTCGGCGAGTCGGCGCATCGCCTCCGCGGGGCCCAGCTCACCCACGTCGATACCGCGCTCGGCCTCGCGGATGCCGCGGTACGCCTCTTCCAACACGGCGCGGTACAGCTGTTCCTTGCCGCCGAAGTAGTAATAGATCATGCGTTTGGTGGTGCTGGTGCGCTCAGCGATCTCATCGACGCGAGCGCCCGAATAGCCCGACTCGGCGAACACCTCGGTGGCGACCGCCAGCAGCTCGGAACGCGTCCGCTCGGCATCGCGCTGACGGATCGGCTGGTCGCTCACACGCGCCACCCTAGCGGGAGCGTGGCCCCCGTCACCCACCCGCGGACCCGAACAATGTACTTTTTGGTACATTCGCCGCATGCGTACCGCGATCGCCACCGTCTGTCTGTCGGGAGGGCTCGTCGAGAAGTTGCACGCCTGCGCGGCGGCCGGCTTCGACGGAGTAGAGATCATGGACGCCGACTTGGTGGCCGCCTACGAATCGCCCGAGGAAATCCGGGCCCTGTGCGACCGACTGGGACTGACCATCGACCTGTTCCAGCCGTTCCGGGACTTCGAAGGGGTCGACGAGGCCACGTTCGCCGACAACCTGCGCCGGGCCGAGGCGAAGTTCGACGTGATGGAGCGGCTCGGGGCCGACACCGTGCTCGTGTGCAGCAACGTCGCCACAGCGACGATCGGCGACGACGAGGTGGCTGCCCGTCAGCTCGGGGAGTTGGCCGACCGGGCCGCCGACCGGGGTCTCCGGATCGCATACGAGGCCCTCGCGTGGGGCCGGTTCGTCGACGACTACCGCCACGCCTGGCGCATCGTCGAACTCGCCGACCGCCCCAACCTGGGCACCTGCCTCGACAGCTTCCACATCCTCTCCCGGGGTCACGATCCCGCCGCGATCGAGCAGATCCCCGGTGACAAGATCTTCTTCCTGCAACTCGCCGACGCCCCCGCCCTCGACATGGACGTGCTCTCCTGGAGCCGCCACCACCGCCTGTTCCCCGGCGAGGGCAGCTTCGATCTGACCACCTTCCTCGGACACGTCCTGCGCGCCGGATACACCGGTCCGCTCTCGCTCGAGGTCTTCAACGACACCTTCCGTCAGACCGACGTCGTGCGCACCGCGGGCCATGCGCGCCGCTCGCTCACCTGGCTGGCCGACCGCACCGCCGAAGCGGCCGGGTGGAGTACCGATCGCCTCGCCGCAGCCGCGGCTCCCCTCGCGGTGGACTTCGTCGAGGTCAAGGGCGAGGACCTTGCCGAGCTCGAGGAGATGCTGGACCGGATCGGCTTCACGTTCCGCGGCCGGCACCGGAGCAAGCCGGTGCGCCTATGGTCCGCAGGCGAGGCGCGCATCGTCCTCAACGAGCAGGCTCGCCACGCCGCTCCGCAGCTCGCCGCCATTGGGGTGCGCGTCGACGATGCAGCAGACGCCGCCGACCGGGCTGCAGCGCTCGGAGCCCCCCGGGTGTTCCGGCGAACCTACGCCGGGGAGCAGGAGTTGCGCGCCGTCGCGGCGCCCGACGGCACCGAGGTGTACTGGAACGACCAGCCTGCCGAGTCGTCGTGGGTGACCGAGTTCGATGGCGGCGAACCCGATCAGCCGTTCTCCGGTTCGGTCGACCACATCAATCTCGCCCAGCCGTGGCAGGACTTCGATGAGGCCGTGCTCTTCTACAGCAGCGTGCTCGGCCTCGCCGCCGAGTCCTCGATGGATGTGCCCGGCCCCAGCGGCCTCGTCCGTAGCCAGGTGATGCGGACCGACGACGGGGCGCTGCGCATCCCGCTCAACCTCGCCCCGCCCACAGCGCCGGTGCCGGCTCAGCACGTCGCGGTGCGCTGCGAGGACGTCATCACCGTCGCTCGCCACGCCCGCGAGCGCGGGCTGCTGTTCCTGCCGATCCCGGACAACTACTACGACGACCTCGCCGCCCGGTTCGGCCTGGACGCGGCGACGCTCGAGGTGCTGCGCGAGCTCGACCTGCTGTACGACCGGGATGCCGACGGCGAGTTCGTGCACTTCTACACGCCGATCGTGGGCGGGGTGTTCCTCGAGATCGTCGAGCGCCGGGGCGGTTACGACGGCTACGGAGCGCCGAACGCCCCGGTCCGGCTCGCCGCGCAGCGCGGGAACGGTACGGTGACCGCGTGAAGCGTCTCCTTCTCCTCAACGGCCCCAATCTCAACCTGCTCGGCACGCGGGAGCCGGCGATCTACGGTCACGAGACCCTCGACGACGTCGTGGCGCTCGTGACGAACACCGCGGCCGAGCTCGGATTCGAGGTGCGAGCGGTGCAGAGCAATCACGAGGGCGCGCTGATCGACGCGATCCACGAGGCGCGCACCGACTGCGCCGGCATCATCCTCAATCCGGGTGGCCTCACCCACACGTCGATCGCACTGCGCGATGCGCTCACCGGTGTGCAGCTGCCCGTGGCCGAGGTGCACCTGACGAACGTGCACGCGCGCGAGGAGTTCCGGCACCACTCGTACATCTCCCCGATCGCCAGCTGCACCATCGTGGGCGCCGGTGTTCAGGGCTACGAGTTTGCCGTGCGCCGGCTGGCTCGGCTCGCCGGCTGACGGCGGCCGGCGTCAGCCCTGGTCGACCTCGGAGAGGTCGATCGTCGGAACGCACACCGTGGTCTCCTGGGACGCGGGGATCTCGGTGGGCGCGTCACCGCGCAGATCCTGATAGTTCGGGCCGAGGAGGATCGTCACACCGTCGTCGAGGGTGATGTCGGGTTCGGCGAACTGCACCTCGCCGTTGAACTGCTGAGCGACCAGCTGGACCGTCGGGTCGTCCTGTCCGTTGGTCAGGATCGTGACGTTGTCGACCGGAATCTCGCTCGCACTGTTGCCGATGCGGCCGCCCAGGAATCCCTTGCCCTCAAGGTTGATCCGGACCCGGTTCGCGAGGCCCGCTGCTTCGCTGGCGTTGAAGATGTTGACGGTCACCATGCTGCTCTGCACGGGCTCACCGGCGGGGATGACCTGGGTCTCGCAGGTCTCGCTCTCCTCCACGCCGGTGTCCGCGGACGCGAACAGCAGGTTCACGCCGATGGCGGTGGCGCCGACGAAGGTGAGCCCGGCCGCGCCGAGGAAGAGCTTCTCGCGCACCGAACTCATGACTTCCTTCCCCCGATGGAGTAGACGCGAGCGTGCAGCATCGTGCGCTGCTGGAGCGCCGCGCGCAGCGCTCGGTGGAGGCCGTCCTCGAGGAACAGTTCGCCGCGCCAGCTGACGACGTGCGCGAACAGGTCGCCGAAGTAGGTGGAGTCGTCGTCGAGGAGCGTCGCGAGGTCGAGCTCCTTCTTAGTGGTGGTGAGATCGTCGAGGCGCACCTGGGTCGGCGAGATCTGCGCCCAGTCGTCCTGAGTCAGGCCGTGGTCCGGATAGGGTCGACCGTCCCCCACGCGTCGAAAGATCACGCAGTTCAGTCTAGGGCGTGCGCCACACTCCTCCCGCACCCGTCGCCCCGCGGTCGACCGGGAGAACCCGCGACACTGGTGCCACTGGGAGATCTGCACTGAGAGGCGGTCCGGAAACTCCCGGGAACGAAAGGACCCCTCGCGTACCCGGCAGGGACCACTGACCCTTGCTGCATTCCTGCCCTGGGGGAGTTGGGTGATGTACCGCCACGCGAGGGGCTGATCCCCATCATACGGGCTCGGCCACACCGAGTGGAGCGGGGCCGATTCCCCCGCTCCTGGGTCCGCCCGGTACGCTCGTCCGCGGAGGATTCGCATAGTGGCCTAGTGCGCTCGCTTGGAAAGCGGGTTGGGTTAACGCCCTCAGGGGTTCGAATCCCCTATCCTCCGCTGCCACGCAAGGAGCCAGGACGACGCTCGCGAATCGAGAGTCGTGCTGGTTTCTTCGTTTCGAGTAGCAGAGGAGGCCTGCCTCCGCTGCCACGCAAGGAGCCAGGACGACCGCCGTGAAATCGAGGTCTCGCTGGCTTCGTCGTTTTCGCGGTTCGGGATGCCCGGTCGGGATGCTGCCCCTATCGTCGTCTCGTGCCCTCTCCCGACGACACCACCGTGGCTGAGCCGCCCCTGGAGACGATCGGGTTCGGTCCGCTGACCATCCAGTTCGATGAGCGCGTCCTGCGACCGCGGCCCTGGACCGCATTGCAGTCGCGGTGGGCCGCGGAGCTGCTGGCCGTCGTCCCCGACGGTCCGGTCCTCGAGCTGTGTAGCGGCGCCGGCCACATCGGCCTGCTGGCCGCGCACGAGAGCGATCGCGATCTCGTCCTGGTCGACGCCGATCCCGTCGCTTGCCATCACGCACGCGAGAACGTGCGCAACTCCCTGCGCGCGAGCTACACGGAGGTGCGGTGCGCCCCGCTCGAGACCGCCATCCACGACGACGAGCGGTTCGCGCTCGTGGTCGCCGACCCCCCGTGGGTCGAAAGCGCGCGCACCGCCGACTATCCCGAGGACCCGCTGACCGCCATCGACGGCGGAGACGACGGACTGAGCCTCGCCCGCGCCTGTCTTCGCGTCGCCGGAGCGCATCTGGTGGTCGGCGGCTCTCTCGTCCTGCAAGTCGGCACGGTGGCCCAGGCCGAGGCGCTGAGCGAGTGGCTGCCCACGCAACCGGAGCTGGATCTCGATCCCGTCGAGGTCAGGGATGTGGCGGGCTCGGGCACGCTGATTTGCCTGGAACGATGCGAATGATTCGTGTGGTACAGATTTCTTAAGTATCCGGAGAATCTCGTAACCTTTCGGCGTCCTCGTCGTTGAACCGCACGACAGACTTCGCTCGACACGGTAAAGGCATCCCATGAGGATTCTCGGTTCCAGCCTCCTGGCCACGGGGCTCAGCGCTCTGCTGGTCGCCGCTCCGCTCCCGGCATCGGCGCAGGACTCCGTCGCGTACACCTCGTACGCGGAAGCACAGTTCCTGGCCGGCAAGAACGCCCTCGGCGAGCTCGTCAACATCATCGGCGACGGCGTCGAAGAGGAGGGCGCCTCGCTGTCCTTCCCCGAGGGCGGCGAGCAGTTCACCCTGAGCCCGCTGCAGGCACTCGACCAGCTGACGATCCCGGTCGGCGACACGTTGCTCGGCAGTGAGATCGGTCCGGTCGGCTCCTACGCTGCGGCCGGAAACGGCGGGTCGTCGCGTGCGGCGAGCGGTGCGGTGACCAAGGACGGCATCGTGCACGTCGGCGGCGAGGGTCAGCCGGCCGACTCCTTCGCGACGCTCAGTCTCTCGAACGGCTCGTTGGAGCCGCTGACGGAGCTGCTGTTGGATCTTCGCCTCGAGTTGGGCGCCATCTCCTCGTCGGCCGAGCAGGCGTCACCGACCGCCGCCGTCGAGCGCTCCTACTCGATCGCCGGCTCGCAGCTCGTGCTGGACGTGCCGTTGCTGGAGACGATCAACTCCTCGCTCGGCGGCGCGCCGAGCCTGTCGCTTCCCGAGGAGGCGACGGTCGGCCTCGCGGAGGTCTGCGAGATCCTCGCCGGCGTCCTTACCGCGCCGTTGCCCGGGGGCGGCGAGATCAATGTGTGCGAGCAGCTCGAGGATCTGCTCGGGGTCAAGATCACCGGGCTGAACGCTCTGACCGACGGCCTGGAGAGTTACACGGCCAATGGCATCGCGTTCGACCTCGCCGCGGGCACCATCACGGTCGATCTCGCCACCGTCCTGGATCGCGTGCTCGGCCTAGACATCAACAACCTCCCGGAGAACACCGACCTGCTGCACACGGTGCTCCCCGCTTTGGTCCAGCAGCTGCCCGGTCTCGTCCAGGCCTTCTACGACGACATCGTCGCTCAGCTCCTCGACCAACTCGGGATCTCCCTGCTGATCGGCGGTTTCGAGGCACCGCTGCCGATCGAGAGCCTGACGCGTGACGCCCTGCGGCCACTGCTCGACACCATCTTCGAGCAGCTGCGGCCGGCGCTCGAACAGATCGTGGAGCCGCTGGCCGACGGCCTCGGTACCCTCACCGAGCAGCTGGCGCAGATCGCGCAGATCCTGGTCAACGTGCCGGACGAGTACACGGCACTCAGCAACGCCGACACCTCGCAGGGCGAGGTCCACTCGATCTCCGCGCTGCGAGTGAAGCTCTTCGATCTCGGCGGCGGTGACGGTCAGCTCGCCGACCTGTTGCTCGCGAACTCGCTCGTCGGCCCGAACCAGGCGCTCGACGTGACGGTCCCGGACGATCCGGGACCGAACGACCCGGCCGACCGGGACGAGAACAACGTGGGCGGCCTGCTGCCGCGCACGGGCGTCGGACTGCTGGCTCCGGTGCTGTTCGCCGGCCTCGCCATCCTCGGCACGGGCTACCTGCTCACCCGACGGGGCAAGGGGGATGAGGCCGGGCCGCTCGGCCTGAGCTGAATCCAGCACGAGACCACGAAGGGCCGCAGCTCGGGGGGCTGCGGCCCTTCGTCGTGTCTCGGCACTGCTCCGGCCTGCTCAGGTGGTCGAGTAGCCGCGAGGAACGAGCGGCGTATCGCGACACACTCGGTCGTCGCCGGTTACCGCTCAGCCGATCGGGTCGAGGACCTCGTGGTCGCTCACCTGAGCGGCGAGGCGGGCGCGATGGAAGGGGCCGTCGCCGATGAGGTGCTCGATCGCGGTGAGCCGGCTCATGTAGTGGCCCACGCTGTACTCGGCCGTCATGCCGATGCCCCCGTGCAGCTGGATCGCGTCCTGGCCGAGGTGACGGCCGGCCCGGCTCACCTGGAGGGCCGCTTGAGCCACCGCAGCCGGGACATCGACGTCCTGGCCCTCGGCAGCAGCATCGAGGACGATCGTCGCCCAGGTGACGGTGCTGCGCGCCAGCTCCAGCGAGACGTACATGTCGGCGGCACGGAACGTGAGGGCCTGGAACGTGTTGAGCGTGACGCCGAACTGCTTGCGCGTCTTGAGGTAGCCGACGGTGGTCTCGAGTGCCGTGGACATCGCGCCGAGCGCCTCGTGGCCGTACGCGACCCGCGCAGCGTCGACGGCCGCCTCGAGCAGCGGCGCCTGGTCACGGCTCACGTCGCCGAGCGGGGAGGCGGGGGTGGCCTGGAGCTCCACGCGAGCTGCCCGCAGGCCGTCGTGCGTGATGTACCCGTCGCGCGTGAGGCCCGCGGCCTCGGGCGAGACGACGAACAAGCCCGTGCCGACGTCGGTCGCCGCGCTGACGATGAGCACATCGGCTCGGGCGCCCCACAGCACGGGCTCCTTGACGCCGCTGAGCGTCCACCGATCGTTCGCCCACGTGGCGGTGACGCGCTCGGCGTCCGACGCCCAGCGGCGACCCGGTTCGAGCCACGCCACCACGGGCAGACTCTCGCCCGCGACGAGCGGCTCCAGGAGGGCTGCGCGCTGCTGATCGTCGGCGGCGGAGGCGATGAGCCCGCCGGCGAGCACGACGGCCTCGACGAAGGGTTCGGGAGCGAGAACGCGGCCGAGTTCCTCGGCGACGAGGGAGACCTCGACCGGCCCGGCGCCCATCCCGCCGTCCTCCTCGGCGAAGGGGAGTCCGAGCAGACCCATCTCAGCGAGCTTGCGCCAGGTGTCCTCGCCGAAGCCCGGCTCCGTCGAGACGACCTCGCGGCGGGTTTCCGAGGACGGGTAGGCCCGGGCGAGGAGCCCGCGCACAGCCCCCTTGAGGGCTTCTTGTTCAGCGTCGATCGTGAAGTCCATGTCAGATCACAGTCCCAGGATGGTGCCGGCGATGATGGTGCGCTGCACCTCGTTCGATCCGCCGTAGATGGAGGTCTTGCGGTAGTTGAGGTAGACCGGCGTCGACAGGCGCGCCCACTCGGGCAGCTCGCTGGTGTCGCCGGCGCCCGAGGCGAGCGCCGCCGGACCCGCGAGGTCGACGGCCAACTCGGTAACGGCCTGCTGAAGCACGGTGCCCTGCAGCTTGAGAATCGACGAGGCCGGATCCGGCTTGCCATCGGCCGAGTTGCCGGCGACCCGCAGCGCGGTGAGCTCGAGTGCGAGGAGCTGGTTCTCCAGCTCCGCGATACGCCCCGCGTACGCCGGGTCGTCGAGAAGCCCGAGCTCGGCGGCGTGCTGCTTGGCGGTCGCGAGATTCCGCTTGGTGGCACCCACCGACGCGATGCCCGTGCGTTCGTTGCCGAGCAGGAACTTGGCGTAGGTCCAGCCCTTGTTCTCCTCGCCGACGAGGTTCTCGGCCGGAACGCGGACGTTCTCGAAGAAGACCTCGTTCACCTCGACACCACCGTCGATGAGCTCGATGGGGCGCACCGTGAGGCCGGGCGTCGTCATGTCGATGAGTAAGAAGCTGATGCCCTGCTGGCGCTTGGGCGCGGTGGGATCGGTGCGCACGAGGGTGAAGATCCAGTCGCCGTACTGCCCGAGGGTCGTCCAGGTCTTCTGGCCGTTGACGACGTAGTCGTCGCCGTCGCGCACCGCGGTGGTGCGCAGCGACGCGAGGTCCGAGCCGGCGTCGGGCTCGGAGAAGCCTTGCGACCACCAGATGTCCAGGTTGGCCGTGGCCGGCAGGAAGCGCTCCTTCTGCTCCGGAGAGCCGAACGCCGCGATGACCGGACCGACCATGTTGGTGTTGAAGGTCAGCGGCGGCGGGACGCACGCGAGCGCCATCTCCTCGTGCCAGATGTGGCGCTGGAGCTGGGTCCACTCCTGACCGCCCCACTCCACGGGCCAGTGAGGGACCGCGAGGCCGGCGGCATTCAAGATGCGCTGGCTCTCGACCATCTGATCCTTGGTGAGTTCGCGACGAGCCTGCACGGCTTCGCGGATCTCCTCGGGAATCCGGGTCGTGAAGAACTCGCGCAACTCGTCGCGGAACTTCGCGTCCTCGGCGGACAACTGACGTCTCATACCTGTGCTCCCACTCGCTAAGCGCTTGCTTACTGAACGGTAACCCATGGGCGGGAGCGGACACCAGCGCTAAGGCAGGCGCTTCAGCTCCCGGCGCCGTGACTTGGCCCGGAACGGCCCCACCAGCCGAGGCCCGGACAGTCGTCGTTCCAGCCGACGGGTCTCGCGGGCCAGGGGCTGCGCGAGGTACTCGCCGAAGATCACGCCCGCCGCGAGGGCGACGGCGATGCCTCCGGCCGTGATGCCCTGGAAGATGCCGGAGAGGTTCTCCTCCGCCAGTTGCGACAGCGAACGGTAGATGGTGAGGCCGGGCAACATCGGCACGATGGCCGAGACCACGACCACGAGCGTCGGTACGCGGCCCCATCGCGAGATGGGATAGCTCACCACGCCGATGAGGATGGCCCCGACGGCCGCAGCGAACGACCGATCGAGTCCGGTGTTTCCGATGACCGTGATGAGTCCTGCCGCCGGACCCGCGATGACGCCGACCGGCACGATGATGCGCCACGGCGCGTAGGACGAGTGTGCGAACGCCATCGCTGCGACCGCCGCGCCGCCGATGACGGCGGGAAGTTGCGACAGTGCGGGCAGGGAGGTCTGATTCGCCACGTCGACACCCAGCACACCGCCCACCATGAGGCCGGTGCTGACGCCCACGATGATCCCGACCGTCGAGAGCAGCACCTCGAAGACCCGCGCGCCCGCGGTCAAGTAGTAACCGGTCAACGCGTCCTGGATCGCACCGATGAAGCCCAACCCGGCCAGCAAGACGACGATGTTGGCAGAGATGACCAGCGAGGGGTTGGCCGGAATATGCAACGCCGCCGCGCCCACCGCGAGCAGCGAGGCGCACAGCCCTCCGGCGATCTGAATGTAGAAGTCCGGTAGCCGGCGGCGCGCCAGCCGATGCCGCACGACTTCGATGAGCCAGGCCGCGACGGCCGCGATCAACGCGACGATCCAGTCGCCGCCGATCAACAGGGCGATCCCGGCCCCCACGAGACCGCCGCTCGCGATGACGGACCAGCGCGGCCGGTGGTGGCCACGCGTCGAGATGGCAGCGATCTCCCGGCGCGCCTCGTCGAGGTCGATCTCGTCGGCGAGGAGTCGGGACACGACGAGGTCGACGTCGGTGAGGTCCTCGAAGTCGGTCTCGCGATGCTGGACGTTGCGACGCAGCGCCAACGGCACGTCGTCGAGGTCCTCCTGGTGGATGATCGTCAGCATGACGTAGGTGACGTCGACGTAGGTCCCCCGCAGCCCCAGGTGGTGACAGATCGACGACATCGTCGCCTGCACGTCGGCCGTGCCCGCGCCGTTGGCGAGCAGCGTCTCCCCGATGCGAAGCGCGAGATCGAGCGTGCGCAGAGTTCGCCTCGGAGTGTCCACGGCTCCCATTGTGGTGGCGTCGGCTAGGTTCGACAGACGGAGATCGGGTGGGGTGCTCGATCTGCGCCGCACGCCGGAGAAGATCGAGCGTCGGCTTCACCGAAGGAGAGGACTCGGCGTGCTCGATTGGATCGCCTTGACGCCCAGCGTCGTCGTGGCCGCGGCCTTGCTCGTCATTCCCGGAGCCACTCTCGTCGCCGCACTCGGCCTCCGCGGTTTCGGCGTCGTGGCCGCCGGTGTCCCCGTGAGCGTGACGACGATCAGCGGCGCGGCGATCGTCGCCCCGTGGATCGGGCTCGACTGGGGGCTGCTGCCGGTCGCGATCGTCTGGACGGGCGCTTTGCTGCTGGCAGCGGGGCTCGGGTGGGTTCTGCGCCGCAACCGTGACACCGCTTCGCGACGTACCCCGTCGCCCGCGGCCTTCTGGCCCAGTGCCGGCGCGCTCGTGCTCGGCACCCTGGTCATGACCTACCTCATCGCTCAGTCGGTCAAGTCCCCCGAGAACTTCTCGATGCGGTTCGACAATGCTTTTCACACGAGCGCGATCCGCTGGGCCGTGGAGACGGGCAACGCCTCGTCGCTCAGCATCTCCTCGTTCTCGAGCTTCGACGGCGCCTCGAGCCTCTATCCGGCGGCCTGGCACGGGTTCGTGGCGCTCGTCGCCGACGTGACGGGGGTGTCGGTGCCGGCCGCGATCAACGCCGCCAACATCGCCGCCGCGGCGCTCGGCTGGGTCGCCGGAACGATCTTCCTGGCGCTGGTGGCGATCGGCCGACGCCGTGCGGTGCCGTGGACCGCCGCACTCGTCGCCTGCGGCTTCCAGGCATTCCCGCTGCTGCTGCTCAACTGGGGCACGCTGTACCCCAACTTCTTCGGCGTGACGCTGCTTCCGGCCCTCCTCGCGCTGACCGTGCTGGTGCTGCGCGTGCGAGGAACCCACCGCGAGGGTTCGATCGTCGTCGCCCTCCTCGTCGCGATCGCCGCGCTCCCCGGCGCACTGCTCGCGCACCCCAACGCGGTCATGGCGTGGGGGCTCGCCGCGCTCGCGATGGTGTTCGTGCGGCTCGGTGAGTGGGTGGCGAGCCGGAGTTCGCAGCGGGGGCAAGCCCTGCTGATCGCGCTCGCGACCGGCCTCGTCCTGATCGCCGCCTTCGCCGCGGTCTGGAACCGGCTGCGGCCCTCACTCGACGTCGCCCCCTGGAAGGCGTACCAAGGGCCCGTCGGGGCCGTGCGGGAGTGGCTGACCGTGAGCCCGCTTGGGTCGTCGATCCCGTGGGTCGTCACCGTGTTCATGCTCGTCGGGGTCGGCGTCCTCGTCTGGCGTCGGCGCTTCGCGTTCGTCGCCGTCTGGCTGGTCTTCGGGCTGTTGTTCATCATCTCGACCGGCGCGCCGGACGGAGCGCTTCGCGAGTACGCCGTCGGCGTCTTCTACCAGGACAATCCGCGGCTCGCCGCGCTGACCGCGGTCGGCGCGCTGGTGCCCACGGCGGTGGGCGCGATGACGGTGGGACGTGGAGTCGTGGTGCTGGTCCGCCGGTACCTGCCCGGACGGCGCCTCGCCGCGCCGGTCGCAGTCGGGATCTTCGCGCTCGCCTGTGTCGCGGTGACGTTCCAGCAGACGATCGGACAAGCGATGGCGTGGACGACGTCGGCGTACGTCCCGACGCAGCGCTCCCAGCTCATCGACACCGAGGAGCTGCGGATGATCGACCGGCTCCCCGATCTCGTGCCCGAGGACGCTCTCATTCTCGGCGAACCGGGAGGCGGAACCCCGTTCATCTACGCGCTGACCGGCATCCGCACGGCTCCCGCCTACATGTTCTACGAGGCGAGCGATGAGGAGCTGGAGATCTTCCACACCATCGAGCACGCGGACCGGCCCGAGAACCGCGAGCGGCTGTGCGCAGCGGCCGATGAGCTCGCCGACGCCTCGGCCCTCTATATCGCGGACTTCAATGGTTCCGGCTACCGCAACACGCAGGTCGCCGGGCTGCGGCGCCCGGATCCACGGACTACGGAACTGGTCGCGACGGAAGGCTCGGTCCAGCTGTACCGCGTGACCGTGTGCGACGACCTGTGAGCGATGCGCGCCCTGAGCCCGCATGCCGTTAGGCTCGTCTCGTCATGACAGCCTCGACCGACCAGCGCACGCTCGTGATCGTGCCCGCCTGGAACGAACAAGCCAACATCGCGAGCACGGTGCGCGAGATTCGTTCGGCCACGCCGACCTTCGACGTCGTGGTCATCGATGACGGTTCGACCGATCACACCGCTCGCGAAGCCCGCGACGCAGGAGCGGTCGTTCTGCAGCTGCCCTTCAACCTCGGTGTCGGCGGCGCGATGCGTACCGGATTCCGTTACGCCGAGCGGCACGACTACGACCGGGCGATCCAGGTGGACGCCGACGGTCAGCATGATCCGGCGGACATCCTTCGGGTCCTCGACGGCCTGGAGCGGGCGGACATCTCCATCGGTGCGCGATTCGCCGAGCGCGGCGAGTACACGGTGCGGGGGCCTCGGCGCTGGGCGATGGTGCTGCTGGCGTTCGTCCTGTCCCGCATCGCCCGCACCAAGCTGACCGACGTGACCTCCGGCTTTCGCGCCGCGAACCGCCGTGCGATCCGCCAGTACGTCGCCTATTACCCCGCCGAGTACCTGGGCGACACCATCGATTCGCTCGTCGCGGCGGTCCACAGCGGACTGACCGTGACGCAGGTGCCGGTGGAGATGCGGCAACGCCGCCACGGCCAGCCGAGCCAACGGCCGATCGGCGCGATGGTCTACCTGTTCCGCTCGGTCTTCGCGCTCGTGTTCGCCGTGCTGCGCCAACCCGTCGCGCCGCGGGAGGAGACGCTCTGATGGTCGTCGTGATCACCGCCATGACGGTGCTGTTCATCGCCGTCGTCGTGCTCATGCTGCTGCGGCGCCAGTTGCAAGAGAAGTACGCCGTGCTGTGGATCGTGGTCGGCGTCGCGATGCTCGTGCTCGAGGTGTCCCCGCCCCTGCTCGGATGGCTCGCGTCGGCCGCGGGGGTTCAGGTGCCCTCCAACCTGCTGTTCTTCCTCGGCATCGTCCTGCTGCTCGGGGTGAGCCTGCACCTGTCGTGGGAGCTCTCGCGAGCCGAGGATGAGATCCGCCGGGTCGCCGAGGAGGTCACCCTGCTCCGGGCCGAGATGGAGCGGATCACGCCCGACGTCGCCCCGACCGACGCCGACGATGAGTGACGCAGGCTCGACCTGGGCCGTTCTCTCGGTCTATTCCCCGGACCGCTCGCTCCTTGCGAACCTCGAGGCCATCGGTGAGCAGGTCGACCGCGTCATCGTCGTCGATGATCACGGACCTGAGCCGGACGAGGAGCTGTTCATCGCTCTCGTCGAGCAGGGGGTGGAGCTGTACCGACAGCCGGACAACCTCGGCATCGCCGCGGCGCTGAACCGCGGCATCGCGGTGGCTTTCGCACGAGGTGCCGACGCGGTGGTCCTCTTCGATCAGGACTCCGCACCGCCCCCGGGGATGATCGCGGCGTTGCGTCGCACGGTGGACGAGGCCAAGGAGGCGGGTATCGACGCCGCATTCGCCGTCCCGGAGTTCTGGTCCGCGACCCGCCAGGTGATGGCGACCGACCCCTCCGGCGTCCTGCTCGCGCGCGAACCCATCCAGTCGGGCACCTACCTGCCGCGGTCGTCCTGGGAGGATCTCGGACCGCTCCGCGAAGACCTGTTCATCGACCTGGTGGACGTCGAGTACGCCCTGCGCGCCGAGGCCGCGGGGATGCCGCCGGTCGCCGCCCCGGGGACTCGGCTCGGGCACCGACTGGGTGCTGCGTACCGCCGGCCGTGGTGGGCCGGAGGATTCGCGCGTTCGCCCCTCCCCGCGACGGTCACGCTCAGTGCGCCGTTCCGGTACTACTACCGCGTCCGCAACAGGCGGGTCCTCAACCGCGCCTACGGCCGCCGATTCTCGGGTCGCCTGGCCATCGCCACCCTCGTCGAGGCGCTGCACGCGGTGGAGGTCGTCGCGTTCTCGCGGCCTCGCTCGCGGATGCTCCGGGCCATGGTCCGGGGCTGGCGCGACGGAGGCGGCGAATCCGCACTCGGTCGGATGCCCGAGGCCGTGCTGGCCGACCTCAGGACGGTGAGGTGGGCGTTGCGGCCTCTCGCCGCAACAGCCGAGCCGCCGGAATGATCAACGCGGTCATGGTGATGACCTCCGAGGTCAGCACGCCGATCGCGATGACCGTCGCCGAGCCGGACGCGGCGCCCGAGATCATCACCGTCAAGCCCGCGAGCGCCGAGACGCAGGTGACCGCGAGGACGAGCCGGAACCGCCCGTGGGGGACGAGCACGTTGCGGATGAACGGGGTCGTCGAGGAGATGCAGACGAAGGCGAGGCCGAACAGCAGACACGCTATGGGCGTCGCCTTGACGTCCTGACCGAACGCGATCGCGGTTGCCCAGGGGCCGAGGATCGCGATGCCCAAGCCACCGGCGACGCCGAGGGTCACGTGACTGATGATGGCGAGCCGGTGCCGCGCAGGTCGGTCCGTCGCGTCCCTCTCGAGCACCCAGCCCTGAAACGCATTGCCGAAAGCCACCACCGCGAGCAGGCCCAGGCGGTAGACGCGGTCGGCCGAGGCGAACGGGTTGGCGTCGGCGACCGGGAGTCCGGCGGACGCGATCGGCACCGGCGTGGCGCCGTAACTGTTGGACACCGTGTCGATCGCGGCCGTCGGGAGCTGAGCGCGCAGCGCGTGCCGCACCTCGCCGACGCTGAGCCGGCCGGTATGGTGCCCGCGCATCTCCCGGCGGGCGTGGGCGGCGTACGCGACGATGCAGAACAGCGCGAGCAAGACGGCATACCAGGTGATCTGGCCGGTGAGGAGCACGAGGACGACCGCGCCGGCGGCGGCGAGCAGCTTCGGAAGGACGTCGTAGAGCGTGAGCTTGGCGGGCTGACCGGCACCGATGCAGAACCACGACGGGGAGAAGCCGCCCAACGCCGAGGCGAGCGCGATGGCGACGGCGTCGAAGCGGTACGCCGGACTGGCCACCGCTGCGGCGATGATCGCCGCGAGCGGAAGGACGATGGCGGCGGCGATCGCACGCGTGTAGAAGCTCTCGGCAAGGATGTGCGCGCGTTCGTCCTGATCGGCGGCCCGCGCGATCCGTACCGGTCCGGCGATGCTCCAGCCGAACATCATCACGATCATCCCGATGAGCCCGACGCTCTGACCGGCGGCGAAACTGGCCCAGCCCTCCGGTGCCACCCGAGTGATGACGGGCAGGATCAGCATCGGAGCGAAGGCGGCGAGCACCGGCCCGCCGGTGAAGCCCGCTAGCCTCGTGGTGATGGAGCGGCGCACAGAGCGGAAGTCTACGGTGCCGCGCCAGCGAAAGGGTTCGACGTGAAGAGGGGCGATTCGTGAGCGCGGTACGCGTCAGCGTGTGCATGGCGACCTACAACGGAGCCCAGTACCTGGCCGAACAGGTCGACTCGATCCTCAGCCAGCTCACCGACGACGACGAGCTCGTCGTCGTCGATGACGGCAGCACCGACGCCACGGTCGCCATGCTCGAAGCGCTCGAGGATCCGAGGGTCAGCGTGCGGCGGACCGCCCGGAACCTCGGGTACGTCGGGGCCTTCGGAGAGGCGATGGCCGCGGCGCGCGGCGAGTACCTGGTGCTGAGCGATCAGGACGACGTCTGGCCGGCTGGTCGTGTCGAGGTGCTGGTCGCCGCGTTGAGCGAGGCGGAGGTGGCCGTCGGCAACGTCGTCGACCTGGAGCACCGACGTCCCCTGCCGTCGCCCGTGCGCCGCACGCCCTGGCAGCTGTCCTCGTCGACCTCGCGCCAGCATCGCCGCAATCTGCTGCGGATCTGGGCGGGCGTCATCCCCTACTTCGGTTCGGCCATGGCGCTGCGCCGGTCGGCACTCGAGCGGGTGCTGCCGTTGCCGAGCTATCTCGGTGAATCGCACGACTTGTGGATCGCGACCGTCGCGAACGTCGACGGCTCGATCCGTCACCTCGACGACGTGGTCGTGTGGCGGCGGCTGCACGAGACGAACGCCTCGAGCTCGCGGCCCCGGTCCGTCGGGCCCGTACTGCGCGCGCGCCTCATGCTGCTGCGGCTGGCCGTCGAGGCGCGGCGCCGCCGATCACGGCCCCAGCAGATGCGCGAACGCTGAGCCGATCCCGCGGACGTCGCGCTGCAGCAGCGCTCCCGGCAGCACCGTCGCCGCGTGGAGTCGCGAGAAGATCCGCAGGCGGGCAGCTCGGGCGGTACGCCGCCAGCCGTGCTCGACCGCGAGGCGGTGCGCGAGCCGGTAGTAGCGCCGCTCGTCGCGGAATCGCGAGCCGCCGACCAATGCGGCCATCGAGGCGCTTCCCTCGTGGCGGCGGTAGGCGAAGACGATGTCGGGCGTGTAGACGAGACAGCCGCCGGCGTACGCGATGTCCATGAGCAGAGCGAGGTCCTGGATGACGGGGAAGCCATCGCGGAAGTCGTGCCGGCGGAGCGTCTCGGTGCGGAAGGTCAACGAGGGCCAGTAGAGCCAGTTGCCGCGGATGAGGCTGGTCGCGAGGTCCTCGGCGGCCAGGGCGGTCTCCTCGCGCGGCGCCAGAAGCCGGCGCTTGACCCGGTCCACGAGTGGCAGCGACGGCTCGCCGTGCTCATCGATCACCCGCACACCGGGCTGGATGATGTCCACGCCCGGGTGACGAGCGATCGCCCCCTTGACGGCGCGGACGTAGCCGGGGTCGAAGAGGTCGTCGCTTCCGGGGATGCAGACATAGTCGGCGGTCGCGCGTTGCGCCGCCTGCGCGAAGTTCGCCGTGATCCCCACGTTCTGCTCGTGGCGGACGTAGGTGACGCGGGGATCGGGGTGCTCCCGGTAGCGCTCGTACGCCGTGAGATCGGGGTAGTGATCGTCGAGGATCGTCAGCGTCCAGTCGTCATCGTCCTGGGCGAGCACCGAGTCGACGGTGAGCGTGAGCAGGTCCGGATCGCCCCAGTAGGGGATCACGATGTCGACGGCGGCCACGAGGAATCAGTCTAGGCCGCAGGAGTAGCGGGTTCTCTCATGCTGATGAGGTCGTTCCCCACGCGACCAGGGCCGTTCCGCGGTTGGGGAAGGCGCGTTGAAGCTTGCGGAAAGGCCAGGTGCCCACTGACGTCAGAGTTCCGGCCACCGAGGAAGAGGGTTGGAAGAGCCTTCCGCTCCGCGCGGTGCGGTCCGCGACCGTGCCGTCCTCGCGCAGCGAGGCGCGACGGCCGGCCAATTGGTTGCGGACTCCCTCGAGCACATAACCCAGCGGGGCGCCGTAGAGGCGAGTGCCGACGTTCTGAAGGCCGGCACCACTCAGCAAGGCGGACAGCCCAGCTGGGTCGTATCGGCGGTAGTGGCCGACCGCCTCGTCCATCGGCCCGAAACGAGATTGCCACGCGGGCACCGAGAGCACGACAAGCCCGCCCGGGCGTAGTCGGCTCACCCACTCGTCGAGAGCTGCCGCGTCGTCCTCGATGTGCTCGAGAACCTCGAACGCGCAGACGATGTCGAAGGACTCGCTCGCCGGAAGGGACGAGACGGGGCCGCAGACGATGGTGCCGTCGATGCCGGCCTGGTCGAAACGCTGCTGCGCGACGGACGCGCTCGCTTCGTCCAGCTCGACGCCGGTGTAGTCGTGCGCCGACCCGATGCGGACTCCGAACGAGCCCTGGCCGCAGCCGACTTCGAGCACTCGGCTCGTTCGTCTGGGGAACAACGGGGCGACGATCTCCCAGCGCAGCTGAGCATAGGGCGTCAACGGGGCGATGGTGTTCCCCTTGAAACCGGGCAGGATGGGCGTGGCTGCGTCTGGGTCGTTCATGAATCTCTTCCTGTCGACTGTCCACGGACACGATACTGGTCCGGCAAGCCTTGGAACGGCTCCGTGAGCGCGGGGCGGGCACTATCGTGGGCTCGACGCGAGAGGAGCGGCCATGAGTGCGTGGACGACGGACATCTTGGGGGAGCCGTACGAGCGGCGGATCATCGACCTCGGAGTCGACCCCGACGGGGAGGGGACGGTCAGCGCGACGCTGGTGCGCCGCAGCGTCGCCGGCGCCCCGCGCGCGGCCGTCATCTACGTGCACGGGTTCACCGACTACTTCTTTCAGAAGGAGTTCGCCGAGTTCTTCACCGACCAGCAGATCGCGTTCTACTCGCTCGACCTGCGCAAGTGCGGACGCTCCCTGCGAGACGGGCACACGGCCCACTACGTCTCCGACCTCGCCCACTACGACGCCGAGCTCGAGGAGTCACTGCGCATCGTGCAGGAGGACACCGGGGCGCCGGTGTACTTCGCCGCCCATTCGACCGGCGGGCTCATCGTCCCGCTGTGGCTCGACCGGATGAACCGCGCGAGTGGGTCCAAGGCACGCGGCGTGGCGGGTCTCATCCTCAACAGCCCCTGGTTCGACCTCCAGGGAGCGCCGTGGATGCGCGGGATCGGTACGGAGGCGGTCCGGCTCGCCGCGCGGGTGAAGCCGAAGACGATCCTGCGGCTCCCGGCGCTGGAGGCCTATGGCGCGAGCCTTCACGTTTCCCGGGGCGGGGAGTGGGACTACGAGTTGGCCTGGAAACCGCTCTCGGGGTTCCCGGTCACCGTCGGCTGGCTCAACGCCGTGCGATGGGGACACGCACGGCTCCACCGGGGCCTGGACATCGGCGTTCCGTCGCTCGTCCTGCGCTCTGACCGGTCGCGTCTGCTGGCCCGTTCCAGCGAGGAGGTCGACACCGTCGACGCCGTGCTCGACGTCCGGCAGATCGCTCGCTGGGCCGGGTGTCTGGGCGATGAAGTTACCTCCGTGCCGATCCCACAGGCCCGGCACGACATCTTCCTCTCCCGCAAGGACGCGCGCGATCACGCCTACGGCGTGGTCGCGGACTGGCTGGACCGGCACCCGCCTTCCGCAGGGTGACCGGCCCGCGGCCCCGTGTCGTTCCCGATCGTTAGGCTCGACCTCGTGGACGCACCCCTGGCTCTCTACCGCCGTTACCGGCCCGAGACCTTCGCCGAGGTCATCGGCCAAGACCACGTCACCGAGCCGCTCCGTCACGCCCTCGCGGCCAACCGGGTCCACCACGCGTACTTGTTCTCCGGACCCCGCGGCTGCGGCAAGACCACCAGCGCTCGCATCCTGGCCCGGGCTCTCAACTGCGAGAAGGCCCCGATCGCCGATCCCTGCGGCGAGTGCCAGAGCTGCCGCGACCTCGCGCGCGGTGGCCCCGGCAGTGTCGACGTCATCGAGATCGACGCCGCGAGCCATGGCGGCGTCGACGACGCCCGCGACCTGCGCGAGCGGGCGTTCTTCGCGCCGGTCAGCAGCCGCTACAAGGTGTACATCATCGACGAGGCGCACATGGTCTCCCCGCAGGGGTTCAACGCGCTGCTCAAGCTCGTCGAGGAACCCCCGCCGCACCTCAAGTTCATCTTCGCCACGACCGAGCCGGACAAGGTCATCGGCACGATCCGGTCCCGCACGCACCACTATCCGTTCCGGCTGGTGCCGCCCAAGCAGCTCGGCGACTACCTTCACCAGCTGTGCGAAGCGGAGGGCGTGCGCCTGGAGCCCACCGCCCTCCCGCTCGTGGTGCGGGCAGGTGCGGGTTCGGTCCGCGACACCCTCAGTGTTCTCGATCAGCTCCTCGGCGGCGCCGGCCCCGAGGGCGTCACGTACGAGCTCGCGGTGCAGCTGCTCGGCTACACCCCCGACTCGTTGCTCGACGAGGCCGTCTCGGCATTCGCCGCCCGCGACGGTGGCACCGTCTTCTCGGTGGTCGACAAGGTCATCGAGTCCGGCCAGGATCCTCGCCGATTCGCCGAGGATCTTCTCCAGCGTCTGCGCGACCTCGTGATCCTCGCAGCGGTGCCCACCGCTATCGAGACGGGCCTGCTCGACGTTCCGGGCGATCGCGCCGAGCGGCTGGCTCAGCAGGTGTCGGGTTTCGGTCCGTCGGAGCTCACTCGTGCCGCCGACATCGTCAGTGCTGCGCTCACCGACTTCCGGGGGGCCACCGCGCCTCGGCTCATGCTCGAGCTCATGTGCGCCCGCATCCTCGTGCCGGGCGCCGACAACTCGACGGAAGGGTTCCAGGCGCGCCTCGAACGCATCGAGCGCCGGCTGTCCGGAGGCGGCACGGCGCCGGCTCCCGATCACGCCCCGGTCGCGCCACCCGCGCCGCCGGCACCATCGGACCGTCCCGCGGGGGGCGGTGAGCTATCCCGTACTGCGACACCCGTGGTCCGTGGTGAGGCACCGCCCGACCCCGCTCCCGCCGACCCGCCCACGCCCTCAGCGGCGGCACCCGGGGCGAGCGGTGAGCCATCCCGCACGTCGGCGCCTGGGGTGCGTGCTGACGCACCGCCCGAGCAGTCGGTGCCCGAGCCTCCCAGCGCTCCCGCGCCGACGCCCGCGCCTGCGCCTGCGCCTTCGTCCGTCTCCGCGCCGCCCGCGGCCGCGGCAGAGTCCGCTCCGGAGCAGCCGGCTCCCGGTGCCCTCACCACGGCCGACGTTCGGCGGCTCTGGCCGCAGCTCCTCGATCGCATCCAGCACCTGCGACGGTTCACCTGGGTCATGCTCAGCCAGAACGCTCAAGTCGCCGGTGTACAGGGCTCCACGCTGACGATTTCACTGGTCAACGCCGGAGCGCGCGACTCGTTCATGAACAGTGGCTCGGACCGCATCGTGGCCCAGGCCCTGCAGGACGTTCTCGGTGTCGACTGGCGCATCGAAGCGATCGTCGATCCCGCGACGCAACCGGGGCCTGGCGGCGGCGCGAGCCAGAGCGTCCCCCAGGCTCCGCCACCCGATCCGAGCCGGCCCGTCGCGCAGGTTCCCGACGCCGTCCGTCAAGCGCTTCGGGAGCCGGCACCGCAGCGCGCGGCCTCCGTCGATCCCGACGCGGGAGTCGACCCCGACGACCCGGTGCTCGACAACGGGGCCGCCGACGCCGAGGCGCTGCTGGCCGAGCAACTCGGCGCACAGGTCATCGACGAGTCCGAGGGCTGAGGTGTCCGTCGGCCGTGAGCCGATCGGGCTCGATGCCTCACCGACCGACGTCGTCCGGGCCCTTCGGGGCCGCCATCGCCTCGTCGCGCTGATCGGTTCGGGCTGGAGCGTCGGCGACGCGCTCATCGCCTGCGACCCGGTGCGCGAGCTGGAGGCGTGGGACGACATCGACCTCCCCGACGTGGGTGCGCAGGAGGGGTTCGGTGGGGGCTGGATCGGCTCCTGGGGCTACCAGTTGGGCTCCGAGGTCGAGGCGTTGCCGCCGTCCCCGCCCCGACCGATCCCCACACCGCCGTTGCGGGTCGGCTTCTATGACGTCGTGGTCCGCCGTGTGCGCGGGCAGTGGTGGCTGGAGTGGCTCGCCGGTGCCGATCCGGCACGCCTCGCCTCGCTTCGCGCGGCGCTCGGCGAGGAGCCCGCTCGTCGTCCGTTCTCTGTCGGCGACCTTCACCTCACGCCCTCACCATCCGCCCATCGTCACGCCGTCCAACGCACCATCGAACACATTCGGGCGGGCGAGGTCTTCCAGGTCAACGTCTGCGCACGGCTCGAAGGAGCCTTCACCGGCGACTCCCTCGACGCCTTCTGCGCCGGGGTCGAGCAGTTGGCACCGGCCTTCGCGGCGTACGTGGCCGACGACCACGGAGCCATCGCCAGCTGGTCGCCGGAGTTGTTCCTGCGCCGGCGCGGCGACGCCGTGCTGACGTCGCCGATCAAGGGCACGGCGGCACTCGACGCCGATCCGGCCGAACTGCTCGCCTCGGGCAAGGACCGGGCCGAGAACGTCATGATCGTCGACCTCATGCGCAACGACCTCGGGCGCGTCGCAGAACCCGGGAGCGTGGAGGTGCCGTCGCTCACGCGGCTGGAGCGGCACGCGGTCTGGCACCTGGTGTCCGACGTCACGGCGACGGTTCGTGCGCCGCACTCCGCCTTGCTGCGGGCCACCTTCCCGCCCGGGTCGGTGACGGGCGCGCCGAAAGTGCGGGCCATGGAGCTGGTCGCCACCGACCTCGAGACCACGGCCCGTGAGGCCTACACGGGCGCGATCGGTTACGTCAGTTCGTCGGCCGGCCTGGAGTTCAACGTCGCGATTCGCACGGTGGAGTTCGCCCGAGGTCGGATGTGGCTGGGAGTCGGCGGAGGGGTGGTGGCTGACAGCGACCCCGACGCGGAACTCGCCGAGTGCTTCGTGAAGGCTCGTCCGCTCGCCCGCGTCCTCGGAGCCCGTCTCGTCGACGACGCCGGACCAGGGAGCGGGGCCGTCACCGCGTCTCGGCCTCGTCCGGCGGCAGTCGATGTGTCGGCCGGGGTCTTCACCACACTCCTCGTGCGAGATGGACGGCCCCAGTTCGTCGACGCGCACGTCTCCCGCCTGGCGGCGAGCGCACGCGAACTCTACGGGCACGACATCGCGGCGACGGCGCGACGACTCCTCATCGAGCGGGCGCGCGAGGTGCCGGGAACCCAGCGGCTGCGCGCGGCCGTCGCTCCGTCGGGGCAGGTGACCGTCACCGCTGCCCCTCTGGACCCGGGGCCGTCGTCCTGGCGGCTCGTCCCGCAGCGTCTCGACGGCGGGCTCGGGGCCCACAAGTGGGTGGACCGCAGTGCCCTGCCGACCGTCTCGGCCGAGCCGTTGCTGATCGACGGTGACGACGTGCTGGAGACGGGACGGGCCTCGGTGTTCGCGGTGCTCGACGACGGCGTGCACACGCCCGCGCTCGACGGCCGCATCCTGCCCGGCACCATGCGCGCCGCCGTGATCGAGTGTGCCCACGACCACGGAATTCCGGTGTACGAACGCAGACTTCGACTCGGTGAGCTCGCGCATGCGTCCGAGGTGTTCGCCACCAACGCACTGCGCGGCATCGTCCCGGTCCACGAGGTCGACGGTGCCGGTCGCTGGGCAGTCCCGGGCCCGGTCGCGACACTGCTGTCGTCGGCACCGAAGGACGTGCTCGCCACGACGACCGGCGAGGGCACGCGAGTCCTGTTCATCGACAACCACGACTCGTTCGTCTTCAATCTGGTCCAGTACGCCCGCGAGCTGGGGGCGGAGGCCGTCGTCGTGCGGTCCGACGCCGCGCTTCCCGACGTCAGGGAGTTCAGCCACGTCGTGATCTCCCCGGGGCCCGGGGGGCCGCAGGACGCGGGTATCAGTGCGGAGGCCGTCCGCGCCGCGGCCGCGTTCGAGATCCCAGTCCTCGGCGTGTGCCTGGGGCATCAGGTCATCGCCGAGGCCTTCGGGGGCAGGGTCGCCCGGGCAGCAGAGCCGGTGCACGGCAAGCCGGTCCTCGTCCGGCACGAAGGACTGGGGGTGCTCGCGGACCTGCCGTCGCCGTTCACGGCGGCGCGCTACCACTCACTGGCGGTCGAGACCGTTCCCCCGGAGCTGGCGGTGACGGCCCGGACCGGTTCGGGCATCGTCATGGCGATCCGCCACCGTCAGTTGCCGATCGAGGGCGTGCAGTTTCATCCGGAGTCGATCCTCACGCGCCACGGCCACGCGCTGCTCGGCGCGTTCCTCGCATCGCGCTGACGGCAGGGGGCTGCGGTTCAGGCCGTCCAGGTGATCGGGGCGTCGAGCACCTCGGGGTACTTCTCCTGCGCGTATCGCACGTACTCGTCGATGTGGTCGGCCATCGCCCGGGCAGCGGCGTCACCGTCGTGTGCGGCGATCGCCGCACAGATGGTGGTGTGCGCTCCGTACACCTCTTCGCGGCGGCGGCCGGGGAACTCGATCCCGAGAGCCGACGCGGCGAGAATGTCGAGCAACGCTTCGACGAGGTAGCCGAACACCGGGTTACCGGAGCTGTGGGCGATGAGGACGTGGAACCGGCGGTTCTCCTCGAGGAACACCAGTTCGTCGTCCATCTGCTCATGCATCGTCTCGACGCTCTCGCGAAGCTCGGCAAGCGCGTCGTCGCTCATCTGCTCGGCCGCGAGCCGCGCCGTCAAGGTCTCGACGGTCGCCCGGGCGTCGGCGATGGCTCGGTGGGAGGCGTCAGCGAACTGCAGCAGCAGGCTCAGGGCCGCCGACAGCGAGCTCGAATCGGGCCGTTCCACCACGGGGCCGCCACCGGGCCCCGGACGGAGGCTGATGACTCCTTGTAGTTCCAAGTAGCGCAGTGATTCGCGGAGCGTGCCCCGACCGACCTGGTATTGCTCGAGCATCGCTCGTTCCGGCGGTAGCCGCTCGCCGACCTGGTTACCGCGGCGATTGATATCGGCCACGATGCGTTGCGCCACCAGCATGGCCGTCTTCTGCGGCCGAGGCGCGCTTCGTGCTCCCATGTGGTCCCTCCACCTTGATGCCGAATTCCCCCGAGGTTACTGGTGAGTCAGTTGACGAAGCATACGCAGGAATTGGCACGGAAGCGAGCGGAACGGGCGGGACATGGACGTTCATCCCACTTCTCGGGAGGCCGTCGTCCGCCGTCCCGGCGGTGACACCGCGCGCGATCGCGCGCGTCGCAGCGGTCGCTGGTCCTGACCGACTAGGCTGGGCAGGTGTACGAGAGCGTGATCCAGGACCTCATCGAGGAGCTCGGCCAGCTGCCCGGCATCGGTCCGAAGAGCGCTCAGCGCATCGCCTTCCATCTCCTCGACGCCGACCCCGAGGACGTCAAGCGTCTCGCCGCCACACTCGTGGACGCCAAGACCAAGGTGCACTTCTGCGTCGTCTGCGGAAACGTCACGGTCGAGACCGAATGTCGCATCTGCGCCGATCCGCGGCGCGACCCCTCGGTGCTGTGCGTCGTGGAGGAGAGCAAGGACGTCATCGCCATCGAGCGCACCCGCGAGTTCCGCGGTCGGTACCACGTGCTGGGCGGGGCGATCAGCCCGCTGGCCGGTATCGGGCCGGACCAGTTGCGCATCAAGGAACTGCTCGGCCGGCTCCAGGACGGCACCGTCACCGAGGTCATCATCGCCACCGACCCGAATCTGGAGGGCGAGGCGACCGCCACCTACCTCATGCGGATGCTGATGCCGCTCGGCCTCAGGGTCACCAAGCTCGCCAGCGGACTGCCCGTCGGCGGCGATCTCGAGTACGCCGACGAAGTCACCCTCGGCCGCGCCTTCGAACACCGCACGTCCGTCGGCCAGTGAGGTCCTCGGCTCGAGCGAGTCGAGAAGGACCTTGCTCCGTTGGACAGTGACGTCCTCGGCTCGAGCGAGTCGAAAAGGAGCTTGCTCCGTCGGCCAGTGACCTTCGCGCGCCCACGAAGCGGGAGGTGAGCGGAGGTTGCGGGGCGAGTGCGTAGACTAAGCGGTGGCGCAGCGTGGCGTTCATGTTCCCGTCTCACCGAACCAAGGAACCCCCATGGGCATTGTCGTGCAGAAGTACGGCGGCTCGTCCGTGGCTGACGCCACGAGCATCAAGCGAGTCGCCCAACGCATCGTGGCGACCAAGAAGGCCGGCCACGACGTCGTCGTGGTCGTCTCCGCGATGGGCGACACCACCGACGAGTTGATCGATCTCGCCAACGAGGTCTCCCCGCTTCCCCCGGGCCGCGAGCTCGACATGCTGCTCACCGCCGGTGAGCGCATCTCGATGGCGCTGCTCGCGATGGCGATCGGCAACCTCGGCCAGGAAGCGCGGTCGTTCACCGGTTCGCAGGCCGGCGTCCTCACCGACGACGCGCACGGCCGGGCCAAGATCATCGACGTCACCCCCGGGCGCCTGCAGGACGCGCTGACCGAGGGCGCGATCGTGATCGTCGCGGGCTTCCAGGGCGTCTCGCAGACCACGAAGGACATCACGACGCTCGGTCGCGGTGGGTCGGACACCACGGCCGTGGCGCTGGCCGCCGCGCTCAAGGCCGAGGTGTGCGAGATCTACACCGACGTCGACGGCATCTTCACCGCCGACCCCCGGATCGAGCCGCGGGCCCGTCGCATCCGGGCGCTCTCCTACGAGGAGACGCTGGAGATGGCCGCCAACGGTGCCAAGATCCTCCACCTGCGGTGCGTCGAGTACGCCCGCCGCAACGACATGCCCATTCACGTGCGCTCCTCGTTCTCCGAGAAGCAGGGCACGTGGGTCGTGGCCGCCGACCAGGTCGCGCGCTACCTCGACAACGAATCCACGGAAGGTGACACCAGCATGGAGCAAGCCATCATCTCCGGAGTCGCCCACGACCGCAGCGAGGCCAAGATCACCGTCGTCGGCGTTCCCGACCGGGTCGGCGAGGCCGCCGCGATCCTGCGCGCGCTCGGCGACGCACAGATCAACATCGACATGATCGTGCAGAACGTGTCGGCGGCCGCGACGGCACTGACCGACATCTCCTTCACGCTCCCGCGCGCTGACGGACAGACCGCCATGACGGCGCTGGCCCGACTCAAGGACCAGGTCGGCTTCGAGCGGCTGCAGTACGACGACGGCGTCGGCAAGGTCTCGATCATCGGCGCGGGCATGCGCTCGCAGCCGGGGATCACGGCGACCTTCTTCGAGGCGCTCGCCGCCGCCGGCGTCAACATCCAGATGATCTCCACCTCGGAGATCCGCATCTCGGTCACTGTGGCCGAGAGCCATGTCGACGCGGCTGTCCGCGCGGCGCACGAGGCGTTCGGTCTCGGCACCGACGAGGTCGAGGCCGTCGTGTACGGAGGGACCGGACGATGACTCTTTCGTTGGGCGTCGTCGGGGCGACCGGGCAGGTCGGCACCGTCATGCGCAAGCTGCTGGAGGAGCGCGACTTCCCGGCTGATTCGGTCCGTTTCTTCGCTTCGAGCCGGTCCGCCGGCACCACGCTGCCGTGGAAGGGCGAGGACATCGTCGTCGAGGACGCCGAGACCGCCGATCCCAGCGGCCTGGACATCGCCCTGTTCTCCGCAGGCGCGACGATGAGCCGCGTCCAGGCCCCGCGTTTCGCCGAGGCCGGGGTCACCGTCATCGACAACTCGTCGGCGTGGCGCAAGGACCCGAACATCCCGCTGGTGGTCAGTGAGGTCAACCCGCAGGCCATCCCCGCCGGCGACGGCCCCGGCGGCCGGGGCATCATCGCCAATCCGAATTGCACCACGATGGCTGCGATGCCGGTCCTCAAGCCGCTGCATGAGGAGGCCGACCTCGTCCGCCTCGTCGTCAGCTCGTACCAGGCGGTGTCCGGTTCCGGCGTCGCCGGCGTCGAGGAGCTGCACGAGCAGGCCAGGGCGGTCGTCGACAAGGCCGACGCCCTGACGCACGACGGTCGGGCGGTCAGCTTCCCCGAGCCGAACAAGTACGTCGCACCGATCGCGTTCAACGTCCTGCCGATGGCCGGGTCGGTCGTCGACGACGGTTCCAACGAAACCGACGAGGAGCAGAAGCTCCGCAACGAGAGCCGCAAGATCCTCGGCATCCCCGATCTGCGCGTCGCCGGCACGTGCGTGCGCGTCCCGGTCTTCACCGGCCACTCGCTGTCGATCCACGCCGAGTTCGCTCGGGACATCACCGCCGAGCGCGCGACCGCGCTGCTCTCCTCGGCTCCCGGCGTCACGCTCGTCGACGTGCCCACGCCGCTGGCGGCCGCCGGGATCGACGAGAGCCTCGTGGGCCGCATCCGGCAGGACCGTTCGGTCGACGGCGATCGCGGTCTGGTGCTGTTCGTGAGCGGCGACAACCTCCGCAAGGGTGCCGCCCTCAACACGATCCAGATCGCCGAACTCCTCGTCTGACCTTGCGTTCGCGCTGAGTGTGACGTTTCGCAGGTGAAATCGCGCTCTTCGCCTGTCAAACGTCACACTCAGCGAGTACCCCCGCTGCTGAAACCGGTGTAGTCGTCGAGAACCTCGGGGTTCTGGAGGGCGCCGCGGGCAGCGGCATCGTCGACGGGTGTGCCCCGCAGGATCTTCTTGACCGGCACTTCGAGCTTCTTGCCCGACAGTGTCCGCGGTGCGGCTCGCACCTGGTGGATCTCGTCGGGTACGTGCCGCGGCGACAGTCGGGACCGCAGTTCGCGACGGATGCGCTGGCGGAGGTCCTCGTCCAGCGCGGAGCCGTCTGCAGTCGCGACGAACAGCAGGAGACGTCCCGCCCCTCCCTCATCGTCCTCCAGGTGCACGACGAGGCTGTCAGCGACCTCGGGGAGCGACTCGACGACGCTGTAGAACTCCGAGGTGCCCAAGCGGACGCCGCCGCGGTTCAACGTCGCGTCGCTGCGTCCGGTGATGACGCAGCTGCCGTACTCGGTGATACGAATCCAGTCGCCGTGGCGCCAGACGCCGGGAATGTTCTCGAAGTACGCGGCCCGGTAGCGGCTGCCGTCCGGATCGCCCCAGAAGCCGACCGGCATCGACGGCATGGGCCGGGTGACGACGAGTTCGCCGAGCTGATCGCGGACGGGCTTGCCGTCAGGGTCGACGGCGTCGACGGCGCACCCGAGGCAGCGGCAGGAGATCTCACCGGCGTAGACCGGCACGATCGGAGCCGACCCCACGAACGCGGCGCACACGTCCGTGCCGCCTGAGACCGAGCAGATCTGGACGTCCGGCCCGAACTCGTCGTGTGCCCACCGGAAGCCCTCGGCGGGCAATGGGGCGCCAGTCGAACCGACCGCGCGAAGTTCGCGGAGGTCACCGAGCTGACGCGGGTGCACGCCCTCCTTGCGGCACTGCAACAGAAACGGCGCGCTCGTGCCGAAGTAGGTCACGTCGAGTTCGTCGGCCATGCGCCACAACGCGCCGAGGTCCGGGCTGGCCGGATCGCCGTCGACCATCACGATGGTCGCGCCGGTGCCGAGACCGGAGACGAGGAAGTTCCACATCATCCAGCCCGTCGTGGAGAACCAGAAGAACCGGTCGCGGGGGCCGAGATCGCAGTGGAGGGCCAGCGCCTTGAGGTGCTCGATCGTGATGCCGCCGTGCCCGTGGACGATCGGCTTGGGGAGGCCCGTGGTGCCCGAGGAGAACAGGATGTACAGCGGTGCTGCGAAGGGGAGCCGGACGAAGTCCAGTGCGCCCGGCTCCGCAGTGAAGTCGGCCCAGGTGGTCGCACCCTCCGGTACCGGGCCGGACTCCTCGAGGTAGGGAAGCCAGACGGTGGTGCGCACGCTCGGCAGGGCGGCGCGGATCGCGTCGACCTCCTGGCGGCGGTCGATCGGCTTGGTGCCGTAGCGGTAACCGTCGACGGTGAGCAGGAGCGTCGGTTCGATCTGCTGCCACCGGTCCACGACGCTCTGGGTGCCGAACTCGGGCGCGCACGAGGTGAAGACCGCGCCCAGACTGGCGCTCGCCAAGAGCAGAACGAGGGTCTCGGGGACGTTCGGGGCATAGGCCGCCACGCGGTCACCCTGACTGACGCCGGCCCGCAACAACCCGGCCCTCGCACGAGCGACCTGGTCCCGGAACTGCGCCGCGGTCAGCGCTATGTCCTCGCGGCTCTGCGAGCGGGCGAGCACGACGACGTCGTCGTCCGCGCGCCCGGGCATACGCACCATGGCCTCGGCGTAGTTGACTCGCACGTGCGGGAACCACACGGCGCCGGGCATGACGTCCTCGGAGAGCGCCACCGAGGCATCGCCGTCGGAGGGGATGTCGAAGTAGCGCCACAGGGCGGCCCAGAACGAATCCGGTTCGTCGACGGACCACTGCCAGAGGCGTTCGTAGTCCGGGACGTCGGCGATCGACTCGGCGGACAACCACCGCATGAAGCCCTCCATCTGGCTCGATCCGTCCAGCGGTGGCGACCAGAGCACAGGGGCGGTCATGCGTCGTCTCCTTGGCGTTCGGCGAGGTCGAGGACACGGTCGGCGGCCAGGAACGCGAGCGATCCCACCGCCGGGAGGATGAGGAACGCCCAGGCGGTCGCCGCCGGCCGCAGGAAGATCGCGAGCACCAGGGCGAGCACCAGGACGGCACCCAGCGAGGCGACGGTCCATGCCCGGGGCGAACCGAGCCGGCGCAGGCAGAAGGCGGCGGTGCTCACGACGGCCACGGCGAGGAGCGCGATCGTGGCGAAACCGGCCGCTCCCGCCCCGCCGGCCACCCCGCGCACCGCTGCGACGACGGCGGTGGCGAGCGCGCCGAGGGTCGCCATCAGCAGCCCCGCGCCCGCCCCGACCACGGCAGCGGCCACCCAGTTCTCCCAGTGGGGCCAGTGCAGGTGCCGTAGCTCGGCGACGGTGAGTTCTGCGAGCAGACGGACCGCTGCGGAGGCCTTCCTCCTCGCGTTGGCAGCGTGATCGGCGAGGGAGACCCGGGGGGCGTCGAGGGGCGCGGGCTTTCGCGGGCGCCGACTGGGCCGGCGGACGCGCGGAAGGGTGGTGACCGGCCGCTCGACCGGTGGCTCGCCTTCGTGTTGGTCTGGCCTGACAGGACGGATCACGACCTTCTTGACGCGCCCCGGCGACTCCGGCTCCTCCATGGCAGCAGTGTGGCACAGCTCTCAGTGCGATTCACCGGCCGCACGAACTCTGAGGCCGACTCCGCGGGTTTGCTGCATCGGCAAAGCAGTTTGCCACCGGCGCGCGCAGGGTTGAGGCTGGGATGATGGGTGACTTCGACAAGACCTTCTGGGACGAGCACTGGCAGGAGGCCGGCCGACGAGGAGACGATGCAATGCCGCCCCATCCGCGGTTGGTCGCGCTCGTTGCGGAGCTCGTCCCGGGCACCGCACTCGATGCGGGCAGTGGTGAGGGCGCGGAGGCGGTCTGGCTCGCCCGGCACGGCTGGCAGGTCACCGCTGTCGACATCTCGGCCAAGGCACTCGCGCGCGGCCCGGCACGCGGCCGCATCCAGCGGCGGTTCGCACGTGGAGTGGATCGAGGCCGACCTCAGCGTCTGGGAGCCGCACCGGACGTTCGACCTGGTGACGACGCACTATGCGCATCCGCAGCTCCCGCAGCTGGATTTCTACGAACGCATCAGTCACTGGGTCGCGCCGGGGGGAACCCTGCTCATCGTCGGTCACCTGGCGGGCTCGGGACCCGCGCACGCGCACCCGCCGAAGGCCACGGCCGACGCTGCAGGCATCAGCGGGCGTCTCGGGGCTCCGGCGTGGCAGATCGTCAGCGCCGAGGAGGTCGCGCGCACGGTGACGGCGCCGAACGGGCGCAGACTCGAGCTCCACGACGTGATCGTCCAGGCCCGGCGGATCTGATCGATCGAACGGTCGCTGCAACGACGACGGCCACGTGGACCCGGACGAGCCGGGTCCACGTGGCCGTGGTGAACGGTAGGCCGCGCTCGCTCAGAGAGCGCTCTGTCGGCTCCGTCGGGCGACCATCACCGCGGCCGAACCACCGGTCAGGAGCAGCAGCGCCACCAGCACGGTCGCCGGCCCGAGGTCGGCACCCGCCGCGGGGAGCTTCTTGGCGGCGCTCGCCGTCGTGGCACCGCCCCCGCCGGCGTGATTGTTGCCCGGCGTCGGGCCCCCGGTGTTCGGGCCGTCGGGCCCGTCCGGATCCGTCCCGGGTGGTTCCGGATCGGTCCCGGGTTCCGGGTCGGGCTCGGGGTCGGTGCCCTCGACGACGCCCGCGCGGACCGTCGCGGAGGCCAGGTTGACCTCGGCGAGCGGCGTGCCGAAGCCCGGCAGGAGCCGGACACTCAGCGCCCGCTGGGTGAAGGAGCCGGCATCGACACCTCCGGCCTGAGTGAACGCACCTGGCCGCTGCTGGACGTTCGCCGTCACCGAGAGCAGCTGGTTCAGAACCGGTGCCAACGGATCGAGCGCGGTCGTGGCGATGCTGACCACCGGCTCGACGACCGAGGCGACGATGCCGACCTGGCTGAGGGCGGACTGCAGCGGCTGCACGAGAGCGGGCAGCAGGTTGCCCGTCACGACGCCGAGCACCGGTTCGAGCAGCTCGTCGACGGGCAGGAGTCCGCCCAGCACCTTGGTCTCCGAGGTGTCGGCATTTGGCGCCGTGGCGCCTTCCAGCCCGAGGAAGCCGCCGATCGGTCCGGCGAGTTTGATGTCGATAGTGGCCAGCGGGACCGGCACGACCGCCACCACTTCGGCGTTCGCGGTCAGGTGGACCGTCAGCTCGGTGGAGTTGAGCGCGTCGGTGGCCGCGTTGACGACGAGTGCCGGAACCTGGTCGAGCAGCATGCCGATCGCTCCGTCGAGCACGGTCTTGATGAGCTCGGGATCGAGGATCTCGGTGTTGGGCGCGAGGTTGTTGAGCGTGCCGTCGTACGTCCCGCCCTGGGCGTAGGTGATCAGTTTGGCGAGATCGACCTCGATGGTGCCGCGGCTGAGGTCGATGGTGACGCCGCGCTCGGTATCGGTCAACGGGCTGCTGGTCACCGACGACAGCGCGGCGCGCACGTCGACCGTGGCAGCGGCGGCGACGTTGACGTCGTCGACCGACACCAGACCGAGGCTCAAGGTGTTGAGGGCCGTCGTGAGCGGCTCGACGAGCCCGCTGCTCACGCTGCTTAACGACGAGTCGAGCGCGCCCTGCGGGCCCAGGACGTCGTTGGCGGTGTCCGACAGGGTGCCGAGCACCTCGTCGATCCCCGCGGTGAGGTCGGTCACCGCCGGGCTGCGCAGCGTCAGCCGCCCGCCGGAGATCTGGTAGTCGCTTTCGATCTCCCCGCCTTTCGCCTGTGCCGTGGCGGAGAGCACGCCGAGGTCAAGTCGCAGCTGGTCGACCAGACCCGCGGTGACGTCCGCGACCCCTGCGCTGCTCAGCAGCGCTGTCAGGTCGACGTACGCTTCGTCGCCGACGCCGTTGCCGCCGACTGCGATCGCTCCCTCATCGGTAACGGCGCCCGAGGCCGCGGAGGCGGTGGTGTCGCTCGTCCGAGCCACTTGCCCGAGCGCGCCGACGCCGATCACGCCGTTCGGACCGAAGAGCTGGATGCCTCCGCCCAGATCGATCCCGAGCGTGCTGAGCACGTCAACCGCGAGGGGGCTCACCTGCTGGTCGTTCGGGTCGGCCACGAAGGCCGGCCTGAGCGCCGCGAGCGTGTCGAGGTCGAGTGTGCCGGCTGAACCGGTGAGCACCCGTCCCTCGGCTTGTGCGTCGTCACCCTCCGCAGCGGCAACCGGACCGGCCGAGCTCAGCACGAGCGCGGCCGCGGTACCCACCGCGGCCACACCTGCCATCGTTCGTCGTCCGAAAGTCCGCGTAGAGGCATCGGTCTGTCCCATCCCTGCTCCTTCGCGTGTGCTGGCCGAGAGTCGGCCAGCACACATCGAACTAGAACGAGGAGGTTCATCCGGCATTAATGCCCTGATCTTCACCCCGATCTTCACCCCGTCGCGGCCGACCGGGGACGGAAAACGACAGCTCCCAGCCGCGTCGGCTGGGAGCTGTCAGGCAAAGCGAGATTGGTCGGGGTGACAGGATTTGAACCTGCGGCCTCGTCGTCCCGAACGACGCGCGCTACCAAGCTGCGCCACACCCCGTGGCAGTCCTCGTGACAAGGACTCGATGAGTCTACCCAGTCAGGGTCAAGAGTGTCGCCTCGGGTCGGCATGCAAACCGCACGGGGGCGTACGGCGACGTCCCGAGCCCGGCTGAAACGTGCACCCAGGAGGGCTCGTGCTCTGGCGTCCGGTGCTGATGGAGCCCCTTCGCGAGCGCCGGGTCGAGATCGCAGTTGCTGACCAAGGCGCCGTAACCCGGCACGCACAACTGACCGCCGTGCGTGTGGCCCGCGAGGATCAACCGATACCCGGCGCGGTTCCAGCGGTCGAGCACCCGCAGGTACGGCGCATGGGCGACGCCGATCGTCAGATCCGCCAGCGGATCGGCCGGGAGATCGTCGAGCTCGTCGTACTCCAGGTGCGGGTCGTCGACGCCGACGAAGGCGATGCGCGTCCCGTTGACGACCAGTTCGCCGTGCTGATTGGTGAGATCGACCCAGCCCCGAGAGGTGAAACCCTTGCGAAGGTCCTCGTAGGGCATGTCGGGCGAGCGTTGCCAGTCCCCGCCGGCCTCCACGCCGCTGCCGCCGAACAGGTAGCGCGCCGGATTCTTGAACACCGGCGAGAAGTAGTCGTTGGAGCCGAACACGAAGACGCCGGGAACGTCGAGCAGGTCCCCGTAGGCGTCGAGCACGGCAGGTGCGGCGTCCAGGTGCGCCATGTTGTCGCCGGTGTTGACCACGAGATCGGGTTCGAGGGCGGCGAGCGACTGCAGCCACTCCCGCTTACGGCGCTGACGAGGCCGCAGATGCGCATCGGAGAGGTGCAGCACGCGCAACGGCTCCGATCCGGGCCGGAGGACCGGCACCGTGACGTGCCGCAGCGTGAAAGCACGCACCTCGTAGAGCGACGAGTATGCGAGCACACCGGCCGCCGCAACGAACGGTGCCGACAGCGCGAGCGAACGAGGTCGGACCATCTGGTCAGGCTACCGGGGGACTAGATCCAACCCTGCTGCCATGCCACCTCGGCCGCCGCGTGCCGCGACTCCGACTGGGTCTTGGCCATCGCCGACGAGAGGTAGTTGCGGACGGTTCCCTCGGCGAGGTGGAGCGTCTCGGCGATCTGCTGGACCGACGCGTGCGTCCGGGTCAGCCGGAGCGCGTCCAACTCGCGGTCGGTCAGCGGACACGCGTCGGCGTTGAGCGCCTGGGCAGCCAGTTCGGGGTCGACGTAGCGACGGCCCGCCGCCACGTCGCGGAGCACCTCCGCCAGTCGGCTGACCGAGGTCGACTTGGGCACGAAGCCGGTGATGCCGGCCGCCATCGCCCGGCGCAGCACCCCGGGACGCGCGTGCCGGGTCATGAGCACCGCACGCGTGTCCGGCGCCGACCGGAGGATCTGCGTCGCCGCCTCGATCCCATCGGTCGGCGGCATCTCCAGATCGAGCAGCACGATCTCGGGAACGTGCCGGCGGACCAGCGACACCGCGTCGGAGCCGTTGTCGGCCTGCGCCACGACCTCGAGATCGCCCTCCATCGCCAGCAGCGACACGATGGCCGTGCGAATCATCTCCTCGTCGTCGGCGACGACGATGCGGATCATGTGGGACCGCCGGCGGTCGCGACGAGCGTGAAGCGGTCCTCGGCACGTTGCGACTCGACCGAGCCGCCTCGCGCGGCGAAGCGCTCGGCGAGGGAGGCCAGGCCGGTACCCGAGCCGTTCGGCGGTGCGATCACGCCGTCGTTGACGACGCGCAGCGAGGGCGGATCGAGTGTCCCCGAGATCTCCACGGTGGTGGCGTTGCTGTGCCTCAGGATGTTCGTCGTCGCTTCTCGCAGGGCCGTGGCCAACAAGGGATGGTCGAGCTGGGCGGGGACGTCGACCCGAACCATCGCGCCGGACGCTTCGAGCACCGAGGCGGCGTTGACGATCTCGTCGTGCAGCGACACCTGCCGGTACCCCTGAGCCAACGTGCGGGTCTCCTCCAGCGCGGTGCGGGCGATCTCCTGCGCCTCGTGGATCGTCGCCCGCGCCAGTTCGGGATCGCGGTCGATCAGCCGCTCAGCGAGCTCCGTCTTGAGCGCGAGGACCTGCAGGTGGTGTCCCTGGATGTCGTGGAGGTCGGCCGCGAAGCGCAGCCGCTCGCGGACGCGGGTGAGCTCGGCCCGGGTAACGCCGGCGTCGCGGACGTCGATGGTGAGTTCCCAGATCCACAACTGAAACCACGACGCGGCCGGAACGAAGACCGCGAAGAAGGCCAGCAGATAGATGCTGCCGAAGTCGTTCGGGAAGAACCCCGCGAGGTCGCCACCGCTGACGACGACCACCAGAGCCCGCAGCCCCAACAGAGCCGCTGCCCACGCGAGGAGCCACGCCAGGTACTCGCCTCGGCGGAAGTCCAGGCCGAGCACCGCGATGGCCGACCACGGGACGAGCAGGTAGCCGATCGGCGCGCCGGGGTGCCACGAGGCGATGACGACGAGCAGCGTGGCCGCCACGGCGGTGACCCCGTGCACCAGGGCCGGCATGCCATGGCGACTGCGCCCCACGATCAGCGAGCGGCACCAGTAGCCGGCCCAACCCATCAGCGCGATGATCAGCAGCAGCACGACGACGCGCCGCCAGCCGACGAGGTCGTCGCGGAGGAGGGCGTTCGCCACGGCGCCGAGGCTGCCGAAACCGAGGTACATCCACAGGGACACGAGGTTGTACCGCCACGTCATCGTGAAGCTGTCACGGCGGCGTCCGCTGCGGTTCTCGGCCGAGCGAGGTTCGGTGGGGGACATCGTCTCCACGGTAGTCCAGGCGGCTGATGACAAATGTCATCGGAACCGGTGACGGCCGGCCACTACGGAGGGGCGCGGCTCCGCCGCAGGCTGGAACCATGACCACGACAACGCACGACCTCGCGATCTCGGCGCAGGACCTGCGGTGCGCGTACGGAGACTTCGAGGCGGTCCGCGGTATCGACCTCTCGGTGCGCACCGGCGAGGTGTTCGCGCTCCTGGGCACCAACGGGGCCGGCAAGACGACCACGATGGAGACCCTCGAGGGCCACCGGCGCGCCGACGGTGGCAGCGTTCGTCTCCTCGGCCACGACCCGCACCGGGAGCGCAGCGCCGTGCGCCCGCGGGTCGGCATCATGCTCCAGGAGTCCGGCTTCGCCGGGGAACTCACCGTCGCCGAGACCGTCCGCATGTGGCTCGCGCTCTCCTCCGCTCCGCCCGCCCGCAAGGACCGCCGCGAGGCGACCTTGGCCGCGGCGCTCGAGCGGGTCCATCTCGACGACCGGGCCGACACCCGTGTCGTGCAGCTATCGGGCGGACAGAAGCGACGCCTCGACCTCGTGCTCGCCACGGTCAACGAGCCCGAGGTCGTGTTCCTCGACGAGCCGACCACGGGTCTCGACCCCGAGTCGCGCCAGAACACCTGGGATCTCATCGCCGGCCTGCGCGACACGGGTGCGACCATCGTGCTCACCACCCACTACCTGGAGGAGGCCGAGCGGCTCGCCGATCGCATCGCGATCATGCATGCCGGCCGCATCGCCGTCGAAGGGACACTCGCCGAGTTGATCGACGACCGGCCGACGCGCATCAGCTTCCGCCGGCCCGCAGACGTCACCGGGGTCGAGGTCGATCGTGCGCTGCGGACCATCCTCGCGCCGCGTCATCTCGAGCTCGATGCCCGCGAGATGCTCCACGTCGACGTCGATGACGCCCAGCAGTCGCTGGTCCGGCTGCTCGGCTGGGCGCAGGATCAGCACCACCGGCTCGAGCGTCTCACCGTCAATCAGGCATCGCTGAGCGACGTCTTCGCCCAGATCGCGGCCGACCACACCCTGCAGGAGGACCCCGCATGAGCAGCACCCCGCAGCAGATGTCCGTCATCGCGCTCAATGAATGGCGCCTCATCACGCGCAACAAGACGGTTCTGCTGAGCGCGACCTTGATGCCGCTGGCCGTTGCCGGGATGATCGCCGTTCAGGGTGTCGACCAGCCGGACGCCGGCGTCGGCACGTCCGCGATGATCATCGGGCTCTTCACGGTGCTGAGTATCTATCTCACGGTGACCATCACCGCGGTCTCGCGACGTCAGGATCTGTATCTCAAGCGGCTGCGGTCAGGGGAGAGCGGTGACGTCGCGATCTTCGGTGGCTTGGTGATGGCGCCTGCGGCGCTGTGCCTCGCGCAGCTTTTCGTCGTGTTCGCGATCCTGCTGGCGATGGGCCTGGAAGTGCCCGTGCAGCCGTGGTGGTTGGTACTCGCGACTCTCGGTGCGATCGCCATGAATCTCGCGGCAGCCGTCGGCACGGCGGCCATCACGCCGAATGCGACGGCCGCGCAGATGTCCACCGTGCCGTTCTTCTTTCTGGTGATCGGCACGTTGTTCGCCTCGCCGTTCGTGGACAGCCGGTTCATGGATCTGACGCCCGGCGGTGCGCTGGTGACCCTGGCGCGGCTGGCGTACGAGATGCCGACGCCGGGAACGGCCGTCAGCGCGACGGCAGGGCTCGTGCTCTGGACCGCCATCGGGTGGGAAATCGCCAAGCGGTACTTCCGCTGGGAGCCCCGCGCCTGAGCGGGAGGGAGCGCGTTGTCGCGTGCTCGATAATGGAGGCATGTCAGCTCTCAAGGACCGCCTGCGGGCGGAACTCACCGCAGCCATGAAGGCGCGTGACTCGCTCCGCTCCTCGACCATCCGGATGGTCCTCACCTCGATCACCAACGCCGAGGTGGCGGGCACGGAGGCCCGCGAACTCAGTGACGACGATGTCATCGGCGTCCTCGCGACCGAGGCGAAGAAGCGTCGCGAGGCCGCCGAGGCGTTCGACGCCGGTCAGCGTCCCGAGCTGGCGCAGAAGGAGCGCGACGAGGCCGGCGTGATCGCCGAGTTCCTACCGGCGGCGCTCAGTGACGAGGAGATCACCGCGTTGGTGTCCGACGCCATCGCGAGCACGGGTGCCGCGGGCGAGGGCATGAAGGCCATGGGCAAGGTCATGGGCGTCGTGACCCCGCAGACCAAGGGTCGTGCCGACGGTGCGAAGGTCGCGGCCGAGGTGCGGCGTCAGCTCAGCGCGAGCTGACGCGATCACGACGAAGGGCGGGTCCGAATCCGGACCCGCCCTTCGTCGTCTCAGTCGTCGTCGGCCGGCGGCTCATCGGCCGCCGGAGGAGCCTGCGGCTGCCGCTGCTGCTGGGATGCGCGGTTGAGCGGCTGGGGCTGTCGCCGCGGCGGCGGGGCGAAGTTGACCGGTGCCAACGTGGACTGGATCGCCTGCATGGCGTCGGCCCACATCGGACCGGCGAGTCCGGAGCCCGAGGCGATGTTGCCTGGGACGCGCCCCTTGACCACCTGACCGCGAAGGTCGATCGGCTGGCCCTCGTTGTTGGCGCCCGCGATCATCGCCGCGGCCGCGAGCTCGGGCGTGTACCCGGCGTACCAGACGCTCTTGGTGTCGTTGGTCGTACCGGTCTTGGCCGCGGACGGAATGGCCAGACCCGTGCCCGACTGGTAGCCGAAGCCGCCCGGCTCCTGGACGCCCCGGAGGATGTCGTTGATCTGGGCTGCCTCGTCTTCGGTGAGCACCCGGTTGCACTCCGGCTCGTACTTCTTGATGACGTTGCCCTGGCGGTCGAGGATCTCGTCGATCGGCATCGGCTTGCAGTACATGCCGCCGGAAGCCGGCACGGCGTACGCGGCCGCCATATCGAGGGGGCTGACCTCGATGGGGCCGAGGGTGAACGAGGGGACCTGACCCGTGACGCCGTTGTCGGGGTCGTAGGGCACCGTGATGCCCATCGCCTCAGCCATGCGAACCGTGTCGCACAGGCCAGCGTCCCGCTCGAGCTGCGCGAAGTACGTGTTCACCGACTGACGGGTGCCGGTGTACATGTTGAACGTGCCCGACCCGGTGGAGTTGGAGACCTGCCACTGGTCGGTGCCGCGGCCCTCGCAGTCGAAGTACGTGCCGCGCGGCATCGTCATGTTCTGCGGCGAGCCGTAGGTCTTGCTCGTCGGGATGCCCTTCTTGAGTGCCGCGGCGACCGTGAACATCTTGAAGGTCGAGCCGGCCTGGAAGCCCATCGACTGTCCATACCGCTCCGGCACGGTGAAGTTGATGTAGGACTGGCCCGCGGCCTTGTCGTCACCCATCGGACGGGACTGGGCGAGCGCGCGGACCTTGCCGGTTCCCGGTTCGACGAGCGCGAGCGCGCCGATGGCCTGGTCGGTCGGGTCGACGTTGTTGGCGGCGGCCGCGTTCGCGGCGTTCTGCATCGTGACGTCGATGTTGGACTTGATCGTCAGGCCGCCCCGCTCGAGCTGGCGCTTGCGCTCGTCGTAGGTGTCGCCGAGCGCCTCCTCCTCGAGCAGGACGCGCCGGATGTAGTCGCACGAGAATGACGCGACCGAGCCGACGCAGCCGTTCGCGAAGTCGGTGACGTTGAGCCCGAGTGGTTCCTTGCTGAGTTGCTCGGCCTCCTCGGGCGTGATCTTGCCGTGCTGGGCCATAACCGACAGCACGGTGTTGCGTCGCTGCAGTGCGCGCTCGGGGTAGATACGCGGATCGAACTCGACCGGGTTCTTGACGAGGCCGGCGAGGAGGGCGGCCTGGCTGACCGTGAGGTCGGCGGGCGCGACCGAGAAGTAGCGCTGGGAGGCGGCGTTGACGCCGTAGGCACCGCTGCCGAAGTACGCGATGTTGAGGTACCGCTCGAGGATCTCGTCCTTGGTGTACTTCTCCTCGAAGCCGATCGCCAGCTTGAGTTCGCGGATCTTGCGGGCCACCGACTGCTCCACGGCGGCGGCACGCTGCTCGGGGGTCGTGGCCTGTTGCAGCGTCGTGAGCTTGACCAGCTGCTGCGTGATGGTGGACCCGCCCTGCGTCTGTCCCTCGGCGGCGTTGTTGACCAGAGCGCGCAAGGTTCCGCGCAGGTCGAGCGCGCCGTGCTCGTAGAACCGGTAGTCCTCGATCGCGAGAAGCGCGTCCTGCATGACCGGCGAGATCTCGTCGAGCGGGATGTCCTGGCGGTTCTCCTCGTAGAAGTACGCCAGGCGCTCTCCGTTCGAGGCGAACAGCTCCGTGGTCTGGGGGTTCGGGATCTCCTGGAGTTCCAGCGGAAGGTCCATGACGTCGGCGGTGATCTCGCGGGTGGTCATGGTGGTGGCCGTGGCGGCCGGGATCATGACGGCGGCGACGATCACCCCCGCGAGCGCGGAGAGCTTGCCGATCGACCATAGAGCCGACGCCGTGGACGTCGGCTTGGACTCCGTCTGGGCTGCCTTCTTGACCTTCGCCTCGACATCGCGCCACGCCATGAACACGAGAATACGGGACGGTGCCGACTCTTCAGGCCCGCACGCGACCCGGCATGACTCGAATGGGCTAGTGCGAAACCATCCCCGCGAGGTCTGACCGGACGAGTAACTTCGCTTTACAGTGAAGCGGACGAATCGCTTCGGTCTCATGCCTCACTCTCGGGAAGGATTCGACGATGTGGAACGCCAATTGGGCTCAGGAGGCTGCATGCCTCGGTCGTTCGGACGATCTCTTCGTTCGCGGAGCCGAACAGAACCGGGTCAAGCAGCTCTGCAACACCTGCACGGTCAAAGCCGAGTGCCTGGCCGAGGCCCTCGACAATCGGATCGAGTGGGGCGTGTGGGGCGGCATGACCGAACGCGAGCGACGCGCGCTGCTGCGCCGCAAGCCGCACGTCACGCAGTGGCGCAGCATCCTGCAGCAGGCCGGAAACGCCTGACGCCTTCGATGATCGTCCTCGCGCGGCGCTGATCCGGCGACGGGCGTACCGTCGAAGCCATGACGGCCGCCGTCATGGACTTCGTGGCCCTGGCCACCGAGCCTGAAGGGCTCCTGCCGGCCCGGCAGCAGATGGCGCTCTCCCTGGGCTGGCACATCATCCTGGCCTGTTTCGGGGTCGCCTTCCCCGCGATGATCTTCGTGATGCACTGGCGCGGTATCCGCCGCAATGACGCCGTCGCCCTCGGGCTCGCGCAACGTTGGGCCAAGACCTCGGCGGTGCTCTTCGCGATCGGAGCGGTGTCCGGCACGGTGCTGAGCTTCGAGATGGGCCTGCTGTGGCCCGGGCTCATGGGCACGTTCGGCGACGTGCTCGGCCTCCCCTTCGCCTTCGAGGGACTGTCGTTCTTCGTCGAGGCGATCTTCCTCGGCATCTATCTGTACGGCTGGGGACGCATGCCCCCGCGGCGGCATCTGCTCATGGTCGTCCCCATGGCCGTCGCCGGAGTCGTGGGGACGTTCTGTGTGATCTCGGTGAACGCCTGGATGAACGCCCCCGCGGGATTCCGGATCGTCGACGGCGAGGTCGTCGACGTCGACCCGTGGCGGGCGATGTTCAACGACCTGGCCTTCCTGCAGTTCCTGCACATGTGGATCGCCGCGTACATGGTGGTCGGGTTCGCCGCGGCCGGCGTCTACGCCGCGGGCATGCTGCGAGGCCGCCGCGACCGGCACCACCGGCTCGGCTTCATCGTGCCGTTCGCGTTCGCGACCGTCGCGGCACTCGTCCAGCCGTTCGTCGGTCACCTGCTCGGCGGAAATCTCGGCGACCGCCAACCCGCCAAACTCGCGGCCTTCGAGCTGGCCGAGACGACCGAGAGCCCGTCTCCGCTGCGGATCGGCGGGATCTACGTCGACGGCGAGGTGAAGGGCGCACTCGACATCCCCTACCTCGGGTCGCTCATCGCGCAGAACTCCTTCACGGCGCCGGTGCCCGGGCTGGACACGATTCCGGTCGACGAGCATCCGCCGATCAACATCACGCACTGGGCCTTTCAGACGATGGTCGGCATCGGGATGCTGCTCATGCTCGGCGTCCTGGTGTTCTGGTTCTTCCGGTGGCGGGGTCGCGATCTGCTGGAGCACCGCTGGTTCCTGCGGTGCGTTGTCGCTGCCGGGCCGCTGGCGGTGATCGCTCTCGAGTCCGGGTGGATCGCCACGGAAGTCGGTCGCCAGCCCTGGATCGTCTACGGCATCATGCGGACACGCGATGCGGTCGGCGACTACAGCGCCGATCTGTGGTGGTTGCTGGGCAGCACGGCGGTCGTCTACACGGCCCTGACGATCGGCGCCGTGGTGGTGCTGCGCTCGATGACGCGGCGCTGGCGCGCCGGCGAGGCCGATCTGCCGAGCCCGTACGGGCCGCAGTCGCGCATGGTGGATGCCCCCGAGGACGAACGATGAGCCTGGAGGTGGCGGTCGCCGCGGCGATGTTCGTCGGCGTCGTGGCCTATGCCGTCTTCGGTGGTGCCGACTTCGGTTCAGGCTTCTTCGACCTCACCGCCGGAGGCGCGCGCCGGGGTGCGGAGGTGCGGACCTTGGTCGACCACAGCATCGGTCCGGTGTGGGAGGCCAACCACGTGTGGCTCATCTACGTGCTGGTCACCTGGTGGACCGGGTTCCCGCAGTCGTTCGCCGCCGCGATGAGTACGCTCGTCCTCCCGTTGCTGCTGGCGTTGCTCGGGATCGTCCTGCGCGGCGCGAGTTTCGCCTTTCGCAAGTACTCGGCCACGCTGGGTCAGGCCCGGTTGTTCGGCGTGGTGTTCGCCGCCTCGTCGGTCATCACGCCGTTCTTCCTCGGCACGGTCGCCGGCGGCATCGCCTCGGGCCGCGTCCCGGCGGAGGGGCGCGGCGACCTGTGGACCTCCTGGATCAACCCGACCTCGCTCTTCGGCGGCGCGATCGCGGTCGGCACCTGCGCCTTCCTCGCCGGGACGTTCCTGACCGCGGACGCCGAGCGCGGCGGTCAGCGGCGCCTCGCCGATCGGCTGCGGGTGCGATCGATCGCCGTCGGGGCGGTGACGGGAGCGGTCGTCCTCGCCGCCCTCGTGCCGTTGCGGCGCGATGCTCCCACCCTCAGCGACGGCCTCGCCGGACGTGCGTCGGTGCTGATCGTCGCTTCGGCTCTCGCAGGGGCGGCGACCCTCGTCCTGCTGTTCGGCCGCCGCTACGTCGCCGCCCGGGTGACGGCGGTCGTGGCCGTCGCGTCGGTCATCACCGGCTGGGGAGTGGGCCAATACCCCTGGATGCTCGTCGACGAGGTCACGATCGCCGACGCCGCGGGAGCCCCCGCGACCCTGCAGGCGCTCCTGGTCACCACGGGGCTCGCGATCGTCCTCGTCCTCCCGGCCCTCGTCTACCTGTTCCGGCTCACCCAATCGCAGGAATGGACGAGGCACTGACGGGGGTCAGACGGTCGTGGGCTCGTCGGCCAAGTGCCGCCCCACGGTCCGCAGGCCCTCGAGGTCGTGCACGTCGCTGGGGAGCGCCGGCACGGTCACCGAGGCGACATTGCGATGAGCGGCGGCGAAGCGGCGGCGAACCCGCTGCTCACGAGCGGCGACGCGCATCCGTTCGGCATGCACGCGCAGCAGGTCGGCCGTGATGCGGTCGGTGTCCCCGCCGTGGGCGAGCCGTGGCGCTGCGGACTCGGCGTCGGCCGCGCTGATGCCGCCGGCGCGTTCGTCGTGGACGCGGTTGACGACGAGTGCGGCCAACGGCATCGCGTCGCCTTCGAGTCGCTCGACGAAGAACGCGGCCTCGCGCATGGCGGCGTCCTCGGGGGCGGCGACGACGAGGAATGCCGTCCCCTCGGCTTGCAGCAGCGCGTAGGTGGCCTCGGCGCGTTGCCGAAATCCCCCGAAGAGGGTGTCGAACGCGGCGACGAACGTCTGCATGTCGGACAGGATCTGCGCGCCGAGGATCTTGCTCAGCGCCGCGGTCACCACGCCGAAGCCGGCGGTCAGGAAGCGGGCAGGACCTTTGGCGGGTGCGAGCAGGAGCCGGATGAACCGGCCGTCCAGCAGCGACGAGAGACGCTCGGGTGCGTCGAGGAAGTCCAGCGCGGACCGCGACGGTGGGGTGTCGACGACGATGAGGTCCCACCGGCCTTCGGCGTGCAACTGGCCGAGGCGCTCCATCGCCATGTACTCCTGCGTCCCGGCGAACGAGCTCGACAAGGCCACGTAGAACGGGTTCTGCAGGATTTGCTGCGCCTTCTCCGGCGACGCGTGCGCCTCGACGACCTCGTCGAACGTGCGCTTCATGTCGAGCATCATGGCGTCGAGGGAACCGCCGGCGCTGGTGTCGACGTCGGTCACCGGGCGGGGCGTGTTGTCGAGTTCGACGAGCCCCATGGACTGCGCCAGGCGACGGGCGGGGTCGATCGTGAGCACGCAGACCGACCGGCCGCGTTCGGCCGCCCGTAGCGCGAGCGCCGCAGCGGTGGTCGTCTTGCCGACGCCGCCGGAGCCGCAGCACACGATGATCTCCGTCGTGGGGTCGTCGAGCATCGCATCGATGTCCACCCCAGGATGCGTGCCGGTGTCACCGCGCGAGGCGCCGCGCTGGGCACCGCGGATCGACTCCTTGGGGCGGGTCTGGGCGGGGCGAGTCATCGGTTCACCACCGGTTCCAGCGCGTCGGCGAGCTCGAACAACGCACCGAGGTCGACACCGTCGCTGACCAGCGGCAGGTCGAGCACGTCGTCGACACTCGCTCGCAGCGTCTGCGCCTGGTCGTTCTGCAGGTCCTGGCGCTGCACGTGGGCGATGCCGGCATCGACGAGGAGATCGGCGGCGTCCGGGGCGAGGCTCACCGAGGCCAAGGACACCGAGACCTCCGCGGTGTCGACCGTGCCGTGCTCCAGGGCCGTCCGGGTGGCCTCGCTGACCAAGGCCGGTCGCACCATGTTGACCAGGACGTGGCCGACCGGCAGCCCTTCGGCGCGCAGCTCGGCGATGCCGTCGAGGGTCTCCTGCACCGGCATCTCCTCCAGCAGAGTCACGAGGTGGACCTTGGTCTGCGGGCTTCGCATCATCGCCATGATCGACGTCGACTGGTTCTTGATCGGACCGACCTTCGCGAGGCCCGCGACGTCGTCGTTCACCCCGAGGAAGCGGGCGATCCGCCCGGTGGGCGGGGCGTCGACCACCACCGCGTCGTACACGAACGGCGACTCCGGACCGTTCTCCCGGCGCCGTGCGGCCTCGTAGACCTTGCCGGTCAGCAGCACGTCGCGCACGCCCGGTGCGATGGTCGTGGCGAAGTCGATGACGCCGAACTTGTCGAGGGCCTTACCGGCTCGTCCGAGCCGGTAGTACATCGCGAGGTACTCCAGCAACGCCTCCTCGGCGTCGACGGCGAGCGCATAGACCTGTCCGCCGTCGCGCCCTGCGGCGTTGATCCGGCGCTCTTCGTAAGGCAGCGGCGGGACGTCGAAGAGCCGAGCGATCTCCTGCCGCCCCTCGACCTCGCACAACAGCACGCGTCGTCCGCCACTGGCCAGCGCGATCGCGAGGGCACCGGCGACCGTCGTCTTGCCGGTCCCGCCCTTGCCGGTCACGATGTGCAACGGTGTCGAGGAGGGAGCCACGAGGTCGAGCGTAGGGGCTCGAGGGCGATCGTGCCGCCGGTGTCTCGCACCCGAGTGCCTCCGCGGGCCGTCGTCACCGTGCTCGTCGGCGGCTAGAGTCGGGCCATGACCAAGTGGGAATACCTGACCGCGCCCGTGCTCGTGCATGCCACGAAGCAGATCCTCGACAACTTCGGCCAGGACGGCTGGGAACTCGTGCAGATCGTGCCCGGCATGAACCCCGAGAACCTGGTGGCCTACTTCAAACGCCCGGTGGCCTGACATGGCAGCCGTCGAGGAGCGCCTCGCCGAACTCGGGCTCGAGGTGCCGTCCGTCGCCGCTCCGGTCGCCGTGTACGTCCCCGCCATCCGGTCGGGCGACTACGTCTACACGTCCGGGCAGCTGCCGTTCGTCGACGGGGAGCTCACGATCACCGGCAAGGTGGGCGCCGGCGTCAACGCCGATGAGGCGCAGCAGGCCGCTCGGCAGTGCGCCCTGAACGCGATCGCCGCGTTGGGCTCGATCGTCGACCTCGACGACGTCGTACGCATCGTCAAGGTCGTGGCCTTCGTCGCGAGCGATGCGGGCTTCACCGGCCAGCCGCAGGTGGCGAACGGCGCGAGCGAACTCATCGGCGCCGTGTTCGGCGAGGCCGGCCAGCATGCTCGCTCGGCGGTCGGCGTGGCGGTCCTGCCGCTCGACGCTCCCGTCGAGGTCGAGGTCGTCGCCGAGGTGCGCTGAGATGCTGCTTCCGTTGCCCGAGCGGTTGCGTGAGCACGCGCATCGTGCGAGCAATCCCGTACCTCCCCGGGACGCCGCGACCATCGCGGTCGTGCGTGACGGAGCGCAGGGGATCGAGGCGTTCCTCATGCGCCGGCAGGCCTCGATGGCCTTCGCAGCGGGCATGTACGTCTTCCCCGGCGGCGGCGTGCACGAGTCCGACCGTGAGCCGGTCGACTGGATCGGGCCCTCGGCAGCGGAATTCGCCGCTCGACTCGGGTGCGATGCCGATCTCGCCCACGCTCTCGTGGTGGCAGCGGTCCGGGAGACCTTCGAGGAGACCGGTGTGCTCCTCGCCGGGCCGGGCCCGGACACCGTCTACGGCGACACCACCGGTGCGGACATGCTCGCCGCCCGCGACGACCTCGAAGCGGGGCGCGTCTCGTTCGCGCACTTCCTCGAGGCTCACGGGCTGGTGTTGCGCGCCGACCTCATCGGCGTGTGGGCTCACTGGATCACCCCGGCGTTCGAGCCGCGCCGGTACGACACCCGGTTCTTCGTCGCTGCGCTGCCCGAGGGCCAGGCCGTGGGGCAGATCAGCACGGAGGCCGACCGATCGCTGTGGGCCCCGCTGTGCGCGGTGCTGGAGCGCGTGGACGCTGGCGATGCGGCGATGATGCCGCCGACGGCGGTCACCTGTCGCGAACTCGCCCAGCACACCGCGGAGACCGTCCTCGCGGCGGCTGCGCTGCGGGTGGTCACCCCGATCGAGCCTCGCATCGTCGAGGTCGACGGGGAGCTGTTCTTGGAGACCGATCGAGGGGAGCACGTGTGAGCGCCACCCGCGTGACCGACCGCGCCTCATTCGTCCTGGCCGATAACCCCGGGATCATGACGCTGGATGGCACCAACACCTGGATCTTGCGTGAGCCGGGGGCCGCGCGCGCCGTCGTGGTGGACCCGGGACCGGCCGATGAGGAGCATCTGAACGCCGTCATCGGCGCTGCCGGCGAGGTCGCGCTCGTGCTCTTCACGCACCACCACGCCGACCACACCGAAGCCATGGCCCGGATCGCCGAACTCACCGGCGCTCCGACCCGGGCGCTGGACGAGGCGTTGTGCACGGGCGCCGAGCCGCTCAGCGACGCCGAACTCGTCGAGGTCGATGGTCTCGAGCTCGAGGTCATCGCGACGCCGGGACACACGCGTGACTCCCTCTGCCTTCGGCTCACCGGCGAGGACTCGCTGCTGACCGGTGACACCGTGCTCGGCCGGGGAACCACGGTGGTGGCGCACCCCGACGGCGCCCTCGGCCCGTACCTCGATTCGCTGGCTCATCTGCGTGAGCTCGTGGCCGAGGGACTCGTGAGCCGCATCCTGCCGGGCCACGGCCCGGTGATCGACGATCCCGAAGCGGTCCTGGACTTCTACATCACGCATCGCGAGGACCGGCTCGATCAGGTCCGCGCCGCCGTCGAGGCTGGAGCGACCACGCCGCGCGAGGTGGTCGAGCGGGTCTACGCCGACGTCGACCCCGTCTTGTGGGACGCGGCGGAGCTGAGCGTCAAGGCCCAGCTCGACTACCTCGGCAAGGACGTGTCTCCCAAAGCCTGATCGGCTGAGTTGAGAGACTGTAGGACGTGGCGGGGTTTCATCATGTCGAGGTGTGGGTCGTAGATCTTGCGGAAGCCCGTGCGGAATGGGGTTGGTTGCTCAGTGAGCTCGGCTTCGCGCGCGATGGCGAGTGGCCCGAGGGTGAGTCCTGGGCTGCTGGCGGCGCGTATCTCACGTTGACGACCTCTCCGAATACCTCCGGGGTGACACATGATCGGCGGTCGCCGGGCGTGAACCACCTCGCCTTTAAGGCCGGCGGTCCCGGCCGCGTGGACGACATCATGGCTCGGGCCGACCAGCACGGGTGGCGACCGCTGTATCAGGATCGCTATCCCCATGCCGGAGGTCCGGATCACTACGCAGGCTGGCTGGAGAACTCAGTCGGTTTCAAAGCAGAGGTCGTGGCGGACGAGTCGTGATGATGCAGGTCCTCACGCGGTGGCCTTCAGCCAGAGCGTGACCGCTCGCAGGACGACACCGCCGCGATAGGTGAGGGCGAGCTTGTCGTATCGGGTGGCGAGGCCGCTCCACCGTTTCGACTCGCTGAAGCCTCGCTCGACGACGTTGCGTCCCTTCGTCGCGTGCTGATGAGCACGGTGGACCGTCGAACCTACGCTCACGGCCGAATCCACGTCGCCGACCGCACCGGCATCACCAGGCGGTCGTGCCGGAACGGGTGATCCCGCCGCCCCGTCGACGACGGCAACAACGGCCTGATCCGCTTTCACTGGGCATCCGTCAGCACAGCTTCCCGACTCACCCAGGAAACATCCCGCGAGACACCGCCACGAATTAGGAGACACGCCCTAAACCCCGGATGTGCGCACATCCGGGGTTTCGTCAGCGGGCGCGCTTCTGGAGGCGTTCGAGATCGAGGATGACGACGCTGCGCGGCTCGAGGCGGACCCAACCGCGCGAGGCGAAGTCGGCGAGGGCCTTGTTGACCGTCTCGCGCGAGGCGCCGACAAGCTGAGCCAGTTCCTCCTGCGTCAGGTCGTGGTTGACGTAGATGCCGTCCTCGGCCTCACGTCCGAAGCGGTCGGCGAGGTCGAGCAGCGCCTTCGACACGCGGCCGGGCACGTCGGAGAACACCATGTCGCCGACGACCTCGTTGGTACGGCGCAGTCGGCCGGCGAGTTGGTTGAGCAGCGCCTTGGCGACATCGGGGTGGTCGTTGAGCACGGGGCTCAGGGCGTCGTGTCCGAGGCTCTTGAGCGAGGCGTCGGTGACGGCGGTCGCAGTGGCCGAACGCGGCCCCGGATCGAAGAAGGAGAGCTCCCCGAACATCTGACCCGGGCCGAGGATGGCCAGCAAGTTCTCCCTGCCGTCGGGCGAGGTGCGGCCGAGCTTGATCTTGCCGCCGACGACGACGTACAGCTTGTCGCCGTCATCGCCCTCGTTGAACAGGATCTCGCCGCGTCGCAGGGACACAGACTCCATCGAGGACTCCAGAGCCGCAGAAGCGGTCTCGTCGAGCCCGTTGAACAGGGGCGCTTGGCGCAGTACGTCGTCGGTCACGATTCTTCCTTCTCGGTCACGGCCCGGTGGGTCCGTACCCCAGTTTCCCATATCCCGCGATCTCGCGAGCGCCGCAACGCTGGACACGTACGCTTATCGCGTGGTCACGTCCCCCGTCCCGCGTCCGGACACCGCCCTGGTGCGTCGTGCGCGCAAGATCGATCGGGTGCTCGCGGCCACGTATCCGGACGCCCATCCCGAACTCGACTTCCGCAATCCCTTCGAGCTGCTGGTGGTCACGGTGCTCTCCGCGCAGACCACCGATCGCCGCGTGAACGCGGTGAGCCCGGCGCTGTTCGCCGCCTATCCCGACGCGACCGCGCTGGCGGCGGCGGACCGCACCGCACTCGAGCAACTCATCCGGCCGACCGGGTTCTTTCGGGCCAAGACCGACAGTCTGCTGGCGCTCGCCGCCGCACTCGTCGAGCGGTTCGACGGGGAGGTGCCCGGTCGCCTCGACGACCTCGTGACGCTCCCGGGCGTGGGTCGCAAGACCGCCAACGTCGTGCTCGGCAACGCCTTCGGCGTCCCGGGGATCACCGTCGACACGCACTTCGCCCGGCTCGCGGAGCGCTTCGGCTGGGTGGACGCCGCCACCGCTCGCCATCCGGTCAAGACCGAACACGCGGTCGGTGCGCTCTTCCCGCGCCGCGACTGGACCGACGTGAGCCAGCGCCTCATCTGGCACGGCCGCCGTCGCTGCCACGCCCGCAAACCCGCCTGCGGCGCGTGTCCGGTCGCCCGGTGGTGCCCGTCGTACGGCATCGGTCCGACCGATCCGGCCGAGGCCGAAGCGCTCGTCACCACGCAGGGGCGCGCATGAGCGCCACCACCTCCGAGCTGCCCGAGTGGCTGCGCCCCGTCGCCGACCTCGCCGGATCGGTCGAGGCCGAACAGCTGGCGCCCCGTTTTCCCCATCCGCCCGCCGACGCACGTCCGGCGGCGGTGCTCATGCTGTTCGCCGACGGCCCTCGCGGTCCGCAGCTCCTGCTGACCGAGCGCGCCAGCACCTTGCGCAACCACGCCGGCCAGATCTCGTTTCCCGGTGGCAAGAGCGATCCGGAGGACGCCGATGCCGTGGCGACCGCGCTGCGCGAGGCCGAGGAGGAGGTGGGGCTCGACCCCGCTTCGGTCGAGGTGTTCGGGACGCTGCCGACCCTGTGGCTGCCGCCGAGCAATCACGCGGTCACCCCGGTGCTCGGGTACTGGCGCTCGTGGAGTCCGGATCTCGTACCGGTGAGTCTCGACGAGGTGGAGCAGGTGATCTGGACGCCGATCGAGGAACTGCTCGATCCGGAGCGACGGTTCAGCGTCGTGCACAGCGGCGGTTGGCGCGGCCCCGCCTTCGACATCGGCACCGACGTGCCGCTGTGGGGGTTCACCGCCGGTGTGATCGCCCGGGTCTTCGACCACGTGGGATGGTCCCGGCCCTGGGACGCCTCGCGCGAGCGCCCGCTCCCGGAGGGATGAGATGAACACCCTCGACCTCATCCTGCTCGGGCTGGTCGCGCTCTACGCGGCCTCCGGATTCGTGCACGGATTCGTGCTGAACCTCATCGAGGGCATCGGCCTGATCGCCGGCGGTCTGATCGGCGTCGTCGTCGCGCCGTGGATCTTCGGCGACGGGCGGCCGCTCCTGGCCTTGCTCTTCGTGGTCGGTTGCCTGCTGGCCGGGCAGTTCATCGGCAGGCTCGCCGGACGAGACTTCCGCGTCACCGAATGGCCGTGGCGCGCCGTGGACGCGGTGGCGGGTGCGGCCTTGGGTGTCGTCGCGGTGCTGGCCGCGGCCTGGGCGCTCGGTTACGCGGTGAGCGGTGCCACCATCCCGTACCTCAGCCAGGCCGTCCGCACGTCAGCCATCCTCGAGCGGGTCGACCGGGTCATGCCGTCCCAGGCGTCCGATGTGCTCGCCACCTTCAGCCGCTCGCTCACCGACGACGTCTTCCCTCGGTACCTCGAACCGTTCCAGCCGGAGGTCATCACCTCGATCGAGCCGCCCGACGACGCGACGCTGGCATTGCCCGGCGTGCAGTCGGCATCGGGCAGCGTCGTCAAGATCGTCGGCTCAGCGCAGTGCGGGCGGGGTATCGAGGGCTCGGGCTTCGTCTACGCCGACGGGCGCATCATGACCAACGCCCACGTCATCGCCGGTGTCTCCGACCCGATCGTCGAGGTCGACGGGCGCCGGGTGAGCGCCGTGCCCGTCGTGTTCGATCCGGCCATGGACATCGCGGTCCTGCGCACCGAGAGCCTGGGCGTGCCGGCGTTGGAGTTCGACACGTCCGGCGCGGCCGGTGATGCTGCGGCGGTGCTGGGTTACCCCGAGAACGGGCCCTTCGACGCGCGCGCGGCACGCATCCGCGATGTCACGACGATGCGGGCGACGGACATCTACGGTCAAGGCGAGCACCCGCGCGAGGCGTTCTCGGTGCGTTCGCTGGTGCGGTCGGGCAACTCCGGTGGGCCGCTGGTGTCCGAGGACGGCCAGGTGTACGGCGTCATCTTCGCGGCGTCGGTCAGCGACCCCTCCACGGGGTACGCGGTGACCGCGCAACAGGCCGCGGGGAACGCGCAGGCGGGAATCACCGCCACCCAGCGCGTCTCTACGGGAGGATGTGTCTGATGCGCACCTTGGCCTCTGTCTTCTGCTGGATCGTCGCCGTCGTGGCGGGCACTGTCGCGTTGCCGGTCACCTGGATCGCCGACAACGTCACGGACGAGTCCGGGTACGTCGCACTCGTCGCTGAGCTGCGTGACGACCAGGAGCTGCGGGTGGCAGTCGCGGAGATCGTGGCGACCGACCTCACCGAGAACCTCGGGCTGCCAGATGGCGTCCGCGATCAGTTCGCGCAGCAGCTGCGCGCCGCCTTCGAGCGGGTCGGGGAGATCGAGGGATTCGACGCGGCCTGGGACGAGACCCAACGCCGTTCCCACGCGCTCTGGTTCGACGGGCATCGCCCTCCGGAGGAACTGCAGCTCGACGTGGCGCCGCTGGCCGCATTGGCGGTCGGCCCCGTCGCCGCGCAGTTTCCCGTCGAGCTCGCGACCCCCGATCAGATGCTCGTGACGGTCGCGTCGGCCCCGCCCGGAATGGACTGGGTCGAGTCGGCGCCCACCTGGAAGATGATCTCGCTCATCGCCGCCGGTGCCGCCACGTTCCTGTGTTTCGTGTTCGCGCGTCGCCGCTCGGTGGGCCTGGCATGGATCGGCGTCGGGGCGCTCCTGGTGGCCGGTATCTCGTACGCGGGTTCTCGTGTCGCGGTGCCGGCTGCGCTGGATCGGATGGAGGAGGGCGCGTCGGCGTTCGGGCAGGTGCTCACCGAGACGCTGGCGGATCGCTTCCAGGCCTCGCTCGACGAATGGATCGAGCTGCTGGCGATCGCCGGCGCCGCCGCCCTCGTGGTCGGCGTGCTCGCGCGCCTCATCGCAGGTCGGCGCGAGGCCGCCCGTCGACGCTAGCCGCCCACTCCTGCGACACCATGCCCGCTGGGAGGTAGGTGTAGTCCGACCAGGCTGTCGGCGGTGGGACTACACCTACCGCTCGAGGACCGAAGTGGGACTACACCTACCGCTCGAGGACTCGGCGGGGGTCAGTCGACCTTGCCCTTGAGGGTGGAGGGGATCTGCTTGGCCGTGGCGATGGTCTTCTGCGGCGCCTTGACCTTGCGGAACCGGCGGATGCCGATGAACGCGAGGAGTAGCGCGAGCAGCAGATAGGCGCCGGTCACGATGAGGAACGCCCATGCCGGGTGCAGGCCGGTCATCGTGAGGAAGAAGCCGATCGTGATCGAGGCGAGGATCACGACGAGCAGCAGGATGAACGCGGCCACTGCGAGCAGTGCCGCACCGATGCCACCTGCGCGCACGCTCACCTTGAGCTCGGACTTGGCCAGCTGGATCTCGTGCTGGACCAGCGACGAGAAGTCGCGCGTGACGTCGGCCACCAGACGGCCGATCGTGGGGTCCTCCGTGACGGGCTGACGTTCACTCATGGCATGAGCCTACCGAGAAGCGGGCCGAGGGCCAGCGGAACGCTCATCGACCCGGGGTGTGGCGGGGCCCACTGCCTGCTTAAACCTACAGCATTGTATGTTTATCGCGATCGTTCCCCGCTGACAGGAGTGCCCATGAGCCACCCGCGTGTCGTCGTCATCGGCGCCGGAGTCCTCGGACTGTTCACCGCCTACGAGCTGACCGCCGCCGGCGTCGAGAACGTCGTGGTCCTCGAGGCGTCGCATCCTGGAGACGGCTCCTCGGGGCGGTCGGTGGGCATGGTCGAGACCCAGTACCTGACGTACCCCGACGTCCAGGTCCGCGCCTATGGTCGCGAGGTCTACGCAGCGCTGGAGCGCGACCACGACCTGCACTTCGTGCACGGCGGGTACCTGCGGCTGGGGCGTCAGCAGGCCGACATCACGGCCTTCGAGCAGAGCCTCGAGCACCAGAAGGCGTGCGGAGTCGACGACGCCGTCATCCTCGCGCCCGAGGACATCGCGGAGCGTTGGCCGCACATCGTCGTCGATGATCTCGTCGCCGCGCAGTTCGGCACGTGGGACGGCTACGTCGACGGTTACGCGGTGTCGCAGCTGCTGGCCGGCATCGTCAAGCGGCGCGGGGCGACGGTCGTGGCGCGGGCCGAGGTGCTCAGCGCGGAGCGCATCGGGGAGACCTGGCGGCTCGACACCGCACAAGGCGTCTTCGAGGCCGATGTCGTCGTCAATGCCGCCGGCCCGTGGGCGGGGCACGTCGGCGAGCTGCTGGGTGCTCCCGTACCGCTGCTTCCCCAGCTGCACGGCGCGCTCACGATCGAACTCGGCGCGCCGCAGCCGTTCACCCCCTTCGTCATGGACTACGTGCCGGGCTCGGGTACCGACGGGGTCTACTTCCGCTCCGAGCGCGCCGACCAGCTGATCGCCGGCCTGCACACCGACGAGGCGATCAAGGACCCGGTCTCACCCGACGTGCCGCTCGGTGCCATGGGGATGGACCAGATCGAGCGCGTCATCACCTTGTTGTCCGAGCGTCTCGTCGGCGCCGACGACATGGAGATCGGCCGCAGCTGGTCCGGCATCTACCCGATGACGCCCGACCACCAGCCGATCGCCGGGTGGCACCGCGATGCCCCGGGGGTGGTGTGCGCGCTGGGCGCGGGCGGCTCCGGCATCCAGTTGTCCCCGGCGGTGGGGCGTCTGGCGGCCCACGCGATCCTCGGCCGGCCGAGTGACTTCGAGATCGACTGGAGTCACGAGCGGTTCGCGGACTGACCGCCCAGCCGGGCGAGGGACCAGTTGAGTTCGTCGATGGTCTCGCGCCCGGTGACCGCCTGACCCAGTGAGGCGATCCGCGATCCGGTGTCGATGCTCGGATCGCTGGACACCACGACCCGGTCCTCGTCGTCGAGGAGGGCGGAGACTCCGGTCTCGCGGAGCACCGCTTCGGCTAGATCGAGGTACTGCCGGGTGTCGAGATCGGCGGCGACGACACCCACGCGGCGGTCGTCGACGATCAGTGCGACGGCAGCCGTGAGTGTGATGTCGTCCGTACCCCACGAATCGACGTAGGGGCCGAAGAGTGCTGGGCGGCCCGTGGCCATCGGGACGCGGAACCATCGCAGGTGCCGCACGTCGTAGAAGGAGTCCGACTGCGGATTCATGACGTGGCGCTTGCGGCTCACGTGACCGTCGCGGCGAATCCACCAGGCCATCGACGCTGTTCCGTCGGCCGACTCCTCGCCGATCACCGCTGCACCCACGCCCGTCGCGAGCACGTGGGTGCGCAGCACGTGGTCCGCGGCCGGGGCGAACGCCGACCAGGACGCCTCGTCGTCGAACGGCCGCGGCAGCGTGAGATCGACGTCGCGCCGGCACGCTTCGGCGAGCTCCGCGAGCGCGTCGAACAGCGGCTCGGTGAGCGTGATGATGTCTCGCGCGGCCCGGCGGAGCCCGCGATCGGAATGTTCTCCGGTGGTGTTCACGGCGCTGACCATCCTTCCGAACGCATGACGGTGGCGCGGACGGCGACACGGTCGATCGCGGTGGTCGCGTGCCGGCGGGCGGCCGAGCCGTCGGCCTCACGCACCGCGATCATCAGATCCTGCAGGATCTGAGCGACCTCCGCACGGAGCTGCTGGTCGGTGTAGACGAGGGTGAGGACCGGCGCATACTCGACCTGCAGATTGATCATCGCGCGGCTGAGCCGGACCGACTGCGAGGCCGCGGCGAGCTCGATGAAGAAGCGACTGTCGGCGCGGCGGGACTCCACCTCGTCACCGGCTGCGGCGAGCCGGATCGTGCCGCGCGCGAGGAGGGCGACGTCCTCGGTGGACGCGCGGGCCACGGCGAGCGCGGCCGCCTCGCAGGCGATCGCCCGTCGCCAGTCAGCGAGATCGCGAAGGTCGAGCCGGGAGAACCGGGCGACCTGTTCGAGGGCGACCCGCAGCTGATTGGGTCGCGGCGCGCTCACGACGGTGCCGCCGCCGCGGCCCCGGCGGGTGGTGACCATGCCCTGCGCCCGCAGCTTCGTGAGGGCCTCGCGCAGGGTCACGTGGGAGACGTTGAACTGGGCGGCGAGGTCGGGTTCTGGGGGCAGTTGTTCACCCTCGCCCAGGATGCCGAGCGAGATCGCGGTGCGCAGGCGTTCGGCGACGGTGTCCGCCCGGCCCTGATCGGCCAGCGGCGCGAACAGGACTCGCCGGGTCAGCGTCGAGAGCAGATCATCGCTCTGCACGTCGCCTCCCTCGCCGAATCCGCTGGTCGCGGCAGTTTAACCAGCGGCGCGCCCAGAGCGCTCGAGTGAGGGCATTTGGCCGGGCATTCCGGACTCCGCCGGGACCGGCCCGGTGTAACGACTGTGTTACAGGGCACACCCCCACTTGGCATTCAAATATACAGCGCTATATGTTTAACGCGCACCACGACCGACGACTAGGGCAGGAACTGACAATGACGGAACCCACGGTCAACTACGCGTCCTCCTCGCTGGGGGACGACGCTCTCGAAGCGGCCTTCGAGCAGGCTCTGCGCACCATCCGCGCCGAGCGGCCCGCGCCGCAGCCCCTCGTGATCGGCGGCGAGGAGCTGTTCACGGGCGACGTCGTCGTCCGTGAGGACCCGTGCCACGCCGGCGTCGTCATCGGCGCTGCGCACGTCGCGACCGACGACGACGTGACGCGCGCGGTGGCCGCCGCGAAGACGGCGGCGGGACCGTGGCGCCGCACCCCCTACGCCGAGCGCGTCGCCATGCTGCGCGCCGCCCGCGAGGACATCGCTCAGGAGATCGCGTACCTCTCCGCGGTCGTGTCGGCCGAGACGGGCAAGACCCGGCTCGAGGCCGTGGGCGAGACGACCGAGGTGCTCGACATGATCGCCCACTACTGCGACCTGATGGTCGAGAACGACGGCTACTGTGCGCCGCTCAAGCCCAGCGGCGGCGACACGAACTTCGACGTGATGGTCCCCTACGGCGCTTTCGCAGTGATCTCGCCGTTCAACTTCCCGGTCGCGCTCTCGATCGGCATGATGGTCGCCGCCCTCGTCACGGGCAACTCCGTCGTGCTCAAGCCGTCGGACAAGACGCCCCGCTCGACGGCCGAGATCGCCGGGATGCTGCGCCGTCACCTTCCGGCCGGCGTGCTGAACGTCGTGAGCGGGGGCGCCGAGGTCGGCCAGGCGCTGGCCAAGAGCGACGTCGACGGCATCGCCTTCACGGGCTCGGCTCACGTGGGCTGGGAACTCGTGGCGACCCGCAGCCCCTCCGGCCTGCCGCGCCCCGTGCTCGCCGAAATGGGCGGCCAGAACCCGGCCGTCGTCGCCGCGTCGGCCGATCTCGACGCCGCCGCCCAGGGCATCGTGCGCTCCGCCTTCGGCCTCTCGGGACAGAAGTGCAGTGCCTGCCGCCGCGTCGTGGTCGACCGCCGCGTCGCCGACGATCTGATCGCCGCGCTCGTCCGCGAGACCGAGAAGCTCGTCGTCGGCGATCCGCTGGACCCCGCGTCGAACCTCGGGCCCGTGATCGACGATTCGATCGCCGCGCGTATCGACGACGCCATCGCGACCGCGCAGCAGGACGGCCGGGTCGTGACCGGGGGCCGCATCGACCGTCCCGGCAACTTCTTCGCACCGATCATCGTCACCGACCTGCCGCTCGGCCACCGTCTCACCCGCGACGAGCTGTTCGCGCCGTTCCTCGCCGTGACCGCGGTGGACGACTTCGACGCGGCGCTCGCCGAGGCCAACGCGGTGGACTACGGCTTGTCGGCCGGCGTCTTCAGCGGTGAGCAGGCCGAGATCGACCGGTTCCTCGACGAGATCCAGGCCGGCGTCATCTACGTCAACCGAGCGGCCGGCGCGACGACGGGTGCCTGGCCGGGCGTCCAGTCGTTCTGCGGCTGGAAGCTCTCGGGCTCGACCGGCAAGGGTGGGCTGGGACTGTGGTACCTGCCGGGCTTCATGAAGGAACAGAGCCGGACCTTCGCGGGGCAGCAGTGACCGGCGTCCAGGACTACGAGGGGCACCCGCTCGCCGAGCGCGCGCGAGCGGTCATGCCGCGGGGCAACACGCGGACGACGTTGTTCGTCCCGCCGACGCCGCCGTACGCCGTCTCGGGCAGCGGCCCGTACGTCCTCGATCAGCGCGGCCATCGGGTGATCGACTGCAACAACAACTACACCGCGCTCATCCACGGCCACGCGTTCGCGCCGGTCGAGGAGGCGGTCGCCGAGCAACTGCCGCACGGGACCGCCTTCGGTCTGCCCACCGCGACCGAGATCGAACTCGCCGAGTTGCTCGCCTCGCGCACCGGCCTGCCCCTGTGGCGGTTCTCCAACTCCGGTACCGAAGCGGTGATGACCGCCGTCCGCGGTGCGCGCGCGGCCACCGGCCGTGACCTGCTGGTGCGCTTCGAGGGCAGCTATCACGGCACCTCCGACGCCGTGGTCGCATCGAACGCTCCGGGCATTCCCGAAGCCGTCGCCGGCACGAGCGTGGCGCTGCCCCAGGGCGACGCCGAGGCACTCCGCGACTTCATGCGCACGCGCGGCGAGGAGGTGGCCGCCGTGCTGATCGACGTCATGCCGAACCGCGCCGGCCTGGTCCCCGCTGCGACCGAGTTCGTGACCCTCGTCCGTGAGCTGACCCGACGCCACGGGGCGCTCATGATCGTCGACGAGGTCATCACGTTCCGGATGGCCGAGGGCGGCTTGCACCGCGAGTACGAGGTCGAGCCCGACCTGATGACCGTCGGTAAGGTCATCGGCGGCGGGTTCCCGGTCGGCGGTCTGGGCGGCACTGCCGAGGTCATGGCGGTCTTCGATCCGATGCGTGAGCTCGGCGTCTCCTGGGGCGGCACGTTCAGCGCCAACCCGATGTCGATGATCGCCGGTCGGGTCGCCCTGGAACACTTTTCTGCCGAGACCATCGCGCGCCTCAACTCGCTGGGCGACCAGCTGCGATCCGGTCTGACCGAGGCCGGGATCGCTGTCAGCGGACGGGGGTCGTTGACGCGGATCCGAGAGGACGTCGACCTGCCCCGCCTCTGGTGGGCCCTGTACGGCGAAGGCGTCCTCGCGGGCACCAACGGTCTGCTGGCGTTGTCGACGCCGATGACCGACGACCACGTGCACACCGTGACCGACGCGGTGGTCACGGCCGTGCGCGGCCTTCGAGGAGGAAACCAGTGAATCAGGCAGAGTCGATCCTGTCCCTGCGCGATGTCGAGAAGACTTTCGCGGGGCATTGCGCCGTCGACGGGGTGTCGCTCGACGTCGCCCGCGGTGAGGTCGTCGCCGTCATCGGTCCGAGCGGCTCGGGCAAGAGCACGATGCTGCGCTGCATCAATCTGCTGGAGGTGCCCGACCGCGGCACCATCACCGTCGACGGCACGGACCTCGACACCTCCGGCACGGTCAGCGCGCGCGATCTCACGCAGCTGCGCCGCCGGGTCGGCATGGTGTTCCAGTCGTTCAACCTGTTTCCCCACATGACGGTGCTGCGCAACATCTCGCTGCCCCAGGAGCGCGTCCTCGGGCGCAGCCGCGACGAGGCGGACCGCCGCTCGATGGAGCTGCTGGAGCGGGTCGGGCTGCAGCAGAAGGCGGACGCCTATCCGGCGAAGTGCTCGGGTGGTCAGCAGCAGCGCGTGGCGATCGCCCGGGCCCTCGCTCTCGACCCCGAGATCATGCTGTTCGACGAGCCCACCAGCGCCCTCGACCCGGAGCTCGGCCTCGAGGTCCTCGCGGTCATGCGCCAGCTCGCCGACACCGGCATGACGATGATCGTCGTCACCCACGAGATCCACTTCGCCGCGACCGTGGCCGATCGCCTCATCGTCATGGCCGACGGCCGCATCCTGGAGCAGGGCCCGCCGCAGCAGGTGCTCGACGACCCGCAGCACGCGCGCACCCGGACGTTCCTGTCGGCGATCAAGGACCGCTGATGGACGTCCTCCCCATCATCGTCGCCGCCATCCCGGTGACCCTCGGCGTCACCGCGGCGAGCTTCGCGATCGGTGCCGTCCTGGGTCTGGCGCTCGTCGCGGGGCGGCGCTCGCGGTGGACGGTCGTGCGCGGCCTCAGCCGGTCGGTCGTGGAGGTGCTGCGCGGCATCCCGCCGATCGTGCTGCTGTTCATCATCTTCTTCGGCATCGGTAGCGGTGCGCTGCGGATGGAGCCGTTTCAGGCCGCCGTCATCGGCCTCGGGCTGGTCTCCGCGGCCCATCTGTCCGAGGTCTACCGGGGCAGCCTCCTCGCGGTGCCCAAGGGACAGTTCGAGGCGGCCGACGCCCTCGGGCTGAGCCGTTCGACGACATCGGCGCGGGTCATCGCGCCGCAGGCCTTCCGGGTCGCGATGCCCGGCATGGTCACCTGGGCGATCTCCTTGCTCAAGGACTCGGCCCTCGTCTCGACGATCGGCGTCGCCGAGATCATGTCGGTCACCAACCAGCATGCGCGCTCGTCCGGGGACGGCCTGATGCCGTTCATCCTGGCCGCCGCGGTCTACATCGCGATCGGTACGCCGCTGGCCATCTGGTCCCGGTGGCTCGAGAAGCGCTTCGCCCGGATCCGGAAGGCAGCGTGAGCACCATGAAGTCTGCGATCTTCTCCGACTGGGCCGAGTGGCTCCCCCGACTGCTCGACGGTCTCTGGGTGAGTGTCCAGGTCACCGGACTGAGTCTGATCATCGGCCTGGCGGCCGGTCTGCTGCTGGCGCTCGCGGCCTTCGCCCGGACGCGGCTGCTCACCTGGCCCGCGATCCTGCTCGTCGAGATCGGCCGCGGTATGCCCGCGCTGGTGATGCTCCAGCTCGTCTACTTCGGCCTGCCGAGTGTCGGGCTCACCCTGGAGACCTACGCCGCGGTGGTACTCGCGCTGTCGCTCACGACGGCCGCGTACACGAGTGAGATCATCCGCGCGGGTCTGCGGGCCGTCCCCGACGGTGAACTCGAAGCCGCGGACGCTCTCGGGATGAGCCGCGGCGACGTCATGCGCTTCGTGGTGATCCCGCAGGGCCTGCGGATCGCCCTGCCGACCCTGCTGGGCTTCGCGATCCTCATCTTCCAGATCAGCTCGCTGGCCTTCTCGCTGGGCCTTCCCGAGTTGCTGAGCCAGGCCTACTCGATCGGCGCGGCGACGTTCCGCTACCTCGACGTGCTGACCCTCGCCGGTCTGCTGTACCTGGCCGTCACGATCCCGGCGGGCTGGCTGGTCGCACGCTTCGAGCGGCGCCTGTCCCGCCACCTGACCACCTGACCACGTGCACCACCCATCCATCCACAAGGAGACACCATGAAAACGCCGATTCGCGTCCTGGGCCTCGCGGCCGCCTCGCTGCTCACGCTCAGCGCTTGCGGGGGCGGCGGGGGAGCCAGCAGCGTCGACGCCTCGTGTGAGCCGACGATCGAGGTCGAGACCGTGAACGAGGGCGAACTCAGCGTCGCCCTGACCAACACCCCGCCGTACTCCATGGAGGAGAACGGCGAGATGGCCGGCATCGACAGCGACATCCTCGAGCAGTTCGCCGCCGAGGCGTGCCTCGAGTTGACGTACGCTCCGTACACGTACGCGACCGCCGTGCCGGCGACCGAGCAGGGCCGTGTCGACGTTGCCGTCGGTGGGTTCTACCGGACCGAGGCGCGCGGCGAGGTCGTCCGGCTGAGCACGCCGGTGTACCTCGACGAGCTGACCGTCATGTCGACCGACGGCAGCGCCACCGTCGACGATCTCGAGGGCAAGCGGATCGGCACGGTCGAGGGCTACCTCTGGGTGGACGACCTCAAGGCGCTGCCGAACGTCGAGACGCGGGTCTACCCCGACTCGCTCAGCCTCGCCAACGAGCTCAAGGCCGGCCGTCTCGACGCCGGTCTCGACGGCTACGGCGCGGCGATGATCTCCGCCGAGGGCACCGAGTTCGAGCTCGAGGTGCTCCAGTCGGACGAGCGCGTGTCCTCGACCAACCAGCCGTCGCAGACGGCCATCCTCATCAACCCGGAGAACGAGGCACTCGGCGAGGCGCTGGACGCCTTCATCGAGGAGCTGCGGGAGAACGGTGAGCTCGTGAAGATCCTCGAGGACAACGGCCTGCCGGCGTCGGCGGCCGAGGTGGGCGACGCACGCCTCATCTGATCGTCCTCGTCCCCACGCGCGGGCCCGGCAACCTCCCCCTCGGTTGCCGGGCCCGCGTCACGTCCGGGCGGTCTCGGCCACCGCCCGGACCGATCAGTCGTCGGTGCTCGTGCGCTTCAGGCCCGAGGTGATGAGGTCCATGACCGACGAGTCCGCCAGCGTCGTGGCGTCGCCGACCTCGCGGTTCTCGGCCACGTCGCGCAGCAGGCGACGCATGATCTTGCCCGAGCGGGTCTTGGGCAGTTCGGGCACGACCATGATCTGCCGCGGCTTGGCGATCGGGCCGATCTCCTTGGCGACGTGATTGCGCAGCTCGGCCGCGGTCTCCTCGCCGGAGTCGACGGCCGATTCGCGCAGGATCACGAAGGCGACGACCGCCTGGCCCGTCGTCGCGTCGGTCGCGCCGACCACGGCGGCCTCCGCGACGCTCGGGTGCGAGACGAGGGCCGACTCGATCTCGGTGGTGGACAGCCGGTGTCCCGACACGTTCATGACGTCATCGACGCGGCCGAGCAGCCAGATGGCGCCGTCCTCGTCCTTCTTGGCACCATCGCCGGCGAAGTACATGCCCTCGAAGCGCGACCAGTAGGTGTCCTGGTACCGCTGGTCGTCGCCCCAGATCGTGCGCAGCATCGCCGGCCACGGCTCGGTGAGCACGAGGTAGCCGCCCTGTCCGTTGCCCACGGGCTTGCCGGCGTCGTCCACGACCTCGGCGCTGATGCCCGGCAGCGGGCCCATGGCCGAGCCCGGCTTGGCCTTCGTGACGCCGGGCAGGGGGCTGAGCATGTGCGCGCCGGTCTCGGTCTGCCACCACGTGTCGACGATCGGCGTGCGCCCGCCGCCGATGTTCTCGCGGTACCAGACGTACGCCTCCGGGTTGATCGACTCACCGACGGTGCCGAGGATGCGCAGGCTGGAGAGGTCGAACTCGGCCGGGATCTCGCCGCCCCACTTCATGCACGTGCGGATCGCGGTCGGCGCGGTGTAGAACAGCGTCACGCCGTACTCCTGCACGATCTCCCACCAGCGGCCCTTGTGCGGTGTGTCGGGCGTGCCCTCGTAGAGCACCTGGGTGGCGCCGTTCGCGGTGGGCCCGTACACGATGTACGAGTGCCCGGTGACCCAGCCGATGTCGGCCGTGCACCAGTAGACGTCGGTCTCGGGCTTGTGGTCGAACACGGCGTGGAACGTCGAGGCGACCTGCGTCAGGTATCCGCCGGACGTGTGGAGGATGCCCTTCGGCTTGCCGGTCGTGCCCGAGGTGTACATGACGTAGAGCGGGTGCTCGCTGTCGAAGGCTTCGGGCGTGTGCTCCGGTGAGGCGGTGTCGACGACGTCGTGCCACCACACGTCGCGACCCTCGGTCATCGAGGTCTCCTCGCCGGTGCGCCGCACCACGAGGACCTTCTCCACCACGCCCGTCGTCTTCTCGAGCGCCTCGTCCACGGCGGGTTTGAGCGCCGAAGGCTTGCCGCGCCGGTACCCGCCGTCCGCGGTGATGACGACCTTGGCCTCACAGTCCGCGACCCGGCTGGCGAGTGCGTCGGAGCTGAATCCGCCGAACACGACGGTGTGCGGGGCGCCGAGCCGGGCGCACGCGAGCATCGCGACGACGGCCTCGGGGATCATCGGGAGGTAGATCGCGACGCGGTCGCCGGTGCGGACGCCGAGATCGACGAGCGCGTTGGCCGCTCTGCTCACCTCGTCCTTGAGGTCGGCGTAGGTGAGCGTGCGGGTGTCGCCGGGCTCGCCGACGAAGTGGAAGGCGACCTTGCCGCCGCGACCCTCGTCGACGTGGCGGTCGACGCAGTTGTAGGCGACGTTGAGCTTGCCGCCCACGAACCACTTCGCGAACGGCGGGTTGGTCCAGTCGAGGACCTCGGTGAACGGGGTCTGCCAGTGCAGCCGCTCGGCCTGCGTGCGCCAGTAGCCCAGGCGATCGGCCGCGGCGTCCTCGTAGGCCTGCGCCGTGACGTTGGCATGAGCCGCGAGGTCGGCGGGCGGCTCGAACACGCGGTCCTCGTGGGCCAGGTTGTCGATGCCTGCTGTCTCTGTCACGAAACTCTCTCCTCGAATCGGGTCCTACTCACGATTGTGTCCCACCCCACAGCATTCGGCGCAGAGGTGGCAGAAAGGTTGCCGCGGGGCCCGTCGTGCGGACCCCGCGGCGTCGCCTACTTCTCGGCGCCGGCGCCGGTCAGGGACCGCACTTCCAGCTCGGCGAAGCGCTCCTGCGAACCCTTGTCGCTCGAGGTCACCGTCCCCAGCCAGCCGAGGAGGAACCCGAGCGGGATCGAGACGATGCCCGGGTTCTCCAGCGGGAACCAGCTGAAGTCGACTCCCGCGGGGAACAGCGAGAGGCTCGATCCGGTGTCCGGGTCGACCTTGCCCGAGACGACCGGGCTGAAGAACACCAGGCCGACCGCGGAGATCAGGCCGCCGTAGATGCTCCACAGCGCCCCGCGGGTGTTGAACCGCTTCCAGAAGAGGTTGTAGAGCAGCGCCGGGAGGTTGGCTGAGGCCGCGACCGCGAAGGCGAGGGCGACGAGGAACGCGACGTTGAGGCTCTGCCCGGGGATGGCCAGCGCGATCGCGATGCCACCGATGACGAACGCCGCGATCCGGGCGGTGCGCACCTCGTCCTTCTCGGTCGCCGTGCCCTTCTTCCAGACATTGGCGTAGAGGTCGTGCGCGACCGAGGATGCCGAGGTCAGCGTCAGCCCGGCGACCACCGCGAGAATCGTGGCGAAGGCGACCGCGGAGATCAACGCCAGCAGGATCGCACCGCCCAGGGTGCTCGGACCACCGCCGACGGCTTCGGCCAGCAGCGGCGAGGCCAGGTTGCCGCCCGAGGCGGCGATCTGGTCCTTGGCATCACCGGTGACGAGGGCGGCGGCACCGAAGCCGAGCACCAGCGTCATCAGATAGAAGGTGCCGATCAGGCCGATCGCCCAGAGCACCGAGACGCGGGCCTGCTTGGCCGTGGGGACCGTGTAGAAGCGGACGAGGATGTGCGGCAGGCCGGCGGTGCCCAGCACGAGCGCGATGCCGAGCGACAGGAAGTCGATCTTGCTCGTGGTGGTCGCGCCGTACTTCAAGCCGGGCTCGAGGAAGGCCTGCCCCTTGCCGCTCGCGTCGGCGGCGGTGCCGAGCAGGTCCGAGAGGTTGAAACCGAACTTGGCCAGCACCAGCACGCTGATCAGCAAGGTGCCGAACATCAGCAGCACGGCCTTGACGATCTGCACCCAGGTGGTGCCCTTCATGCCGCCCACCACGACGTAGAAGATCATCAGCACGCCGACCGAGACGATCGTGATGTTCTTGGCCGTCTGGCTGTCCACGCCCAGCAACAGGGCGACGAGCGCGCCAGCGCCCACCATCTGCGCGAGCAGGTAGAAGATCGACACCACGACGGTGGAGACGGCCGCGGCCTGGCGGATCGGCCGCTGCCGCATGCGGTACGCCAGTTGATCGGCCATCGTGAAGCGGCCGGAGTTGCGCAGGAGTTCGGCGATCAGCAGCAGCGCGACGAGCCATGCGACGAGGAAGCCGATGGAGTAGAGGAACCCGTCGTAGCCGGACAGTGCGATGGCACCCGAGATGCCGAGAAAGGAGGCGGCCGACATGTAGTCGCCGCCGATGGCGAAGCCGTTCTGCACTCCGGAGAACGAGCGGCCGCCGGCGTAGTAGTCCGCAGCGGTCTTGGTGTTGCGGCTCGCCCAGAAGGTGATGCCGACGGTCAACAGCACGACGACGGCGAACAAGGAGGCGGTGAGCGCCTGGTTCGATCCCTCACTCGCGGCGAGGAGCACGTCCTGAGTCCTCACTGGCCGACCTCCCGCTCGAAGTCGTCACGCAGGTCGTCCGCGAGCGGGTCCATCTTGCTCGCGGAGTAGCGGGCGTACCACGAGGCGATGCCGAACGTGGTCACGAACTGCAGCAACCCGAAGAGGAGTGCCACGTTGATGTTGCCGAACACCTGGGTGTTCATGAAGTCGGGCATCCAGTTCGACGCCACCACGTACAGCAGGTACCAGACCATGAAGGCCACGGTCATCGGCAGCACGAAGCCGCGGTAGATCCTCTTGAGCTCGGCGAACTGCGGTTCCTGGTGGATGCGCTCGTACGCCTGGTGCGTCTCACGCGAGATCTGTTCGGCCATGGCTCCCCCTCTCCAGACGTCACGACACCGGGATCGGTGTCCGTGTCTGGACCGTAGGGCCCGACGGCGGTGTGTGGCAGCTCACATGGGGACTGGATCGATCAAGGGAACCGGACGACCGCCGTGCGGCGACGCGCCCACGACGAACGGTCGTCATCCGCGGACGAACGGTCCGCCGTCAGAGCACGTCCGCGAGCAGGGGGAGGGTCGACGCGGCGAGCAGGAGGGCGAGGGCGACGTTGACACCCCGGGCGACGACCGGATGATGCAGAGCCCGAGCGGCCGTCGCCCCGGCCACTGCCCACGCGAGGTGGACGAGGGCGACCAGGGTGGCGAGCACCGCGAGCGCGAGCGTCGCTCCGGCCGGGCTGGCGCCACTCAGCCCGTGCCCGCTCACCAGCGCGCCGAGCGCGAGGTACGCCTTGGGATTGGAGAGCCCGAGCAGGAGACCGCTGACGAACCGCGGGGCCAGGGCTTGCTCACCGGCGGCAGATGGCGGTGCGGTGGCGATGCGCCAACTCAGCCACAGCAAGTAGCCCGTGGCGACGACGATCACGACGGTCGCGAGGTCGACGCGGCCCCACCGCAGCTCGGCGTCGGGAAGGGCGCCCGCTCCGGCGACCAGCACCGTGAGTACCGCGATCGTCCCGACGGCGCTGCCCGCGACGTACGGAAACGCGCGCCGCAGTCCGAAGGCGGCCGCGGTGCCGGCCGCGCCGACTGTGGCCGGGCCGGGGCTTCCCATGAGCGCGAGCGCACCGACGATGAGGGAGGGGAGCGCCCCGAGAGTCGCGTCGACCGTCATCGTGCCCTCCTTCCAGGCGCGCTCACGGTACGCATGGCGTCCGGTCGCGGTCTTGAACCCCTGTGACGCCCGATGGCCAGTGCGCGCCGAGTGGCCATTGCCGCCGTGGCCCGTTGCGGGTGGAATGACCTCATGGAGGTGCCGGGAGGCCAGCAGGCGAGCGGTCATCGGTTCCGCCGTGTCGACCTCGCCGACGGCCTGGAGCGGATGGATGCCCGAATCGTCGGCGAGGGCTTCTCGCCGCATCGGCATGAGACGTACGCCGTAGGTGTCACGCGATTCGGTGTGCAGGCCTTCGGGTATCGGGGGAGCCGGCGCGCCTGTCTGCCCGGCCAGTGGCACGTGCTGCACCCCGACGAACCCCACGACGGAATGCCCGGAACCGGCGACGGCTTCGGATACCGCATCCTCTACGTCGACCCCGCTCTCGTCCGCGAGTCGCTCGGCGGTCTCGCCCTGCCGTTCGTCGCCGATCCGGTCGTCGACGCTCGTCGGGTCCCGCGCGTTCTCGTCGACGTCCTGGCCGACGAGGACACTCCGCCCGACGGGTTCCGTCACGTCGAGGTCGTCGCCGCGGTCGCAGCGATGCTCGCGCGCGAGGGCGGAACGCGCCGGGTGCCGCTGGGCCCGCTGCACGAGGCGGCGGTTCGGCGGGTCCGCGACGCGATCCGCGACGAGCCGGCGCGGCTTTACCGAGCCGAGGACCTGGAGGTCATCGCCGGACTCGACCGGTGGACCCTGGCCCGGCACTTCCGCGCGGCGTACGGCACGAGCCCGAGCCGGTTCCGTACGGCGCAGCAACTCCAGGTGGCCCGGCGGCTCGTTCTGGACGGACGGCCGCTCGCCGAGGCGGCCGCGCTGGCGGGCTTCGCCGACCAGGCGCACCTGACTCGCATGTTCAAACGCGCCTACGGCATCACGCCCGCCGCCTGGCGCGCGGCCACCAGCGGTTCCTGACGGATCGTGGAGGACGCCGGCCGCGCCCTTCATGGCGAGTGGCGCAGAACGGGGCGGTTCCGGCCGGGATCGCCTCCAAACCGCGCCACTCGCGGACCAGTTTGCGCCACTCGCGGGGCTGGTGTTCAGGCTTTGCGGACGAGGACGACGGCGAGCAGGGTGAGTACCGAGAAGACGAGCGCCGCCGTTCCGTAGGAGCCCGTCAGGTGGGCGAGGGCGGAGCCGGCCGCGGGGCCGAGCGCCATCGCCGCGGCGATCGGGGCGTGGAAGCGGCCGAGGATCGTCGCGTACGCCTCGGAGCCCCAACGATCCGACACCGCGCTCGCGGCCGCGAGCGTGTGGGCTCCGCGCACCGCGCCGGCCAGTACCGCGGCGATCGCGAGCGCGTGCAGCGGTCCGCGCACGACGCCGAGGATCGCGATGACCGTGGCGCTCGCCGCCACCTGCACGAGGAGGCGGGAACGAGGGTCGCCGAACCGGCTGAGCGGATGGAACGCCAAGCGACCCAGGACCTGTCCCGTGCCGACGAGGCCGAACACCATCGCCGCCTCGCGGTAGCCCAACCCGCGCTCGGTGAGGAGGGGGATCAGCGTGAGCGTGACTGCATAGAGACCGAGGGCCGCGACGGCCAGTGCCTGCCGTGAGGACCGGAAGGCCGGGCTGCGTCCGATCGCCGCGACGTACGTCCGGTGTTCGCGGCCACGTCGCTCGGGCCGGCGCCACCGGGGCCGGAGCAGTCCGACGGCCGCGCTCGTGCTCACGACGGCGTACCCGGCCGCCAGGACGAGAAGTGCCCGCCGCCAGCCGAGCTCGTCACCCAGGCCCGCGATGACGGGGGCGAGCGCGGTGGACGAGACCCCGCCGGCGAGGGTGATCACGGTGAGCGGCCAGCCGCCCGCGCCGAACCACTGGTTGGCGGCCGAGAACGCCGGCGGATACAACGTCGCGGCTTGGGCGACCCCGACGCAGCACCAGCCCGCGGCGAACATGAGAAGGGAAGGACCCACCGTCGAGAGCGCCACCCCGGCGGCTCCGAGCAACGAGCCGGCTGCCATGACCCGCTTCGGCCCGAGGTGATCCACCCACCGTCCGGCGAGCGGAGCGAGGGCGGCGGCGAGGAGCAGGCCGAGCGTGTAGACGGTGGGGACCACGAGCACCGGCCAGCCGGTGGCATTGGTGATCGTGACACCCAGAACCGGAAGCGTGTAGTAGAGCACGCCCCAGCTGGAGAACTCGACGAGACACAACCCCAGGAGCGCCGGGTGCGTCGCGCGGCCGGCCGTCACGTGATCGAGCCGCTGTCGCGCATCGCCTCGACGACGGCGGCCATGTCTGCATCGCCGAACCCCAGCTCCTCGGCGCGCGTGTACAGCGCACGGCACACCTCCAGTAGGGGGCTCGGAGCACCGCGTTCTCGTGCCGCACCGGTGATGAGTTCGGCGTTCTTGCGCACGTCGGCGATCGCGGCCTGCACGGTGAGGTCGCCCCGGACCAGCTTGTCGGCCTTGGCTCGGGAGACCGCCGACGACATGGGGCCCGCGTCGATGATCGTCTGCAGCAGGCGCGGGTCGACGCCGTGCCGCTCGGCGAAGGCGAACGCCTCGGCCAGCCCGGTGACCATCGCGATGAGGAAGACGTTGACGGCCAGCTTCGTGGTCAGCGCTGCGGGGACGGTGCCGCAGTCGACGACCAGGGAGCACAGGGGCTCGACCAGCGGTCGGACGAGCTCGCGTCCGTCCGGCGGGCCGGCGAGCATCGCCACGAGCTCACCCGCTTCGGCCGGGCCGCGCGATCCCGACACCGGGGACTCCACGTACGAGCCGCCCGCGACCTCGATGTCGTGGGCGAGCTGCGCGGAGTACCGCGGCGACATCGTGCCCAGACTGACGACCGTGCGGTCGCGCACGCGCCGGGCGAACTCGCCGGTTCCACGCTCGAGCACGGCGTCCGTCGCGGCCTCGTCGTACAGCATCATCAGCACCACCGGGCAGTGCTCGAAGACCGCGGCGCAGGTCGGAGCTCGGTCCGCGCCGGCGGCCACGAGGGGGTCGCAGCGGGCGGGCGTGCGATTCCAGACGACGAGCGGGACGTCGGCACGGGCGAGGTTGAGCGCCATCGGCTGCCCCATCACGCCGAGACCGATGAATCCGACGGGCCTCACGACCAGCTCCCCTCGACGACGTTCCGGTGACGCTGCTGTCCCCGACCCCCTGTCTAGGACGTGGCGCAGCGACGGTCTTGAACGATCGTGACGCAGCGGCGGGCCAGTCCCGGGCGATTGGCCCGCGCGGTCCGGCCGGCGATGAGGCTTGAATGGGCGCGATTACCGATTGCGGCAGGAGGGTCACGATGAGGGTGATCGGAGGCGTCGTCACCGAGGCGGTTTCCGAGGAGGCGACGTACGAGGAGCGCCTGCGCGTGCCCGCACTCAGCGTCGGGAGTTACCGCATCGCGGCGGGCGGTCATGATCCGCAAGGTCCCCACGGCGAGGACGAGGTGTACGTCGTGCTGCGTGGGCGAGGTCGGTTGTGGACTCCGGAGACGACGGTCGAGGTCGGGCCCGAAAGTGTCGTCTTCGTGCCTGCCGGGGAGGAGCATCGTTTCGTGGATATCGAGGAGGATCTGGTCGTGCTCGTCGTCTTCGGTCCGGCAGAGCACACTGCGGACGGGGCAACGGCGTGAGCCGGGCCCGCGTCGTGCCGTGGAGGTGGGGGAACTTCGCGCGATCGGCCGCGGAGGCCGTCGATCTCGACGTCACCGAGCTGCCCCCCGTGCATCGCTTCGGCGAAGAGATGAGCTGGCGGTCATCCCTCGCGGTAGACGAGCTGGCCCTCGACAGCGTCGCGTTCGCCTCTGCGGCGATCACGGCGGTGGGCGGTGCGATCCCCGCCTCCGGGCCGCTAGTCATGGAGCCGCGCCGGGTCGAGGCGTCGTTCGGTAGTGACAAGCTGCTGCTCATCGGCGGTGAACGCCCGCAAATCTGGGCGCCGCTCTCCGGGTTCTGGGCGACCGCCGACGGGTGGGTCCGCACGCACGCCAACTACGCGCATCACGAGGAGCGCCTCCTGCGCGTGCTGGGATTGGGACGTCGCGCCGGCCGGGCCGAGGTGGAGCGGGTGGTGGCGGCACGGGCCAGTGCGGAACTCGAGGACGCGGCGGTCTCGGCCGGCGCCGTCGTCGCAGCGGTTCGCGACCCGGACTCCTGGCGAACCCACGCGCAGGCGCAAGCCGTCGCGACCGCACCACTCATCGAGTCCACGTGGCACGGTCACGCCCGATCCCGCTCCCGGGTCGGCGACCCCGCAGGCCCTTGAGCGGCCTTCGGGTGCTCGATCTCACCCGGGTCATCGCGGGCCCGGTGGCGACGCGCGACCTCGCCTTCGGTGGTGCCGACGTCCTGCGCGTCGACGCCCCGCAGCTCCTCGAACACGCGTGGCAGCACCTCGACACGGGGCAGGGCAAGCGCAGCACGCTACTGGACCTGAACCGTCGCGCGGACCGGGCGAGCTTCGACGAGCTGCTCGCCAGCGCGGACGTCCTCGTGACCGGGTACCGGCCGGGCGCCCTGGAGCGACTCGGCCTGAGCGGAGAGGAACTCGCCACCACGCATCCCGGCCTCGTCATCGGACGGATCAGCGCCTGGGGCCACGTCGGCCCGTGGTCATCGCGCCGGGGTTTCGACAGCATCGTCCAGGCCGCGACCGGGATCGCCTGGGCTGAGGGGGACGTGATGGACGGAGTTCTTCGGAAACCTGGCGCGCTGCCGGTCCAGGCGCTCGATCACGGGGCAGGGCATCTGCTGGCCGGGGCGCTCGCCCTCGCGGTGCGACGACAGCGCGACGACGGAGGAACGCGAGAAGTCGGGGTGGCGCTGGCGCGGCTCGGGCAGGAGCTGCTCGATCGGGGCGCGGCCGGAGTGGAGCCGCGAGAGCAGGCGGGCGACCTGCCGACGATGACGATGACGGTGGACGACGGGAACGGTGCGCGGCAGCCGGTGACGGTCGCGCCTCCGCCACTCGCGCTCGGTGGTTCGGTGGGAGAGTGGCGTTCGCGACCGCACGGTGATGACGCCCCGACCTGGGGGCGCAGGATGTCCATGGAGGGCGAGCATGACCGATGACGTCCGCATCGATTGGACTCCGCCCATCGGGAAGCGCGATGCGATCTACGGCGCAGGGGCGACGCGTGCCGAGCGTGGGCTGGCTGTCGCGGCCGGTGGTGCCGGCACCGCGCTGGTGCTCGCCTGGGCATGGTGGGGCGAGCAGGTGCCGTGGGTCTGGTGGCAGTGGTTGCTGGCGGCCGTCATCGGATTCGACGTGCTGGGCGGCGTCGTGGCCAACGCGCTCAACAGCGCCAAGCGCTCACACTTCGGACCGGCCGCGCCCGGGGCGTCGTTCGGTGAGCGGCTCGTGCGGCGGCCGGTGCTCTTCGCCGCGGTCCACGTTCAGCCCTGGATCGTCGCCCTCGCCTTCGCACCCGCGCTGTGGTGGTGGGGAGCCGTCTGGCACCTCGGGGTGCTCGCGGCGGTCATGATCGTCGTCGGCGCGCCGCTCTACCTGCGCCGGCCCGTAGCGGCGGCTCTCGTCCTGCTCGCGGTGCTCGGCTCGATGATGCTCGGCGCACCCGAGGGCTGGTCCTGGCTCCCGGCGGCCATGGCCCTCAAGCTCGTCCTCGCTCACGCTGTCCGCGAGGAGCCGTACCGTCCCGCCGTCGGCGGCTGACCTGCCATCGACGGCCCGCGTCAGCCGCGGTCGAGGGGGAGGCGCTCAGGGGTGTGGAGGCGCACCATGGTGCGCGAGACGTCCGTCGGCACCCGGGATCGGGTGGCGAGCGAGACACCGATCATCAGCGCGAACCCGATCGGTACCGACCAGGCGGCGGGCTGCGACATGACGGTTCCGATCCAGCCCTCGGGCCGCGCGACCAGTGTCAGAATCGGAGCCGCGGTCGCCGCCAAGCCGCCGCCGACCAGGCCTGCGATCGCGCCGGCGGCGGTCAACCCGCGCCACCAGATCCCGAGCACGAGCAACGGGCAGAACGTCGACGCGGCGAGTGCGAACGCGAACACGACCGAGTTGGCGACGGGGATCGGCTGGGCGAGCAGCGCGAGCACGAGCGGTACCGACACGCAGAGCACCGCCGCCCAGCGCAGCGCGGCGACGGGTGCCAGCCGGCCCTGCCACGGGCCGCGCCGCGCGAGGCCCTGACCGACCACACCGGCCAGGGCCATCGTCACCCCCGAGGAGGTGGAGAGGAACGCCGCGAACGCCCCGGCCATGAGCAGGGCGGCGAGCGCGTCCCCCGCCACACCGCCGAGGATCCGCGTGGGCAGTTCCAGCACCACGGTGTCAGCGGCGCCGGAGCCGACGAGGTCGGGCGCGTAGACGCGGCCGAGCACGCCGTACAGCGTCGGGAGCAGGTAGAACGCGCCGAGCAGCGCGAGCACGATGAGGGTCGTCCTCCGCGCCGCCCGGCCGTCGGGGTTGGTGTAGAAGCGTACGACGACGTGCGGAAGTCCCATCGTTCCGAGGAACGTCGCGATGATGATCGAGTACGTGCGGTACAGGGTCTCGGGGGTCGCGGCGCCCAGCGGCTCGAACCAGTGCTCGGGAGCGATGGGTGCGGGCGCGCCGTCACCCCGCCAGGCGAGGAGCAGGAAGATCAGCGGCACGAGCATCGCGGTGAGCTTGAGCCAGTACTGGAACGCCTGCACGAACGTGATGCTGCGCATGCCCCCGGACACGACGTTGACCACGACGATCGCCGCCACCAGCGCCGTGCCCACCCAGGACGGCGCCCCGGTCGTCGCTCGCACCGTCAGACCCGCCCCTTGGAACTGCGGCATCAGGTACAGCCAGCCGACGATCACCACGAGCCACGTCGAGGCGAGCCGGGCGCCGTCCGATCCCACCCGCACCTGCGCGAAATCGGGGATCGTGTACGCCCCGGAGCGACGCAGCGGTGCGGCGACGAAGACGAGCAGCAGCAGGTACCCCGTGGTCCAGCCGATCGGGTACCAAAGCATGTCGGCGCCGAAACTCAGCACGAGTCCGGCGATGCCGAGGAACGACGCGGCCGACAGGTACTCGCCACTGATCGCCGAGCCGTTGAGCGCGGGTGTGACCGTGCGGGAGGCGACGTAGAAGTCACTCGTCGTGCGGCTGATCCGCAGCCCGAGCGCGCCGATCGTCACCGTCGCGACAGCGACCACGACGATCGCCGTGACGGCCGCGCCCGGGCTCATGGCGACTCCGCCTCGTCGTTCTCGGACTCGACGAGCGCGATGAAGTCCGACTCGGCCCGCTCGGCGTATCGGACGTACAGCCAGCCGAGTAGGAGCACGGCGGGGTACACGGCAATGCCGAGGACGATCCAGGGCAGGGGGATGCCGAGGACCGCCGCTTCTTTGACGGCGGGCAGGACGAGGAACACCAGCGGGAGCGCGCCGACGGTGAACGCGAGGGTGGCCAGCACGGTCAACGCGGCTCGGAGCTGAGAGCGGACGAGGCTGCGGATGTAGACCTGCCCCACGCCCGTCGACTCGTCGATCTCCTGCCGGACGGAGCGAGGAACATGGGTGCGCGCCGTCGTGAGCGGATTGGTGATGCGTTCGCGGCGTTGCTCGGTCATGGGGTGTACTCGCCGATGAGCTCGCGAAGGTCCCGCTGGTGACGCCGTGAGACCGGGAGCGCCGCGGTGCCGTCGCCGCGGGGCACGACGACGGTCGTCCGTCCGTCGTGGGAGCGAGCCTCGACCAGGTGCGCCCGGTTGACCAGGATGCTGCGGTGGATGCGGTGGAATCCTGCGGCCCGCCACTCGTCGGCGAGCGTGCTGAGCGCCGCCCGGATCAGGTGACTGGAGCCGTCCAGCAGATGGAGGCGGACGTAGTCGCCCTGCGCCTCGGCATGGGTGACGTGGGATCGGGACACGAACCGCGTGACGCCGGCGAGTTCGACGGCGATGGTGTCGTCCGGAGAGGATTCGGGCTCCTGAGCGGCCCGGCGGATGCTCTCGCGCAACCGCTCCTCGCGGATCGGCTTGAGGAGGTAGTCCACCGCGTCGAGTTCGAACGCCTCGACCGCGTGCGCGTCATGCGCGGTGACGAAGATGATCTGCGGCGGCTGACGGAATCGGCCGAGGAGCCGGGCGATCTCGATGCCGGTGAGACCCGGCATGGCGATGTCGAGGAAGACGAGGTCGATATCGCCCCGCTCGAGCCGCCGGAGCGCTTCGGTTCCCGAATGGGCGGTCGCGACCGAGGCGATCCGGTCGTCGCGCCCCAACAGCCACACGAGCTCGTCGAGCACGGGTTGCTCGTCGTCGACGACGAGCGTGCGCAGGCCAGTCACCTCAGTGATCGTAGTCACAGGATGCGCCGGCGGCAGCGTCCCGCCCGTCACCGTCAGTCGTCGCCGATGCCCCGGGCGTGCAGGGCCGCGCCGGTCTCGCGAGCGTGCGCCACCGCGCGCAGCACGAGCGGCGTGGCGTAGGCGCGGGGATTGCGCTCGAGTCCGCGCGCCCGGGCGGCGGCGCGCGTCTCGTGGGCGAGTTCGAGCATGCGCGGCAGCGCGGCGAGGACGAGGGCGAAGGCCAACCCGATCCGATCGGGATCGACGCCCAGCCGCCGCCAGGGCCGGGCCGCCCATGCGATCGTGTCGACCATCGCGTCGGTCGGCGTGGTGGCCGTGACGACGGTTGCCGCGACGATCAACGCCACGAGACCGCCGACGACCTCCAATCCGCGATCGACACCGTTCTGCCAGGCCTGGAACGCGAACAAGGCGATCGCGACGACGGCGAAGGCCCGGAGTGACCGCCCCAGTTCGCGAACCCCGAGCCCGGACATCAGCGCGACCACCACCGCGACGCCGAGCAGGGCGAGGGTGGGGCCGGCGCCGTCGGTCGCGATCACGACGACGGCGAACGTCACCAAGCCCAGCAGCTTCGCCCCGGGGCGGACGCGATGCAGCGGAGTGCTGCCGGGGCGGTGCAGCCCGAGAGGCGCGTTCACACCAGGCTCCGGTAGTGGCTGACCGCGTCTGCCGGCGAGCCGTCATAGACGACGCGAGCGTCGTCGATCACGAGCACCCGGTCGCAACGCGCCGCGAGCTCGAGGTCGTGCGTGACGACGACGACCTGCTGCTCGAGGGCCATGAGCAGGTCGCCGATCGCGCGGCTGTTGCGCAGGTCGAGCAGTGTCGTCGGCTCGTCCGCGACGAGGACCGACGGCTCGGTGGCGAGCACGCTCGCCAGGGCGAGCAACTGCTTCTGCCCGCCCGACAGGGTATGCACGCTGCGGTCGGCGAGTTCGCCCAGCCCGAATCGGTCGAGGACGCGTTGGGCCGCCGCTCGCCGCTCGCGCGCGTCTCGATGGTGACGGCGCAGCGAGAGCGCGACGTCCTCGACGACGGTGGGCATGACGAGTTGCGCCGCCGGGTCGGTGAAGACGAAACCGACGTGGCGGCGGACGGCGGCACCGTCGCGCTGCACATCGAGTTCGTCGACGAGCACCCGTCCCTCGGTCGGCTCGACGAGACCGTTGATCATCCGCGCGAACGTGGACTTCCCCGAGCCGTTGGCGCCGATGACCGCGATGCGGCGCTCGGTCAGCGTGAGCGTGGTCGGCCGGAGCACGACGACGTCGCCGCCCGGATCGGGGGCGACGACGCCGGCCTCGTCGAGAACGATCACCGGCGCGGCAGCAGGTCGGGGAAGGCGCGGTGCACCGCGGTGGCGACGAACGCCATGAGGAGATTCTTCACGACGTCGCCGGGCCAGAACACGATGTCGGTGGTGAAGGCCGCCTCGAGGCTGAGATCGGCGCGCCACATGAGGCCGGCGATCCCCAGCGTGTGGATGAGCAGCGCGCTGCTGCCGAGGCCGGCGAGGAACACCAGGGGGACGCTCGTGGCGAGCTTGGCGCGGGGCAGACGCTGGACGATCGCTCCGCACAGCGCCGCCGCGACCGGGAAGCCCACCAGGTAACCGACGGTCGGCCCGGCGAACGGTGCGAGGCCGGCATTGCCTCCGGCGAACACCGGGATTCCCGCGGCACCCACGGCGAGGTAGAGGAGGACGGCGAGGAAGCCTCGCTTGGGACCGAGTACCGCGCCGGTGAGCAGCACGCCGAACGTCTGCAGCGTGATCGGCACCAGCCCCGCGCCGACGTTGAGCGCCGGCAGCAGCGAGCACGCGGCGATGAGCGCCGCGAACGAGGCGATGAGAGCCAGGTCGGTGGTGGTGCCGCGACGGGACGCGGCGACGGTCTCGGGCATGGACGCTCCTCGGCAACTGAACGGTGTTCACCTGAACGCTGTTCAGGCTAGCCGATAGGATGGCGCCATGGCCAACAGCCTCCCCGACGTCGTCGCCGCCGCCTTGCGCGTCCTGGACAGCTACGGCCTGGAGTTCTGCTCGATGCGTCGGGTCGCCGCGGAGCTCGACGTCCAGCCGAGCGCGTTGTATCACCATGTCCCGAACAAGCAGTCCCTCCTCGCCCTGATGGCCGATGAGATCGTCCGCGACGTCGACGGTGAGGACCCGCGCGCACTCTGCCACGCGCTGCGCGAGGCGATGCTGCGCGTGCGCGACGGTGCCGAGGTCGTCGCGACCGCGTCGGCCTTCCGGCTCGGTGTCTCGGACGTGCAGAAGCGGCTCGCCGACCTCGTCGGCGACGACGCCGCCCGCACCCTGTTGCTCTACGTCTTCGGGCACGCCCAGTCCACCCAGACGCACCGCCAGGCCAGCGCCGTCGGCGCGATCGACGAGGACCCCGACCTCGACGCGTCCTTCGACCGCGGCCTCACCCTCATCCTCGCCGGCCTGGGGCGGTAGGTGTCGTCCCAGAGAGCGCTCGCTCGTGGGGCCTCACCTACCGCTCGCCGAGGGGCCTGGGGCCTCAGCTACCGCTCAGACGGCGGAAGAGCGCGTCCCAGCGGGGACCGAACTGGGGAGCAGGTCCCGGGTACCCGCGCTGCCGCAGCACGTCGTAGATCCGCATCATGAGCGCCCGCGGTTGCGCCAGCATCTCCTGAGTCACCTGCACGTACTCGATTCCCGCAGCGCGGAGATCGGCGTAGCGGGCGATGTCACGCTGGAACTGTTCGGCCGTCTCGGCATGCTGGCGCCCCTCGTACTCGACAGCCACGCCCCAGGCGCGGAACAGCAGGTCGGTGATCGCGATGCGTCGGCCTCGGTGGAACACGTCGGCGTTCACCTCGCCTGCCGGAAGACCGCAGGCCAGGACGAGCGCGCGCAACTCCGACTCCTTGAGTGAGGCGGCACGCTCCTCGAGCCAGGGAAGGACGCGTCGCGCCTGCCGGGGCAACCAGGGCGCCAGGGATGAAGCACGCAGAGTTCGTTGATCTCGGTGGTGCTGGCACGATCATGGTGAAGCAACCAGTCGCCGAGAGCGATGGCGTCGATGAGCCGCGCGCTGTGACACGCCTGGATGAACGCGACGGCCGGAGTGACGCCGTCATCGTCGCAGGGCGGCAGCACTTCGGTGCGGTGGAGACTGATGCCGTCGATGTCGACGTGGAGATCGCGAGCCACCGTGAAATGGACCGGGAGGGCGGGTCCCACGTCCAGGCCCAGCTCCTGAAGTCGGCTGAGGTGGCTGAGCCTCCCGCGGTCTCCCAGACACAACCGCGCCGCGGCGCGAAGGTCGTGAGCGTCGAGCTCGTGATCGCGGTGCACCCATACGGCGGGAAAGATCCTGCGGAAACGTGAGCCGAGCAGCAGTTTCGGGGACAGTCCCGCATCGACGAAACTCTGCCGATGAAACGGTCCACGGGTGAATGCGTCGGGGATCGGCGTCGGGGAGGACATGACGCCAGACTCCGCCGCAACCGAGGCGTCACGGCAGACGTGCCGACCCCATCTGTGGACGACCCGAGCACGGGCGGTCGCTGTGGACACGCGTTCGCCCCCGCCACCGGGCGGTAGGCGAGGTCCCACGGCGACGGTCGCGGTAGGACGTCACCTACCGCCCGCGCGTAGGTGTGGGACTACACCTACCGCCCGCGCGGCAGGGTGGGACGAGACCTACCGCCGAGGGAGGGTCACCAGCTGGCGTGGAGCGGCCGTCCCTCGTCGTACCCGGCGGTGGACTGGATGCCGACGATGGCGCGCTCGCGGAACTGCAGGAGGTCGCGGGCACCGGCGTACGTGAAGCTCGAACGAACGCCCGCGGTGATCTGATCGATGAGGTCCTCGACGCCCGGGCGCTCGGGATCCAGGTACATCCGCGACGTCGAGATGCCCTCCTCGAACAACGCCATGCGCGCCTTCTCGAATCCGGCGGCGTCGCGCGTCCGATTCGCGACCGCGCGCGAGGACGCCATGCCGAACGACTCCTTGTACGCCCGCCCGTCGGAAGCGATGTTGAGGTCGCCGGGGCTCTCGTGCGTGCCCGCGAACCAGGAACCGATCATGACGCTGCCGGCACCCGCGGCGAGAGCCAGAGCGACGTCGCGGGGGAACCGCACGCCCCCGTCGGCCCAGACGCTCGCGCCGAGCGCCGCGGCCGCCTCCGCGCACTCCAGCACGGCGGAGAACTGCGGGCGCCCCACGCCGGTCATCATGCGGGTCGTGCACATCGCGCCCGGGCCGACGCCGACCTTGATGATGTCGGCGCCGGCCTCGACGAGCTCGCGAGTGCCGGCGGTGGAGACCACGTTTCCGGCCGCGATGGGGATACGGCGTCCCGTCGCTTCGGCGTGCGCGTCGCGCACCTCGCGGACGACGGCGAGGGCCTCGATCATCTTGTTCTGGTGGCCGTGCGCGGTGTCGACGACGAGCACATCGATGCCGAGCTCGACGAGTGCCTGAGCCTTGCCGCGCACGTCGCCGTTGATGCCGACGGCCGCACCGACGACGAGGCGTCCTTCCGGGTCGACCGCGGGCGTGTAGATGGTGGAGCGCAGCGCGCCCTTGCGGGTGATGACGCCGACGAGGCGTCCGCCGTCGAGCACGGGCGCGAAGGGCACGTGCTGTGCCGAGAGCTCGTTGAAGTACTCGCGCGGGTCGCGCCCGGCCTCGACGGTGAGCACATCCGTGCGCATGACCTCGCGCACCTGGGCGAATCGATCGATCTCGGCACCGTCCCGCGGTGTCACCACGCCGGCGAGCTTGTCACCGTCGACGACGACCGCGCCGCCGTGCGCGCGCTTGGGGATGAGATTGAGGGCCTCGCCGATCGTCATGGACGGGTCGACGGTCACCGGAGTGTCGAAGACCGGGTGCGCGTTCTTGACCTGAGCGACGGTCGAGGCGACGACGTCGATGGGGATGTCCTGCGGGAGGATCGCGATACCCCCGCGGCGGGCGACCGTCTCGGCCATGCGACGTCCGGAGATCGCCGTCATGTTCGACACCACGAGCGGCAGGGTCGTGCCGGTGCCGTCGGTCGCGGAGAGATCGACGTCGAAGCGGCTGGTCACGTCGGAGCGGCTCGGCACCATGAAGACGTCGCTGTACGTCAGATCGTGGGTCGGCTGCAGGCCGTTGAGGAACTTCACCCGTCGAGTCTACGGGCCGAAGCCGCACGGGCCGCCGCGAAAACGGGCGGTCAGTCCACGCCGGGCGCGAACTTCGGTACGCGGACCGTGACCTTGGTGCCGAGCCCGATTCCGGTCTCGACGACGATGCCGTGATCGTTGCCGTAGACGGTCCGCAGCCGTTCGTCGACGTTGGCCAGTCCGACGGAGGGCGAGCCGGTGCGTCCCGAGAGTGCGTCGCGCACCGTCTCGGGGTCCGACCCGACTCCGTCGTCCTCGATGGTGATGACGCACTCGGCGCTGGCGTCCTCCGCGATGACGGTGATCGTGCCCGTGCCGTCCTTCTTCTCCAGCCCGTGCCGCACGGCGTTCTCGACCAGTGGCTGCACCGACAGGAATGGCACCGTCACGTTGAGCACCTCCGGGGCGACGCGGGTGACGACGCGGAGCCGATCGCCGAAACGGGCCTTCTCGAGCACGAGGTACCGCTCGATGGACCGCAGTTCCTCCGCCAGCGTCGTGAACTCGCCGTGCTGACGGAACGAGTACCGGGTGAAGTCGGCGAACTCGAGCAGGAGGTCACGGGCGCGTTCGGGGTCCGTGCGCACGAACGAGGCGATCGCTCCGAGCGAGTTGTAGATGAAGTGCGGCGAGATCTGGGCCCGCAGGGCGCGCAGCTCGGCTTCCATCAGGGCGGTACGCGACGCGTCGAGCTCGGCCAGTTCGAGCTGGCTCGACACCCAGCGCGCCACCTCCGTCGCGGTCCGCGCGAGCCCGGCGGACGGGTCGTCGTCCACGGCCACGATCGTGCCGACGACACGATCCTCCACGGTCAACGGCGCGACGATGACGCGGCCGGACGCCTGCGGGCGACCGCTGTCGAGGACCTCGGCGACCACGGAACCCGCGTGCTCCCAGGCGTCGCCGCCGGTCCAGGCCAGCGGCCCGTGCGAATCGGTGAGGCCGACGGTGCGGGCGCCGAGCAGCGAGCGCAGATGAGGCAGAGCGCGGCTGGCGGTGTCGGCGGTCAGCCCGCCACGCAGCGCGGGTGCGGCGAGCGAGGCGGTGTGCAGCGTGGCGTACGTGGCCCGCTCCTCTGGCGACCCGAGCCCGGTGCGACGGCCGAGCAGCCACCAGCGCACGAGCAGCGCAGTGACGACGACGGCCAGCAGCAGCGCCGCGAGAAGCAGGAGGTCTGTCATCGGGTCAGTGGAAGTCGATGAGCACGGTGTCCGGCGGCTCCGGCTCGGCGGCGAGTTGCGACTTGTCCACCCGCGCCCGCAAGCACTGCGTCTCGTGCCGCAGTCGCAAGGAGCCGGTCTGCTCGCCGTACTCGCGCCACAGCTCATGCACCGCGCTCAAGGCAGCGGCGGGCACCGTCGGATGCTTGGTCGATTCCGCGAAGCGCATGAGCGTGGGGAAGTCGAGTTCCTGCCAGGCGTTGAACTCTTGGCTCTCCGGCGGATGGAAGAGCCCGGACGCGGTGAAGGTGTTCACCGGCGCGATCGTGCCGGCCCGGTCGCCGGTGATCGTGCGCAGCTTGCGCATCCACGGAATGGAGTCGTCGTAACGCCTCGCCATGGTGGACAGCAGCCCGTCGTCGACCAATACCCGGGCGTATTCGGCGAGTGCGGCCACTTCGTCGTTGAGGTCGGGGGCGACGACGGCGTCGAAACTGCGGGACCGAAACGGCAGATAGTCGCCCTGAGAGCGCACGTAGGCGATGTGTGGGTGGCGGATCGCGGTGACGTCGTCGCCGACGATCGTGACGTCATGGCCTTGGTCGGCCAGTTCGTAGGCGAGCGGCCCGTCGCCGATGTGCAGCACGAGCGCGAGCCGGTCACCGACCAGCCACTTCATGGCCCGAGCCACCGGGACGACGTCGTTCACCCTTCGAGCGTATCGGTGGCCGCGACAGCCGGCAGGTACGCTTCGGGCGTGTCCGATCCGTTCATCGCCGCCGCATCCTTGGAAGGCGTTCCCTCGGCGTTCAACGCCGCTCGTGACGGCATCGACGCCGTCCTGCGCGATCGCGGGCTGCGGCGCACTGCCCCCGAGGACACGGCGCGGGCCCTGCTGCTCGGAGCCTGGGCGACGGCCTCGCTCGAAGGTTCGTCCTACTCGGTGGACGAGTTGTCCGCCGGCGAGGGCGACGCGACGGCGCGGGGAGCCGTCCGGTTGTCCACCGAGCTCCTCGGGCTGCTGCCGACCTGGCAGCGCTCGCCGGTTCAGGCGCTCGCCCGGCTGCACGCGATCGCTGCCGCGGGAAGCGTCCCCGACGAGGAGCTGGGGCGTCCGGTGAACCCGGCGGGCGTGGGGCGACTGACCGCGCTCGCCCGGATGCTCGCCACCCCGACCCAGGCGCCGGGCCTGATCGTCGCGGCCCTCGTGCACGCCGAGATCGCCGACGCGGGCGCGTTCGTCTCCCACAACGGCGTCGTGGCTCGTGCGGCGGAACGGCTGGTGTGGGTGGCGAAGGGCATCGATCCGGCCTCCGTGACCGTGCCCGAAGCCGGTCACGTCGGCGACGCTCCCGCGTACTTCGCGGCGTTGAGCGGCTACGGCAGCGAGGAGACCGGGGTGCATCAGTGGCTGCTCTACGCGGCCGACGCGGCGACCCGCGCCGCCGAAGCCTCACCACTCGCCCGCTGAGGCACAGAAGTGGCGGCGCCGCCCTCGCGTGGAGAGTGACGCCGCCGACCCGATCAGCTGGCTACCAAGCGTGCCTTCGTCGAATCATCGCCGCGGGGCCGCGATGCGGATATCCCGAGACGATTGCCCTGTGGGACGGGTAGATCGCCGCGTGGGTACCGGGTGACCGGGTGCTTGAGGTGGTGCTGTCTCCAGCATGCACGACTGTGACGTGAATCACAAGTTCCGGCGGCGTGACAGGATTCCCGCGATCGCCGCGCCCACGAGGGAGACCGACGCCGCCGCGCCGACGGCGGCGAACGCCTTGCCGGTCGGCGTCGTGAGGGCGAGCGGGCTCTGCAACGCCACCGGGCGAGCGAACGTGAGCACCGGCCAGCCGTCGGCCTCGGCGCGCTGGCGCAGCGCCTTGTCCGGGTTGACGGCGAACGGGTGGCCGACGGTCTCCAGCATCGCGATGTCGGTCTCGGAGTCGGAGTACGCGAAGCTCGCGTCCAGGTCGTAGCCCTCGACCTCTGCCAGTTCGCGGATCAGCCGGGCTTTGCCCGGGCCGTACGCGTACTCGAGGATCTCGCCGGTGTAGCGTCCGTCCTCGATCTCGAGCCGAGTGGCGAGCACCCGGTCCACGCCGAGCATCGCCCCGATCGGCTCGACGACTTCGCTGCCCGACGCCGAGACGATGACGACGTCCCTCCCGGCGGCGTGGTGCGCCTCGATGAGCTCGACGGCCTCGGCGTAGACGATCGGATCGATGATGTCGTGCAGGGTCTCCGAGACGACCTGGCGCACGGTCTCGACGTCCCACCCGGCGACCATGCTGGTCAAGTACGAGCGCATCGCCTCCATCTGCTCGTGATCGGCACCGCTGGAGGCGAACACGAACTGCGCGTACGCGCTACGCAGCACAGCGCGACGGGTGAGGAGGCCCTCGGCGAAGAGCGGGCGACTGAACGCAAGCGTGCTCGACCTGGCGATGATGGTCTTGTCCAGGTCGAAGAAGGCTGCCGCGCGGCCCATGACCACAGCGTAGTCGCTGGGGCGGACGCCTCCGACCACGGCAGGTGCGCGTCGTCCACAGAATCGGGACGCGCGATGCGAGATCCACAACGCGCCGAGGTGCCCTGTCGTGCGGCGGGCGGCACAGGTCACGGTGAGGTCATGGCATCGATCGCAGTGGTCACCGAGCAGGCGGACATCGCCGAACGCGGCCAGCGTTGGGGTGCAGCGGTCCAGGCGCACGTCGAGGTGGTGGGCGTCCCCGATGCGGTGCATCGGGCGTGGCGCCGCTGCGAAGCGGTCATCGTCGACGCTGCCGTGCTGCCGTGGTTGCGGTCCCTGGCGGTGCCTCGCCGCGACCACGTGCTGGTCCTCGCGAAGGGTCCGGATTCGGCCGTGTGGGCCGATGCGCTCGCGCTCGGCGCGGTCGGCATCTGGGAACTCGACGAGGACGACGCGGTGACGGGGGCGCTCACCCGGGCGGTCGACGGTCGCGGCGAGGCGTGCGTTCTTGCCGTCGTCGGCGCGAGTGGCGGCGTGGGTGCGTCCACGCTGGTGGTCGCCTGCGCGCACGGGGCGCACCGTCGCGGCGCGAGTGCCCTGGCCGTCGACGGAGATCCGGACGGGCCGGGCCTCGATCTCGTGGCGGGCCTCGAACACCACGAGGGCCTTCGCTGGGACGAGATCACGCTGACCGACGGCCATGTGGCGGCGCGTTCGCTGTCGGAGGCGTTGCCGGGCGAGGGAGCCCGCGTCCTGTCGTTCGCTCGGTCGTCTCGCACGTCCCTCGATCCCGGACCGGTGCTCGCGGCCGCGCAGCGGGGATTCGATCTCGTCGTCGGCGACATCCCTCGCCACGCTCTCGCCACCGCCGGCCTCGGTACGGACCTGCTGGCGCGGTCGGTGGCCGTGGTCCTCGTCGTTCCCGAGCACGTCACCGGACTCGCGGCCGCCGAGCGGATCGTCGGCGAGCTCGACGGACGCACCGATCGGGTGCTGGTCGTCAGCCGCGCGGTCACCGGCGGCCTCGGTCCCGGCCAGGTCGAGCGTGGCCTCGGGCTGCCCGTACTCGCTCGGCTCCGTACCCGGCGGCCGCTGGCGCAGGACGTGGAACGCGGCCGGGGCCCGACGCGCTCGCGGATGCTGAGATCGGTCGCCGGCAGGGTCCTCGATGCGGTGGGGATCGAGTCGTGACACCCGTGGATTCGGTCCTCGTCGACCAGGTCCGTCGCCGTCTCACCGAGCGCGGTGACGAGCCGACACCGGCGACGGTGGCCGCCGCCTTGCAGGCGGAGCATCGCCTCCTCGGAACGCACCACGTGCTCGCGATCGTCGACCGCCTCCGCGACGAGACCCACGGCGCGGGGGTGCTGGCGCCCTTGCTGCAGATCCCCGGCGTCACCGACGTGCTGGTCAACGGGGCATCCGACGTCTTCATCGATCGGGGCCGCGGGGTGGAACGTCGTCCCGTGGCCTTCGCCGACGAGGCGGACGTCCGTCGTCTCGCCCAGCGATTGGCGGCGCACGCCGGTCGTCGACTCGACGACGCCAGTCCCTGGGTGGACGCGCGGCTTCCCGACGGCACGCGCGTGCACGCGGTGCTGTCCCCGCTCGCGCGTCCGGGTACGACGATCTCCCTGCGCGTCCCCGCCCGCCGACGATTCTCGCTCGCCGATCTCGAAGCGGCCGGTTCGGTCTCGGGTCCGTTCGCTGACACGTTGCGGGAGCTCATCGCCGCCCGGGTCGCGTTCCTGGTGACCGGAGGCACGGGGTCGGGCAAGACCACTGTTCTCGCCGCGCTCCTCGGCGAAGTCCCACCGGACGAGCGCGTCGTGCTCGTCGAGGACGCAAGCGAGCTGCGTCCGGACCACCCGCACGTCGTCGGGCTGGAGGCTCGGCCTGCGAACGTGGAGGGTGCCGGACTGGTGACCGTCCGCGACCTCGTGCGCCAGGCGTTGCGCATGCGTCCGGACCGTCTGGTGGTCGGCGAGGTCCGCGGCGCCGAGGTGGTGGATCTGCTCGCCGCCCTCAACACCGGACACGAGGGTGGATGCGGCACGGTCCACGCCAATTCGCCGGCGGCGCTGCCGGCACGGCTGGAAGCGCTGGGAGTGGCGGCGGGGCTCAGTCGTGCGGCCGTCCACAGTCAGATGGCGGCGGGCGTCAAGGTCGTGGTCCATGTCGCCCGGGACCCGCGCCGAGCCGGGCAACGGGTCGTGCAGCAGGTCGCGGTTCTCCAGTCCGATGGCGACGGGTGGGTGCGGGTGACTCCCGCGCTCACCCGGTCGACCGACGGCGACGACGTCGAGGGGGCCGGCATTGCGGACCTGCGCCAGACGGTGGACGCGGCGACATGACGGTGCTGGCCGCCGTCGGCGTCGCGCTGGCGGTCCTCGCCTGGCGCCCCTCACCCGGCTGGGTGGCGTCGTCGCGTCTTCAACGACCGATCCGCCTCGGCCGCATCCGCCTGGCCGGCGGCACGCTGCTGGTGCTGGCCCCGGTCGCAGGCGCGATCGTCGTCTCGTTGCGCCCGGCGCTCGTGATCGTCGCCGCCGCGGGCGCGGGCACCGGGGCGTTCGCTGCCCGCCGGTGGCGTCGTGGTCGGCAGCGTGCGGCAGCGGCTCGTCGGGAGGCGGAGGTGTGCGAGCTGGTCCTCGTTCTCGCGGCTGCGCTGCGTGCGGGACTCCCGGCGTCCACGGCGCTAGCTCAGGTGGCCCGGGAGTTTCCCGTCCTGGTTCCCGTCGCGCACGCCGCGCGGCTCGGTGGTGACGTTCCCGCGGCCCTGAACCACCAGAGCGCTGGGGCCGGTGGCGCCGCGCTCGCCCGGCTCGCCGCTGCCTGGCGGGTCGCCGAAACCAGCGGAGCGCCGTTGGCCGGAGTGCTCGATCGGCTGAGCGTGAGCGAGCGGGAGGAGCGGGATGTCCGACGCGAGGTCGAGGCCGGCGTGGCGCCCGCACGAGCCACCGCCGTACTCATGGCGACGCTGCCGGTGTTCGGTCTCCTCCTCGGCTCGGGCTTCGGCGGGGATCCGGTGGCACTGATCCTTGACCACCTGCTCGTCGCCGGAGTCGTCGCCTCCGGGGTGGCGCTCGCGTGCGTGGGCGTGTGGTGGATCGACCGCATCGCCGACGCCGCGGAACGGGGCGACGCATGATGCTGGTCGCGGTCGCGCTCGCCGCGGCCGCCGGGTTCGTCGCGGTTCCCACCTCCGCTGGCGCTCGATGGCGCGCCGTGAAACGGTCGTCCTCCCGATCGAAGGAGTTCCCGCTTCCCCTGGCCGCCGGTCTGTTCTCTCCGCTCCTGGGGCTCGCGCTCGGCGGCATGTGGGGTCTCGTGCTCGGCGGCCTGGTTGCGCCCTTCGTCGCCCGCGGCATCAGACGTTTGGAGCCGGCAGCCCGGCGGCGCGAGCGCCGACTCGCGGCCGAGCAGCTCCCCTTGGCGGTCGACCTCACGGCGGCCGCAGTCGCCGGAGGGGTCCCGGTGCATCGGGCGCTCTCCCTGGTGGCCGACGCCATGGCACCGCCGATCGGCCCGCAGCTGGCCGCCGTGGCGCGGCGATTGCTGATCGCCGGCGATCTCGGCGTCGACGAGGTCGTCGGCGACGATCCGCTGGCCCCCTTGGTTCGCGCGCTGCAACGCGCCGCGACCAGCGGGGTGCCGATCGTCGCAGTCCTCGAGGACACGGCTCGCGAGTTGCATCGGGATCGTCGGGCCACCCGCCGCGACGCGGCCCGCCGCGTGGGAGTGCGCACTGCCGCGCCCTTGGGCGTGTGCTTCCTGCCGGCGTTCTTCCTCGTCGGCATCGTCCCGGCGTTGATCGGGGCGTTCACCGGCATCTCGTGGTGATCGTGCACAGGCGGTGCGCGTCCACAGTGCGCGCATTCCTCCGCCGAAGCTCGGCGTCCATCGCGATGTTCCGGTGTCAGTGTTTCCGACTCCCTGGAGGTTCTCCCATGGTCGTCCGTCTTCGCCGTCGTTCGCAGGAGCGCGGCATGTCCACCGCCGAGTACACCGTCGGCACCCTCGGTGCCTGCACCATCGGCGGCGTGCTCGTCAAGATCGGTCAGAGCGACTGGTTCGGCGATCTCGTCACCGGGCTCATCGAGAAGATCCCCGGCTTGCTGCCGTTCTGAGCCGATCGGCCGGTGGCGCGTCGCGCGGCGTGCCACCGGCCCCCCCCTGGAGGAGGTGTTCGATGATGCGAAAGACGTTCTGGCGGCGTCACGAAACGGGGATGTCCACGGCGGAGTACGCCGTCGGCACCTTGGGCACGGCCACCATCGCGGCGGTCCTGATCGGCCCCGGCAACCCCATCATGCAGTGGGTTCAGGCGGTCTTCGAGAAGGTGCTCACGTCCATCCTCACGATGGACCCCGACTCGTTCGTGTCGCTGCCGGAGGCTTTCGTCCGGGCCGTCGAGAGTCTCTGGCCGTGGTGAGGTCGGAGAAGGCGATGGTCACGGCGGAAACCGCCGTCGTGGCCCCCTTCGTCGCCATGGCGCTCGTCGGTGCGATCTGGCTGGGGTCGTTGGGGACGACCCATGCTCGAGCCACCGATGCCGCCCGTGAGGCGGTCCGACTCGTCGCGCGGGGCGAGTCGATGGACGTTGCGGAGGCGGCTGCGCGTGAGGTGGCAGTGCCCGACTCCCGTGTCGAGATCGATGTGGAGGGGGAGCGGGTGCGGGTGGAGGTTCACACGCCCGCACGCCTTCCGCTCTTCGGTGGCATCGGCACCACGGTCACCGCCGTGGCGGTGGGACGCGCCGAATGAGGCGAGAGTGCGGGGTGGCCACCGTGAGCGCCCTCGTGGTCGGCGTGCTCCTGCTCGTGCTCGGGGTGGTGGGATGGCAGCTCGCCGAGCTCATCGGCCTTCGTCACGAGGCGCGAGCGGCGGCCGACCTCGCAGCTCTCGCGGGCAGTCAAGCGAGTGTCGAGGGCGAGGACGGCTGCGAGGCGGCGAGAGAGGTCGCCCGGGAGAACGATGCGATCCTCGCCGATTGCCGGATGGACGCTGACGTCGCCACGGTCACCGCTCGGGCGGAGAGCCCCCGCTGGTGGGGTGGTCGATGGGCGGTGGAACAGCGCGCCCGCGCTGCTCCGGTCAGTTATCTGGAGCGGTGAGATGTCGCGTGAGCGCGTCGAGCAGGCGGATGGCGCCGGCCTTGTCGAGCGGCTGGTTCCCGTTACCGCACTTGGGCGAGACGACGCAGGAGGGGCAGCCGTCGCGGCACTCACAGGCGGCGATCGCGTCCCGGGTCACCGAGAGCCACCGGGCGGCGATCGCGAATCCGCGCTCGGCGAAACCGGCACCCCCGGGATGACCGTCGTAGACGAACACCGTCAGCTGGCCCGTTTGCGGGTGCAGTGCGGTCGACAGGCCGCCGAGGTCCCATCGGTCGCAGGTCGCGAGCAGCGGGAGCAGGCCGATGGCGGCGTGCTCGGCGGCGTGGGCGGCGCCGGGGATCTGCTCGGGCTCGAGGACCTCGGCCACCGCGGCATCGTCCAGCGTCCACCAGACCGCGGTGGTCGGCAGCGTCCGCTCCGGAAGCTCTACCGGCTCCTCGCCGAGGACGCGACCCGACTGGCGGTCCCGCTTGGCGTACGACGTCACCTGGTGCGTCACCTCGACCTCGCCGAAACTCAGGTGGGCCGGGCCGTGCGAACGCTCGTCGCGTACGTCGCAGATCGCCACCGCCGTACTCGAACGGGCGCTCGTCGTGTACGGGACGTCTCCGCGCCGCACCACGGCGATGCCGTGCTCGAGGTCGTACTCCTCCACCGTGAACATGTCGCCCTGGTGGACGTACACGGCTCCCTCATGCACCTCACCGTCGGCGGCGGCGGCATCGACGGTCCCCACCAGACGACCGGTGTCGGCGTCGACGATCTGCACCGGCGTCCCCCCGGCCGAGCGCAGATCCGCCAGTTGCGAGGCGCGCTCGCGGCTGGTCCAGAACCATCCCGCCGCTCGTCGCCGGAGCATGCCGGCCGCTTCGAGCGCTGCCACCCCGTCCGCCGCGCGCTCCCCGAAAAGCTCCAGATCGGACTCGATGAGCGGTAGTTCCTGCGCGGCGGCGGCGAGGTGCGGACCGAGCACGTAGGGATTGTCGGGGTCGAAGACCGTCGCCTCGACCGGGGCGCCGAGCACGGCCTCCGGGTGATGCACGAGGTAGGTGTCGATCGGCTCGTCCCGTGCGACCAGCACGTTAAGGCTCGCGTGATCGACCCCGCCTCGGCCGGCGCGACCGAACTGCTGCACGAGACCGGCGCGGGTTCCCGGGAACCCCACGCTGACCACCGCGTCGAGACCGGCCACGTCGATACCGAGCTCCAGGGCATTGGTGCTCGCCAACGCCAGGAGATCGCCCGAACGCAGCCGGTCCTCCAACTCCCGGCGCTCTTCGGGCAGGTACCCGCCGCGATAGGTCGCCACCCGTTCTCGAAGGCCGGGATCGATGTCCTCGAGCCGCTCCTGAGCCACCGTGGCGAGCTGTTCGGCGCCACGGCGCGATCGGACGAAGCACAGCGTCCGGGTGTCGTCGACGACCAGGTCGGTCACCACCTCCGCCGCTTCGGTGGTCGCCGACCGGCGCGTGGTCCCCGGACCGTCTCCCCGGCCGGGAAGCAGCGGCGGCTCCCAGAAGACGGTCGTCCTCGGACCTCGCGGCGACGCGTCGTCGGTCACCGCGGACATCTCGAGTCCGGTCAGCCGGCCGGCCGCGATGTCGGGCTCGCTCACCGTCGCCGAGGAGGCGACGAACTGCGGGGTGGCACCGTAGTGCGCGCACACGCGCCGGAGCCGGCGCAGCACCTGAGCGACGTGCGCTCCGAAGACACCCCGGTAGTGATGGCACTCGTCGATCACGACGTAGGTGAGTCCGGACCAGAATCTGGCCCATCGGGCGTGGCCCGGCAGCAGGGTGTGGTGAAGCGTGTCGGGGTTGGTCAGCACGTAGGTGGCGTGATCGCGCGCCCAGGCGCGGGCCTCTCGAGAATTGTCCCCGTCCACCGTCGCCGCTCGAAGGCCGGGCCAGTCGGTCGGCAGCCGGCGACACTGGTCGGCCGCGAGCGCCTTGGTCGGTGACAGGTAGAGCACGGTGGGGTGCTGGTGTCCGTCCAGTGCGCGCCCTGCGCGTCCCTCGCTCAGCACCTGCAGTGCGGGCGCGGTGAACACCAGCGACTTGCCCGATGCCGTTCCGGTCGCGACGACGACGTTCTCGCCACGCTCCAGTCGCCGCAGGGCCTCGGACTGGTGAGCCCAGAGCACCTCGGCCCCCTCGGCGGCGAAGTGGTCCCGGACCGGTTGACCGATCCACGAGGGCCACGGCTCGACCACGGCCTCGCGGGCGGGCTCGTCGACCCGATGCAGGATACGATCCGCCCGGCGTTCCAGGAGCGACGGCGCGACGGTATCCACGACATCGAGTGTGACGCATGGGTGGTCATCTAGAGGGACGGCGGTGCATCGCGGGACGCTACGTGATTGAATGACGAACGTCTGCGAGGAGGAGAAGGGACACCATGGAGCTCTCGCTCACTGAACGCACTGCAGCGCCCCACCACATCATCGAGGTGGAGGGCGAGATCGACGTCTACACGGCGCCCAAGTTCCGGGAGGCTGTCGTAGCGGCCATCGACGCAGGTCATACGCGATTGGTGATCGACATCGAGAACGTCGCGTTCCTCGACTCCACGGGCCTCGGCGTCCTCGTCGGTGCGCTCAAGCGGGTCCGCGCGGACGGCGGGTCGCTCGACATCATCTGCACGAGCGATCGGTTGCTGCGGATCTTCAGCATCACGGGCCTGGACAAGGTCTTCGGGCTCCACGAGTCCTACGAGGCACTCGCCGGCGCCGACTCCGCGTGACCTTCGCCCCGGAGATTCTCGATGACGCGCAGGTCGCGAACCTGCGCGAGCAACTCGCGGGCTTCACGGTCGACGCCGTGCACGCCGTCCTCGGTGATGCGGCGTGGTACGCGCTCGCCCGCAACGAGACCGTTCCGGCCCGGCGGGCGACGAGCGACGGTAGCCGGCTCTCGACCCTGATCCGTCTGTTCCAGCTGCAGATCCCGGTTCCGGCCTCGGCGGTACGTGCCGGGTTCGGTGAGCTCGCCGAACCGCTCGCCGCGGCGGGCGTCCTGCTCCGCGATGGCGACGATGTGCGAGCCGCCGTCGACATTCGCCCCTACGGCGACGAAGGCCACGACTGGTGGGTCGTGGCCGATCTGACGCCGGGGCTCGACGGCCGAGCGACGGCGATGGACCCGTCGTACGTCCTCGGCATCAGCGAGGCGTCGTCCTCCCTCGCCCAGCTGACCGCGCGGCCCGCCGTGGAACGTGCGCTCGACCTCGGCACGGGGTGCGGTGTGCAGGCGCTCCATCTGGCCACGCACGCTCAGCGCGTCGTCGCCACCGACGTCAATCCCCGCGCCCTTCAGATGGCGCGGCTCAGTGCTCGGCTCAATGGCGTCGAACTCGACGTGCGCGACGGCAGCCTGTACGAGCCGGTCGTCGGCGAGCGGTTCGACCTCATCGCGACCAATCCGCCGTTCGTCGTCTCCCCACCGGACGGTGCGCGCCTCGTCTACCGGGAGACGGCGTTTCCGGCCGACGATGTCGTGCGCCGAGTGGTGGCCGGAGCCTCGGACCATCTCGCACCGGGCGGCTGGTGCCAGATCCTCGCCGCCTGGGTGCACCGTGAGGGCGAGCCGTGGCAGGAGCGACTCGCCTCCTGGATCGAGCCCACCGGTCTCGACGCGTGGGTCGTCCAGCGCGAGGCTGCCGACCTGGCGAGCTACGCCGAGATGTGGCTCGCCGATGCAGGACTGCGCGGCGCCCCTGACTACCCCGAACGCTACGACCATTGGCTCTCCTGGTTCGCCGACCAGCGGATCGAGGCGATGGGCTTCGGCTGGATCTCCCTGCGCAAGGCCGAGCGCACCTCGCCCGTCGTACGGATCGAGGAGTGGACGGGCGACGTCGGACAGCCGATGGGAGAGGCCGTGCTCGACTGGGGTCGCCGGGTCGACGCCCTCGCCGGGACCGACGATGTCCTGGAGCGCCGCTGGCGCCTGGCTCCTGATGCTCGCCAGGTGACGTACGGCCCGGTGGGTGCCGCCGACCCCGCGACGATCACGGTGCATCTCGACCGCGGGCCGCGCCGGGTGGCGCAGGTCGACACCATCGAAGCCGGCCTGCTCGGCACGAGCGACGGCGAGCTGACTGCCGGCCAGATCCTGGACGCGCTCGCCAGCCTGCTCGGCCGCGACCGCGAGCAGCTGCGCGCCACCTACGCGCCGATCGTCCGCGAGCTGGTCGCCGACGGCTTCCTCGTTCCCTGAGTGGGGGACCCGCGCGGTCAGTCGAGGGAGCGGACGACATCGCGGCTGCCGAATCGCTGGCCGAGCAGCGCGACGAGCGCGATGACCACGGCGACCCCGCCGCCGAGCGCGAAGCCACCGGCAGCTCCGAAATGGTCGATCGACCAGCCGATGAGCGGGGCCGCGGACGCTCCTCCGACGGTGAACGCCGTGCCCTGCCATCCCATGGCGACTCCGCGATCGCGTTCGTCGACCAGATGGGTGATCCACTCGGTCGCCGCCGCGAGCGAGGGGGCGCACAGGAAGCCTGCCGGGATCGAAGCGAGCGCCAGCACGAGCACCGAGTCGGCCAGCCCGATCGGGATCGTGAGCAGCCCCATCGCGAACAGCAGATAGGTGGGCCGGATCGAACGGCTCTGCGCGCCGTAGACGAGACCACCGAGCAGCGACGAGGCGCCCCAGCCGAGGTAGACGACCCCCACCATGGCGATGGCGTCGATCTCCCGCAGCGCCGCGATGATGCCCAGATCGGTGGCCATGAGGGCGAACATGGTGCCGGCCGACAGGGCGAAGAGGTAACCGATCGTGGGCGTCATCCACCCGCGCTTGGGCGCGATCTCCGCGGTAGGGGACCCGGACTCCTCGACGGTCGCGGACCGCGTCGGCGGGTTCATCGCGAAGAAGATGAGCCCGGCCAGCACGGTGCACGCACCGACCAGGAGGAGCGCGATGACCGGACTCGCCTGGACGACGAGCACGCCACCGATCGCCGGGCCGATGATGAACGCCGCCTCACCCACGACCGAGTCGGCCGCGAACGCGGTGCGCCGCTGTTCGATGGGGGCGAGGATGCCCAGCGCGAGCCGCGCGATCGTCTGGACCGGGATGAGGAAGACGCCCGCCAGGAACGCGACGGGCACGAGCCCCCAGAAACCGACGAACGGGACGAGCGGGTACAGCAGCACCACGGCGACGAGCGATGGGATGAGTGCGCGCCGCACGCCGAAGCGATCGATGAGCTTGCCGCGCCAGGGCGAGCCGACGGCGGCGCCGATCGTCTCGCACGCGGCGATGATCCCCGCCTCGGCGTAGCTCCGGTCGAGCCCCTCCACCACGTACAGGGTGAAGACGAGCGGCAGCGCCATCATGGGGATACGCGAGAAGAACGCGGCGACGAACAAGATGCCGACCCGCGGGATGCGTAACAGGTCTCGATAGACCCCGAGCCTCACGAATGGATCTTGGCACGCGGCACTGACATGCTGTTCCTCGGGAGCATGCTGCGCGGCGGAGGGTTGACAGGGCACGCTACGGTGTGCTGCGTTCCCACCATTCTCGGGATCAGTCAGGAAGTGGGTCGTGGCCAAGCTCGTCATCGTCGAGTCGCCGAACAAGGTACGCAGCATTCAGGCGTACCTCGGCGACGACTACGTCGTGGACTCCTCCGTGGGGCACATCCGCGACCTTCCGCGGGGAGCGGACCAGGTGCCCGACAAGCACAAGGGCAAGGCGTGGGCCCGGCTCGGCGTCGACATCGAGAACGGATTCGAACCCGTCTATGTCGTGTCTGCCGACAAGAAGTCGCAGATCACGAAGCTCAAGAAGCTACTGAAGGACGCCGACGAACTCGTCCTGGCGACCGATGAGGACCGCGAGGGCGAAGCCATCGCGTGGCACCTGCTCGATGAGCTCAAGCCCAAGGTCCCGGTCAAGCGCATCGTCTTCAACGAGATCACCAAGGAGGCGATCCAGCGCGCGATCGCCAACCCGCGCGACGTCGACATGGATCTCGTCGACGCGCAGGAGACCCGGCGGATCCTCGACCGGCTCTACGGGTACGAGGTCAGCCCGGTCCTGTGGAAGAAGGTCATGAGCGGCCTCTCCGCGGGCCGCGTGCAGTCGGTGGCCACGCGCCTCGTCGTGGAACGCGAGCGCGAGCGCATGGCGTTCACCGTCGCGTCCTACTGGGATCTCGAGGCCACCTTCGACGCCGGTGAGGGTCACGAACCGCGGACGTTCGGCGCCAAGCTCGCCTCCCTCGACGGCAAGCGGGTCGCGAACGGCTCGCACTTCGACAACACCGGCCGGCTCAAGGGCAAGGGCGACGTCGCGCATCTCGACGAGGAGAAGGCGCGTGCCCTGGCCGCCTCGCTCGAGGGCCGCGACTTCGCGGTCCGCTCGGTCGAGTCCAAGCCGTACACCCGCCGGCCGTACGCCCCCTTCCGCACCACGACGTTGCAGCAGGAGGCCTCCCGCAAGTTCGGTTTCGGCGCCCAGCGGACGATGTCGGTCGCGCAGCGGCTCTACGAGGGCGGCTTCATCACCTACATGCGTACGGACTCCGTGACGCTGTCGCAGAGCGCCATCGCCGCGGCCCGCGCGCAGGTCAAGGAGCTGTACGGCGCGTCCTACCTGCCCGACAAGCCGCGCGTCTACACCGGCAAGGTCAAGAACGCTCAGGAGGCGCACGAGGCGATCCGCCCCGCTGGCGAGTCGTTCCGCACCCCGCGGCAGACCGGCCTGTCCGGTGACGAGCTGCGGTTGTACGAGCTGATCTGGAAGCGCACCGTCGCCTCCCAGATGTCCGACGCGAAGGGCGAACAGGTCAGCATCCGGATCGGTGCCGAGGCCGGTAGCGGGGAAGACGTCGAGTTCGCGACGAGCGGTCGCACCATCACGTTCTACGGCTTCCTCAAGGCGTACGTCGAGTCCAGCGAGGACCCCGACGCCGCCGACGACGACCAGCAGACCAAGCTCCCGGTCCTCGGCGAGGGTGAGCAGGTCACCGCCACCGAGCTCGAGGCCGCTGGTCACCAGACCAAGCCCCCGGCGCGGTACACGGAGGCCAGCCTGATCAAGGAGCTGGAGGAGCGCGAGATCGGTCGGCCGTCGACGTACGCGTCGATCGTCAACACGATCCAGAACCGCGGCTACGTGTACAAGAAGGGCACGGCGCTCGTGCCGGCCTGGATCGCGTTCAGCGTCGTCCGGCTCATGGAGCGGCACTTCGGGCGCCTCATCCAGTACGACTTCACGGCCGAACTCGAGGACGTGCTCGACGAGGTCTCCCACGGACGTGAGGATCGCGTCGCGGTGCTGCAGAGCTTCTGGGCCGGTGAGGGCGAAGGCAACACGGGCCTCAAGCGGCTCGTGGACAACCTGCCCGACATCGATGCGCGGGAGATCGCCACGTTCGAGATCGGCGAGGACATCCACCTGCGCGTCGGGCGGTACGGCCCCTACCTCGAGGGCCCGCCCATGGTCACCGGCAAGGACGGCACGGAGCAGCCCACGCGGGCGAACGTCCCCGAGGACCTGCCGCCGGACGAGCTGACGCTCGAGAAGGCCAAGGAGCTGCTGGCCAACCCCGCCGGGGCGGAGCGCGAGCTCGGAACGCACCCGGAGACGGGGCTTCCGATCGTCGTCAAGAACGGCCGGTACGGCCCGTACGTGACCGAGGCGCTGCCCGAGGACGCGCCGAAGAGCGAGAAACCGCGCACCGCGAGCCTGTTCAGCTCGATGAGCCTCGACACCGTCACGCTCGAGGACGCCGTCAAGCTGCTGACTCTGCCCCGGATCGTCGGCACGGACACCGACGGCACGGAGATCACCGCGCAGAACGGTCGATACGGTCCGTACCTCAAGAAGGGCACGGACTCGCGGTCACTGGAGTCCGAGGAGCAGCTGTTCACGCTCACCGAGGAGCAGGCGCGGGCGATCTACGCACAGCCCAAGACCTTCGGTCGTCGCGCTGCCAAGCCGCCGCTCAAGGAGCTCGGCGAGGACCCGGTGAGCGGCAAGCCGATCGTCGCCAAGGACGGCCGGTTCGGTCCGTACGTGACCGACGGCGAGTACAACGCGACGCTGCGCAAGGACGACGACATCGAGACGCTCACGCACGAGCGTGCCGTGGAGCTGCTGGCGGAGCGCCGGGCCAAGGGCCCGGCCAAGAAGGGTGCCAAGAAGACCACGAAGAAGTCGGCTGCCAAGAAGACGACGGCCAAGAAGTCCACGACGAAGAAGACGACCAAGAAGTCCACCGCCAAGAAGTCCTGACGCGGCGCGGATTCCGTGGTGCGTCAATGCCGGGCGTTCCGGTGACACGGTCCTACTCTCGTGTCATGACAGAACTCACTCCGGTTCACGGCACCGCGCAGAAGCTCGGTGCTGAGGCACTCGGTACTTTCTGGCTCGTCTTGGGGGGCTGTGGCACTGCGATCTTCGCCGGCGAATACGTCGGCTTCGTGGGTGTCGCGCTGGCGTTCGGTCTCACCGTGCTCACGGGTGCCTACGCCTTCGGTCCCGTCTCCGGCGGCCACTTCAACCCTGCTGTGTCGGTCGGCCTCGCGGTCGCTCGTCGCTTCGCCTGGAAGGAGCTGCCGGGCTATGTGGTCGCGCAGCTCATCGGGGCGACGATCGCCGGGGCGGTGCTGCTGCTCATCGCCTCGGGCGTCAGCGGCTTCACGACCGCGGACGGCTTCGCGACGAACGGCTACGGCGATCATTCCCCGGCCGGCTACAACCTCACGTCGGTGATCGTCGCCGAGGTCCTGCTGACCGCCTTCTTCCTCTTCGTCATCCTCGGTGCGTCGGCCAAGCGCGCGGCGGTCGGATTCTCCGGCCTCGTGATCGGCCTGGCCCTCACCCTCATCCACCTCATCAGCATCCCGATCAGCAACACCTCGGTGAACCCGGCGCGGTCCCTCGGCGTCGCCTGGTATGCCGGCGCCGATCCGCTCAGCCAGGTGTGGGTCTTCATCGTGGCGCCGCTCCTCGGCGCGGCGATCGCCGGATTCTCGTACGCGTTCCTGCTCGGTGACGACTGACCGTTCTCCACACCCGGTGCCCTGAGCGGGGCCTTCGTGGGCGGGCCCCATTAGGCTCGCTGTCATGGAGGCCTCGCTCTACACCGAGACCGGTGTGTTCATCGCGTTCGAAGGCGGTGAGGGGTCCGGCAAATCCACCCAGGCGCGCTTGCTCGCCGGATGGCTCGAGGAGCACGGCCGATCCGTCGTGCTCACGCGCGAGCCGGGCGGCACGGCCGTGGGTCAACGGTTGCGCGACATCCTGCTCGACCCCTCCACCGGCGATCTCTCGCCGCGGGCCGAGGCGCTCGTCTACATCGCCGACAAGGCCGAGCACGTCGATCACGTGGTGCTCCCGGCCTTGGCCGACGGAAGGGTCGTCATCTCCGATCGCTACGTCGACTCCACGCTGGCCTATCAGGGCGCCGGGCGAGCGCTGCGTGCCGGCGAACTCGAGCCGATCGCCCGCTGGGCCACCTCCGGCCTGCGGCCGCACCTCACCGTCGTGCTCGACATCGATCCCGTCGTCGGGCTCGAGCGCGCCGGCGCGCCTGATCGGATCGAGCGCGAGCCGCTGGACTTCCATCGCCGAGTGCGCGAGCACTTCCTCGAACTCGCCGCCGCGGACCCCGGCCACTACGCCGTCGTCGCGGCCGATCAGGATCCGCAGGAGATCCACCTCGCGATTCAGCAGGCCGTCGCGCCCTGGCTGGTGCAGGTGACGGCATGACGGCCGTGCTCAGCGGCGTGTGGTCCGATCTGGTCGGCCAGGACACCGTCGTCGCCTCGCTGCGTGAGGCCGTCGACGCGGCCTCCTCGGCCGCCGGCTCGCGCGAGCGTGGCATGACGCACGCCTGGCTGTTCACGGGTCCGCCCGGCTCGGGGCGGTCCACCGCCGCGGTCGCCTTCTCCGCGGCGCTGCAGTGCGAGAACGGCGGCTGCGGCACGTGCCAGTCGTGCACCACGGCGCGGGCCGGCAGCCACCCCGACATCACCGTGCTCAACACCGACGGCCTCTCGATCGGTGTCGCCGAAGCCCGCGAGATCGTCCGCACCGCGGCGCTGCGGCCGGCGGTCGGTCGCTGGCAGATCATCGTCGTCGAGGACGCCGATCGACTCACCGACCAAGCGGCCAACGCGCTGCTCAAGGCGGTCGAGGAGCCGTCGCCCTACACCGTCTGGATGCTGTGCGCCCCGGCCGTCGAGGACGTCATCACCACCATCCGCTCGCGGTGCCGTCCGGTGTTGTTGCGGACGCCCTCGGTCGACGCCATCACCCGGCTGCTCGTCGAGCGCGACGGTCTCGAGGAGGTCGACGCCCGGGCCGCGGCAGCCGCATCGCAGGGACACATCGGACGGGCGCGAGGGCTGGCTCGCGACCCCGAAGCTCGACGCCGGCGTGCCGACATCCTCGGGCTGCCGCACTCGCTGCGCACGCTCGGCGACTGCCTGCGCGCTGCCAAGCGCATCGACGACGAGGCCACGGCGCGCGCCAACGCCTATTGCGATGTCGCCGACGACCGCGAGAAAGCCGATCTCCAGGCGTCGTGGGGTGTCGAGGACCGCGGTAAGCGTCCCGCCGGGTACGCCGGTGCGCTGTCGGCCCTCACCAAGGAGCAGGAACGCCGCCGCAAGCGCATGGCTCGCGACAGTATCGACGGCGTCCTGCTCGACCTGCTGTCGTTCCTGCGTGACGTCATGGCCGTCCAACTCGGTGCGGGCCAGCACCCGATCAACGCCGACGTCGCCGACGACGTCGCCGCGATGGCGCGCGACCGCAGCCCGGAGTCGATCGTGGAGGCGATCGACGCCGTCGTGCAGTGCCGCGAGGCGCTCGAAGCCAACGCCGCGCCTCTGCTCGCTGTCGAACACATGATGACGAGGTTCCTACCGTGAAGCGTTCCGTCGCCGTGGGGGTGGGCGTCGCCGTCGCCGCCCTCGCCCTGACCATCGCCGCCGCGCTGGGTGTCGCCAGCCTCCTGCGCGACGACGCGCCTCAGGCCACACCGTCCGAGCCGACCGGGGAGCAGGCACCCGACGGCCTCGAGGACTTCTACGCGCAGCACGTCGAATGGCGCGACTGCGAGGGCGGAGCCCAGTGCGGCACCGTCGAAGTCCCGGTGGACTATGCGGAGCCGGACGGCGAGACGCTCGAGCTGGCCATGCGCAAGGTGCCGGCCACCGGCGACGCGCAGAGCACGCTGTTCGTCAACCCCGGCGGGCCCGGAGGATCTGCCCAGGAGTTCGCCGACTACCTGAGCTCGATGCTCGGCGCCGATGTCCGCGAGATGTACGACGTCGTCGGCGTCGACCCGCGGGGCGTCGGTGAGAGCACCCCGCTGCAGTGCCTCGACGATGCCGACTTCGGGGGATTCATCGCACTCGATCCCGACCCCGAGACGCCCGACGAGGTGGACGCCGTGCGCGAGGGCATCGTCGATATGGGCGAGGCGTGCGCGCAGAACTCCGGAGAACTCGCCGCCCACGTCTCCACCGAGGAGGTCGCTCGCGATCACGACATCGTACGCGCGGTGCTCGGCGAGGACCGGCTGGACTGGTTCGGGGCGTCGTACGGCACGCAGGTGGGTGCCACGTACGCGCATCTGTTCCCCGAGAAAGTTGGCCGGATGGTGCTCGACGGCGGCCTCGACCCGAGCCTCGACTCGATCGACCTGTCACTCGGACAGGCGCAGGGGTTCCAACTCGCCCTGGAGTCGTACATCGACGACTGCGTCGCCAAGGGCTGCGTGCTGGGCGAGACCCCCGAGCAGGCGCTCGATACGGTGGCCGCCTTCATGCAGCGCCTGGAAGAGCAGCCCATGGCCACCGAGAGTGGGCGTGAACTGACCGAAGGGCTGGCCTTCTACGGCGTGGCGGTCACGCTGTACGCACAGCAGTCGTGGTCGTACTTGACGGCCGCCTTCGAAGCGGCGCTGGAAGACGACGACCCGTCGATCTTCCTGCAGCTGGCCGACATCTACTTCGACCGCAACCTTGAGGGCGAGTTCATCAGCAACTCCGGGCAGGTCATCTACGCGGTCAACTGTCTGGACGGCTCGCCCGACATCTCGGTAGAGGAGCTGGAGGCCGAGGTTCTGCCGCGTTTCCGCCAGGCGTCGCCGATCTTCGGCGGAGCGCTCGGTTGGGGTGTTCTGGCCTGCGCCGACTGGCCGATCGAGGCGAGCTACCCGCAGGAGGCGGTCACTGCGGAGGGCGCCGCACCGATCGTCGTCGTCGGCACCACGCGCGACCCGGCCACGCCGTACGCGTGGTCGGAGGCGCTCGCCGCGCAGCTCGAGTCCGGCGTCCTCGTCACCCGGGAGGGCGACGGGCACACCGGCTACGGCATGGGCAATGCCTGTGTCGACGAGGCGATCGACGCCTATCTCGTCGACGGCACGGTGCCCGAGGACGGCCTCGTCTGCGGCGAGTGAGTCGGGCGCGCGGGGGCGGTCAGTCCCGGGCGATGGCCTCGTGGTGGTGGATGACCTCGTCGATGATGAACGTCAGGAACTTCTGCGCGAACGCCGGATCGAGGTCGGCCTCCTCGGCCTTGGCCCGCAAGCGGGCGATCTGACGTGCCTCCCGGTCCGGATCGGCGGGCGGGAGGTGGTGCTCGGCCTTGAGTTTCCCGACCCGCTTCGTGCACTTGAAGCGCTCCGCGAGGAGGTGCACCAGGGCGGCGTCGATGTTGTCGATGCTGGCGCGGATCTCTTCGAGCTCGGCGCGGATGTCGTCGTCCACCCCGCGATTCTACGAAGCACCCCCTCGATTCGATCCAGCGCGGGTCCCCAGGTAGACTCCCTGTGGTTCGACGGGCGATCCTCGTCGACCGCGCCGCCTTAGCTCAGTCGGTAGAGCATCTCACTCGTAATGAGAAGGTCGTCGGTTCGATTCCGACAGGCGGCTCCACTCTTCGCAGCGCCGGCCCTGGGGTTCGGCGCTTTTTTGGTGCTCAGGCGCGCTGTCGGGGTGACTCGACGCGCTCGTCGGATCGACGCATCGGCTCGCCCTGGCGCGCGGACTCGGTGCGGAACCAGACGCCCACCCGCTTGGCGAAACGATGGGACGGGCGCTCGACGAGGCGGAAGAACACGGCCGCGGCCGGGATCGAGACGGCGAGCGCGATCGGGAGGACGTACGGTCCGCGGTCGGGCCCGAGGAGCTCGGCAGCCGCGATGATGATCGGCTCGTGGATGAGATAGAGGCTGAAGGAGATACCGCCGAGCCACAGGACCGGGCGCAGCTCGAGCATCCGCACGAGCGGCCGCGCGTGGACAGCGGCCGCGACGAGGATGCCGGAGCCCAGCACCACGAGGACACCGGTCAGGGCGGTCGTGCCGGCCGACGGCGCGAGGATCGGAGCCAGGCTCCAGCGGCTGCTGATCAGCAGGAGGCCGAACAGCGCCGCCGCCGTCCATCCCCATCGGGCACGACCTGAGGTGCTCGGCGTGGTGGTCACCAACTCCGACAAAGCGATGCCGACGCCGAACATCGGCAGGTAGATGAGCCATGCGTCGCCGGCGTAGTAACCGACACCGGACGCGGCGATGCACAGGGCGGCGAGCAGGAGGGGCGATCGCCGCAGTGCTACCGCCGCGACCATGTACAGCGGCAGGAGGACCGAGAAGATGACCTCCCACTGCAGCGACCACAGCGGACTGATGAGGCGCGAGGGCCCGAAGACGAGGGTGAGGTCGTGGAGCACACCGGTCACCGTGGGAGCAGGCGGACGGTGCGCGATCCACGGGCCGAGTGACCCGTCTGCGGTTCGAGGGAACGCCGCAGCCACCGCGACGCCGAACGCGACCGCACCGGCCACCGGGAGATAGAGGCGCGCGAGCCGCTCGGGAAAGTAACCGGCCCAGTCGAATCGCGGGCTCCGTGCCTTCAGCCCGAGCACGAGGCCCGAGAGCACGAAGAACACCACGACCGCCTCGCCGCCGGCCCACACCAGGTGCAAGGGCGTGTAGCTGAGCCACCAGGCGGGTGAGCCCTCGGTCGTCGCCTCGTAGGGCGCGAAGTAGGGAGTCGCCAGCGCCGGGATGGTCAAGACGGCGTGGTGCACCACGACGACGAGCGCGGCGAGCCCACGAAGACCGTCGAGCGACCGCAGGCGCGGCGTCGTCTGGGGCTCGGGCACGCGCTCCATCCTGGCAGGGCAGCAAAAATGCTGTGCTCGACGCTCGCGTTGATCGAGGGCAGGGCGAGATCAGGCAGGCGGAGTGGAAAGACGGCGGGCGACCGTGACGTCCGTGCTGCTGTGAGCGACGATCGAAGCCAGGACGACGACTGTGGTGAGTGCGAGAACGTCGTCAGCCATGTCCATGCCGCTGAAGGCGACGATGACGGCGTACGCGACGCTGGCGAAACCTTTGGGGCCGAACCAGGCCACGGAAAGCCGTTCGGCCATCGTGAGCCGCGTACCCACCAGGGTGAGCACGATGGGTGCGGGACGGGCGACGAGGATCACGAGGCCGGCGAGAATGACGCCCGCCCATCCCGCGGTGCCCAGCGTGCCGAGATCGACCAGGGACGCGAAGGCGATCAGCGCGGCCCCCTTGACCATCTCGGACACCAGCTCGCCCGTCGGGCGGAAGGTCTCGGAGGCGTCGGGCGCCAGCGTCGCGATCGTGGCTCCTGCGAGGAAGGCGGCGAGGAACTGGTTGGCGTGAATCTGCTCGCAGATGCCGAACAGCAGCACCGCGCAGGCCAACGGCCCGAGTGGGCGCAGGGAAGCCACGGCTCCCACCCCGGGGATGCGCAGCAGCAGCCAGATGAGGACGGGCAGGGCGATGCCGACCGCGGCGCCGGCGGCGAGCTCCACCACCAGAATCCCGGGGTCGGTGGAGAAGTTCTCGGGGGCACCGCCGGCCACGCCGACGAGGACGAGCACGGCAGGCAGCGCAAGCCCATCGTTGAGTCCACTCTCGACGTTGAGCAGGTTACGCACCCGGGCGGGGACGTCCTCCCGCCCGACCAGGGCGGACGCGAACACCGGGTCGGTGGGCGCGAGGACGGCGGCAAGGACGAGGGCCACCAACCACGGCAGACCGACCACGAAATGCCCGGCGGCGGCGATGATCGCGAAGGTCAACGGCATCGCGAGCAGCAGCGCGCGCGCCGGCGCACCCAGCCGCCGCCTCACCTCGCGCCATGGAGCGTGTTGCCCGTCCGTGAACAGGATCGTGAACAGTGCGATCTCAGCGGTGCGTTCGACCACGTGATCATCGAGATCGACGAGGTCGAACCCGAGTGGCCCTGCCACGAGGCCGGTCACCAGGAAGACCGCCGACGTGGACAGCGGGCTGCGTGCCGCGATGGCTGACGTGAGCACGGCCAGGAGGGCCGCCGTGCCGAACACCAGAGCGAGGGCGGTCACAATGCGGCCTCGTCTCGATGCTGCTCCCCGCGATGGTCCCGCACGTAGGCGGCGAGGATCTGGGCGGTATCGCCCCCCGTCCGAAGGTGCTGCCCGTCGAGGTCTCCGGCCAGCACCGAGAGCGTGTCAGCGAGCATCCGTCCGAGGCGGCGGACGTCGGCGGACCCCGCTTCCGCTGCGCTCTCGACGAGGACGAGTGCATAGGAGAGGTTGGCCGACAGCGACGTCGATTCCTCTGCGTCCCAGAAGTAGTAGGTCTCGGCGTACTGCTTGACGTCGACGGTGATGCCACGCAGATCGGCAGCGAGCGATTCGAGCACGGCGGCCGCGATCCGCGGGTCGCCCGCGGCCACCGTTTCGTGGGCGCGGCTCGTCGCGAGGCCGTGCAGTCGGAGGGCGGCCGCCCGGCGCCGGCCGAGGGCCGGGTAGATCTGCAGGATCCAGGAGATGGCCGCCGTCAGCAGCACGAATCCGACCACGGCCTGCAGTGGCGCGAGCAGCCGGAGCGCCGGAGTCGCCGGCACGATGTCGCCGAAACCGAGTGTCGCGACGGTGACCAGCGACAGGTACAGCGACGCCCAGACGTCGTCCGACCGATGGGGTTGAAGTGAACTATCGAAGTAGAAGCCTTCGGGCATCCAACTCAGGTAGATCAGGGCCCACCCGACGATGGCGAGTGACGACCAGACCAGAACGGTGGTGAAGACGATCACCGGACCCACGACCGTGTTACGGCGCCGGAATCGCAACGTCGCCTGATCGACCCGCCAGATGGCTCTCGCTACTCGACGGGCCAGCGTGCCGAAACCTGATGGGTGCCAGAGGGTGTGGAAGATATCGCGCACGGCCACGACGATGGCCACTGCCCCGAGCGCCCGAAGCAACCAGTCAAAGAGCACAGTTCACGGTAGGCCGGGCACCGGTACTCCGCGACTTCGACGGCGCGGAGAGGACGACCGCCTCAACCGGCCAGGCGGCGCAGCCGGTCCACCGCCTCGCCGAGCACCTCGGGACGCTTGCAGAACGCCCAGCGGACGAGCGGGCGGCCCGCCTCCTTGTCGTCGTAGAACACCTCGTGCGGCACGGCGACGACACCGGCGAGCTCGGGGAGCCGGCGGCAGAAGTCGACGCCGTCCGCGAAGCCGAGCGGGCGGACGTCGGTCGTCGTGAAGTACGTGCCCTCGGGAACGTAGACATCGAAGCCGACCGACGCGAGACCCTCACACAGCTGGTCGCGCTGGTGGCGAAGCTGAGCGCGGAGCTCCTCGAAGTAGCGCGCGTCCTGGCCCAGCGCGAGCGCGGCGGCGGGCTGCAGCGGCGCGCCGGAGGTGTACGAGAGAAACTGCTTGACCCCCATGACCGAGCGGACGAGATCCTCGGGCCCGCTCGCCCATCCGATCTTCCAGCCGGTGAGCGAGAAGCTCTTGCCGATACTGGAGATCGTGACGGTTCGCTCCCGCATGCCCGGCAGCGTCGCGATCGGGATGTGCGGTGCGTCGAAGGTCAGGTGCTCGTACACCTCGTCGCTGATGACGACCAGGTCGTGTTCGCGGGCGAGCTGGGCGATCGCCTCGAGTTCCTCGCGCCGCAGTACTGCTCCGGTGGGGTTGTGGGGAGTGTTGAGCAGGATCACCGCGGTCCGGTCCGTGACCGCGGCGCGGAGCTCGTCGATCGGCAGACGAAAGTCCGGAGTCCGCAAGGTGACCGGCACCCGCGTGCCCCCGGCCATCTGGATCATGGCGGCATAGGAGTCGTAGTACGGCTCGAGCGCGATCACCTCGTCACCGGGATCGACGAGCCCGAGGAGCGCCGCGGCAATGGCCTCGGTCGCGCCGGTGGTCACCACGATCTCGTGGTCCGGGTCCAGCTCGAGGTCGTACCAACGGCGCTGGTGCTCCGCGATCGCCTCGCGCAGGGGAGGGATACCGGGACCGGGCGCGTACTGATGGTGTCCGCCGTCGCGTACCGTGCGGGCGGCCACGTCGATGACGGCGGCAGGACCATCGGTGTCGGGGAACCCTTGGCCGAGGTTGATCGCCCCGGTGCGCAGGGCGAGGGCGCTCATCTCGGCGAAGATGGTGGTGCCGAGACCGTCGAGCCGGGCGCTGGAAGCCTTCACTGACGCGACGATAGTCGACCTGGTGGAGAACAGAGGTCGGCCCGCCGTTCTCGGGGGGTGAAACGGCGGGCCGTCGGCAGCTGCGAGTCTCCTCTGTGCTGCGGCTCCATGCTATCGGGCTCCGCGGACGGGAGCAAGGAGATTGAAGAAAAAATTTTCTGCCGGTCGACTTCGCTCGCCAGGCCGAGGGAGGCAATGGAACACTAGGGGCGTGAGTACGGACGTGAAGCCTCGCAAGTCAGGCCGAGTGCTGGGTGTGCTGGGACTGGCGTTGATCCTCGCCGGCCTCGCCGTGCTCGGTTACGTCGGCTGGCAGTACTACGGCACCACCTACGTGGCCAAACGCGAGCACGCCGCCATCATCCAGCAGTGGGAGCGCGGCGACGAGGTCATCGACGGCGAGGGACTGCTGCGGGTACCGCGATTCGGCGAGGACTACGTCGTCCCGATCCTGCTCGGCTTCGACGACCCCACGTTCGCCAAGGGTGTCGGCATGTATCCCGAGGGCGCCCGCCCCGGCGAGGTCGGCAACCTGGTCCTTGCCGCCCACCGGGTCACCCACGGCGAACCGTTCCGCAAGTTCCCCGAACTCCGCCCCGGCGACGAGATCATCGTCGAGACGCGCACCGACATCTACACGTACGAACTGCGCACCGACGGCTCCACCCGCGTCGACTTCCGGACGACGTGGCCGCTGCAACCCGTCCCCGATCCCGAGGCCGAAGGCCAGGAGCCGACGGAGAAGCTCGTCACGCTGCTGACGTGCTCTGAGTTGTTCCACACCGACGACCGCAGCGTGGCCATCGGCGCGCTGGTGGACGTGCAGGCCAAGAGCGGCGTCTCCAAGTCCACGACGTAACCGCGGGTCGAAGATCGCGCGCGGCCACGCCTTAGGCTGATCGCCATGCACGACTACCAGCGCGAGTTCATCGCGTTCGCGATCGAGCACGACGTCCTGCGCTTCGGTGAGTTCACCTTGAAGTCCGGACGCGTCTCGCCCTACTTCTTCAATGCCGGGAGTTTCGACACCGGTGCGCGGCTGGCCGCGCTCGGCCGTTTCTATGCGGCGGCGATCGAGGAGAGCGGCATCGACTTCGACGTCGTCCTCGGGCCCGCGTACAAGGGCATCCCGCTGGCCGCGGCGGCCACGATCCAACTGTCCGACGAGTTCGGTCGCGACGTGCCCTGGGCGTTCAACCGCAAGGAGGCCAAGGACCACGGCGAGGGCGGAATCTTCGTCGGAGCGGCCGTCGAGGGCCGCGTGCTCATCATCGACGACGTGGTCACGGCCGGAACGGCGGTGCGCGAGATCCTCGACCTCATCGACGGGGCCGGTGCCGCGGCCGCCGGGGTCGTCGTCGCGATCGACCGCCAGGAGCGTGGAACCGGCGCGGTCTCGGCGATCGAGGAGATCGAACGCGAGCGCGGCGTGTCGGTGCGCGCGATCGTCACGCTCGACGACGTCATCGCGTACCTGGAGGAGACCGGGCGGTTCGCCGACCGGCTGCCGGCGATGCGGACCTATCGCGAGACCTACGGCGTGGCGTGAGCGAACCGGAGGAGGTCGGCGTCGGCCCCTGGGAGGGCCCCTGGCCGGACGATCCGCGTTACGATCCCGACCTGCTGCGGGAGGGTGACCGGCGCAATGTCGTCGACCGCTACCGCTACTGGCGGGTCGAAGCGGTCGTCGCCGACCTGGACGCGCGCCGGCACCGCTTCCACGTCGCCATCGAGAACTGGCAGCACGACTTCAACATCGGGTCCATCGTGCGCACCGCGAACGCGTTCGCGGCCGCCGAGGTGCACATCATCGGCAAGCGGCGCTGGAACCGGCGCGGGGCCATGGTGACCGACCGCTACCAGCACGTCCGTCACCACGAGGACGTCGAGACCTTCGCGGCCTGGGCGCACGCGGCCGGCCTGCCGATCCTGGCGATCGACAACCTGCCGGGATCGTCGCCGATCGAGACCGCGACGCTCCCCGAGGCGTGTGTGCTGGTCTTCGGGCAGGAGGGCCCGGGGATCACCGAGCCGATGCGGCGGGCGAGCGATCGTACGCTGTCGATCGCGCAGTTCGGCTCGACCCGGTCGATCAACGCGGGCGCGGCGGCGGCGATCGCCATGCACGCCTGGATCCGCCAGCACGCCGACGTGAGCTGATCCCGTCCCGACTGGGGCTGAGCACGCCTCGGCAGGCCGACGTCGGCGCCGCCTGACCGCGCGACGCCTATACTCGTGCTGTTCATCCCTTGAACCACATCTCGTCGCGGGAAAGCCGGTCCGAATCCGGCACTGTCGCGCAGCCGTGGGCCTTCGGGCGAGTCGGAAGACCGGGCGAGATGCGTCGTCACGTCACACTGTCGCGTGCTGCAGTGGAGTGACCGCCCCGGCGGCCACCCCCGGCCGCACGCCGGAAGGGCACTGATGGTCAGCACCGAGGCGCCGGCCCGGGTCCAGCGAGGACCCCTGCCGCGCGACCTCCATCCCGGTGCCTGGTGGGGGTGGGCGTTGACGCTCGCGGCCGCCGCATCGGGGACCACCAACCCCGTGGTGCTCGGTCTCGTCGTCGCCGTCGCCTGGCTCGTCGTGGTCAGCCGCCGCAGCGACGCGCCCTGGGCCCGCGCGTTCCGGTTCTACCTCTGGTTCGGTCTCGTCATCGTCGTCCTGCGCGTCGTGTACCGCATCGTCTTCGGCGGCGGCTCGACGACCGGCGATGTCGTTCTGCTCTCACTGCCGGAGATCCCGCTGCCCGAGGTCGTCCGCGGCATCCGGTTGCTCGGCGACGTGACCCTCTCATCCGTGCTCGCCGGTTTCTACGACGGCCTGCGGCTCGCCGCCGTCATCATCTGCATCGGGGCCGCCAACGCGCTGGCCAATCCGCAGCGTCTGCTCAAATCGGTCCCGCCCGCTCTGTACGAGGTCGGGACCGCCCTCGTCGTCGCGCTCGCCGTCTTCCCGCAACTCGCCGAGAGCGTCCAGCGGGTGCGGCGCGCACGGCGGCTGCGCGGCGACCCGGGCAAGGGCGTCGGAGCGCTGCGCCGCGTCGTCGTGCCGGTGCTCGAGGATGCGCTGGAACGGTCGATGACGCTGGCCGCCGGGATGGACGCCCGGGGCTACGGCCGCAGCGGGGGAGTGCCGCGCCGCGAGCGGGCCGTCACCGGCGCGTTCATGCTGGCCGGGCTGTTCGGCGTCTGCGTCGGCACCTACGCCTTCCTCGACCAGACCGCGCCTCGCGTGCTCGCCTGGCCGCTGCTGCTGCTCGGGGTCGTTCTCGCGGCGGCCGGCTTCCACCGGGCGGGCCGCCGCGTGCGCCGGACGCGGTACCGCCCGGATCCGTGGCGGACCGGCGAGTGGCTCACCGTCGCGTGCGGCGTCACGGCGGCGGTGCTGATGCAGTTCGTCGCACCGGCCGCGGCCTTTCCGTCGCCGACCGGTGTCCCCGAGGTCTCGCTCCTCGCGCTCGGCGCCGTCCTCGTGGCGGCCATCCCGGCGTTCGCGACGCCCGTACCGAGGCCGATGCGATGATCGAGCTGCGCCACGTCTCCTTCGCCTACGACGGCGAGACCACGGCCACCCTTCACCACGTCGACCTGCACATCGCCGAGGGCGAGCTGGCGCTCGTCGCCGGCCGCACCGGCTCGGGCAAGTCCACGCTGCTCGGCATGTTCAACGGCCTCGTGCCCCATTTCAGCGGCGGCGTGCTCAGCGGCGACGTCCGCGTCGCCGGCGAGTCGGTCATCGGTCGACCGCCGCGGGAGCTGGCCCACCTGATCGGCTACGTCGGACAGGATCCGGCCGCCGGCTTCGTGACCCACACGGTCGAGGAGGAGCTGGCCTACGGCATGGAACAGCTGGGGCTCGAGCCGAGCACGATGCGCCGGCGAGTCGAGGAGACGCTCGATCTGCTCGGCATGGCCGACCTGCGGGAGCGGTCGCTGCGCACGTTGTCCGGGGGGCAGCAGCAACGCGTCGCGATCGGTTCGGTCCTGACGATGCATCCGCGCGTCCTGGTGCTCGACGAGCCCACGTCGGCGCTCGACCCCACGGCTGCTGAGGACGTCCTCGCCACCATCGCCCGCCTCGTCGACGACCTCGCGCTCACCGTCGTCCTCGCCGAGCACCGCATGGAGCGCGTCATCCCCCTCGCCGACCAGCTCGTCATCGTCGAGGACGGGACGGTGCGCAGCGGGTCGCCCGCCGACCTGTTGGCTGAGGCCCCCGTGGCCCCGCCGCTGATCGAACTCGGGCGGCTCGCCGGATGGGATCCGCTCCCGCTGTCGGTGCGCGAGGCACGCCGGCGGGTCCGGACCGAGCCGTTCGTCCTCACCGCGCCGCCACGCCGCCCGGAGCCCTCGGGTTCGCCGCTCCTCAGGGCTACGGGAGTGACGGTGGCCTATGGCACCACTCGTGCCGTCGAGAACGTCGACCTCACCGTCCGCGCCGACGAGGTGCTCGTCGTGATGGGTCGCAACGGCTCCGGCAAGTCGTCGTTGCTGTGGGCGATCCAGGGCACCGGCCCCCGGCGGTCCGGTGACGTGCGAGTCGGTGCGGAGGGCGTGGACCCGGCCGAGGTGTCGGCCGACGAGGCGCGCATGCTCGTCGGGTTGGTGCCGCAGACCGCGGCGGATCTGGTCTACCTCGAGACCGTGGCCGAGGAGTGTGCGGCCGCCGATACGCAGTCCGGGTCACCCGCCGGCACGTGCGCGGAACTGCTCCAGCGGCTTGCTCCGGGAATCGACGCCGGGCACCACCCCCGCGATCTCTCCGAGGGGCAGCGGCTCGCGCTCGTCCTCGCCATCGTGCTGACGGCGCGGCCTCGCGTCGTCGCGCTGGACGAGCCGACCCGGGGCCTGGACTACCGGGCGAAGGCGGAACTGGCCGACGTGCTGCGTGCCCTGGCCGACGACGGCCACGCGATCGTGCTGTCGACGCACGACGTCGAGTTCGCCGCGACGGTCGCCGACACCGTCGTCGTGATGGCCGACGGCGAGGTCGTGTCCCGCGGTCCGGCCGACCGCGTCCTGGCCGAATCCCCGGCCTTCGCGCCCCAGGTGTCGAAGGTCCTCGGTCCTCAGTGGCTCACGGTCGGCCAGGTGGAGAGGACGCTGCTATGAGCGCGCCCGCCGCCGTGCCGATCACGCGGCGCTCGGCGATGGTGCTGGCACTGGCCTCCGTCGCGGGACTGTTGATGTTCCTGTGGCCGCTCGTCCTGCAGCCGTCCGCCGACGCTCAGCGGGTCGACCAGCCGTTCCTCCTCCTGGTGCTGCTTCCGGTCGTGGCACTGGTCGTGCTGGCCGAGCTCTCCGAGGGCGGCATGGACTCCAAGGCGCTCGCGATCCTCGGTGTGCTCACCGCGATCAACGCGGCACTGCGGGGCCTAGGGGCCGGGACCGCGGGTATCGAGATGGTGTTCTTCCTGCTGATCCTCGCCGGCCGGGTCTTCGGGCCCGGTTTCGGGTATGTGCTCGGCTGTACGACGATGTTCGCGTCCGCGTTGCTGACGTCCGGAGTCGGTCCGTGGCTGCCGTTCCAGATGCTGTGCTCCGCGTGGATCGGCATGGGGGCGGGATTGCTGCCGCGCCGCGTCGGCGGTCGTGCGGAGATCGCGATGCTCGCCGGCTACGGCATCGTCTGCGCGTACCTGTTCGGCATGCTCATGAACTTGTCCTCGTGGCCGTTCCTCATCGGCATCGACAGCGGCTCGCTGTCCTTCGTCCCCGGCGACCCGGTCCTGGAGAACCTGCAACGTTTCCTCGTGTACACCCTGCTGACCTCGACGGCCGGCTGGGACACTGGACGCGCGATCACCAACACCCTGCTCATCGTCATTCTCGGGCCCGCCCTCCTCACCACCTTGCGCCGAGCGGCGCGACGGGCCCGCTACCTCCCGCCGGTCGACCCGGCACCCGAAAGGAGACCTCAGCTGTGAATCGTCTGCTCGCCGCCGTGGCGCTGGTGTTGTCCGGCCTCGTCATCACCGCGCCGCCGGCCACCGCCCACGGCCAGTGCGAAGGCCCCTCGGACGTTCCGATCCTCATCGAGTACGGCTCGCTCGCCGGCGCCCCCACGACCGTCTGCGCTCAAGGCGCCGCAGGGATGCGCGCCCTCGACGCACTGACGATGGCGGGCATCGAGATCGAGGGAACCGTCGAGTACGGCGACAGCGTCGTGTGCCGTGTGAACGGCCTGCCCGACGAGGAAACCGAGCCGTGCACCAGCATGCCGGCCGCCGACGCGTACTGGGCGTTCTACATGGCGACCGACGGCGCGCCGTGGCAGTACGCCGAGTCCGGCGTCTCCGAGCAGGTGCTCGCCGAGGGTGATTACGTGGCATTGAGCTTCCAGGAGGGCGGCGAGAGCCTGCCGACCTTGGCCGCCGACGCGCAGTTGCGGGCCGACGCCCACGCGCCCGCCTCCGACGCGAACGCCGCGGACGAGCCGGAAGCGCATGAGGCGGCAGACGCCACCGACGAAAGCGACGACGGCGGCGCCGACCTGGGCCTCGTCATCGGCATCGTCGTCCTGCTCGCCGTCGTCGGCGCTGCGGCCGTCATCCTGGCCCGCCGCCGCTCGAACACGTAACCGTCACGGACCTGGGCGGTGAGCTATCACGCACGGCGACGCTCGAAGTGCGGGATAGCTCACCGCTCCGCGCTCACGCCCTACCGCCGCTGAGGTGTCGTCACTCGTCGTCCTGGCGCTCGCGGCGATACCGCAGATAGAGCAGCGACATTACGAGCACGTTCAGCGCCAGGAGAGCGACGACCAGCACGAGGAACACGTCCATACCGACCAGACGCGGAAGTGGTCAGAATCTGACGCGAGAATTCGTCAGAAACTGGTGGAGCCGGTCGGGCTACCTGACACGTCGGGCGCCGACAACGTGGCGGTTCCGGTGGGTGTCGTTTCGGACAACATCGGGATGGTCAGCGACTCGATCGGCTGCCCCGGCACCCAGTTGAGCGTGCACGTGGTCTTGTCCCAGAAGTAGCCGCTACCGATGACGGCTGGCTCCGCCCCGCATTGCCAGCCGCCATCGTTGCTTGGCTGGAAGTAGGCGAAATCGGTCAAGTGGATGGACAGCACCAGCGTCGTCGGCTCGGTGAATCCCTCCGCCGTGTTCTGGAAGGCGAAGGCGAGGTCCCAGGTGCCTGGGGCCTCGTTCACGACGTTCGCGGCGGCGAAGGACAAGTCCGTGATCACCGGCTCCGGTGTTTCACCGCCGCCGGTTCCGCCGTCACCGCCGCCGTCACCGCCGCCGTCACCGCCGCCAGTTCCGCCGTCACCGCCGTCACCGCCGCCAGTTGCGCCGTCACCGCCGTCACCGCCGTCACCGCCGCCACCGTCACCACCGCCACCACCGCCGCCGGTTCCAGGATCGTTCGGCCGCGGCCGCGGCCCCGGCCCGGGGCCGGGAGCTGGCGCGGGCGCCGCCGGCGCTGCAGCGACCGGCGCTGCCGCCGCCGGAACCGCCGCGGCCACGGGTCGTAGCGCCGGCGCTTCAGGCGTCTCAGCCGGTTCGGTCGCCTCGGGATCGTCCTCCGTTACCGGCTTCGTTCGCTCGCTGGGCTGAGCGGGCGGGGCGGCCGCCGGCGGGATCGCATCGCTCGTGGGCGTGGACGGTCCGAACCCGCCGACGACCAGCGCAGCCGCGGCTGCGGCCACCGCCACGCCGCTGGCCACGCCCGCGGTGGTGGTCACCGAGCTGCGCAGTGCCCGGCCCTTCGGGCGGGGCCCCGTCCCGCCATGGCCACCGCCCGCCGCTCCACCACCCGCCGCGCCCGTACCGGTCGCTCCCGTGGCGACGAGTGCCTTCGGCCAGAACTCCGGGCGCAGCACCAGAAAGCCTGTAGCGGCCAGCGGCCAGAACCAGACACCGAGGCGCGTGTTGACCTCGACGAGCGAGGCGTGCTGGAGCATGCAGTCGGGGCAGACGTCCAGGTGCCGCCGGACCTTCTCGTGCGCCGCCTCGCTCAACCCGTCGCGCACGTAGGCACTCAGCCGCTCGCGGGTCCAGCGGCACTGGCGCGACTGCGACGTCGTCAGGTGGCGGTCGAGGTAGCTGCGGCGCAGCCCTTCGCGCGCTCGGTAGGCCAGCGCCGAGACGCGCGGCGCCGAGACGCCCATGCGTGCGGCGACCTCCGCGGGCTTGCGGCCCTCGACCTCGAGGTACCAAAGCACCTCGCGCCAGTTCTCCGGAAGCGCCGACAACGCCTGTCCGGCCCGGTCGAGGTCGATCGGATCGAGCACCTCGTCGGGGGTCTCCTCGTCGAGGAGCCAGGGGCTGTCGGAGGCGGGAAGTTCTCGCCGGCGCGAGCGTTGGAAGTCGATGTTCAGGCGTCGGACGGTCGACGCCAGGTAGCCGGCCATGTTCTCGTTCGGCCCGCGGCCGGAGCGGATGGCTGCGAACACGCGAGAGAAGGCCTCGGCGACGAGATCGTCGCCGCGTTCGGGATCGAGGGCGCGAGCGACCCGCTCGGCCCCGGGCCGGTAGCGGCGGTACAAGGAGTCCATCGCCGCGACATCACCACGTCGAAGGGCCTCGATGAGCACGTTGTCAGGGGCATCGAGGGCGGGGGACGACGGTTCAGCCATCTTTCTCTCCGGTCATTCGGGCAGGCGTCAGTGACGTAAGAACCCGAGGCGACCTCAGATTAGCCGAGATTCCCCAAAAGCAAAGCCGTATGACAGGAGTCACATCAGATTCTCGCGTGAGATTTCCTCGCTAGTCCCGTCGTGTAGTCGACCGCCCGACCGGCGGTGCCTTCAGGGGGCGAGGCATACCCACATCTCGCGAGGTACAGCTGATGCGAACCGATCGACACACATCGGGCCCGATGGTCCTGGTCATCGAGGACCCCTCCCGGCTGCGTCCGGAGGTCTGGCGCGAACTCGAAGCCGCCGGCCTACGCTCCTTCGCGGCCGCGGAGAACCCTGCCTCGGCTCCCACCGCCGTCGACGGACTTCGCGCCGCTCTCGACGCGGGTGACCTCGAGGAAGCCGAGCAGATCCTCCGCGCTTCCGGTCCGCAGCTCGCGGCCGACGAACCGGAGCTGTTCGACGGCCTGCTCGGCGGGGTCAACATCCTCGAGCTGGACTCGCGACCGGCGTTGCGCTGGTCGCTCGTCATCAGCGCGGTACTGCTGGGACGTCGCGACCGGCTCCCGGCATTGCTTCGCCACATTCTCAGCGATCACGACCGCCGCCGCGGAGCGGTGGAACGCGCCCTCACCCGGGGACTGCGATGCGCGGTCCAGCGCCGCCTCGCCCGCCCCGGTGCCGTCACGACGGCCGTCGCGCTCGACAGCATGCTGCACGACCTCACCCCTGAGGACCGACGAGTCCTGGGTCCCTGGCTTCCGGCCATGCACTACGAGTGCGGCATGGCACTGCTCGGCGGTGGCCGGGTCGTTCACGCCCACTCCGTCTTCGAGCGCGGTACCGAGGTCATGCCCGATCCGTGGTGGCAGCGGGTCCTGCTGTCGTGCGTGGCCATGACCGACCTAGTCCTCGGCCGCGTCAACGATGCGCGTCTGCGCCGAGAGGAGTGCCCCGAGGTGGGCCGACCGCACCCCTGCGACGACCTCATCCTCGCCCTCGATGCCGCGCTCGCTCTGGAGGACGACGACGTCGAACGCGCCCGTGCGTTCGTCGGCAGCATCGGTGCCGCGACGGAGCATCGCGGCGTCGTCGAGCTCGTCCGTGGCCTCGTGGACCTCACCGACGGGAACCCCCGGGTGGCACGGGAACGTTTCGTGAGCGGCGCGGAGGCGCTGACCGAGGGCATCGGCTGGGCCGACGTCCTCGGTTCGCTCACCATGCTGAGCGAGCTCGCCAGCAAGGGCCCGGTTGCCGTGCGTGCCGAAGGGACGGCCTCCTCGGTGATTCGTGCCCACGCCGCGCTCGCGTCCGGCGACCTCGATCTCGTTCGAGAGCTCGTCGGAGAGCTCAGAGACGACGGGCGGAATGTCACCCCGCGGCGGCGGCTCCACGCAGCCGTTCTCGAATTCGCGTTCGTTCGGCGTCTCGGCCAGGGCGAGGTCGCGGACCGGGTGGCCGAGCGCATCGTGGCGCTCGTCGAAACCCACGGCATCACGTGGCCGCTGCGGCTGCTCAGCCCAGGCGACGCCGAGGCGCTCGCCACGAGCACGGGTCTACGCTCCCTGCGCTCGCTGCTGCCGGCCGATACCTCGTCCCTGCGCTTGACCGAACGCGAACGCATCCTGCTGCGCGAGCTCGTCCGTGGCGGTACCGAGGCCGCCATCGCGGCTCGCCAGCACCTGTCGGTCAACACCATCAAGTCGCAACGCCGCTCGCTGTACCGCAAGCTCGGAGTCCGCGACCGCGATCAAGCCGTCGCTCGAGCACTGGAGCTCGACCTGCTCGGAGCCCCTCGCCCCGCTGCGGGCGGCCCCGTGCTGCGGCGTCAGGTGAAAGGCGGGGTGAAAAGGCCGTAGTTGCGGCGTCTCACCCCGTCCCCGTCACGAACGATCACTGCTGGAGCTCGCCGCCCACGCCGCGTCGGCAGTGTCACCCCCGGAAATGAAAGATCACCATGGAACCCCGCATGCCCAGAGAACGCTCGTTCAGGCGTTCAGTCCTCCTCGTCCTGGCTGCCGTCACCGCCCTGATCACCTCGGTCATGGGCCCGTCGGTGGTGGCTACCGCCGCTGCGCAGCCGGTCGACGAACCCGGCAAGGCCTTCGTCAACGTGACGAAGGGCAACGACTTCGGCGGACAGCCGCTGCACCCCGGCGACGAGTTCAGCTACACGTTCGTCGTGCAGTGCTCGAGCCTCGAGGTCGACTGCGTGAACTTCACGTTCACCGACGTCCTGCCCGAGGGCCTCGACATCACGGCGCTGCCGCAGAGCAACTCCACCCGCACCGTGACGTTCGACGAGGCCACGCGCACGCTGACGATCGTCTACCAGCAGGTGCTCCAGGCTCCGGTGGGCGCGACGGGTCTGACCGCGGGGGCGACCCAGAACTTCACCGTCGGGATGCGACTGCCGACCGACACGACGATCGCCGACGGCACCACGATCTCCAACACCGCGACGGTGACCGCCGACAACGCCGACCCGGCCGAGTCGACGAACGACATCACCGTCGAGGTGCCGAAGGTCGTGCGTCCGGTCGCCACCAAGTCGTGGACCGACGGTTCCGCGGTGGCGGGCAGCGACGAGAAGAGCACCGCGGTGCTCGGCGTGCGCAACTCCTCCTCCAGCTCCGCTCGCGTGGACGAGCTGACCATCACCGACGCGGCCGAGGCCACGTTCGAGCACTTCGACCTCACCGACGTCGAGCTGTCGCGGTTCCCGGCAGGAGCCGATCAGGCGCGTCTCGAGGTCCTGACCGGCGGCGCGTGGGTGCCCGCCGGAACCGTGACGGCCACCGGCCAGCTCGCCCTGCCCGGCGGAGTGAGCGCCGGCGACGTCACCGGTGTGCGCGTCGTGTTCACGAACTCCGCGGGCGCACCGCTTCCGTACGACGCGACCGGCGGCGAGGTACGCCTCGGCCTGCAGCTTCGCGAGACGTACCGCTCCAGTGGCGAGCCGTTGCGTCCGCAGGGCCGGGTGCGCGTTGACAACTGCGTCGAGCCGACCGCGGTCGAGGGCGACGGGACGCCCGTCGTCGGTGCTGCGGCCTGCGCTGGGTACGACATCCTCCCCGACGTCCTGGTCCTGGACGCCTCGAAGACGTTCTTCCCCGACGCCAACAAGAACTTCCAGCACGACCGTGGCGAGTACGCCGTGATCGGTGAGAACTCGCGCTCCTCGGCGCGGATCGACGTGCGTCAGCGCTCGCCGTTTCCTGTGAAGGAGATCGTCATCACCGAGCCGTCGGCCAACCCCGACGGTGAGTTCTCGAAGATCGACGTCGACACGATCCGCCTGCGCTTCCCCAACGGCGCGACCAACGCGACCGTCCGGGTCACCTACGACAACGCCCCCGCCACCACGACCGACTACGATCCGTCGCCGGCCACCCAGGTCATCGACGTGGCGAAGGACGGCTCACGGGTCACCGGCGTCGTCGTGACGTACACCGGCGAAAAGGACGGCGAGCCGTCGATCCGGACCGACGCGACCGCCGGCCTGGACATCTCCGGTCACCTCAACGACCTCGTGACCGATGCCGATCTCGCCGACGGAACCAGCCCGTTCGTCGTCAACTGCTACGGCTACAGCGGCACCGCCGGGCGCACCGACGGCACCGGCACCACGAGCGGCAGCGGATGCGCCAACCTCACGGTCGAGAAGCCGCGCAGCGGCGGTGAAGGCAACAAGTCGGTCGGTCAGACCGAGATCCCGCCGGGCCAGCCGGTCCCCTTCACGCTCCGGTACACCAACAACGGCAACATCCCGCTCGTCGACCCTGTCATCACCGACCCCGCGCCCGAGGCTGGCGGCATCCCGCCGAGCGGTCTCGGCAACCCGTTCTCGGTGCTCCGGCTGACCGACGCCCGGGTGAGTGGCAGCAATGCTGCCGACACGGCGATCGAGATCTACGATCCGCAGGTCTCCGCCTGGGTCGCCTACGACGGCGCCTCGGACGAGGTCGTCGAGCGGTCCATCGGCGTGCGCGCGGTGATGACCGGTGAATTGCTGCCGACGCAGTCGTTCACGCTCTCGATCGTCACGCAGCGGCGCGACGGGGTCGACGACGACGTCACGCTCGACAACTGCTTCGTCATGACCGCCGACGGGTACGTCGGTGCCCAGCCGTCCTGCTCGCCGCGCATCTCCACCAAGGAGACCCGTGACGCCGCCACGATCACCAAGAGCATCACGCCGTCGGTGCTGCCGCGGCCGATCCCCGGTCTCGCTCCGCAGCACTCGACTGCCCGGCTCCAGGCCAGCAACAGCGGCAACCTGAGCATGTCGCAGCTGCGCCTCATCGATGCGAACGAGGAGTTCTTCGATGCGGTGAACTTCGTGGACTTCGCCACGGTCAAGTTCCCCGCCGGCGCCAACCGGGTCACCATCGACGCGCTCGTCGACGGCACGTGGGTCGAAGGATCTCCGCGTGACAAGGCGGTGCTGCCCGACGGTGTCGCGGCCAAGGACGTCGTGGGCATCCGCGCCACGTTCACGCACTCCTCCGGCGAGTACCGGCTGACGCCGTGCGCCGACGCGAACCAGTGTGGCGGCGAGGTGAGCTTCCGCTTCGGCCTGCGCGAGACGCTGCGCAGCGATGCCGACGTGGCGGTGCCGGACGATCTGATCAACGAGCTGCACGGCGAGTACGTGACGCGTCTGCAGGACCCCGAGGATCCCCGTCCCGTCGACCCGACCCGCGCCACCGTCACGGTGAGCGAAGGCGACGCCCAGCTGTCGGTCGAGAAGACGCCGAACTCGTCGCTCGCCCCGGGCGAGGTCGCGCCGTTCCGGCTGAAGGTCACCAACACCGGGACGTCGAACATCACCGATCTGGTGGTCAAGGACGCGTTGCCGGCCGGCCTTCAGCTCGACGAGACGTTCGTCGGCGACGGCGGCCAGCCGTTCCGGATCATCGACGTCCAGGTGCCCGAGGGCACCGAGGACGTCCCGACGCCTGCCCTCACGCTGACCCGTGACGGCGAGCGGGTCAACCAGGCGGACTTCGACTTCTCGGTCGACGAGGACGGCAAGCCCTGGCTGCTCCGTCCGGGAACGACGTTCACGATCGAGATCCAGGTCATGCTCGCGCCGGGCGTGACCGCCGGCGAGGTCGTTGTCAACACCATGGGCGCCACCGGCAACGGCCCGAACTTCACCTGCGGCGGCGAGTCGCAGAACGACGGATCGTTCGGCGAGGGGCTGTACTGCACCGACACCGCCCATGTGACCGTCAAGGCCGGTGCGGCGTTCACCGCCCGCAAGTGGGTCGCCGGTAACCCCGAGCGCGGTTGGTACGACACCCGCGCACGCCAGGGTGTTCCGGTCGGCGATGCGTCCTGCCCGACGGTTACCGACGCGAACGGCGTGCAGTACACGTCGCACCCGTGCATTGCGCTGGTCGATCCCGGCGATCAGTTCCAGTACCTGCTCCGCGTCGTCAACGCGGGGACGGAGTCGGGAACGAACATGCGCATCGTGGACGTCTTCCCCGCCAAGGGTGACCGTGGTGTCTGGGTCGACCAGAACCGCGGCACGCAGTGGGACCAGCGCCCGACGCTCGCCACCGAGCCGGTCCTCAACGGCCCCGGCTCGATGACCACGAGCTACACGCAGGACGCGGACGTCTGCACGGACGATCTGCGCATGGGCGGCGCCGGCTCCTCGGCACCGGAGTGCCCGGCGTCGGCGTGGGAGGCGCAGTTCGGGCCGGACGTCACCGCCTCGAAGTTCGACATCGCGTTCGACGAGCCGCTGGCCCCCGGTCAGGGCATCGAGGTGGCGTACGCGATGACGACGCCGCTGGACGTCGAGCAGGTCGCCGATCCGACGATCGCGTGGAACTCGTTCGCGCACGCCGAGACGACGCTGCGCGGCAACGGCCTGAACGTCATGCCGCCGACCGAGCCGATCAAGGTGGGAGTGGGCACGGCGTACGGTGCGCTCGAGATCACCAAGTTGATCACGGACAACCCGTACGACCTCCCGGTCGACGAGCGGGCGTTCCCGGTCCACGTGACCTGTGAGATCGAGCCGATCGGCGGAACTCGCACGACCGTCGTCGACGAGGACTACGAGGTCACGCCGGGCGAGCCCGTCACGGTGACCGCGATCCCCGCCGGTGCCGACTGCCGCGTGTGGGAGACCGACGCTCTCGGCGGACAGTCCTCCGCCACGGAGGAGAACCCCGTCCGCGTGACGATCGAGCCGGGTCTCGGTTCGGCCTCGGTCGCGCAGGTGGAGATCGAGAACAGCTACGCCCCCGCGTCGCTGACCCTCGACAAGTCGGTGACCGGCACCGCGGCGGGCTACGCGCCGACCACCTTCGAGGCGGATCTGTTCTGCTCGGTCGACGGCCAGCCGGTGAAGGGCTTCGACCCGCTCTCGGTGACGATCGACACCACGGTCGACGACGGCCGGGTGACGGTCGACGTGCCGCCGGGCGCTGACTGCCGGGCGGTCGAGACGGAGACCGGCGGTGCGACCGAGGTCGTCTACTCCGGTACTGCCGAGACCGAGAGCGGTCAGCCGGCCACGATCGCGATCGAGAACCAGTTCCGCAGCGGTGGGTTGAAGATCGCCAAGGAGCTCGCGGGCCCGGGCGCCCCGAGCCTCGCAGGCGGCCCCTTCAGCTTCGACGTGCGCTGCTCGTTCCACGGTCGTGAGGACGTGTTCACCGACACCGTCACCTTGCAGGGCGACGGCGCGACCACGCTGCTCGAGTCCGAGGTCCTCGACGGACTGCCCGTGGGAGCGGACTGTGTGGTGACCGAGACCGACGCGGGCGGTGCCGATCAGGTCCCGGACCCGGTCACGGTCACGATCCCCGACGAGGTCGACGGTGAGGCCCAGGTCGTCGTCGCGGGCCTGACGAACGTCTTCTCCGCCGGCACCATCGCGGTGCACAAGGAGCTGGCGGGCGACGGCGCCGACGAGGCATACGCCACCGACGCCGAGTTCACGGTGCTGCTGCGCTGCGAGCGCGAGGTCGAGGGTGTGCGCACGACGGTCTACTCCGGTGAGATCGCGCTGCGTGGCGGTGACACCATCACCGTCCTCGGCACCGATGGGGAGCCGCTGCGACTGCCGCTCGGTACGCACTGCTTCGGCGAGGAGACCGTCACGGGTGGAGCGACCACCTCGGTGGTGGACCACGACTCGTACGAGGACGCCGCGGTGGTGGCCGAGGGCGAGGAGCTCCAGGAGCTGACGATCACCGCGACGAACACCTTCGACCTGACCGACCTCGCGGTGAGCAAGGAGCTCGCCGGCGCCGGTCGCGATCATGTCGGCGACAAGGAGTTCACCGTGGCGGTCACCTGCGTGCTCGATCAGGGCCGCGGTGAACCGACGGTCATCGTCGATGCCGAGGAGCACCGGATCTCCGGCGGCGAGACCATCCGGGTGGAGGGCCTTCCGGTCGGCGCGGACTGCTGGGCCGAGGAGACCGAGACCGGTGGCGCCGCCCAGGTCCAGGTCGAGGGTGGCACGATCGCCGAGCCGGCCGTCCTGACGGCCGACGAGGACAACGCGATCACGGTGACCAACACCTTCGCGGCCGTCCCTTCCGGCGACCTGCCGAACAACGGCGGTCCCACCTGGTGGTACCTGCTGGCCGGCATGGTGCTGGTGGCCCTCGGCGGCGGTATCACGACCCGCCGCCTGGCACGCCGCTGATCACCGTCCCGCGGCGCGGGCATCATGCCCGCGCCGTGGGATTCGGCGTTCTCAGCGGGTGGTTTCGACCGCAGGGATGATCCGGGCGATGAAGACGGCCGAGAGCCCGACGCCGACGATCGCGCACACCAAGAGCGCGTCGTAGGCGTTGCCGGTCAGCGCCAGGACGAGCCCCGCGATGGCGGGAGCCAGGCTTTGCGGCACGATCGTGGCGAGCCCGAGGACGCCGAGGTCGCGTCCGTGATCCTCGCGCGACGGCAGCACGTCGAGCATCAACGCGAGGTCGGCCGTCAGGTACAGCCCCCGTCCGATGCCTGCGACGACGGCGTACGCGACGAGCCCGGCCAGCCCGGGCAGAAGCAAGGCGAGCAGCAACCCTGACACGATGACCGCCGTCGCGATGAGCACCCATCGCACCCGCGCCCCCTTGACCCGGCGGCCGGCGACGACCGCTCCGAGGACGAGGGCCGCGATGTGCGCACCGACGAGCAGCGTCACGACCCGCCCGGCTTCTTCGGGTCCGCCGCCGGTGCGGTCCATCACGAGATACAGCAGGTAGCCCATCACGAGCTGGTGCCCCAGGACGAGCACGAAACGGCCGAGTAGGACGAGCCGGAAATCGCGGTCACGCCACGCGGCGAGCGCCGGGCGGGAGCGACGGGGCGCACTCGGCGTGACCCGTTCCCGGTTGGCCAGGACGAACCCTGCCATGCCGATCACCAGCAGCACGGCCAGCACCGCGTAGGTGCTGGACAGGTGCGCGACCGTGAGCCCGGCCGCGCCCGCTCCGAGGGCCAGGCCGAGCGCCGCGCCACCGCCGTAGAAGGCCGAGGCGCGAGGGCGTTCCCCTGCGGGGACCCGGTCCGCGACGACGGCGTCGAGCGGAGCCTCGACCACGTTGAGCAGCGGCTGCACGACGAGCCAGCCCAGCGCGATCATCACGACGGACTCGGCTCTGCCGAGGGCCACGAGGGCGACGGCCGAGGCGAGAGCCCCGCCCACGATCCACGGAGTCCGCCGTCCGAGCGGTGAGCGGGTGCGATCGGACAGCGCTCCGACCCAGGGATGCACGATCATCGTCAGCACGGATGATGCGGTCATCACGACCGCAAGGTGCGTCTCCTTGTCGCCCGGAGATGCCGTGGCGATCTGTGCCGGAACGAGGACCCCGGCGACCGCCGCGTACATGACATTGAGGGTCAGGCTCGCGAGCAGCAGCGACCAGGGTAAACGCCGATTCATTGTGAGCATTGTCGCTCATGGGGTGAAAAGCAGGGTGAAGTCCTCGGCGACCGCCCGAAAACGCTGTCAGCTCGGCGCAGGATCGACTGTTGGCGGACGCGCGCGTCTGCCCCGCGACCGCCCCCTCCGCGGCACCCCCATCCTCGCAAGGAGAGCAGTACGTGACGTCGTCAGGACGGCCGAAGCACGCCCAAGCCCCGAGTCCATCACAGCGTCGGCCCCGCCGCGCCATCGCCCTCGTTCTGGCGATGCTCATCGCCATCACGGGCGGCATCACCGCCGCCGGCGCCGTCGAGTCCACGACGCCGCCGGCGCAGAATCCGCCGCTGCCGGGTCAGTGCGAACTGGATCTGGCGATCAGCATCGACCTGTCCAACTCGGTCACCGATCCGCAGTTGGCGCAGATGCGGCAGGAGATCAGCGAACTCGCGACCCGCCTGACCGGGTACCCCGTCCGGATCGCGCTTCACACCTTCGCCTCGAACGCGCCCGCCACCACCGCGGGTGCCAACCAGCCGCTGCCGCTGACGTCCTTGAGCACCGCCGCGGGTGCCCAGACGATCGCGCAGAAGGTCAACGGCATCCAGCGTCCGCAGCGCGCGGAGGGCGGAACCAACTGGGACCGCGCCTTCGCCGCGGTCACCGCGTCCGCGGAGCAGTACAGCGCCTTGCTGTTCCTCACCGACGGCAACCCGACCCAGTACGGAAGCCCTGCCCAGGGTCCCGGCAACTCCACGAATGTCGAGACCATCACCCGCGCCGTGCAGAGCGCCAACGCGTTGAAGGCCAAGGGCACGCGCATCATCCCGATCGGCCTGACCGACAACCTCAGCGGTGAGCAACTCGAGGCGTTCTACGAGCACATCCGTCAGGTCTCCGGACCGAACGAGCGCAGCGACTTCTACGTCGGCGGCTTCTCCGGACTGCAGTCCACCCTGATCGACATCGTCAACACCAACTGCGCGACGCTCGAGCTCGCCAAGGAGGGTTCGCTCGCGGAGGGCGCGCTGGGCTTGCCCGGCGACACCGTGAACTACGACTTCACGATCACCAACAACGGCAGCGTCCGGCTCACGGACGTCGCGCTCACCGACGCCCTCCCGGGCCTGTCGCAGATCGAGTTCGCCGCGTGGCCGGGTGCTGCGGGCACGCTCGACCCCGGCCAGTCGGTCATGGCACGTGCGACGTACCAGCTGACCGAGCCCGACGTGGAGCGCGGCACCGTCCATAACACCGCCACCGCGACCGGCCAACCGCCGGCCGGCTCGCCCGTGGGCGACGAGGACCCGGCCGACGTCGTCCTTCCCGAACTCGCGCCGGCGATCACCCTCGTGAAGAACGGTGCCCTCGCCGACGGCGACACCGGACGAGCCGGCGACACGGTCGAGTACGACTTCACCATCACCAACAGCGGCAACCTTCCGCTGACCGACGTGGCGCTCGACGATCCGTTGCCGGGTCTCTCCGACATCGTGTTCGGTGCGTGGCCGGGTGCGGAAGGCACCCTCGAGCCCGGCCAATCGGTCACGGCGACTGCCACCGCGCCCGTCGCCCAGGCCGACGTCAACGGCGGCTACCTGCGTAACACGGCGACGGCCAGCGGCGTTTCGCCGACGGGCCAGCGGGTGGAGCACACCGACGATGCCGAGGTGGAGTTGGCGCAACTCGCCGCGATCGACGTCGTCAAGACCGGCCGGCTCGACCCCGAGGCCGAGGGCCGCGCCGGCGACCTCGTGGAGTACGGCTTCACGGTCACCAACACCGGCGACGTGACGCTGACCGGCGTGGCGCTCGACGATCCGTTGCCCGGTCTGTCGGACATCGTGTTCGGCGCGTGGCCGGGTGCTGCGGGCACGCTCGAGCCGGGCCAGTCGGTGACGGCCACCGCGACGTATCGGCTCACCCAGGCTGACGTCGACGCCGGCACGGTCGACAACACCGTGACGGCAACGGCCGCACGCCCCAACGGCGATCCGGTGGAGAACACCGACGAAGAGACCATCGCCATCTCCCATGGACCCGCGATCGACGTGGTGAAGTCTGGCGCGCTGGCCGACACCGCACAAGGTCGCGCCGGTGATGCGGTGGATTACACCTTCACCGTGACCAACACCGGCAACGTGACGCTGACCGGCGTGACGCTGGACGATCCGTTGCCGGGTCTGTCGGACATCGCGTTCGGCACGTGGCCGGGAGCCGAGGGACGGCTGGCCCCGGGTCAGTCCGTGACGGCCACTGCGACGTACGCGCTGACCCAGTCCGACGTGAATGCCGGGCAGGTCGACAACACCGTCACGGTGACGGGCACGCCGCCGGTCGGCGACCCCGTGGAGAACAGCGACGCCGATGTCCTCGACGTTCCGCAGCTGCCGCGGATCGATCTGGTCAAGACCGGCGAACTCGGCGTCGACGCGCAGGGCCGCTCGGGTGACCGGGTGGAGTACGCGTTCGAGCTGACCAACACGGGCAACGTGACCCTCACGGACGTCGCTCTCAGCGACGAACTGGAGGGCCTGTCGGACATCGCGTTCGGCACGTGGCCGGGCGATGACGGCACCCTGGAGCCGGGTGAGTCGGTCACCGCGACCGCCACCTACGCCCTCACGCAGGCCGACGTGGATGCCGGTGGCGTGGACAACACGGCCACCGCCTCGGGCACCGCGCCCACCGACGAGACGGTGAACGACGGCGCGACCGCCCGAGTCGACGTGCCGGCGGCACCCGCGCTGGAGCTGGACAAGACCGGCGCACTCGCCGACGGCGCTACGGCGCTGCCGGGCGACACGGTCGAGTACGAGTTCCGGGTCACCAACACCGGCAACGTCACCCTCGACGCCGTCGCGATCAGCGATCCGATGGAGGGCCTCTCCGCCCTCAGCTACGGCACATGGCCGGGTGACGAGGGTGTCCTGGCGCCCGGCGAGTCCGTCGATGCGACGGCGACGTACACGCTCACGGCCGCGGACCTCGATCGCGGCGACCTCACCAACATCGCGAGCGCGACCGGCACTCCGCCGAGCGGACCTGCGGTGCTGGACGAGGACGAGCACGAGCTCGCGCTCCCGCAGCTCGCCTCGATCGACCTCGTCAAGGACGGCGCACTCAGCGACGGCGCGGAGGGTCGAACGGGCGACACCGTGGAGTACGGCTTCACCCTGACCAACACGGGCAACGTGACCCTGACCGGAGTCACCCTGGTCGACGAGCTCGAGGGACTCTCGGACGTCGTCTTCGGCGCCTGGCCGTCGGCCGAGGGCGTGCTGGCTCAGGGCGAGTCGGTGAGTGCGACGGCGACCTACCCGCTGACGCAGGCCGACGTGGATGCCGGCGGCGTCGACAACGTGGCGACGGCGACGGCGCAGTCCCCTGCCGGCGACCCCGTGCGAGACGTCGACGACGCGCGGGTCACGGTGACGCCGGGACCGGCCATCGAGCTCAGCAAGACCGGTTCCCTGTCGCAGGGCGCGGTCTCGCAGGCCGGCGACGCCGTCGCCTACGAGTTCCAGGCGACCAACACCGGCAACGTGACCCTGCGTGACGTCGCCATCGAGGACGCCCTCGAGGGTGTCTCGGAGCTGACCTACGAGTGGCCCGCTGCCGAGGGCGTCCTCGCGCCCGGCGAGTCGGTCAGGGCGACCGCCAGCTACGCGCTGACGCAGTCGGATCTGAACGACGGTGAGGTCGTCAACAACGCGACCGTGACGGCCACGCCGCCCACGGGTGACGACATCGAGGACAGCGCCGAGGATGTCGTCGACCTTCCGCAGCAGCCGCTCATCGGGCTGACCAAGACCGGTCACCTGCCCGACGAGGCCGAGGGACGCGCCGGTGACAGGGTCGACTTCGACTTCGAGATCGAGAACACCGGCAACGTCACCCTGACCGACATCGTGCTCACCGACGAGCTCGAGGGTGTCTCGGAGGTCGAGTTCGGCACCTGGCCCGAGGGGGCCGGCACGTTGCAGCCGGGCGAGTCGGTGGACGCGTCGGCGACGTACGACCTGACCCAGGCGGATGTCGACGCGGGCGGCGTGCTCAACACCGCCAACGTCACCGGACTGTCGCCGATGGGCGCGCGGGTGACCTCGGTCGCGGATGCTCCGGTCGACGTCGCTGCCGCTCCCGCGATCGAGCTGGAGAAGACCGGCGGGCTCGCCGACGGCGCCACGGCGGTGCCCGGCGACATCGTGGAGTACAGCTTCTCCGTCACCAACACCGGCAACGTGACGTTGTCGGACGTCGCGGTCGACGACCCGAAGCCGGGCGTGTCGGAGCTCGACTACACGTGGCCGGGTGAGCCAGGTGTCCTCGCTCCCGGTGAGAAGGCCACGGCGACCGCGACCTACCCGGTCACCGCCCTCGATCTCGACGAAGGCCTGCTGGAGAATGCAGCGAGCGTGACGGGCACCCCGCCCGGCGGCAACCCGCCGGTCACCGATGAGGACGAGCACGACGTGACGCTGCCCCAGCTCCCGTCGCTCGACCTGGTCAAGACGGGCGTGCTGGCCGAGGGCGGCGAGGGCAAGGCCGGCGACGCGGTGAACTTCACGTTCACGCTGACCAACTCCGGCAACGTCACGTTGACCGACGTCACCGTCGCTGACGAGCTCGAGGGTCTGTCGGACATCACGTTCGGCGCCTGGCCGTCGCAGGAGGGCACGCTCGCTTATGGGGAGTCGGTCACCGCGACCGCGTCCTACGCGCTGACCCAGGCGGACGTCGACGCCGGCAAGGTCGACAACACCGCGACCGCTTCGGCGCTGTCGCGCCTCGGCGCGGTCACCGAGGAGGTCGAGGACGCGGACGACGTCACGGTTCCGGTCGAGGCCGGCCCGGCGATCGCGCTGCAGAAGTCGGCCACCCTCGAGCAGGGCGCCGCGTCGAAGGCCGGTGACACCGTCACCTACCGCTTCGAGGCGACCAACACGGGCAACGTCACGCTGACGGACGTGTCGATCGCCGACGAGCTCGAGGGCCTGTCGGAGATCGAGTACGCCTGGCCGGCCGAGGCGGGCGTGCTCGCGCCCGGCGCGGTCGCGACGGCGACGGCGACGTACACGCTGACCCAGGCGGACCTGGATCGCGGGGAGCTGGTGAACCACGCCGTGGCCTCTGGCACCTCGCCCCAGGGTGATCCGGTGGACGGGGCGGACGAGGAGCGCACCACGCTTCCCGGGCTGACCGGCCTCGCGATCGAGAAGTCCGGCACGGTCGAGGGCGATCAGATCCGGTACACCTTCGACGTCGAGAACACCGGAACGGTCACGTTGTCCGGGGTGGAGGTGCGCGACGGGCTGCGCGGCCTGTCCGACGTCACCTACCGGGACTGGCCGGGTGAGGCCGGGGTCCTGGCACCGGGCGAGAAGGTCGTCGCGGAGGCGACGTACGCGCCTACCGAGGCCGACCGCGCTCGCGGCTACGTCGACAACCACGCGACGGTTGTCGGCATCCCGCCGGGCGACGGCGAGGCGGCAAGCGCGGAGGACTCGGTCCGGGTGCTCGTGACCGAGCTGCCCGACGCCGGTGCGCCAGACGTTGCCTTGTGGCTCGTCATCATCGGCCTCATCGCGCTGCTCGGCGGTGGCGCACTGATGACCCAGCGCTCACGGCGCTGACAGACCCCCACGGCGCGGGACAGCTCCCGAGGCAACCCGCGCCGTGGGCTAGGGGGGCGAGGGCCCGTTTCCGTCCGAGGGAGTGGCGGGGCGGGCCCTCTGTCCTGTGCGGACGGAATGCCTGTACCGGCCGTGCCGTTGTGCTGACCATGACCTCTGCCTTGTTCGAGCCGCTGACCGTGCGCGGCGTGACCGCCCGTAATCGCATCTGGCTCGCGCCGATGTGCCAGTACTCCTGCGTCGAGCAGGACGGCGTACCGACCGACTGGCATCTCGTGCACCTGGGCTCGCACGCGATCGGCGGATTCGGGCTCTTGATCACCGAGGCGACGGCGGTCGTGCCCGAGGGACGGATCAGTCCGGAGGACACCGGCCTGTGGAATGACGTCCAGCGCGACGCCTGGCGTCGCATCGTCGACTTCGTTCACGACCAGGGCGCCCCCATCGGAATACAGCTGGCGCACGCCGGTCGCAAGGCCTCGACCTACGCGCCCTTCAGCGAGGCGGGCGACGGGTCGGTCCCGGCGAGCGAGGGCGGCTGGCAGACCGTCGCCCCGTCGGCCCTCGCGTTCCCCGGTTACGACGCGCCGCGCGCCCTCACCACCCAAGAGGTGGCCGCGCTGCCCGCCGCGTTCGCCGATGCCGCCCGGCGCGCGGACGAGGCGGGATTCGATCTGATTGAGATCCACGCCGCTCACGGCTACTTGCTGCACCAGTTCCTGTCTCCGCTGTCCAACCAGCGCTCGGACGAGTACGGCGGTGACTACGACGGGCGCACTCGCCTCGTCCGGGACGTCGTGGACGCCCTCCGCGCGGTGTGGCCCGAGGACAAGCCGCTGGCGATCCGGTTCTCCGGCACGGACTGGCTCGAGGGCGGCTGGACGATCGAGGAGACCGCCAAGCTCACCGCCGAGTTGACCGAGCAGGGCGTCGACGTCGTCGACGTCTCGTCCGGTGCGATCCTGCCGGCGCAGATCCCCGTGGGCCCGGGCTATCAGGTCCCGTTGGCGCGCGAAGTCCGGTCCGGCTCCGGCATGCTGACCGGGGCCGTCGGCCTCATCACCGAGCCGGAGCAGGCCGAGCGCATCGTCGCCGACGGGGACGCGGACCTCGTTCTGCTGGCCCGGGCGGCGCTACGGGAACCGGGCTGGCCCCTGCGCGCCGCGCACGAACTCGGCATCGCGCGCAAGGACGCGCCCTACGCCCCCCAATACCAGCGCGGAGCCTGGCGCTGACCACATAGGTGGTCGAGTAGCGACCGAGGGACGAGGGAGCGTATCGAGACCACGTGACGCAACCTGGTCTCGATACGTCGGTCGCTGAGCGACCTCCTACTCGACCACCTATCGCCGGGATAGGTGGTCGAGTAGCGGCCGCCCTTCGATACGCCGCTCGTTCCTCGCGGCTACTCAGGAACCGGGACGAGGCAGCAATGGAGCCGCGGCTAGGCCCCTGCTGAGTCCTCCCGTCCGTCAGCGGGCGAGGTCTCCTTGGTCGGAGCCGAGGGTGACCTGCACCTGCTCTTGCTGGCCGTCGCGCAGGATGGTCAGCGTCACCTCGTCCCCGGGCTGGTAGCCGCGGATCGTGGCGATCAGCGCCTGGTTGCTGGCGACCGGATGGTCGTCGACGCTCGTCACGATGTCGCCCTCGCGCAGACCGGCGTCATCGCCGGGTCCACCGGGCTCGACGTCCGCCACCCGCGCTCCGATACCGGTGATCTGGTCGTCGCCGGTGGCGTTCTGCACCGTGATCCCGATCCGGGCGTGTTCGACCGTCTCACCATCCAGAATCTGGGCGGCGACGTTGCGAGCCAGATCGCTCGGGATCGCGAAGCCGAGACCGATCGAGCCGCCTTCGATGCCCGAGGAGCGGATCGCCGAGTTGATGCCGATGACGCGTCCCTCGAGGTCGACGAGGGGGCCGCCGGAGTTGCCCGGGTTGATCGCGGCGTCGGTCTGGATCGCCGGGAAGGTCGTGATGGTGTCGGTGTCGCTGCTCTGTGTTCCCGGTGAGACGGGACGGTTCAGTGCCGAGATGATGCCCTGGGTGACGGTGGACTCCAGGCCGAACGGCGAGCCGATCGCCACGACTTCCTGACCCACCCGCACGTCGCTGGATCGGCCGAACTCCGCCGGAGTGAGGTCGGAAACGCCGTCAGCCTGGATCACTGCGATGTCGGTGGCGGGGTCGCGACCGAGGATCGTCGCGTCGGCGTTGGTGCCGTCGTTGAAGGCGACCGTGAGCGTGCCGCCCTCGGCCGCCGCCTCGACCACGTGGTTGTTGGTGAGGATCTGGCCGTCCTCGCTGATGATGACGCCCGTCCCCGAGCCGCCCTCGCCGCCGCCGGCGAAGTTGATCTGCACCACGGACGGCATCAGTTTCTGGGCGACCTGCTCGACCGTGCCTGCAGGCAGATCCGAGGAGGCCGGGTCGTCGAGCGACGTGCCGGTGTTCGTGCTGCGGGGAGAGAGCCCCGAGTCGTTCGAGAATTCGTCGTAGAGGGCCGCACCGCCCACGCCGGACGCACCGGCGAGGAGAACGATGCCGATGACCGCGGCGACGAGCCGTCCACGACGAGTCGGCGGGGTCGCGCCCGCGTTCGCCGACGTCGCATCGGAGCCGGGAGGCGGAGCACCGAGGACGGTGGTGTGCTCGCTGTCCGGGCCGAACGGCTCGCCCTGCGGAACATGCGCCTCGCGGGCGGTGTCCGGTCCGCGCGGTGGAACCGCCGGGCCGCTGGGCTCGTGGGAAAAGCGCGCGGTGTCGTCGTCGCGGCGGTTCGGGTCGAGCGGGTCGCCGTGCGGTTCCGCGGGCGGGGTGGGCTGTGGTGGCTGGTCGCTCGCGGGGCCGGTGGGCTCGGTGCGGCGGTTCGGGTCGAGCGGGTCGCCGTGCGGTTCCGCGGGCGGGGTGGGCCGTGGCGGCTGGTCGCTCGCGGGGCCGGCGGGCTCGGTGCGGCGGTTCGGGTCGAGCGGGTCGCCGTGCGGTTCCGCGGGCGGGGTGGGCCGTGGCGGCTGGTCGCCGGAGGGGCCGGTGGGGGAGCCGGCATTCTCGTCCCCACGCGCCGGCGTGGCCGGGCTGGCGGGGTCCTGGGGCCCACGCGGGCCCGTGGGCGGAACGTAAGGACGGTCCGCGTAGGGATCGTGAGAATCGGTCATGGTCCTACATTCTCCCCCGTTGCTGAGACGGTCATGAAAGCCTGGTGTGAGGCAGCGAAAAGGTCTGCTCCACTCTGTCAGCCTTCCGAGGCAGGCGCGAGCGGTAGCCGCAGGGTGAACGTGGTGCCCCGGCCCACGGTCGAGTCCACCTCCACCGATCCGCCGTGTCGGTCGGCGGCGCGCTGCACGATCGACAAGCCCAACCCCGAGCCCGGCAGCGAGCGCGCGGCCGTCGAACGGTAGAAGCGCTGGAAGACGTGCGGGAGGTCCTCCTCGGCGATGCCCGGACCCTCGTCGGCGATGGTGAGGACGCCTGAGTTCAGCCGCACCGCGACGGTGCCGCCGGCCGGGCTCCACTTCGCCGCGTTGTCCAGCAGGTTGGTGACGGCGCGTTCAAGCGACTGGCTTTCGCCGACGACGCGGCTGTCGTCGAGTTCGACGTCGAAGGCCAGCTCCGGGGCTCGCAACCGCACGCGGGCGACCGACTGGTTGACGACCTCGGCGAGATCGAGCGGTTCGGGGTCGCGATGGAGCGGTTCGTCCCGCGCGAGTTCGACGAGATCGCCGATGAGTGTCGTGAGTTCGTCCAGCTGAGCACGGACGTCGTCCATGAGTTCGCGTTGCGACTCCGGACTCAACTCCCGGTCGGGATCGCCCGTGGCCTGACGCAGCAGCTCGATGTTGGTGCGCAGGCTGGTGAGCGGGGTGCGGAGCTCGTGGCCGGCGTCGGCGATGAGCTGGCGCTCGCGTGACTGGGAGGCATCGAGCGCCTGGAGCATCGCGTTGAACGAGCGGGTCAGACGGGCCAGTTCGTCGTCGCGAGACCCCCACGTCTCGATCGGCGTCAGATCCCCGGTCGAGGCGATGCGTTCGGTGGCAGCGGTGAGCCGTCGAACGGGTCGCAGGCCGTTGCTCGCCACCGCCCACCCGGCGGCTCCGGCCAGGGCGATGCCGGCGAAGCAGGCGAGAACCAACACGACCGCGAGCCGGTCCAGTGCTTGCTGGGTGGATTCCATCGACTGAGCGAGCACGAACGCCCTTCCCGGGCCCGCCTGAACCGCCACCACCCGGTAGCGCTCGCCGCCGAGCTCCACCGTCCGGGCCGACTGCTGCTCCTGGCCGAGGGCGACTCCGAGCTCGTCGATGCCGTAGGGGATGCCGTCGTTGCCCTGCTGGAAGAACCCGCCACCGCTGCGGACGAAGACCGTGCGGATGCCCATGAGGTCGAGCAACTGCTGCGTGCCCGGGTCCGAGAGCGCGGAGGCGCTCAGTCCCGCGGCGACCGCGTCGTTGGCCCGGTTCACGAGCGCCTCGTCGACGGAGCCGATGAACTCCGAACGCACCGTCACGTACAGGAGCGTGCTCAGGCTGGTGAGCACGAGCGCCACCGAGACGGTGGTCAGGATCGCGACCCGCCCAGCGAGGGAGAGGCGCGAGGTGATGGGACTCAGCGCGTCGTGAAGCCAGTCGAGCAGCCGGTCGGCAGCATCACGGGCCATGCTCACGGCGGCGTCTCCCGCAGGACGTAGCCGACACCGCGGACGGTGTGCAGCAGTCGGGGCTCTCCCTCCGCCTCGATCTTGCGCCGCACGTATCCGACGTAGACCTCGAGCGAGTTGGCCGTCGTGGGGAAGTCGAAGCCCCACACCTCCTCGAGGATGAACGAGCGCTCGAGCACGCGTTTGGGTCGGCGCATGAACAGTTCGAGCAGCGCGAACTCGGTGCGGGTCAGCGAGATCGGCCGGTCACCTCGGCGGACCTCGCGGGTGGCGGGATCGAGCGAGAGATCGGCGAACTCGAGGGCGGGCTCGGGTGCGTCGTCCTCGGTTCCGCCGGTTCGGGTCGCGCGGCGCAGCAGGGCGCGCAGCCGTGCCAGGAGCTCCTCGAGGGCGAAGGGCTTGGTGAGATAGTCGTCGGCGCCAGCGTCGAGCCCGTCCACGCGATCGGTCACCGCGTCGCGCGCCGTGAGCACGAGGATCGCGACGTCGTTGCCCGCTGATCGCAGGGCACGCGTCGCCTCGAGGCCGTCGAGCCGGGGCATCATGACGTCCATGACGATCGCGTCGGGCTGGACTTGGGGGACGCGAGCGAGGGCCTCGGCGCCGTCGGAGGCCAGTTCGACGTCGTAGCCGTTGAACTCCAACGAACGCCGCAGCGATTCGCGGACGGCGCGGTCGTCGTCGACCACCAGGATGCGCATGTGCTTAGTGTGCCGCGTACCCCTGAGAGTGCCCTGAGCACACCCCGCCGCGGCGCTAGGGCCGGTGTCGACGACTCAGGCCGAAGGTGACGAGCACAGCGAGTGTCGTCGGTACGGCCAGGCCCAGGAGCGCCCCGGCGGCCACGTCGTGGAGGTAGTGAGCGCCTTGCATGACCCGGCCCGCGGCGACGACGGTCGCGACGACAACGGCTACCGATGTCGCAACGACGTGCCGCGTGGCGATGGCGATGAAGAGCACCGCCCCGAAGGCCAGGGTGGCGTGATGGGACGGGAACGACCAGTCTCCTGGTGGGGGACAGCTGCCCGGCAACGCCCACCGTTGGCACGGGCGGTCTTGCGAGACGACCACCTTGCTCGCCTCGCTGAGGGCGTAGGCGAGGACGACGCCTGCGGCAGCGCTCCCGAGTACGACGCGCGGCCGCGCGGCATCCCGCCAGGCACGGAGACCGGCCGCTGCGGTTCCGAGCGCGAGAACGACGAGCGCTGCCTCGGAGAGCAACTCGACGCTGGGCACCGCGGCGAACGTCGAGGTCAGTGACCGAGTGACAACGACACTCAGGCTCTCGGGCCAGGGCATCACCAGCAGGGTGACGCCGAAGACGGCTACGGCGGTGAGAAGGGCGCGCTGATCGCGCGCGATGAGCGCTTGCATCGACCCCACGTTAGGCAGCGCCCAGCGGCTTCGCGTCAGCCCGAGGGCGTACCGGTGTCACTCCACAGAAGGAGCCGCGTGTCGTTCAGGAGCGGCCGTCGAGGAGGCTCTGTGCCGCGGCGGCCGCGCGGGCGCCGTATCCGCCGCCGAACAGCACCGCGTGCACGAGCAGCGGGTGCAGCTGGTGCAGCGCGACCCGCTCGCGCCATCCCTCGGCGAGCGGCCACGCCTCGTCGTACGCCTCGATGACGCGCTGCAAATGCGGCGCGCCGAACAGTGCGAGCATGGCCAGATCCGTCTCGCGGTGGCCGCCGTGGGCAGCCGGGTCGATGACCCAGACCCGACCCTCCGATCCCCACAGCACGTTTCCCGACCACAGGTCACCGTGGAGGCGTGCGGGTTCTTCGGCGGGGCCGGAGAACGCGTGGATGCGGCGCATCACCCGTTCGATCGTCGACGCTTCCTCCGGCGTCAGCGCGCCGCGGTCGAGGGCGGCGCGGACGTACGGCATGACGCGCCGGGAGGCATAGAACTCCTCCCACGTGGGGAGGGGGCGGTTGGGAAGCGGGGCGAGGCCGACGTAGCCGTCGCGGTCGGCACCGAAGTGCGGAGCGCCGGCGCGGTGGGTGGCGGCCAGCTCGCGGCCGAACTGCTCGGCCAGTTCGGGGGTCGGCTTGCCGGGCTCGACCCAGGCGAGCACCAGGCACTCGTCGTCGACGCCGAGCACCTCGGGCACCGCGACGCCCCCGGCCTCGCTCAGCCAGCGCAACCCCTCGGCCTCGCGGCGGAACATCCCGGCCGGCGCCTGCGGGCGCGTCTTGATGACGGCGTTGCGACCGTCGGTCAGCCGCAACCGGGTGGCGGTGCAGATGTCGCCGCCGGCGACCGGGGTGGTGGACACGACGGGGGTTCCCACGAGAGCCTCCGCACGCGCCGCCGTCCCTGCCATCCGAGCCATGGTCACGACGTTACCGGAGGGGTCGATCAGCCTCGCCGGGAAGCCGAGAGCAGCCCCGGGAGCTGCTCGACGATGGCGTCGGTGGATCGATCGATCATCTCCATGACCATCCGGAACCCCTCGTCGCCGCCGAACCACGGATCGGGCACCTCGAGGTCGTCCGCGGAGGCCTCGGGATCGAAGCTGCGGAACATCCGTAGCCGCTCGGTGTCCTCGGCGGTGGGCGCGAGCGCGGCCATGTCGGCGTAGTTGCTGTCGTCCATCGCCAGCAGCAGGTCGTTCTCGGCGTACCAGTCGGCCGTGAACTTGCGGGCGACGTGGCGGGACGCGTCGTACCCGGCGTCGCTCAGCACGGTGGCCGCACGCGGGTCCATCGGATCGCCGGTATGCCAGCCGCCGGTGCCCGCCGACACGACCTCGACCCTGTCGTCGAGGCCGGCGTCGGCGATCTTCTTCTCCAGCACGACGTGCGCCATCGGCGAACGGCAGATGTTGCCCAAGCACACGACGGCGATGCGATAGCGGTCGCGGCTCACGGATCAGTCTCCGATGATGGCGCGCACGACGGTCTGGGCGACCGAGATGACGACCGACGCGAGCACGGCCCACCAGAAGCCGTCGACGAAGAACGCGAGGTCGAACTGGTCGGTGATCCACTCGGTGAGCAACAGCAGGAGCGCGTTGATCACCACGAGCATGAGTCCGAGCGTGAGGATGATGAACGGCAGCGACAGCAGCTTGACCACCGGGCCGACGATGGACGTGACGATGGTGAAGACCAGGCCGACGATGACGACGGTGAGGACGCGATTGAGCGTGGACTCGTTCGGGTCGCTGATGTTCATGTGGTCGCCGAGGATCAGCGCGGCGAAGGCCAGCGCGACACTGCTCGCGAACCACGTGGAGAGGAAGCGTTCCATGCGGCCATTGTCGCAGGCCGACGGCTGCGGTGCCCGTACCGTCAGGGCGCGGCGGGGACGTTCTCCCCGCGCACGAGCCGCGCGCTCTGCGCGACGACGACGCCCGTGAGCACGACGACGACCCCGATCGTCTGCGCGGTCGACAGCACCTCGGTGAACCACAGCCAGCCCACCACGAGCGCGACGACCGGCTCCAGCATCGCGACGACGGACGCGCGCGTGCTCGGGACGAACTGCATCGCCAGGAGGTACAGGAAGAACGGTGCCACGGTGCCGAGCAGCACGATGTAGGCCATCGGCAGCCAGCCGGGGACCGTGACGTCCTCGAACCGACCCAGCAGAGCGGTGTCCTGTCCGAGCACGTCGAAGGCGGTCCAGAACGGTTCGTAGAGGTTCACGGCCACCGCCGCGATGCCGAACGACCAGACCACGGTCTGCAGCGGGCTGGAGGTCGCGCCCTCGTGGGCGGTGAGCGCCTCGCCGAGCAGGAAGTAACTGGCGAGGCACGCGGCGGAGAGCAGTCCGACGAGGACTCCGATGCCGTCGAGCGTCAGACCGCGCCACACCTGTCCGACGAGCGCCAGGCCGACGAGCGAGACCACGATCGCCGGGTAGAGACGCGGATGCACCGGTTCGCGGCGGACGAATCGGACCCACAGCACGACGATCGCCGGTGCGAGGTACTCCAGCAGCAGCGCGACGCCGAGCGGCAAGCGGTTGACGGTCACGTTGTAGGTCGCCTGCGCCCCGAGCACGCCCGCGATTCCGAGGGCGACGACGAGCACGAACGCGCGGCCTCGCGGCACCCGGAAGGCGGTGCGGTCCACGAGCGCGGCGAGCAGCCAGAACGTCAGCGCGGCGCCGGTGAGCCGGAAGGCGGTATAGCTGTCGATGCCGAGGCCCGCCTGGACGGGCACCCGCGAGACCCCGGCGTTGACGCCGAAGATCACGGCTGCCGTCACCACCAGGGCGTATCCGATCACCGGTCGACTCACCGGCCCATCGTCGCAGAGGGCCGGACTAGGGTGACGCCATGGCTTTCCCTCGTCCCCGATCGGTGTTCGAGCGCCTTCCGGCATACCGCGCCGGCAAGCCTGCCTACAGCGACGCATACAAACTCTCCAGCAACGAGAACCCGTTCCCGCCGCTGCCATCGGTGCTGGAACGTGCGTCCACCGAGCTCGGCCGCATGAACCGGTATCCCGATGCCGGGATGGCCGCGCTCTATCGGTCGCTCAGTGCTCGGCTGGGTGTGGAGGAGGACCAGCTCGCCGGCGGGACGGGCTCGGTCGGCGTGCTGTTCACGCTGCTGGCGGCGTTCTGCGAGGCCGGGGACGAGGTCGTCTATCCCTGGCGCAGCTTCGAGGCATACCCGATCGCGGTCGATCTCGCCGGCGCGACCGGCGTGCCGATCGCGTTGCGAGACGACGCCTCCCACGACCTCGACGCGATGGCCGACGCGATCACCGAAGCGACGCGGGTCGTACTGGTGTGCTCGCCCAACAATCCCACCGGTCCCGTGGTCACGCGTGACGAGTTGGACGCGTTCCTGGCCCGCGTGCCCTCGGACGTGCTCGTGGTGATCGACGAGGCGTACGCGGAGTTCGTCCGCCATCCCGCCGCGGTGCGCGGCCTGGACGCCCTCGCCGGCCGGGACAACCTCGTCGTCCTCCGCACGTTCTCCAAGGCCTACGGGCTGGCGGGCCTGCGGATCGGCTTCCTCGTCGGGCCGCCGGCGATCGCGTCGGTCGTGCGTACGGCCACGGCGCCGTTCGCGGTGACCGACATCGCGATCGCGGCCGCGGTCGCCTCGCTCGAGGCGGTCGACGAGCTCGAGCAGCGGCTGGAGGCGATCGTCGCCGAGCGCGAGGACGTGATGACCGCGCTGCGTGCGGACGGGTGGGACGTTCCCGACACCCACGCGAACTTCGTGTGGCTGCCGCTCGGCGCCGACTCCCTCGATTTCGCCGCTCACTGCGCGCCGGTGTCCGTGCGGGCGTTCGACGGCGAGGGAGTGCGGGTGACCATCGGTGACCCCGAGATCAACGCCGAGTTCCTGACGGCCGCCGCGCGCTGGCGCGCCGCCCGCTGAGGCTGGCCCCCGGCCAGTCCAGCGGTTACGCTGGTCTCACGATGTGAGCACCGTCACATCGTGGCGCTCTCGCTCCGCCACCCCTGGAGCTGCGTCCCGTTGCACCGACCGCGGTCATCCCGCGCGACGGCGATTGGAGGATCGGCATGACCCTACCCATGACCCCGCAGCCCGGCGCCCTCGCCGGCGAGCACGAGCTCGTCCAGCTGCTGAGCCCCGACGGCACCCGGCGGCACGACCCCCGGTTCCCCGACGATGATGTCGAGCGCGAGGAGGTCGAGGGGTGGTACCGCGATCTGGTGCTCACCCGTCGCATCGACACCGAAGCCTTCGCCCTGCAGCGGCACGGTGAGCTCGGACTGTGGCCACCGGCGCTCGGCCAGGAAGCCGCACAGGTCGGCTCGGGCCGCGCGCTTCGCCCTCAGGACTTCGCCTTCCCCACGTACCGCGACCACGGCGTCGCGTACTGCCGAGGCGTCGACCCGGCGAACCTGCTCGGGCTCTTCCGCGGCACCGAGCTCGGCAGCTGGGACCCGCAGGACCACCGATACGGCCTCCCGCAGATCATCATCGGTGCGCAAACCCTGCATGCCACCGGCTACGCGATGGGACTGTTGCTCGACGGCGCGGTCGGCCACGACGACCCGGAGCGCGACGCCGCGGCGATCGCCTACCTCGGCGACGGCGCCACCAGCCAGGGTGATGTCGCCGAGGCGTTCGTCTGGGCGGCGTCGTATCAGGCGCCCGTCGTGTTCTTCTGCCAGAACAACCAGTACGCCATCTCCGTCCCGCTCGAACGCCAGACCCGAGTGCCGATCGCCCAGCGCGCGTCGGGCTTCGGCTTCGAGGGTGTCCGCGTCGACGGCAACGACGTTCTCGCCTGCTACGCCGTCACCCGGACCGCCCTGCAGAAAGCCCGCGATGGCGGCGGCCCCACGCTCATCGAGGCGGTCACGTACCGGATGGGCGCGCACACCACGTCCGACGACCCCGCGCGCTACCGCACGGCCGACGAGACGGAGCAGTGGACGGCCAAGGACCCGATCGCCCGGGTCCGCACGTTCCTCGAGTCCGAGGGCAGCACGCCGGAGTTCTTCGGCGCCGTCGAGGCGGAGGCCGATGCTCTCGGTGCGCGGCTGCGGGAGGCGTGTGCGCGGCTTCCCGAGCCCGACCTCGCCGACCTCTTCTCCTTCGTGCACACCGATCTCCCGCCGGAGTTGGCCGCACAGCGTGACGATGTCGTCGCCTGGCAGGCCCTGGACGAAAGGGGCGCGGCATGACGACGCAGACGATGAGCCTCGGCGCGGCCATCAACGCGGGATTGCGTGCCGCGATGGAGCGCGACGACCACGTCGTCCTCATGGGCGAGGACATCGGACGCTTGGGCGGCGTGTTCCGGGTGACCGATGCGTTACAGAAGGACTTCGGCGAGAACCGGGTCATGGACACCCCGCTCGGGGAGTCCGGCATCGTCGGCACGGCGGTCGGTCTCGTGACGCGTGGCTACCGCCCGGTCGTGGAGATCCAGTTCGACGGCTTCGTCTACCCGGCCTATGACCAGCTCGTCAGCCAGGTGGCCAAGCTGCACTTCCGCAGTGCCGGCCGCATTCGGGTGCCGCTCGTGGTCCGGATTCCGTTCGGCGGCGGCATCGGCGCCGTCGAGCACCACTCGGAGAGTCCGGAGGCGCAGTTCGTGATGACCGCCGGTCTCAAGGTCGTCTCGTGCGCCACCCCGCACGACGCCTACTGGATGATCCAGGAGGCGATCGAGTCCGACGACCCGGTGATCTTCATGGAACCCAAGCGCCGGTACTGGGAGAAGGGCGAGGTCGACACGAGCGATCCCGGCGTCGACCTCTGGTCCTCGGTGGTGCGCCGCCGCGGCACTGACGCGACGCTCATCACGTACGGGCCCATGGTGCGCACGTGTCTCGACGCGGCGACGACGGCGGCCGACGAAGGCATCGAGCTGGAGGTCATCGACCTGCGCTCGCTCTCGCCGCTGGACCTCGGTCCGGTCGTCGACTCGGTACGTCGAACCGGCCGGGCCGTCGTCGTCCACGAGGCGCAGCGCACGCTCGGTCTCGGCGCGGAACTCAGCGCCCGCATCAGCGAGGAGTGCTTCTACTCCCTCGAGGCGCCGGTGCAGCGCGTCACCGGCTACGACATGCCCTATCCGCCGAGCCGGGTCGAGAACGAGTTCCTGCCGAGCGTCGATCGCATCCTCGACGCCGTCGACACCGCGAAGGAGTTCTGATGCCCGAATTCGCGTTGCCGGATGTGGGCGAAGGGCTGACCGAGGCCGAGATCGTCACGTGGCGGGTCGCCGAGGGCGACGAGGTGCAGGTCAACGACGTCCTCGTGGACATCGAGACCGCCAAGTCGGTGGTTGAGCTGCCGAGCCCGTTCGCGGGACGCGTCGGTGCGCTGCTGGCGAACGAGGGCGACACCGTCGCGGTCGGCACGCCGATCCTGCGGATCGACGCGGCGGACGTTGCGGACCCGGCGGACCCGGCGCCGCCCGCCGACGAGGACGCCTCGGAGGCGCCGAAGAACGGAGTCCTCGTGGGTTACGGCCCTCGCTCGGAGATCCTCGGCAGCGGGCGGCGTCGCCGTCGCGTGACCCGTGCCCCGAGGTCGTCGGAACCCGACGTGCCGGCTCCGGTGAGCGTCGCGGCTCTCGCCAAGCCGCCCGTCCGCAAGTTCGCCAAGGACCACGGCGTCGACGTGCGCGAGGTCACCCCCTCCGACCCTTCCGGCATCGTCAGCCGCGCGGACGTGGAGGCGCATCTCGCCTTGCGTCATACGAACGGAGGGTCGGAGCCAGCAGAACGTATGACGCAAGAGAAGGAAAGCGGGCGGGAGAGGCGAGTGCCCATCGCGGGGGTGCGCAAGCGGACGGCTGAGGCGATGGTGCAGTCGGCCTTCACGGCGCCGCACGTCACGGAGTGGGTCACGGTCGACGTCAGCGCGACGATGGACCTCGTGGACCGGCTGCGCGGCGATCGGGAGTTCGCCGACGTCAAGGTCACGCCGACGTTGATCGTGGCCAAGGCGGTGTGCCTCGCGCTGCGGCGCACGCCGGACCTGCATGCGCGGTGGAACGACGAAGCCCAGGAGATCGTCTTCCCCGAGCACGTGGGACTCGGCATCGCGACCGCTACCGACCGCGGGCTGCTGGTCCCGGTCGTCGAGAGCGCGGACACGATGTCGCTGTCCGAACTCGGCCGCGCCATCGGTGAGCTCGTGTCCACCGGCCGCGAGGGCAAGCTCCAGCCCGCGCAGATGACCGGCGGCACGTTCACGATCACCAACGTCGGCGTCTTCGGCGTCGACGCGGGCACGCCGATCCTCAACCCCGGTCAGTCCGGCATCCTCGCCGTCGGTGCGATCAACCGCCGTCCCTGGGTGGACGAGGCGACCGACGCGATCGTGCCACGGTGGGTCACCACGCTCGCGTGCAGTTTCGATCATCGGGTGGTGGACGGCGAGCAGGGCTCGCGCTTCCTCGCGGACGTCGCTGCGCTGCTCTCCGATCCGGTTCGCGCGCTGACCTTCTGACGCCGTACGCGCGACGAGGGCGGGACGACCGTGGTCGTCCCGCCCTCGTGGTGAACAAGAAGTGGTCGCGCTCCGCTCAGGCGGGAAGTCGCACCATCATCACGTTGACGACGCCGCTCTCGGCGAGCACACCCACCTCGCGGAAACCGCGACCGGCGTGGAAGGCGAGCGAGGCATCGTTGTGGTCGTAGACCTCCAGGCCGATGGGCTTGTCACGCTCGATCGCCTCGTAGAGCCGCGAGGCGACGCCCTTGCGGCGGTGATCGGCCGACACCACGATGCGATCGAGGTAGACGTAGTCATCGGTGTCGAAGTAGCCGTCGAACCAGCGGTAACGGCTCGAATCGTAGGCGACGCCGGGGGGCAGAGTGATGACGAAACCGGCGATGTCGCCGTCATCTTCCATCACCAGCGCCTGGTCGGCCATCGCCACGAGCTCGGCGGTCTTCGCGCGGTCGAGGGGGCCGACGCCCTCCAAGGCGTCCTGGTTGAGATCGACGATGGTGTCGAGATCGTTGTCGTTGATCGGTCGGATGGTCGTTGTCTGTGTCAGAACTGGGCTCATCGCCAAACAACGTTATGTCAATCTCCGGTCGATGGCTACCGCATCCGCCGAAGCGTGGCCCATGTCACACCGGCGGATCCGTGCGACGGCGGTGTGCTGGCCACTCCTAGAATGTCGAGGTGAACGTGGCGCATCCGGACCGAAACTCTCCGGGAGCGTTCCTCGTCTGGGGCGTCGCCGTCTCCGCCTATCTGCTGGCGGTCTTCCACCGCTCCTCGCTCGCGGTGGCCGGGCTTGCCGCCTCCGAACGGTTCGACATCTCCGCGTCGCAGCTCGCGACCTTCACGATGCTGCAGCTGCTCGTGTACGCGGGGATGCAGGTTCCGGTCGGGCTGCTCGTGGACCGCTTCGGTCCCCGGGCCGTCATGCTGGCTGGCAGTCTCGTGCTGGTTCTCGCCCAGACGGGGTTCGGGTTCTCGAACTCCTACGAGCTCGCGGTGCTGGCGCGCGTGTTCGTGGGGATCGGTGATGCGCTCACGTTCGTGTGCGTCCTGCGGCTGATCAACGCGTGGTTCGCGCCGCGACAGATTCCGCTGATCACGCAGATCACCGGTCCCGTCGGCCAGATCGGCGCGATCGTCGCCGCGGCCCCGATGACCTACGCCCTCGGCACTCTCGGGTGGACGCGGTCCTACGTGCTGGCGGCCGCGATGAGTCTGGTCGCGGCCATCGCCGTCCTGCTCGCCGTGCGCGACGAGCCGAGCCGTCGAACGGTTCGCGGCCCGGCGCTGTCGTGGACCAACATCAAGTCGAGCCTCGGTGCGTCCTGGTCCCACCCGGGGACGCGACTCGGCTTCTGGATCCACTTCACGACGCAGTTCAGCACGACGACCCTCGGTCTGCTGTGGGGCTTCCCGTTCTTCGTCCGCGGTGAGAACACCAGCGAGGCGTTCGCCAACGTCCTGCTCACCGTCATGGTGATCGCGGTCATCGCGGCTGGCCCGGTCCTCGGCTGGTTCGTCGCGACGTACCAGTGGCATCGCTCGACGCTGGTCCTGGCGCTCGTCTGGTCGATCATGCTCACGTGGACCGTGGTGCTGCTGTGGCCGGGCGACGCTCCAGGCTGGATGCTGGTGATCCTCGTGATCGTCGCGGGCGTCGGCGGACCGGCCTCGATGATCGGCTTCGACCTCGGTCGGACGTCCAATCCCATCGAACGGCTCGGCAGCGCCACCGGGATCATCAATCAGGGCGGCTTCGTGGCGAGCCTCGTGTTGGTCGTGATGATCGGTATCATCCTCGACGCAGCGACGCCGGGGTCGAGCGCGGCGTACACGCCCGAGGCGTTCAAGCTCGCGATGAGCTTCCAGTACGTCCTGTGGACGCTCGGGCTCGTGCAGATCTGGCGCTACCGCCGAAAGGCGCGGGCCCGACTGCGACGTGACGACCCCGACGAGTGGGGACGCATCTCGGGCCGCGAGATCAGCTGACCTCGAACTGCACACCTGCGGCGCGTTCGGAGACCTCCCACAGGCTGGCGGCGAGGGCCTCGTCGCGGGCAAGCCGCGTCATGCCGACCCGCCGCGGGTGCTTGCCGCGCAACTGCTGGAAGCCGCCGGGCCCGAGGTACTCGCCTCCGCTCAGCGCGGGATCCGTCGCAGCGCGGAGTAAGGGGAGGGCGCCCATCGATGCGGACTGCCCGATGACACCGGTGATCTGATGTACGGCGATCGCCGGCAGCGAGGAGCCGTGCAACGTGAGCCCGGTCTTGGTCAGGTTGGTCGAGGCGTAGCCCGGATGCGCCGCGACGCTCGTGACCGCGAGGCCCGCCGCCTTGGTTCGCCGGTCGAGTTCGAGAGCGAACAGCAGGTTGGCGAGCTTGGACTCCCCGTACGCCTGCCAGCGCCGGTAGCGAGGCGGGCTGCTCCCGGCGGTCAGGACCCGAAGGTCGAGCCGTCGGGCGGAAGCGTGGGCCAAGGAGGACACCGTGACGACCCGCGCCCCGTGCCGCAGCGCCGGCCACAAGCCGGCGGTCCACGCGAAGTGGCCCAGATGGTTCGTGCCCATCTGCAACTCGAAGCCGTCCTTGGTGCGCGAGAAGGGCGGGATCATGATCCCCGCGTTGTTGACGAGGATGTCGACCCGCTCGACCGACCCGGCGAGTTCGGTCGCTGCGGCGGTGGTCTGCGTCAGATCGGCCAGATCGAGCCGGACCACCTCGATCTGTGCGTCCGGCGCTTCGCGCCGCAACCGGTCGACGGCGTCCTGGGCCTTCGTGAGATCGCGGGCCGTGACGATCAACCCTGCACCGCGCCGGGCGAGGCCCAGAGCGGTGGCGGCGCCGAGCCCGCCTGTCACGCCGGTGATCACCGCCGTGCGCCCGCGAAGATCGCCGATGTCCTCGGTGGTCCAGGTATCGCTCATCGGAAGTCCTAGGGGGTGACGGCCAGACCGGTGAGGACGCGGTGCGCGAGCTCGGTGTCTCCTTCGACCGTCACGGGGACCTGACCGGGCTTGCGTCGTCCTCCGCCGAGGATGGCGAAGGACTCGGTGTCCATCGTGAGCGTCGTCTTCGGATCGGCGTCGGTGTCCCCCGCGCGACCGTCCTCGCCCACAGCCACCGTGCGGGTGAAGGGAATCGCGCCGGTGACCACGACGCCGACCGGGTGGTCCGCCGGCGCCCCTGCCCGCTTGCCGACGACGAACGGGAGGGCGGCACGGAAGCTCTGTACGGCCACATGGGCACCGGGAGAGTCGAGGTTGCCGCTGCGGCCGAGTGCGCGGCGCAGATCCTGCTCGTGCATCCACGCATCGATCGCCCGGTTACGCAACAGGGTGTCCCAGGTCCACGGCGTGCCCGCGAGGGTGCTGGGCGCCACGGCCTGGGGATCGTCCGGCAGCACCTCGAGTTGGGCAGATCGGCGATCCACCGCGGCGCGGAGGCGGGCCAGGAGGTCCGGGAGTGGCACGTCGTTGAGCGCGTCGACGCCTGCCTGGGTGTACTCCGCGGACAACCCCTTCGGGCCGTCGGGCCTGGCGCTCTCCGAGCCGTCGGCCAGGACCTCCTCGAGATGGACCAGGTGCGCCACGACGTCGCGGACGGACCAACCGGGGAGGTCCGTGACTCGGTCGGCGTCGTCGGCGGTGAGGTCGAGATCGAGGACGGCGTTGACGGAGTGCCGCCAGGCGTCGACATAGGTCTGCAGGCTCATGGGGCCAACCTAGGGCGCTCGGTGCGATTCGTCACCCCTGCGGCCGGCTCCGCCGCCACGCGGTCAGCCCGATGACCGCGATCCCCGCCACGAGCGAGCCCCACGCGATCATCGAGCCGGTGCGGTCGCGGGCGTCGAGGTCGTCCACGACCGCATAGCCGTAGATGGCGCTGTCGGAGCGCTCGTCGGCCGGACGGCACTCCACGCTCATCTGCTCGCGGCCGTCCTCCATCAGGGCGATGAGGTGCCAGCGGGTGCCGTCCGAGCTGACGGTCACGTCGACCACGGAGTCCGCGGGGATGGAGGTTCGCTCCTCCCCGGGACCGACCGCCTCGCAGGTGATCTCGCGACCGGGCTGCGGCAGGTCCGTGAGGACGGCGACATCATGACCGGAACCGTCGAACGGCTGGCCGACCGGAGTGACGGTGCTGTCGCGCAACTCGTCCCACGCTCCCGCGGTGTAGGCCGTCGCGCCGACCCAGCCGACGGCTGCGATCAAGGCGCCGGTGACGTACCACGCGCGAGATCTCACCGCGCCACTGTGCCATACCGCTCGGTGTGCCTTCGGCGAGACACGACGAGGGCCCCACCCCCGGCGGGGCCCTCGTCGTCAGCGGGGAGGATCAGAACGCCGAATCATCCAGTTCCATGACCGACAGGTCGACGTTCTCGGCGATCTGCCGCTCGGCGGCCAGCTTGGGCAGGACGCTCTTGGCGAAGAACGAGGCCGCGGCGACCTTGCCCTCGTAGAAGGACTTCTCGGCACCCGTCGCTCCGGCGTCGAGCTTGGCGGTCGCCACCTCCGCGCCACGCAGCAGCAGCCAGGAGACCACCAGGTCACCGAGCACGTAGATGAGGCGCGTCGTGTTCAGCGCGACCTTGTAGACGTTGCGGGCGTCGCCGCTCTCCTCGGCGGGATTGGCCGCCATGAGGTCGTTGAACATCGCGCCGACGATCGCTTGGGCGTCGTCGAGTCCCTTGGCGAGCAGCTCGCGCTCGACCTTGAGGCGGCCGTTGCCGGACTCGTTCTTGATGAACGCCTCGATCTCGTTGTTGAGGAAGCCGAGCGCCGTGCCCTTGTCGCGGACGATCTTGCGGAAGAACAGGTCCTGACCCTGGATCGCGGTCGTGCCCTCGTACAGGGTGTCGATCTTGGCGTCGCGCACGTACTGCTCGACCGGGTAGTCTTGCAGGAAGCCCGAGCCGCCGAAGGTCTGCAGCGACTCGGTGCCCAGCAGCACCCACGAGCGCTCGGAGCCGTAGCCCTTGACGATCGGGAGCAGGAAGTCGTTGACGGACTCGGCGAGCGAGGCATCCTCGCCGGCCGCCTTCTTGATCGCGATCTCGTCCTGCCAGGTGCCCGCGTAGATCATCAGGGAGCGCAGGCCCTCGGCGAACGCCTTCTGCGTGAGCAGCGAGCGGCGCACGTCCGGGTGATGCGTGATCGTCACGCGAGGAGCCGTCTTGGCCGGGTTGGTGAGATCGGCGCCCTGCACGCGCTCCTTGGCGTACTCGAGGGCGTTGAGGTAGCCGGTCGACAACGTGGCGATGGCCTTGGCGCCGACCATCATGCGGGCGTTCTCGATGACGCGGAACATCTGGTTGATGCCGTCGTGCACCTCGCCGAGCAGCCAGCCGGTGGCCGGCTCGCCGTCGCCGAAGGTCACCTCGCACGTGGTGGAGACCTTGATGCCCATCTTCTTCTCGACGTTGGTGACGTAGGCGCCGTTACGCTCGCCGGTGAGCTCACCGGTCTCGAGGTCGAAGTGGTACTTGGGGACGAGGAACAGGCTCAGGCCCTTGGTGCCGGGCCCGCCGACGCCTTCGATGCCCACCGGACGGGCCAGCACGAGGTGCATGATGTTCTCGCTCATGTCGTGCTCGGCCGAGGTGATGAAGCGCTTGACGCCCTCGATGCGCCACGTGCCGTCCTCGTTCTGGAACGCCTTGGTGCGGCCGGCGCCGACGTCGGACCCGGCATCGGGTTCGGTGAGCACCATCGTGGTGCCCCAGCGCCGCTCGATGATGTGCTCGGCGATCCTCTTGTCGCGCTCCGTGCCGTTCTCCCACACGATGCGGGCGAACGCCGGGCCGGCGCCGTACATCCACACCGGAGGGTTGGCGCCGAGGACGAACTCGCCGAGCGACCAGATGAGGGAGGAGGGGGCGGGCTGACCGCCGAGCTCCTCGGGAAGCTGCAGACGCCACCACTCGGAGTCCATCCAGGCCTGGTAGCTCTTGGCGAACTCGGGGTTCATGGCGACCGTCTTGGCGTCGGGGTCGTAGGCCGGCGGGTTGCGGTCCGCGTCGACGAAGGACGCCGCGAGGTCCTCGCGGGCCAGGCGCTCGACCTCGATGAGGATGCTCCGCGCCGTCTCGCCGTCGACCTCGGCGAAGGGCCCGGAGCCCATGACCGAGTCGCGGTCGAACAGCTCGAAGAGATTGAACTCGACGTCACGCAGATTGCTCTTGTAATGGCTCATGCCAGCGTCCTTCAGGGGTACGTTCGGATCGATCGGCTGACCGGAGGTTTACTGCCGGGTAACTTAAGTATCTCGCGAGTAACTTAGGAGTTCAACCCCGGGGTCGCGGGAACGAAGAAGCCCGCTTGCTCCAGAGCAAGCGGGCCATACTCGCGGTGGGAATGCGAAGGACAAACGCGGTCGCCGACGCTCACGGCGCCCCGTGGAGCAGGCGGGTCAGGGGCGACGGACGATGAGGAGGGCGATGTCGTCCTCGACGAACTCGTCGCCGACGGTGTTGGCGACGAGACGGCTGCACGCCGTCTCCGGGTCGTCGGCTGCTGAGAAGTGGGCGCGGACGATGTCCAACTGCTGGTCGGTCGATCGCGAATACGGGTCCTGCGCGTCCATCGGTCGCTCCACCAGTCCGTCGGTGTAGAAGCACAGTGACGAACCCGCCGGGAGCTCGACCGCCGTCTCGTTCCGTTCGAAGTCGCCGATGCCGAGCATCGGGTCGTTCTCGAGCGGGATCTCCCGCGGCGACTCGCCAGGTGCGGCCAGCAGCGGCGGCCAGTGTCCGGCCGAGCTGAAGGTGATGGTGTCGAACGGGGGATGGATCACGGCGTAGACGACGGTGGCGAAGGCGCCGTCCTCGAAGTGGCGGATCTTGCGATCCAGTCGTTCGAGGACCTGCGCTGGACGGTCGTAGTCGAGCGCGTAGGCCCGCAGTGCGCTGCGGAGCCGTCCCATGATCACGGCGGCCGGGAGGCCGTGGCCGACCACGTCTCCCATGACGAAACCGATGCTGCCCCCGGGGAGGCTGAACACGTCGTACCAGTCGCCGCCCAGGTCGCCCTCGGCCGGAACGTAACGCGCGGCGGTCTCGAGGCCGCCGATCTCGCGAGGAGTCGTGGGCAGCAGGCTGCGCTGCAGGATGAGTGCCGCGTCGTGCGCGCGGTGCACCCCGGCCGGCTCGGCGATCGCGGCGACCTGCTGGGCGAACTCGAACAACGTGGCGACGTCGTCGTCGCTGAACTCGTGTCCCTCGAAGGTGCCGACGTGCAGGACGCCCAGGAGCCGTGACGGCGTCAGGACCGGAACGCCCAGCAGCGATTGCACGCCCGACGTGCGGAGCAGGGGGTTGATGACGTTCTCGCGCGTGACCTGCGAGAGGCTCAGGGGCTGGCGCGACAGCGCGATCCGGCCGGCGAAGCCCTGGCCCACCGGAACGCGGGAAGCGGCGCGCAGGGTGTGCCGCAGGCCGACCGAGGCGTAGGGCTCGAGTACTGTGCCGTTCTCGCTGACGAAGAGCAGCGATGCGGTCTGGGTTCGCAAGCGGCGGCGCGCCTCGTGGAGAATCGCCAGAATGTCAGGGTCGACCGGGTCGGCGCGGGCGGACGCGGCATGCGCCCCCGGGGTTGCCGTCCCTGCCCTGCTCGGTTTCACCCGCGCACTGTACCCCGGGGGTCGTCCGTTTCCCCAGGGGCAGGCGGGCGTTTACCGACGGAAGCGGGCCGCGAACGCGGCGAACTCCTCGCTGCTGAGTGACGTGGCTTGCGCCCACGACTCGAAGTCGAGGGACTCCGCCAGGTCGGCGGTGGCCGCGATCTGGACCGACCGCTTGATGTCGGCCATCAACGCGGGGTTCCGCGCCGCGTAGGCGGCAGCCAGTTCCTGGGCCCGGGCTCGCGCGTCGTCGGCGATCTCCTGGGCGATGCCGAGGCGCAGGCCGGTCTCGGCGTCGATGATCTCGCCGGCGTAGAGCGCCGCGGCCGTGTTGGCCGAGCCGATGCGCTGGGTCAGCATCGACGTGCAGCCACCGCCGGGGTGGAGGCCGATCTTGGAGAACGTCGGGCCGAATCCCGCCTTCGGTCCGGCGACGATGACGTCGCAGGCGAGCGCGATGTTGAGTCCGGCACCCACGGCGGCGCCGTGCACCGCGGCGATCGTCGGGATCGTGAGGTCGCGGATGCCGAGGAAGGAGCTGTAGACGCGCATCAGGTGCTCGCGCAGCTGTTCGACGGGGCGGCTCGTGTCGCCGAAGAGACTGTCGACGTTCGCTCCCGAGCAGAACGCCTTGCCGGCGCCTTGGACGACGAGGACCCGTGCCTCGCCGTCGCTCGCCACCGTCGCGACCGCCGCTCGGAGCTCGTCCAACAGCGGCATGTCGAGGGCATTGAGGCGGTCCGGCGCGTTCAAGGTGATCGTCCGAATCGGTCCGTCGGACTCCAGCAGCACGAGTGACATGGCGTCACCGTAGCGTGCGCGAGCGTCCCCTTGCGTCATACCTTTCGCGGCCCCTGACCCTCCGAACGTATGACGCTATGACCGCCAGCGGTGCAGGGTCGCTATGATCGGGGTCGACGCCGGTGTAGCTCAATGGCAGAGCGCTTGCTTCCCAAGCAAGATACGCGGGTTCGATTCCCGTCACCGGCTCCACTGTTTCCCGTCGACTCTCGCCACTACGCTGCGTTCCATGTCAGTCTTCGTGTCGCACACCACCGTCGACTGCCATGACGCGTTCGCCCTCAGCGAGTGGTGGCGGAACGTCCTGGCCTACGAGATGGACCCGGACGACCCGAACGAGCCCGGGCACGAAGAGTGCAGCATCCACGACCCCGAGTCGGGCCACACGCTCCTCTTCATCGAGGTGCCCGACGCCGAGCTTCCCGAGAAGCGGATCCACTTCGATGTACGCCCGCGCGACCGCAGCCGGGACGAAGAGATCGCGTGGCTTGAATCCCAGGGCGCTCGGCTCGTCGCGGACCGCCGCGGCATCTACGGACCGGGAAGCGGGTGGGCCACGTTCGCCGACCCCGAGGGCAACCAGTTCTGCGTGCTCCGCTCGGAAGCCGAACTCGAGCAGCAGGAGTGAGAAGTACGCCGAGCCATTCCGCGGCACGTGGCTACGCATGCCTAGGGTCAGTCCATCAGGTGTGCTTCTTCCAGGAGTCGGGCCAGCGCGGTCAGCGACGGGGTGGCGTTCTCGGCGGGCCAGACCAGGGCGAGTTGGCTGGTGCCTTCAAGACCTTGGACGGGAAGAAAAGCGAGGTCGGCGCGACCGCTGTGGTCGGCAACCGGCTTGCAGACCAGCATCCCGTGGCGACCTGTGGCAGCCAAGGCGAGCCCTTGTTGGACGGTCGTGATCCCGGTCGTCGAGACGATCGGCATGCCCGAGGGCGTAGTCGGTGGGGTGCGGGCACTCATCCAGTAGTGCGGGGCGCCACCTTCGCGGTGAAGCAGGTCCACGGCGGCCAGTGACTCGATGTCCAGCATGGGATGTTCGGTGAGAGGGTGACCCTGAGCGATGGCGAGGAACTGATCCTGCGGCGGGAACCGAAAACCTACGGTGAGTCCGGGCTCGTGGACAGGCAGCTCGATGATGGCCGCATCGACATCACCCGCGAAAAGGGCGTCGAACGGTGAACCGAGAGGCAGGTCGCGCGTATGCACCGTGACGCCGTGCCGTTCATCAAGAACCCGGAAAGTGCGGGTGATCTCCTCATAGACCATGCCGGTGAAGCCGATCCGTAGCTCTTCGAGAGCCCCCCACATCGCTCGCTCTCGGGCATGGACGAACGTCGAAGCCAGGTGCTGATACGCCGGCCGAACCTCGCGCACGAACTGCTCGCCCAGCCGCGTCAACGAGACTCGACGGCTGGTGCGCTGAACCAACCGGGCACCGATCCGCTGCTCCAGCGAGCTGATGAGCTGACTTGCTCTCGATTGCGAGTAACCGAGGCGCTCTGCGGTGCGACCGAAGTGCAACTCTTCAGCCAACGTCAGCAGGCACTCGATCTGTTGAACATGCACCTGACTGAGCGTGGACACGGTCTTCACCATATCGATGAGCCTAGCTAATCGATCGGTGAGCAGATCGGCGTTGTTCGGAAGCTCCCGCATGGGTGGACTGGGAAGCATGACCGCTGCTGACCCTTCACCGCCCTCGAGCCCCCGCGCCGCAACCGACCCTCGCCCCGCCCCGGACGAGGTGGCCGGCACGCGCCCCGCCCAGTGGGTCGCTGTGGCGGTACTGACGCTGAGTACGTTCGTCGTGGTGACATCGGAGATGTTGCCGGTGGGGGTGCTGACTCCCATGGCCGATGGACTCGGAATCTCGTCTGGCGCGGCCGGGTCGAGTTTGACCATCACCGGCTCGATCGCGGCGGTGACCGCTCCGGCGGTGCCTCGTCTGCTGGGGAACGTGGACCGCCGCCACGTCCTGGCAGCGGCGATGGTGGCACTGGCACTTGGGAATGTGCTGACGACGATCTCGACTGGGTTCGGGATGCTCGTGGTCTCCCGGGTCGTGCTCGGGATGGGAATGGGCATCGTATGGGGGCTGGCCGCCGCGGTGGCGGTGCGGCTGGTGGCTCCCCGTCACGCGGCTCTGGCGGTGTCCTTCGCCGTTTCCGGGGTAGCCTCGGCGTCCGTCTTCGGTGTGCCGCTGGGCACCTTGATCGGCAACGCGTTCGGGTGGCGGGCAGCGTTCGGGACCCTCGCTGCAATCGGCTGCATCTTGGCCGCCGCACTCCTGGCGACTCTGCCCGATCTACGGCAACCGGCGGAAGCCGGCGCCGGCGCCCAAGGGTCGCGGGCGTCACTCGTGACGCCGGCTGTCGTCACCGGCCTGATGGTGGTGGTCTTCCTCGTCACCGCACATTTCGCTGCCTACACCTACATCCGCCCCGCACTCGAGCACTTGCCGAAACTCTCCGCGGACGCGATCGCCCTGCTGCTGCTGATCTACGGCGTCTTCGGGTTGGCTGGCAATTTCTTGGCCGGAGCCGTGGCGGCCCACCGTCCGAAAGCCACCGTGCTGACCCTGGCCGCAGGCATCGCAGCTGCGACGGCCGCTCTTGCCCTGTTCGGCACCGGCGCTCTTGCTGCAGGTATAGCGGTCGCGCTGTGGGGTGTCGCATACGGAGGGCTCTCCGTCGGGGGCCAGCTCTGGATGACCCGGGCCGCTCCTGACCGGGTGGAGCACATCACGGGCGTCTACGTCGGATTCTTCACCGCTTCGATTGCCCTCGGAGCTCTCCTCGGCGGAGTAGTGGTCGAGGCCACGGGCGTCCTCACGATGCTCTGGGCCACCGCCGGTATCGCGGTTCTCTCCCTGGTCATCGGTCTCAGTGGCAAAGGCCCAGCACCATCGTCGTCGGCAGGGTAACGGCTACCGGACCCGGCGCGGATGACAGGAGCGAGCGCAGGATCTGCCCCGGCGTAGCCGGCCTCCTCACGGCCCTGGTTTCAATTCAGTTGAAGCCTCGCGGCGGGTGGATTCCCCAGGCGTGTCCCAGGTGGTCCGGCAGGTTGAGGACTGCGCCTGTCCGCATATCGGTGGCGAGACTAGCCGACTCGATCGTCCTGGCGCCTCGGAGTGGCTTGCCATTACGCCTCGAGGTGGGGCCTAGATTCTGAGACCGGTGCGCTCGTCGCGTCGCTGACTCACACGAAGCACGTCGACCAGCCAACCTTTCGGCCCCCTCGCTCCGTCATGTAGGGGAAAGCCCGAAAACCAGTGGGAGGTCTCAGGTGTCGCGAGCTTCGGAGTTCGGAGCGTTTGTCGCAGGGCGGCGACTCCATCTCTATCGCAGCGCCTGGCTTCTGTGCGGCGATCCGCACAGAGCCGAGGACCTGGTGCAGGAGACGTTGACCAAGCTCTATCTCGCCTGGCCGCGGGTCTCGCGAGCGGACGCCATCGAGGCGTACGTCCGGCGCATGTTGGTCAACGCGAACATCGACGAGAGCCGGCGACCGTGGCGGCGCGAACGGCCGAGCGACGAGTTGCCGGAAACCCCGGCGCGGGCCGAGAGCGTCGAGGAAGCCGACGAACTGTGGGCGGCGTTGCGCGCTCTACCCGCAGGGCAGCGCCGGATCGTGGTGCTGCGCCACTACTGGGGATTGTCGGTCGAGGAGACCGCTGCTGATCTCGGCGTGAGCGCGGGGACCGTCAAGAGCCAGACCTCCGCCGCACTCACCTCACTGCGCCGCATCCTGACCCCGCAACCCGCCGCACCGACCTCCGCTCATCAAGGAGATGCCCGATGAACGACTCTGATCTTCTCTCCGACCGCCTGGACGAGCTCGGCCAACGCGCTCCGGCGCCCGCAGCCGATCCACTTCACGACATCCGCCGAGGGCAGAGGGCGTTGCGCCGTCGGCGAGTTCGCGGTGCCGCGGGGATCGCCACCGCCGTGGTGGCCGTCGGCGCTGTCTCGGCGACCATCTACTTCCCGGGAGAGCAGGGACGTTCCGGTGGCAGCCTCGGCGGCGCAGTGATTCCGCACGTCGAGGTCGGCTCGAACGAAGTCTCCGGCTTCTGCCTCGACGAGTCCGGCGGCCGACGCGTGCTCAACCCCGCCGAGGACACGCAGAACGCGGATCCCGCCAGCCCGCCTCAGGAGCATCCCGCGGTGACGTCGCAGCTGGCGTCCTATCACCAGGCCGCTGCTGCAGTCCTGGACCCCTCCGGAACGTATCTGACCGCCGACGGGGCCAACCTGCAGTTCGGATGCGACCGAGAGACCGGGCAACTCGCCCGGCTGGGAACCAAGTTCGGCTGGTCGAGCGCCGGCGGACTCGGCATGGTGCAACTGGAGGTCATCTCGCCGGAGCACGGCGAGGAGCAGTCGCAGATCATCGCGCTCCGCGAGCAGTGGAGCGCGATCGAGGAGAACCTGCCACCGGGCGTGAGCGCGGCCCGGGTGAGCGAGTACCAGGGCGGCCGAGCCGTGTCCGTGGAGCGTCACGACGGGCTCATGGTGACCATCGACGCCAACGAATCCTGGGGCAACAACGCCGCTCCAGGCTCAGCCCCGGCCACCGAGCTGCCTGGCGTCGATCGACTGCTGGAGCTTGCGGCCAGTGAATCCTTGACGCTCCCCGACCACTGACCGTTCGCCACACTCGAGCGTGGTGATTCCGGCGTCAGCCGGAGTTGTGCAAGCATCGCGGCCAGCGGCCAGGATGAGCGGGTGCGGACATTCGGTGTGGAAGAGGAACTGCTCTTGGTCGACGCCTCCACCTTGGAGCCGCTGCCCGCGGGGGATTGGGCAGCGTCCCTGCAGAAGGAGACCACCTCCACCGGCCACCAAGTCACCGCCGAGCTGCAACAGGAGCAGATCGAGGTCGCTTCCCCGCCGCAGACCACGATGGCCGGGCAACTGGACGCGATTCTCACCGGCCGCGCCCTCGCCGAGGAGGCGGCCGCGAACGTCGGGGGCCGGGTCGCGGCACTGCCCACCGCTCCAGGCAGGGTCGATCCGCACCTCGGACCCACGTCGCGCTACCGGCGTATCGGCGAGCGCTTCGGGCTCATCGCCGCTGAACAGCTCACCAACGGCTTCCACATCCACGTGAGCATCGAGTCGCGCGACGAGGGTGTGACGGTGCTGGATCGCATCAGGGTGTGGCTGCCGACGCTGTTGGCACTGAGCGCCAACTCACCGTTCTGGCAAGGCGCGGACACTGGTTACGCTTCGTACCGGTACCAGGCCTGGTCGCGCTGGCCCACCGCCGGCCCTGTCGATCCGTACGGCTCTGCCGACGCCTACGAGCGGCATCAGGCCGCCGTCCTGGCGACGGGCGTGCCCCTGGATGCCGGCATGCTCTACGACGACGTCCGGCTCTCCGAGCACCAGCCGACAGTCGAGGTGCGGATCGCCGACGTCTGCCTCGCTCCCTCCGACGCCGCCGTCATCGCCACGCTCACCCGAGCTCTCGTGGAGACGGCCGCCCGAGAGTCGGACCGGCCGGCCCCTGAAGTTCCGGCGTCGCTGCTGCGACTGTGGTCGTGGCAAGCGAGTCACAGTGGCGTCCAGGACCGGTTGATCGATCCCACCACCGGTACGCCCGTCCCTGCGGGGGACGTCGTCGCCCGGCTGCTCGACGTGGTGCGGCCGGTGCTGAACGACTACGGGGACGAAGAACGTGTCGACGCCGCGGTGGCCCAGATCCTGGAGGACGGCACCGGAGCGCGGAAGCAACGGCAGGCCTACGCGGCCCGTGAGGACGTGCGGGACGTGGTCGCCGCAGCCCTCGAAGCCACTCACACCTATGCTGCTGACCGTGGCCACGACCGGTGACTTCGAGCTGACCATCGAGGAGTTGCGGGTCGTGACGCGTTTCGTCGCCGAGACCGCCGGCGAGCTCCTGCCGATCTTCGAAGCGGCCCATCCTGAGGACCGCCGCCCGCGTGCCGCGCTCGACGCGGCGTGGGAGTTCGTCGAAGGTGCCCACCGCACGAAGCTCCAGCGGGTCACCTCACTCGACGCGCATCGAGCAGCCAAGGATGCGACCACCGAGGTCGCCCGCCTGTCCGCGCGGTCCGCGGGCGACGCGGCATCGGCCGCCTATCTGCACCCGATCGTCAAGGCCCATCAGGTGGGCCACATCCTCCGAGCCGCGGCGAGCGCCGGTCGGATCGCCGAACTGCAGGCGCCCGACGACGACAAGGCGGCGGAACGCGCGCTCGACGCAGCGCGGCAGCGTGCGACACCGACGCTCGTCGACGTCCTCCGGCGCTACCCGCTCGCCCCGGAAGGAAGTAACCGCGTCGCGCAGCTGATGAGCGAGCTGGACCGCTCCCTGCGCGACTGACGACTTACTCGAGATCGTCCGCGACCTCGCGCAGCGTGCTCAGCATCGCGGCTTCGGTCGGCGCGGCGATCGCGTGCCGCCGCGTCACCGCCAAGATCCGCCGCGCCGGGACGCCGCCCGCGAGCGAGAGCACTCGCACACCCGGGACCCGATTGACGACCGCCAGACGGGGCGCGAGCGCCACCCCGAGTCTGACTCCCACCATCGACTGCGCCTCCTGGTAATCGTTGGCGCGGAAAGAGATGCGTGGCGAGAACCCGGCGGCACGGGCGCTCCGGTCGAGGACTTCGGTGACGGGGTGGTCAGCCTCTCTGACCACCCACTCCTCCTCGCTGAGCTCGGCGAGCCGCACGCGACGTCGACGCGCGAACCGGTGGTCGGCGGACACGACGAGCATCGTCGCGTCGTCGAGCAGATGCACGACGTCCAGCTCGTCGTCGCGGAAACGGTTCCACTCGTAGTCCCACAGCAACGTCACGTCGTCCGATCCGGCGTGAAGGCGCTGCACCAAGTCGTCGAAGCGCGCACTGTGCACGGTGAGCCGGACGTTGGGGTGCTTCTCCATGAACGCGCGGACAGCCAACGGCAGCAGAGAACTGCCCACCGTCGGGAACGTGCCGATGCGCAGGTGACCCCGTCGGAGCCCGGCGACGGCGTCGACGTCGGCTTGAGCCGCCTGCAACTGGTCGCGGATGCGGCACGCATGGCGGTAGAGCACGAGGCCCGCGTCGGTTGCCCGCACGCCTCGGGGGAAGCGGGAGAGGAGGGGTTGCCCTACCTCGTGTTCCAGCCGCTTCACCTGTTGTGAGACCGCCGACGGGGTGTATTGCAAGGCCTCGGCAGCGGCTGAGATGGAGCCCCGGTCGAGGACTTCCACGAGCAGCATCAGGCGCCGGACATCCATTTCCCCTCCTTCGTCAAGCTTTAAGTAAAGGTACATGCTCCTTCATAATTCGTCGCTAGTGCTTCACTGTTGTGATGCGCATCATCTTTCGGGTAGTCACTCGAGAGGAACGCGACGATGCACGGACGAGAGATCAAGGCGACCTGGATGCGGGGAGGAACGAGCAAGTGTTGGGTCTTCGACCGGGAGGAGCTGGAGCTTCCCGACTACACGGTCGACGAGGTGCTGCTGCGACTGTTCGGCAGCCCCGACCCGCGTCAGGTCGACGGCGTCGGCGGGGGCACGTCCACCACGAGCAAAGCGGTGATCGTCTCGCCGTCGAGCGATGAGGGTGTGGACGTGGATTACACCTTCGCGCAGGTGGGCATCGAAGAGCCGGTGGTCGACTGGGGCAGCAACTGCGGTAACTGCTCGTCGGTCGTCGGGCACTACGCGCTGCGCCGCGGCTGGGTCACCCCGACGACACCGACGACGTCCGTGCGCGTGCGGAACACCAACACCGGCCAGCTCATCGTGCTCGACCTGGATACCTCCGGGGACGACATCGTCTTGAGTGAGATCCCGGGAGTGCCGTTCCCGGGAGAAGCCGTCCGCATGTGGTTCGTAGAGCCCGCCGGCCGAACGACCGGCGAGCTGCTGCCGACCGGCCGGACTCGCAACGAGCTCACGACCCCGCACGGCACCGTCGAGGCCACCTTGCTCGATGCGGGAGCCCCCGTCGTCGTGATCGACGCGCGGTCGGTCGGGTTGACGGGCAACGAGGTGCCGGCGGTCCTCGACGCGGACCCTGAGACGCTGTTGCGCCTCGACGAGATCCGCCGCGCCGGGGCGGTGGCGATGGGCATGGCGACCACGCCGGCAGGGGCGCAGCGAGCGGTACCGAAGCTCGTGGTCGTGTCACCGGCGCCCGAGGGCAGCGACCTGCAGGTGCGGATGCTCTCCATGGGGAAGGTGCACCCCGCACTCGCCATCACCGGCAGCGTCGCGATCACGATGGCGGTGGCTACACCCGGAACCATCGCGGCCGACCTCGCCGCTCCTCACGGAGACCGTCTGCAGATCTCCACTCCGGCCGGGATCGTCGAGACGGTTCTGGGCGAGCACGCCGGTCGTCCGGCGGTCGCGGTCACCCGGACGATGCGTGAACTCGCCGACACGCGCCTGGTCATCGGACCAGCCGCTCGTCCCGTGCGCCCCGCAGAGGCGGTGGCCTCGTGAGCATCACGTTCGCGCGATCGCGCCAGTCCACCACGGTGATGTGCGTCTTCACCGCCCTCGCGGTTGCCGCAGCCTTCCTCGGAGGGTCGCCTTTCAGTTCCGCGGCGGACACCGCCGACGGGGACTTCTCCAAGGAGACCTTGGAGGTCATGATCCCGCTCGCCGAAGGCGGAGGGACCGACACCTGGGCCCGGTTTGTCGGGCAGGAGCTCGCTCCCCGCGTCACCGGCGGACCCGGGTTCTCGCCCGTGAACGAGCCGGGTGGTGAGGGAATCACCGGGTCGAACCAGTTCGCCCGTCGCGCGCCGGCGGACGGGACGCACCTTCTCGTCTCGACCGCGACGAGCGTCGTGCCCTGGGTTCTGGGCCGTAGCGAGGTCAACTACGACTTCGCGCAGATGACACCCGTCGTCGTGAACGGGACGGGCGGTGCGATCTACGCGCGCAAGGCCGCCGGCGTCGAAGGACTACGCGACCTCGTGGATCGTGACACGCCGTTGACCTTCGGCGGCATCAGCGCGACCGGACTCGACCTGACGACTCTCGTCGCCTTCGACGTGCTCGGAGTCGATCAACGGTCGATCTTCGGCTTCGAGGGTCGCGGGCCCGTGAACCTCGCCGTCCAACGCGGTGAGGTCGACCTCGATTACCAGACCACGTCCGCCTGGGAGCCGTCTGTCGGACCGCTGCTGCAGAACGGCAGCGTCGTTCCACTGGTCTCGTTCGGGCAGCTCGACGAGGACGGCGAAGTCGTCCGCGACACGAACTTCCCGGATCTGCCGACGGTCGCTGAGGCGTACGAGGAGCTGTACGGCGAGGCCCCGAGTGGCCCGGCCTGGGAGGCGTACACCGCACTGCTGGGTGTGACGTACACGTATCAGAAGGGGTTGTGGGTTCCCGGCGAGACGAGCGAGGGCGCGAGCGAATCGCTGCGCAAGGCCGCCGATGACCTCTCCGGCGACAAGGCCTTCAATGACAAGGCGGCCGAGGTTCTGGGCGGCTATCCGCTCGTTGCCGACGACGGCGTCAAGGAGCGTGTGGCGGAGGTCTACGTCGTCGACGACTCCGTGCGCGAGTACGTCCTGTCCCTCCTGCGGGACACCTATGACATCCACCTGGGCTGAAGGGCGATCCCATGACTGAAGCTGCACTCTCAGCACTCGGGTCACTCGCTGACCCGTCGATGCTGCTCATGCTGATGGCCGGCGTGCTGGCCGGGTTGATCATCGGGCTCATTCCAGGCCTGGGCGGAACGGCCGCGATGGCGATCCTCCTCCCGTTGACGTTCGGTATGGAGCCGGCCGCCGCGCTCGCGATGCTCATCGGTGCTCTGGCCGTGGTCCACACGTCGGACACCGTCGCGACCGTGTTGCTGGGCGCCCCGGGATCGGCGTCCGCAAGCGTGACGTTGCTGGACGGCTACCCGATGGCGAGGGCCGGACAGGCCAAACGCGCCTTGGGCCTCGCTTTCTTATCCTCAATGGTCGGCGGTGTCATCGGTGCGATCGGTCTGACGATCGCCATTCCGCTGGTGCGACCGCTCGTGCTCTCCTTCGGAAGCCCCGAACTGTTCATGCTCACGGTGCTCGGGATCTCGATGGCCGCGGTGTTGTCGCGCGGCAACGCGGTCAAGGGGCTTGTCGCGGCGGCTCTCGGCCTGCTGTTCGGCATGGTGGGCACGGCGCCCACGACGGCGGAGTACCGCTTCACCTTCGGGTCGATGCTGCTCGCCGACGGGCTGTCGCTCGTGGCGGTCGCGCTCGGGACGTTCGGGCTCGCCGAAATCGCCTCGCGAGCCGGACAGAAGAAGTCGAACGAGGCACCCGTGTCGCTCAGCGGCGGTTGGATGGCTGGCATCCGCGAGTGGTTGTCGCATTGGACCCAGGTCATCCGTGGTTCCCTGGTCGGCATCTGGGCTGGCATCCTGCCGGGCATCGGAGCAACGGCCGGAACGTGGCTGGCGTACGGCCAGGCCGTTGCGACGGCCAAGGACAAGTCGAAGTTCGGCAAGGGCGACCCGCGCGGCGTCGTGGGACCGGAGAGCGCCAACAGCTCGATCGCGGCGGGCGACCTCATCCCTACGCTCATGTTCGGCATTCCCGGCAGCGTCCCGGCCGCGATGCTTCTCGGCATGCTGCTGACGAACGGAATCCAGGCGGGACCGTCGATCGTCACCGATCACCTCAACCTGATGTACCTCATCATCTGGTCGTTCGCGATCGCGAGCGTCGTGGGCGCGCTTTTGTGCTTCGTCAGTTCGAAGGGACTCGCCCGGATCACGACCGTCTCGTTCTCCGTGCTCGGGCCCGGCCTGCTGGCGATCATGATGCTCGGCGCCTACCAGGGCTCGCTGCAGGTCGGTGACCTGTGGATCATGCTCGTACTCGGAGCGCTGGGGTGGTTGCTCAAGAGCACCGGTTTCCCGCGGGCACCCTTCCTCATCGGCTTCGTGCTCGCCGTGCCGCTCGAGCGGTACTACTTCCTCACCGATCGCGTCTACGCGCCGTCGGACTGGCTGACCCGCCCGTACGTTCTCGTGTTCATCGCGATTCTCGCGGTGCCGGCGCTGCTGGCGCTGCGCCGGCGGTTCCGCAAGGACGTCCCGGCCGATCAGGACGCTCCGCCGCCCGCCAGTGCTGATGCCGACGGCCCGCTCGCGGACTCGGTGTGGTCGCTGACGACCTCGGTCGGGCTGCTCGCGGTGTTTGTGGTCGCGTTCTTCCTGACCAGTTCATTCTCGGACGAGGGACGGCTCGTCCCGCGTCTCGTCGCCGGTGTGGGCATCGCGCTCGCCGCCTTGCTCGTGGCGCGCGAGTGGAAAGGCGGCTCGTTCGCGCCGCCGCGACCCGAGCGCGATCCCGAGTTCGACGACGGCGAGGCGTCCGCGCCGACATCCGGCACGACCCTCGTCCAGCCGTCCACAGCGGTCACCCGATGGCCGGTCATGACGCCCATGGTGCACAACTCGACTCGCACCTTCGCGTGGATGACAGTGTTCGTCGTCCTGGCAACGTTGTTCGGTTACGTGCCCGCGCTTCTGTTCTTTCTCCCGGCGTTCCTGCTGTACGTCGCCGAAACCCGGCCGCGCACTGCGACGGTCTACACGGCGGTGATGGTCAGCATCATCGCGGTGGTTCCGGTCTTCCTGCCGATCCACCTGCCGGGAGGGATCTTCGTGGGCTGACCCGCCCCGAGAAAGCGAACAGCCGCCCGCCCCGTGAGGGGCGAGCGGCTGTTCGCGTTACGGCGTGGCTCGTATCAGAGCGGGCGGATGTTGGCCGCCTGAAGGCCCTTCTGGCCCTGCTCGACGTCGAACTCGACCTTCTGGTTCTCCTCGAGCGAGCGGTAACCCGACGCGTTGATGGAGCTGTAGTGGGCGAAAACGTCCTCGCTGCCGTCGTCGGGCGCGATGAAGCCGAAGCCCTTTTCAGCGTTGAACCACTTCACGGTTCCAGTAGCCATGATGATCTCCTTACGGTAGTGCGCTCGCGCTTATCGCGGGCGACTCTGAGTCGCGACGCACATCAACCGGGGAGTTACTGAGGGCCACACTCGAAGGAATGCGGCCCGGTCAATCACTGGTGCAACAAACGTCTACAACGGGCTCCACACTATCAGACGACTCCCAACCCCGGCACACCGTCTCCCGTGCAGCTAGGGTGCACGGGTGGCAGTCGGCTCCGTGGTCCTCGTGATGGTCGCGGTGGTGGTCGGTGCCATCGCCCAGCGCGTCGCAGGACTCGGGTTCGCCCTCCTCGTCTCGCCGTTTCTGGTACTGCTCCTCGGTCCGCACGAGGGCGTGATCATGGTCAACGCCTGCGGGCTGGTCTCGTCCGGGCTCATCATGTCGCGGGTGTGGCACGACATCGACTGGCGGATGTTCCTCGGCCTCGGGCTGCCCGCGATGATCGCCACCGTGCCGGCCTCCTGGTTGGCGCTGGAACTGCCACCGGCCCCGGTCTCGGTCGTGGTGGGCGTCGTCGTGTTGCTCGGACTGGGGCTCTCATGGGCCATTCAACGCACGACGCTCGTGCTCCGCGGCGCTGGCACCCGAGCGACCGCGGGCGCGATCGGCGGCGCGAGCAACGCCATCGCCGGCGCGGCAGGTCCCGCGTTCACCGCCTATGCGCTGCTGGCGCGCGTTCCGCAGCCTCAGTTCGTCGCCACATTGCAGCCGCTGTTCATCGCGACGTCCGTCGTCACGCTGACCGCGAAAGCGGTCACACACCCGTCGTCGGCTCCCGACATCGGCGTGCTGTTATGGCTGCTCGTTCTGGCTCTGATCGTGGTCGGGGTTCTCGCCGGGGACTGGTTGCAGCGCTACATCCGCGACGATCAGGCTCGCGGTGTCGTCATCGTGCTGGCCTTCGTCGGCGCCGCCGCGACGGTCGTCGACGGCGTCAGCGCGCTGTGATCGCCATCGTCGCGGTCCGCGCTCGCGCGCGCATGCGTTAGGTTGTCCACGTGCTGCTCTCGGACCGCGACATTCTCGCCCAGATCGACGCCGGACGCGTGTCGCTCGATCCGCTCGAGCCGTCGATGATCCAGCCGTCGAGCATCGACGTGCGCCTTGACCGGCTGTTCCGGGTCTTCGACAATCACAAGTACCCGCACATCGACCCGGCTGCGGATCAGTCCGACCTCACCCGACCGGTCGAGGTCGAGGGTGACGACGCCTTCGTGCTGCATCCCGGCGAGTTCGTCCTCGGCTCGACCTACGAGTACGTCACGCTGCCCGACGACATCGCGGCTCGACTCGAGGGCAAGAGCTCACTGGGCCGCCTCGGGCTGTTGACGCACAGCACCGCAGGCTTCATCGACCCGGGCTTCGGCGGGCACATCACCCTCGAGCTCGCCAACGTCGCCACGCTGCCGATCAAGCTCTACCCGGGGATGAAGATCGGTCAGCTGTGCTTCTTCCAGCTCTCCTCCGCGGCCGAGCATCCGTACGGGTCGGAGAAGTACGGCTCCCGCTACCAGGGCCAGCGCGGCCCGACGCCCTCGCGCTCGCACGCGAACTTCTACCGCGCCGACATCTCCTGACCGCAGCGACACCCCGACTGCACTCTCAGGGGTAGGACCGGGGGCGCTTCGGGGTCGTTCCCCGATGCGGCGAGCGAGCCGTGACGGCGACGCTGGACGCATGATCCAAGCACGTCACCTCACGAAGCGCTACGGCACGACCACCGCGGTCGATGCGCTCTACTTCACCGTCGAGCCCGGCCGCGTGACCGGTTTTCTCGGTCCGAACGGCGCGGGCAAGTCCACCACGATGCGGATGATCCTCGGCCTCGACGCCCCGACCTCCGGCTCCGTCACGATCAACGGCCACGCCTACGGCACCGCGGGCGCGCCGCTGCGTGAGATCGGCGCGCTCCTCGATGCCCACGCGGTTCACCCAGGCCGTTCCGCGCGCGACCACCTGCGCTGGCTCGCCGTCAGCAATCGCATCCCGCTGCGACGCGTCGACGAGGTGATCGGCCTCGTCGGTCTCGAGAAGGTCGCCGCCCGCAGAGTCGGCGCCTTCTCGCTCGGCATGGGTCAGCGGCTCGGCATCGCAGCGGCGCTCCTCGGCGATCCCGGAACCGTGGTGCTGGACGAGCCGGTGAACGGACTCGACCCGGAAGGCATCCGCTGGGTTCGTCAGCTGGCGCGGCGACTCGCCGATGAGGGGCGGACCGTCTTCGTGTCCAGCCACCTCATGTCCGAGATGGCACTGATGGCCGACCACCTCATCGTCATCGGTCGCGGGAAGATCCTGGCGGACACCTCGATGACCGACTTCATGACGCACCACGCGGCGAGCCGCGTCCGGCTCCGCAGCCCGCAAACCGCCGAGGTCGCGGCGCTGTTGACCGGTCGCGGATTTGCCGTTGACCAGTCCGCCGGTGAGCTTCATGTGCGCGACGCCGATCTCGCCGCTGTCGGCGAGCTGGTCTGCTCGCACGGGCTCCTCCTGCACGAACTGACGCTCGAGCAGTCCTCGCTGGAGGACGCCTTCATGACCCTCACGGCGGACGCCGTCGAGTACCACGCCACGGAAGGAGTCGCGGCATGAGCGCGCTCGTTCAACCCCGCGGACTGATCACCGCCCGGCCCGGTTTCGGGTCGATTCTGCACGCCGAGTGGGTCAAGCTGCGAACCGTGCGTTCGACGTGGTGGACGCTGTTCGCCCTCCTCGTCGTCGGTGCCGGCCTCACCGCGCTGATCTGCGCGCTCAACGCCGAATGGTTGGCGAGCCCGGAGGCCGACGAGTCGCCCGGGTCGTTCATCACCTTCGGCATGATGCTGGCGCCAGCTGCCGCGGTGGTGCTCGGCGTGCTGGCCGTGACCTCGGAGTACGCCTCGGGAATGATCCGCAGCTCCTTCGCCGCAGTGCCGTCGCGGACTCGGGTCTTCGCGGCGAAGACGGTGCTCCTCGCCGTCGTTCTCTTCGTGGTCGGGACCGCGACCGCGTTGCTCGGATACGTCGGGGGCAACGCGTTCTTGGACGCCGAAGGCATCGGTTTGGCTCTCGAAGGCGACGTCCTGCGCTCGATGTTCGGCAGCGGCCTGTACCTGGCCGGGCTCGGGGTGGCGGCAGTCGCGGTCGGATTCCTCGTCCGCCACACGGCCGGCGCCGTCACCATCCTGCTCACCGTCTTGTTCGTCCTACCGACGATGGTCATGCTCGTTCCCGGTGAGACCGGGCAGTGGATCAACAAGCTCCTGCCCAGCAACACCGGTGGTCCGGTCGCCGCTCCGGTCATGTTCAACCCGAATCTGCTGGATCCCTGGGTCGGATTCGCAGTCTTCCTCGTCGAGGTGGCCGTCGTGGCGGCGCTCGCGGGAGTGACGATTCGACGCCGCAACGCCTGACTCCCGCGCTCGGCCTTCACGCCTCGATAGCCTCGGGGCGTGAAGGTCGAGTGCTCAGCTGAAGTCGCCGACGCCCTCGCTGAGGGTCGTCCGGTCGTTGCCCTGGAATCGACGATCATCTCGCACGGTCTGCCGAGGCCAGGCAACCTCGCGGCGGCTCAGGAGTTCGAGCAGATCCTCCGTGACGTCGGGGTGGTGCCGGCGACCGTGGCGGTGCTCGACGGCCGTCTGAAGGCCGGACTGGCGCCGGCCGAGCTCGAGCGCATCGCCAGTGAGGACATCGTCAAGCTCAGCGTCCGCGACCTGCCGATCGTCGCCGCCCACGGAGTGAGCGGTGCGACGACGGTGGCGGCGACCTCGTTCATCGCCGATCGTGCCGGCATCCGGGTGTTCGCCACCGGCGGTCTCGGCGGCGTCCATCGCGGCGCGGCGGAGAGTTTCGACGTTTCCGCCGACCTCACGGTGCTCTCACAGGTGCCCATCACCGTCGTGTCCGCCGGGGTGAAGTCGATCCTCGACATCCCCGCGACACTCGAACGCCTCGAGACGCTCAGCGTGCCGGTACTCGGCTATCGAACTGAGGAGTTCCCGAGCTTCTGGCTTTCGAGTTCGGGGCAAGTGCTCGACTGGAGCGTCCCCGACGCCGCCTCCGTCGCTGCCGTCATGGCCGCTCGAGACGCGCTGGAACAGCGCAGCGGCATCCTCGTGGCCAACCCGCTTCCACCGGACCAGCAGCTCGATCCCCACGTCCACGACGACGCGCTCACCGAGGCACTGCGCCGCGCGGACGAGAAAGGGCTGAGCGGTAAGGACGTGACGCCGTTCCTGCTGCAGACCATCGTGGACATCACCGGCGGCGAGAGCCTGCGCGTCAACCTCGACATTGCGCGTAACAACATCCGCGTCGCCGCCGAGATCGCCGTGGCCTGGGCGGCGCGATGATCCTCGTCGTGGGAGATGTCGTCGACGACATCGGTGTGCGGCCGCTCGAGCCGATCAATCCGCGTAGCGACACCCGTGCGGAGGTGCGGATGACGCCGGGCGGTTCGGCCGCGAACACGGCGGCGTGGCTCGGGCACCTCGGAGCGCCCACGCGCTTCGTGGGCAAGGTGGGCGCCGACGGTGTGGGGAGACATGGCGACGCTCTGGCGAACGTCGGTGTGGAGGCGCGCCTCGTCCCCGATCCCGTCCTGCCGACCGCGACGATCGTCCTGACTCTCGACGACGACGCGGATCGGACGATGTTCGTGGACCGCGCAGCCAACAGCGCGCTCGGCGTCGATGACCTCGACGAGAGCATGTGGGACGGCGTCGAGTGGCTGCACCTGACCGGCTACACGTTCTTCGACCCGGCGACGCTGCCCGTCGCGCAGCATCTGGTGAGGGCCGCACGCGAACGTGGGGTGGGGGTGAGCGTGGATCCGAGCTCCACGGGCTTCCTGCGCCAGTGCGGGGTGGAGGAGTTTCTAGGGTGGACTGTCGGAGTCGACCTCGTCGTGCCGAACATCGAGGAGGCTCGGCTGTTGGCGGGAGCCACCGGCCCCTTCGTCGATTTCGACCGACTCGCGGAGGCGTATCCGCATGTGGTGGTGACACTGGGAGCGATGGGTGCGGCGTACGTCGGAGGGGACGTGCGCACTCAGGTCACGGCCCCGCGGGTGCCGGTTCTGGACACCACCGGTGCCGGGGACGCGTTCACGGCTGGCTTCCTCGCTGAGTGGGTTCACAGCCGCGATCCGAAGGCTGCGCTCGCCGGTGGTTCTGCTGCGGCTGAACGCTGCATCACGATGCGAGGCGCGCGGCCCTAGCCGCGGCCAACATCAACCGCTAGACTAGAACATGAAGGTGGACCGCTTCAGAATGTCATCTGCAGTCCTGCTTCGTACGAACACGGCCCGCTGAGCGCTCTGAACGAAACTCCGGGTCTGCCGGTCCGAGCCGACCCTCTTCTGGCGCCCGCGGCGAGAACATATCGCACGTGCGCGCGTCACGAGCCCCGATGCGCTCGGGCACGCTCGGATCGGCGGTTCTCCCCACACTCTGCGCTAGTCCTCACTCGGTGAGGGTGGTGCTGCCGATGCGCCAGGCCCAGCCGTCGTCGTGCTCGATGGGTTCGGCGTGGCCGAAGGTCTTGAGCTTGTGGTGATGCCTGCACAAAGCCCACAGATTCTCACCACTGGTGGGGCCGTCCGGGAGTGGTTCTCGGTGGTCGAGGTCGCAGTTCTGCGCTTTCTTGGTGCAGCCGGGATATCGACAGGTCCCATCTCTGAACCGGATGGCGTTCATGGCGTTCCGCAGATGATCTGGTGGGTAGCGGCCTTCGTAGGTGGTGGCGAGGATGTTGTCTTTCTCGTCGACGAGGAGTCGGTACCAGAACGGGTTCCCACTCAAGGCGAGGTCACGGACCGCGTTGGCGGGGAGGATCCAGTCGCGGTCGGCGCTGATCGCCGGCTGATCATCGACTCCCGCGAGCGTGGACGCGGGGACCATGACCCCGATCGCGAGGTTCGGCGTCCGGGCGGGCTCGTTGTCGGGGTCGATGTGGTCGAGCGCGTCGACAAAGAAGTCCGCCCGACGCTGAGCGATCGTCCGGTCATCGTCGGTGGCGGTCTTGGCGGCGTGGTCGAGCCGCT
>NZ_RDBF01000002.1 GCF_003674095.1 Aeromicrobium phragmitis
ATCGAGACCACGTCACGTGAGATGTGGTCTCGCTCCGTGGCGGCTACGCCCTCACTGCCACGGCTCCATTGCGGCTCGCAGAACTCGCCGCTACTCGACCACCTATCGCGGTATAGGTGGTCGAGTAGGCCCGAGGAACGAGGGCCGTATCGAGACCACCGAGCCGAATACGGAAGACCGACACCGCCCGCCGTTATCGTCGCTCTCGTGACTCCTACCCTCACCCGAACGATCGAGTGGAACGGCCGGACCGTGGCGTGGGATCGCTTCGGCGATGGCCCGCCGCTCGTGTTGCTGCACGGCACGCCCTGGTCGTCGGCGCTGTGGCGCCCCATCGCCGAAGCGCTCTCCAGCAGGTTCTCCGTGTACCTGTGGGACATGCCCGGTTATGGCGCGTCGTCGAAGCACCCCGATCACGCGGTCGACCTCGCCGTGCAGGGAGAGCTGTTCGCGCACCTGCTGGACGAGTGGGGGCTCGAGCGGCCGCACGTAATCGCGCATGACTTCGGGGGAGTGGTCTCACTCCGCGCCCGCTTGCTCCACGGCGCGCGGTTCGCGTCGTTGTGCCTCGTCGACGTGGTGGCGCTCAGCCCGTGGGGTTCGCCGTTCTTCACGCTGGTCAAGCAGCACGGCGAGGTGTTCGAGCAGTTGCCGCCAGCGGTCCATCGCGGGGCTGTCGAGGCGTACATCAGCGGCGCGAGCCATCGGGGGCTGCGCGGAGGACCTGGCGATGCTCGTCGACCCCTGGACCGGCGACGAGGGCCAGCCGGCGCTGTACCGGCAGATGGCCCAGGCGGACGAACGGTTCACCGACGAAGTCGAGCCGCTGTACGGGAACGTCGACGAGCCGACACACATCGTGTGGGGCACCGAGGACGCGTGGATTCCCGTCGACCGTGCCCACCGGCTTCAGTCGTTGATTTCCGGCGCGACTCTCACGCTGGTGGAGGGGGCGGGTCACCTCATCCAGCTCGACGCGCCGGCGCAGCTGACCGCAGAACTCACCCGCTGGACCGAGTTGCAACGAGCCGCAAGGGCATAGGTGGTCGAGTAGGCCGGAGGCCGTGGTCTCGATACACCGCTCGCAGAGCTCGCGGCTACTCGACCAGCTACGGGCGGCATAGGTGGTCGAGTAGGGAGGCCGGCCGCGGCCGAGCGTATCGAGACCACCGCACGGAGCCTGGTCTCGATACGCGGCTCGTTCCTCGCCGCTACTCGACCACCTACCGGCGGCTTGGGTGGTCGAGTGGGGAGGTCGCTCTGCGGAGGGCCTGGTCTCGATACACCGCTCGCAGAGCTCGCGCTTACTCGACCACCTACGGGCGGCTTGGGTGGTCGAGTAGGGAGGCCGGCCGCGGCCGAGCGTATCGAGACCACCACCGCACGAAGCCTGGTCTCGATACGGCTGCTCGCAGAGCTCGCTACCTACTCGACCAGCTACCTGGTGCGACGTTCGACGTCGCGGTCGATGCCGTCGAGCATGAAGCGCAGTCCGGCTTCGAAGGTCTGCTCCCAGCTGGCGTCGAAGACGTTTTCGCTCAAGCTCGCCATCGTGGGGTACTTGCCCGACTCCATCGCCGTCACGAGCGCCGGAAGCTGGTTGCCCCAGAACTCCTCGTCGGACATCCCGCTCTCGACGATCGCGTTCTCGTACAGAATCTCCTGGCGCACCGAGCCGGTGACGTACGAATCGAGCGCGGAGACCACCACCATCTTCTCCTGGTCGGTGAAGGGTAGGTCCTTCAGGCCGGACATGGTCTCCTCCATCTGCGCGACGCTGTTCGGGCCGAGGACGGGGCGGCTCCAATTGACCTTCAGCAGCCACCGGTGCTTGAGGTACAGTGCACGGCCCTCCCATGCCACGGTGGTGAGCGTTGCCCGCCAATCGCCGTCCGGGTCCACGCGACCGAGCTGGCTGCCGCTGACGTGGTCGAGCATGAGGTTCAGGAGCTCGGACTTGCTCGGGATGTAGCGGTACAGCGACATCGTGCCCATCCCGAGCGTCGTCGCGAGCTTGCGCATCGAGAGGGCTTCGATGCCTTCGCTGTCGGCGATGGCGATCCCGGTGCTCACGATCTGCTCGAGCGACAGGGTCGGTTTGGGGCCCTTGCGGGGCGAGGGGAGGCCCTCCCAGAGCAGTTGGTGACTCCGCGCGAGTGGGTTCTGCTCGACCATGTTCCCCTCCATCGTGCTGACGCTTGCGTACTGCGCACAGCGTACGCTACCGTGCTGCGTACATCGTACTCACAAAATCTTGGAGGCTTCCGTGCTGTCCTCAGAGCTAGCGGTTCAGACCCGCGGTTTGACCAAGCGTTACGGGGAGAAGCTCGCGCTCGACGGCGTCGATCTGTCGGTGCCTCGCGGTTCCGTGCACGGTCTGCTCGGGCCCAATGGCGCGGGAAAGACCACCACGGTGCGCATCCTCGCGACACTCACCAGGGCAGACGCGGGGGAGGCCGTCGTCGCCGGGTATGACGTGCGGAACCAGCCGCGGGAGGTCCGGGCGAGCATCGGGCTCGTCGGGCAGCAGACCGCCGTCGACGACCTCCTCAGCGCCCGGCAGAACCTCACGATCTTCGGCCGGCTCTTCCGGTTGGACAAGGCCACGGCTCGGCGGCGTGCCGACGAACTGCTGGAGCTGTTCGGCCTCGCGGACGCCGCGAAACGCTCACCCAAGACGTTCTCCGGCGGAATGCGGCGCCGGCTCGACTTGGCCGCGAGCATGATCCTGGCGCCGAATGTGCTGTTCCTGGACGAGCCGACGACCGGACTGGACCCCGCGGGCCGGCGTGAAGTCTGGAAGACGGTCCGCGATCTCGCCGAGCAGGGCACCACGGTGCTGCTGACAACGCATTACCTCGACGAGGCCGACAAACTCTGTGACCGCATCAGCGTGATCGACGAAGGCCGCAACTTCATCGAGGACACTCCGGCCGGACTGAAGCGGCGCATCGGCGACGAGCGCTTGGAGATCGCCGCTGACGATTCCGCGGTGCTGGCGCAGGTCGCGCAGATCGCCGGTCGTGTCGCGGGCGCGGAGGTGACCGTGGTCGAGGGCAGCCTCAGCGTGCCGGTCGCCCGTGGTGTCCGTGCCTTGACCGAAGCGGCGGCGGAGATTCGCCAGCAGGGCCTGGAGATCACGGACATCGGACTGCGCCGACCGACCCTCGACGAAGCCTTCCTCCACCTCACCAGCCGCACCGAACAGGAGGCCGCCCGATGAGCGTCAACGATCAGACCTCGCAGCAACGCCGTTCGTATGCACTCCTTCCCTCAGGTCCCGTGTCCCGGTTCACCTGGGCGATGAAGGACTGCTGGACGATCGTCATGCAAGAACTCACGCATCTCGTCCGTCAGCCGTCGACGTTCGCGTGGCAGCTCGGCATGCCTGTCGTGATGGTGCTGATGTTCGTGTACGTCTTCGGGTCGGCGATGGACGTGACCGGCCAGGGCGCAGGGGAGGGGTACGTCGACTACGCCATGCCCGGCATGTTCGCGATGACCATGGCCTTTGGGTTCATGAACACGGCGTTCGTGGTGACGTTGAACAAGGAGAAGGGGTTCATGGACCGCTTCCGGTCGATGCCGATGTCGCCGTCGGCCGTCGTGACCGGCCGCGGGGTCTCCGACATCATCCAGGCGGGGGTCGACCTCGCGGTCATAGCCGGTGTCGCGCTCGTGATCGGCTGGCGCTCAGGCGGGAGCTTGGCCGCGTCGATGTTGGCCTTCGGTCTGCTGCTGTGGTTGCGACTCGCGCTGATCTTCGTCGGCATCTACCTCGGTCTGCTGATCAAGAACACCGAGGTGGCGGGGTCGCTCTTCGCGGTCGCCTTCCCGCTGGGCTTCATCTCGTCGGTGTTCGCGCCGCCGGAGATGATGCCGGGTTGGCTCGGTGCCATCGCGGCCTGGAACCCGGTGTCCTCGACGGCGAACGCGATCCGCGAGCTGTTCGAGACGCCCGGCGCAGGGGTGGGTGAGGCGAGCTACTGGATCGACGGGCACGCGATCGCCGGCGCGATCGTCTGGCCGGTCGTCATCATGGCCATCTTCGTGCCACTGGCGGTCCGGCAGTTCCGCAACCTGAGCAAGTGAGGACCGGGAACGCCGCGCTGGGCGCCTTCGGTGGTCGAGTAGGAGGTCGCTCAGCGACCGACGTATCGAGACCACGTGGCGTGACTGGTCTCGTTGCGAGACGGGCGGCCCGCGTGGACGTCCACTTCCGCGACCTCGTCGTCGCCGAGCTCAGCATCAGTCGGGTGCTGAGGGAGAACTCTCGCGTGCCACGTATCCCGATGAGTGCGCCATCTGGGGCGCGCGAGAACGCTGATCTTCCCGCGGTTCCAGCTCGGAAGCTTGGAGGGGGACCCCGAGTTTGAACGCCATATGGCCATCCCGTAAAGTAGCAACTACCGACGCGGGGTGGAGCAGCTCGGTAGCTCGCTGGGCTCATAACCCAGAGGTCGCAGGTTCAAATCCTGCCCCCGCTACCAAGGAAAGTCCAGGTCAGCCCATGGTTGACCTGGACTTTCGCTTTTTGAGGCGAGATGCGATCCCATCGTTTACCCCTCACATCGACAGACCACCCAAGATGCCAGGACGTAGTCAGGTCTGGGCAGGTGAAGCTCGGCGAACGGGTAGCATCAGGCATGTCGAGGTCTTCCGGACGAGGCGTGTAGGAGCCTGCATCTTCGGGAGACCTCGCTCCCCGTCCAGGCCCAAACAGGCAGAGCGACGCAGACCTCGCCCCTGAATACGCACCCAACTGCTGGCGTATCTACTGAAAGGACCCGAACGATGAAGAGACGCGCCTTAGTAGCGGTCCTGACTGGTGTGCTGATGGTGAGCTTGGCCGGTTGCGGCAGTGACAGCGCGGGCGGCGCGGCCAGCACACAAGTGGGTCCGGTCAGCTTCGAGTTGCCCGAGGGAATTCAGGAGGTCTACCGGGACGCTGAGCGTGAAGGTGGCTGGGTTGCCGAGTACGCTGACGATCAAGAAAGCGCGGGAGCCTTCATTGGGGTGTGGCGTTTCAGGGAAACCCCTCCCTCGGCAACTCACGCCGCAACCGAGATGATTGCGCAGGTGCGCGCTTCCGGCACTCACCCTGGAATCCGCACCCGTGAGGACGGGAAGGTTGATATCCCCGGGGCTGAGGATGCCTCCATTATCAATTTCAGTCTAGAGGGATCAGGAGCGGACATTACTGGCCGCTGGTGGATGATTGTAGATCCAGGCCAGGACATCGCTGTGACTGTGGAGTATTACGGTAGCGAGGTTACCGAGGAAGATCTCGATATTTTTGAGAGAACTCTGAACTTGGACTCAGGGCAAAGCTGGTGAGAACCAGTGCGGATCAGGAACTAGATCCTACTTTCCTGGATTACTGCGGCGCCGAAATTCCGCGGGGCTGAACTTTGTTCTGAGCACCGTTTTTGGATACCCAGTTTCTACGTCTATTCACCCTCACCGTTCCCGACCAGCTCGAACGAACAACTCCTCGTCAACTACTCGACGAGGGCTACTCGGGTGGCTGGCGCTGGAATCATGCAGACGGCCGCCTGCGGGCAAGTTGATGCGTTGAGTGAGTCCGCGGGGTGACCCGTTGACGCAAGGGACCTGCTCCTGAAGATCGAGAGCATCCGAGCGTCGACGGTCGGGGTCTTTTCTCGAGTTCCGCTTGCTGTTCGTCCGCACGGCGTTTGATGCGGCCCATGCCGGGGAGCTTGCCGAGCATGTCGACGAGTTCCTGGATGAGGTCGAGCATGTCGTGGATGTCGGGCGCGATGGTCTGGAGATTGGCCAGCATCGGGATGACCTCGGTCTCGACCCGCTCGAGCAGATGCGACAGGTGATCGATCAGCCCGACCAGCGCGTCCACCTCTTGGGTGTCGGTCGTCCTGGAGAGGCGGCCGAGCGTGGGTTGCAGGCGCTGGAGCGACGGCGCGATGAGTTCGATGAGTCGTTCGGTGCGTTTGGTGATGGGCTCGACGCTGCCGACGGTCCTGGTCGTGCGCGTCTCGACCGTGTGGGCGGAACGCCTTCGCGAATCAGGGTGTCACGAGGTTCGCGTAGACGACCACGTTCGACTGGTATCCGCCGTTGGCAGCGTCGTAGTCCCCGCCGCACGTCACCAGCCGCAGCGTCGGGAAGCCCGGGGTGCTGGCGTACACCTTGTTCGCCGGGAAGTCCTCGTTCGCGTACGTTGCGACGCGGGCGACGCTGAACGTGACCTGCGAGCCGTCCTTTCGGGTCACGTCGATCTCGTCACCGACCTGGAGCGACGGCAGTTGCGCGAACACGGCGGGACCTGTGGGGGAGTCGACGTGACCGAGGATCACCGCCGACCCGTCCTCACCCGGCGATGGCCCCAACGTGTACCAGCCGGCGTCGTCCGGGTTGCTCGGCACCTCGACCGTCTCGTCCTCGGCCAGACCCAGCGACACGAGCCCGGTGTCCACTCCGATCGCGTCGATGGACAGGCGCTCCGGAGCCGGCGCTGCCGCCGCAGGAGATGGGCTATCGGACTGAGCTGACGGCGTGTCCGACGGGGTTGCGGTCGGCGCCGCCGACGGGTCCACGGAGCAACCGGCGAGCAACAGCACCGAGAACCCGAGGGCGAGGAGACCTCTCACAGGTCACGCCGGGCCGGATTGAACCAACCCGCCCCATCCAGTTTGCGGGTGACCGGCGGGAATCCGTGTGCCGGTGCCTCCGAGGGCACTCCCGCGACCATTGTTCGCGCCAGGAGGGCCGTAGGAACCGCCGGGCGAGTCGGCACCCGGGTTACCGGGCGTGTCGCCGGGGTTGCCCGGGGTGTCGCCGGGGTTACCGGGCGTCTCACCCGGAGTACCGGGGGTTCCTGGCGTTCCGGGGGTGCCCGGCGTTCCTGGAGTACCGGGGGTGCCGGGCGTGCCCGGGGTGCCTGGATCGGTGTCGTCACAGTCGGGGCTGGTGATCACGTTGGTGTCGAGCGTGACCGACCCGGTGCGGGCCAAGGCTCGCCCCGACAAGTCGGCTCCCGTGGTGAGCGTGACCGACGCGTTCGCCATGATGTTGCCGACGAACGACGTGTCCGTGCCGAGCGTCGCGGACGCACCGATCTGCCAGTACACGTTGCACGGCGACGCCTCACCGATGAGGTTGACCGACGACGCCGAGGCGGTCGTCAGCGAGCTGCCGACCTGGAAGATGAAGATGGCGTCCGGGTCGCCCTGCGCGTCCAACGTCAGGGGCCCGGTCAGCTGCGCGGACGAAGAGAAGGTGTAGACGCCGGGAATCAGCGTCCTGTTGCCCAGGTCCTCGTCGGTGAGATCGTCGTCGCTCGCGCTTGCGGCGGCGTCGTTGTAGGCGGTCGTCAGGTCGGACTGAGCCTGCGCAGCCTCGGCGTCCGCGGCGTGCTGGGTACCGGAGTTCGGCACGATCGTGCCCGGCGGAAAGCCGCTGATGGCGGTTCCCGGCGAGACCCCGACGCTCCCAGTCACGACTGTCGGGCCGGTATTGGTCACGGACTCGCCGCCGAGTACCCCGAAGGACTCGGCGGTGGCGAGGTCCGGAGCACCGACAGCGGCGTTAGCTGGGAGGTTGACCACCCCCGTCACGGCGAGAGCGGCGGCGGCACTGAGGCCGATGGCGGGCGCAAAAAACCTACGCTTCGTACTGAGTTGGTGCGGCATAACAGATGTCCCTGCCTCGGCGGCTGATATTTCTCAGCGTACGCTCTTTTTCGCAGATAGCGAGGTGGGGAGAATTCGCGCGATCACTGACGCGAACTGGTCGAACTGTCGCGGCGAAAAACATCGGTAATTGTAACGAAAATCGCCCTTGCGGAGTCTGGGAGCGATTGGAAATTATTGCCCGCCTTCGGCCGGGTCACCGGAATCGAGCCGAACCCGATCGCGCTCCTCATCCCGTTGGCCTTGCTGCTCGTCGGCGCGGCGTTTGATGCGACCCATGCCGGGCACCTTGCCGAGCATCTCGCCGAGTTCCTGGACGAGGTCGAGCATGTCGTGGATGTCGGGAGCGATGGTCTGGAGGTTGGCCAGCATCGGAATGACCTCGGTCTCGACCCGCTCCAGCAGGTGCGGCAGGTGGTCGATCAGCCCGACCAGCGCGTCCACCTCCTGCGTATCGGTCGTCGTGGCGAGCCGATCGAGCAACGGCTGCAACCGTTCCAACGAGGGTGCAAACAGATCGATGAGGCGTTCGGTGCGCTTGATCGTCGGCTCGACGCTGCCGACCGTTCCTGCCGTGCGCACCACGATCGCGTTGGCAGAGTCCACCGTCGCGCTTGAGCGCCGGACGATCTCGTCGGCATCGGCGGCGGTCTTGTCGGCGCGACGCACGAGCTCATCGGCCGCGTCGACGGTCTCGCCTGCGCGGCGCACGATCTCGTCGGCCGCCGTCCGGGTCGCGTCGACCTGGTCGACCATCGTCGAGACGCGAGCCAGCAGCGCTTCAGCTTCATCCAACAACGCCAGGGCCCGGGGGAGTGCCGTCGCCAGCTCTGCGGCGAGGGCCGGGCCGCGGGAGGCGAGTGCCAGGGCGTCTCGAGGATCCGGGATCAGGCGCATCTTGCCAATCTAGCGAGCAGTACCCCGAAGCGCGTTCTGGGAGCAGCAGCGGACGATGATGGGCTCGTGGACACCGCACTGCCGCTTTCCTTCCGCGACCTTCCCCAGGGCGTAGTCATCGACGACCCCGATCTGCTCTCGTCCTACGCACGGGATCAGTCGCGGTTCACCGATTCCGCGACTCCGCTCGCGGTGCTGGCCCCGCGGACCACCGACGAGGTCGCCGCGTGCGTCCGCACCTGCCGCGAGGCGAAGATCCCGGTCGTCACCCGCGGCGCGGGCACCGGGCTCAGTGGCGGCGCGAACGCGGTCGCGAACGGCGTCGTGTTGTCGCTGCACCGCATGAACCAGATTCTCTTCGTCGACCCGGTCGAGCGCCTCGCCGTCGTGCAGCCCGGCGTGAACACCGGGGAGCTGCGTGCGGCGGTCGCCGAGCAGGGCCTGATGTATCCGCCGGACCCGGGCTCGGTTGCCTCGTGCTCGATCGGCGGCAATGTGGCGACCAACGCCGGCGGGATGTGCTGCGTGAAGTACGGGGTCACCCGGGACTTCGTCGAGGAACTCGAGGTCGTGCTCGCCGACGGGCGCGTCATGCGTACCGGCACGCGGACGGTGAAGGGCGTCGCCGGCTACGACCTCACGTCGCTGTTCGTCGGCTCGGAGGGCACTCTCGGCATCGTCACAGAGGTCGTCGTGCGGCTCGTGCCGGCGCCGCGGCCGCCGCTGACCTTGGTCGCCACCTTCTCCGACCTGACCTCGGCCGGCACTGCGGTCAGCGCGATCAGCGCGGCAGGGTTCGCCCTGTCCGCCGTCGAGATCCTCGACCGCACCACGCTGCAGGCCGTCGACGCGATGACGCGTATGGGTCTCGGCGACGCCGCAGCGATGCTGCTGGTCCAGGCCGACTCGGACGACGCCGCATCCCTCCTCACCGAGGCCGAAAAGCTGGCCGAAGCCGCCGGTGCGGTCGACATCGCCATCAGCGAGGACCCGGCCGAGGCCGCCATGCTCATGGAAGCGCGCCGCCTCGCGCTGCCCGCACTGGAACGGCTCGGCGAGTGGCTGCTCGATGACGTCTGCGTGCCGCGCGGCCGCGTCGTCGAGCTGATCGCCGCGGTCGAGGGGATCGCCGCCGCCACCGGCCTGACGATCGGGGTTTTCGGCCACGCGGGCGACGGCAACCTGCACCCCACGCTGAACTTCGACGAGGCGTCGCGCGACGCCGCGCTCACGGCGTTCGACCAGATCACCGAGGCCGCACTCGCCCTCGGCGGCACCATCACCGGCGAGCACGGCGTCGGCCGGCTGAAAGCCGACTGGCTTATTCGCGAACTCGACCCCGTCGCCCTCGAACTGCAGCGAGCGCTCCGCCGCACCTTCGACCCCGAGTGCCTACTCAACCCGGGCGTGCAGCTCTAGGGTGTGTCGAAAGCACCCGAGGAGGGCTGATGGCCGACACCGCGATGCCGCTCGTCGCGGCCGAGTGTCAGCGCCTCCACGACGCGCTCGCGCCGCTGAGCGAGGACACCTGGCAGACCCTGTCGCTGTGTCGTCACCCGAAACGTCCGGCACCTCGAGCCCCTGGGTGTCGACTGCCTGAACCCGTGGAGCGAGAGTTGGTAACGCGGCAGTTTCTGACGACGTTCGTCTGCAGCTGGGGTATATGAGTGTGAACTGTGGGCGTTCTGTGCACGCTCCTCGTGACTTTCGCTCCCATTGACTGCTGATGCTCGACCGCCAGTGCGATGGGCGCCCGGGCGATTGATCGATCGCGAAATCTAGTTCGGCGTCGGTGGCCGCGGATAGGGTTGACGCGTGGTTGCAGTGGAGACGGAACGTCGTCGACTGGTGCTGGTGGCGTATCGCATCTGCGGTTCGTGGGCCGACGCGGAGGATGTCGTGCAGCAGGCCTCGATCGAGTGGCTCGCCCTGCCACAGCCGGCGGACAATCCGGCCGGATGGTTGACCAAGACGACCGTTCGCCGGGCCATCGACGCGCTCCGGGCCAGGCAGCGAGCTGCGACCTATGTCGGGCCGTGGCTCCCGGAACCGATCGTGACGCCGTCCGGTGCTGCCCCCGACGAGGCGATCGAGCACCGGGAAACCTTGGCGATGGCCTTCATGGTGCTCGCGGAAACGCTCACCCCTCCACAGCGGGCCGTCGTCGTGCTCCGGTCACTCGACTACACCCATGCCGAGATCGCCGAGATCCTCGACATCTCCCCGAGCGCGGCGCGCCAGCATCAGGTTCGTGGCACGCGACGTCTGGCGGCGGCGGGTTACCGGAACGGGGAGCCCGGCCTCGCAGCGCGCACGAGCGAGCGGGCGGTCGAGGACATCGCCGTGTCGACGGCACCGCTCCTCGAGGCGTTCCTCGCGGCGGCCCGAGACGGCGACCTCGAACGACTGTCGTCGCTACTTTCCGCCGACGTTCGCGCCTACCAGGACGGCGGCGGCAAGGTGCGGGCGGCGAGGCGTCTGCTGATCGGGGTCCGGAACGTCGCTCGGTTCACGGCGGGTGTGGCCGCCCTGAACCGCTCCCGGCGCGCCGTCGCGTTCGTGAACGTCAACGGAGCGCCGGGCGCGGTCGTCACCCTCGACGGGGTGCGGCACGTGCTGTCGATCGAGGTGCGGGACGGGCGTATCTATCGTGTGTTCGACGTCTGCAACCCCGCCAAGCACAGCACCCTCGGCCGCCGCGACCCGGTCGCCGAGGCAGATGCGGCTTAGCCCTTCAGCGCCGGCGGGCTCAGGTGCGTCGATACGCCGATCCGGTTCCACAGGTTGATCGTGCCGATCGCCAGCACGAGATCGGCCAACTCGCGCTCGGAGAAGTTGTCGGCAGCGGTCTGCCACGTCGCGTCGTCGACCCCGCCGGAAATGGCGGTGATCTGCTCGGTGAGCGCGAGAGCCGCCCGCTCGGCCTCGGTGAAGAAGGTGGTCTCCCTCCACGCGCTGACCGCGTAGATCTTCCGGGTCGGCACGCCCTGCTTCTCCAGATCGGTGGCGTGCAGGTCGACGCAGAACGCACACCCGTTGAGCTGCGACGCGCGGAGTTTGACCAGGTCGAGCAGTTCGTGGTCGAGGTTCTTTCCAATGTAGGCGTCGAGTTGTGCGACCGCGCGGTATCCCTCCGGAGCGGTCTGGTTAATTGCCAGTCGAGTCATCGAATCTCCACTTCGTCACCTCGTCCGGGATCCGCCGGACGAGCGGGGAACGCTTCCCCAGCAGAGTTGTCGATCCGGACGTCTCGGATGTGACAGTTCGAAGCTCTTCCCGCGTGTCAGAACCAGCGAGACCCGGCAGACTCGACCCGTGATCTCCTGGGATGTCGACGACCGGCCTGCCACCTTGCGTGCCCGCGCCTACATGCTGGGCATGCGCATCGCCCGCGACAAGCAGGCGTTCGAGGGGGAGGAGCACACGCTGCAGGTCGCCCGGCAGCGGCAGCAGTCCGGCAACTGCCCACCCACCCGGCTCACCCGGTGGGTGTCAGGCATCCGCGAGACACGCCGCGACGGCATGACGGTGTGGACGGTCCGTCCACGCCGAACGCGTCCGGTCGCTCGTGTCTTCTACGTTCACGGCGGCGGGTACGTGCACCCGCTCACCGCCGACTACTGGCTCCTGGTCCGCGATCTGGCCCGGGCCGGCATCGAGGTGGTGGTACCGGCCTACCCGCTGGCTCCCGACGCCACCGTGGACACCGTCCTGCCGGCACTGCAACGGCTCGCGGAGGAGTCGCTGGCCGGACTCCCCACCGTTCTCATGGGCGACTCGGCCGGAGGTGCCCTCGTCCTCGTGCTCGCTCAGCTCCTCCGCGACGCCGGCGGCGCACAACCGGCCGGTGTCGTCATGCTCTCCCCGTGGTTGGATGCCACGCTCGACGAGGACGCCGTCGCAGGTCTTGAGGCCAGCGATCCGATGCTGGCCGAATCGGGGCTGCGCGCCGCTGGGCGCTGGTGGGCCGGTTCTCGCAGCCCCGCCGATCCGTTGGTGAGCCCGGTGAACGGTGACGTGCACGACCTTCCGCCGCTCGACGTCTTCATCGGGGACAAGGACATCCTCCGACCGGCCGTCGACGACCTCGTCGCCAAGGCCCGAGTTCAGGACGCTGACCTGCGGCTTCACGAGGTCCGGGCGATGTTCCATGTCTGGATGACGCGGCGCATCCCCGAAGCGCGACGCACCCGCCAGGCGCTCGTCCGCATCGTGCGTGAGCGCGTCGGTGCCGGCGCGGTGCCCGGCGCGACCTGGCACTTCGAGCAGCAGGTGACCGTGAACGCACCGGCCGCGGAGGTCTGGGCGCGGGTCGTCACGCCCGAAGGCATCAACGACGAGATGCGTCCCGTGATGACGATGACGCTCCCGCGAGGGGCGCAGAGCGTCACGATCGACACGATCACGGTGGGCCAACCGATCGGGCGGGCGCCGCTACGCCTGGGCGGGCTGATCCCGTTCGAGTATGACGACCTCCTCGTGGCGGAGTTGGAGCCCGGCCGGCGGTTCCGCGAGGAGTCGACGATGCTGAGCATGCGCGCCTGGATCCACGACCGCACGGTCGAGCCTGCCGGCAACCGCACCGTCGTCACGGACCGGGTCACGTTCGAGCCTCGCCTCCCGCTCAGCGTCGCCGGGCCAGTGCTGAGTGGGGTCATTCAGGCGTTCTTCGCGCATCGGCACCGCAGGCTGCGCCGGTACTTCGGCTAGAACGGGGGCCAGGGGACAGGCGGCATGTCGCCCTCGGGCGCGGGGAACACGCCCTCGGCAAGCAGTCGGTCGACCCGCGCGTGCAGCGCCCCGAGTTCTGGCATCTCGAGGAGGTCAGTCAACTGCGTGCCGAGCTCTCCACCGAGCGCCTCGCGCACCTGCCGCACGCCGGCGAGCTCGTCGTCGGTCAGCGGCTCACCGACCCAGCCCCACAGCACCGTGCGGAGCTTCGGCTCGACGTGGAAGGTGAGCCCGTGGTCGACGCCGAATCGGTGCCCGTCCGGCATCGCCAGCACGTGACCGCCCTTGCGGTCCGCGTTGTTCACCAGGACGTCGAGCACCGCCATGCGCCGTAACGTCGGGGAGTCCTCGTGGAGCACCGACACCGGCTTCTCTTCGGCATCGACGCCGTCGAGGACGTGTTTCCACCCGTGCTCGGGAACCTGGTCGGCGGGAACGATCGTCACCGGGTCTTGCTCCGGGTCGATCTCTTTCCAGACCTGAAGCATGCCGGTGCCGTGCGGGCCAGCGCCCAGCCACGTCGGCGGCACGAGGTTCCATCCCGTCGCTTCTGACACGAGATACGTTGCCACCTCGCGCTGCGCGAGGACGGCACCGGGAAAGTCCCACAGCGGACGCTCACCGGCAACAGGCTTGTAGACGACCGCGGTGTCGCCGATGCGGCCGTAGAAGGTCGCGTTCGAGGCCGGGAGGATGCGGCCCTCGAGCATCAACTCGCCCTCGGGCACCGCTTGAACGGTCACAGGAAGTCGTCGGTCGCCGGGCAGATGTGGCCTTCGGGATCCATCGGGTTGAGGCACAGCGGGCAGTACGGCCGTCCCGCGAGCACGACTTCCCGAGCCCGCTTGGCGAACGACCGCGCTGCGCCCACCGGGATGCGCACCTGCAGGACCTCCGGTGACTCCTGCGGGTCTGGTGTCTCCTCCAGGTCGCCCTCGACGAGCGGGTGCGCCTCGATGACCACCTGTGCGGTGCTCGGGTCCCACCCCAGCGTCATCATCCCGACGCGGAACTGCTCGACGACGGGGGCGTCCAGTGGATCGTCGTCGTCCAGACCCTCGGGAGCGCGCGCCGGGATGCTCGCCGGATTGCCCTCGATCGACATCAGCTCGTCGAGCAACTCGTCCATGCGGTCGGCGAGAACGGCGGACTGCTCCTTCTCCATGCCGACGCTGACGACTCGATCGCCATCACGGACCTGGAGATAGAACGTCCGCTGGCCGGGGCTGCCGACCGTGCCGACCACGAATCGGTCCGGCCAGTCGAAGTCGTGCACCACAGTCGCCATGTCGTCCATGCTAGGAGCGTCGCTCCGTCGCTGCTGCGGGACCGGCGCCTCCGCCCACGGCGGCGTCAGCGGTAGCCTCCGCCGCGCGCAACCACGCGAGGTCACCGGCGGAAGTGTTCGTCGCCACAACGTCGGGACGCGCCTCGCCGTACCGCACGATCGACACCGATGCGGGATCGACGTGAAGCCGTTGGAAGTGGTCCAGATGCATGCCGAGGGCATCGGCGAGGATCGACTTGATCACGTCGCCATGCGACACCGCGGCCCACACCGCCGTCGGCCCGTGTTCGACCTCGATCTCGGCATCGATGCGCCGGATCGCCTCGACCGCCCGGGCCTGCATCGACAGCAACGACTCGCCCTCGGGGAACACCGCCGCCGACGGTTGCGACTGCACGACCTTCCACAGCGGTTCCTTCGCCAGCTCCTTCAGCGGTCGCCCCTGCCACGTGCCGTAGGCGCACTCGGTGAGGCGTTCGTCCACCACGGGTACGAGAGGCTGGTCCTGCCGCTCGAGGATCGCCTGCGTGGTCTCGCGGCAGCGCTCCAGCGGACTCGTGACCACACGCGTCAGGGAGACATCGGCGAGCCGGGCGCCCATCCGCGACGCCTGATCGACCCCGGTGTCGTCCAGATGCACATCGGGGGAGCGGCCGGCGAGGATGCCGGCGTCGTTGGCGGTGGTGCGTCCGTGCCGGACGAGCAGAACGATGGCCATGCCGCGAGCCTAGCGACGCCAACGGCTACGCAAAGTGTTCAGATTCCTATCCGCGTATGCAGTAGTTGTCGCTCGCCGTATTGGGTTAACGTTCAGGCGTGACTGCGCCCTTCGCGAACGCCCTTCTTGGCTGGAAGACGAGCAAGGGGAGGCTGGTGCCTAACACGGCCGATACCGCGAGCAGCATGTCAATGCGGCTCGCGGCGGCGGTTCTTGAGAACCTGGGAGTGGAAGCCGCCGAAAGCCCGCTGCTCCCGAGAGACCCCGGGTCAGCACTCGAACAGATGACTAGAAGGGATCTCCAGCAAGAACTTCTAGAGCTCGCGCCCGAACGTGCTTGGGATGTGCACTGCGGAGTGCTCATCAGTCGCTTTCAGCAGTATCGGCACCTCGACGCCCTTGATCAGCTGGTGCGCAATCAGCCGGCACTTCGAGTCACCATCGGAACCGATTACATGATCAAACCCGACGTGACGGTTGGCATTTCTCGGCATCGTTTGATGGATAGGGCAGCCGACCCAGCTCCTTTTTTGCACGCGGTGATCTCGTGTAAGTGGACCATTCGCTCAGACCGCGTACAGAACATTCGCCACGAGTTCGGACAGATGATCCGCCACCGACGGGGTCGTCAACCCCACCTGGTAACCCTAACGGCGGAGCCGCTTCCTACGCGGCTAGCTTCCATTGCCAGAGGTACGGGCGAAGTCGATGCAACTTACCATGTGGCATTCGATGCGCTTGCTGAGGCAGTTCGAAGCGCAGGGAATCAGGAGCAACAGAATGCGTGGAATGAGTGTGTTGCTCAAGGGCGTCTGAAACCGTATGACGAGCTCGCGCCGACGCTGGCAGCTTGGTGATCTTACTCGACGAGAGGTTTGATCTGTCGGGCAATGGCTTGAGCAAGGCCGCAGGGCACGGCGTTTCCAATTTGCTTCGCTATTGCTGTCTTCGGGCCGACCCAAAGGAAGTCGCGAGGAAAATCCTGAATCAAGCTAGCCTCGTAATGCGTGATGACCCGATTCACTCGCCGGTTTGGGTCGCTCTCCCATTGGGGGTGGAGATAAGCGCCTTTCTCCGGCTTGAAGAACTCGGTACGGATCGTAAGGGAGGGGGCATCCCAGCGCATTCGGCCCATCACGTCGGTCGTTCCCGTGGGCTTTTCTCGCCAGCAGCGGGGCAGGAGTTTCTCAGGGATATCGAAACGCCCGCCTCCCGGGGGGACGGAATCGTACCGCGCGATCGACAGAGGTCGGGGATTTCTCCCGAAGTGAATGTCCAAGCTCTTGTAGACCCCGGGCATGCGCTCACCGAAAAAGTCTGTCCAAGAAGCTGGCAGGTCGGTGGTCGAAGGGACTTCAGGCAGTCCGTAGATGGCATCGCGGACGGTACGCCAAGGAAGGAGTTTCGATCCGGGCTGAGGGTCCTTGGTATGCGTGGGTGAAGGAAGATCGATCTTGCCCACTCGCGAGCCGATTAGGATTGTCCTTCGGCGCCGCTGGCTTACCCCGAAGTCCGCGGCGTTCAGTACTCCGTACGAAACGTCATAATCCTTGAGAATGCCTCCTTCTACTTCCGCGAGCAGCATTTGGAATTCGGGTGACTTGCTGAAGCGGTCGACGTTCTCGATGACGAAGACCTTCGGCTTCGAATGCTTGATGAATCGCATGTACTCGCGCCAGAGCTGATTGCGCGGATCGTCCAATCGTTTCAGCCCAAGATTCGAGAAGCCTTGGCACGGCGGACCCCCAATGACGACGTCCGCGGGCGGGATCTCCTCGTCGGCGACCTCTCCGATGTCCTCAGCGCGGACGATCTCCTCGCCGAAGTTGGCAGCGTAGGTTGCGGCTGCATACCTGTCCCACTCCACAGCGAGCACGGAGGCGAAGCCTTCTTGATGAAAGCCGACAGTCATGCCTCCGCATCCAGCGAAGAGGTCGATTACAGTGGGACTCGCCATGTGTAGAAGGGTACGCCGGTGCACTGACAGTCCTGGTATCAACGCGCTGCGATCGCCGCATACTGTGCGCTGGGTTGGTGGCGATGCGGCTTGACCAGGTCCTGGGCTTCTTCCCCTGGCGTACGCAAAGGGATGCAGGGAAACAAGAGGCGCGACACTAGTCCGGAATGGGCTGTCCGTCGCCGGGTGCATGCGATGGGCCTTCGCTACCGAGTCGACGTCCGGCCGCTGTCATGGCTCAATCGACGCGCGGATTTGGTGTTCGTTGCCGCCAAGGTGGCTGTGTTCATTGATGGTTGCTTCTGGCATGGCTGTCCTGAGCATCACACGGCCGCAAGAACGAACGCCGAGTACTGGGCCAGTAAGGTCCGACAGAACCGAGCTCGCGACGTTGAGACCGACCGTCTACTCGTCGAGGCCGGCTGGAAGGTTTTGCGAGTTTGGGAGCACGAGGAGCCGACTACTGTAGCCGAGCGGGTAGCAGCCGAGGTTAGAGCTAGGCGGCGCCTATGAAGCGCCAGGGCTTCGAACTGTGCGTTGTGGGCGTCAGGGGCTCGAGCTTGTCTCTGTTCCAGCAAAAGGCGTCCGACCGATCTCCGAGAACGGCATAGATGCATCATGTATCTATGAAGTTGGAGACGGAGTCGGCGACCGAGCGAGCGTACCGGCACGTGAAGGGGCGGCTGCTCGACGGGAGCCTGCCTGGCGGGAGCATGACGAGCGAGGGGGAGATCTCCGCGGAGATCGGCCTCAGTCGCACGCCGGTGCGCGAGGCGTTCCTGCGGCTCGAGGCCGAGGGGCTCCTTCGTCTCTACCCCAAACGTGGCGCGTTGGTGGTGCCGGTCAGCCCGGCCGAGGCCGATGACGTCATTGAAGCCCGGCTGCTCGTGGAGACGCATGCCGGACGACAGGCGGCGGCGCTGCCGGACGCGCAGCACCGCCGCCTCGTCGAGCTCCTCCGCGACCTTGTCGTGGCGCAGGAATCGGCCGTCGAGGACGGTGACCTCGGCGAGTACGCCGCCCTCGACGCCCGCTTCCATCAGGAGATCGTCGCGGCCGTCGGGAACGAGGTGCTGCGCACGTTCTCGGTCGGACTACGCGAACGCCAGCAGCGGATGATCGCGCACAGCGTGCGCTGGGACCCGAATCAGGTCGCGCGATTTGTGGCTGGACACCGGTCGCTCGTCGACGCGATCGAGCGACGCGACGGCGAGGCCCTCGCCGAACTCCTGGTCCGGCATCTCGAGGACGCCCGGGCGGGCCTGTGAACACACGGGCTGAGGCCAACGCGCCGGCCATCAAGCGCATCGACGCGCGGTCCTGGTGGCCCGTCGCCGGAGTCATGCTGGCGGCCGCCTGGGGTGGCAACGAATTCACTCCGCTGCTGGTCATGTACCGCGAGGTCAGCGGACTGTCCGACGTCACCGTGGATGCGCTCCTCGCCGCGTACGTCTTCGGCATCGTCCCGGCGCTCCTGCTCGGCGGCCCGCTCTCGGACCGGTACGGGCGGCGGCCCCTCCTGCTGCCCGCCGCGCCGATCTCACTCCTCGGATCGCTCGTCCTGGCCGTCGGAGAGCAGTCGGCGATCACGCTTGCGCTCGGACGGGTTCTGTGTGGCGTCGCCCTCGGGCTCGTCATGGCCGTGGGGACGACGTGGGTCAAAGAGCTCAGCGACGTCGCGGACCGCGCCGGTGCGGGCATCGATGCCTCCGCGGGAGCGCGCCGCGCCGGGCTCGCGCTCACGTTCGGTTTCCTCATTGGTGCCGGCGTCGCCGCTGCGCTCGCCCAATGGGGTCCATGGCCGACGCACAGCGCGTACGCCTTCCACGCCCTCCTTGCGCTCATCACCGGGCTGTGGCTGCTGCGCGTGCCGGAGACGCGCCCGCGAGAAGCCGCGCCCACGCAACGCCTCCTCGACGACCTCAAGATCCCGGCCGTCGCCCACGGCCGGTTCCTGCGCGTCGTCGTGCCGGTCGCGCCGTGGGTGTTCGGTACCGCCGCCTCGGCGTACGCGATCCTGCCGGCGCTGATGATGGAGCAGGCGGGAGACCGGGCGATCGCCTTCGCCGGCGCGCTCACCGTCGTGGGCCTCGGCTGTGGCGTGGGCATTCAGGTGCTCGGCCGGATCATCGACACCCAGCACAGCGCTCGTGCCTCGGTCATCGCGATGATGCTCGTGACCGCTGGCATGGGCTTCGGCGCGCTCGCCGCCACGCGGCTGGACTACCCGACCGTCTTCCTCGCCGCGATCGTCCTCGGCGCGGGCTACGGACTTGCGCTCGTGGCGAGCCTCAGCGAGGTCCAGCGCATCGCGCGCCCTGACGATCTCGCCGGTCTCACCGCGGTCTACTACTCGCTGACGTATATCGGCTTCTTCGCGCCGGTCGTGCTCGCCGCACTCGCAGTGCGCTGGACGTACCCGCAGATGTTCCTCGGCGGGCTGGTCATCGCGCTGATCTGCCTCGTCACCGTCGCTTTCGCCTGGCGAGCCCATCTCCCGACGGGGGAATCACAGCCAGGCCGCGACACCTCCGTGGTGTGAACACGTGCCGCGGCGGCTCTGGCTAAAGCTCCAGGTGCCGTCGTTGCACCTGGCGGTCGCACCGGCCGGTGCGCTCGGGCTCTCGTAAGGACTGCACACCTCGTTGCCTGCGCTGTTCGTGTAAGTGCCGTTCGGGCAGTTGGCCGGCGCTGCGGGCGCTTCCGGAGCCGGAGGTGGCGGAGGGGGCGCAGGCTGCCGCGTCCCGTGGGCCACGACTTCGGGGACGGGCTCCCGCGTGACGACATCGGGAAGCGGCTCGCGCTTCGTTTCCTTACCGTCGACGTACGTGACGCGGACCTGACGCTGGACCTCACCAGGAACGCCAGCCGTTGCGATGCGGGTTTGGCCCACGTCAAGGTCCGGGTCCTCAACCGTGTTGGTCTCGAACGGAATGGTCTCGGTGACCGTCTCGGTTTCGTACGTGACGACTGGCTTCGGAGTCGATTTCTCCGGGGTGGGGGTGGGTGATGCCGTTGTCTCCACGGGTCGCGGCATGGAGTCGGGTGCAACCGTTGCCGCAACGGCGCTCACAGATCCCAGGAAGATGAGCACGGCGACCACGCCGAGAGCCGCTTGCTCCGCACGGGAATGGCCGAAAAACCACTTCTTCATGAAAATCTCCCTTGGTCCTGGAAGATCCTTCCTGGTGCCAATCGGAGTTACCATGGCTCGCTGGAGCGGAGTGATTAGTCCTGATTGATCATCGCGTCCGCTTTTCGAGACGAGCGTGTGGCGTTCACTCGTAGCACGTGCCGTGAGGTTCGCTCCTCTCGATGGGTGGTCTCGATACGCTCCCTCGTTCCTCGGTCGCTACTCGACCAGCAAAGTGCGGCTCGGTCGCTACTCGACCAGCAAAGTGCGGCTCGGTCGCTACTCGACCACCGCCGGAACGGCGACGGGGCCCGGTATCCGTGCGGATACCGGGCCCCGTCGCGTGCCGGTCAGGCCGACTTGCGGCGGCGCCAGAGGACGGCGCCGGCGGCGAGCATCGCGAGGGCCAGCAAGGCGGCGAGCGCGGCACCCTGCTGCGCTCCCGTGCCCGGCAGGAGGCCCGAGCGCTGCGGTCCACCGTCCGGTGCCACCACGGTGACCTCGTCCCAACCGATCACCGCGCCGTCAGCACCCGCCACGGCGACGCGGTGCTCGCCGGGGGAGACGTCCGACGGAATCAGGTAGCGGACTTCACCGACCGCGTTCACGGTCGCCGAGCCGAGCGCGCGCGGCTCCGAGAACATCCAGCCGTGCAACGTCGAGCCCGCATGACGAGGATCGATTCGACCGACCAGCGTCTCACCCGCCACCACCGTGTCCGGCAGTTGCAGCGACCCACGGTTGGCGTCGGTCAGGTCCTCGGCCGACGGGGCCACGACCTCACCGGGCTGTCCGGGCTCGTTCGGTTCGCCGGGCTCACCCGGTTCGCCGGGCTCGGCCGGCTCGTCGGTGAACGCGAACGACCAGGTCGTCTGCGCGCTCTCGGCGATGACGTACCCGTCGGTCGCACGAGCATTGACGGTGACCTCGCCCGCGCCGGGATACGTCCCGGTGGCCACGACGACGTCGTCGACCACGTACTCGACACCGGTGGACTCCGGGATCGTGTACGTGTCGTTCTCCGTGGCCGCCGCGTCGGTGAAGGTGACCTCAGCCGGCACGACCTCGACCGGCTCGGCGTCCTCGGACGGCTGCAGGAGCGTCACGCGGTCGACTGCCATCTGCCCGGCGTCGAGACGCAGGCTGAACGTCGGTGCCCACCCCTCGATCTGCTCCTCGCTCATGGTGAGCGGCAGCAGGCCCGACCGGATCGGCTCCCACTGGCCGTCCTTCTCGATCCAGGACCGCATCTCGCCGTGATCGACGACCGTCGCGAACCGATCGCCCGATTCCCAGGTCACGGCTCGGTCGCCGACACCAGCCGACAAGCCCTGGCTCTGGCCATCGACGACGACGTCGAGACCACCGCGACCCCGGCTGTTGTTGTACCAGCTGTGCGCCCGATCGCCCGGTCCATCGGTCAGCCCCACGAACAAGCTGTCCTCGGGTGAACCGTCGCCGAGGAAGCGCTCGGGCTCGACGATCAACGCGAACTTCTCGCCCGCTTCCACCGGCAAGGACACGTGGCTCCACCGACGGCCCGGCGCTGTCGCCGTCAGGAGGCCTGCCTCGGTGTCGACCGCGAGCTCGGCCGCAGCCTCGCCGCGATCACCATAGGCCTCGTACTCGCCGAGGCGATCGGTGGAGAAGTCGTCGTCCCAGGTGACCTCACCGAAGGTCTCCGGGTCGAACTCGGCCGGACCGGGACGGTCGACGTTGACCGGCTCGACCGACTCGTCGGGCACATCGACACCCTGCTCCGTGACCCACTTCGCGCCGTCGTCGCGCTTGGTGATCGTGAACGAATCCAGAGTGTCGCCCACCTGCGTCGTCGCCGCGCCGCCGGGGCGCGTGTACGTCACCACCGACTCGTACGACAGTGTGTCGCCGTCGACCCGGATGGCTTGGTACGTCGAGGTGTCCTGTGCCCGCTTGACGGCGACCGCGCCGTTGCGCGTCCAGATGTTGTCGGTCTCGCTCGGCAGCGTGTACTGCTTCTGCCCGGCGTTCGACACCACATAGACCGGACCGGCGGTGACACCGGACATGTCCGTCTCCGTCGACGTGTGGAAGCCGCGACCATACGTGTGATCGTGCCCCTGCAGGACGAGATCGACGTTGTGACGCTCGATCACCGGCAGCATGTACTGACGCCAGTCGGACTCGTCGCGCAGCCCGTTGCCGCTGATCCCGGTCGAGAACACCGGCTGGTGCGCCACCACGACCGACCACTCGTGCGGGTTGCCGCGCAGCACGCGGTCGAGCCACGTGGCCTGCGCCGTCATCCACGCCTGGCGGCCGACGTCGCAGCCCGAGGTCGCTCCACCGGACTCGAGCAACGGACAGATGTCGTCACGGTTCGCGTTGAGCGTGATGAAGCGGACGCCCTGGTAGTCGGTGTAGTAGACCGAGTCCTTGAGCACCTGCTCCAGGTGCGCTCCGTACTCGGCCTCGTACTCCTGCGCGTCCGAGGCGATCGGCCCGTTGGCCTCGTACTCGAACGTGTCCGTCCAGCGCTCGAAGTTGGTGTCGTGGTTGCCCATCGTCGCCAGCACGTTCGTGCGGTCGCCGAACCCAGCGACGCCGGCGAACCAATCGCGCCACTCGTTCTCGTTCGACGCATTGTTGACGAGGTCCCCGGCGTACACACCGAGCTCGGCGTCCGGGTGCGCCTCCAGCGCCATGTCCACGGTGTTGTGCCACACCGTGCCGATGCCCTCCTGCGCATCGCCGAAGTAGAGGAACGTGAACGGGTCGGCGTCCTCGCTCGGTGTCTCGAACGTGTACCACTGGCTCCAGTTATCGCCGGACGCCACGCGGTACTCGTACTCGGTCCCCGGGACGAGGTCGTCGAGCCGCACGGAGTGGTTGCGCACCGCGTAGCCGTCGAGGCTTCGCTCCGGCTGATTCTCCGCCTCGACCGTGACAACGTCGCCACCGACCGGCCGCACCTCAGCCTTGCCGTCGAGGGGGAGCGGGCTGCGCGAGCGCCAGGTGACGTGCTGCGAGGTCGCGGGGTCGTCGGTCGGGTTCAGCACGACCCGCTCCGGCTCGCCCTTCGGTGCGTCGGGGTCCTCCCACGCCTCTTCGCTCGTCGCGATGTCGAAGATGTGCATGATGCCGCGGTCGGAGCCCTCCGGCAGCCGCACGGCCGCAACCTGCTTGCTCGCGTCGAGCGCCGCAGGCCGAGTGCCGAACACCCGGAAGGTTCCCGAACCGCTCGTGCCGTTGACGTTGTTGCGGTATCCGACGGTGATGAGCTCGGTGTTGCCGCCACCGGCGCCGACTGCCCAGTCGGTGAGCTCGATCTCGACGTTCTGCGTCGATCCGTCCGTGTACTCCACCACGGCCGTGCCGCGGGCGGGTCCGTTGGTGGACAGACCGAGGAACGACAGGCTGGCTGCGGTCACGCCGCCGAGGTCGATGCGCTGCCCGTGCGGAATCCAGTTGTCGGGCTGACCCGGCTGCGTGTCGGGCCAGGTGAACTCCAGACCGGTGTCGCCGTGCGGAATCGTTGCTCCGGGGGCGGCACCGGCGGCAGTCAGGGCCTCGCGGGAGAACGACCAGTCGCTGAGGTCCATCGAGCCCATGTTGCCGTTGCCGTCGGGCGTGATGCCCACGTTGTTACGCGCATCGGCACCGTCGGTGTGCGAGGGCGGGACGTCGTCGGCGCCGGTGCCCCAGGTGCCGGGCTGCGCCGACATCTCGAAGTCCAGCGTGCCGCCGGACCGCACGAACTCGGCGTCGACCCACGAAGCGGTCTGTGCCGTGCCGTTCACCGACAGGCCGGTGGTGTACTTCGCATCGGTGCCCGCGCCCGGCGCATCGATGGTGATGACCCGGTCACTGCCGACCGGATCGATGACGATGTGCTCGAACATCGGTGCGCTCACCACGAGATCGCCCGTGCCGTAGATGGTCGGGGCGATGCCGAGGTTGGCGAAGATGTACCAGGAGCTGAGCGACCCCTGATCGTCGTTGCCCGGAAGCCCGGACGGGGTCGTGTCGTACATCTCGGTCACCGCGCGGTACAGCACGTCGGTGGTCTCGTGCGGGGCCTGCAACCAGTTGTAGACCCACGGAGTGTAGAACGCGGGCTGGTTCGACAGGTAGTTGCCGGTCTGGGTGTATGCGCCCGCGTCGAGGTCGGCCATCAGCACGTCGAGTTCGCGCATCGACTTCTCGACGCCGCCACGCTTCTCGATCAGGGTGCCGATGTTGTGCGGCACCATCCAGCCGTACTGGTAGCCGGTCGATTGATTGAACTGGTCGCCGTTGGAGTCCGACGCACGGTTGCGCAGGTCGAAGTTGCGGTCGAACCCGCTGCGCTCACGAGGCCGGATGTGCTGCGTCTGCGGGTCGAAGACGTTCATCCAGTTCTGTGCGCGCACCATGAACTGGTCGTAGGCCTCTTGGTTGCCGAGGCGCTGCGCGAGTTGCGCGATGGCGAAGTCGTCGACGGCGTACTCCAGCACCCGCGACGTCGCGAAGTCGCGCTTGCGGTTCTCGATCATGCCGGTGGAGAAGTACTGGTAGGCGTCGGAGCGGTTCGACTTCGTCGCCGGCACCGTCTGCGTGTCGAGCATCGAGGCGAGTGCGGTCTCGCGGTCGTAGTCCGTGATGCCCATGTCGTCGAGCGTCGCGATGATGACCTGCAGGTTGTCACCCTGCATGCGCGCGGCGCCCGGCGCCCACCCGCCGGTCTGTTCCGTGAGTCCGACGATCGACTGCGCGATGTCGGCGGCCACCTCGGGGAAGGTGAGCGCGATGAGCTGCGCCTGGCTGCGATACATGTCCCAACCCGACCCCGCGAAGTTCACGTAGAAGTCGCGGCCTTCTTCGACCTGGTGGACCTGTTCGTCGTAGCCGAGGTACTGGCCGTTGACGTCGTTACGGATGTTGGGGTGCAGGAACGAGTGGTACATCGCCGTGTAGAACTTGGTGCGCTCCGCCGCGTCGCCGCCGGTGACGTCGATCGTGCCGAGCGCCTCGACCCAGCGTTCCTTCGCGGCTCCGCGCACCTCCTCGAAGGAGCGGCCGTCGGCCTCGGTCTCGCGGTTCAGCCCGGCGTTCTCGACGCTCACGTAGCTGAATCCGGTACGTGCGGTGACCGTCGCGCCGTCGGCGAAGGTGACCCAGCCGCCCGTGTCGTGGCGGAAGTCCACGCCGGTGTCGCCACCGGAATCCTTGGTGGCGGACGCCGAGCCCGGCTGCAGGGCGCCGTCGTTCCAGGTGCCGTAGGACTCGAAGGGCTGGTCGTACGTCGTCGAGAAGTAGGCGCGGTAGTGGTTGCCGTTGTCGCAGATGTCGGCGCCGTACATCCACCCGCTGACCGTGTTCGTCGCCGGATCGATGGTGATCTCGCTGCCGTACGTGCGGTTGTTCGGTCCGGAGACGTCCAGCACGAGCGTCGCGTCGCCGCTGTCGGGGAACGCGAACCGGCTCACCGCGGTGCGGTCCGTTGCCGTGAGTTCGGTGGTGACACCGTTGTCCGTCGTCACCGAGTAGTAGCCCGGCTCGGCCTCCTCGTTGTCGTGGGAGAAGTCGAGGAAGTAGTCGCCGATATTCGTGTCCGGCAGCGAGGGGAGCGACCCGTCCTGCAGCGCGCCGGTGAACGGAATCGTCGGGAACTCGTAGCCGCCGAAACGCTGGTGACATCCGGACCCGGAGTAACGGGTCATGCCGAACCCACGGATCTGGTCCGCCGTGTACTCGTAGCCGCCCTTCTCCTGCACGAGGCCGTTGGGCTCGTCGCGCTTGAAGGTGGTCGGGCTCGGCTGCACCATCCCGAACGGCACCGCGGCGCCGGGATAGGTGTTGCCGTAGGCGTCGTTGCTCTTGTTCTGCGTGGTGTCGAGCTGCGTGCCGATGAACAGGTCGACTGCGTCGAAAGGTTCGAGATCCGCGGCAGTCGCCGGCGGTACCGCCAGGAGCGACAGGGGTACGACGGACGCGAGCGCACCGGCGGCGATTGCGGTCAGGCGTCGTCGAGCGGGGGGTCGCTCGAACGTTCGGAGCCGAGGGGGCATGCAGGTTCCTTCCGATTACAGGACGGGGCGTACCTATGCTTCGGACGGCGCTGCTCAAGATCGTGACGAGATCGCGTCCACCGGGCGAACAAGCGGCGGCGAAGCGCGTCATGAAACTGTGATAAGGGACTACGGCGAGCGGAAGGATCGATCATGTCGACATCACCCGATGTCCGGTTCGACGGGGAGACGGTCCGGTCTCTGCTCGACGAGCACGATTGGCCGCGTCTGGCGCAGCTGGTGCGCGAGCAGACGGGCGAACGGGTGGTGGGCGTCCTCAGGGAACTACCCATCGACGAGGCGACGATCGTGTTCCGGCTGCTGGAGAAGACGCCGGCGGTCAGGGTGTTCGACCGCCTCGACCCTGGCCTTCAGGCGCACCTGGTCAGCGAGCTCGCCGACGAGCATCTCGCCGAGGTCATCGGCGACCTCGACCCCGAGGAGCAGGCCCGGCTGCTCGACGAGGTGCCGGCGAAGGTCGCCAAGCGGATGCTCGCCACGCTCGGCCCCGAGCGGACCAGTGCGGCGATGACGCTGCTCGGCTACGCCCCCGACTCGATCGGTCGGCGCATGTCGCCCGCGGCGGTCCACGCCCGCCCCGAGGACACGCTGGGCGAGGTCAGCGAGCGCATCTGCGCGTTCACCGGCCCTTCCGAGGAGGTCGCCTCGATCCCCGTCATGTCCGCTCACCGCCGACTCATGGGCATGGTCGACGTGACCGAACTCCTGCGCCATCCCGACCACACCCTCGTGGCCGAGGTGATGGCGGCGCCGCTGTTCGCCACCACGAGCGACGACAGGGAGCTGGTCGCCCGACGAACCCTCGACGCCGGCGCCACGGTGTTGCCCATCGTCGATCGCGAGGACCGGCTCGTCGGCATCCTGCCCATCAAGGACGCCGCGCGCATCGACCGCGAGGCCATCGCCCAGGACCAGGCCCGTGCCGGCGCGAGCGAGCCGCTGGCGCGGCCCTACCTGGTCACTCCCGTGCTCGCTCTCACCCGGGCGCGCGTGGTGTGGCTGCTCGTCCTCGCGCTCTCGGGCGTCCTGACGGTCAACGTGCTCGAGATCTTCGAGGCCGAGCTGTCCGAGCAGGTCGCGCTCGCGCTCTTCATCCCGCTGCTGACCGGAATCGGAGGCAACACCGGCTCGCAGGCCGCGACCACCGTGACCCGGGCGCTCTCCCTCGGGGAGGTGCGCAAACGCGACGTTCTCCGCGTGGCCTTCAAGGAGGTGCGCACGGGGCTGCTGCTCGGTCTGCTCCTGGCGGTGCTCGCCTTCGCGGCGGCCTCGGTCGTCTACGGACTCGGCATCGGCTCGGTGGTCGCGCTCACGCTGGCCATCAACTGTCCGATCGCGGCGACCGTCGGCGGGGTCATCCCGCTGGTGGCTCGCGCCTGCAAGGTCGACCCCGCGGTGTTCTCGACGCCGTTCATCTCCACGTTCTGCGACGCGAGCGGACTGCTGGTCTACTTCACCGTCGCCCTCGTCGTGCTCGGGCTTTGAGCGGCCACCATCGACGACGCCGTGCCACCTCGTCCTGCTGCGCTGGTGGGTGAGCCCCCGCGGCAACCAGTCGCTCCTCGAGCGCCGGGAGTTCGGCCTGTCGGGCTGCTTCGACGGGCGTGAGCTCATCGAATTCGGACCACAGCAGCGGGTCGGCACCGAGGTCGAGCAGCAGATGAGCGGCGTCCTCCTGCCCGGCGACGATCGCCGCGACGAGTGCGGTCGACTGGAACTCCGGATGCGCGTAGTCGAGGTCGACACCTCGGTCGGCATGGAACCGCACGAGTTCGAGATCGCCACGGCACGCCGCCGCGTACAAGTCTTTCCAATCGCCGCCGGACATGAGGCCCAGAATGCCGCAGACCTCAGGCGGGGGCGAGCACCTCCGACTCGAGTCGGGCGTAGCTGCGCTCCATGCCGTCGGTCATGCCGGTGGCGAGGACGGTGTCGCGCAGTTCGGCGTTGGGGTAGGCGATGACGAGCGAGAGGAGCGTGCCGCCCTCCACGGGCGTCAGCGTCATCTCGTTCACGACGCCCGGCCCCTCCATGCCGATCATCCGTTCGGTCGTGACCATCCGGTGCGGCGGCTCGGACTCCAGCAGCTCGCCGGTGAAGCCGAAACGGTTCTCGCCGTCGACGCTCTCCCACTCGTAGCGGTACGTCTCGCCGACCTTGTCGGCCACCTCGCAGACCGGCATCGTCCAGCCGTCGGGACCGAGCTGCCAGCGCTGCAGCAGCTCCGGCTCCTGATGTGCGCGCCACACCTGCTCGATGTCGCCGCGGATGACCCGGCTCACCCGGACGAGGGTATCGCTGAGGATCTGCGTCTCGGTCCCTCGGCCGGCCGCGAACGAGGCGAGGTCGGCCAGCACGTCGTCGATCTGGCCCATGGCGGCACGCATGCCCTCCTCCATGCCCATGCCGACGAGCTGCTCGAGTTCCTCGACCGAGTTGAAGCGCGTCGTGGTGGTCAGGCGCGAGCCCTGGTCGGTCTCCTCGAACGTGAAGACCATCCGCATCGAGGGCATGTCCGGGTTGGGGGAGCCGTCGTCGGTGGCGAAACCGTCCCGTACCTCGAAGGAGCGGAGCGGGTCGACGGACAGGAACTCCCAGAACCCGGCCGACTTCTCGCCGTCCGGTCCGGTCATGTAGTAGTCCGAGCGGCCGCCGGGGGCGACGTCGTGACGCGTGAAGGTGGCGGGCCACCCGGGCGGTCCCCAGAACTTCTCGATCTGCCGAGGGTCGACGTACGCGTCCCACAGGCGGCGGACGGGGACCCCGAAGTCGGCGACCACGGTCATGGTGAGGCTCTCGGGGTTCTTCTCAACGGAGGTGACGGGCATGGCGAAGCCTTTCTGTGTCAGTCGTCCTCGAGCAGTGCGTCGAGCTGAGCGACGCGACCGCGCCAGATCCGCTCGTACTCGTCCAGCAGGGTTTGCGCCCGCTGAAGGGTTGCGGGATTGCCGTGGACGAGGCGCTCGCGGCCCTGAGGTTGCTTGGTCACCAGACCCGCCCCTTCCAGGACCGCGACGTGCTTCTGCACGGCCGCGAACGACATGTCGTAGGTGGCGGCCAGTTGTGACACGCTCGCCGGCCCGGTGAGGGTGCGGCGCACGATGTCGCGACGGGTCGCGTCGGCGAGGGCCCGGAAGATCCGGTCCACCTCGTCATCGGAGAGAGCAATGCGCTCATTACGTACAACCATTTGGTTGTACGTTAGACCGCGCGGAGCGCGGGGTCAAGAGGGGGTTCTCTCAGACCACTCCGAGGGCGAGCATCGCGTTCGCGACCTGCGTGAAGCCGGCGATGTTGGCGCCGGCCACGTAGTTGCCCTCGACGCCGTACTCGTCGGCCGTCTCCAGGCAGCGGTCGTGGATGCCGCGCATAATCTCGCCGAGGCGCTCCTCGGTGTGCTCGAAGCTCCAGGAGTCGCGCGAGGCGTTCTGCTGCATCTCCAGGGCGCTCGTCGCCACGCCGCCGGCGTTCGCCGCCTTGCCCGGGGCGAAGGTCACGTCGGCCTCGGTGAACGCGCGGACGGCGTCCGGCGTGCACGGCATGTTGGCGCCCTCGGCGACGATGCGGCAGCCGTTCTGCACCAGAGCCTTGGCGGAGGAGCCGTCGAGCTCGTTCTGCGTGGCGCAGGGGAGGGCGATCTCACACGGGACGTCCCACACCGAGCCGTTCTCGATGAACCGAGCCTCGGGACGGGCGTCGGTGTACTCGGAGATGCGAGCGCGCTTGATCTCCTTGAGCTCCTTGACGAGTTCGAGGTCGATGCCGTTCTCGTCGACGATGTAGCCCGAGGAGTCCGAGCAGGCGATGACCCTGCCGCCGAGTTGGTCGACCTTCTCCATCGCGTAGATCGCCACGTTGCCTGAACCGGAGACCACGACCTTCTTGCCGTCGAAGGAGTCGCCGCGACTGCGCAGGATCTCGTCGACAAAGAACACGGTGCCGTATCCGGTGGCCTCGGTGCGCACCTGCGAGCCACCCCACGTCAAGCCCTTGCCGGTGAGGACGCCGGACTCGTACCGGTTGGTGATGCGCTTGTACTGGCCGAACAGGTAGCCGATCTCGCGGCCGCCCACGCCGATGTCGCCGGCGGGCACATCCGTGTACTCGCCGATGTGGCGGTAGAGCTCGGTCATGAAGGACTGGCAGAAGCGCATGATCTCGCCCTCGGAACGGCCCTTGGGGTCGAAGTCCGAGCCGCCCTTGCCGCCGCCGATCGGCAGGCCGGTGAGCGAATTCTTGAAGATCTGCTCGAAGCCGAGGAACTTCACGATGCCGAGGTAGACCGACGGGTGGAACCGCAACCCGCCCTTGTACGGGCCGAGAGCCGAGCTGAACTCGACGCGGAAGCCGCGGTTGACCTGAACCTGGCCGAGATCGTCGACCCACGGCACGCGGAAGATGATCTGACGCTCCGGCTCGCACATCCGGCGGATGACCTCAGAGTCGGTGTACTCGGGGTGCTTGTCGACGACCGGGCCGAGGCTGTCGAGGACCTCGTGGACGGACTGGTGGAACTCGGTCTCGCCGGGGTTGCGGCGCAGCACCTCGTCGTAGATGTCCCGGAGGGTGTCCTTCACGCGGTTGCCTCTTTCCTTCATTGCCTTACTCGCTTACGTGGCCTGCGACACGGCGGGAGGCCACCTCAGCGATCGTACGGGTTGGCATCGCGCAGCGACGGTCGGGTCTTGCCTGTGTGACGATCGGAGGATGCCCGACGATGACGACGTGCTGGACGCCACAGAGGCGATCGCCCGCCTCGAGCGGTGGGAGACGCACGGCGGCGCGTGGCAGGTGCTCGACGACGGGAAGAGCACGGGGCGGACGCGAATCGCCCTTCTGCGGTGTGACGGGGGCGAAGAGGTCGACCGCCTCGAGAGCGCTGATGCGGACGTGTTCCGCTGGCTGGTCTCGCGGGGCGGGGCATCGGACTGAAGTGAGCCAGGTGGCCACGCTATGGCCACCTACCGCGGAAGCGAAGAGTTCAGCCTTCGATGAATACAGATTTCGGTGTACTGTCAGTGCATGGTCGCTGCCACTGCTGTGAGTCTCGATGCGCTCGCCCGGTTCGGACACGCGCTGTCCGACCCGACCCGGGCGCGGATTCTCCTGTCGTTGGGGGAGAGCCCGGCCTATCCGGCCGACCTCGCGGAGTCGCTGGGGGTCTCCCGGCAGTCGATGTCCAATCACCTGGGCTGTCTGCGCGGATGCGGCCTCGTCGTGGCGGTGCCCGAGGGGCGGCGCACCCGCTACAAACTCGCTGACTCGGCAATCGCCCACGCCCTGCGCGACCTTCACGACCTCGTGCTGGTGACCGATCCGGCGTGCTGCTGTGCGGACGGCTCCTGCTGATGACGACGCTGCTCACCCCGGACCGGCGCGCCACCCTCGTCCGCCGCATCCGCTTCCTGGTCATCTTCACGATCGCCTACAACGTGGTGGAGGCGGTCATCGCGCTGATCGCCGGAACCGCGGCGAGTTCGAGCGCGTTGATCGCCTTCGGGCTGGACTCGGTCGTCGAGGTGTCGTCGGCGCTCGCCGTCGCGTGGCAGTTCGCCGGCCGCGACCACGAACGCCGCGAGAAGCAGGCGCTGCGGGTCATCGCGTTCTCGTTCTGGGGGCTCGCGGCCTTCGTCACGTACGACGCGGTGACCGGGCTGCTTGCCGGCGACGCTGCGCAGCGCTCTTCGGTCGGCATCGCCATCGCCGCCGTCAGCCTGCTGATCATGCCCACCGTGTCCTACCTCGAGCGGCGCGCCGGCCGGGAGCTGGGCTCGCAGTCGGCCGTCGCCGACTCCAAGCAGACGCTGCTGTGTACGTACATGTCGGCCGCGTTGCTCGTCGGCCTGCTGCTCAACAGCGTGTGGGGCTGGTGGTGGGCAGATCCCATCGCCGCGCTGCTGATCGCCGGGCTCGCGGTGCGCGAAGGCTTCAACGCCTGGTGCGGTGACGCGTGCTGCTCGCCGGCCGAAGCGCTCTTCCGCGAGGATGCGGACGGCTGCGGGTGCGGGGACGGCTGCGACTGCTGCTGAGGGAGCGCCCGTCCTCGCGGAGAATGCCACGATGGAGCCATGAACACGATCGCCCGCCGCAGCGCGCGCGTCGCGGGTGTCGTGGTCGTGATCGGAGGGCTGTTCGTGGGGCTGCTGTGGGCGATCCAACGCTCGCTGATCTACCTGCCCGATACGACCCCGGTCGGGCCCGCAGACGCCGTGATGCCCGGGGCGCGCGACCTCACGCTGACCACGAGCGACGGACTCGACCTCACCGCGTGGCTCATCCCGCCGGTGGCTGACGCCGATCGCGATATCGCCGTGCTGTACGCGTCCGGCAACGGCGGCAACCGGGCCGGCCGGGTCACGATCGCTGGTGAGCTCGCCGAGCGGGGCTTCACGGTCCTGCTGCTGGACTACCGCGGATACGGCGGCAACCCGGGAAGTCCCTCCGAGGAGGGACTCGCCGCCGACGCGGTCGCGGCCGTCGATGCGCTCGAGGCGGAAGGTTTCGAGCCCGCGCGGACGATCTACTTCGGTGAGTCGATCGGCACCGGCGTCGTGGCCCGCCTGCAGAGCACTCGACCGCCGGCAGGCGTGCTCCTGCGCTCGCCGTTCCCGGAGTTCACCGACGTCGCGGCCCACCACTACCCCTTCGTGCCGGTGCGGCTGCTGCTACGCGACCGCTTCGCGAGCATCGATCACCTGCGCGGCAGCGACGTACCGGTCTGCGTCGTGTACGGCACGACGGACACGATCGTCCCGCCCGACCTCAGTCGCCGGGTCGCCGCGCAGACCGGCAACCTCGTCGACGAGGTGCCGCTCGAAGGCGTGGGGCACAACGACGCGGCGATGTTCGGGCCACCGGTCGCCGACGCGGTCGAGCGGCTCGCCGACAGGGCGATCCGCTGACGCTCAACCCACCAGCACGTCCGGCGGCACGATGCCGACCGTCTCGTCGGTCGCGAAGAACACGGGCCAGGCGACGAAGGCCGCGGCACTGAACGCCTCGTGCGCGCTCCGGCACCAGGCGTCGTCGTCGGGCCGTGAGGGCGGCCGGCCGGGGCGGCCCCACATCGCCGCCGCCGAGCCGCCGGGCGCCACACCCTCGATGACGCGCTCGATGCTCCAGGCCAGATCGGCGAGCAACGCCGGGTCGGGGCGAGGGGGATTCTCCTTGACGTCGAGCACCGACGGCAGCAGCACTCCGTCGGCATCCATCATCACGACGAACAGCGACGGTTCGCTGAAGCCGAAGGGGTGGGCGATGGCCTGCCACATGGCGGTGAGATCGGCGAGGTCGTGAACGGGTCGGTTGAGCGCTTCCATGCCCTCACGCTGTCGCGATGAACCGACACCGTCGAACGACTTTCCACAGCGTCAACGACGGGTGCGTGGTTCGACCGGCTTGTCGACCCAGGCGACCATCACGACGGAGATGATCATCAAAAGGAACCAGGCGACGAGCTTGCTGAGCGGGACGACGTGCCAATCCTCCACCTGGCCGGGATACAGCCAGGCGCCGCTGGCCGTGCCGATGTTCTCGGCCACCCAGATGAAGAATGCGACCCCGGCGAACGCGACGAGGATCGGCATCCGATGCACGCCGCGAAAGACCCGGAAGTGCATCACCGTCCGGGCGTAGAGGGCGACGACCGCGGCGACGAGCGGCCAGCGGATGTCGACCGTGTAGTGGTGGGCGAAGAAGTTGACGTAGATCAGTACGGCGACGACCGCCGTCGTCCAGCGCGGCGGGTAGCGCACGAACGTCAGGTCGAACAGCCGGTAGACGCGCACGAGGTACGAACCGACGGCGGCATACATGAACCCGGTGTACAGCGGCACCGCCCCGATGTGCAGCACGCCGTCGCCGGGATACTCCCACGAGCCGACGTTCGTCTTGAAGATCTCCATGACGGTGCCGACGACGTGGAACATCACGATGACCAGCAGCTCGCGCCCCGTCTCCAGCTTCGCCACCACCATCACGATCTGGATCGCCACGGCGGCGAGCACCAGGGCGTCGTTACGCGCGAGCACCGCGTCGTCGGGGTACCAGAGGCGCGCGACCACGAGGATCACCAGCATCGCCGCGCCGAAGATGCACGCCCAGGCCTGCTTCGCCCCGAACACCAGGAACTCGACGAGCTTGGCCCGCGTTCCGCCCTCGGGCGCGTCGGCGAGCAGCGCGTTCGCCCACCGGTGGAGCCGCAACTCGACGGCGGTCAGTTCGAACGGCTCGTCTGCCGGGCCCTGATGCACGCGGCCAGGCTAGAGGATGGCGCAGAGCACCCGGGAGAACTCCGGTCTCGAGCCCGCGCCGTAGGTGGTCGACCATCGAGATCAGTGACGTGTCGTGGTCTCGATACGGCCGCTCGTTCCTCGCGGCCTACTCGACCACCAAACACGCGCCGTAGGTGGTCGAGTAGGAGGTCGCTCAGCGACCGACGTATCGAGGCCATGTTGGGTGGCGTGGTCTCGATACGCGGCTCGCAGAGCTCGCCGCTACTCGACCAGCTTTGGGGCGGGGGGTAGGTGGTCGAGTAGGAGGTCGCTCAGCGACCGACGTATCGAGACCAGGTGACGTGACGTGGTCTCGATACGCGGCTCGCAGAGCTCGCCGCTACTCGACCAGCGAGGGGTTGGGTCAGGAGAGTTGGGTGGGGCGCCACTCGGCCTTGTGGGCGTCGTCGGCGCGGACGCCGTCCTGACTGCTGTCCGCGAGATGAGGCCGGGCGGTGCCGGCCGGAACCAGGCGCACCACGACGGACTTCGACGTCGGCGTGTTCGAGCCCTCCGCCGTCGAATCCAGCGGCACGAGCGCATTCGTCTCCGGGTAGTACGCGGCGGCCGAACCGCGCGGCGTGTCGTACTCGACGATGCGGAAGCCCTCGGCCACCCGCTCGACGTCGTCGCCCTCCCAACGCGTCACGAGATCGACGAGGTCGTCCGGGTCGAAGCCCAGTTGGGCGATGTCCTCACGGTGCACGAAGACGACGCGGCGACCGCCGTTGACGCCGCGGTAGCGATCGTCGAGCCCATAGATCGTCGTGTTGAACTGGTCGTGGCTGCGCATGGTCTGCAGCAGCAGATGGCCCTCCGGCACCTGCAGCGCCTCGATCGGCGAGACCGCGAACTCCGCCTTGCCGCTGTCGGTGGCGAAGGTGCGCGAGTCGCGGGGCCCGTGGGGGAGGACGAAACCGCCCTGCCGCGTGGCGCGCCGGGAGTAGTCCTCGCAGCCGGGGACGACGCGCGAGATGTGCTCGCGGATGAGGTCGTAGTCCTCGGCCATCTCGCGCCACCGGATGCCGTGCCGGTCGCCGAGCGTTGCTGCGGCGATGCCCGCGATGATCGCGACCTCGCTGCGCAGGTGGGGGCTGGCCGGCTCGAGCGGTCCGTGCGACGAGCGGATGACGCACGCCGAGTCCTCGACGGTGACGAACTGCTCGCCGGTGCCGCGGACATCCTTCTCCGTGCGACCGAGGGTCGGCAGGATGAGGGCGGTCTCACCGGTCACCAGGTGCGAGCGGTTGATCTTGGTCGAGACCTGCACGGTCAGCTTGGCCTTGCGCATCGCCGCCTTGGTGACCGCGGTGTCGGGCGTCGCGTCGACGAAGTTGCCGCCGAGCCCCATGAAGAACGAGGCCTTGCCGTCGCGCAGCGCCCGGATCGAGTCGACGGTGTCGTAGCCGTGCTCGCGCGGCGGATCGAAACCGAACTCCTTCTGCAGCGCGTCGAGGAACGAGGCCGGCGGCCGTTCCCAGATGCCCATCGTCCGGTCGCCCTGGACGTTCGAGTGGCCGCGCACCGGAAAGAGGCCAGCGCCGCGCTTGCCGATGTCGCCGCGGGCGAACGCGAGGTTCGCCAGCTCGCGGATGATGTTGACCGAGTTCCGGTGCTGCGTCAGGCCCATCGCCCAGCAGTAGATCGTCGCCGAGGAGTCGCGGATCATCTCCGCGGCCTCGGTGATCTGCCGGCGGCTCAGCCCGCTGGTCTGCTCGACGTAGTTCCAGTCGACCTCGCGGAGATGCGCGGCCCACTCCTCGAATCCCTGGGTGTGCTGCTCGATGAACTCGCGGTCGATCGCGTCCCACTCCAGCAGCAGCGATCCGATGCCCTGGAACAGGGCGAGGTCGCCGTTGATCCGCACGGGCAGGTGGAGGTCGGCCATCTCCGTGCCGGGGCCGACGACGCCGCGGGCGTTCTGCGGGTTGTGGAATCGGACGAGTCCGGCCTCACGCAGCGGGTTGATCGCGATGATCTTGGCGCCGCGCTTCTTGGCGACCTCGAGGGCCGAGAGCATCCGCGGGTGGTTGCTGCCGGGGTTCTGCCCGGCGATGACGATGAGGTCGGCGTTGTAGACGTCGTTGATCGTGACGCTGGCCTTGCCGATGCCGATCGCGTCGGCCAGCGCGACGCTCGTGGACTCATGGCACATGTTCGAGCAGTCCGGCATGTTGTTGGTGCCGTAGGCGCGTGCGAAGAGCTGGTACAGAAAGGCGGCCTCGTTGGAGGTGCGGCCGGAGGTGTAGAAGATCGCCTCATCAGGGTCGATCGACTGCAGGTGGTCGGCGATGAGGGCGAACGCGTCGTCCCACTCGATCGGCTCGTAGTGGTCCCCGCCCGGCCGCTTGATCATCGGGTGGGTGATGCGCCCCTGCTTGCCCAGCCACAGCTCGGTCTGCCGGTCCAGATCGGCGATCGAATGACGCGCGAAGAACTGCGGTGTCGCCCGATCGGTGAGGGCCTCCTCGGCGACGGCCTTGACGCCGTTCTCACAGAACTCGGCGACGTGCCGGTGCTCCGGGTCAGGCCACCCGCAGCCCATGCAGTCGAACCCGTCCTTCTGGTTCAGCTTCAGCAGCGTCTTGACCGAACGCGTCGCACCCATGTGGGTCAACGCACGCTTCATCGCGACGGCGACGGCCGGCACACCGGCCGCCGACTTCTTCTGTCCGGTTACCTCGACATCGCGCTCCATGGACCTACGCTAACGTGCTCGGGCCGTCACCGACACCGGGCCGAGCCGCTGCGTCGCATGCATGCCATGATGCGGGGACGAACGCCGATCCCGACCAGGAGAGTCCGTGCCTCAGACCGTTCAGGGCGTCGTCGCCCTCGCGAAGTCCGAACCCGTCCAGCTCGTCGACATCGTCATCCCCGACCCCGGTCCGGGCGAGGCGGTGGTGCAGGTGCAAGCCTGCGGCGTCTGCCACACGGACCTGCACTATCGGGAGGGCGGCATCAACGATGAGTTCCCCTTCCTGCTCGGCCACGAGGCCGCGGGCATCGTCGAAGCGGTCGGCGAGGGTGTCACCGAGGTAGCTCCCGGCGACTTCGTCGTGCTCAACTGGCGCGCCGTGTGTGGTGAGTGCCGGGCGTGCGACCGCGGTGAACTCCAGTACTGCTTCAACACCCACAACGCCACGCAGAAGATGACCCTCACCGACGGCACGGAACTCTCGCCGGCCCTCGGCATCGGCGCCTTCGCCGAGAAGACGCTGGTGGCGGCGGGCCAGTGCACCAAGGTCGACCCGGAGGCGCGCGCGGCCGCCGTGGGACTGCTGGGCTGCGGTGTCATGGCCGGCATCGGCGCCGCGATCAACACCGGCGCGGTGACCCGCGGCAAGAGCGTCGCGGTCATCGGCTGCGGAGGCGTCGGTGCGGCCTCGATCGTGGGCTCGGCGCTCGCCGGAGCGTCGCCGATCATCGCCGTCGACATCGACGAGCGCAAGCTCGCCAAGGCGCGCGAGCTTGGCGCGACCCACGTGGTCAACAGCAGCGAGGTCGACCCGGTCGAGGCGATCCGCGAGATCGTCGGCGGCAACGGGGCCGAGGGAGCGGACGTCGTCATCGAGGCGGTCGGACGTCCCGAGACCTGGAAGCAGGCGTTCTACGCGCGCGACCTGGCCGGCGTGCTCGTCCTCGTCGGTGTGCCCACCCCCGACATGACCCTGCCGGACATCCCGCTCATCGACGTCTTCGGCCGCGGTGGGGCGCTCAAGTCCAGCTGGTACGGCGACTGCCTGCCCAAGCGCGACTTCCCGATGCTCGTCGACCTCTACCAGCAGGGCCGGCTCGACCTCGACGCCTTCGTGACCGAGGAGATCGGCATCGACGACATCGAGGCCGCGTTCGAGAAGATGCACCACGGTGATGTCCTGCGCTCGGTGGTGGTCCTGTGAGCGCGCGGATTGAACGGGTCGTCACCTCGGGGCAGTTCAGCCTCGACGGCGGCACCTGGGACGTCGACAACAACGTCTGGCTCGTCGGTGACGACGAGGAGGTCCTCGTCATCGACGCGCCGCACGACGCCGACACCATCGCCGAGGCGATCGGCGGACGGCGCGTGGTCGCGATCGTGCTCACGCACGGTCACAACGACCACGTCAACGCCGCCGTCGAGCTGCGGGAGCGGACCGGCGCGCCGATCTGGTTCCCGTTCGGCGACCACATGCTGTGGACGGCCGAGCACCCGCTTGAGGAGCCGGACTTCGACCTCGTCGCGGGAACGCGGTTCGAGGTCGCCGGCACGGTGCTGACGGCGATCGCCACGCCGGGACACTCGCCGGGAAGCACGTGCCTGTACGCCGAACAGCTCGGTGCGGTGTTCACGGGGGACACGCTGTTCAACGGCGGCCCCGGCGCCACGGGCCGCTCGTTCTCGTCGTTCGAGACGATCATCGACTCGATCCGCGACCGGCTCCTGGTCCTGCCCGAGGACACCGTGGTGCACACCGGACACGGTGACGACACCCGGATCGGCGACGAGAAGCCGCACCTGCAGGAGTGGGTCGACCGCGGTCACTGAGTGGCCGGGCGTCACACGATGCGGTCCCCGTGCGTGTAGACGTTGAAGGTCGCACCGCGGGAGAACCCGACGAGCGTCACGCCGGCGCGCTCGGCCAGGTCGGCCGCGAGGCTCGACGGTGCGCTGACCGCCGCGAGCACGGGGACGCCCGCCATGGCCGCCTTCTGCACGAGCTCGAAGGATGCTCGGCCGGACACCTGGAGGATGCGTCCGGTGAGCGGGAGACGACCCTCGGAGTAGGCGTGACCGACCACCTTGTCGACGGCATTGTGACGGCCGACGTCCTCGCGGATGGCCTCGAGCGTGCCGTCGGGGGAGAAGATGCCGGCAGCGTGCAGCCCTCCGGTGGTCTCGAACAGCTCCTGGGACTCGCGGAGCCGGTCCGGTAGTGCGCCGATGACCTCCTCGCCGACCGTGGTGCGGTCGGCGAGGAGGTCGTACGGCGTCGCGGTCTCGACCGCCTCGATGGAGTCGAGCCCGCAGATGCCGCAGGAGCTGGAGGTGTAGACGTGGCGCCGTCGTGCGGCCGCCCGGACCGAACCCGTCCCTCGGATCGCCGCGTCGATGACGTTGAAGGTGTTCTCGGCCAACGGCGTGTCGTCCGCGCAGTACCGCATCGCGGCGATGTCATCGGCCCCGACGGCGATGCCCTCGCTGACCAGGAACCCTGCCACGAGGTCGAAGTCGTGCCCCGGCGTGCGCATCGTGACCGCGAACTGCTCGCCGTCGACGCGGATCTCCAGGGGCTCCTCCGCGGCGAGCGTGTCGCGGCCGATGACGCGCGACGCGGCGACCCGCACTCGTTCGATGCGGCGTCGCTGGGTCGGTTTGGTCACGTCGTCATTGTGGCATCGAGGTTCATGCCGCGAGGAAGTCGATCAGCGCGCGGTTGAACTCGTCGGCGTGGCTGACGTTGAGGCCGTGCGGCGCGTCGTCGACCACGATCAGCTCAGCCTCGTCGACCAGGTCGGCGGTGCGCTTGCCGGAGACCTCGAACGGCACGATGGCGTCGCCGGCCCCATGGATGACGAGGACCGGGACGTCGACGCGATCGAGGTCGTCGCGGAAGTCGGTGCGACTGAACGCGTCGATGCACCCCTGGACCGCTTCGTCGCGCGCAGGCGCGGAGAGACCGAAGGCGCGGCGCCGCTCGTCGTCGCTGACCTTGAGTTCGCCGTCGAACGAGAAGAAGGTGACGCTGAACTCGTCCAGGAACGCCTCCCGGCCGGTCGCGACGCCCTCGATCATCTGCTGGACGTCCTCGTCGCCGAGTCCGCCATCGGGGTTGTCGTCGGTCTTGAGGAGGTACGGCGGCACGGCTGCGGCGAAGACGGCCGAGCGGATGCGGTCCGAGCCGTAGTTGCCGAGGTAGCGGGCGACCTCGCCGCCGCCCATCGAGAAGCCCACGAGGGTGGCGTCGGTCAGGTCGAGGCTGTCGAGCAGCCCCTTGAGATCGGCCGCGAGCGTGTCGTAGTCGTAGCCGGTCGCCGGCTTCTCCGACGAGCCGAAACCACGGCGGTCGTAGCTGATGACGCGATACCCGGACTCGGTGAGCGCCGGGAGCTGTGATTCCCAGGAGGCGCCGCTGAGCGGCCATCCGTGGATGAGCACGACGGGACGACCGGAGCCGCCGGTGTCCTCGTAGGAGAGCGAAATGCCGTTGGCGTCGATGGTGGGCATCGAAGGTCCTCTCGCGAGACGATGCGGTCTCCTCGACGGTAGGTGCTGGCCGGTGTCCTCGCAGGACGACAGCTGCGCAGTGGGACGCTGAGCGCATGGAAACGGTGAATCTCGGCTGGAGTCTCGGCGCCCTGCTCGTCCTGCTCGCGGTCGCTGCCGCCGCCATCACCGCAACCAGCGGCCTCGGACGATGGCGCACGCCGGTGATCGCGAGCGCCCGCGCCGTGGTGCAGCTTGCCGTCGTGAGCTTGGTGATCGGGGTTGCGCTGCAGTCGCTCTGGGGGACGCTCGGCTTCATCGCGCTCATGGTCGCCGTGGCGACGTGGACCGCGGGCCGGCGGGTCACGACGAGGGGGAATCGGCAGGTCGCCTGGCTGCTCGTCCCCATCGTCGTCGGCATCGCGCCGCCGCTCGCCCTGGCCGTGCTCACCCGGGTGGTGCCCGCCGAGCCGATCGCCCTTCTGCCACTCGCCGGCATCCTCGTCGGTGGCGCGATGACGGCGACGTCGGTGAGCGGCCGCCGGGTCGTGGAGGAGCTACGTGACCAGCGCGGTTCCTACGAAGCGGCCCTCGCGATCGGGCTCAGTGCACGGAAGGCGGTCGGACTCGTCGCCCGCCCCGCCGCCGCGCTCGCCCTCGTGCCCGGACAGGACCAGACCCGGACCGTGGGTCTGGTGACACTGCCGGGTGCGTTCGTCGGTCTGATCCTCGCCGGCGCCTCCCCGGCCGAGGCGGGCGCGGCCCAGGTGCTGATCCTCGTCGCGTTGCTGGCCGTCCAGGCCACGGCCGCCGCGTTGACGGTCGAACTCGTCGCGGCCGGGCGCCTCGGCGGTGCGGCCGCCCTGCCGGTGCGGTGACGAGAACCTGCGCGGTTGCGGCGGCGCGGGCGCTCTGGTGATCTAAGTCCATGAGAATCGGCGTTGTCACAGAGCTCAAGAATCACGAGGATCGGGTGGCGCTGACGCCGGCCGGCGCTGCGACGCTGGTGCAGGACGGTCACGAGGTGGTCGTGCAGGCCGGCGCGGGTGCCGGTTCCTACTTCTCCGATGACGAGTACCGTGCCGCCGGAGCGCGGATCTACGAGACCTCGAGCGATGTGTGGGCCGATGCCGACCTTCTGCTCAAGGTCAAAGAACCGGTCGAGGCCGAGTACCGGCGGCTGCGTGCCGACCAGGTGCTCTTCACATATCTGCATCTGGCCGCCGACCCCGCCGGTACCCGGGCCATCCTCGACAGCGGCACCACGGCAATCGCGTACGAGACCGTGCAGGGGGCTGACGGGTCGCTGCCCCTGCTCGCGCCGATGTCGGAGGTGGCGGGACGGCTCGCCGCGCAGGTCGGCGCCTACCATCTGATGAGTCCCGCGGGCGGCCGCGGTGTGCTGCCCGGCGGTGTGCCCGGCGTCGCGCCGGCCAAGGTCGTCGTCATCGGGGGCGGCGTCTCGGGGACCCAAGCGGCGACGATCGCCCTCGGCATGGGCGCGCACGTGACCGTGCTCGACCTCAGCGTGCCGCGGCTGCGCGAGCTCGACGTCCATTTCGGCGGCCGCGTCATGACCTTGGCGTCGAACCCCCTCGTCGTCGAGGAGCAGGTGCTCGAGGCGGACCTCGTGATCGGCGCGGTGCTCGTGCCCGGGGCCAAAGCGCCGACGCTGGTGAGCAACGACCTCGTCTCCCGGGTGCGCCCGGGCACCGTCTTCGTCGACATCTCGATCGACCAAGGCGGCTGCTTCGAGGACTCGCGGCCCACGACCCACGACGCCCCGACGTTCCCGGTCCACGACGCGCTCTTCTACTGCGTCGCCAACATGCCCGGCTCCGTCCCGCGGACGTCGACGCTGGCGCTCACCAACGTCACGCTGCCGTACGTCCAGCGCCTCGCCCGGCAGGGGTGGCAGGAGGCGCTGGCGGACGACGCCGGGTTCGCTTCCGGGCTCAGCGCCCACGCCGGGCGGCTCACCCACCCCCAAGTGGGCGACGCGCTCGGCATGCCGCATGTGGAGCCGCGCGAGGTGCTTGCCGGCGGCTGAAGGTCGACGCGACCGAGATCACATCATGCCGGCGAGGGCCGGCGGACGGGCGTGGCTCACAATAGATGCCACACCATCGATATGAACCCGGATCGGAGGACAAATGCCGATCGCACTGCGGTTGGTCCTGTTGCTCGCTCTCGGCGTGGCCATCATCGCTTTCGGGCGTCGCCGTCAGAACGAAGCGCTCGTCTACGGCGGGGGAGCGCTCACCGCGCTGACCGGCACGACGTTCATCGCGTTCGCCGCCGCGACGATCCTCTGACGTCAGTCTTCCGGGTCCTCCAGGGGGACGGGGCGCTCCTCATCGGGAAGGACGATGTTCTCGGGCTCCTCGTCCTGCCAGATCTCCTGCTGCTGCTCGGCCACGTCGTGGTCGGGCGCCGGGGATTCGATGAACGGCTCGGACATCTCGACCTCCTCGTTGGTGCGTCTTCCGGTTCCAGCACACCACACGGGACAAGGGGCCGCGACCCGACGCCGGCCGCGCGTGTCAGCGCCCGTGCATCGCCTGCCGACCGGGGGTCAGCGAGGAGCCATCCGCAGGGCGCCGTCCATGCGGATCGTCTCCCCGTTGAGGTAGTCGTGCTCGATGACCATCGCGACGAGCTGGGCGTACTCCTCGGGAGTGGCGAGGCGCTGGGGGAACGGCACCCCGGCGGCGAGGCCCGCGCGAAACTCCTCGCTCACCGTCGCGAGCATCGGGGTGTCGACGATGCCGGGGGCGATGGTGTTGACGCGGATGCCGTGCTGTGCGAGGTCGCGCGCTGCCGGGAGGGTCATCCCCACGACCCCGCCCTTGCTGGACGCGTAGGCGACCTGGCCGATCTGCCCGTCGAAGGCGGCGATCGAGGCCGTGTTGACGACGACGCCGCGCTGACTGTGTTCGAGCGGCTCGGTCTGGGCGATCGCCTCGGCCGCGACGGCGAGGACGGTGAAGGTCCCGACCAGGTTCACCTGCACGACCTTGGCGTACAGGGCGAGATCGTGGACGCCCTTGCGCCCGAGGATGCGGGCCGACGGTCCGATGCCCGCGCAGTTCACGACGGTCCGGAGCGGAAGAGTCTCCGCCGCCACTCGGACGGCTTCGCGCACCTGCTCCTCGTCGGTCACGTCGGTGGGCAGGTACGTGATGCGCTCGTCGCCGGGGGCCTGGTCGATCGCCGAGGCGAGGTCCAGTGCGTACACGTGCGCACCCTGCGCGATAAGCGTGGCGGCGGTGGCGGCGCCGAGTCCGGAGGCTCCGCCGGTGACGATCGCTGCGGTGTCCTTGACCTGCATGGATGCTCCTACTGCTTCTTGAGGCTGCGTCCGATGACGAGCCGCTGGATCTGGTTGGTGCCCTCGAAGATCTGCATGACCTTCGTCTCGCGCATGTAGCGCTCGACCGGGAAATCCTTGGTGTAGCCAGCACCGCCGAGCACCTGGACTGCGTCCGTGGTGACCTTCATGGCGTTGTCGGTCGCGACGAGTTTCGCGATCGACGCCTGGCGGCTGAAGGGACGGCCGGCATCGCGCAGCCGTGCGGCCGCCAGATACGTCGCGCGGGCCGATTCGACCGCAGCTGCCATGTCGGCCAGGACGAACGCGAGGCCCTGGTGATCGATGATCGGCTGTCCGAAGGTCTCGCGTTCCTTGGCGTAGCGGACCGCTACGTCGAGGGCACCCTGCGCGACCCCGGTCGCGACCGCGGCGATCCCGAGCCGGCCGGAATCGAGTCCGGCGAGCGCGATCGACAGGCCCTGTCCCTCCTCGCCGAGCCGCCGCTCCACGGGGACCCGGACGTCGTCGAACAGCATCGTGGCGGTCGTCGAGCCCATCAGGCCCATCTTGTCCTCGGGGTGATCGGCCGAGAGGCCCTCGGCATCGCCGGGGACCAGGAAGCACGTGATGCCGCCGTCGGTGCGCGCCATGACCTTGTAGAAGTCGGCCTGCCCGCCGTGCGTCGTCCACGCCTTCGCGCCGTTGATGACGTACTCGTCACCGTCGCGGCGAGCGGACGTGCGCATGGCCGCGGGGTCGGAGCCGGCGTGGGCTTCGGACAGGCAGTAGGCGCCCAGCAGGTCGCCACCGAGCATGTCGGGCAGCCACCGTCGCCGCTGGTCCTCGGTGCCGGCCGTGAAGAGGCCGAAACAGGACAGCGCGTGCACGCTCGTACCCACGCCGACCGAGGCCCAGCCCGCGCCGATCTCCTCGAGGACTTGAAGGTAGACCTCGTAGGCCTGTCCGCCTCCGCCGTACTCCTCCGGGTAGGGGAGCCCGAGCAGACCGGCGTTGCCGAGCAGGCGGAAGACCTCGCGGGGGAAGTTCCCGTCACGCTCGTGCTGGTCGACGATCGGCCGCATCTCCTTGTCGACGATCTGGCGCGTGAGCGCGATGAGGTCCTCGGCTTCGCGCGTGGGCAGGAGGCGTTCTGCAGGCACGTTCGCATCCTTTCGGGTCCGGTACTAGTACCAGCGGGCTTCGTTCGGTACTGTAACGCACGTGAGCCCGGTCACCCATCCAGCCCGGCCGCGGGGTGCTCGTGGGCGCGAGGCGCTGCTCGACGATCTCATCGAGCTGTATCTCGCCGAGGGCTTCCTCCGTTTCGGCGTCGCCGAACTCGCCGCTCGTCTGCGCTGCTCCAAGAGCACGCTGTACCTCATCGCGGAGAGCAAGGAACAGATCATCGTGACTGCCGTCCGGGCCTTCTTCCGGCGGGCGACCGAGCACGTCGAGACCCGCGTGGCGGAGCACGCCGGCTCCGCGTCCGCGGTCGGCATCTACCTCGCCGCGATCGCCGAGGAGTTGCGCCCGGCGTCGCCGGCGTTCTTCGCCGACCTCGACGCCTTCGAGCCCGCCGGCCGGATCTACCAGCAGAACACGCGGATCGCGGCGCGCCGCGTGCAAGCGCTCGTGCGATCGGTGGACGACGCCCCCGGGCCGCTCACCTCCGCCTTCGTGGGTGCGGTCGCCGGTCAGGTCATGGAAGCGATCCATCGCGGCGAGATCGAGGCGCTGACCGGCCTCGACGACTCGAACGCCTACCACCAACTCGCCGCGCTGCTCACGGCCGGCACCGATCACCCGTCCGGGGAAAGGACACAGCCTGCATGATCACCACCGAGTTCACGCGAGAGTACGGAGTCGAGCACCCCATCGTCGTCGGCGGGATGACCGGGCTCGGCACGGCACCGCTCATCGGCGCGGTCGCCAACGCCGGGGCGCTGGGGTTCCTCACCGCCCTCACCCAGCCCACCCCCGAAGACCTGGTCAAGGAGATCGCGCGGACGCGTGACCTCACCGACAAGCCCTTCGGCGTCAACCTGACGATTCTCCCGACGATCGACCCCGTGCCCTATGACGAGTACCGCGCCGCGATCGTGGAGTCGGGCATCACGGTCGTCGAGACCGCCGGATCGAGCCCTGAACCGCACCTGCCGGACTTCAAGGCCGCGGGCATCAAGGTTATCCACAAGGCCACCAGCGTGCGCCACGCCCTGTCGGCTCAGCGCAAGGGCGTCGACGCGATCAGCATCGACGGCTTCGAGTGCGCCGGCCATCCCGGAGAGGACGACGTGCCAGGCCTCGTGCTGATTCCGGCGGCCGCCAAGGCGCTCGACATCCCGATCATCGCCTCCGGCGGCCTCGCGACCGGCTCCGGACTCGTCGCGGCGCTCGCACTCGGCGCCTGCGCGGTCAACATGGGCACGCGCTTCATGGCCACCACCGAGGCGCCCATCCACGACAACGTCAAGGACCAGATCGTCGCCAACACCGAGCGCGACACCGTGCTCGTCTTCCGCAAGTTCCGCAACACCGCGCGGGTCGTCCGGAACTCGATCTCAGAGAAGATCGTCGAGATCAGCCAGCAGCAGGACACGACGTTCGAGGACATCGCGCCGCTCGCCTCCGGAGCGCGCGGTCGTCAGAAGGTGCTCGCCGAGGGCGACATGGAAGGCGGCATGTGGTGGGCCGGCCAGGCTCAGGGCCTCATCGACTCGGTGGGGACCTGCCAGGAGATCGTCGACGAGATCATCGCCGAGGCCGAGGGCATCGTGCGCGACCGGCTGCCGGGGTACCTCGCGTGACCGGGGCGGACCGCAACACCGTCGACCAGGTCCTGTATCGCAGCGCGCGGCGGACGCCCGATCGCGTCGCCTTGCGCTTCGCCGACCGCAGTTGGACGTACGCCGAACTCGACGACGCGGTCAGCCGCACGGCGCGGTATCTGCTCGACCTCGGTCTGCAGCCGGGTGATCGCGTGGCGGCGTACGGCAAGAACTCCGACGCGTACCTGCTGGGATACCTCGGCTGCTCGCGGGCGGGGCTCGTGCACGTGCCCATCAACTTCGCCCTGACCGGCGGCGAACTGGAGTATCTGCTGGAGGACAGCGGCGCGACGACGGTCCTCGTCGATCCCTCGCTCGCGCCGACGCTCGCCGCGACCGCGGTGCCGGTCGAGCACACGATCGTGCTGCGCGACGCTCCCGATGCGCTGGTCGAGCGGGTGCGCACCGGCGAGGTTCCGAACATCGATGTCGAGGTCGGCGACACCGACCTCGTCCAGCTGCTCTACACGTCCGGCACCACGTCGCGGCCCAAGGGCGCGATGATGACGCACCGCGCGCTGGTCCACGAGTACGTGTCGTCGATCATCGCGCTGGACTTCACTCCCGACGACGAGCCGCTCCACCCGATGCCGCTGTACCACTCCGCCGGCATGCACGTCTTCCTCATGCCGTACCTCATGGTGGGGGCGACCAATCACCTCATGGAGGTGCCCGACGTCCCCACGGTCCTCCGGCTCGTCGAGGAGCGGGGGATCGGCTCGCTGTTCCTGGCCCCGACCGTCTGGGTGCCGTTGTCGAATCATCCCGACTTCGGTGAGCGCGATCTCTCCAGCCTGCGCAAGGCGTACTACGGCGCCTCGATCATGCCCGGCCCCGTGTTGCAGCGGCTGCGCGACGGGCTGCCCGACCTCGGCTTCTACAACTGCTTCGGCCAGTCCGAGATCGGGCCGTTGGCCACGGTGCTGCGTCCGGAGGAGCATGACGCGCGTCCGGAGTCCTGCGGGCGGGCGGTGACCTTCGTCGAGCTGAAAGTGGTCGACGCCGAGGGCCGGGAGGTGCCGCCAAGGGAGGCCGGTGAGGTCGTCTACCGCTCACCCCAGTTGTGCCAGGGCTACTGGAACAAGCCCGAGGCGACCCAGGAGGCGTTCGCCGACGGGTGGTTCCACTCCGGTGACCTCGTGCGGGTCGATGCGGAGGGCTATCTCACGGTCGTCGACCGGATCAAGGATGTCATCAACACCGGCGGCGTCCTCGTCGCCTCGCGTGAGGTCGAGGACGCGCTCTACACGCACCCGGCCGTGGCCGAGGTCGCCGTGATCGGCACTCCGGACGAGCGCTGGATCGAGGCGGTGACGGCCGTCGTGGTGACCAAGGGGGAGGTCGCCGAAGCCGAACTCATCGCCTACGCCAAGGAGCGGCTCGCGGGCTACAAGGTGCCCAAGCGCGTGCACCTGGTCGAGGAGTTGCCGCGGAACCAGTCCGGCAAGCTGCTCAAGCGAGTGCTGCGCGACGAACTGACCTAGGCGAGGCCGCGGCGTGGCCGGGCGGGCGGTCGCTCGCCACGGATGCCGGCGACCATCTCCAGCACCCGGCGCGTCGCGACGACGTCGTGCGCGCGGAACACCGCCGCGCCGTGCCACGCCGCGATCGCGGTGGCGGCCAGCGTCCCCTCGAGGCGGTCGTCGACGCCCAGGTCGAGGGTCTCGCCGACGAAGTCCTTGCGCGACAGCGCCATGAGTACCGGCCACCCCGTGGCGACCAACTCGTCGGTGCGGCGCAGCAGTTCCAGCCCGTGAAAGGTGTTCTTGCCGAAGTCATGGGTGGGATCGATGAGGATGCCGTCGCGAGGGACGCCCTGCTTCACGAGGCGCTCGGCGGCGGCAGTGGTCTCGTCCGCGACGCTGCGCACCACGTCGTCGTAGGCCACCCGGAACGGGTCGGTCCGCGGCTCGGCGCCGCCGGTATGCGAGCAGACGTACCCGCAACCGAACGCCGCCGCGACGTCCGCCAACTCGGGATCGGCGCCGGCCCACGTGTCGTTGAGCAGGTCGGCACCGGCCTCGGCGCACCGAACCCCCACCTCCGCGCGCCACGTGTCGACACTGATCACCAGATCCTCGAAGCGCTCGCGCACTCGGGCGACGAACGGCACGGTTCGCTCGATCTCCTCGGCCACCGTCACCGCGGTGCCCGTGCCGGCCTTCACCCCGCCGATGTCGACGATGTCCGCGCCCTCGTCCACCGCGCGTTCCACCGCCGCCAGAGCGCGCCGGGGATCGAACGTCGCGCCGCGGTCGAAGAAGGAGTCCGGCGTGCGGTTGACGATCGCCATCACGAGTGCACGGTCCCGGGCCACGGTCCGCCCGCGGAAGGTGAGGGTCGCCATGGTGCTCAGGGTTGCATACGGCGTGAACGTTTGAGGTCGCTGCGCCGCCGCTTGGCGTCCAGGCGGCGTTGGTCTGCCGCGCGTGACTTGCGGGTGGGCTTGCGCTTGGCCACGGGTGCGACGGCCTCGGTGACCAGTTCCTCGAGCCGGACCCGGGCGGCCTCGCGGTTGCGGTGCTGGGAGCGATAGCGCGACGACGCGACGGCCAGCACGCCGTCGCTGGTGAGGCGAGACCGAAGCCGCTGGGTAGCGCGGTCCTTCTCGTCGTCGTCGAGGATGGTCGAGGACGCCAGCGACCACCGCACCTCCGCGCGGGTGTCCGAGGTGTTGACGTGCTGACCACCGGGCCCGGACGACCTGCTGAACCGCCAGCTCAGCTCCTCCTCGGGCAGGCGGATGCGCCCGTGTCGTCGCGTGCTCACCCGCCGATCATTCCAGCGCACGTCACGGTGGTCGAGTCGTGGTCTCGATACGCCGCTCGCAGAGCTCGCTGGCTACTCGACCACCTAGGGCTGGGGGTGGTCCGGTGTGGTCTCGATACGCCGCTCGCAGAGCTCGCTGGCTACTCGACCACCTAAGGGGTGGGTTGGCTCGTCAGGCTCCGCCTACTCGACCGCCTAGGGTGCTGGTCAGCCCTGGACGTACTGTTCGAGCTGGTCGCGTTCGAACTGCAGTTGCTCCATGCGGTACTTGACGGCGTCGCCGATGCTGACCAGGCCGACGAGGGCGCCGTCCTCGACGACGGGCACATGGCGCACCCGGAACTCGGTCATCGTCGACATGAGCTCGGTGATCGGATCCTCAGGCCGGCAGACCTGGATGTCGGCTGTCATGATCATCTCCACGGTCGCCGCGCGGGGGTCGGGTAGGTCGCGCAGCCTGCGCACGATGTCGCGTTCGGAGACGATGCCGAGGATGGACACACCGTCGTCGCTCACGACGAGCGCACCGACGTTGTGCTCGGCCAGGGCGGCGAGCAGGTCGGGCATCGTCGTGTGCGGGCTGACCGTGAAGACCCGATCACTGCCTTTGGAACTCAGGACGTCGCGAACGCGCATGGGACACCTCCAGGGATGACCCGAATGTAACGTGTGTCACATCAACGCGCCAGACCTCAGGAGCGGCGATGCAGATCCAGGTGCCGCACGTTGTCGGTCGGATCGGGCGCGGGAGCGGGGTCCTCGTCGGGGAAGTAGCCGACGAACGCCATCGCGGTGTCGTGCAGCCGTCCGTTGGTGGCCAGGGCGTTGCCGCCCCACGGTCCGGGTTCGCCCGAGAGGCTCGTGAACCGTCCGCCGGCTTCGCGCACGATGATGTCGAGCGCGGCCATGTCCCACAGGTTGAGTTCGGGCTCGACCGCGATGTCGATCGCGCCCTCGGCGAGCAGCATGTACGACCAGAAGTCCCCGAACGCGCGCGTGCGCCAGGCCCGGGACAGCAGATGGAGGAAGTCGTCGCGCTTGCCGATCTGCTCCCATCCGCCCAGCGAGGCGTAGGAGATCGAGGCCGCCGCCAGGTCGCTGACGTGCGAGACCTGGATCTGGCGAGAGCTCAGCAGGGACTTGCCGGTGTGCGCGCCGCCGTCCTTGGACGCCCACCAGCGCCGACCGAGGGCCGGTGCGGAGACGCAGCCCACCACGATCTCGCCGGCTTCCTCCAACGCGATGAGCGTGCCCCACACGGGGACCCCGCGCACGAAGTTCGACGTGCCGTCGATCGGATCGACGATCCACCGGCGCTCGGAGCTGCCGGCGGTGCCCTCCGTCTCGCCCTCCTCCTCTCCGAGCACGATGTCGCGACTGCGCGCGGAGGCGAGGGTCCGCCGGATGGCGGCCTCCACCGCCTGATCCGACTCCGTCACATAGGTCATGTCGGGCTTGGTGGAGACACTCAGGTCGACCGCGCCGAATCGGTCCATGCTCAGGTTGTCGGCCGAGTCGGCGAGCACGTGCGCGAGGCGCAGGTCGTCGAGATAGGGGTTGGCCATGGCCACAGCGTACGCAATCGCCGCGGGGCCCGGTGCCACGCGGAGGGTTAGTACTCCGCGGCGGTGGCGCGGCTGGCCAGGATGCGCCGGAACGAGACGACCCGTTCGGCCGGGAGGCGACCCTCGGCCACGGCGACGTCGAGGGCGCACTCGGGTTCCTCGACGAGGTGAGTGCATCCGCGCGGGCAGTCGAGAGCGACGTCGGCGAGGTCGGGAAACGCCCGGATGATGTGGTCGGTTTCCACGTGGCGCAGACCGAACGACCGGATGCCGGGCGTGTCGATGATCGATCCGCCGAACGGAAGAGCGAGCAGTTGCGCCGAGGTCGAGGTATGACGCCCGCGACCGGTCACTTCGTTGACGTGACTCGTCGCCCGGTCGGCGTCGGGCACGAGAGCGTTGACCAGGGTCGACTTGCCCACGCCGCTGTGCCCCACGAGAACGCTGGTGTGGTCGCGCAGCTCGTCGCGGAGCTCGTCCAGCGGCCCGCCTCGCTGAGTGACGACGACCCGCACATCGAGGGGGCGCAGGAGGCTGAGGAGGTCATCGGGGGAGCCGAGGTCGGCCTTCGTGAAGCAGACGATCGGCTCGATGCCCGCGTCGAAGGCTGCCACCAAGCAACGGTCGATGAGTCCCATGCGCGGCGGCGGGTCGGCGAGCGCCTGCACGATCACCATGCGGTCGGCGTTCGCGACGATGACCCGCTCGAGCGCTTCGTCGTCGTCCGCGGTGCGCCGCAGCACGGTGCGGCGGGGGAGCACCTCGACGATCCGCGCCAGCGTCCCCTCACGGCCCGACTGGTCGCCGACGATCCGGACCTCGTCGCCCACCACCACGCCCTGCCGGCCGAGCGGACGTGACTTCATGGCGGTGACGACCGTGCCGTCCTCGGCAGTCACGGTGTACCGGCCGCGGTCGATGGTGACGACCCGCGCGATCGGCGCTTCGTCGTACGTCGGCCGGTCCTTCGTGCGGGGGCGGCTTCCGCGCCGGCGCGGGCGCTCGAAGCGCTCGTGCTCGTCGCGTTCGCGGGGACTCACCGCGTGAACTCCGTCCAGTCCCGCGCGAACGTGGGATACGTCTTGGCCGTGGTGGCGATGTCCTCGATCTCGATGCCGGCGACCCGGAGTCCGAGCACGACACCGGCATGCGCCATGCGGTGGTCGGCGTAGGTATGGAAGCGGCCGGCGCGCAACGGTCGCGGTTCGATGTGCAGACCGTCGGCGGTCTCGGTGACCGCGCCGCCGAGCCCGTTGATCTCAGCGGCCAGGGCGGCGAGCCGGTCGGTCTCGTGGCCCCGCAGGTGGGCGATGCCGCGCAAGGTGGTCGGCCCCTCGGCCAGGGCAGCGATCGCGGCCACGACGGGGGTCAGCTCGCCCACGTCGTGCAGATCCAGGTCGGCGCCCTGCAGGGTGCCCGAAGCGCTGAACTCGAGGACGTCTCCGTCCCGCCGCACGTCACCGCCGAACGCGGGAACCAGCTGCCGCCACGCATCGCCGGCCTGGTCCGTCTCCTCGGGCCAGTAGCGCACGCGGACCCGGCCACCGGTCACCAGCGCGGCCGCGACGTAGCCGCCGGCGTTGGAGAGGTCCGGTTCGATGGTGGTGTCGAGCGGGGCGATCGGCCCCGGCTGGATCGTCCAGCGCCCCGGCGTGGAGTCGACCACGACACCGCGGCGGCGCAGTTCGGTCACCGTCATGTCGATGTGCGGCTGGGACGGTAATACCGCGCCGACGTGCCGCAGGTCGAGCCCGTCGCGGAACCGTGCGCCGACGAGCAGCAGGGCCGAGATGAACTGACTGGACGACGACGCATCGACCTCGACCGATCCGCCGGCCACGCCGCCCTCGCCGACCACGGTGAAGGGCAGCGTGCCCCGGCCCTCGTCCTCGACCTTGATGCCGAGTGAGCGCAACCCGGCGAGGGTGCCGGACATCGGGCGCTCGCGCGCTCTCGGGTCGCCGTCGAAGGTCACCGGGGCCGAACCGAGTGCCGCGACCGGCGGGACGAACCGCATGACCGTGCCGGCCAGCCCGCAGTCGACGGTGACGGGCGTTGACGCGGGCTCCAGCGGATGCACGGTCCAGGCATCGGCCTCGCGGTCGATCCGGGCGCCGAGGCTCTCCAGCGCACCTGCCATGAGCTCGGTGTCACGGGAGACGAGCGGCTGGCGCAGGCGCGACGAACCGCGGTCGGCGAGCGCGGCGAGCACGAGGGCGCGGTTGGTGAGGGACTTCGATCCCGGGACGACGACCTCGGCGTCGATCGGGCGCTCACGATGGGGAGCGGGCCACCATGGCGTCAAACCTCAGCTCCGCAGCTCGTCGACCTGGTCGGCGATGGCGTGACCCGCGTCGGCGACCTTCTTCTTGGCGCGTGCGCCGACCCACTTCTTGTGCGGGTCGGGGTCGAGGGCCGAGAGCAGCAGGCCGCCGGTCATCGACACGTTCTTCATGAAGTGGATGGTCTGGTTGCGGCGGGCGTCAGGGTCGGTCTCTTTCCAGAACTGGTGCCCCGTGGCGGTGGTGGCCGGCATCGTCGCGGCGATCGCCAGTGCGCTGGCGCGGGGGAAGTGCCCCGTGGCCAGGCTGAGCCCGGCGGCGACGTGCACAGCGGCGTTGACCCGCGCGAGCGTGACCGCATCCGCGGAGGGCATCACCTTCTGGACCTTGTCGGCCAACGGCTGCACCTTGGGCGCCATGGCCGGGGCGTTGCGCAACGCCATCGTGCCTCCGTAGAGGAACATCGACGCGAGCATCGGGCGGGCGACGGTTCGCAAAAGGGTCATACGACATTCTTACCGCACCCTCGCCGGCCGCACGACTTGCTCAGGCCGGGGGCGGTTCCGCCGGCGTCGTCTCCTCCGTGGTCTCGTTGTTCGGCGGGGGCGGCGGCGCCGACGGGCTCGCGCTCTCGGTTCCCGCCCAAGGACCGAAGTCGAAGACGTGGTCGGTGGCCGCGGAGGGATCATCGCTCGTGTGGACGCGGGCGCGGCCCGAGCCCTGCTCGTGCTCCACCGTGATCGTTCCGGACACGCTGTTGCCGGGAGCGAGCGACGTTGTGCACGTGATCGTCTGTGCCGACGGCGTGCAGGACAGGGCGCTGCTGCTGTCGAGGTAGGTGACCGCGCCGGCGAACTCGAAGCGCATCATCACCGCGCGAGCGTGGGTTCCCTGGGCGTCCTCGGCGACGATGTGGAAGCGGATGTGCCGCGCCTGGTAGGCCGTGCCGTTGCGCGTCACGTACTCGTCGTGCGGATCGCCGAACGCGAAACCGACCGCCATGTCCTCGGGGACTGAAGGTTCCTCGCTCGGGCGCGCGGTGGGGCTCGGCACCGGAGACGGCGAGGGAGCGGGCGGCGGCTCCGACGACGGCGTCGGTTCGGGCCGTGGCGTCGCTGTGGCATCGGGACTGGGCGGAGCGGGCGCGCCGGCGGACGGTGCCGCGGTCGGGGCGGGAGTCGGAGTGGGTGCCGAGGTGCGCCATCCGGCGGCCACGTTGCCGGGCCCCCAGTGGGCGACGGCGAGGGCGCCGAGGCTGGTGGCGAGCAGCATGGCGGCGACGGACGCGACGAAGGTGGCCGGGATCCACCGAGGGCGGGGGCGCCGACGGCGACGGTCCGCAGCGGGCTGGCGCAGATAACGTTCGCCCCCCACGCCGAGCACGCTGCGCGCCAACGAGGTCGCGGAGGTGAGATCGTCGGCGCTCCACCACACGCCCAGGCAGGTGGCGCAGGTGTCGGCGTGCCCTTCGAGATCGTCGAGGTGGGTGCGCGCATGTCGGCTCGACGCGTCCTCGCGCTGTCGACGCAGGAATTCCGCGCGCAGCGCGTCCGATGCGGCAGCGAGCGCGCGGGAGTCGGCGGGCGCGTCGTCGACGACGGCCGACCAGATCAACGACTGCTGCGACACGGGCAGCGACCAGAACGCGGCACTCGCGGTCGTGGATGCGAACGACGTGCCGTGACACTCCATCACGACGCGCAAGATCCAGGGTCGGAACGCGGCATCGGTGGCGGCACCGTCCAGGACGCGACCGAGACCTTCGATGAACGCGGCGCTCACGAGCGTCTCGGCATCGCGTCCGCGGGTCACGCTCTCGGCGAGTCGTTCGACGGCGGCCCGATGGCGCTCGAAGAGCTCGGAGAAGGCCGCGTGGTCGCCCTCACGGGTCGCCTCCAGCAGGCTCGCGTCGTCACGCGAGCGGGCGTCGGCGAAGGTCATGCGGGAGGGCTCCTGGGTCGGCGTCCTTTCCATCGTAGGCGTCGGAGCGGAAAAACACAGTCTTCTCACCGACGCGGATGTCGTCGCTACGGGAGTGAGTCGTCGCGCAGTGCGGAGGCGCGTATGGCGAGAATGTCGGCGACCGGTGGTAGACAGAGCGGTATGTGCGGTCGCTATGCCACCTCCCGGACGTCCTCGGACCTCGAACGCGACTTCGAGGCCAACCTCGGCGATCTCTACGCCGACACCGGCGAGGACTACAACGCGGCACCGACCAAACCCGAACCGCTCGTCCTCGCGCGTCGCGACGAGGACGCCGCCGCAACGCGCCGCGAGGTGGTCACGGCCCGATGGGGTCTGATCCCGTCGTGGGCGAAGGACCCGAGCATCGGCAACAAGCTCATCAACGCCCGATCAGAGACCGTCGCCGAGAAGCCGTCCTTCCGCAAGGCGTTCGCCCGCCGCAGGGCGCTCGTGCCCGCAGACGGGTTCTACGAGTGGTACCAGCCTCAGCCGCGCGAGGGTGAGGCCAAGCCACGCAAGCAGCCGTTCTACCTGACCGGCAAGGACGGTCAGGGCCTCGCCCTCGCCGGTCTCTACGAGTTCTGGAAGGACCCGGAAGGGCAGTGGGTGCTCAGCTACACCATTCTCACCACGTCGGCGGAAGGTGACGACGGGCGGATTCACGACCGCGCGCCCCTGCTGGTCCCAGCGGACCTGCACGAGGCGTGGCTGGACCCGGGCCAGGAGGGCGGGGAGGTACTGGGCGAGCTGGCGCCCGCGACCCCGGGCGCGCTCGAGCTATGGCCGGTGTCGACCGCCGTCAACAATGTCCGCAACAACGGTCCGGAGCTCATCCAACCTCTCCGCGCGGAATAGGGCGCGGGCACGATCCGTTGACCCTCGTGAGGAGGACATCGATGCTCGCGTGCCCGGAAAGAACCAGCCCCCTAGACTTGGCAGGGATGGCTGACGACGTAGCGCTCGACCAAGAGACCCCCGAACAGCGACAGGCGCGGTTCGAGGCCGACGCGTTGCCGTTCCTCGACCAGTTGTACTCGGCCGCCCTGCGCATGACCCGCAACCCGGCTGATGCCGAGGACCTGGTGCAGGAGACGTATGCCAAGGCGTTCACCGCGTTCCACCAGTTCAAGCCCGGTACGAATCTCAAGGCTTGGCTGTACCGGATCCTGACCAACACCTATATCAACTCCTACCGCAAGAAGCAGCGCCAGCCGCAGCAGGTCAGCGAGGAGATCGAGGACTGGCAGGTCGCCGCTGCCGAGTCGCACACCTCGAGCGGGCTCAAGTCCGCGGAGATGGAGGCGCTCGAGCGCCTTCCCGACAACGACGTCAAGGAAGCGCTGCAGGCGTTGCCGGAGGACTTCCGCTACGCGGTGTACCTCGCGGACGTCGAAGGCTTCCCGTACAAGGAAATCGCCGAGATCATGGACACGCCGATCGGTACCGTCATGTCTCGGCTCCACCGCGGCCGTCGGCAGCTGCGCGAGATGCTCGCCGATTACGCCCGTCAGCGTGGCATGGCGGTGGCGAAGGCAGGTGACGAGGCATGAGCTGCGAGGGACCTGATTGCGAGAAGGCGCTCGAGCGCCTCTACCTGTTCATCGACCATGAGCTGGACAACGCCAGCTGCGACGAGATCCAGGCACACATCGACGGATGCCAGGACTGCCTGAGCGAGTTCGACCTCGAGGTACTGGTCAAGACGCTCGTCTCGCGTTCGTGCAGCGAGGTCGCGCCGCAGCCGCTGCGTGACCGCGTCCTGCTCTCCATCCGTTCGGTGCAGATCGAGATCCAGCAGGAACGTTGACGCCCGGCCGGTGGCGCGCGACCTCGGGAGGTTGCCGCCATGGCTGATGTGCTCGCGATCCGCACCGGAGCCGCCGACCGGATCGGTGATCTGGTGGCGGCCGCGGCGGTGGCCGTCCTGATCCCTCGCGGGTCGCCCCTGACTGGCAGGCGCCGGTGAATCCGGGCGCCCGGCCGAGCGTCTCGGTGGTGATCCCGGTCCGCGACGACGCCCCGGCGCTCGCGGCGTGCCTCGAGCGCCTGTCGTGTCAGACGTTACGGCCCCTCGAGGTCGTGGTGGTCGACAACGCCTCGAGCGACGACACCGCACGCGTCGCCTGGGCACACGGGGCTCGGCTCGTCGCCGAACCTCGGGTGGGGATCGCGGCGGCCGCGGCCCGTGGCTACGACGCCGCGAGAGGCGACGTCATCGTGCGGTGCGACGCCGACACCGTCGGCGGACGAGGCTGGCTCGAGCGCCTGGTGGCACCGTTGGCGGCCGATCCGGCGCTCGACGCGGTGACCGGTCTCGGCTGGTTCCACGACCTGCCCCGGGGTAGTCGGCACCTCACCGCCGCTGCCTATCTCGGTGCCTACTATCTCGCCACGCATCTCGCGCTCGGTCATACGAGCCTCTGGGGCTCGAACATGGCGTTGCGGCGGAGCAGTTGGGACGCGGTCCGCGACGACGTCCATCGCACCGACGCCGAGATCCACGACGATCTCGACCTGGCGTTCGCGCTGGGACCCGAAGCCCGGATCCGGCTCGTCCCGGTCGGGGTGGGGGTCTCGGCCCGCTCCTTGCGGGGTCGTCGCCAGCGACGGCGACGGCTCGACCGGGCCCTGCGCACCTTGCGGCTGAACTGGGCGGTCCGACCGCCCTGGCTGCGGTGGCGGGACCGCTACCAGCCGATCGTCGCCCAGATGAGTAGTTGGGTGACGAAGAACCCCGTGAGGTAGTTGAGCCACAGGAACCTGCGCCAGCCATGGTGCGCCCGTTCGCACTCGTCGTCGCGGATGCGGGCGTAGGGCGCGACGTTGAGCAGGTACGGGACCACCAGCACGGCCGCGATCGCCGCCATCGATCCGGCGGCGAGAAGGAGCACCGCGCATGCCAGGTACGCCGCGAGCGCGAGCCAGACGGTGGGCCGAGCGCCCAGCGCCGTTGCGACCGACGCGATACCGGCGTCGCGGTCCGCGCGGATGTCCTGCACGGCTCCGAAGGCGTGCGAGGCGATTCCCCACGCGAAGAACGCTGCGAGGATCATCCACGCGCCGGACGGCCAGGGCCCCGCGATGGCGAGTCCGAACGTGGCGGGCCCGACGAAATGGGTGCTCGACGTCAGCGAATCGAGCACCGGGCGTTCCTTGAAGCGCAGGACCGGGGCGGAGTAGGCGACCACCGCGAACACGACCCCGGCGAGTACCGCGGTCGAGGCGGCATCGCCGAGGACCGCGAGTGCGTAGAGAAACGGCAGATTCGTCACCGCGGACAGGATCAGCGTGAGCCGGTGGACGTGACGGTCCAGAACCACTCCCTCCACGCCCCCCTTGCGGGGGTTGCGCAGGTCCGACTCATAGTCGAAGACGTCATTGACCCCGTACATCAGCAGGTTGTACGGCACGAGGAAGTACAACGTGCCGAGCCAGAAGACCACGTCCAGTCCGCCGCCCGCGAGCAGGTATGCGGCCCCGAAAGGATAGGCCGTGTTGACCCAACTGAGCGGTCGCGAGGTGCCGATGACCTGACGTACGACCGAGGGGCGAGGGTCTCGTCGGTGCAATGCGGTCGAGGTCATTCGCGCCCCGTCCGATCGTTCGGTCGTGCCAGCAGCAGCGAGAGACCGGGCAGTCCGAGCGCCGCGGCGATCGGCCAGGCGAAGTCCTCGATGGGGGCGAGCCCCAGCGTGATGCCCGAGATCTGGTCCTCCTGGTACCGGAAGAGGTCGACAGCGATCATCAGGTTGTCGAAGACCGCGGTGAGCACGAGGAGCGCGATGAGCGTGGCTCCGGTGGCCAGCCACCAGCCGCGGCCCGGTCGCCGGAGCAGGACACCGGCGGCCAGCAAGCCGACACTGACGCCGACGAAGGGAAGGGCGAGTCCCGCATAGGTCATGTCCGCACCTCCCGGCGAGCGAACACCATCGAGAACAGGCCGTGGAGCACCATCGTCAGGTAGCAGAGGAACACGATGAAGAAGAGCTCCTCCAGCGGCAGCTCGGGAACGACCTCGATGCCGGTCATCGCCGGGGATTCTCCTCGCTGATAGATGCCCAGCGCGATGGCGACGAGGTCCCAGCTCACGAACAGCAGTCCGCCGACGCCGACGATCGCCACCGCGCGCCGTGGACGGTCGAACAGGAAGAGCCGCCACCGCCGGTCGACCAAACCCATGCAGAACGTCGATCCGAGAATGGCGAGGAGGTAGAGCCAGCTCATCGGCGCACTCCCACGGCCAGCGGTTCGGGTAGCGGACCGGTGCTGCGGTCGCGGCGCACCCGTTTGAGCACCAGCTCGGCGCTGATGAGGCACATCGGCAGCCCGATGCCCGGGATGGTGCTGGAGCCCGCGTAGAGCAGGCCGTCGACCTTCCGCGAGGCGTTGCCGGCGCGAAAGAACGCACTCTGCTTCAGGACGTGTCCGGGGCCGAGTGCACCGCCGCGCCAGGCGTGGAGATCCGCGGCGAAGTCACCGGGACCGACGGTGCGTCTCAGCACGACCCGTTCGGCGAAGTCCGGAACGTCCGCCCAGGCGGCGATCTGGGCGATGACGGCGTCGGCGATCTCCTCCACCAGCGGGTCACCGGTCCCCTCGGGGCCGCCTCGTCCGATCGCGACGTCGGCCGGCACCGGAACGAGCACGAACACGTTCTCAGCACCGTCGGGCGCGACGGACGGATCGGTGGCAGAGGGCCGGCAGACGTAGGCCGAAGCCGGCTCGGGGACGCGGGTCGGCGCGTCGAAGATGGCACGGAAGTTGCGGTCCCAATCGGCAGTGAAGAACAGCGAGTGATGGGCGAGCTGCGGAAGCTCCCCATCGACGCCCAGGTGGACGAGCACCGCACCCGGTCCTGGGTCGCGCATGCGCCACCAGCGTTCGGGATAGGTCTGCAGGTCGTGGGGGAGGAGACCGGTCTCGACGTGGTGGAGGTCCGCCGCGGCCACGACGGTGTCGGCGTCGATGACCGAGGCCCTGCCCGCTCCGTCCGTGATCTCGACGCCCGCGGCGCGGGGACGACGCCCGGATCGGTCCACGACGACGGCCGTGACCTCGGTCGCGGTGTGGATGCGCACCCCGGCCCGCCGCGCCAGGCGTTCGACGGCGTCGATGAGGGTGCCGAATCCGCCCCGCGGGTAGTAGACGCCGTCGGCCAGATCCATCCAGCTCATCAGGTGGTAGAGACTCGGAGCGCGGTCCGGAGACGTTCCCAGGAAGACCGCGGGGTAGCCGAGGATCTGCTGCAACCGCGGATCGGCGAATCGCCGGGCGATGTGGTGGTGGAGCGACCGGGTGAGGAGTCCGGCCAAGCGGGGAATCGAGCGCACGACGTCGGGAGTGACCATCGACGTCGTCCGCTCGTAGGTTCCGTAGAGGAAGCGCCGGACCGCCAGGCGGTAGACCTCGTGAGCGGAGTCGAGATAGCGCTCCAGTGCGTCGTCGGCGCCGGGCTCGACGGAACCGAAGAGCGCCACGTTGCGGGCTCGGTCGGCGCGCACGTCCAGAGGCTCGGGGAACCTCTCGAAGAAGACCCGATATCCAGGGTCCAGCCGGACGAGATCGAGCTGCTCGTGAACGCTCGTGCCCAGGAGCCGGAAGAAGTGGTCGAACACGTCGGGCATGAGCAACCACGAGGGGCCGGCGTCGAACACGAACCCGTCCTGTTCCCATACCCTGGCGCGGCCTCCGAGGCGGTCGGCACGCTCCACGAGGTCGACCTCCCAGCCGTCGTGCGCCAGCAGGGCGGCCGACGCGAGGCCGGAGATACCGCCCCCGATCACGACCGCGCGGGTGCTCACGTGTCCCCTTTGACGAGGGCGTTGGTGACGACCCGCAGCTTCACGGGCGCCGGCACCCGCACCCGGTGGCGGGCGATCTCGGCGGCGGGCGTCCTCCGCAGACGCCAGGAGAGCTCGGCGAAGAGAGCGTGAGCGACCTGCACTGCCCGCCGGCTGCTCGGCGGAAGCCCGCGAACGGCGACGTCTGCCGCGCGCAGATCGTCGTCGATGTCGTCCAGCAGGGCGTCACGCTGGGCATCGGTCAGCGCATCGGGCTCGAGTCCCGGGAAGTAGTGGCGTCCGAGTTCTTGGTGGTCCTCGGCCAGGTCGCGCAGGAAGTTGACCTTCTGGAACGCTGCGCCAAGCCGCCGCGCTCCGGGAGCGAGGGCCTCGTACCGCCCCTCGGGGTAGCCGACGAGGAACGTCCGCAGGCACATGAGGCCCACGACTTCGGCCGAGCCGTACACGTAGCGGGCGAAGCTCTCGGCGTCGTGCTCGCGGCGTTCGAGATCAGTGCGCATCGACGCGAAGAACGGGGTGACCAGCGCGGGCTCGATCGAGCAGGACCGCGCCGTGCGGGCGAACGCGTGCACGACCAGATTGGCGCTGTGACCCTCGTGGAGCGCCGACCCGACGTCGGCCTCCAGCGCGTCGAGCAGCCGGTGCTGGCTCATCGGGTCGCGAGGTGGCCGCGCGTCGACGATCTCGTCGGCCACCCGCACCAGGGCGTAGACGTTGCGCACGTGAGTTCGTGTCGGCTCGGCCAGCAAGCGACTCGCGATGCCGAAGGAGGTGGAGTAGCGCTTGAGGACCAGCGCGGCGCTGGCCTCCGCGACCGCGTCGTAGCGGGAGGTGGCGGAGGCTGGAGCAGCCGGGCGGAAGGCGAAGAGACTCATGGCCGGGCCGCGAGTGCGGTGCCTTCCCAACTGCCGGCCGATTCGATCTCCTCGACCTGCGACACGAGCCACGGGCTGAGGGCCCACGGCGCGCTCATGACTGCGACACGAAGGTCGTGCAGCGACACCCAGCGGATCTCGAGGACCTCAGCGGGAGCGGGGGTCAGCGGCCCGTTCCGCCGGGCGAGGTAGACGGGGCAGACCTCGTTCTCGACCACACCGCTCGGGTCGACCGCGCGGTAGCGGAAGTCCGGCAGGAGGCAGCGGAGGTCGCGCACCGTCGTGCCGAGCTCGCGATCGGCGTACCGGGTCACGGCGTCGTCCACCCGTTCGCCAGGACGCGGGTGCCCGCAGAAGGAGTTGGTCCAGACGCCCGGCCACGTGCGTTTCTCCAGGGCGCGACGCGTGAGCAGCACGCGGTCCTCGTCGTCGAGGAGGTAGCACGAGAACGCCAGGTGCAGTGGAGTGTGCTGGTCGTGAACCGTGGTGCGGGGCGCCGTGCCGGAGGGCCGTGCGTCCTGGTCGAGGAGGACGACCAGGTCGGCCGGATCGGCTGAGTCTTCCATCGGCTCCCTCGATCCGTGGGCGAAGGACGTCAGGGCAAGGTGACGTCCTTTGCGAACCTAACAACTTTCCGGCGGCCCGCCACTCGAGCGAGAGCACGGATGGCTCGGGAGGAAAAGCGAAAGCCCCATCCGGCCGGATGGGGCTTTGAGCTGTGTCGAACCGACGGCTCAGGCGTTGGGGCGCTTGCCGTGGTTCGAGTTCTTCTTGCGACGTGCGCGGCGCTTGCGTCCGGTCTTGCCCATGAGGTCCTCCTGGTGACGATTCGGCGTCTAGTCTCCCATACCGGGCACGCGGGCGAGGAATCGCTCCCGATCCACGACGATCCGGCGAATCTCCCCGGTCGCGACGAGCGCGCCCCGGTCGTCGTGCGCTGCGACCTGGAAGCGATGCAGGCGGCCGTCCTGGTGGGCCAGTGAGGCGGTCGTCGTGATCGTCGCGCCGACGGGGCTGGGCGCACGGTGATCGATCTCGATACGGGTGCCGACGCTGGTCTGTTCGGGCGGCAGGTCGAGGACCGCACAGGTGGCTTCCTCGAGCCAGGCGACGACGACCGGGGTGCCGAGCACCTCCAGGTCACCGCTTCCGACGGCGCGGGCGGTGTGCTCGGAACCGACGACGTGAGTGACGGTGGCAGCCATGGCGGTCACCCTACAAGGATCAGCGTGCGCTCCACGCCGACCACAGCTGCGCATAGCGGCCGGCGCGGGCCACGAGAGCGTCATGAGTGCCGTCCTCGACGATCCGACCGTGCTCCATCACCAGGATTCGATCGGCGTACCGAGCCTGGCTGAGCCGGTGCGCGACGATGAGCGCCGAGCGCCCCTCGAGGACGGCCCGCGCGGCCAGGTCGAGGTCTCGGGCGCCGCTCGAACCGGCTTCCGCCGTCGCCTCGTCCAGCACGACGATCGACGGGTCGTGGGCTGCCACCCGGGCGAGCGCGAGCTGCTGACCCTGCGCGGCCGACAGCGGATGCCCCAGGTGCCCCACCCGGGTTTGCAGGCCGTCGGGGAGTGCGGCGACCCAGCCTGCGCAGCGGGCGACACGCAGGGCGGCCCAGACGTCGTCGTCGCTCAGTTCGGGGCGGCTCATGGCCACGTTCTCGCGCACCGTGGTGGCGAAGACGTGAACCTCCTGCGACACGAGGGCGAGAGCACGACGCAGGTCGACGGACGGGATGGCCCCGTACGGGCGCCCTGCGACCGTCACCTCACCATGCGAGGGGATCACTTGGCCGGCCACGATCGACGCCAACGTGGTCTTGCCGGCGCCGGTGGACCCGACCACCGCGACGTGCTCGCCCGGAGCGATGGTCAGATCGACGTCGCGCACGACGTCGGGACCGTCACCGTAGCGGTGCGCCACGCCGGTCAGGCGAAGGACGGGCTGTCGGAGGACGACCTCCGACGAGGGTCGCGGCTCGGGCAGCTCCAGCACACCGACGAGCCGGGCGAGCGAGGCCCCGGCGGCCTGAATCTGGTCGAAGATCAGCAGCACCGCGCCGATCGGATTGAACAAGCGGTGGAAGTACAAGGCCGCGGCGGTGGCCGCTCCCACGGTGACGGCGTCGTCGCGCACGAGCAGGAAACCGGTCACGAGGACGGCGGTGAGGCCCACCCATTCGGCGAGGTTGATGCGGCCGAACAAGCGGGTCAGGAGCGCGTAGACGTCGACGGCCTGGACCAGGGCGGCGCGAGAGTGGTGGTCGATGCGCTGGAGGGCGAGGTGGTGTCGCCCGAGGGCGCGCAGCGTCGGCGCTCCGTGGATGCCGGCCATGAGCGCCTCGGCCCGCTCGCCCTGCGCAATGCGCTCGCGGCGGTAGTACGGCGCCGACCGCGGCAGGTACCAGCGCAGAGCGACGAGATAGAAGGGTCCCGCGGCGAGACCGGCGAGCGCGAGACGCCAGTCGAGGACGAGCAGGCCGAACATGGTGAAGACGATCGCGACGACGGCCCGCACGAACTCCGGCACGGCGTTGTCGAGCGATTCGCTGATCGCGCGAACGTCGTCGCCGACTCGGGACATCACGTCGCCCGTTCCCGCCTGCTCCAGCCGTTCGGCGTCCTGATGGAGCGCACGGTCGAGCACGTCCTCGCGCAGCTCCGCGAGCGCCGGATTGGCGGCCCGGGCCAGCAACGCCGCCGATGCTGCCGTCGCGGCGCCGCCCACGAGCGCCGACACCACGATCACGGCGGCGAGCGCCAGGACCTGTCCGCGAGAGCCGGTCCCGTCCTGGACGAGGTCGACGATGGTGCCGAGAACGTACGGCGGCACGACGCCACTGAGCCCGACGAGAGCGAACAGCAGCACGCTGCCCACGAGGGGCCGCCGATGACGCCGCAGCAGTCTCCACGCCCTTCGGGTCGTCGTCGCGGGATCGGCGATCGGCAAGATGGCCCGCGCCGTCATCGAGCCACCCTCCCGGCGTATTCGGGGTCGCGACGCAGCAGCTCACGATGACGAGCGCGGCCGACGACGGTGCCGTTTCTCACGACCACGACGACGTCGGCAACGTCGAGCAGGGCAGGGCTCGCCGTGAGGACGAGGGTCGCGTGGGGGCGGCGCGCTTCGCGTAGTCCCGCCGCGATCCGCTGCTCGGTGACGGCATCCACAGCGCTCGTCGGTTCGTGCAGCACGAGGACCGGGCGGTTCTCCGCCAGGGCGCGGGCCAACGTCAGCCGCTGGCGTTGGCCGCCCGACAGCGTCCCGCCGCTTGCCCGAATGCGATGGTCGAGGCCTTCAGGGTGCGCGGCGATGACGTCCGTGCCGGCCGACGCCGCGAGCAGGGCCGACAGCTGCTCCTCGGAGAGATCGCGTCGCGGATCGATCGCGTCGTGGATGCTCCCCTCGAACAGGTCCGCGTGGTGGTCGTTGACGAGCAGGGCGTCCCGTCGAGACGCGAGGGTCAGGTCATCGAGCGGATGCGGGCCGAGCAGCACGCGGCCGCGATCGGGCCGGAGCGTGCCGTGCAGGAGGCGGATGACGGCGTCGTCGGCGAGGGGAGTGTCGGCGACGAGGGCCACCAGTTCGCCCTGACGCACCTCGAGGTCGAGATCCTTCAGCGGACCCGCCGTGACCTTGTCGAACCGGAGCGTTCGTGGCGGCGCGGCAGGCGTCAGCGCCCCGCCCTCGACGAGTGCCGGAGTCTGCAGAAAACGGCTGATCCGCCGTCCGGAGGCGAGGGAAGCGGCGGCCTGCGCGGAGAGTTCGCCCAGCGCGAGGATCGGCTCGGCGAGGTACTGGGCGACGCCGACGATCGCGATGAACTGGCCGAGGGTGATCGCGTCGTCGAGAGCTCGGACGCCCGCGACCGCGGCGACGACCCCGAGGAACAGTACGCTCAGGCCGGAGCTGACGCCGGCCAGCACGCCCCAGGCCCCCGCCATCGTGATGCTCGCGCGCTGGGCGGCCCGACTGGCGACGCGGTAGCGCTGGGTCGCGGCGTCCTCGGCTCCGATGCCCTTGAGCGGCCGCAGACCCGCCATGAGATCGCTCGCCACGCCCGACGCGCGCGCGACCGTCTCCTGCTGGGCCTCGGTGCGACGCGCGACCATGGGCGCCAGCAGTTGGGTGACGGCGACGACGAGCGGCGTGCCCACCAGCACCAGCACGCCTACGACCCAGTCGGTCACGAGCAGGTACCCGCCGATCGCGAGAACGGCGACGATCGAGCCGAGCGCGAATCCGAGCTGCCGCACGACCATTCCGGTCATGTCGGCGTCGGCAGTGGCGAGGGACAGTACCTCGCCGGGCAGTTCGTCGGTGTCGGCTCCACGCGGGTCGAGCACGTGCCCGGCGATCTCCGAGCGCAGCGCATGCGACTCCTCCTGGATACTGCGCAGGCCGAGCCGTCCGCCGAAACGGTAGGAGAGGCTGAAGCCCGCCATGAGGGCAGCGAGGACGAGCAGCCAGAGCAGGAAGGCTCGCGTGTCACCGGTCGCCACGCCGTGATCGACGACCATCCCGATGACGACCGGTGTCATCGCCTCGCCCAGCTGCCACGCGATGAGCAGCGGGAAGCCGAGAAGCAGCCGGCGCCGCTGACGCCAGATCGTGCGACGCAGCATGCCCGATCCGGTGCCCGGGACAGGTGAGGACGACGACATCGCTACAGCGTGCGGCAGAACGCCAGGAGCACGAGATCAGGAGCGTCGTGCGGTACCCAGTCGCGCTCGGGCGCTCGTTGGAAACCCAGGGACTCATAGAGCCGGTGCGCCTTCGTCATCTCGGCCAGGGAGCACAACCAGACGCTGGTCAGGCCGAGCTCGCGACCACGCTGCAGGCAGGCCTCGACGAGGGCGCGCGCTGCGCCACGCCCGCGATGCTCTGGATCGACGGCGAGCGCCCGGAACTCGCCTTCGTCGTCGGCCTGCGCGACCTCGCGATGCGGTGAGCCGGGCGGGCACCACGTGACCGCTCCGAGGACCTCGTCGCCGGCCGTAGCGACGACCACGTCGTCGGCCCGGGCGGCGGTATCGGCCAGCCAGTCGCCGTAGTCGTCGCCGGGTTCCAGGTGCCCGTCGGCGACGTAGGCGGCGACGGTGAGCCGACCGGCAGCGTGAAGCTCGGCAGCGTCGGGCCGCCGCACCTCGATCGTGATCACATCGATCATCGTGGCACGGCGCCCCGACACCGCCGATGGCTGCCTCCGTTCGAGCGTGGAGGTGGTGCTCAGACGCCCATCGTGGCCCGCGGGTACTGCGCGTTGACGTCGGTCATGACGTTGACGAGATAGGGGATGCCGGACGCGAACGCGCGGTCGAGCGCCGGTCCGATCTCGCGGGGATCGGTGACCATCTCGCCGCCGCCTCCGAGCGCGGTGACCACCTGGTCGTAGCGGGTCTGCGGGGCGAGATCGGCCGCGACGTCGTAGCCGTAGAGCATCTGCATCGGTGACTTCTCCAGTCCCCACGCGGAGTTGTTGCCGACGACCATGACCACCGGCAGGTTGTGCCGCACGAGCGTGTCGACGTCGATGAGCGACATGCCGGCGGCACCGTCGCCGAACAGCACGACCACTTGACTGTCGGGCCGGGCGATCCGGGCGGCCATGGCGGCGCCCAGTCCGGCACCGAGGCACCCGTACGGGCCCGGATCGAGCCAGCCGCCCGGGCGCTTCGGCTCCACGAACTTGCCGGCGAACGACACGAAGTCGCCGCCGTCGCCGATGACCACCGCGTCGTCGGCGAGTCGCGGAAGCAGTTCGCCGTAGATCCGGGCCGGATGGATCGGGTCGGCCTCCGCGCCGAGGAGCGCCGCGTCGCGCTCGACGGCCGCGGCGACCTGCGCCTGGAGGTCGCTGGCCCACACCGTCCAATCCGGCTTGGCCGGTTGCGCCTGCAGCGCGGCGAGCAGCCCGTCGAAGACCTGGGTCAGGTCGCCGGCGACCGACGCACCGAGCTCGGCATGCGTCGACACCTGGCCGGGCGAATCGGCGATGTGCACGGTGGTGGCCGCGGGCGCGCCGTCCTTGCCACCGAACCGGCCGAAGCCGAGTCGAAAGTCCAGGGGCGTGCCGACGACGACGGCGAGGTCGCACGTGCCGAGCGCGCGCGAGCGGGCCTTGGTGACGAGCAGTTCGTGTCCGCCGGGCAGCACGCCGCGGCCCATGCCGTTGGCGATCGCGGGAACGCCGGCCTCCTCGACGAACCGTCGCGCTGCCTCTTCGGCGTGGTCGGACCAGACGTCCGAACCGAGGATGATGACCGGTCGCTCGGCACGTGCCAGCAGCGCGGCGATCTGCGTGATCCGGTCGCCGTCGGGCTCGACGGGCGTCATCGCCCCACCGGTGGACCGGTGCTCGATCGGGCCGCTGTTGAAGAACTCGTCCATCGGGATGTCGACGAACGCCGGGCCACGATGGGACGAGCCGGCGTCGGTGAACGCCTGGTCCACGACCGGTGCGATCTGTGCCAGTCTCCCCGCCGTGCGCGCGGACTTGGTGATGGTCTCGAAGATCGGCGGGTGATCCAGTTCCTGCAGCGTGCCCGCGCCCCACGTGGCCGCCGGTGCGCGCCCGCCGACCACCACGAGGGGGGACCCCGAGAAGTAGGCCTGAGCGACCGGACTGACGCCGTTGGTCACGCCCGGACCGGCAGTGAGGACCGCGAGACCGGGAGTGCGGGTCAGCTTGCCGATCGCCTCGGCGGCGAAGACCGCTGAAGGTTCGTGGCGCACGTCGATGATGGGCATGGGGTCGTCGGACTTCACGGCGGCGTCGTACATCGGGAACACGTGCGCGCCGGACAGGGTAAACATCGTCTCGACACCGTGGGCCTTGGCGATCTCGAGGGCGTGGTGGCCGCCGTGCGGGCCGCTGGGCTCGGGGAAGGCGTTCTCGTCGCTCGTCATGTGACGTAGGTTACTGGCCGGTCGCCACCGTGCCCCGCGTTCGGTGACACTCGCGCGTTCGCGCCGAGTCGTTGGGCGCGGAGTCATTCAACTCGGGGCCCGAGCGCGGGGACTAGGCTGGCGCCGTGCCCACGTTGGACGACATCGCAGATTCGCAGACGGCGCTCGGCGCTGCGGAGGTCGAGCGGCTCCAGGCACTCGTGGGCAGCTGGCAGATCATCGCCGACCTCGCCTTCTGCGATCTCGTCCTCTGGTTGCCGGACGCGGAGAAGAAGGGCCGGTGGGCGGCCGCCCAGATCCGGCCGACCACCGGGCCGACCACGCTGCTCGAGGACGTCGTGGGCACCTTCGTCCCGCGGCAGGGGTTCGCTGCGGAGGAGACCTTGCACGACGGCACCGTCGTGCTGATCGACGTCATCGAGGTCGGAGGGGCCGACGAGCCGATCGGCATCATCACGCAGCGGCGATACCGCGAAGCGCAGCGTTCGCCGAGCGCCCTCGAGCAGGCGTACCTGCAGACGAGCGGCGTGCTCGTCGAGATGGTCCGGCACGGGCAGTTCCCCGTCGGGGGCGACCGGTCCGACATCGCCGACTCGTTGCGGGTCGGGGACGGTCTGGTGCGCACGGACGCCGCGTGCACCGTGACGTACGCCAGTCCCAACGCGTTGTCGGCGTACCGCAGGCTCGGACTCGCCGGCGACCTCGTCGGCCGCGATCTCATCGCGATCACCACCGGCCTCCTGCAACGCCGGCCCACCGACCGGAGCTTCGCCACGATGTTCGGGCCCGCGGAGTCTGCGGCCGAGATCGAGGGGCGCGAAGCCTCGCTGCTGATGCGCATCATCCCGCTCACCTACGGGGGCGCCCGCGAGGGCTACCTGGTGCTGCTGCGCGACGTCACCGAGTTGCGGCTCCGCGAACGCGAACTCGTCTCGAAGGAAGCGACCATCCGCGAGATCCACCATCGGGTAAAGAACAACCTGCAGACCGTGGCGGCGCTGCTGCGCCTGCAGAGCCGCCGGCTCGACGTGCCGGAAGCGAAGGAGGCTCTGCGTGAGGCCGAGCGGCGGGTCGGGTCCATCGCGCTCGTCCACGAGACCCTCAGCCAGTCCTTCGACGAGACCGTCGCCTTCGACGACATCGCCGACACGCTGCTGCGCACGATCCCGGAGTTCGCCGACGGGGTGGAGGTACGAGCCGAACGGATCGGCTCGTTCGGGAGCATCCCCGGCGACGCGGCGACCTCATTGGCCATGGTGGTCACCGAACTCGTGCAGAACGCCGTCGAGCACGCTTTCGAGGGGCGTCGGTCCGGCCGGGTGACCGTCGCGGTCAACCGCATCCGCAACCGGCTACGGCTGCGCGTGAGCGACGACGGCAACGGGCTGCCCGCCGGTTTCGACGCCACCAGCAGTCTGGGGCTGTCGATCGTGTCGACCCTGGTCGAAGGGGAACTGGGCGGATCGCTCGCGTTCGAGCGATCTCCGGTCGGCGGAGCGACCGCCACGATCACCTTCGACGTGCACTGACCCGTCGGACACGACGAAGCCCCGGGGCCGAAAGGCACCCGGGGCTCAGCGGTTGAGGTTACGCGGTCCGAATGCGGGCCCGCGCGTTACGACGCTTCAAAGCGCGGCGCTCATCCTCGCTCAGGCCTCCCCACACTCCGTGGTCCTGACCGGATTCCAGCGCCCACTGCAGGCACTGTTCGCGGACATCGCAACGGCGGCAGACCACCTTGGCCTCCTCGATCTGCATGATCGCGGGGCCGGTGGTGCCGATGGGGAAGAAGAGCTCGGGATCCTCGTCCAGGCAGGCGGAACGGTGGCGCCAGTCCATGAGGACGCTCCTTCCCAAATGGCAGTTATCGTGGATGGAATGGGGCAGACCCCCAGGGCCCGACGGCATTCGCTGTCTACTTTCGCAAGGTTTCCCATACATGACAAGAGTTACGGGCCGATGACGGGTGTCGGTTTCCTCACACGAGAAGCGCGTCGTTACCCTGGCCCGGTGTCGGACACCTCTGCCGGTCGTCTCCTGTTGGGCATCGCCGGGCTCGTGAGCGGTCTCCAGGGTCTCGCCCTGGTGGTGCTCGCGGTCGCCGATCTCGCACATCTCGGCGACGATCGCCTCGGCCTGGGCATCGGGATCGCGGTGGTCCTCATCGTCCTGGGTGCGGGGCTCCTCGCCGCCGCAGCGGGCGTCGCACTCGCACGCCAGGGCGCCCGCGGCCCGGTGCTGGTCGCCCAGTTGATCGCGCTCGGCCTGGCGTGGAACCTGCGTGGAGCAGAGGATTCCGTGGTGACGTGGTTGCAGCCGCTTCTCGTCGTGACCGCCGTGATCGTGCTGGGTTGCCTCCTGTCCGGACCCGGGCGACGCGCCATGAGCCTGGCCATCGACGAGGAATGACGCTGTGAGAGACTGACCGCGGCTCCACCCCTTGCCTTCTCCGCGGCCCCTCAGCGCCGCACCGGCCGCCGGATCGGTGACCGCCTCCACGTTCCACGTAGACGCGTTCAAGGAAGTGCCGCATGGTCGCCCAAGACCTCACCCCACTCGAATCCGCCGACATCGACATGACGCTGCCCGATGACGAGGACCCGGTCTTCGCGTTGCACCGCGCCGGCAAGATGGCCATCTCCTCGACGGTCGAGCTGCGCGATGCCGCCGACCTCTCCCTGGCCTACACGCCGGGTGTGGCCCGAGTCTGTGAAGCGATCGCGACGGACCCGCAACTGGCCCACGAGTACACGTGGGTTTCGAACACGGTCGCCGTCGTCACCGACGGCACCGCGGTTCTGGGGCTCGGTGACATCGGCCCCGCCGCGTCCATGCCGGTGATGGAGGGCAAAGCCGTGCTGTTCAAGCAGTTCGGCGGCGTCGACGCGGTGCCGGTCGCCCTCGACACCACCGACGTCGACGAGATCGTCGAGACGATCGTGCGGCTCGCCCCGTCCTTCGGTGGGATCAACCTCGAAGACATCGCCGCGCCCCGCTGCTTCGACATCGAGCGGCGCCTCATCGAGCGGCTCGACATCCCCGTCTTCCACGACGACCAGCACGGCACCGCCGTCGTCACGCTCGCGGCGCTCATCAACGCCGCCCGCCTCACCGACCGCGATCTCGACGAGCTCAAGGTCGTGATCTCCGGGGCCGGCGCGGCCGGCGTGGCGATCGCGAAGATCCTACGGGCGGCCGGGGTGCGCAAGATCAGCGTCGTCGATCGAGCCGGTGTGCTCGTCCCGGAGCGTGACGACCTGACCGAGATCAAGCGCTGGCTCGCGGACTTCTGCGCTCCGTGGGCGTCGGCGGGCAGCTGTGCCGATGCGCTCGTGGGCGCCGACGTCTTCATCGGTGTGTCCGGCGGTACGGTGCCGGAGTCGGCGGTCGCGCAGATGGCCGACGACGCCATCGTCTTCGCGATGGCCAACCCGCACCCGGAGGTGCACCCCGACGTGGCGCGGCGCCATGCCCGCGTCGTCGCCACCGGCCGATCGGACTTCCCGAACCAGATCAACAACGTTCTGGTGTTCCCCGGCATCTTCCGCGGCGCCCTGGACGTGCGCGCGACGGCGATCTCCGAGAGCATGAAGCTCGCGGCCGCCACGGCGCTCGCCGACCTGGTGGGTGATGAGCTGCGGGAGGATTACGTCATCCCGTCGCCCTTCGATCCGCGTGTGGCGCAGGTCGTGGCGCGCGCCGTCACCGACACGGCGCGCCGCGAGGGCCTCGCCCGACGTCCGTACTGACTGTCCGACAGGAGAAGCATGTTCGCCGTCTACGCCGACGCCATCAACCCCGACGACCCCCTGAAGGGCCTCGTGGTGGGGGAGCGGCCCGAGCCGGAGGTCCCCGAGGGCTGGACCACCGTCACCGTCAAGGCCGCCTCGATCAACCACCACGACGTGTGGAGTCTGCGGGGGGTCGGTCTGCGCGAGGAGTCGCTGCCGATGATCCTCGGCTGCGACGCCGCCGGCCTGGACGAGGACGGTAACGAAGTGATCGTCCACGCGGTGATCTCCGATCCGTCGTGGAGCGGCGACGAGACCCTCGACCCTCGGCGTTCGCTGCTCTCGGAGCGGTACCCGGGCACCTTCGCCGAGAAGGTGGCGGTGCCGCGGCGCAACGTCGTGCCCAAGCCCGCCGGCTTGTCGATGGGCGAGGCCGCGTGCCTGCCCACGGCGTGGCTGACGGCCTACCGCATGCTGTTCACCCAGGCCGACCTCAATCCCGGCGACGCCGTGCTCATCCAGGGTGCGGGCGGTGGCGTGGCGACCGCAGCGATCGTGCTGGCGCGGGCAGCCGGTTTCCGCGTCTTCGCCACGAGCCGCGACGAGGACAAGCGCGCGCAAGCGCTGGAGATCGGTGCGCACGAGGCCTTCGAGTCCGGCGCTCGGCTCCCGCAGAAGGTCGACGCCGTCATCGAGACGGTGGGGGCGGCCACGTGGTCGCACTCGATCAAGTCCATGCGTCCCGGCGGCACGCTCGTCATCGCCGGCGCGACCTCCGGTGACGCTCCCAAGGCGGCCGAACTGACCCGCATCTTCTTCCAGCAGATGCGCGTTCACGGTTCGACGATGGGCACGCGGGAGGAGTTGCGGCGGCTGGCCGAGTTCCTCGCGGTCACCGAGACCCGCCCGCTCATCGACAGCGAGATCGCGATGGAGGACGCCGCACAGGGCCTCCAGCGCGTGATCGACGGCGACGTCTTCGGCAAGATCGTCCTCACCCGCTGACGAGAGTCCGGGAGCGGCCTCGATTCGGTACTCGGCTGTGGGTGGTCGAGTAGCGGCGAGTTCTGCGAGCGGCGTATCGAGACCGGGGTGGTGGTCTCGATACGGCCCTCGTTCCTCGGGCCTACTCGACCAGCTATGGGGAGTCCGGGCGTGCTCGACCAGCTGGTCGGCTGTGGGTGGTCGAGTAGCGGCGAGCTCTGCGAGCGGCGTATCGAGACCGGGTGGTGGTCTCGATACGGCCCTCGTTCCTCGGGCCTACTCGACCAGCTATGGGGAGTCCGGGCGTGCTCGACCTGCTGGTCGGCTGTGGGTGGTCGAGTAGCGGCGAGTTCTGCGAGCGGCGTATCGAGACCGGGTGGTGGTCTCGATACGGCCCTCGTTCCTCGGGCCTACTCGACCAGCTGGTCGGCTGTGGGTGGTCGAGTAGCGGCGAGCTCTGCGAGCGGCGTATCGAGACCCGGTGAGGGCGGCGTCTATTCGAGGATATGGCGCAGGTATCGCTCCGGTCGGGCGAGATACTCCTGCCAGTGCTGGACGAGTTCGAGATCTTTCCATCTCGTCTCGCGCAGACCCCACGGGCCCGTCTCCAGGAGGGTCGCGGCGGGAAGCGATGCGAGGATCGGGGAGTGCGTCGCGCACAGAATCTGCGCGCCTTCGTCGACGAGGTCGTGGAACGCCCCGAGCAGCGCGAGCGTCGACGAGAACGACAAGGCAGCCTCAGGCTCGTCGAGAACATAGAAGCCGGGTGAGGTGAAGCGCTGACGCACCACCTCGAGAAACGACTCGCCGTGGCTCATCGCGTGGAAGTTCTCGCCCCGTGCCTCGTCGGCCTGATAGGTGTACCAGCCGTGCATCGTCTCGGCCCGCAAGAAGAATCCCCACCGCGGCGCGCCGATGCCACGGTGCAGCGTCAGCGAGTCGCTGAGCGCTGACTCGCTGCGATGCGTCTGGTGATGACCCTGCGTGCTGCCGCCTTCGGGAGAGAGGCCGTAGGCGGCCGCGATCGCCTCGACGAGCGTCGACTTTCCCGAGCCGTTCTCGCCGACGAGGAACGTGACGCCGGGGCCGAGCTCGAGCCCGTGCGCGAGGAGATGGCGCACCGCGGGAATCCGGGCCGACCAGTCCGCAGGCCACGGTTCGCCGCACGTGACGCGGACGACCGGCCACTCCTCGAACGCCACCGCCGTTCTATTCGTCCTCGTCGTCGAGGCGGGCGAGCCAGGTGGCCAACCGCTCGACAGGGACCTCGAACTCCGGGTTGAGGTCGACGAAGGTCGAGAGCTGCTCGGCCAGCCACGCCAGGGAGACGTCCTCGTCTCCCCGGCGGGCGGCCAACTCTTCGATACCGCGATCGGTGAAGTACACGGCCGCTCCGATCAGGCGAAGGCGCGGTCCATCAGGTCGCGAGCCTCGGTCACGTGGACCGCGTGCGAACCCACCGCCGTGGTGCTCGACTCGGGCCGCGACACGACCGTGAACGGCAGGTCGCCGAAGGCGTCACCGAAGTGGAGCGCCATGTGCGGCCACGGGCCCTGGTTCTCCGGCTCGTCCTGCACCCAGCGGATCTCCTTGGCGCCGGTGAATCGCTCGACCTCGGCCAGCAGCTGCTCCGCCGGACGCGGGTAGAGCTGCTCGACGCGCACGATCGCCGTACGGGACTGGTCCTTCTCCCGCTTGTCACGCTCGTCCATGAGGTCGTAGGCGACTCGGCCCGAGGTCAGCAGCACGCGCTCGACCTTGCCCGGGTCGACCGTCGTGTCGCCGAGAACGGGTCGGAACTCGCCGCTGGTGAACTCCTCCGGCTGGCTCGCGGCGGCCTTGCGACGCAGCAGCTGCTTGGGCGTGAACACGATGAGCGGTCGGTGGTCGGCCTCCAGAGCCTGCTTACGCAGCAGATGGAAGTACGACGCCGGCGTCGAGGGCTGTGCGATGCGCATCTCGTCGTTCGCCGCGAGCTGCAGGAACCGCTCGATGCGACCCGACGAGTGGTCCGGGCCCTGGCCCTCGTAGCCGTGGGGGAGCAGCAGCACGACGCCGGACTTCTGGCCCCACTTGGTCTCGCCCGAGGAGATGTACTCGTCGATGACCGACTGGGCGCCGTTGACGAAGTCGCCGAACTGCGCCTCCCACATGACGAGCGCTTCGGGACGTGCCACCGAGTAGCCGTACTCGAAGCCGAGCGCGGCGTACTCGCTCAGCAGCGAGTCGTAGATGTAGAACGTGCCCTGGTCCTCGCTCACGTGCGAGAGGGGGGTCCACTCGTCCGCCGTGTGCCGGTCGATGATGACGGCGAATCGTGAGGAGAACGTTCCGCGGCGCGAGTCCTGACCGGCCAAGCGGACCGGGCGTCCCTCGAGCAGCAGCGAGCCCATCGCGATGATCTCGCCGGTGCCCCAGTCGATCGGGCCTGCGGTGATCGACTGCGCACGGCGCTGGAGCTGAGGGGCGACCTTCGGGTGGACCGTGAAGCCCTCGGGCACGTTCGTGTACGCGTCGGCGACAGCCTTGAGGACCTCCGGCGTGATCGCGGTGACGTAGCCGCTCTCGAACGGCTTCTCCGGGTACTCCGGGATCCGGGTGTAGTCCGGAAGGTCCGAGGACTCCTTGACCCGGGCGAAGTTCGCCTCGAGTCGCTTCTGGTAGTCGCTCAGCGCCTCTTCGGCCTCTTCGAGGGTGATGTCGCCACGGCCGACTAGCGCCTCGGTGTACAGCTTGCGCACCGACTTCTTGCGCTCGATCGAGTCGTACATCAGCGGCTGCGTGAAGCTCGGGTCGTCGCCCTCGTTGTGGCCGCGACGGCGGTAGCAGACCATGTCGATGACGACGTCCTTGTGGAACGTCTGGCGGTACTCGTAGGCCAGCTGCGCGACGCGGATGCAGGCCTCGGGATCGTCGCCGTTGACGTGGAACACCGGAGCCTGGATCATCCGGGCGACGTCGGTGGAGTACGTCGACGAGCGTGAGGACGAGGGGCTCGTGGTGAAGCCGACCTGGTTGTTGACGATCAGGTGGATCGTGCCGCCCGTGCGGTAACCGCGCAACTGCGAGAGGTTGAGCGTCTCGGCGACGACACCCTGCCCGGCGAACGCGGCGTCACCGTGGATGAGCACGGGGAGCACGGGGAAGGCCTCGCCCATGTTGAGGCGGTCCTGCTTGGCGCGGGTGATGCCCTCCAGGACGGGGTCGACGACCTCGAGGTGCGACGGGTTGGCGGCCACCGAGACCTTGACCTTGTCACCCTTGGAGGAGGTGAACTCGCCCTCGACACCGAGGTGGTACTTGACGTCGCCGGAGCCCTGGACCGTCCGCGGGTCGATGTTGCCCTCGAACTCGCGGAACACCTGGCCCGGGTCCTTGCCGGCGATGTTGACGAGCACGTTGAGGCGGCCGCGGTGGGCCATGCCGATGCAGACCTCGGAGAGCTTGTCCGACGCAGCCGCCGAGCAGATCTCGTCGAGCAGCGGGATCGCGGTTTCGCCGCCCTCGAGGCTGAAGCGCTTCTGACCGACGAACTTGGTCTGCAAGAACGCCTCGAAGGCCTCGGCCTGGTTGAGCTTCTGCAGGATGCGCAGCTGCTCGCTGCGCGGCGGCTTGACGTGCGGGCGTTCCAGGCGGTCCTGGAACCAGGCGCGTTCGCCCGGGTCCTGGATGTGCATGTACTCCACGCCCATGGTCCGGACGTAGGAGTCGCGCAGGATGCCGAGGATCTCGCGCAGTTTCATGAGCGGCTTGCCCGACGCCTTGCCGAACGAGCCGGTGGCGAACTCGCGGTCGAGGTCCCACAGCGTCAGGCCGTGCGAGGCGATGTCGAGATCGGGATGCGTGCGCATCTTGTACTCGATCGGGTTCGTGTCGGCCATCAGGTGGCCGCGCTCGCGGAAGGCGTGGATGAGCTCGAGCACGCGGGCCTGGCGATGGATCTCGTCGTCGTGGCTGACGGCGATGTCCCGGGCCCAGCGAATGGGCTCGTAGGGGATGCGCAGCGACCGGAAGATGTCGTCGTAGAAGTCGTCCTCGCCGAGCAGGAGCTGATGCACGCGCCGCAGGAACTCTCCGGACTGCGCGCCCTGAATGACCCGGTGGTCGTACGTCGAGGTGAGGGTCATCATCTTCGACACGGCCATCTGCCCGATGGTGTGGTCAGAAGCGCCCTGGAACTCCGGCGGGTACTCCATCGAACCGACACCGACGATGAGGCCCTGGCCGGACATGAGCCGCGGCACCGAGTGGTTGGTGCCGATGCCGCCGGGATTCGTCAGGCTCACGGTGGTGCCCTGGAAGTCCGAGACCTCCAGCTTGCCGTCACGAGCCTTCTTGACCATCGTCTCGTAGCCCTGCCAGAACTCCGCGAAGTCCATGGTCTCGGCAGCCTTGATGCTGGGAACGAGCAGCTGGCGCGAACCGTCCGGCTTCTGCAGGTCGATCGCGAGGCCGAAGTTGACGTGCTCGGGCTTGAGCTGGACCGGCTTGCCCTTCTCGTCGTATTCGAAGCCGGTGTTCATCTCCGGCATCGCCTTGATCGCCTGGACCACGGCGTAGCCGATGAGATGGGTGAACGAAACCTTGCCGCCGCGGGCGCGGGCGAGGTGGTTGTTGATGACGATGCGGTTGTCGAACAGCAGCTTGACCGGGACGGAGCGCACGCTGGTGGCGGTGGGCACCGACAGGCTCTGGTCCATGTTGGTGGCCGTCCGAGCGGCGGCGCCGCGCAGCGTGACCCGCTCGACCTCGCCCGGGCCGACCGGCTTCTTCTCCTCGGCCGCAGCCTTCTTGGTGCCGCTCTTCTTGGCCGGGGCGGCCGGCTTGGCCGGAGCCTTGGGCTCCGTCTTCTTGTCGCTGGCCGGCGTGACGACGGTGTCCTTCGCGGGCTCGCGCGTCTGGGCACGCTCACCGCTGGCGGTCTTGTCGGCCGGCTGGTTCACGGGGGCGCTGGCGGCGGCAGCGGTCTCGGCCGCCGGATCCGGCTTCGCTGCGGGCTTGGAAGACGCGGTACCGGCGGTGCCACCCCCGGCCCCGTTCTCGCCCGTGTAACCACCGCGGCGGAAGAACTCCGCCCATTCGGCGTCGACGGACGACGGGTCTTCGGTGAACCGCTCATACATATCCTCGACCAGCCATTCGTTGGCTCCGAAGTCGGGGGAGTGAGCGCCGGTGGAGTTGGACGCTGTGGTGGAGGACTCGGCCACGGCCTGAATCGCCTCTTCCGGAAGTGCTGAGAGCTTGAGTGGAGACGCCGTCAAGCCTAACGCGGTGGCGGAGAGGTCGACACTCAGGTCGGGCCGAGGATCGGCGAGCGGTGTCGCGGGTGCGACGAGCCGCGTCGACGGGGACGCCCAGCCGACGCGCTTGGCGGCGCCGGCCGGGCGTTCCAGTGGATCAAGCGGTCTCGAGGGCGGCGTCCAGCGTCATCTCGTCGACGCCTTCGAGCGCCTTGCTGACCGGGCACGTGTCCTTGGCCTCTTCGGCTGCTTCGAGGAAGCCGTTCTCATCGATGCCGTCGACCTCGCCTCGGACGCGCAGGGCGATCGCGGTGATACGGAAGCCGCCCGCCGGGTCGGGACCGAGGGTGACATCGGCCGACGTCTGGAGAGTGATCGGCGTGGCTCCGCGCTCACCGAGCAGTGCGCTGAGCTGCATCGAGTAACACGCCGAATGAGCGGCGGCGATGAGTTCCTCGGGATTGGTCGTCCCACCGCCGTCCTCCGACGATCGCTTGGGAAACGACATCTCGAAGGTGCCGAGACCCGAACTGCTCAGTTCGACCTCCCCGGAGCCGTCCTGAATTCCGCCGTCCCAGGCGGTGCGTGCGGTGCGTGTGGGCATGTCGCCTCCTCGTCGTTGGTGACCTACAGCCGACGCTAGTCGTCCAGCTCGATGACACAAGCCGAACGCGACGTCATCCTTATCTCGGACGCTCCGTGTGCGTCGGTGGTCGACGAGCACGGCGGCCAGGACGGCGCCCAGCAGGCCGAGCGCCTGGTCGAGAAGGGTGTCCTGGTAGGCCCCGTCGAGTTCGATGCCACGCCGAATGAAGGTGAACCACTCGCCGAGTTCCCACGCGATGGCCAGTACTGCCCCCAGCCCGGTGACGATCAGGGCCAGCGCCCACCTCGGCTCGACGGCGGTGCGGGCGAGGAGGAGCCCGATCCCCGAGAGCAGCAAGAACCAGGTGACCAGGTGGCTGACGTCGTCGAACCGGCCCCACGAGTCGTACAGGTCGAGTGTGTTGCCGAGGGCGTCGAAGCAGAACGACGCGACGATGAGCGCGCAGGGCCACCACGGCACGGGACCCATGTGCGGCCGGCGGCGGCGCAACAGCGTCCACGTGACCGGTGCCAGCAGCATGAGTGCGCTGTTCAGCACGAGCCGGTATCCGAACCCCTTGTTCTCGTAGCGTTCGATGCCGGGAACGAACGTCCCCACGAGCAGTTGGGCGACGGTGGCGACGAAGAGCGTCGACGCGATCCAGAAGCCGAGGCGATGGTGGAAGTCGTCGTCCATCCCGCCAGCCTGCCAGGGGGCCTCGGCCGATGGCTCAGGTGCTGGACGCCCGCTCCGGCTTCATGGCGATGATCTGGACGAGATTGCCGCACGTGTCGTCGAAGACCGCGACGACGGCGTCGCCCGCGTCCGTCGGGGGTTGGGTGAACGTCACGCCCAGCCCGGTCAGCCGCTCGTATTCGGCCTCGACGTCGTCGACCGCGAACTGCGCGAGCGGGATGCCGTCCTCCATCAACGCGTCGCGGAACGGCTTGACGGCGGGGTGGTCGGCGGGTTCGAGGAACAGCTCCGGTCCCTCAGGAGACTGCGGCGAGACGACGGTGAGCCAGAAGTCGTCGCCCACGGAGATGTCGTGACGCTTGGTGAAGCCGAGAACGTCGGTGTAGAAGGCGAGCGCGCGGCGCTGGTCGTCGACGAACAGGCTGGTGAGTTCGATCCTCATGGATCCGTCCTCTCGGGGATGGGCCACCGCCGAGTGATTTCGGCGAGCGGGGCGGGGTTGAAGTAGTGGAACTTGGAGCGCCCTCGCCGTTCGGTCATCACGAGCCCGGCCTCCTCGAGGACACCGAGGTGCTGGGAGATGGCTTGGCGGGTGAGGCTGAGCCCGTGACGCGTGGCGAGGGTGGAGCAGATCTCGAACAACGTCTGGCCGTCGCGCGACGCCAGTTCGTCCAGGACGAGGCGCCGAGTCTCGTCGTCGAGCGCGCGAAAGATCGTGACCACCATCGCACCATAGGCAAGCGACGGCTTGCCTATCAAGTGCAGTGCGGCTCCAGCCCGTGAGCGACCGCACAGCGGGTCGTCGCCGCCACGGTGAGGCTGTCCTCTAGACTGCGAAGTCCAAGGGGAGTACTCCGACACGGTCGGCTCGTCATTACGGGTGCATGCCGCATCCCGGGCCTCCGGTCCCTGGCAGCAGGGATGGGGAAGACCTTGGCGTCAATCGTCACGCCAAGTTCTCGGAGTTGCGCATGAACATCACGCCGTCCATCTGGGCCCTCACCATCGCGGTCACCATCGGGTTCTTCGTCTACGAGTTCTTCGCCCACGTCCGCCGGCCCCACGAGCCCACCATCGGCGAATCGGCCCGCTGGTCGGCGTTCTACATCGGGCTCGCCCTGCTGTTCGGAGTCGGCATCGGGGCCGTCTCCGGGTGGACCTACGGCGGCGAGTACTTCGCGGGGTACCTCACCGAGAAGGCGCTGTCGGTCGACAACCTCTTCGTCTTCCTCATCGTGATGAGCGGCTTCGCCGTGCCGAAGATCTACCAGCAGAAGGTCTTGATGATCGGCATCGTCATCGCGCTGATCCTTCGCGGCATCTTCATCGCGGTGGGCGCCGCCTTGATCGAGAACTTCTCGTGGGTCTTCTACCTCTTCGGTGCGTTGCTGCTCGTGCTGGCCTACCGACAGGCCGTCAGCCACGACGACAGCGACCCGGCGCAGGGTCGCTTCATGGGCTTCGTCCGCCGCCACTTGCCGGTGACGGACGAGTACCACGGGGACCGCCTCACCGTCCGCAAGAGCGGCCGCCGGTTCGTCACCCCGATGCTCCTCACGATCATCGCCGTCGGCTTCATCGATCTCGTCTTCGCCGTCGACTCGATCCCGGCGATCTACGGGCTGACCCAGGAGGCCTACATCGTCTTCACGGCCAACGCGTTCGCGCTCATGGGACTGCGCCAGTTGTACTTCCTCATCGGAGGTCTGCTCGAACGCCTGGTCTACCTCGCCCAAGGACTCGCCGTGATCCTCGCCTTCATCGGGGTGAAGCTGCTCATGCACGCGCTGCACGTCAACGAACTGCCGTTCATCAACGGCGGCGAGCCGCTGCTCTGGGTCCCCGAGGTGCCGATCTGGCTCTCGCTGCTGTTCATCGGCGCGACGATCGCTGTGGCGACCGTCGCGAGCCTTCGCAAGACGCGCAACGACCGGAATCGCCTCGACGTGCACACCCCAGACGAGCGTTGATGACGAGTCACCGCAGCCCGAAAGCGTCAGCATCGGCTGACAGGTGCGGTGACATCATCCAATGAGGGACGGCCTCGCCCGAAGGGTTGCCCTCGAGCCGTCATCGCGGGCGTGTTCGCCGCCGCCAAGACGGTCCTCGCATCGATACGGCGCAGCGCGGAGGTGTCGACCCGCTCCCGGAACGAGCACGCGAAGTCGTGCAGCAGTCGATGGGCGCCGACGCTCAGACGACTGCGATCTGCCGAGTCCGCAGCGCCGGGTTCAACGCGCGAGACCTCGCGAACTGCGCGCGGACAGGCATCGAGCTGGTCGACCCCTGGGATGCGTGCTTCTCCCTCACCGCGGGCGACCGCGGTCGCGGCGGGCCTTGACCTGGTCGACGGCCTGCCTGAGCCGCGCTTGGTTCTCCGGCTTGCGAGCCTGGTCGTAGACCAGCTTGGCGATGCCGAGCGCTCCGGCCTTCTTGAAAATCCCCATAGTTGCACGCTAGTGGCGCGCGGCCGTGGGCGCTCGTTCGATGCTTCCTCGGCGCCCCGGCAGTCTGGTCGTCACTGCTCTGCTTGTCGAGCACCAGAGACGCTCGGACGTCGCCACCCGATACGGGGCGTCCACCGCTCGTGGGTCGACAAGGTCGAAGCCCGCTATGCAGCCGAGCGAGACGCTGCGCTGGGGCCCACCGTCAAGGCGACCGAAGACCTCACCTCAGAGAGCTCAACGTCGACACCGGCCGCGACGACCAACCCCAGAAAAACACGATCCGAACCCACTTCCGTAGGTTCGGACCTTGCAGATGTCCTGAGGCATCACATGGGTGCCCCCGGCAGGATTCGAACCTGCGCTCCCGCCTCCGGAGGGCGGTGCTCTATCCCCTGAGCTACGGGGGCCGATATCGCGTCAGCGAGCCTACCGCATGCTCCGCTAGCGTGGTGCCGTGGCCACCGTGCTCGTCGTCGACGACACCCCGTCGATCCGCTTCCTCATCCGCACCAACCTGGAGTTGGCCGGCCATCGGGTGATCGAGGCGTTCGACGGCCAGGACTCGCTGGACATGCTCGCCGCGTGCGATCCGCTGCCCGATGCGGTGACGATGGACATGATGATGCCGCGGATGGACGGCGTGACCGCCGTGGAGCGTATCCGTGCTGACGAGCGGTGCCGCGGACTGGGCATCGTGATGGTCACGACCCAGGGCCAGCACTACGACGTCGCGCGCGCCGGACGCGCCGGGGTCGACGCCTATGTCACCAAGCCGTTCCATCCTGATGCGCTCGTCGCCACGATCGAGCGCGTCATCGCCGACCGACGGGCCGAGCGCGGGTGACCCGTCGGTAGGCTGGGACGGTGACTCCCGACCAGCTTTCCGCGGCGATCGTCGCCGCCTTGCAGTCCCTCGTCGACGACTCCTCGCTCACGCTGAGCGACGGCGTCCCCGCCTCTGTGCGCGTCGAGCGACCCAAGGTCAAGGAGCACGGCGACTACGCCACCAACGTCGCGATGCAGTTGACCAAGAAGGCGGGCCGTCCGCCGCGCGAGATCGCCGAACTGCTCGCCGACCGGCTCAGCGCGTCCGACGGCATCGCCGGCGCCGAAGTCGCGGGACCTGGCTTCCTCAACATCCGGGTGGCGGCCGGGGCGCAAGGCGACGTCGCACGGCACGTGCTCGAGGCCGGCGAGGCCTACGGGCACGCGAACGAGTCGACGGGCCGCCGGATCAACCTCGAGTTCATCAGCGCCAACCCCACCGGCCCGCTGCACCTGGGCCACACCCGGTGGGCCGCCGTCGGCGACGCGCTCTCGCGGGTCCTTCGCGCCGCCGGTAACGAGGTGATCAACGAGTTCTACATCAACGACCGCGGCTCGCAGATGGACAAGTTCGGCGCCTCGCTGCGCGCCCGGGCTCTCGGCCAGGAGCCCCCCGAGGACGGCTACCACGGCGCGTACGTCGCCGACCTCGCCGATCAGGTCGTCACGGCGCATCCGGGAATCCTCGAGCTGCCTGAGGACGAGCAGCTGCTGGCGTTCCGCGAGGAGGGCTACGCGATGCAGCTCGCCGAGCAGCGCAGCGAGCTCGAGGAGTTCCGCACCGTCTTCGACGTGTGGTTCTCCGAGCGGTCTCTGCACGAGTCCGACGCCGTGGAACACGGCATGAAGCGACTGCGCGAGCAGGGTCGGCTGTTCGAGGACGGCGGCGCGACGTGGATGCGCACGACGGACTTCGGTGACGACAAGGACCGCGTGCTCGTCCGCTCCAACGGCGAGCTCACCTACTTCGCCTCGGACACCGCGTACTACGTCAACAAGCGCGAGCGCGGCTTCGACCAGTGCCTCTACCTGCTCGGCGCCGACCATCACGGCTACGTGGGACGGTTGTCGGCGATGGCCGCGTGCGTGGGCGACACGCCCGGCGAGCAGATCGAGATCCTCATCGGTCAGCTGGTCAAGATCCTCGCCAACGGGCAGGAGCTCAAGTTGAGCAAGCGCGCCGGCACGATCGTGTCGCTGCGCGAGCTCATCGATCTCATCGGCGTCGATGCGCTGAGGTACACGCTCATCCGCTACCCGGCCGACTCGCCGCTGACTCTCGACGTCGCCGAGATGACGCGCAAGAGCAACGACAACCCGGTCTACTACGTCCAATACGCGCACGCCCGGCTCGCCTCCATCGTGCGCAACGCCGCGGACCTCGGACTGAAGTCCGAGCTGGCCGCGTTCGATCCCTCGCAACTCTCGACGGAGCGCGAGGGCGATCTGCTGCGCTCGCTCGCGGAGTTCCCGCGCGTGGTCGCCCAAGCCGCCGAGCTGCGCGAGCCGCACCGGATCGCGCGGTATCTCGAGGACACGGCCTCGGCGTTCCACAAGTTCTACGACACCTGCCGAGTGCTGCCGCAGGGCGACGAGGAGACCAACGACGTCCACCGCGCCCGCCTCGTCCTCGTCGCGGCGACGCGGCAGGTCGTCGCCAACGGCTTGACGATGCTCGGCGTCTCGGCCCCCGATCGGATGTGATGATGCGCGCACATGAAGCAGGCGCCCTGCACGGGCAGGCCGGAGACCGAGGCCCCGCGTGGCTGCGGTACCCCGAGGACGTCAACGCCCTGGTGCCCTCGCTGTGGGCCGAGAACGTCGCCAAGAGCGACGGCGTGGTCACTGTCGCGGGGGTCCGCGTCGACGAACTCGCCCGCGAGTTCGGTACGCCGCTGTACGTCCTCGACGAGGAGGACTTCCGTCATCGCGCCCGCGCGTTCCGCGACGCGTTCGCCGGGGCCGACGTGTACTACGCGGGCAAGGCCTTCTTGTCGGTGGCCGCCGCTCGGTGGATCGCCGAGGAGGGGCTCAGCCTCGATGTCTGCACGGGCGGCGAGCTGGCGGTCGCGCTGCGCGCGGAGTTCCCGCCCGAGCGCATCGGCATGCATGGCAACAACAAGTCCGTCGCCGAACTGCGGCGTGCGCTCGAGGTCGGTGTCGGCCGGATCATCGTCGACTCCTTCGAGGAGATCGCCAGGCTCGGTGCCCTCGCGACGGAGTTGGGGGTACGGGCACCGGTGATGGTGCGCGTCACCGCCGGCGTCGAGGCGCACACGCACGAGTACATCTCGACCTCGCACGAGGACCAGAAGTTCGGCTTCTCGATCGCCGGCGGCGACGCGATGGAAGCCGTGCGCCAGATCCTGGCCGATGACGGTATCGACTTCCTCGGCCTGCACTCGCACATCGGGTCGCAGATCTTCGTCACCGACGGTTTCGAGGTCGCCGCGCGTCGGGTGCTGCGGCTGCACGCCCAGATCGCGCGCGAGTTCTCAGTGGTCGCGCCCGAACTCGACCTGGGCGGCGGCTTCGGCATCGCCTACACGACGCAGGACGACCCCAGCAGTCCGGAGACGCTCGCGCGCGGGATGCGCGAGATCGTCGAGGGGGAGTGTGCGGCGCTCGGCGTCGAGGTTCCGCGCCTGTCGATCGAGCCGGGACGCGCGATCGCGGGTCCCTCGACCTTCACGCTCTACGAGATCGGCACGACGAAGCGAGTCGCGCTCGACGGTGGCGGTGCGCGGCACTACGTCGCCGTCGACGGCGGCATGAGCGACAACATCCGCCCCGCGCTGTACAGCGCGGACTACTCGTGCACGCTCGCGTCGCGTGAGTCGACCGCCGAGCCGGTGCTCAGCCGGGTGGTCGGCAAGCACTGCGAGAGCGGCGACATCGTCGTGAAGGACGAGTACCTGCCCGCCGACGTCGCGCCGGGGGATCTGCTCGCGGTCCCCGGTACCGGCGCGTACTGCCGTTCACTCGCCAACAACTACAACCACGTGCCGCGTCCGGCCGTCGTCGCCGTGCGCGACGGCGAGGCGCGTCTGCTGCTGCGCCGCGAGACCGAGGACGACCTCCTCGCCCTCGACCTCGGCTGAACTCCGCAGGACCCGAAACGAGGGAGCGCATCGAGACCACGACGCAACGTGGCCTCGATACGGCCTCCGCAGAGCTCCGGCCTACTCGACCACCTACGGGCGGGTTAGGTGGTCGAGTAGCGACCGAGGGACGAGGGAGCGCCTCGAGACCACGACGCAACGTGGTCTCGATACGGCCTCCGCAGAGCTCCGGCCTACTCGACCACCTACGGGCGGGTGAGGTGGTCGAGTAGCGACCGAGGGACGAGGGAGCGTATCGAGACCGGCTTGCGCAACGTGGTCTCGATACGGTCGGTCGCTGAGCGACCTTCCTACTCGACCACCTACACCGCGGTGGCGTGGTCTCGATGCGGCCTCCGCAGGGCTCCGGCCTACTCGACCACCTACACGGTGGTTAGGTGGTCGAGTAGCGACCGAGGGACGAGGGAGCGTATCGAGACCATGACGCAAGCTGGTCTCGCTCCGCCGCGGCTATGCCCCAGGTGCGACGGCTCCGTCGTCGGTCGCTGAGCGACCTCGCTACTCGACCGACTCCGCCGGGTGCCTTCCCGCGCGGGCTGGGGGCATGCGTCGGGGGCCGGGGCCTTCGTCGGCCAGGCGGTCGTCGGGGTTGTAGAGACTGCAGGACTTGAGTGAGAGACAGCCGCAGCCGATGCAGCCATCGAGCTTCTCGCGCAATCGTTGCAACCCGGCGATGCGTTCGTCGAGTTCCTCGCGCCATCCTCGGCTCAGCCTGGCCCAGTCGGTCTTCGTGGGAGAACGATCCTCCGGTAGCGTGCTCAGCGCCGCCCGGATACGGGTCAACGAGATGCCGACGCTCTGCGAGACGCGGATGAATGCCACGCGCCGCAGGATGTCGCGGTGGTAGCGGCGCTGATTGCCCGCCGTGCGCTCGCTGGCGATGAGTCCCTCCCGCTCGTAGTAGTGCAGGGTCGACACCGCGACGCCGGTGCGCCGGGCGATCTCTCCGGGGCCCAACGAGTGGCTGCGCAATTCACGGTGGGACACATCACTCTCCTTCGCGTTGACCTCAACCTTACTTCAGGTTGTTCGATCGATGGCATGACGATCTCATGGCTCGCGGTGTTCGCCGTCCGCGCCCTCCCACCCCGCAGCGACCAGCCCTCCTCCGCGCCTCTGCGCGACATCGAGCACGCCCGGCGCGTGCGGGAGGCACTGCGCGACGCGTCGCTCGCCCGGGTCGTGCGATGACGGCCGTCGAGCTGAGGAGCCCGTGGCGCGCGAGCGGGTTGGGCCCCGCAGTCATCGGACTGTTCATCACCGCGTTCCTCGTCGCCTTCGAGTCACTGGCGGTGGCGACGGCATTGCCGATCGTCGCCGAGGATCTCGACGGGTTGTCGCTGTACGCGGTGTCCTTCGCGGCTCCGGCGGCGACAGCCGTCGCGGCGATGACGGTGGCCGCATGGGGATGCGAGCGGTACGGCCATGCGCCCGTCATGGTGAGCGGCGTGCTCGTCTTCGCCGCGGGGTTGCTCGCGGCCGGAGTCGCGAGCACCATGACGCAGTTCGTCGTCGGCCGTGGGGTGCAGGGGGTGGGGAGCGGACTGATCGGGGTCGCGCTCTACGTGCTCGTCGGCCGCACCTTTCCGCCAGAGCTTCGTCCTCGGGCCTTCGTCGTGCTCACCAGCGCATGGGTGTTGCCGGCGATCGTGGGTCCGGTGCTCGCCGGTACCGTCGCCGAACACCTCGGCTGGCGCTGGGTGTTCCTCGGAGTGCCGATGCTCGCCTTGGCGGCCCTCGGGCTCTTACGGCCCGCGCTTGCCAGCTCGCGCGCGGACGCGACGGCGGTGGCCGACGCCGGGCGGATTCGCCGTTCGGTCGTGGTCGCCTTAGCAGTGTTCGCGGTGACCGTCGGCGGTCAACGAACGGTGGGGTGGTGGCCCGTGCTCGTCGTCGCCGGTGCCGTGACCGCGGCCGCCGCCGTGATCGCCCTCCTGCCGCCGGGGACGTTCCGGGCGCGCCGGGGGCTCCCGTCGGTCATCGCCACCCGAAGCCTCACGAGCACCGCGTTCTTCGCGGTCGAGTCCTTTCTACCGCTGGCGCTCGTGCAGTTGCGGGGTCTGTCCGCGACGGCCGCCGGACTGTTCCTCACCACGACCGCGGTGCTCTGGTTCGCCGGGTCATGGTGGTCGACCCGCTCGCGGTGGTGGCAGTCGCGCCGTCGGCGCACCGTGTTCGGGTCCGGGGCGGTCGTCGCCGCGGTCGCAGCGGCGGCGGCAGCGACCGTCGACGCTGTCCCCCTCGCGCTGATCGCGGCCGGCTGGGCCGTCGGCGGCCTCGGGATGGGCATCGCGATGCCGACCCTCAGCGTCCTCGTCCTCGACCTGTCGACATCGCAGACCCAGGGGCGCAACAGCGCCTCGATGCAGACGAGCGATGCCGTGCTCCAAGCCTTGGTGATCGCCGTGTGCAGCGGGGTCTTCGCGGGCCTGCTGGCCAGCGGCGGCGCGACCCCCTTCATCGCTGTCTTCGCGATCGCGGCCGTGGTCGCCGTCATCGCCGTGCCGGTGTCGATGCGAGTCGTCCCCGACGAGAGTCGTTGACCGCAGGTCGGGACATGGCGTCGGAGCTCACGCCGACGCCGATAGGCTGAGCAGGTGACCACCATGCCTCTCGCGGACCGCCGCCCATTGCGCATCGCCCTGCTGGGGTGCGGTGTCGTCGGCACCGAAGTGGCCCGGGTCCTCACGAGCGACGCCGAGGAGTTCGCCCGCCGCATCGGTGCTCCGATCGAGCTCGTCGGCATCGCCGTGCGCCGTGCCGGCCGCCGACGTGACCTCGACGTGCCCGACGACCTGTTCACCACCGATGCGATGGGACTCGTCACTCGCGGCGACATCGACGTCGTCATCGAGGTCATCGGCGGCATCGAGCCCGCGCGCGAACTCATCCTCGCGGCGCTGGAGCACGGTGCCTCGGTCGTCACCGCCAACAAGGCCCTGCTGGCCGAGGACGGGGAGACGCTCTACGAAGCCGCCGCCAAAGCCGAGCGCGACCTGTATTACGAGGCGGCCGTCGCCGGGGCGATCCCGATCGTGCGTCCCCTGCGCGAGTCGCTCGCCGGTGACCGGGTCACCCGTGTGCTCGGCATCGTCAACGGCACCACCAACTTCATCCTGGACGCGATGTCGACGACGGGCGCCGGGTTCGCCGACGCGCTCGACGAGGCACAACGGCTCGGGTACGCCGAGGCCGACCCGACCGCGGACGTCGAGGGCTTCGACGCGGCCGCCAAGGCCGCCATCTTGGCCGGACTCGCCTTCCATACGCGCGTCACCATCTCCGACGTGCACCGCGAGGGCATCACCGAGGTCACCGCCGCCGACGTGCGATCGGCCGAGGAGATCGGCTCGGTCGTCAAGCTGCTCGCCATCTGCGAACTCGACCGCCACGGCGCCGTCTCGGCACGAGTGCATCCGGCGATGATCCCCACCTCGCATCCGCTCGCGAGCGTGCGCGGCGCCTACAACGCCGTCTTCGTCGAAAGCGAGGGCGCCGGCCAGCTCATGTTCTACGGGCCCGGCGCCGGAGGGCCCCCGACCGCGAGTGCCGTCCTCGGCGATGTCGTCACGGTCGCCCAGCACCGGCTCGCGGGGATCAGCGGCGTGGGCGAGTCCGCCCATGCGAGCCTGGAGATCGTGCCGATCGGCCGGGCCCGCACGCGCTATCACGTGGCGATCGACGTCGACGATCGCCCGGGTGTCCTCTCGGCCGTCGCGCAGGCGTTCGCGGCGCACGACGTCTCGATCAAGACCGTTCGTCAGGAAGGCCACGGCGGCGATGCGCAGCTGGTCGTGGTGACGCACGAGGCCGAGGACGCCGCGCTGTCGGCCACCGTCGCCGACGTGCGCGAGCTCGACATGGTGCGAGGCGTGTCGTCCGTCATGCGCGTGGAAGGAGTGTCCTGATGGCGCAGCCGTGGCGCGGAGTCATCACCGAGTACCGCGAGTGGCTCCCGGTCACCGATGCGACGCCCACCATCACCCTGGGTGAAGGCGGCACGCCGCTCGTCCACTCGTCGTGGCTCTCCGGACTCGTCCGCGGGGACGTCTTCGTGAAGGTCGAGGGCGACAACCCGACCGGCTCGTTCAAAGACCGCGGTATGACCGCGGCGATCTCGGTCGCGGCGGGCGAGGGTGCCAAGGCGGTCGTGTGCGCGTCCACCGGGAACACCTCGGCCTCGATGACCGCTTACGCGGCGCGAGCCGGCCTGACACCGATCGTGCTGGTGCCGCACGGCAAGATCGCCGCCGGCAAGATGGCGCAGGCCGTCATGCACGGTGCCGACATCATCCAGGTTCGCGGCGGATTCGACGAGTGCCTCCAGGTCTCGCGCGCGCTCGCCAAGGACTACCCGGTCGCACTGGTCAATTCGGTCAACCCCGTGCGGTTGGAGGGCCAGAAGACCGCTGCCTTCGAGATCGTCGATGTGCTCGGCAAGGCCCCGGACGTCCACGTCCTGCCGGTCGGCAACGCCGGCAACATCTCCGCCTACTGGATGGGCTTTCGCCAGTACGCCGAGGCCGGCCTCGCCTCGAGCCGGCCGGCCCTGTGGGGCTTTCAGGCCGCAGGCGCCGCACCGCTCGTGCGCGGCGAGATCGTGCGCGAACCCGACACCGTCGCCACCGCCATCCGCATCGGCAACCCGGCCTCCTGGTCGCTCGCCGAGGCGGCGCGTGACGAGTCCGGCGGCCGGATCGCGGCCGTGACCGATGAGCAGATCCTCGAGGCTCAGCGTGAACTCGGTGCGCATGAGGGCGTCTTCGTCGAGCCCGCCTCGGCGGCCGGTGTGGCCGGACTGCTGGCGGCCGCCCGCGCCGGCGAGGTCGCGCCCGGCCAGACGATCACCATCACCGTCACGGGTCACGGCCTGAAGGACATCGACACCCCGCTGTCACGCATCGGGTCGATCGTCGACGACGTCGTCGATCCCACCGTCGAGGCCGCGGCCGAGGCGGCGGGGCTCGCATGAGTTTCGTCCAGCACCCGGTCACGGTCCAGGCGCCGGCCACGAGCGCCAACCTCGGCCCCGGGTTCGACGCGCTGGGCCTGGCGTTGACCTTGCACGACACCGTGACAGCCGAGGTCGAGGGGGACGGCCTGTCGATCGAGGTCCGTGGTGAGGGGGCCGACGAGGTCCCGCGCGACGCCTCGCACCTGCTGTACCGTGCGATGTCCGCAGCCTTCGATCTGCTGGGCGAAACGCCCGCGGGGCTGCGGCTGACGTGCGAGAACGTCATTCCGCACGGGCGCGGCCTCGGCTCCTCCGCAGCGGCGATCAGCGCCGGTATCGTGCTCGCCCGAGCCCTCGTCGACGGCGGTGATGACCGGCTCGACGACCGCGCCGTGCTCCAGTTGGCGACGGATCTGGAAGGCCACCCCGACAACGTCGCCGCAGCGTTGTCCGGCGGCCTGGCGATCGCGTGGATCGACGGGGCGGCGGCCGAGGCGGTGCGCCTCGATGTCGACGCCGACGTGACCGTCTTCGTCCCGCCCCAGGCGGTGGCGACCGAGACCGCCCGCGGGCTGCTCCCGGCCGAGGTCGCGCATGCCGATGCCGCGTTCAACGCCGGCCGGGCCGCGCTGCTGATCGCGGCGCTACGTGACGAGCCCGCGCGACTCATTTCGGCGACGGAAGATCGTCTGCACCAGTCGTTCCGTGCGGAGGCCATGCCGGCTTCGTACAAGCTGTTGCGCCAGCTGCGGGTCGAGGGCGTTCCCGCGGTGATCTCGGGTGCGGGTCCTAGCGTGCTGGCCTTCGCGCACGGCATCACCGACGCCGCTCCCAGCGGCTGGAGCGTCCACGAACTCGGCGTCGCGAAGCTCGGTACGCGCATCGTCGCCTGAGCGCTCGAGACCGACACGCAGAATTCGTACCCCGGAGGAAATACTCCGTCGCCCTGGGGTGTTACAGTGGTGAATGTCGGAGTCGAGAAGTCTTCTCCCCGACGCCACGCCACCTTCAGTGCCCGTCAGATGCGGGCCCGCCCATGTTGAGAATCCGCTCGGGTTGTGGTGCTTCCATACCGAGCCAATGGGTTAGTGGCTGTTCAGAAGGATTGAAACCGAGTGACTGAAACCAGCACCACCGAGACCGAAGCAGCGCCGAAGAAGCCGGCGCGCAAGTCCGGAGGCTCCCTCGGCGGCAAGGTGCTCGCCGAACTGCAGGAGATCGCCGCGGGCTTGGGCATCGACGGTTCGAAGATGCGCAAGGGCCAGCTCATCGACGCCATCAAGGAAGCGCGCGGAGAGGCCCCCAAGGCTGAGAAGCCGGCCGCCGCGTCTTCGACCGCTCCCGCCGCCGACGAGGCCGGCGAGGGCAAGTCGCAGCAGGAGGCGGCACCCGCGCGCCGCTCCCGCCGCACGGCCGCGCCGAGCGACGACGCCTCCGACCAGGCCTCCGCGCCGACGAGCGAGACCGCCGCCAAGGAGTCGTCGAGCAACGAGACCGAGGCCAAGAGCGCCAACAAGGGCGGCGAGGCCAAGAAGCGCGACGCTGCCGACCGCGACAAGAGCACGTCCGATCGCGGCGACAAGAACGACCGCGACGACAAGAACAAGTCCGACGGCAAGAACGAGCAGCGCGACCGCGGTAACGACAACCGCGGCAATCAGCGCGACGACAACCGCGGCGGCAACGACAGCCGCGGCGGCAATGACAACCGTGGCAACCAGCGCGACAACAATCGTGGCGGCGGAAATCGCGACGACAACCGCGACGACGCCGGGGGCAACCGCCGCCGCAACCGTCGCGGCCGAGGCCGTGGCAACAACCGCGGCATGGAGGCTGAGCCGAGCTTCACCGAGGACGACGTTCTCGTCCCTGCGGCCGGCATCCTCGACATCCTCGACAATTACGCGTTTGTCCGCACGACGGGCTACCTGCCCAGCGAGAACGACGTGTACGTCTCCATGTCGCTCGTGCGCCGCCTCGGTCTGCGCCGCGGTGACGCCGTGGTCGGTCAGGTGCGCCAGCCCCGCGAGGGCGAGCGCAAGGAGAAGTTCAACCCGATGGTCAAGATCGACTCGGTCAACGGGATGGAGCCGGAGGAAGGCAAGCGTCGCGTCGACTTCGGCAAGCTGACGCCGCTCTACCCGTCCGAGCGCCTTCGCCTCGAGAGCGAGGCCGGTGGCACCACCGGTCGCGTCATCGACCTCGTCTCGCCGATCGGCAAGGGCCAGCGCGGCCTCATCGTCTCGCCGCCCAAGGCCGGTAAGACGATGACGATGCAGCAGGTCGCCAACGCGATCACCGAGAACAACCCCGAGTGCCACCTCATGATCGTGCTCGTCGACGAGCGCCCCGAGGAGGTCACCGACTTCCAGCGCACCGTCAAGGGCGAGGTCATCGCCTCGACCTTCGACCGTCCGGCGTCGGACCACACGACCGTGGCCGAACTGGCGGTGGAGCGCGCCAAGCGACTCGTCGAACTCGGTCACGACGTCGTCGTGCTGCTCGACGGCATCACACGCCTGGGTCGTGCGTACAACCTCGCCGCTCCCGCGTCCGGCCGCATCATGTCCGGTGGCGTCGACTCCTCGGCGCTGTACCCGCCGAAGAAGATCTTCGGTGCGGCGCGCAACATCGAGGACGGCGGCTCGCTGACGATCCTCGCCACCGCGCTGGTGGAGACCGGATCGCGCATGGACGAGGTGATCTTCGAGGAGTTCAAGGGCACCGGCAACTGGGAGCTGCGCCTGCGTCGTGACTTCGCCGAGAAGCGCATCTTCCCGGCCATCGATGTCGCTGCGTCGAGCACCCGTCGTGAGGAGCTCCTCATGGCCAAGGACGAGCTCGCGATCGTCTGGAAGCTGCGGCGCGTCCTTTCGGGCCTGGAAGGTCAGCAGGGCCTCGAACTCGTGCTCGACAAGCTCAAGAAGACGTCGAGCAACGTCGAGTTCCTCATGCAGATCAACAAGACGATGCCCGGCGGCGCCAGCAACGGCGACGACTGATCGCGACGTCCGTCGCGGTCACGGCTGCCGCGGCCGACTGCGGGCCGACTGCGGGCCGACCGCCATCGTCGGCATCGAGCGCCACCTGTCCGGGTTCTCTGGACGGGTGGCGCTCGTCGTCATGCGGCGTCCCGGCTTTCGGTGGCCATGACGTCGACCTCGCCTCGCTGCACGAGCGGTACCGTGCGCGGTGCGGGGTCAACCTGTCCTCAGGTGGGGCGGTGCGTGGTGAACGTATCGGCCGAGGGAGCGGTGCGTGGTGAACCTCATGACGCTCCAGAAAGGTTGGCCACGCACCGCTCCCAGGTGCGGGCGCTCGGGAAAGGTTGGCCACGCACCGCTCCCACGTGCGGGCGCGCGGTTCCGGGGAACAAGACGGGCCCGGACTTGGTTGTACGAGAGGCAACTGGCAGAATTGCCCCTTGGTTCTGGTTCACGGACTGCGCCGTGGTCCGACCCAGCGACCGACAGAGAGGACTCACCATGAAGCAAGGCATTCACCCCGAGTACGTGGAGACCCAGGTCACCTGCACCTGCGGCAACACCTTCACGACGCGCAGCACCGCGACCGAGGGCACACTCCGCGCCGACGTGTGCTCGGCCTGCCACCCGTTCTACACGGGCAAGCAGAAGATCCTCGACACCGGCGGACGCGTCGCCCGCTTCGAGAAGCGCTACGGCAAGAAATAACGCCGTCAGAACGCCGGTCCTGCAGTGCAGGACCGGCGTTCTCCTGTGCGCAGGCGTCGTACGGATGAGCGAGTAAGGAGCGGGAGTGTTCGAGGCGGTGGAGGGGCTCGTGCGCGAGCATCGCGAGCTGGAGAGCGCCATGGCCGATCCGGCCGTGCACGCCGATCCTGCACGCGCCAAGAAGCTCGGCCAGCGCTACGCGGAGCTGACCGCGATCGTGCGGACCTACCGTGACTGGCAGCAGGCCAGTGACGACATCGAGGCAGCCCGCGAACTCGGCCTCGACGACGAGGTCGGCGACCTCGAACGGCGCATCCCCGAGCTCGAAGAGCGATTGCAGCGGCTCCTCGTGCCCCGCGACCCCTCCGACGGCAAGGACGTCATCCTCGAGATCAAGGGCGGGGAAGGCGGCGAAGAGTCGGCGTTGTTCGCTGGCGACCTGGTGCGGATGTACACCCGTTACGCCGAGCAACACGGCTGGCGCACGGAGATCCTCGACGCCACCGAGTCGGCCTTGGGCGGCTACAAGTCCGTCACCGTCGCGGTCAAGGCGAAGGGCACCCCGGAGCCGGGGGAGGCGCCCTATGCGCTGCTGAAGTTCGAGGGAGGTGTCCACCGCGTGCAACGCGTTCCGGTCACCGAGTCGCAGGGACGCATCCACACCTCCGCCGCCGGCGTGCTCGTGCTGCCCGAGGCGGAGGAGATCGACGTCGAGCTCCACGACAACGACCTGCGGATCGACGTCTTCCGCAGCTCCGGACCCGGCGGTCAGAGTGTCAACACGACCGATTCGGCGGTGCGCATCACGCACCTGCCCACCGGGATCGTCGTGAGCATGCAGAACGAGAAGAGCCAGCTGCAGAACAAGGAGCAGGCATTGCGCGTGCTCCGCTCGCGATTGCTCGACGCCGCGCAGGCGGCCGCGGACGCCGAAGCCGCCGACGTGCGCAAATCGCAGGTCAGGACGGTCGACCGTTCCGAACGCGTCCGCACCTACAACTTCCCGGAGAACCGCATCTCCGACCACCGCACCGGTTTCAAGGCCTACAACCTCGACCAGGTCATGGACGGAGCGCTCGACGACGTCATCACCTCGCTCGTCGAGGCCGACCTCGCCGAGCGCCTGGCCTCCCTGGAGTCGGCCGAGTGAGCACGAAGGCCCTCCTGGAGCAGGCCACCGCCCGCTTGGCCGAGGCGGGCGTCGCGTCGCCTCGCGTCGACGCAGAGCTGCTGCTCAGCCACGTCACCGGCATGCCGCGCGCGCTCCTCGTCGTGGCGGCACGGGTCGACGACGTCCAGCGGCGCAGCTTCGCCGAGCTCGTGGACGCGCGGGCCCGGCGCGTCCCGCTTCAGTACCTCACCGGCAGCACCGCGTTCCGCTACGTCGATCTCGAGGTCGGGCCCGGCGTCTTCGTGCCGCGCCCCGAGACCGAGCTCCTGGCGGGCTGGGCGATCGAGGAGGCCGCGCCGCACGAGCGGCCGGTCGTCGTCGACCTGTGCACCGGCTCCGGCGCGATCGCGCTGTCGATCGTCCACGAGGTACCCCAGGCGAGCGTTCACGCTGTGGAACTCGACGAGAAGGCGTTCGGGTGGGCGCAGCGCAATCTCGACGGGACGGGCGTCGACCTCCGTCAGGGGGACATGGCAGAGGCGTTCACCGACCTCGACGGGTCGGTCGACGTCGTGGTGACCAATCCTCCCTACATCCCGCTGGAGGCGTGGGAGAGCGTCGCGCCCGAGGCGCGCGACCACGACCCGGCGCTCGCGCTGTGGTCCGGCGACGACGGACTCGATGCGATGCGCGTCGTGGAGCAGGTGGCGTGGCGATTGCTCAAGCCCGGGGGAGTCGTCGGGGCCGAGCACGCCGATGCCCAGGGGCAGACGGCGCCCGGGGTGTTCGCCGAACGATGGGCCGAGGTCCACGATCACCGTGATCTCGCGGGACGACCCCGGTTCGTCACGGCGCGCAAGCCAGGCTGACGTCGGCGCGGTAACGCTGCAGCGTAGGGTTGACACGTGAGCGCGCAGTTGCCCGGTCCGGGGCCGTTCAAGACGATCCCGAACCTCGTCACCGTCGTGCGCACGGTGGCGGCGACCGCGCTCGGCCTCATCGCACTCGGCGTCGACGACCGCGTTCCGTGGCTCATCGCGGGGTACCTGACCTACTGGCTCGGCGACAGCCTCGACGGCCTCCTAGCCCGGTTGTTGCACCAGGAGACACGCGCCGGTGCCGTCTTCGACATCTGCAGCGACCGCCTCTGCACCGCGATCCTCGCCTGCGGTCTGGCGCTGGAGCAGCCGCACCTCGTCGTGCCGATCGCGATCTTCCTGCTGAACTTCATGGTCGTCGACAACGTGCTCTCGTTGTCGTTCCTGCTGTGGCCGATCGTCAGCCCCAACTACTTCGGCCAGGTCGACCAGACCGTCTTCCGATACAACTGGTCGCACCCGGCCAAGGCCCTCAACAACGTCGGAATCGTCGTCGCCGTCGTCATCGGCAACCTCTGGCTCGCGCTCGTGATCGTGCTCGCGCAGCTCGCCGTCAAGATCGTCAGCGCAGTGAAGGTGGCTCGGCTCAGCACCCACCGAGAGTCGGTGGCGTGAGCGATCTGCTCACCGTGCTCAGCGCGCTGGGCTTCGGTGTGTTGTCGTCCATCATCCCGCTGTTCAACTCCGAGCTGTACGTCGGTGTCGTGGCGGCGGCGGCGCGGCCGCAAATCACCGCCATCGCGGTGCTCGCGATGGCCGTCGGTACGGTCGCCGGCAAGCTCTTCTTGTTCGTGCTGGCGAGCCGTGGCTCGGAGAAGTTCGGCGTCGGCAAGGCCATGAACGGCGAGGAGAAGCCGCTGCCCGCGACGCGCTTCAAGCTGTGGTTGCGCCAGACGAGCGATCTGCTGATGGCCTGGCTCGGGGACTCGCGCCTCGGGCCGTTGACGATCCTGTTGGCGGCGTCCGTGGGGATTCCGCCGCTGTTCGTCGTCGCCGTGATGGCCGGCGTCGCGCGCCAGAACATCGTGCTGTTCGCGGTCGCGGTCTTCGTCGGACGGCTCGCCCGCTTCGCCGTCGTCGCCGTCCCGATCGCCCTCGCCGCCCACTGAGAGAACCCGGGCCGCGTCCGGGGATCGGCGATGCGGTGGCGGCGACTACGCTGTCCCGCGTGAGAACGCACGACTTGGCGCAGGATCTCGAGGCCGGTATCGCCGCTGCCGAACGCGCTGTTCGCGACGGTCATCTGGTCGTGCTCCCGACCGACACCGTCTACGGCGTCGGCGCCAACGCGTTCGCGCCGGCGGCCGTTCAGCGGCTGCTCGAGGCGAAGGGCCGTACCCGGCAGAAACCGCCTCCGGTGCTCGTGGGCCGGGCCGGCACCCTCGATGCGCTCGCCATCGACATCCCGGGGTGGTTGCGCCGGATGCTGGACGACTTGTGGCCCGGCGCGCTCACGGTGGTGCTTCGCGCGCAGCCGTCCCTGACGTGGGACCTGGGCGAGACGCACGGCACCGTCGCAGTGCGCGTCCCCGGCGATGAGCGAGCCCGCCGGTTGCTCGACGTGACCGGCCCGCTGGCGGTCAGCAGCGCGAACCTCACCGGCCGGCCTGCGGCCACGACGGTCGAGGAGGCGCAGGAGATGCTCGGCGAGAGCGTCGCGGTGTACCTCGACGGGGGGCCGTCGGGCGAGGCCGTGCCGTCGACGATCCTCGACGTCACGGGCGCGACGCCACGTATCCTGCGGCAGGGCGCGGTCCCGCTCGACCGCCTGCACGAGTTCAACAACACCATCGAACCGGCGGCGGGGGAGTAGTGCGCGAGTACCTCGTCGTCTTCGGTATCGCCCTCGGGGTGACCTACCTGTTGGCCTCGATCGCCCGGCAGTCGGCCCACACCCTGGGTGCCGTCGCCCGGGTCCGCGATCGCGACGTGCACGCGGTGCCGATGCCGTACTTCGGCGGTCCGGCCATGCTCGGCGGCCTCCTGGCCGCGTATCTGGTGGCGACCCATCTGCCGTTCCTGTCCCGCGGTGACACGACCGTCTTCGAGGACGTTCGTGCGGTGATCGTCGGCGGAGCGCTCATCTGCGCCGTGGGAATCATCGACGACGTCTTCGAACTCGATGCGCTCAGCAAGTTCGCCGGCCAGGTGTTCGCCGGCGTCGTCGTGGTCGCGATGGGCGTGCAGTTCGTCTATCTGCCGTTGCCGGGTACCTATTTCGGCCTCGATCAGGTTCAGGCGATGATCCTCACGGTGCTGCTGATCGTGGCGACCGTCAACGCCGTCAACTTCGTGGACGGGCTCGACGGACTCGCCGCCGGCATCGTCGGTATCGGCGCCATCGCGTTCTTCATCTACGCCTTCGTGCTCGCGGTCGAGAACGGCGAGTCGCGGGCGATGTCGTCGGCGTTGCTCACCGCCGGGCTGGCCGGGGTGTGCCTCGGCATCCTGCCGCACAACTTCTTTCCGGCGCGGATGTTCATCGGCGATTCGGGCTCGATGCTGGTCGGCTTCGTCCTGGCCTGCTCGGCGATCAGCCTCACCGGCCAGTTCCCCGCGACGAGCATCTCGGAGGGCATCGGCGGGTCGGACGCGAGTTTCGTGGCGGCCTTCCTCCCGCTGATCCTGCCGTTCGCGATCGTGTCCATCCCGTTCGTGGACATGGGGCTGGCGGTCATCCGGCGCACGCGCGCGGGCCGCTCGCCCTTCAGCCCCGACAAGATGCATTTGCACCACCGGCTGCTCGAGATCGGCCACTCGCACCGGCGCGCGGTCCTGCTCATGTACGCGGCCGCCGCCCTCGTGGCGTTCGGCGTGGTGATCTTCAGCCTGTTCAGCGGGTGGCAGCTCGTCACCGTCTTCGGCCTGCTCACGGTGCTCGTCGTGGGGGCGATCGTCCTGCTGCCCCGCTTCGAGGCGAAGGTGTGGAAGTGAGACGTCCTCGGCGGATCACCGGTCTCGTCGCCCTCGTCGTGGTCGCCGTGTGCGCCGGGTTCGGTGCGCATCAGGACGGAATCGCAGGTGCTGTGTCCGCGCTGGTCGGCGGCGCCGTGGTGATCGTGTTCCTGGGCTCGACCGCGGCGGTGCTCGGGCCGATGGTGAAAGTGCTGCCGCACGCGTCGATGGCGACCTCCATGCTGTTCTACCTCACGAAGATCGCCGCGCTGCTCGCGCTGTTCGTGGTGCTCCAGGACTTCACTCGCCCCGCCGGACCCCTCGACCGTGGCATCCTGAGTGGTACCGTCATCGTCGCCACCATCGTCTGGCTCGTGACCCGCACCATCGACGACACCCGCGCCAGGGTGCCGACCTTCGACCTGCCTGATGACTCTGACAGTGCCCCTGATACGTTGGAGGGGCAGTGAGCGGCGTCTCTCCCGCGCACTGTGCTCCCGTGACGCAAGCCCAGGCGGTTCGCCACGCAACCGCGCCACAGAAGGATTGACGACTTGACGATCGCGACCGTGATCAGCGCCGCTTCCGGCGGTGAAGGGTTCGCCCCGCCCGGGCCCGCCGATTTCCACTTGCCGCCGTTGTTCGGCGAGGTCACCAAGCCGATGCTCCTCGTCGTGCTCGCCGCGGTCCTCGTTTTCGCTTTCACGTATCTTGCTGCACGCCCGGCCGCCGTTGTGCCCGGGCGTTTGCAGTTCGCGGGCGAGTACGTCTACGGCTTCGTGCGCAATGGCATCGCCCGCGAGAGCATCGGGTCTGAGCACTTCATGAAGTTCGTGCCGTATCTGTTCGCGCTGTTCCTGTTCGTCGCGGTGAACAACTACTTCGGGCTCGTCCCGTTCATCCAGTACCCGCCGATGTCGCACTTCGGTTTCCCGCTGGGCCTCGCGCTGCTGACCTGGATCCTCTACATCGGCGTGGGCATCGGGAAGCACGGTTTCCTGGGCTACCTCAAGCACATCACGATCCCCAGCGGCGTCAAGGGCCCCGTGCTCGCGATCATCATCCCGCTCGAGTTCCTCTCCAACATCCTGGTGCGGCCGGCCACGCTGTCGCTGCGTCTGTTCGCCAACATGTTCGCCGGACACCTCCTGCTCATGCTGTTCGCGTTCGGCGGCGAGTACCTGCTCTTCGAGTCCACGAGCCTCATCAACGGCATCGCCGGTGTGCTGTCGTTCGTGATGTTCGGCGCCGTCACGGTGCTCGAGCTGCTGATCATGTTCTTGCAGGCCTACGTGTTCACGCTGCTGACCGCCACCTACCTCGGGGAATCGCTCGCCGACGAGCACTGAGCGACGAGACTTCGCTCCGGCCACGGAGCGGCACAACTGAATACGTCCCACCATTCCCGGACCGCTCGGGTCCAGAACAGACGCTTGGAGCGTCACGACGAAAGGAAAAGCCGTGGAAGGCTCCCTCAACATGCTCGGCTACGGTCTTGCGACCATCGGTCCGGCCGTCGCCGTGGGTCTGATCTTCGCCGCGTACATCAACGGCGTCGCCCGTCAGCCCGAGGCGCAGTCCCGCCTGCAGCCGATCGCCATTCTGGGCTTCGCTCTCGCCGAGGCCCTCGCCATCATCGGTATCGCCCTCGCGTTCGTGATCTGATCGCCGGCGACCTACTGGCGTACTAACACCAAGGAGCAGCATGTCCGAATCGCTCATGGCGGCCGCCGGCGAGCCGAATCCGCTCGTCCCGCACACCGTCGAGATCGTTCTGGGCGCGGTCGTCTTCCTCCTGCTCGTCGCCGCGATCGCCAAGTTCGTGGTCCCGCGCTTCGAGAAGGCGTACGCCGAGCGGACCGCCGCGATCGAGGGGGGCATCGCCGAGGCCGAGCAGGCACAGACCGAGGCCAAGGCCGCACTCGAGCAGTACACGGCGCAGCTCGCGGATGCCCGCCACGAGGCGGCAGCCATCCGCGAGGAGGCCAAGGAGCAGGGCGCACAGATCATCGCCGAGATGCGTGCTCAGGCTCAGGCCGAGGCCGATCGCATCACGTCGAGTGCGCACGCGCAGATCGAGGCCGAGCGGGCTCAGGTGGTGGCCCAGCTCAAGAGCGAGGTCGGCGCCCTGGCCACCGAGCTGGCGGGCCGCATCGTGGGAGAGTCCCTCGCCGATGACGACCGCCAGAAGCGCACCGTGGCCCGGTTCATCGACGAGCTCGAGGGGTCAGCCAACTGATGCGCGGAACGTCAGCGACGTCACTGGACGCCGTCCTGGCCGCGGTCGACGCGGCCCAGGGCGACGCCGGTGAACTCGGCGCCCAGCTCTTCACCGTGGTCGACGCGATCGATCAAGCCCCGGCCCTGCGCCGGGTCTTGACAGACCCGTCGACGGCGACCGAGGCGAAGCAGGCCCTCGTCCGGTCGATTTTCGGCGGCAAGGTCACGTCCGACACCGAGAAGGTGCTCGACGCAGCGGTCGCCGGCCGGTGGGCCGCGGGCCGCGACCTCACCGACGGCTTGGAACAGGCCGGTATCGTGGCCTATGTGCGAGCGGCTGAAAAGGCTGGAATCGCGCAGCGTTTCGAGAACGAACTGTTCGAGGCCCGCCAGGTCGTCATCGACGACATGGGGCTGCGTCGCGCGGTGAGCGACAAGGCGGCACCCGCCCCGCTGAAGAAGCAGCTCCTTGCGGAGGTCTTCGGCGGCAAGGTGACCGGTGAGGCTCTCGCCGTCCTCCAGCAGGCATCCGTGGGTCGCACCGGTTCGTTCGAGAAGGTGCTCGGTCGCTTCGATGAGCTCGTCGCTCAGCGTCGGGGCCGCACGATCGCCACGGTGCGCGTCGCGTACGAGCTCGACGAGACCGAGCGTGACCGGCTCGCTGCGGCGCTGCAGCGCAAGTACGGCAACGACGTCCAGCTCAACGTGATCGTCGATCCCGCTGTCGTGGGCGGCATCGCCGTCACCGTGGGCGACGAGGTCGTCGACGCCACGATGTCCACCCGCCTCGAGACCGCCCGCCGGGCGCTCGCTGGCTAACCCCGATCTCTACCTCAAGAAGGCAGGCACAAAATGACGGAACTCTCGATCCGTCCGGACGAGATCCGCGACGCGTTGCAGAAGTTCGTGTCGGACTACTCGCCGACCGCGGACAAGGCCGAAGAAGTCGGCATCGTCGCGGAAGCCGGTGACGGCATCGCCCGCGTCGAGGGTCTTCCCTCGGTGATGGCCAACGAGCTGCTCGAGTTCGAGGACGGCACCCTCGGCCTCGCCCAGAACCTCGACGTGCGCGAGATCGGTGTCGTCATCCTGGGTGACTACGCCGGCATCGAGGAGGGCCAGCAGGTCCGCCGCACGGGCGAGGTCCTCTCCGTTCCTGTGGGCGAGGGCTACCTCGGCCGCGTCGTCGACCCGCTGGGCAACCCGATCGACGGCCTCGGCGAGATCGAGACCGAAGGTCGTCGCGCCCTCGAGCTTCAGGCACCCTCCGTCGTCCAGCGCAAGAGCGTGCACGAGCCGCTGCTCACCGGCATCAAGGCGATCGACTCGCTGACGCCGATCGGCCGTGGTCAGCGTCAGCTGATCATCGGCGACCGTCAGACCGGCAAGACCGCCATCGCGATCGACACGATCATCAACCAGAAGGAGTTCTGGGACAGCGGCGATCCGAGCAAGCAGGTCCGCTGCATCTACGTCGGCATCGGCCAGAAGGGTTCCACCATCGCCTCCGTGCGCGGTGCCCTCGAGGACGCCGGCGCCCTGGAGTACACGACGATCGTCGCGGCTCCCGCGTCGGACTCGGCCGGCTTCAAGTACCTCGCCCCGTACACCGGCTCGGCCATCGGCCAGCACTGGATGTACCAGGGCAAGCACGTCCTGATCGTGTTCGACGATCTCTCCAAGCAGGCCGAGGCCTACCGCGCCGTGTCGCTGCTGCTGCGCCGCCCGCCGGGCCGTGAAGCCTACCCCGGTGACGTGTTCTACCTGCACAGCCGCCTGCTGGAGCGTTGCGCGAAGCTGAGCGACGAGCTCGGCGCGGGCTCGATGACGGGTCTGCCGATCATCGAGACCAAGGCCAACGACGTGTCGGCGTACATCCCGACCAACGTCATCTCGATCACCGACGGCCAGATCTTCTTGCAGTCGGACCTGTTCAACGCCAACCAGCGCCCCGCTGTCGACGTCGGTATCTCGGTGTCGCGCGTCGGTGGTGCGGCGATGACCAAGTCGATGAAGGCCGTCACCGGCTCGCTCAAGGTGGAGCTCGCCCAGTACCGGGCGATGGAGGCCTTCGCGATGTTCGCGTCCGACCTCGACGCCGCCTCGAAGGCGCAGCTGGCGCGCGGTCAGCGCCTCATGGAGCTGTTCAAGCAGGACCAGTACCAGCCGTTCCCGGTGGAGCAGCAGGTCGTGTCCATCTGGGCGGCCACCACGGGTAAGCTCGACCCGGTGCCCGTCACCGACGTGCACCGCTTCGAGACCGAGTTCCTCGATTACGTCAAGCGTTCGCACGCCGGCGTCCTGGACGCGATCCGCGAGAGCGGCAAGTTCGAGGACGACAGCGAGCAGGCTCTCGAAGCCGCGTACGACTCGTTCCTCGACCAGTTCGAGACCAGTGAAGGTCACTCGATCAAGGCCGGGCGCGAGGAGTTCGAGGCACTCGGCGACGAGGACGTCGAGCAGGAGCAGATCGTCAAGCAGAAGCGAGGCTGAGCATGGCCGTTTCGCTCCGCGAATACCGCGCGAAGATCAAGTCGACCCAGTCGATGAAGAAGATCACGCGCGCCATGGAGCTGATCGCCGCCTCACGCATCATCAAGGCACAGCAGCAGGCGGCGGCGGCGGCGCCCTACGCCCGTGAGCTGACTCGCGCGGTCTCGGCGGTGGCCACGTTCTCCGACGTCGACCACCCCCTGACCACCGAGAAGGAGAACCCGACCCGGGCCGCGGTGCTGATCATCTCCAGCGACCGCGGTCTGGCGGGTGCCTACTCGGCCAGCGTGCTCAAGGAGGCCGAGCGCCTCGGAGAGAAGCTGCGCGGGGAAGGCAAGTCGGTCGACTACTACCTCGCTGGACGCAAGGCCGAAACGTACTTCAAGTTCCGGCAGCGTGACTTCATCGAGTCGTGGACCGGGTTCTCCGACAAGCCCACGTACGACGATGCCCGGACGATGGGCAACACGCTCGTCGCGGCGTTCCAAACCGAGGAGTCGGACGATGTCGACGAGGCGTCGGTGGACCCGCGGCTGGCCGTCGACGAGTTGCACATCGTGTTCACGCGCTTCCGGTCGATGCTGACCCAGGAGCCGTCCACGATCCGTCTCCTCCCGCTGGAGGTCGTCGAAGGCACCGAGCCGCCGGCCGAAGGTGATCTGCTTCCGCTGTACGAGTTCGAACCGAGCACCAACGAGGTACTGGACGCACTGCTGCCCAAGTACGTCCACAGCCGGATCTACTACTGCCTCTTGCAGGCGGCGGCCTCGGAGCTGGCAGCGCGCCAGAAGGCCATGAAGTCCGCGACGGACAACGCCGAGGACCTCATCCAGAAGTACACCCGCATTGCCAACCAGGCCCGCCAGGCTGGCATTACCCAGGAGATCAGCGAGATCGTGGGTGGCGCGAACGCGCTCGCCGACGCCGCTGGGAGTGAGTGAGAGACATGACTGCCACCGTCGAAGAGAAGAAGACCGCCACGGGCCGCGTCGCCCGGGTGATCGGCCCGGTGCTCGACATCGAGTTCCCGTCCGACGCCATGCCCGACATCTACAACGCGCTCAAGGTCGACACCGAGGTCGCGGGTGTGCGGGAGACCCTCACGCTCGAGGTCGCGTTGCACATCGGCGACGGCATGGTCCGCGCCATCAGCCTCCGTCCCACCGACGGCGTCGTGCGCGGCAGCACCGTCATCAACACCGGAGAGCCGATCACGGTTCCGGTCGGCAACGAGACCCTCGGCAAGGTGTTCAACACCACCGGCGATGTGCTGAACCTCGAAGAAGGCCAGACCTTCGAGGCCACCGAGCGCTGGGGCATCCACCGCAAGTCGCCCGCGTTCGACCAGCTCGAGTCGAAGACGCAGATGTTCCAGACGGGCATCAAGGTCATCGACCTGCTGACGCCTTACGTGCAGGGCGGCAAGATCGGCCTGTTCGGTGGAGCCGGCGTCGGCAAGACCGTGCTGATCCAGGAGATGATCGCCCGTGTCGCGCGCGACCACGGCGGCGTGTCGGTGTTCGCCGGCGTCGGCGAGCGCACGCGTGAGGGCAACGACCTCATCGCCGAGATGGAAGAGGCCGGCGTCCTCGGACAGACCGCCCTGGTGTTCGGCCAGATGGACGAGCCGCCGGGAGCGCGTCTGCGCGTCGCGTTGTCCGCGCTGACGATGGCGGAGTACTTCCGCGACGTGCAGAAGCAGGACGTGCTGCTGTTCATCGACAACATCTTCCGGTTCACGCAGGCCGGCTCGGAGGTCTCCACGCTGCTGGGCCGCATGCCCTCCGCCGTGGGCTACCAGCCGACCCTCGCCGACGAGATGGGCGTGCTGCAGGAGCGCATCACCTCGACGCGCGGTCACTCGATCACCTCGATGCAGGCGATCTACGTGCCCGCCGACGACTACACGGACCCGGCTCCGGCGACGACGTTCGCCCACTTGGACGCGACGACCGAGCTCAACCGTGAGATCGCCTCGATGGGCATCTACCCGGCCGTCGACCCCCTGACGTCGACGTCGCGCATCCTGGACCCGCGCTACATCACGCAGGAGCACTACACCACCGCGACGCGCGTGAAGTCGATCCTGCAGCGCAACAAGGAGCTCCAGGACATCATCGCGATCCTCGGTGTCGACGAACTGAGCGAGGAGGACAAGACGATCGTCTCGCGCGCTCGTCGCATCCAGCGCTTCCTCAGCCAGAACACCTACGTCGCCAAGCAGTTCACCGGCATCGAGGGCTCGACCGTCCCGCTCGACGAGACGATCGACGCCTTCACCAAGATCTGCGACGGCGAGTACGACCATGTGGCCGAGCAGGCCTTCTTCATGTGCGGCGGTCTGGACGACGTCGACAAGAAGTGGGCCGAGATTCAGAAGAACTCCTGATGGCGGGGCCCTTGCAGATCGAGCTGGTCGCGGCCGACCGCGTGGTCTGGTCCGGCGAGGCTTCGGAGATCATCGCGCGGACGTCCGAGGGCGACCTCGGTGTGCTCGCCGGCCACGCCCCGCTGCTCTCGCTGTTGGTCCCGGGCGTCGTGATGATCAAGCCACTCGAGGGACCGATCGTGCAGGCGGCGGTCGGGGACGGGTTCCTCTCGGTCGCCGACGATCACGTCTCGATCCTCAGCGAGGACACCTGGCTGCTCGAGGAGATCGATGAGACCGAGGTGCGCCGCGAGCTTGCCGAGGCCGAGGCGGCCAACGACGACGACGCACGTCATCGCGCCGAGGTCAAGCTGCGCCTGCTCGGTAAGGCAGCCTGAGTTGGGCGAGGGAGTGAATCATGCCGCTGTGGCTGTGGCTGGTTGACTCCCTCGCCGTCCTCGTCGTCCTGGGCATCGTGCTGCTCGTCACCCTCGGGGTGCGCCGTCGGTGGCTCACTCGGCGAGGCGGTGCGTTCGAGATGAGCGTCAACCGTAACGAAGAGGCCTCGGCGCGAGGGTGGTTGCTTGGAATCGCCGTCTACGGCGCGGGCCACGTGTGCTGGTACCGTACCTTTTCCCTGTCGCTGCGGCCGAAGTACCGGTTCCCGCGCGGCGACGTCCACATCGAAGGACGTCGAGAGCCGCAGGGGGCCGAGGGGTACGCGATCCATGACGGACACGTCGTGGTGCGGACCGAGAATCCCACTCCCGTCCGCCAGCTGGCGCTCAGCCCGTCGTCGCTCACCGGATTGCTGGCATGGCTCGAATCGTCGCCTCCGGGCCGCGGCGTCAACAAGGTCGTCTAGTCACCATGGCCGAAAAGGCGTGCGCGGACTAGTTCTTCTGTGTCAGGATGATCTTGTGAAGAAGATGATCGCCTCCACGTTCGTGGCCGCCGCGGTTGTGTTGAGCATCCCGGCCCCCTCGAACGCTGCCACAGTGGACACCGCCAAGAGTGCCGTCGTCAAGCCGGCCAAGCCGGCGATCGACTGGTACACGCCGACTCGTATCGACTGGTACTGAGAGACGCACCACGAAGGGGCCGTCCAGCGGGCGGTCCCTTCGTGGTGTCCGCACCCCTCAGCGTTCGCCCCCGGGCACCCACAGCACGTCGCCGTGCTCGCGGTTGGCGTAGCGCGCGAGGATGAAGAGCAGGTCGCTGAGTCGATTGAGGTATTTCGCGGTGAGCACGTTCATGCTGTCGCCGTGCTCATCCAGAGCGGCCCACGCCGAGCGCTCGGCACGTCGGGCGACCGTCCGCGCGACGTGGAGCTCGGCCGCAGCCCGGGTTCCGCCCGGAAGGATGAACGACCGCAGCTTGGGCGTGGCCTCGTTGTAGCTGTCGCACCACTGCTCGAGCCGTTCGACGTAGTCGGGCTCGACGCGCAGCGGCGGGTACTCGGGGTCGTCGACCACGGGAGCGCCGAGATCAGCGCCGACGTCGAACAGGTCGTTCTGGATGTGCGTGAGCACCGCGACGACGTCCTCGTCGAGCTCTCCGAGCGACAAGGCGACACCGATATGGCAGTTCGTCTCGTCGACGTCCGCGTAAGCGGCGAGCCTGGAATCGTTCTTCGAGGTACGGCTCATGTCGACGAGCGCCGTCGTGCCGTCGTCGCCAGTGCGCGTGTAGATGCGCGTCAGATTCACCATGTCCCGAGTCTAGGCTCGATCGGCCCCGCCGGTCCCCGGTCCCATCGCTCGAAGGGACAAGCCGGCAGGCGAGGCGCGACGAGGGCCGTATCGAGACCATGCCAGCTACCACTCGGTGGTCGAGTAGGAAGGTCGCTCAGCGACCGACCGTATCGAGCCCATGCGGCGTCACGGGGCCCTCGCCCAGCTAGCACTTGGTGGTCGAGTAGGAAGGTCGCTCAGCGACCGACCGTATCGAGACCACGTGTCGTCACCTGGGCGTGCTCCGTGGCGCCTACGCCCATTGCCGCGGCTCCATTGCCGCACGTTCCTCGCAGGCGGCGCGACCGGTCGGTCAGCGTTCGATGCCGGAGCGGGCGACGAGCGCGGCGGCGTCCACTCCCGTCGGAAGCGCTCCGTACTCCGTCCCTCGATCCTCGCCCAGTCGTGCCGCGACGAATGCGTCGGCGACGACCGCCGGCGCCTCGCGGATGAGGATCGACGCCTGCAGCGCGAGCGCCATGGACTCGATGACCCGCCGTGCGATCCGAGGAGCGGCCTGCGGGTCGGCGGCTGCCTCGCTGAGGAGCGCATGCAGCTGCTTGAGGTGCGCGTCGAAGGTCGTCGAGTGCCCGGCCGCGTGGCCGACCTCGCGCACGAACGCGTCCACCGCCTGCGGCTCGCGCGCCATGGCGCGCAGCACGTCGAGGGCGATGACGTTGCCCGAGCCCTCCCACACCGCCATGACCGGCTGTTCGCGGTAGCGGCGGGCGAGGGGGAAGTCCTCGGTGTAGCCGTTGCCGCCGAGGCACTCGAGCGCCTCATAGGCGTGGTGCGGTCCGCGCTTGCACACCCAGTACTTCGCGACGGCCGTCGCGAGCCGCGCGAACGCGGACGACTCGTCGTCGGTGTCGTCGAAGGCGGCGCTCGCCCGGATGGCCGTCCAGGTCGCGGCTTCGGCCTCGAGTTGCAGATCGGCGATGACCGCCGTCATCGCCGGCTGGTCGACGAGGGGCGCGCCGAAGGCCTCGCGGTGCGCGACGTGCCAGGACGCCTCCGCCACGGCCTGACGCATCCCGGCGGCGGAGCCGAGGATGCAGTCCAACCGCGTCTGGTTGACCATCTCGATGATGGTCCGCACGCCACGGCCCGGTTCTCCGACGAGCCAGCCGGTGGCGTCGAGCAGCTCGATCTCCGAGGACGCGTTGGACTTGTTGCCCAACTTGTTCTTCAGGCGCTGGATGAAGAACCCGTTGCGCTCTCCGCCGGGCAGGACGCGCGGGACGAGGAAGCACGACAGTCCCTCGGGGGTCTGGGCGAGCACCAGGAACGCGTCCGACTGCGGCGCCGAGCAGAACCACTTGTGACCGGTCAGACGCCAGGTCCCGTCGGGTGCGGGCACGGCACGGGTGGTATTGGCGCGGACGTCGGAGCCGCCTTGCTTCTCGGTCATCGCCATGCCGAAGACGGCGCTGGCTTTGGTCGCGGGGTCGCGCAGCTCGGGGTCGTAGGAGGTGGCGAGGACCTTCGGCAGCCAGAAGTCGGTCAGTTGCGGGTCGGCCAGCCGCAGCGACGGGACGACCGCATGGGTCATGCTGACGGGGCACGCGTGGCCGGGTTCGATCTGGGCGAACGCCATGAAGGTCGCGGCGCGGGCGACGTGGGCGCCCTCCCGCGATTCGGCCCAGCACGACGTGTGGGCCCCGTGCGCGATCGCGTCGCCGAAGATGCGATGGTACGCCGGATGGAAGCGCACGTCGTCGACGCGGTGTCCCCAGCGGTCGTGGCTGCTGAACTCGGGCGTGAAGACGTTCGCCAGTTCCGCGTCACGCTGGAAGTCTGCTCGCCCGACGAGGTCGCCGATGTCGGACAGCCGGTCGTGAGCCCAGCCCCCGCCGTAGCGGTGCACGGCCTCGACGAGCGCGGGGTTGCTGGTGAACTCGTTGATCCCGATGCGCGGGGGAGCCTGGTTGGTCACCTGGTGGGTCGCTGTGCTCATGGTGTCTCCTGACGGGTGGGTGCGGGGGAGGTGGACGGGGCGCTGAGGGCGCGGAAGCAGTAGACGACGATGTCGTCGACGATCACCGTGTCGTCGAGACCGTCGAGGCCGTCGTAGCCCACGGGGTTGAGCCGCCCGACGAGCGACTCGCTGATCGCACCGATCGTCGCCGCGCCGCTCAGTCCCACGTTCTGCTGCGCGAACGTGTTGTCAGCGATGCCGTCGCGGAGGATGCTCTCGGCGAGGTCGACGTAGGCGCGTCGGTAGGTCAGGCGTTCGGCCTCGACGAGGGGGGAGACGGGCTCGAACAACAGCGACCATGCGAGCTGGCGTCCCCGCAATGCCCGGCCGGCGAAGGTGCGGATGAACGCGTCGAGCCGCTCGCGTGGTGCGGGGCCGGCGGCCGCCGTTCCGGCCCGCACGGCGGCGAGCTCATGTGAGGCCGACTCGCGGAACACGGTCGCCAGGAGCTCGTCACGGTTGTCGAAGTACGTGTACACGAGGCCGACGCTCGTGCCGCAGGTCTCGGCGATCGCGGTGATCTTGGCTCCTGCGAACCCATGTCGGGCCACCAGATCGCGCGCGGCACGCAGCAGATTCGCGCGCCGCTCCTCGGCGCGACGGCGAGTGGCCTCGGTTTCCCGGTACGGCATGAAACGCCCCTCGAAGAAGTGAAACGTGGTTCAATCCTAGCGTCCGAGGTGCCGGTATGGCCAGCGCCACACGATCGGCTGCCGTTTCGCGTGGTCCGCATCACAGTACGGCGGGTGCCCCGTAGCGTTACCTAGCGGTAACGTGTGGCCATGCCAGACAAGCCTTGGGTGATGCGCACCTACGCCGGCCACAGCTCTGCGGCCGAGTCGAATGCGCTGTACCGTCGCAACCTCGCCAAGGGCCAGACCGGACTCTCGGTCGCCTTCGACCTGCCGACGCAGACCGGATACGACCCCGACCACGAGCTGAGCCGCGGTGAAGTCGGCAAGGTCGGTGTTCCGATCCCGCATCTGGGTGCCATGCGCCGGCTGTTCCAGGACATCCCGCTGGGCGAGATGAACACGTCCATGACCATCAACGCCACCGCGATGTGGCTGCTCGCGATGTATCAGGTCGCCGCCGAGGAGCAGGGGGTCGACGCGGCCGCCCTCGCCGGCACGACGCAGAACGACATCATCAAGGAGTACCTCTCGCGCGGAACCTACGTGTTCCCGCCGGAGGCCTCGATGCGGTTGACCACCGACATGATCGCCTACACGGTCAACCACATTCCGAAGTGGAACCCGCTCAACATCTCGAGCTACCACCTCCAGGAGGCCGGGGCCTCGCCGGTGCAGGAGCTCGCCTTCTCGCTGTCGACGGCGATCGCCGTGCTCGATGCGGTCAAGGACTCCGGGCAGGTGCCGGACGACAAGTTCGAGAAGGTCGTCGGCCGCATCTCGTTCTTCGTCAACTCCGGCGTGCGGTTCATCGAGGAGATGTGCAAGATGCGCGCCTTCGGTGAGCTGTGGGACGAGATCACCCGCGAGCGCTACGGGGTGCAGGACCCGAAGATGCGCCGCTTCCGGTACGGCGTGCAGGTCAACTCGCTCGGCCTGACCGAGGCCCAGCCCGAGAACAACGTGCAGCGCATCGTGCTGGAGATGCTGGGGGTGACGCTCAGCAAGAACGCTCGTGCGCGTGCCGTGCAGCTGCCGGCCTGGAACGAAGCGCTCGGCCTGCCGCGGCCGTGGGACCAGCAATGGTCGCTGCGCCTGCAGCAGGTCCTCGCCTTCGAGTCCGATCTGCTCGAGTACGACGACATCTTCGACGGGTCGCATGTCATCGAGGCCAAGGTCGCCGAGCTCGTGGAGGGCGCGAGGGCCGAGATCGACCGCGTTCAGGCGATGGGCGGTGCGGTCGCCGCCGTCGAGTCGGGCTACATGAAGCAGGCGCTCGTGTCCTCGCACGCCGAGCGCCGCGCCAAGATCGAAGCCGGCGACATCAAGGTCGTCGGGGTGAACTCCTACACCGAGACCGAGCCCTCGCCGCTGACCGCCGACCTGGACGCCGCCATCATGGTCGCCGACCCGCAGGCCGAGGCCAATGCGGTCGCGGACGTGCAGGCGTGGCGCGAACAACGCGACCAGGCGGCGGTCGACGAGGCACTCGCCACGGTGCAGGCCGTCGCCAAGACCGACGAGAACCTCATGGAGGCGACGCTGGCCGCCGTCCGCGCCGGCGCCACGGTCGGGGAGTGGGCCGGAGCCCTGCGCGAGGTCTTCGGCGAGTACCGGGCTCCCACGGGCGTCAGCGGTGTCGTCGGGGTCACCGAGGCCGGCGCGGAGCTCACCGCGGTTCGCGAGCGGGTCAGGACGACGGGGGAGGAGCTCGGCGGTCGCCGGCTCCGGTTCCTCGTCGGCAAGCCCGGACTCGACGGTCACTCCAACGGAGCCGAGCAGGTGGCCGTGCGCGCCCGCGACGCCGGGTTCGAGGTCATCTACCAAGGCATCCGACTCACACCGAGTCAGATCGTCTCCGCGGCCGTCGCCGAGGACGTCGATGTCGTCGGTCTGTCCATCCTGTCGGGCTCACACATGGAACTCGTGCCCGAGATTCAACGCGGGCTGGTGGAGGCGGGGTTGGACAACGTGCCGGTCATCGTCGGCGGCATCATCCCCGAATCGGACGCGCGACGCCTCGAAGCGTCCGGAATCGCCGCGGTCTTCACCCCCAAGGACTTCGGCATGACCGAGATCATGGGCCGGGTGATCGAGGAGATCCGCAAGGCCAACGGCTTAAGCTGATCGCGACGAAGGCCAGGCACACCGATCTTGGGTGTGCCTGGCCTTCGTAGCGCGACAGCGCCCGCTCGCCTAGGCTCGAGGTGCCACGCGATCAGGCGGCCTTGCTGACGGGGTCCTTCTTCTTCTTGACCTTCACGAGCTTGCGCTTCTTGACCGTGTAGCCGTCGGGGAGTGTGCCGTCCTTGAGCATGCGGATGGGGCAGCGCTTGCAGCGCGGCTTGCTCTCGCAGCACTTCTTCTTCGGCTTGGGCACATGGCGAGATTACCACCGGAAGTGAGGCTGCCCTCACTTCGCGAGACAGGAGAACACCACATGGCCGCTCCGGCATTCGTCGAGAAGCTGCAAGAGCAGATCGGGCACGAGTTCGCCGCCCACCAGCAGTACGTCGCGATCGCCACGTACTACGACGCGCTGACGATGCCGCAGATGGCAGCGCTGTTCTACGCGCAGGCGATCGAGGAACGCGACCACGCGATGATGATGGTGCAGTACCTGCTGGACGCCGACGAGCAGGTCGTCATCCCCGCGCTCGAAGCGCCGATCATGGGCTTCGCCGACGTCGTCGCGCCCGTGCAGCTCGCGCTGGATCAGGAGAAGCGCGTCACCGCGCAGATCAACGAGCTCACCCGCATCGCCCGCGAGTCGTCGGACTTCGCGTCCGACCAATTCATGCAGTGGTTCATCAAGGAGCAGGTCGAGGAGGTCGCCAAGATGAGCGATCTGCTGGCCGTCGTGACGCGCTCGAAGGACGACCTCGAGCGGATCGAGGACTGGGTCGCCCGCGAGGAGACCGGCGAGGAGTCCGACCCGACCGCCCCACCCATCGCCGGCGCCTGAGTACCCGTTGAGTGTGACGTTTCGCAGGTGAAACGCCCGCTTTTGCTGCCATAACGTCACACTCAGCGGGTGCGTGGCCTCAGAACAGGCGCAGGCTCGGGTCGTCGATGCCGCGGAGTTCGTCGTAGTCGACGACGACACAGGTGATGCCCCGGTCCTCGGCCAGCACGCGGGCCTGCGGCTTGATCTCCTGCGCGGCGAAGATGCCGCGCACCGGCCGGAGCGCGGGATCGCGGTTCATGAGCTCGAGATAGCGCGTCAGCTGCTCGACGCCGTCGATCTCGCCTCGGCGCTTGATCTCGACGGCCACCGAGGCGCCGGCGGCGTCGCGGCACAGCAGGTCGACCGGGCCGATGGCCGTCATGAACTCGCGGCGGACGAGGCTCATGCCCTCGCCCAGCGCGGCGGTGTGTTCGGCGAGCAACTCCTGCAGGTGCTTCTCCACGCCGTCCTTCTGCAAACCCGGATCCACGCCGAGATCGTGTGAGGAGTCATGCAGCATCTCCTCGATCCGGATGCGCAGCGTGTCGTCGGACTTGGTCGCTGAGACCGTCCATTCGATGACACCGTCGTCGGCGACGCCCTCCTGGAGGCGGCACGGCGGGCTCATCCAGTTGAGCGGCTTGTAGGAGCCCCCGTCCGAATGCACGAGCACCGAGCCGTCCGCCTTGACCATGATGAGCCGAGTGGCGAGTGGCAGGTGGGCGGTGAGCCGACCGGCGTAGTCGACCTGGCAGCGGGCGATGACGACCCTCAACGCGAGTCTCCCCTTCGGGTAGGTGTGGCGTGGGCTACGCTTTGCTACTAGCCGGTAACCGGCTCGTGCAAGGACGTCCCGAAGGAGACTATGGCATGCAGGACATCGTGGACCGCATCGTGGCCGACGACCGCGACGGTCAGATCGCCCGGACGCTGCTCTACCCCTACCTCAACCACGCCGCAACGATGTTCGGCAGCGGCTACGCGACGGCCGCCGACATCGACGCGGGCATGAAGTTCGGTTGCGGCTATCCGGTGGGCCCGTTGACGCTGATCGACGCCCTCGGCGCCGGGACCGTGGTGAAGGGGCTGCGAGAGCTTCACCAGCGCACCGGCGACCCGCTGCACGAGCCGGCTCCGGTGCTGGTCGAGCACGCCGCGGGTGAGGGCTCCTTCTCCGAGGGTCCCGACGCCGCCGCGGAGGCACCTCAGGTGCGCCGGCCCGTCGCGAAGGTCGGCGTCGTCGGCACCGGCACCATGGCTTCGGGCATCGTCGAGGTGTTCGCCAAGTCCGGCTACGACGTCGTGTTCGTCGGCCGCGGTGAGCAGAAGGTGCAGGGTGTCCTGGACCGCATCGCCAAGAGCCTCGACAAGGCCGTCGCGCGCGGCAAGCTCGACGAGGACGGGAAGGCCGCGGTGCTCGCCCGACTCACCGGTGCCACCGAGCGCGAGGCGCTCGGCGACGTCGACCTCGTCGTCGAGGCGATCGCCGAGGACCTCGACATCAAACTCCAGCTCTTCACCGACCTCGACCGGATCTGCAAGCCGGGCGCCATCCTCGCCACGACGACGTCATCGCTCTCCATCGCCCAGTGCGCGGAGGTCACGAGCCGTCCCGCCGACGTCATCGGCATGCACTTCTTCAACCCGGCCCCCGTGATGAAGCTCGTCGAGGTCGTCACCACCGAGCAGACGGCCGACGACGTCGACGAGACCGTGCGTGCCCTGTGCATCGCGACCGGCAAGCACCCGGTGTCCTGCGGCGACCGGGCCGGTTTCATCGTCAACGCGCTGCTGTTCCCGTACCTCAATGACGCCGTCCGCCTGCACGAGGCCGAGGGCACGTCGCTGGAGGAGATCGACGATGCGATGAAGGCGACCGGGCTGCCGATGGGGCCGTTCGAACTGCTCGACGTCGTGGGCAACGACGTGTCGCTCGCGATCCAGCAGACCCTCGTGGGCGCCTTCGGCCACGACGGCTGGACCCCGGCTCCGACGCTGGAGAAGCTCGTGGCCGACGGCAAGCTCGGCCGTAAGACCAAGGAGGGCTTCCACCGCTACTGAGACTCGTCCGCGGGCCCGCGCCCGTAGGATGGAGCCATGTCTCGACGCAAAGCCGCTGCCGCTCGCGCGCAGCGGCTTTCGCGTCCCCAGGGCCGGGTGCGACCTCCCGAGGAGCTCGTGGAGAAACGCGACGGACGGTGGTGGGTGCGCTCGTTGACCGGATCGTCCTCGACCAAGCCCTACACCTGTCCGGGCTGCCTGCGGCCCATCCCGCCGGCCACGCCGCACGTCGTCGCGTGGCCGGAACTCAAGTCGTTGCTCAGTGACGACGCGATCAACGAACGCCGGCACTGGCACACCGCCTGCTGGCGACGAAAGGTGTGACGTGGCCGAGAAGATCCGCGGCAACTCCGTGCTGCCCGCCCGGCGCGAGCCGATCGAGTTGCACACCGCTGACGGGCTGACGCTCGTCGGCGAGCTGGCGCTGCCCGAGGACCGGCCGCCCGTCGCGACGATGGTCTGCCTCCACCCGTTGCCCACGCATGGCGGCATGATGGACAGCCACGTCTTCCGCAAAGCGTCGTACCGTCTCCCCGCGCTGGCCGGGATCGCGGTGCTTCGCTTCAACACCCGCGGCACCGAGAGCGTCCAGGGCAAGAGCGACGGCGAGTTCGATCGAGCGGTGGGGGAGAAGTGGGACGTCGCCGCGGCTCTCGAATACGCCGAGTTCCACGACTTGCCCAACATTTGGCTCGTCGGATGGTCGTTCGGTACCGATCTGACGTTGATGTACGGGCTCGACCCGGCCGTCCGCGGTGCCGTGCTGCTGTCGCCACCGCTGCGGTACAGCGAGCCCGAGCACCTGGCGGCGTGGGCGGAGTCGGGTAAGCCGCTCGCCGCCATCGTCCCCGAGCACGACGACTATCTGCAGCCGCCGGAGGCGCGTGAGCGGTTCGCTGCCGTGCCGCAGGCCGAGGTGGTCGCGGTCGAGGGTGGTAAGCACCTGTGGGTCGGTGACACCGAGCGCGTCCTCGACGAGATCGTGGCCCGGTTGGCCCCCGACGTGGCGGTACCGCTGCCCGAGACCTGGGACGGCCCGATCGAACAGGCCGACTCTTCAGCCTACGCCGACCGCACCACCGCGGTCTTCAAGGACGTCCCGCGCTGACGCCCTGAACGCGTCAGGGCCCGGTCCCTGACGGAACCGGGCCCTGCGGGTGACCGAATCAGACGCCGCGGAAGCGGTTGATCGCGTCGAGGTGCTTGGCGCGCTTCTCCTGATCGCGCACGCCCAGCCCTTCCTCGGGGGCGAGCGTCAGTACGCCGACCTTGCCCTGGTGCTTGTTGTGATGCACGTCGAGGGCTGCCTGACCCGTCTCGGCCAGCGGGTAGACCTTCGAGACGGTCGGGTGGATGAGGCCCTTGTCGATGAGGCGGTTGGCCTCGTAGGCCTCACGGTAGTTCGCGAAGTGCGAGCTCTTGATCTGCTTGAGGTTCATCCACAGGTAGCGGTTGTCGTACTCGTGCATGTAGCCCGAGGTCGACGCGCACGTGATGATCGTGCCGCCCTTGCGTGCGACGTACACCGAGGCGCCGAACGTCTCGCGGCCCGGGTGCTCGAAGACGATGTCCGGGTCCTCGCCGCCGGTGAGCTCGCGGATCTTCTTGCCGAACCGCTTCCACTCGCTCGGGTCCTGCGTGCGCTCGTCCTTCCAGAACTTGTAACCCTCGGCCGACCGGTCGATGACGAGCTCGGCGCCCATCGAGCGGACGATGTCGGCCTTCTCGGGGCTCGACACGACGCAGACCGGGATCGCGCCGCCGTTGAGGGCCATCTGGGTCGCGTACGAGCCGAGGCCGCCCGAGGCGCCCCAGACCAGTACGACGTCACCCTGCTTCATGTTGGCGCCGTTGCGGCTCACGAGCTGGCGGTACGCGGTCGAGTTGACCAGGCCCGGGCTCGCGGCCTCCTCCCACGACAGGTGCGCCGGCTTGGGCATGAGCTGGTTCGTCTTGACGATCGCCAGCTCGGCCAGTCCGCCGAAGTTCGTCTCGAAGCCCCAGATGCGCTGCTCGGGGTCCATCATCGTGTCGTCGTGGCCGTCGGGGCTCTCCAACTCGACCGACAGACAGTGCGCGACCACCTCGGCGCCCGGCTTCCACGCGTTCACGCCCGGGCCAGTGCGCAAGACCACGCCGGCGAGGTCGGAGCCCACGACGTGGTACGGCAGGTCGTGGCGCTTGGTGTACTCGGACAGCCGCCCGTACCGCTCCAGGAAGCGGAACGTCGAGACGGGCTCGAAGATCGAGGTCCACACGGTGTTGTAGTTGATGGCACTGGCCATCACGGCGACGAGAGCCTCTCCGGGTGCCAGCTCCGGCACGGGTACCTCGTCGAGGTGCAGGCTCTTGCGCGGGTCCTTCTCCTTGGTGGCGATGCCCTCGAACATCGTCTCGTCCTCTTTGTGGACCGTGATCGCACGATAGGACTCGGGAATGTCGATGGCGGCGAACTCCTCCGAGGAGGTGTCGCCGGCCATGATGGCGTCGAGAATGTTCTGCACGGGATGTCCTCCGGTGTCGGGGTGTTGCCGTGATGTTACCGACGGGAAACTTGGTCCGCCACGCTCCGGCGTGTGACGCAGGTCTCCTGTCGCTGGCTCAGTGGGCGTCGGCGGCCGGTTGGACCAGCTCGACGAGGACGCCGCCGGCGTCCTTGGGGTGCACGAAGTTGACGCGGCTGTCGGAGGTGCCGCGCTTGGGGGCGTCGTACAGCAGGCGTACGCCGCGATCGCGCAAGGTCGCCGAGACGGCGTCGATGTCGCTCACCCGATAGGCGAGTTGCTGGATGCCGGGACCGTTGCGATCGAGGAATTTCGCGATCGTGGAGCTGTCGTCGAGGGGGGCGAGCAGCTGGATGCACGAGCCGGAGTCGCCGACCGCGAGCATCGCCTCGCGCACGCCCTGCTCCTCGTTGACCTCCTCGTGGATCGACTGCAGGCCGAAGACGCGGGCGTAGAACTCGAGGGCGTCGTCGAGGTCGGGCACCGCGATGCCGACGTGATCGATGGCCACGAGCAGGTGGCCGGGGACGAGTTGTTCGCTGGACATGGTCGCAGCGTAGTGCCACGTCGACGGGCCGTCCTGTGACCCCTGCCACACGGGTACCCGCGAATGTTAACCGCGAGTAAAGTGACCCCAACGTCACGCGAAGGAGTTCTCCCATGACCCAGTCCGTCATCGTCGCCGGTGCGCGCACCCCGATCGGACGTCTGCTCGGCGGCCTCAAGTCCCTGTCCGGTTCCGATCTCGGCGGCATCGCCATCAAGGGCGCCCTGGAAAAGGCCGGCGTTTCCGGTGACCAGGTCGACTACGTGATCATGGGCCAGGTACTCGGCGCCGGTGCCGGTCAGGTTCCGGCTCGCCAGGCGGCCCACAAGGGCGGCATTCCGCTCGACGTGCCGGCAGTCACCATCAACAAGGTGTGCCTCTCGGGCATCAGCGCGATCGCGATGGCCGATCAGCTCATTCGCGCGGGCGAGTACGACATCGTCGTCGCGGGTGGTCAGGAGTCGATGACCCAGGCTCCGCATCTGCTCACCGGCTCGCGCGAGGGCTACAAGTACGGCAAGACCACGATGCTCGACCACATGGAGTACGACGGTCTGTGGGACTCGCTCACCGACCAGGCCATGGGTGCGCTCACCGAGCAGCGCAACGGGGAGGTCGACCGCCTCAGCCGCGAGGAGCAGGACGCCTTCGGCGCCCGCTCGCACCAGCTCGCTGCCGAAGCGCAGAAGAACGGCGTCTTCGACGACGAGATCGTGCCGGTCGAGATCCCGCAGCGCAAGGGCGACCCGGTCGTGGTCGCGGCCGACGAGGGCGTGCGTGCCGACACCACCGCCGAGTCGCTCGGCAAGCTGCGTCCCGCCTTCTCCAAGGAGGGCACCATCACGGCCGGCACGGCCAGCCAGATCTCCGACGGCGCGTGCGCGGTCGTGGTGATGAGCAAGGCCAAGGCCGAGGAGCTCGGGCTGACCTGGATCGCCGAGATCGGTGCGCACGGTGTCGTCTCGGGCCCCGACTCGACGCTGCAGGAGCAGCCGGCCAACGCGATCGCCAAGGCGCTGGAGAAGGAGGGGCTGTCGGCGAACGACCTCGATCTCGTGGAGATCAACGAGGCGTTCGCAGCGGTCGGTATCGCCTCGGCGAACAAGCTCGGCATCTCGACCGACATCGTCAACGTCAACGGCGGCGCCATCGCCCTCGGTCATCCGATCGGTATGAGCGGCGCACGCGTCGTGCTGCATCTGGCCAATGAGCTGGGCCGCCGCGGTGGCGGGGTCGGCGCTGCCGCCCTGTGCGGTGGCGGCGGCCAGGGTGACGCGCTGATCGTCCGCGTCCCGAAGAACTGAGTGGGCTCCCGGCCCCACGACGTCACCGACCTGGTCTCCCGCGCTCGTCGCGGTGAGGCCAGGTCGGTGGCACGTCTGATCTCCCTCGTCGAGGCCGAATCGCCGGTGCTCCGCGAGGTCAGTGCGGCTCTCGCGCCCCACGCGGGAGGTGCGCACGTGATCGGCCTGACCGGCTCGCCCGGAGTCGGCAAGTCCACCAGCACCTCGGCGCTCGTCGCGGCGCTGCGGCGTCAGGGGCGCACCGTGGGGGTGCTCGCGGTGGACCCGAGTTCGCCCTTCACCGGAGGCGCCCTGCTCGGCGACCGCATCCGCATGGAGGAGCACGCCACGGATCCCGGCGTGTACCTGCGCTCGATGGCCAGCCGGGGCCACCTCGGCGGGCTGTCGTGGGCCACACCGCACGCGATCCGGGTCCTGGACGTCGCGGGGTGTGACGTCATCCTCGTCGAAACCGTCGGGGTCGGGCAGTCGGAGGTCGAGATCGCCGGCCTGGCCGATACCACGCTCGTCCTCGTCGCGCCGGGCATGGGCGACGGTATTCAAGCGGCCAAGGCAGGCATCTTGGAGGTCGGCGACGTCTTCTGCATCAACAAGGCCGATCGCGACGGGGCGACGACGACCCGGCGCGAGTTGCGCACCATGCTCTCGATGACGCACCGGCCCGACGGCGCCTGGACCCCGCCGATCGTCATGACCGTGGCGACCTCCGGCGAGGGGATCGACGCGGTCGTGGAGTCGATCGACGATCATCGCACGCATCTGCGCGCCAGCGGCGAGTTGCGGCGGCGGCGGCACGCGCGGGCCCGGCGCGAGGTCGAACGCATCGCCCTCGCGGAGATGAGCCGCCGCTTCGAGGTGGGCAACGAGGACCGTCTCGACCAGCTGGCCGAGGACGTGTTGTCGGGCCGAGCCGACCCGTTCACCGCCGCGGATGCGCTGCTCGCCGCCACACCCGGCTGAGCTGCGGCGGAGGGCTTCGGATCGGGGCATCGGGAGAACTGCTCCGCGAAATGGTGGCCGAGTGCTACGGCGCGCGGACCGTCGTGGAGGCGGACTCCGAGCACCTCGAGGAGTCTGCTGATCTGCCCGGGGCCGACTCCCGGCTTCGGCTGTCGCACTCCGTCCCACGACCCCGCCGCACGCCGCGGGGCGACTTCCTACAATGGGCGCATGACGTTCTCGCGCCCCGGTGCCATCGATCTGTCCGCTCTCGCGAACTCCCCGTCGGCGAGCTCGGCTGCGCCGAGTCAGGCCGCCGACGGCGCGGTCTATGTCATCGATGCGACCGAGCAGGACTTCCAGGACATCATCCAGTCCTCTCTGGAGCACCTCGTGGTGCTGGCGTTGTGGTCGCCACGTTCGCCGCAGAGCAGTGACTTCACGGACCTCCTCGTCCAGGCGACGACGCGCTACCAGGGAGCGATCCAGATCGCGCGCGTCGATGTCGACGCCAACCCCGGCATCGCGCAAGCGCTGGGTGCCCAGGCGGTGCCGCTCGTCGTCGGCCTCGTCAAGGGGCAGCCGGTGCCGTTGTTCCAGGGCACCGTCGACGCAGCGGAGATCGCCCGGTACTTCGACGAGCTCGTGAAGCTCGCGGCCCAGCACGGGCTGACCGGCCGCGCCGCCCCCTCGGGTCAGGCGGCCGAGGCCCCGGCCGACGACGACGAGCCGGCCGACGATCCACGTTTCGCGGCGGCCGACGAGGCGTTCGCCGCCGGCGACTTCGCCACCGCGATCGCGGAATACGAGAAGCTGCAGGCCCAGCACCCCGGTGAGAGCGAGATCGGCGAGCGACTCGCCGGAGTCAAGCTCATGGCGCGCACGCAGGGCGCCGACCTCGTCGCAACCCGGCAGGCAGCCGCCGACCGTCCCCACGACATCGAGGCGCAGCTGCTCGTCGCGGACCTCGACGTCTCCGGTGGCCACGTCGACGACGCGTTCGCCCGCCTGATCGACCTCGTCCGCCGCACGAGCGGCGACGAGCGCGAACGGGTGCGCCAGCGGCTGCTCGAGCTGTTCACCGTCGTCGGCATCAACGACCCGCGCGTCTCCACGGCGCGCCGTGCCCTCGCCACGGCGTTGTTCTGATCGCACCTCGGCTACGGTTCTTCCCATCGGCCGAGGGGAGGGAATCGTGCGGGTCGGGTGGTGGCGAGTGCTCCAGGCGCTCGCGGGCGTGGCGTTCCTGACGGGCGTCGCCGGTGCTGTCGTCCTCGGACCGGACAGTCGCTTCGTCACCGGGCCGCACGCGATCGACACCGACGTGTCCGCGGTAGTGACGCAGCCCGGAGTCCTGACCTGGGAGAATCTGCAGGTCGAGGTGCTGGCCGAGGTTCCGGCCAACAAGCCGGTCTTCGTCGGACTCGGCAACAGCGTCGACGTCATGAGCTATCTCGACTCGACGCGCCGGCTCGAGGTCACCGGTTTCCGCACCCCTTGGTCGCCTCAGATGGAGCTGATCGACGGCAATCCCGCAGCACCGGCCGCGCCCACGGCGCTCGACTGGTGGCTCGACGGACAGGGCGGCCTCGGCGGCGCGGCCATCGACACGCGGCTCCCCGACGAGACCGTCTCGGTGGCCATCGTCGCGGTCGGTGAGGCGAACTTGCGCGGTCTCGAGGTGAGCGTCGCGTACGGCCTCCACGGCGGTTTCGCCCGGTCGCTCGGGCTCATCGCGGCCGGCGCCGCGATCGTCGCGCTCGTGCAGCTGCTGCTCGTGCGCAGTGAGGACGAGGAGGATGTCGTCGAGGACGTCGTCTACGTCGTGGTGGACGAGGACGGCACCGAGCGCGAGATCTCGGCGGACGAGTTGGACGAGCTGGGGAGTTACGAGGTGGTCGAAGAGACCGTCGTGGAGGACACGCCGGTCGAGCAGGAGCCACCGCGATGAGGCGCGCCACGATGGTGGCCGGGGTGCTCGTGACCGCGTTGGCGTTGACCGCGTGCGCGATCCCGCGTGAGCGCGCCGCCGAGGACCTCCGTCCGGCGAAGATCGCCGTCGCCCCCGTCGAGGTCGAGGACGTGGTCGCGAAGTACCGCGAGGTGCGGAGCGCCGCGGTCGACGCCCTCGACGCCAAGCCGCTGTCCACGGTGGAGGCCGGTCCCGTGCTGGCGGTCGACACCGGGACGTTCGAGGTGGCCGAACTGCTCGAGCGCGAGGAGTTCGCGCTCGACGGTCCGTTCACCGTCGAGACCACGATGTTGCCTCGGTTCAGCAGGTATCCGCTCTGGTTCGCGGCGCTCGTTCGCGACGAGGAGACCGGGCGCCGTCAGCTCCAGGTGTACGAGCGGACGACCGCGGCCGACCCCTGGCTGTTGACCGCGAACCCCGAACTCGCCGGTGACACGCCGCTTCCCGAGATGCGCCGCGTCGGTGACGCGACACGACGGGTGGGGGTCGATGACGGCGCGGGCATGGCGGCCGCGCCGCTCACCGCGTTGCAGGCGCTGGCCGCGGCGCTCGATGAGCCGGAAGCGGAGGAGTCGGCCGCGTGGGCCGAGGATCCCTTCGTCGTTCAGATGCGGGAGACGGCCACCAAGAACGCCGAACTCGAGGGCAGCAACTTCGCGCAGAGCTGGGCCGCCGACGAGCAGGTGTACGCCTTGCGCACCGCCGACGGTGGTGCCTTGGTGTTCGGCACCCTCCTGCGGCAGGACACGTTCGACGTCGAGGCGGGGCTTCGCGTCACCTGGCCCGAAGACTCACCGCAGCGCGCGTTCTGGCCCGATGGTGTCGTGGGGCGCGGGTCGCTGCGCTACTACCACCAGGTGCTGGTCCGGGTCCCCCCGGCCGGCTCGAACGAGTCGGCGGCCACCTTGGGCACGTTCGGGGGAGTCGTCGGTTCGGCAGGTCAGTGAGCCGGATCATTCCGGTTGCAGCGGCGCCTCGCGGTACGCCGGCAGGGTTCCGGTCTCGACCGCTTCGAGCAACTCGGCCGTCGCGCCCGTCGCCCGCTCTCGGACGGTGTCGAGATCGCACCAGTGCACCGCCTTGATCTCGCTGCGCTGCAGTGCCATGGCCTGAACCGCCTCGCTGGAGACCGTGCCGAGATCGAAGACGAACAGGCAGGCGTCGTCCCATCCTCGCCACGGCGGAAGCCAGTTCATCGTGACGAGCTGTTGGACCTCGACGGCGATGCCGAGCTCTTCGTGGAGCTCGCGCACCAACCCGGTCGCGGGCGATTCGCCGACCTCGACGACGCCGCCGGGCAGGTCCCACTCGCGCTTGTAGGTCAGTTCGCACAGGAGATAGCGCCCGCGTTCGTCGCGCAGGAGGCCCTGGCCGATCACCCGTTTGCGCGGCAACCCAGCGTTGAGGATCGCGATGAAACCGTCGCGGGTCGCGATCGGGGGGTCATTGACCAGCCGCGCGACGGTGACGGTGTCCTGCCCGTCGGCCTGGCGCGCGATGCCCTCCCGTCGCAGCCCGGCGATCGAGGCGGCGCGCAGGTCAGCGGGGGAATCAGCGTCGACCTGCGCCCATACGCGGTGCCATCCCAGCTCGCTGAAGGCGTGATGGATGCCGAGCCGAAGGGCGCGACTGGCGAGGAGCGGTTCGGCGCGGTGACCGAAGTTCCACCGCAGCGTTCCCACGTGCTTGCCCTCGGGCCGCAGTGCGACGGTGCCGATGCGTTCGTCGTCGACGAGGACCGCGAAGCCGATGAACTCCGACGAGCCCGACGTCGGCTGCAGGGTCAGCTCACCGTCGCTCAGTGCCTCAGTCACGGTCCCGAGGCTACCTGGTGCCGACGGGGCTGCCCGGCGCCGTGATCGTGTGATGGAATCAGCCCATGCCCGTCCCGGACGCCCCTCGCGTCGCCTCGGCGACCGCCCGCTGGGCGTTGCCCGACCTCGCCCGGGGCTTCGCGATCGTGGCGATGCTCATCGCTCACGCCCAGGTGTTGATTCCTGAGCGGCCCGAGTTCGTGAGCGAGATCTTCGCCCGACTCAACGACGTCGCGTCGCCGCTGTTCGGTCTCGTCATGGGGATGTCCGCCGCCATCATGCTTCGGTCGAACAGCGAGCCGGCGTGGCGAGTCGTGTGGCACAACGTCCTGCGCGGCGGCGTGCTCATCGGCCTCGGAGTCTGGCTCGAGACGTGGGGGAGCTGGGTGGCGATCGTGCTCGCGATCCTCGGTTGCCTTCTCGTCGTCGGTACGCCGGTTTTGCTGCTGGGAGGCCGCGCCGTGGCGGCGATCGCGGTCGTGGTCTTCGTCGCCGCCCCGGTCGTCAACGATGCTGTGCAGCGGGCGATCGACTGGCCCGGCGGATACCACGCCGACATCGCCAACTCTCCGAATCCCGGGGAACTCCTCGTCCGATGGTTCATCGCCGATCCCCACTACCGGGTGACGTCACTGCTGCCGTTCTTCCTTGCGGGAGCGCTGCTGGCCTGGAGCGGGACGGCCCGCCGTCCGGACCCGAGCTGGTCGCTGGCGGCCGTCTGCGTCGGGGGCGGGCTCGAACTCGTCGCGACGTGGTGGCGTGCGGCGCTCGGCGACGTGGTGGAATCCGGGTCGCTGCCCGATGCGGTGCACGACGCGGCACTCGTGACGCTCGCGTTGGGGGTGTGCGGTCTGCTGGTGGCGTGGCGCCCTGCGGAACCGGTCCTTCGTCCGCTGCGCGAGCTCGGCACGGTCGCGCTGTCGCTGTACGTGCTGCAGATCGCCATCATCGCATGGCTGAACCGCGATGAATTGCGACCGGTGCTCGAGAACGACTGGTCCGGGTGGTGGCTCATCGTCCTCGGCGTCGCGGTGGCCGGCTGGGCCTGGGCGCACTGGGTGGGCCGCGGACCGGTGGAATGGCTGACCGGCATCGTGTCCGGCCGCTACCGCCGGAGCCGCGAAACCCGTTGAGTGTGACGTTCGGCAGGGAGAACGGGCGATATCACCGGCCAAACGTCACACTCAACGCGTTGGCGCAGCCTAGGCGTCGAGGTCGGACTCGACGAGTTCGGCGATCTTCTCCATGACGCTCGCGTCGTCGCTCTCGACGGTGACCTCGTCGCCCTTCTTCGCGCCGAGCGTCATGATGAGCAGCGCCGAACCGGCGTCGACGGGCTGTCCGCCGGCGGTGGCGAGCGTCACGGGAACGCCGGCCTCGCTTGCCGCCTGCGCGATGGTGGAGGCGGGGCGGGCGTGCAGACCGACGGACGAACCGACGGTCACGGTCTTACTGGGCATGACGGTCCTCTCAGGCGTTGACGGGCGCGGTGGCCCCGGACGACGCGGCCGGCTCGCGGCGGCCGAACTGCTTGGCCGCCGTCACGGCGATCGCACTGACGACGGTACCGGCGACGATCGAGACGAAGAACCACAGGACCTGGTCGACGGCGAAGAACACGAAGACGCCGCCGTGCGGAGCGGCGAGGGTGACTCCGGTGCCCATGGCCATGGCACCGGCGACCGCCGAACCGAGCATCATCGAGGGGATCACCCGCAGCGGGTCGGCGGCGGCGAAGGGGATCGCCCCTTCGGAGATGAACGCCGCGCCGAGTAGCCAGGCGGCCTTGCCGTTCTCGCGCTCCTCCTCGGTGTAGAGGCGGGGACGCAGCGCCGTCGACAGGGCCAGCGCGAGGGGCGGCGTCATGCCCGCGATCATCACGGCGGCCATGATCTTGAGCTGGGTGGCGTCGCCGGAGGCGATGGCGTCGGCGGTGAGGCCCGTCGTCGCGAAGACGTACGCCGCCTTGTTGACGGGACCACCGAGGTCGAAGGCCATCATGAGGCCGAGGATCGCGCCGAGCACCAGCGCCGAGCCACCGCTGAGGCCGTTCAGCCAGTCGGTGAGTGCGGAGCTGGCGTCGGCGATGGGCCGACCGATGAGCAGCAGCATGAGCAGGCCGACCACCAGGGTGGTCACGAGGGGGATGATCACGACCGGCATGAGCCCGGCGAGCCAGCGCGGTGCCTCGCGCCGGGTGAACCAGCCGGCCACCATGCCGGCCAGCAGACCGCCGGCGATACCGCCGAGGAAGCCCGCGCCGATCTGGTTCGCGAGGAACCCGACGACGAATCCGGGCGCGATTCCGGGACGGTCGGCCATCGCGTAGGCGATGTAACCCGACAGCGCCGGGACGAGGAAGCTGAACGCCCAGGACCCGAGCAGGAACAGCAGCGCACCGAGGTAGGCCAGCAGCGGGCTGCCGAACAGCGTGTGCTCGAAGGGTTCGGGCAGATTGGTCAGCGAGTTGTCCTGAAGGATCGTCGACGCCGCGTCGCCGGCGACCTCGTAACCGGCGAGCAGGAAGCCGAGGGCGATCAGCAGGCCGCCGGCGGCGACGAACGGGATCATGTAGCTGACGCCGGTCAGGAGCCACTGCCGCAATTTGAAACCGAACGAAGCGTGCTCGTCGCTGCCGGCACCGGCGGACGAGGTGCCCCCGCGGACCGGGCTGACGGTGCGGGCGTCGGGGTCAGCGGCAGCGGCCAGCGCCTCGCGCACCAGACCGTCGGCGTCGTCGATTCCGCGCTTCACTCCGCTCTCGACGACGGGCTTGCCGACGAAACGCTGCTTGTCCTTGACTCCCACGTCGGTGGCGAAGATGACCGCGCCGGCGCGCTCGACGGTCTCCGGATCGAGCCGCTTGCTGCCGGAGGAGCCTTGCGGCTCGACGTGCAACTCCACCCCTGCCTCGCGCGCCGCCCGCTCGAGCGCCTCCGCTGCCATGTAGGTGTGGGCGATGCCCGTGGGGCAGGACGTGACGGCGACTAGCGAGACCGGCTCCGAGGCCTCCTCGGTCTCGACCGCGTCCGACGTCGGCTCGTCCGCGGACTCGTCGGCCGCCGAAGGAGTGGGCAACGCGGGGGCGACTGCCTCGTCGACGAGCGCGACGATCTCCTCGGGCGTGGTCGCCGAGCGCAGGGCCGCCGTGAAGTCCGAACGCACGAGTGCGCGAGCGAGCGCCGACAGCAGGGCGAGGTGATCGGCGTCGCCCTCGGCGGGGGCCGCGATGAGGAAGACGAGCTCTGCCGGCCCGTCCGGCGCGCCGAAGGGTGCAGGAGCGCTCAACCGGGCGAACGCGAGCGACGCCTCCCGCACGGCGGCCGAACGGCAGTGGGGGATGGCGATGCCACCAGGTAGTCCGGTCGCGGACTGGCCCTCGCGCTTGAGCGCGTCGGCCGCGAGGCCGACGGCGTCCGCGCGTCCGGCGTCCTCGACCCGCTGGGCGAGCGCCGTGATGACGGAGCGGGGGTCGGCGCCCAGGTCGACATCGAGGGCGACGAGGTCCGAGACGATGAGGTCGGTCATGACGTCTTCTTTCCCAAGCCACGTTCGTGGATATGTGTGTGTTTGTGTGGCTTCATGTGAGTTTGCGACGTGGGTCACGTCTCTGTCAACTCCACGCGCGGGACATGGCACGATGCAGAAGGTAGACGGCGGGAAGCGCCGAGAGGAAAGGACGCGGTAGTGGGAGAGTACGCACGGCTCGAGGTCGCCGACGGTGTCGGAACGCTTCGCCTGGACCGTCCCAAGATGAACGCCCTCGACGCCCAGATGCAGGAGGAGATCGTCGAGGCCGCCCGGGAGGCAGACCGGCGCGAGGACGTCGCCGCCGTCGTGGTCTACGGCGGGGAACGGGTCTTCGCCGCCGGCGCGGACATCAAGGAGATGGCGGCGATGGGCTACCGCGCGATGCTCGCGCACGGCCACCTGCTTCAGGAGTTCACCCGTGCTCTCGCGGCCATCGGCAAGCCCACGGTGTCCGCCATCACCGGCTTCGCTCTCGGCGGCGGGTGCGAGGTCGCGCTCGCGACCGACGTGCGGTTCTGTGCCGACAACGCCAAGCTGGGTCAGCCCGAGATCCTCCTCGGGATCATCCCCGGTGCCGGCGGCACTCAGCGCCTGGCCCGTCTCGTCGGACCGGCGAAGGCCAAGGAGCTCATCTACACGGGGCGCTTCGTCGACGCCGACGAGGCCCTGCGCATCGGACTCGTCGACGCCGTTCATCCGGCCGACCGTGTCTACGACGAGGCGCTCTCCTGGGCGCGGCAGTTCGTCGGCGGTCCCGCGCTCGCACTGCGCGTCGCCAAGGACGTGGTCGATCGCGGGCTCGAGACCGATCTGCAGACGGGACTCGAGATCGAGCGGGCCGGATTCACCGGGCTGTTCGCGACCGACGACCAGAAGGCCGGTATGGCGTCCTTCATCGAGAACGGCCCGGGCAAGGCCACCTTCAGCGGGCGCTGACCCATGGACGCCCCCGACGACAAGGCGCGGGCGCGCCAACTGCGCGCCGAGGCTCGTCGACGCCGCCGGGACGAAGCGCTGCGGCGCTACCAGGAGCGGACCGAGCGGCGCACTGAGCGAGACGCGCTGCACGAGGCGCAGCGTGCCGCGGCGGAGCGCCTGGAACGGGCTCAGGCCGAGGCGCGCGCACAGCTCGAGGCCGAACGGCTCGCCGCGGATGCCGCGGAGCGGGAGGCGGCCGAGCGCCGTGCCGAAGAGGAGGCCGAGCAGCGTCGGGCCGAGGAGGCCGAACGGCTCGCCGCGGAAGCCGCGGAGCGGGAGGCGGCCGAGCGCCGTGCCGAAGAGGACGAGCGGCGGCGGGTCGAGGAGACCGTCGTCGTCGAGCCGATCGAGGAGCCGGAGCAGGAGCAGCAGCCGGTGGAGCCTACGGTCGTTCTCCGGGACGAGTCACCTGCCCACGGCGCGGAGCCCGCGGGACCTGACGCGACCGAACCGGACCCGGTCGTCGAACGAGCCGACGAGCCGCCGGGCGAGAGTGATCGCGACGACGCCGATGCGTCGAGCATGACGGTCGGGTTGCCCGCCGCGCCGCGGGAGTTCGCGACCCAGCCACGCGACGAGCGGGCCGTCCCGGCGCCGCCCAGCCCCCGTCGCTCACTGCTGGTGCGAATCGTACGGCTCCTCGGTTCGCTCGCGGTCGCGCTGGGAAGCCTGGCCTCCATCCTTCTCGCGCTCGGAGCGCTCACGCTGGCGTTGGGGGAGCGGCCGGTGCGGATCTTCGAGGCGATCGAGCCGCTGTGTCGGACATTGGCGCTCGGCACGGGAGCGGAGCTTTCCCCCCTCGACACGCTCGTCACGTGGATCGTCGCGGCGATCGCCTACCTCATCATCGGGTTCGCACTCCAGGCGTTCTCCCGGCAGATCACCGGACGGCGGCGGCGGGTGTGACCCAGGACACTGCGCGCTGAGCGGTGGCGTAGTTAACCTGTGGGTAACATCGCTCGTTAAGAAAGGGTCGCCTCACCCTGTGAATTCTTCACATGGCAAGGTTGATCCGACCAGTCGTCAGACTGCCGTGGGTCCCAGCCGGGCTCACGCCCCGATTTCACAGGAGGGTCCTCGTGACCAAGATCGTTGTCGCTGTGAAGTACGTGCCGGACGCCACGGCCGACCGCACGTTCGAAGCCGATAACACCGTCGACCGCGAGAACGTCGACGGACTGCTGTCCGAGCTCGACGAGTACGCCGTCGAACAGGCTTTGCAGGTCGTCGAGGCCGGCGAGGGTGAGGTCACCGTGCTCACGGTCGGTCCCGCCGATGCCGCCGATGCCGTACGCAAGGCGCTGCAGATGGGTGCCGACTCCGGTGTTCACGTCGAGGACGACGCGATCGCGGGTTCGGATGCCTTCGCGACGTCGCTCGTGCTCGCCAAGGCGATCGAGAAGCTCGAGTACGACATGGTGTTCTTCGGCATGGCCTCCACCGACGGGTCGATGGGCGTTGTTCCCACGCTCGTGGCCGAGCGGCTGGGTCTGCCGGCCGTGACGTACGCGTCCGAGGTCAGCGTCGACGGCGACACCGTCACGATCCGCCGCGACAGCGACGCCGCCACCCAGGAGATCGAGGCCAGCGGCAAGGTCGTCGTGAGCGTCACCGACCAGACCGGCGAGGCTCGCTACCCGTCGTTCAAGGGCATCATGGCCGCCAAGAAGAAGCCGGTCGAGGAGTGGACGCTCGCCGATCTGGGCATCGACGCGAGCGAGGTCGGCCTGGACAACGCCTGGACCAAGGTCGAGTCCTACACCCCGCGCCCGCCGCGCACGGCCGGCGAGATCGTCACCGACGAGGGAGACGGCGGCACCAAGCTCGTCGAGTTCCTCGCCTCCAAGAAGTTCGTGTGAGTAGGAGCCTGAATCATGAGTGAAGTCCTCGTTCTCATCGATGCCCTCGAAGGCAAGGTCACCAAGCCTTCGCTGGAGCTCCTCACCATCGCACGTCGCATCGGCGAGCCCTCGGCCGTCGTGTTCGGCGACGCCGACACGGGCGTGCTGTCCGAGTACGGTGCGGAGAAGATCTACACCTTCGACGACGCCGCGTACAGCGAGTTCCTCGTCGCCCCGAAGGCGGACGGCGTGACGCAGCTGGTCAAGGACAAGAACCCGGCCGCCGTCCTCGTTCCCTCCACCACCGAGGGCAAGGAGGTCGCCGCACGGGTCGCGCTGCGCACCGAGTCCGGCCTGATCACCGACGCCGTGGACGTGACCGTCGACGGCGGCACGATCACGACGACCCAGTCGGTGTTCGCCGGCAACTTCACCGTCGCCGCGCAGGTCACCAAGGGCACGCCGATCATCGCGGTCAAGCCGAACTCCGCCGCACCTGAGCAGGCCGCGGGCGCCGGCGCGGTCGAGGCCGTGTCGGCCGAGGTCGCGGAGTCCTCCAAGACGGCCAAGATCACGTCCAACAAGCCGAAGGAGACCTCGGGTCGTCCCGAGCTCACCGAGGCCGCGATCGTCGTCTCCGGCGGCCGCGGAACCGGCGGCGACTTCTCCGACGTCGAGGCGCTCGCCGACGCTCTCGGCGCGGCCGTGGGTGCCTCGCGCGCCGCGGTCGACTCGGGGTGGTACCCGCACACCTTCCAGGTGGGCCAGACCGGCAAGACCGTCTCCCCGCAGCTCTACATCGCCAACGGCATCTCCGGCGCCATCCAGCACCGGGCGGGCATGCAGACGTCCAAGACGATCGTCGCGGTCAACAAGGACGAGGAGGCGCCGATCTTCGAGCTCGTCGACTTCGGCGTCGTGGGCGATCTCAAGCAGGTCCTGCCGCAGGCGACCGAGGAGATCAAGAAGCGCAAGGGCTGAGTCCCTGAGCACCGCGGAGCGTCGTCGTCCGACCCTTCGCTCACGAAGGCCCCTGGGAAACCCGGGGGCCTTCGTGCTGTCTATGGCCCGGGCGAGTCGTTCGCGATGGCTCATCGGTTCGGTAACACTTTGATTAAGGTGAGCGCCGCCCTCTGTCGGAGCACCCGTCCTGAGTGATAGCAATGAGGATGCGCCTGATCTGGCGTACCCATGTACAGGAGGAAAACCCCATGCGACTCACTCGGCGGACACGCCTGGCGGGCATCGCGCTGGTCGCGGCCGGCAGCCTCACCCTGGCTGCCTGCGGTGGTGGAGACGGTGGCGGCGACAACGCCGACAACGTCATCACGTCGAACAGCATCGAGCCCCAGAACCCCCTCGTGCCGAGCAACACCAACGAGGTGGGCGGCGGCAACATCATCGACCTCATCTTCGCCGGACTCGTGTCGTACACGACCGACGGCGAGACCGAGATGGAGGTCGCTGAGTCGATCGAGTCCGAGGACAACATCACCTGGACCGTCACGCTCAAGGACGGGTGGACGTTCTCCGACGGTAGCCCCGTGACGGCCAGCTCCTTCGTGGACGCGTGGAACTACGGCGCCAACCCCGAGAACGCTCAGCTCGGTGCGTACTTCTACTACCCGATCGAAGGCACTACGGGCGACGGCACGATCGAGGGCGGCGGCGACACGATCTCCGGTCTCAACGTGGTCGACGACCTGACCTTCACGATCAAGCTCAAGAACCCCGAGTCGGACTTTCCCGGACGTCTGGGCTACGCGGCGTACTTCCCGCTTCCGGAGGTCGCGTTCGAGGACATGGAGGCCTTCGGCGAGAAGCCGGTCAGCAACGGCCCCTACACGCTCGAGTCCTGGGAGCACGACGTCCAGGCCGTGCTCGTGCCGAACGAGGATTACGACGGCAACCGCAAGCCTCAGAACGACGGCATCACCTACAAGTTCTACCAGGATCCGGACGCGGCCTACACCGATGTGCAGTCGGGCAACCTCGACGTCCTCGATCAGGTGCCGCCGAGCGCGCTGACCACCTACGAGACCGACGACTCGGTGCAGGCGTTCTCCGAACCCGGCTCGGTCAACGCCACCATCACCATCCCGTCGTCGCTCCCGCACTTCGCGGAGGACGAGGAGGGCAAGCTGCGCCGTCAGGCCCTCTCGATGGCCATCGACCGTGAGGAGATCACCTCCAAGATCTTCGACGGTTCGCGCACCCCCTCGACCGACTTCAGCTCCCCGCTGATGCCGGGTTACACCGAGGACATCGAAGGCAACGAGGTTCTCGAGTTCGACGCCGACGCCGCCAAGGACCTCTGGGCCCAGGCCGACGCGATCAGCCCCTTCGAGGGCACGTTCGAGCTGTCGTACAACGCCGACGGCGCGGGCAACAAGGAGTGGGTCGAGGCGGTAGTCAACCAGTGGCGCACCAACCTCGAGATCGAGGCGGAGCCCAAGGCGTTCCCGACCTTCGCCGAGCTGCGTGAGCTGGTCACGAACCGCACGATCGGCACGGCGTTCCGTACCGGTTGGCAGCCCGACTACCCGTCGATCTACAACTACCTCGGCCCGATCTTCGGAACCGGCGCGGGCTCGAACGACGGCGACTACAGCAACCCGGAGTTCGACGCCAAGCTCGTCGAGGCCTCGAGCGCGCAGAACGATGATGAGCGCTACCAGGCGCTCGCCGAGGCGCAGGCGATCCTGATGGAGGATCTGCCGGCGATCCCGCTGTGGAACACCAACATCTCCGCCGCGGCGGCAGAGGGTGTCAACAACGTGGAGTTCAACTGGCAGAACAAGCCGGAGCTCCAGCGCGTCACCAAGTAATCACCACGGCGGGTGGGGCGACACCTCGAGGGGTGTCGCCCCACCCCTGTGTGATCCCACCCTCCCCCCGCCCGACGGTGCGACCCACCGCAGGGGAGTAGATTGATCCCTCGATCAGGAGGTCCTGCCCATGTGGTGGTATGTCGGAAAGCGCCTGCTGCAGGCGATTCCCGTGGTGTTGGGCGCCACGTTGCTCATCTACGCGATGGTGTTCCTGCAGCCGGGCGACCCCATCTTGGCGCTGTTCGGAGAGAAGCCGGTCTCCGAGTCCGTCAAGGCTGAACTCGAGGCGCAGTACAACCTCGACCAGCCGTTCATCATTCAGTGGCTGCTCTTCCTCGGTGGCGCCCTGACCGGTGACTTCGGCCTTTCATTCTCCGGTCAGCCCGTCGCCGATCTCATCGGCCGGGCCTTCCCGGTCACCCTCAAACTCGCCCTCATGGCCCTCGTGATCGAGGCCGTGCTCGGCATCATCGCCGGGTTCTACGCCGGCTTGCGGCGCGGCAAGATCTTCGACTCCACGATGCTCGTGGTGTCCCTGCTGGTCATCGCCGTCCCGATCTTCGTACTCGGCTTCATGCTCCAGCTCGTCTTCGGTGTCCAGTTGCAGTGGGCGCCGGCGACCGTCGGCGGCGACGCCTCGTTCCAGCGCCTGATCTTGCCGGCCGTCGTGCTCGGATTGGTCTCCTTCGCCTACGTGCTCCGCCTGACGCGCACCTCGGTGGTCGAGAACCTCGGTGCCGATCACGTGCGTACCGCCCGGGCCAAGGGGCTGAGTGAGACCGAGGTCAACCGCAAGCACGTGCTGCGCAACTCGCTGATCCCCGTCGTCACCTTCCTCGGCGCCGACCTCGGCACGCTGATGGCCGGCGCCATCGTGACGGAGGGCATCTTCAACATCCCCGGCATCGGCAACCTCGCGTACCAGGCGGTGTTGCGTGGCGAAGGGCCGACGGTCGTCTCGGTGGTCACCATCATGGTGCTCGTCTACGTCGTGATGAGCCTGCTCGTCGATCTGCTGTACGCCGCATTGGACCCGAGGATTCGCTATGCCTGACATGACTCCTTTGCCCGGGCAGACCATCTACGTCGCGCCCACCGACGGGACGCCGCTCGAGGAGACGGGCACCGTCGACACCAGCGCACCGCCGGAGGGCCAGTGGAAGGAGGCCTGGAAGCAGTTGCGGAGCAACTGGATCTTCTGGGTCTCGGCGGTCCTGCTGGTCATCATCTTCATCGTGGTCCTCTTCCCGGGACTCTTCACGGACATCAATCCGCGACAGGCGCAGTTGTCACGCAGCCTCGAGGGCCCGTCGGCCGACCACTGGTTCGGCTTCGATCGCCAGGGCTACGACGTGTTCTCGCGGGTCGTCTACGGCGCTCGGGCCTCGGTCACGGTCGGCATCCTGACGATGTTGTTCGTGACGGTCGTCGGGCTGTTGACCGGCGCGGTCGCCGGGTTCTACGGCAAGTGGGTCGACACGGCCATCTCCCGTGTCGCTGACATCTTCTTCGCGATTCCGCTGATCCTCGGCGCGATCGTGCTGCTGTCGACGCTCAACAACGTGTGGTCCAACCGCGGCTACTGGGGCGGCGTGCTCGCGGTCGTCCTCGTCTTGGCCGTGTTCGGCTGGCCGCAGATGACCCGTATCGCGCGCGGAGCGGTGCTGGAGATCAAGTCGCTCGAGTTCATCGACGCGGCACGCGCCATCGGGGCGACCAAGCGCAGCAACCTGTGGCGGCACGTCATCCCCAACTCGCTGGCTCCGGTCATCGTCACCGCGACGGTGTCGCTCGGTGTGTACATCGTCGCGGAAGCCACGCTGTCGTTCCTCGGCATCGGGCTGCCGCCGAGCGTGGTCTCGTGGGGCAACGACATCGCCGCGGCCCAGAGCCAGGTGCGGTCGGGCAACAACCTGCACGTCCTGTTCTTCCCCGCCGGTGCCCTCGCGATCACCGTCCTGAGCTTCATGCTGCTCGGTGACGCCGTGCGCGACGCCCTCGATCCGAAGGCCAAGAAGTCATGACCCAGCCCCTGTTGCAGATCACCGACCTCCAGGTCGCGTTCCGCGCCGGCAAGCAGGACATCCCCGCCGTGCGTGGAGCCGGTCTGACCGTGTATCCCGGCCAGACCGTCGCCATCGTGGGCGAGTCCGGATCGGGCAAATCGACCACCGCGCACGCCATCATCGACCTGCTCCCCGGAACGGGCCATGTCACGGGCGGCTCGATCGTGTTCGACGGTCGCGACATCACCCACCTCAAGCGCCGAGAGCGCGAGGCGATCCGAGGCAGCCAGATCGGTCTCGTGCCGCAGGACCCGATGTCGAACCTCAATCCGCTCGTGCGGGTCGGGAAGCAGATCAAGGAGTCCCTCGAGGCCAATGGGGTGGCCCGAGGCAAAGCCGCCGACAAGCGCGTGGTGGAACTGCTGGAGGAAGCCGGCCTGCCCGACGCGGCCAGCCGCGCCCGCCAGTTCCCGCACGAATACTCCGGCGGCATGCGCCAGCGTGCGCTGATCGCGATGGGTCTCGCGGCGCGACCGAAGCTGCTCATCGCCGACGAGCCCACCTCGGCGCTCGACGTCACGGTGCAGAAGCAGATCCTCGACCACCTGGAGACGCTGACGACGGACCTGGGCGTTGCGGTCCTGCTGATCACCCACGACCTCGGGCTGGCCGCCGAGCGCGCCGACCACCTCGTCGTGATGTACAAGGGCCAGGTCGTGGAGTCAGGACCTGCCCTGCAGATTCTCAAGAACCCGCAGCATCCGTACTCGCAGCGGCTCATCTCGTCGGCGCCCTCGCTGGCGTCCCAGCGCCTGACCTCGCAGTTGCGTGCGGAGGTGCGGGAGAGCTCGGTCAAGACCGCAGGGGAGATCGCGGCGGAGATCGTGGCCGAGGGCGAGCTCGGCGGCGAGGTCACCGATGCCGTGGTCGAGGCCAAGAACCTCACCAAGGTGTTCAAGCTCCCCGGCGGCGCGCCGGGCCGTTCGATCGACTTCACGGCCGTCGACGACGTGTCCTTCCGGCTCCGGCGCGGCACCACGACGGCGATCGTGGGGGAGTCCGGATCGGGTAAGTCGACCGTGGCCCGGATGGTCCTGGATCTGCTGGAGCCGACGAGTGGTTCGGTGGAGTTCGACGGCATCGACATCACCACGCTGCGCGACAAGAAGCAGCAGCTGGCGTTCCGGCGTCGGGTGCAGCCGGTGTTCCAGAACCCGTATGCCTCGCTCGATCCGATGTACTCGATCTACCGCTCGATCGAGGAACCGCTGCGCACCCACAAGATCGGCAGCGACAAGGAGCGCGAGGCCAAGATCCGCGATCTGCTCGACAAGGTGTCGCTGCCGTCGGCGGTGATGCGGCGGTTCCCGAGCGAGCTGTCCGGTGGCCAGCGTCAGCGCGTGGCGATCGCCCGGGCCCTGGCGCTCGACCCCGAGGTGGTCATCCTCGACGAGGCGGTCTCCGCGCTCGATGTGCTCGTGCAGGCACAGATCCTCACCCTGCTCAACGACCTGCAGGCTGAGCTGGGTCTGAGCTACCTGTTCATCACCCACGACCTCGCGGTGGTCCGGCAGATCGCCGACGACGTTCTGGTGATGCAGAACGGCAAGGTGGTGGAGCAGGCGACGGTGACCGAGGTCTTCGACCGCCCGCGCGAGGAGTACACCCGCAAACTGCTCGACGCCATCCCCGGCGGCTCCATCGAGCTCGCAAGCTGACAGTTGACCAGGAGACCACGCATCGCCCCATCACGGGGCGGTGCGTGGTCGACCTTTCCGATGCTCGGTGACGTTGCTGAAGCACCGCCGCTGTGCTCGTCAGGTTGACCACACACCGCTCCCAGTGCCGCGCGAGAAGGACTCCTCCGGATTGACCTGTTCGAACAGGTGTTCGATACTGGGAGGGTGTCCCGTGCTGCTCTGATCGATGATCTGCGTGCCAAGGTGCGCCAGCTCGAGGGGCGCCCGCAGGTCGCGTCCCTGACCGTTCATCCCGCGCTGGCCGGCATGCTCGACCTGCAGGTCGGCCACGCCTACACCGTCGACTCGGCCACCCTCGCGATGCTCGTCATGGCCGGCCCGTCCTCGCACGACGGCGCCTGGTGCGCGGTGGTCGGGGCCGGCGACTTCGGCATGGAGGCCGCACAGTCTTTCGGTGTCGATCTCGAGCGCACGGTGCTCGTTCCCGATCCGGGGGAGGACTGGCTCGCCGTCGTCGCGGCGCTCGTCGACGTGGTCTCTGTCGTGGTGGTGGCCGGGCGGGACATCTCCGCGCGCGACGCGCAGCGCATGGCCGCCCGGCTGTACGAGCGCCAGAGCATCATCATCGCGTGGGACGGCGCCTGGCCCCGGGCACGCGCTCACGTCCGGCTCACCGATGTCGTGTGGCACGGTGTGGAGCGCGGGAGCGGGCATCTGCAGTCGCGGCAGGCGACGATCGAGGTGCAGCAGGTCGGTCGGCCGGCGGCACGGCGTCGCTTCTGGTTGCCCGACGGCGATCAGCAGGTCCGAGCCGTCGAGCCGTCGTCACCACGGCTGCGGAGCGTGGGCTGACCATGGCGCGCATCCTGGTGCTCTGGTGCCCCGACTGGCCGGTCGTGGCGCAGCTGCCTGACCTGCCGCCCGATACCCCCATGGCCGTCCTGGAACGCGATGGCACCGTCCTGGCCTGCTCACCGCGGGCTCGGGAAGAGGGGGTGCGGCGCGGGATGCGACGCCGTGACGCCCAGGCCCGCTGTCCCGAACTCGTGCTCCGCGACCACGACGCTGACGCCGACGCCCGCGCCTTCGAGCCCGTCCTCACCCTCATCGAGTCGTTGAGCCCCGGGGTGGCCCCGTTGCGTCCGGGACTGTGCGCGCTGGGGGTCCCGGCGCGCTACTACGGCGGTGAGACCGAGGCCGCGGCGGTCATCACCGAGCAGCTCGTCGAGCACGGTCTGTGGGATGTCCGGTGCGGCATCGCCGACGACCTCTTCACCGCCGAGCAGGCCGCCCGTCGCGCGCCCGTGCAAGAGGCGTTCGTCGTCCCGGCCGGTGGCTCACCGGACTTCGTCCGCGATCTGCCGCTCGACGTCCTCGACGATGCCGACATGGTCGATCTGCTGCGACGGCTGGGATTGCGCACCCTGGGCGACTTCGCACGGCTCCCGGCGCGCGACGTCCACACCCGCTTCGGCCCGCTCGGGGCGATGGCCCACCGGCTCGCCCGCGGCGAGGACCACCGACTCGTCGCCCGGCGCGAGGTGCCGCCCGACCTCGTCGGACGCGCGGTGTTCGAGCCCCCGCTCAGCAGCAGTGAGGCCATCGCGTTCAGTCTGCGCACCACAGCCGAGTCCTTCGTGGCGGCCCTGACCGAGCGCGGCGAGGTGGCCACGGCCGTGCGCATCGAGATCGATGCCGACGGTGCACTCGCGCACGAGCGTTCCTGGAGGCACCCACGATGGTTCTCCTCGGCCGATCTGGTCGACCGGGTGCGGTGGCAGCTGCAGGCACCTGGCGTGATCACCCGCCCCGTCGACGAAGTCCGCATCGTCCCCGAAGCCGTCGCCACCCTGGGCGAGCACGCCGAGAGCCTGTTCGGGGGCGGGGTCGACGAGCAGGTCGAGCGCGGAGTGGCCCGGGTGCAGAGCCTCGTCGGTCCCGAGGCCGTGCGGTCCGCGGGAGTGCAGGGAGGGCGAGATCCGCGGGAGCGCCAGTTGACCGCGCCCTGGGGCGACCGTCCCGTGGGGGTCCGGGCCACCGAGGCTCCGTGGCCGGGATCGATCCCGGCCACTCCCGCCCCGGCTCGCGTCCTGCCCGAGCCGGCGCCGGCGCAGGTCGTGGGCGCCGAAGGGCAGAGCGTCGTGGTCACCGGGCGAGGCGGCCTGACCGGAGAACCCGCCCGGTTCCGGCCCCGTCCGGACGAGGCCTGGCAGCCCGTGGCGGCCTGGGCCGGACCCTGGCCGATCGACGACCTGTGGTGGGACGAGCATGCGGCGCGCCGGGTCGCCCGTTTCCAGGTCGTCGGCGTCGACGGCAGCGCCTGGCTCATGTGCGTCGAGAACGGCCACTGGTGGACCGAGGCCCGCTACGACTGACCGGTGTACCCGCTGAGTGTGACGTTTCGCCAGGTAAACCACGGAAATCACCTGCGAAACGTCACACTCAGCGGGTCCCGTACTGAGGGAGGAGGGGAGAGATGGGATGGCACAACCCGGATATCTCGTGGCGTGAGCTCGAGGCGCGACTGTCCGGCCGGGTCCCGCACCGGCACGAACCGGACGGCGGGGACGGCCCCGCATGGTCGCGCAAGCGCGGCGCCTACGACGCGCCGGAGGGCCTGGAACGCCCGTCCGAAGCCGTGGTGCCCTACGCCGAGCTGCACTGTCACAGCGACTTCAGCTTCCTCGACGGAGCCAGCGGGCCCGAGGAGATCGTGGAGGAGGCGGTGCGGCTCGGGCTGTCCGCGGTGGCGCTCACCGATCATGACGGCTTCTACGGGGCGGCCCGCTTCTCCGAAGCGGCGACCCTGCACGGGATGTCGACGGCCTACGGAGCCGAGCTCTCCCTCGGCCTCACCTCGCCGCAGAACGGACGCCCCGATCCCGAAGGCACCCATCTGCTGGTCCTCGCCCGCGGTGTGGAGGGCTACCACGCGCTGTCCGGGGCGATCACCGATGCGCAGCTGGCCGGAGACGAGAAGGGCCGCCCACAGTACGACCTCGACGCGCTCGCCGACCAGCTGCGCGATCGCGTCGTGGTGCTGACCGGATGCCGTAAGGGAGCGGTCCGCCAAGCGCTGGCCAGCGACGGGGCACCGGCGGCCGGTCGTGAACTCGTTGCCCTGATCGAGCGGTTCGGGGCCGACAACGTCGTCGTCGAGCTGACCGACCACGGTTATCCGCAGGACAGCGCCGTCAACGACACGCTCGCTGCGCTGGCCCGCGAGCACGGGCTTCCCGTCGTGGCCACCGGCAACGTCCATGCGGCGCGGCCTCGCGACGTCCGGCTCGCCCAGGCCTTCGCCGCGGTGCGGGCGCGGCGCAGTCTGGCCGAGATGCACGGCTGGCTCGGTTCCGTGGGATATCTGCGGTCCGGTGCCGAGATGCAGCAGCGCTTCGCCCGGTACCCCGGGGCGGTCGAGCGCTCGGTGCAGATCGCCCGCGAGGTCGGGTTCGACCTGCGGCGAGCCTCCCCGGCTCTCCCGCGGTTCCCCGTCCCGGACGGGCATACGCCGATGACCTGGCTGCGCGAGCTGGTCCGGCAGGGCGCTGACCGGCTCTACGCCCACCAGCGTGAGGAGGCCGAGGAGCGGCTCCAGCGTGAGCTCGCCGTCATCGAGGCCAAGGACTTTCCGGGGTACTTCCTCATCGTCCACGACATCGTCCAGTACGCGAAGGGCCGCGGCATCCTGTGCCAGGGGCGAGGTTCGGCCGCCAACTCGGCGGTCTGCTACGCCCTGGGGATCACGGCGGTCGACTCGATCAAGTTCGGTCTGCCGTTCGAGCGCTTCCTGTCCGCGACGCGTGACGAGGAGCCCGACATCGATGTCGATTTCGACTCCGATCGCCGTGAGGAGGTCATCCAGTGGGTCTATGAGCGCTACGGGCGCCGCAACGCTGCGCAAGTTGCCAACGTCATCAGCTACCGGCCCAAGTCGGCGGTGCGCGACATGGCCAAGGCGCTGGGGTACTCGCCGGGCCAACAGGACGCCTGGAGCAAACGGATCGACTCGTGGTCCGAGGTGGCGGTGGAGGATCCGCAGGACGCCGGCGCGCCACCCCAACCGGTCATCGAGCTCGCCGGTCTAGCGCTCGGCGCCCCGCGGCATCTGGGCATCCACTCCGGCGGCATGGTGCTGACGGCGCGGCCGGTGGGCGAGGTCGTCCCGATCGAGCGGGCGCGGATGGAGGGGCGCACGGTCCTGCAGTGGGACAAGGACGACTGCGCCTGGATGGGCCTGGTCAAGTTCGACCTGCTCGGGCTCGGCATGCTCGGCGCGATGCAGCACACCTTCGATCTGGTCGCGGCGCACACGGGGGAGCGGTGGGAGCTCGCCACCCTTCCCAAGGAGGAGGCCGCGGTCTACGACATGCTGTGCCGCGCCGATTCCATCGGGGTCTTCCAGGTGGAGAGCCGCGCCCAGATCGGCACCCTGCCGCGGCTCCGTCCCCGCTGTTTCTACGACCTCGTCATCGAGATCGCGCTCATCCGGCCCGGCCCGATTCAGGGCGGCGCGGTGCATCCCTACATCCGTCGCCGGCTCGGCACGGAGAAGGTCGACTACCTGCATCCTGCGTTGCAGCCGGTCTTGGAGCGCACGATGGGCGTGCCGCTGTTCCAGGAACAGCTCATGCAGATCGCCATGGCGGTTGGCGGGTGCACCGGTGATGATGCCGATCTGCTGCGGCGGGCCATGGGCTCTAAGCGGGGAGTCGAGAAGATCGAGCGGCTCGAGGCCAAGCTGTACGCGGGCATGGCCGAGCACGGGATCACCGGGCAGCTCGCCGACGACATCTACGCGCGCATCCAGGCGTTCGCCAACTTCGGATTCGCCGAGAGCCATGCGATCAGCTTCGCTCTGCTGGTCTACGCCAGCTCCTGGCTCAAACTGCACTATCCGGCGGCGTTCCTCGCCGGGTTGCTGCGCGCGCAACCCATGGGGTTCTACTCACCGCAGTCGCTGGTCGCCGATGCGCGTCGTCACGGGGTCGAGGTGCGCCGGCCCGACATCCAGCTGTCGCAAGCCCAGGCCGACCTCGAAGCGGTCGCGCCCCACAGGACCGGACCGACCGGGCTCGACTGCTGCCGCGATCACGCTCAGCCCGAGGTGCCGCCGTTCGATCCCTCCGCGGACCACCGGCTCGAGGAGCATCGGCGCGACGGTCATCACGCGGTCCGGCTCGGTCTGGTGAGCGTGCAGCAGATCGGCGAGGCCGATGCCGAACGGATCGTCGCGGCGCGTCGGGAGCGGCCGTTTCGGGATATGGCCGATGTCGCGCGTCGGGCGGAGCTGTCGGTGGCGCAGATGGAGTCGCTCGCCACGGCGGGGGCGTTCGACGGCTTCGGACTCAGTCGCCGGCAGGCCCTGTGGAACGCCGGCTACGTCGATCGGCTGGACCACCTCGAAGGCTCCGGTGTCGACGCTCCGCCGCCGGACATGCTGCCGGGCATGAGCGAGGTCGAGGTCACCACGGCGGATCTGTGGGCCACGGGCATCTCGCCGGGGGAGCACCCGTTGCAGCATCTGCGGCCGTTGTTGCGCGAGCACGGCATCCTCGCGGTGAGCGATCTCGCGACGCACGAGCCGCAGCGGCGCGTCCGCGTCGCCGGCCTCATCACGCACCGGCAACGGCCGTACACGGCCGGCGGGGTCACCTTCCTCAACCTCGAGGACGAGACCGGCATGCTCAACGTCGTGGTGTTCGAGTCGGTCTGGCAGCGGCACCGCCGGGTGGCCCGCGGCGCCGCGGGAGTCGTCATCCGCGGCGTCCTCGAGCACAGCGACGGCGCGGTCAACCTCAAGGCCGAGACGCTCGAACGCATCGAGAACCTCTATCCGCAGGCCGCCGCGGCGCTCCCGGCCAAGCACCGGGCCCGCGACTTCCGCTGATGTGGGCGGTGAGCTGTCCCGCATTTCGTGGCCCCGCGTGCGTGATCACTCACCGCTCGCGCTCGCTGTGCGTGACAGCTCACCGCTGCGGCGGGTCAGAACGAGTCGCGGATGGCGAGCTGTCGGCCGCTCGTGAACACCAGGTCCCACAGGTCGTCGTCGCGGTCGTCGCCGGAGAGCAGGCCCACCGCGCGCTGGCCGCGGCTGGGGAGGGCGCCGGCGAAGGTCACGGCGAGCCCACCGGGCGCGAACTCGCGGCCGCGCGCCGCGGCGTCCCGCTCGACGTCGATCCGTCCGTCCGCCACGTGCGCCACCCAGCCTTCACCGTCCACGGTGAACGGCAACGTGGCCGAGACGCCGAGAGGGGCGGGCAGCACCGCCAACCCGGTCGGATCGAGCACCCGCAGCATGTACGGCTCGGCATCAGCGAGCGGGAACCACGCGTTCTGCGGCAGCAACCACCGCAGCGGGTCGACGTCGCCGGGCGTGTACAGCCGCACGCGTGAGGCGACCGAGTCGAAGCTCGCGATCGCCGCGAGCGCGGTGCGCGCCGCCTCGTCATCGAGCGCGACCAACTCGGGCACTTCGATGACCGAATCGGCCCAGTCGGCAGAGGCTCCGCGCTTCCACGCCACGTACCCCCGCGGTCCGTCGTCGCCCTCCACGACGCTGATGCCGTGCACGTCCTTGAGCTGCGGATGCGGCCGCGCGAACACCTCGCCGCGTCGGGTCAGCGGTCCGTCGTACCGGCGTGCCCACTGCGTGTACAGGTCGTCGAGAAGCTGCCGATCGGCCTCCGTCGCGCGCCGCAGGCCCAGCGATCCACGAATGCGGGAGAGCGAGGCCACGGGCAGGTGCACGTTGGCCACCTGCACGATCCGGGCGAAGCCGCGCGCGCGGTAGATCCCGGTCGCCGTGGCGAACAGCGTGGCGATGTGCTCGCCGCGAGAACGGGCGTGACGCACCAGTTCGTCCATCAGGGGGCCGAGAAGCCGCTGGCCCCGGAACTCCGTCGCGATGGACACCCCGGTGACCCCCGCCGTGGGCACCTCCACCCCGCGGAACCACGACGTGAACTCGCGGTGATTGATCGTCGCGGCCAGCCGGCCGTCGACGAAGGTGCCCCACCGGGTCTGTCCCGGCCGGGTCAGACCGTCCCAGTTCTCGCCGGTGTTCATCGTGCCGAACGCCTCGATGAGCAGCGCCTTGAGCTGATCGTGGTCGTCCTCGGTGACCGGCCGGATGTCCAGAGTCATGGTGCTCAGTCTGTCGTGTTTCGAACCCGCCCGCGGGCGGCGGGTGAGCGCGCATCGCGAGGTGTCGGTTGCGTGCTCACTCACCGCCCGGAGGGCGCGATCAGGTACGGGCGTCCGAACGCGGCATCGCCCGGCTGGCGACCAGGGCCAGGGCCATGGCCGAGAGGATGCCGATGAGCGGCGGGATGCCGACGCCGTACTGGTCCGAGAGCCAGGCCAGGAGGCTCGCCACGGCGTAGACGGCGAGGTTGACGCCGTTGACCATAGGAAGGGGCGTGCCCTCGGGCATCCCCGCCCGCCAGCGCGCGATCCAGTCGCCGATGATGACGCCGCCGAGCGGCGGGATGAAGATGCCCAGCATGACGAGGTAGCTCTCGAGGTGATGGTGCATCCCGACCAGCGCGAGGACGGTACCGATGACCGATCCGCCGATGACGAACGGCGTCTTGCTCGGCTTCTCGCACAACTCCGCACCCGCCACGCCGAAGGCGTACGCCGTGTCCGCGTTGCTCTTCCACAAGTTGCCGAACAGCAGCAGCAGGCCCCAGCCCACGAGCCCCAGCTGGTAGAGCACGAGCACGAAGTCGCCTTCACCGAAGGTGATCGCGCCGATGGCCCCGAACAGGATCATCAGGGCGTTGCCGATGAGGAAGCCGACGATGCACGCGAGGACGGCGTGCCGGCCGGTCCGCGCGAAACGCGTCCAGTTCGGTGCTTGCGTACCGGCCGAGACGAAGGTGCCGACGACGGTCGTGATGGCGACGGCGGACGTCATCGTCGCACTCGGCTCCACGCTGGTCAGCCCGGACCAGCCGCCCACCTCATCGAGGGACCGCGCGACGACCCAGAAGGCGAGGATGAGGATGAGTGGCGTCGAGACGAGCGAGACCCAGTACATGCCGCGGTAGCCGTAGCACGCGGTCAAGCACATGAGCACGCTCGCGGCGATCATCACGGCGGCCTCGGCCGCGTACGAGTCCCAGGAGAAGGCCCGAGCCGTGAGTGTCCCGATCGTGCCGATGATGACGCCGTACCAGCCGATCTGGGTCCCGCCGAGCAGGATCGACGCGAGCTTGGAGCCGCGCGTGCCGAGGGTGTATCGGGCCATGACGACGGTGGTCAGCCCGGTCCGTGCCCCGATGTAGCCGAGTGCGCAGACGTACCCGGCGAGGATCAGCGAGCCGACGAGCACGACGAGCAGGAGGTCGCCGAAGCTGAAGGCGGTGCCGAGGGCCGCCCCGGCGAGCATCGTGGGCGTGAAGACCGTGAAGCCCAGCAGCACCACGGCGAGCGAGAAGAAGGTCTTGCGGGCGTGGGCCGGGACCGGGGTGACGGGGTAGTCGCGGTCGATGGCCTCGGCCTCGACGTCGGTCAGCGGGGAGTCGTCGCGTCTCACCATAGGTCAGGCCTCCTCGCCGATGTCCTCGGCCCACAGCTGCGGGCGCTCGGCGATCATGCGGTCCATGAGCGCCCGGCAGGCCGGATCGTCGACGACCTCGACCTCGACGCCGTTGGAGCGAAGCCAGGCCTCGGAGGCTTCGAAGTTGCGGTTCTCACCGATGACGATGCGTGGAATGCCGTAGAGCACGGCCGTCCCCGCACACATCGTGCACGGCGAGAGGGTCGTGTAGAGGACGCTCTCGCGGTAGACGCTCGCCGGGAGCCGGCCGGCATTCTCGATGCAGTCGGTCTCGCCGTGGCGAATGGCGCTCTCCATCTGCACCCGGCGGTTGCGTCCGACCGCGAGGACCTCGTCGCCGCGCACGAGTGCTGCCCCGATCGGGATACCGCCCTCGTCCCAGCCGATCTGGGCCTGTTCGATGGCCAGATCGAGGAACGTGCGGTGTGACTGCTGGAGGGTCATGGGATTCTCCTGGAAGCGAGCGGGTGTGATGTACGCCACTGCATCATGTCCGCGGGGCGCCGTAAAGGGACATACTGTCGTGGAGGTCGCGTTAATCGGCTGACACAGTGTCAGCGCCGACGACTCCGAGGAGGGCCTCATGCTGATCCCGCTCGCCGAGGTGCTGCAGATGCCGGCCTTCCGGGCCGCCGACCCCGTCGTGCACACCGGCGACCCTCAGCAGGCCATGGTGCGGTGGGTGCATTCGTCCGAGGTCTTCGAGATGGGTTCGCTACTGGCCGGGGGAGAGGTGTTGCTGACCAGCGGCCTCGGTCTCCACGGACGGACGTCGGAGCAGCTCGCCTCCTACGTCCGTGAAGTCGCCGAGGCCGGGTGCGTGGCCGTGGTGATGGAGATGGGCCGCTCGTTCTTCTCGGTTCCCGAGTCGATGCTGGCGGAGGCGCGGCGCCAGCAGATCGTGTTCGTGACGCTGCACACCGTGGTGCCCTTCGAGCGCATCGTGGAGGATTTCCACGATCTGGTGCTGCAACGCAAACTCGGCGCCTATCGCTACGGCGAGCACTCCTGGGACGATCTGCTGGCCGTCGTGCTCGCGGGCGAAGGGCTGCGCGCACTCCTGGACGCCATCTCGCGGTCGGCCGGATGCGAGGTGGAATTCCTCGGGGTCGAGGGTCAGCTCGTCGAGCGCAGCCGTATCTCGTCCACCGTGTCGGCGACGCAGCACGTGGCGACGCAGGTCCGCGGAGCCGTCGGTCCCCTCGGCACGCTCGTCCTGCGGGGCCAGCAGACGTCTCACCGGCACGCCGTCGCTGAGCGGGGTGCCGTCGCGGTGGCACTGGAACTGTCGCGGTTCACCGGTGTCGTGACCCGTCCTTCGCTCGCTCAGTCCCTCGTCGCCGATCTGGCGGCCGGGAGCCTGCTGTCGTCCGGTGACGTGCTCCGCCGTCTGGCGGAGGCCGGATGGGCCGGCGGTGAACGGTGGCAGGGCGCCACGGTCGCCGTCGTCGATGCGGACCCGCGCCGTCCGATCGTCGATGAGATCGCCGCGGCCGACGAGGCGTTCTCCCCGACCTGGGGCAAAGTCCTGGTCGGATCGATCAGCACCCACGTCGTGGTCATCGGTCGTGGCGTTCCGGCGCCCCATCGGCTGCGTGAGCAAGCGGCCGAGATCGCGGAACGGCTGACGACCGCCCGTGGTGGTGAACTGCTCCTGGGCGTCGCGAGGCCGGTAGCGGAACCGGGTGACCTGCCGGACGCGGTCCGCAGCGCACGCGACGTCGTGCGGTTCGCCCGGACGATCGGACAGCAGTCGGGCACCCTGCTCCAGCGCGACGTGGGGCTTCAGCGGCTGCTGTCGCGCGTCGACGCGGCCGCCGTCAGCGACTTCGTGAGCGAGCAGATGGGCGGACTCATCGATCACGATCGCGCTCATGCATCGCAGTTGGTCAAGACGCTGGATGCGTTCGTCGCCTGTCGCGGGTCGAAGCGCGAGGCCGCGGATCGGCTCGGCATCCGCCGACAGTCCCTGTATGCGCGCCTGGCGCGCATCGAGCGCCTCCTCGGCGTGGATCTCAGCCACAGCGGTCATGTGGCGGCGCTCTCGCTGGCGCTGGTGGCCTGGCGGATGCGCACCGGTTTGGATCCGCAGTCGGGCTTCGGTGCGGCCCCGTACGACACGGAGCCGGCCGGACACCGGCCTTAGGGTTGACGTGACAAAAAGCTCGGGTGCATAGTGTCAGGAGCACCTTAAGGAAGAGGCTCATGACCGACACCACCCAGCAGCGGCTCTCGTTGGCCGTCTCGACCGTGGTGTTCGCCCTGCGTCCGCACCTGCGGACCGGGCGGCTGACCGTGTGGCTCCCGCTCGTGCGCCGGATCCGTGAGCCGTACGACGGCCTGTGGGCGCTGCCCGGCGGTCCTCTCGAGGACGACCAGGACCTCGCCGCCTCGGCTCGCGCGACCCTCGCGCGGACCACCGGACTCGCCCCTCGCTATCTCGAGCAGCTGTACGCCTTCGGCGACGTCGACCGGTCGCCGGGCGCTCGCGTCGTCTCGATCGTGTATTGGACACTCGTCCGTCCCGACGAGGACGCTCAGGCGATCGACGGAGAGAACGTCGAGTGGTTCCCCGCCGACGACGTGTGCGGGCTGGCCTTCGACCACGACGTCATCGTGCGGTACGCCCTCGACCGGCTGCGCGCGAAGATCACGTACTCGCCGATCGCGCACGCGTTCCTCACCGACGAGTTCACGCTCGCTCAGCTGCGTGAGGTCTACGAGGCCGTGCTCGGTCGCCGGCTCGACCCGGCCAACTTCCGCCGCCAGATCCTCGCGCAAGGCACGGTCGAGCCGACCGGACGCCACCTCACGGGCACCAGTCATCGGCCGCCCGCGCTCTACCGATCCAACCTGGCGCGTCCCCGCGCCACCCTCACCATCGAGGAGACAGCATGACTCTGTCCGTCACCGACCGGATCGAAGGCAGCCCGTCGCAGAGCTGTGACGTCGAGCTGGCCAAAGGCCCGTGGGAGTTCGACGCGATGCCCGGTTACGGGCCGGGCGCGTCCAGCGCCGACGCGAATCCGCTGCCGGTCGTTCGGCCCGGGCAGCTTCCCGCCGCCTACCAGAAGATGAGCGACGACGAGCTGCACGCGCGCATCCGCGCCGCCAAGAAGACGCTGGGCGACAAGCTGGTGATCCTCGGGCACTTCTATCAGCGCGACGAGGTCGTGCAGTACGCCGACTTCGTCGGCGATTCCTTCCAACTGGCCAACGCCGCGCTCACGCGCCCCGACGCCGAGTCCATCGTGTTCTGCGGCGTGCACTTCATGGCCGAGACGGCGGACATCCTGGCCGGTGCCGACCAGCGCGTGATCCTGCCGAACCTCGCGGCCGGCTGCTCGATGGCCGACATGGCCGACGAAGACGCGGTCGAGACCGCCTGGGAGGAGCTCGTCGAGCTGTACGGCACCGAACCGGACGCCGACGGGCGGATGCCGCTGATGCCGGTCACCTACATGAACTCCTCGGCCGCGCTTAAGGCCTTCTGCGGCCGCCACGGTGGCATCGTCTGCACGTCGTCGAACGCCGCGACCGTCCTCGAATGGGCCTTCGAGCGGGCCCAGCGCGTGCTGTTCTTCCCGGACCAGCACCTGGGACGCAACACCGCCTCCGCGATGGGCATCCCACCCGAGCAGACGCCGATGATCAACGTGCACAAGCCGGGTCTCGGGCAGACCGAGGAGACCTTGCGCGACGCCAAGGTGCTGCTGTGGCACGGCTTCTGCTCGGTGCACAAGCGCTTCACCGTCGCGCAGATCGAGCAGGCCCGCGCACAGTACGAGGGCTGCAAGGTCATCGTGCATCCGGAGTGCCCCAAGCCCGTCGTGGATGCGGCCGACGCTGCCGGCTCCACCGACGCGATCCGGACCTTTGTCGAGGCGAGCGAGCCCGGTGACGTCATCGCGATCGGCACCGAGATCAACCTCGTGAACCGGCTGGCGGCGCAGTACCCCGACCGGACGATCTTCTGCCTCGACCCGGTGGTGTGCCCGTGTTCGACGATGTACCGCATCCACCCCGGCTACCTCGCCTGGGTGCTCGACGGCCTGGTCGACGGTGAGGTCCGCAATCAGATTAGCGTCGACGCCGATGTCGCGGGTGATGCCAAGGTCGCGCTCGAGCGGATGCTGGCGGCCAAGCCGCGCTGAGCGGAGGATGACATGACCGAGCGCCTCATCGTCGTGGGCAGCGGGGTCGCGGGATTGACCGCGGCACTCGCGGCTCACGCACGTGGCATCGACGTCACGGTGATCACCAAGTCGCTGCTCGCCGAGAGCAACACGCGCTACGCGCAAGGCGGCATCGCGGCCGTGACGGGGGACGACGACTCGGTCGACAGCCACGTCGCCGACACCGTGCGCGCCGGCGCGGGTCTCAGCGAACGGCCGTCCGCCGAGGCGGTCTGCGCCGCCGGAGCCGACGCCGTCGCCGAGCTGATCGCGGCGGGCGTGCGGTTCGACGTCACCGGCGGTCAACTCGCGCGCGGACTGGAAGCCGCGCACTCGCGAGCGCGCATCTTGCACGCGGACGGCGACGCGACGGGCGCCGCGATCACCGGTGCGCTGGTCGCCCGCGCCGGCGACGCCGGCGTCGGCGTGCGCGAACACACGATGGTGGCCGACCTGGTCGTCTCGGGCGGCCGGGCGCGTGGCGTGCGGTTGCTCGACGGCGACGTCATCGAGGCCGACGCGGTCGTCCTGGCCACCGGCGGTGCTGGGCACCTGTATCCCTACACGACCAATCCGGCCGTCGCGACCGGCGACGGCCTCGCGCTCGCCCTGCGCGCGGGCGCGGTGCTCGCGGACGTGGAGTTCGTGCAGTTCCACCCCACGTCGCTCGCCGTGGGCGGCAACGTGCTGGTCTCGGAGGCCGTGCGAGGGGAGGGCGCGGTGCTGCGGGACGTGCACGGTCGCCGCTTCATGCTCGACGTCCACCCGGACGCGGAGCTCGCCCCGCGAGACGTCGTCGCCCGGGCCATCGCCCGGCAGATGGCGGCTCAGCACGGAGCGCCCGTCCACCTGGACGCGACCGCTCTCGGGGCCGCGTTCCTCTCCCGCAGATTCCCCACGATCGATGCGACCGTGCGAGCGCGGGGGATCGACTGGTCCACCGACCCCGTGCCGGTCACCCCCGCCGCTCACTACCTCATGGGCGGAGTCGCGACCGACCTGTGGGGTCGCACGAGCGTTCCCGGCCTGCTGGCCGTCGGCGAAGTGGCGTGGACCGGATTGCATGGGGCCAACCGACTCGCCTCCAACTCGCTGTTGGAAGGCGCGGTCTTCGGCCGCCGCGCGGTCGACGCGCTCACGAATCCGCGCGCAGCTGGGACGGGGTTCACGGCCGACGCCGAACCGATCGCCCTGCGAGCCGCCGCCGCGGAGCGCTGGTGCGGCCGCGACGACATCCAGCAACTGGCGTGGGAAGCGCTCGGGCTCGAGCGCGACGGCCGAACGCTCGAGCGTGCCCTCGAGACACTCGGCTCTTGGCAGGTCGCCAGCCCCACCGACGTGAAATCGGCCGAAGACGCCAACTTGCTTCTCGTGGCTCAGGCAGTCGCCGCCACCGCACTCGCCCGCAAGGAATCGCGCGGCGCCCACTGCCGCACGGACGCACCCGACACCGCACGATCGGCACGACATTCGTTCGTGCGCTGGGAGGCCTGATGCTCACGCAGGACCACATCGACCACGTCGTTCGCCTGGCACTGGAGGAAGACGCGCCGTTCGGCGACCTCACGTCGCAGGCCTTCATCCCCGCGGCCGCGGTGGCGAGAGCCGATCTCGTCGCTCGCGAGGCGGGCGTGTTCAGCGGAGGTGGGGTGTTCGCCGTGGCGATGACGGCGCTCGACGCCACGGTGGAGGTCCGGGGTCTGCTGGGTGAGGGGGAGCGCTTCCGCGCGGGCGACGTGCTCGCGTCCGTCGAGGGACCGGCGCGTTCGGTCCTGCGAGCCGAACGGGTCGCCCTGAATCTCACGCAGCGCATGAGCGGCATCGCGACGTTGACGGCGCAGTACGTCGCCGCGGTGGCGGGCACCGGTGCTCGGGTGGTGGACACCCGCAAGACGACGCCCGGCCTGCGCGTCCTCGAGCGGCACGCCGTGCGCTGCGGGGGTGGGCACAACCATCGGTTCTCGCTGTCCGACGCGGTCATGGCCAAGGACAACCACCTGGCGCTCGTCGACGACATCACCGAGGCGATCCGCGCGGCGCGGGCGACGTTGCCGCACACCACCCACCTCGAGGTGGAGGTGGACCGGCTCGACCAGATCGAGCCGGTGCTCAAGGGCGGCGTCGACACGATCATGCTCGACAACTTCTCCCTCGACGACCTGCGCCGCGGTGTCGAGCTCGTCGCCGGGCGCGCGATCGTCGAGGCCAGCGGCGGGGTCACGCTGGAGACCGTCGGCGACATCGCACGGACCGGCGTCGACGTCATCAGCGTCGGGGCCCTGACCCACGGGGTCCGGGCGCTCGACCTGGGCCTCGACGTGCGGATGGGACCATGAGCTATCTCGACGAGGCGGCCACGGCGCCCGTGCGGCGCGAGGTGCTCGAGGCGATGTGGCCCTACCTCACGCAGCAGTTCGCGAACCCGGCCAGTCAGCACGAGCCCGGTCAGCTCGCGGCTCGTGCACTGGAGGATGCGCGAGCGCGGGTGGCGGCCCGCCTCGGCGCCCGGCCGGGGGAGATCGTGTTCACCTCGGGCGGCACCGAAGCCGACAACGCGGCCGTCAAGGGCATCGCGCTGGCGGCTCCGCGCGGACGGCACGTGCTGGTCAGCGCCGTCGAGCACCCGGCGGTGCTCGAGTCAGCCGCCTGGCTGACCCGCTGGGGTTTCGAGGTGCAACGAGTTCCCGTGGACCACGACGGGGTGGTGTCGCCGCAGTCCCTGCGCGACCTCATTCGGCCGGACACGACGCTCGTGAGCATCCAGTACGCCAACAACGAGGTCGGCACGGTGCAGGACGTCGCGGTGCTCGCGGAGGTCGCTGCCGAGTACGACGTCCCGTTCCACACCGATGCGGTGCAGGCGGCGGGTGCGCTCGACCTCGACGTCGAGCGCCTCGGCGTGCAGGCGATGGCCCTGGCCGGGCACAAGATCGGCACGCCGAAGGGGGTCGGCGTGCTCTACCTGCGGCGCAGGGTGCCGTTCGAACCGCTCGTCCATGGCGGGGGGCAGCAGCGAGGGCGGCGCTCGGGTACCGAGAACGTCGCCTCCGCAGTGGGGATGGCCGTCGCGCTCGAGACCTGCGCCGAGCCGGGCGCGTCCTCGGTGCTCGGGGCCCGACGGGATCGGTTCGTCGCGGATGTTCTCGCCGCGGTACCCACGGCCGAGCTCACCGGACACGCCACCCGACGCCTTCCGGGCAACGCCTCGTTCGTCTTCCCCGGGCGCAGCGGAGAGTCGATCCTGCTGGACCTGGAACGCCAGGGGATCTACTGCTCCAGCGGCTCCGCGTGCGCCGCGGGGGAGGACGAGCCGAGCCACGTGCTGACGGCGATGGGCTACGACGCCGCGCTTGCACAGACCGCGGTGCGCTTCACGTTCGGCGCGGGAGTGAGTGACGAGGAACTGGCCACCACCGTGAGTGCGCTGGAGAAAGCGGCGGCCTAGTCCAGAGGCGGTTGCGGTGCCCACGCCGAGGACGCCAACGGCAAATCAGGTCCCGATTGGGAATGCGGACGGAATCTGCCTTAGGATCGCATCGCTGTAGTCATTTCGCGGGGAGCCTCGTCCGAGGAGAGCTGATGATGCGCATTCCTCGCGGCACAGACCGAGGAATGTGATACATGGCCACCGACACGTCGGCTCCGACGCGCGAGGACCGCGAACGTCAGCGCGCGTCGCGCGGGATTCGCTCGCGCGCGACGTCCACCCCCAACGGTCAGCAACCGAGCCCTCCGCGCCGTCGCCGCCCGGCGCTCGTGGCGATCGGCGTGCTGCTCATCGTCGGCGGGGCGGCGCTCGCCGGACTCCTCGCGCTGCGCCTCGATGCGCGTGAGCCCATGATCGTCGTGGATCGGACGATTCCCGCGGGCACGGAGATCACCGCCGAGATGCTGCGCACCGCCGATGTGGCGGCCGAGGGACTCAACCTCATTCCCGTCAGCGAGGCCGATGAGGTGCTCGGCACCTACGCGCGAACCACGTTGCGCGAAGGCCAGTTGCTCGACACCACGATGCTGCAGACCTCGTCGCCCTACCCGGCCGGCAGCGTGCGCGTCGGAGTACCGCTGGTGGCCGGCAAGGTGCCGGACGGGCTGCGTGACGGCGACGAGGTGCGGTTGATCCGCGTCGGCGACAGCACCGGCAGCGGCGCACTCCTCGGCACGGGCCTGATCCTCGGGTCCGCCGAAGGGGAGAGCGGAGGCGCGTTCAGCGGTGAGGGCAGCGGTTCGTCGGCGACCGTGCTGGTGACCTCGCAGGCCGCCGACGCGATCGTGAACGCGGCGGGGTCCGATCAACTGGGCATGGCGCTGATCCGTCGCGGCGTCACTCCTGAGGACGCCAACCTCACCTCGGGTGGAAGCGTGACGGGGGAGTCCGTCGAATGAGCCTCGTGTCCTTCGTCTCGGCCAAGGGCGCGCCCGGGGTCACGACGACGGTGACCACGCTGGCGGGCCTGTGGCCGCAGCGCCCGGTCGTGGTGGAACTCGACCCGCAAGGCAGCGACATCGAGCTGCGGCAGCGCGCCGCCGACGGCAGCACACTCGGCGACGACCGAGGCCTGCTCTCGCTGGCTGCGGCCGCGCGGGTCGGTCAGGAGGTGAATATCGACGACCACGTCCAAATCACCGACGCCGGCCTCGACGTCTGCCTCGGGGTCACCACCCCCGCGCAGATGCAGGGTCTCGCCACGACCTGGTCGGCCGTGGGCACCGCGCTCAGGGCGGCCGGCCGGGATGTGCTGGCCGACTGTGGTCGATTCGCCACCGGAATGCCGGCGATGCCCGTCGTCGAGCGTTCGACCGCACTGGTCTTCGTCGCGCGCGATTCCATCGAGGGGCTGGCGCATCTGCGCAATCGCTTGGCGATGCTGGAGGAGAGCCGGCACAGCGGCGGCCTCGGCACCGTCAAGCTCGGATACGTGCTGGTGGGCGACCCGACCGATACCCGCAGCGCCGCCGACACGGAGCGGCTGTTCGCCTCCGCCGGGCTTCGCGCCGAACTGCTCGGGGTCATCGCGTTCGACCCGCGGACCGTCGGCAGGCTTCGCACCGACTCCGAGCGCAGAATCAGGCGTTCGCTCTACATCCGCTCCGCTCAGGTCGTGGCCGACAAGCTCGCGCGTTTCGTCGGCACCGTGCCCCAGGCATCATCCGAGCAGGGGGTGGCTTGATGGCCGACCAGGTGCTGTTGCGCCGGCTCCGCCAGGAGGTCGCCGACGTCCTGTCGCGGCAACGGCGCGAGGACGCCGACGCCGGTCTTCCCCCCATGACGTCGGAGGACGAGCGCCAGTTCGCCCGCGCCGTCATCTCGCGCGTCCTGGAATCCCATGCGCGCAGCGAGATCGCGGCGGGTCGGACGCCGCCGGACCAGGCCGAGGAGGCAGAGCTCGCGTACGGCATCCACGCGGCGCTCTACGGGGTCGGGCGGCTGCAGCCGCTGCTCGACGATCCCGAGATCGAGAACATCGACATCAACGGCTACGACAACGTGTTCGTCGGATACGCCAACGGTGAGGAGAAGCAGCTTCCTCCGGTCGCCGACAGCGACGACGAGCTCATCGAGTTGGTGCAGGTGCTGGGCTCCTACTCCGGGCTCACCAGCCGCCCGTTCGACACCGCGAACCCGCAGCTGGACCTGCGCCTCCCCGACGGCAGCCGGTTGTCCGCGGTGATGGGCGTGACGTCGCGGCCTGCTCTGTCGATCCGCCGCGCACGCCTCAACCGGGTGAAGCTCGACATGCTGGTCGACAACGGGACGCTCACCCCCGAGTCCGCTTCGTTCCTGTCGGCAGCGGTCGCGGCGCGCAAGAACATCATGATCGCCGGCGCCACCAACGCCGGTAAGACCACGTTGCTGCGCGCCCTCGCCAACGAGATCCCGCCGCACGAGCGGCTCATCACCGTCGAGCGGGCGCTGGAACTCGGGTTGGGGGAGTTCCGCGATCTCCACCCCAACGTCGTGGCCTTCGAGGAGCGGCTTCCCAACTCCGAAGGTCAAGGCGCCATCGGCATGGCCGAGCTGGTGCGCCGCTCGCTGCGCATGAACCCCAGCCGCGTCATCGTCGGCGAGGTGCTCGGCGACGAGATCGTCACGATGCTCAACGCGATGAGCCAGGGCAACGACGGCTCGCTGTCGACGATCCACGCGAACTCCTCGATCGAGGTGTTCAACCGCATCAGCACGTATGCGATCCAGTCGGCCGAGCGGCTCCCCGCCGAGGCGACCCGCATGCTGATCGCCGGCGCCATCGACTTCGTGGTGTTCGTCGAGCGCACCAACGACTTCCACGCCGGCGGCGGACTGCGACGACGCGTGACCTCGATCCGCGAGGTCAACGGTGTCGACGGGCAGGTGCTCTCCAGCGAGGTCTTCGTCGATCAGGACGGCATGCTCGTCCCCGGCGCCGCCATCAGCTGCCTCGACGACCTGCTCGCCGTCGGGTACAGCCCGATGGGTTTCGAGAGCCAGGTGATGTGACGTGATCTCGCCCGAGCTCTTGATGATCGTGCTGCTGGGCGCGCTCGTCGGTGTCGGTGCGGTCGTCCTCATCGCCGGCCTGACCCCGGCCGAGCCGAAGCCGGCCGTCGTCGGCCGGCAGTCCCGCCTGCTCGAGGAGCTCAAGAGCGGCGGATCGCGCATCCCGTGGGCCGTGGGCGCGGGCTTCGTCATCCTGCTGCTGACCCGTTGGCCGGTGCTCGCCATCGCGGCGGGGGTGCTCGTGGTGTTCGGTCCCGCGCTCATCGGCGGTGCCGCGGCCGAGCGACGCTCGATCGAGCGGCTGGAGGGGCTCGCGAGCTGGACGGAGTCACTGCGCGACACCATCGCCGGAGCGGTGGGCCTGGAGCAGGCGATCCCGGCGACGGCCTACGCCGCCTCCCCGACCATCGCCCAGCCCTTGGCCGATCTCGCTGATCGGCTGCGCGTTCGTACGCCGATGCCCGTCGCGCTGCAACGGTTCGCCGACGACCTCGACGATCCGAGTGCCGACCTCATCGTCGCGGCACTCGTCCTGAACTCTCGACTGCGGGGTCCCGGCCTTCGCGAAGTGCTGGGGTCCTTGGCCCGGTCGGCGCGCGAAGAGCTGGAGATGCGACGGCGGGTGACGGCGAGCCGCGCGTCGACCCGTCGGAGCGTGCAGATCGTCATGGTGATCACGGTGGTGTTCGTCTTCGGTTTGTCGATCTTCAATCGAAGCTACGTCGCGCCGTACACGTCTCCCGTGGGGCAGATGGTTCTGCTCCTGATCCTCGGGCTCTTCGCCGCAGGATTCGCGTGGATGCGCCGCCTCTCCGATGTCGAACTGCCCCAGCGGTTCCTGTTCGGTGCCCGGGCCTCCTCCGTGCCGGAGGTCCGCCGATGACCTGGGTGCTCTTGGCCGGAGCGGTGACCGGCTTGGCCGCTTTCTGGCTCGTGCTTCGTCTCGACCGGGGTTCTGGCACCGCCGCGGCGGAACTCGCGCGGCTCGACTCGATGCGCCACCGCTCGCGGAGCGATCGTTCGCTGTTGGCCGACCGTCGTCACCAGGAGGAGTCGGTACGGCTGCGGCGCTTCGGTGCTGAGCTTTCGTCGTTCATGTCAGCACGCGGGTGGGAACTGCCCGCCTCGGTACGAGCGGATCTGTCCGTCATGGGACGGTCGCTCGAGGCGCACCTGGCCATGAGCGTGCTCGGCGCGCTCGCCGGCTTCCTCGCGCCGTTCGTCGTCGTCCTTCCGTTCGCCCTCGGGGACGGCTTCAGCATCACCATTCCGCTGTGGCTGTCCGTCGTGGGAGCGCTGGCCGGCGGCCTCCTGACCACCGCTCAGCTCAAGTCCGAAGCGGCCGAACGGCGGCGCGACTTCCGCCACGTGGTGAGCGCGTTCCTCGATCTCGTGGCGATGAACCTCGCCGGCGGCCGAGGCGTGCCCGAGGCGTTGAGTGCAGCGGCCGGCGTGAGCGAGGGCTGGGCGATGATCCGGCTTCGTGACACCATGGAGTCCGCGCGGCTTCAGGGCGTGACTCCGTGGGCCGCGCTCGGGGAGCTCGGGGAGGATATGGACGTCAAGGAACTGCGCGATCTCGCGGCCGCCTTGGCGCTCGTCGCCGAGGACGGCGCGAAGGTCCGCGACTCGCTCTCCGCCCGAGCGGTCTCCATGCGGCAGCGCGAGCTCGCCGACACCGAAAGCCGTGCTCAGGAGAAGTCGCAGTCGATGCTCGTCGCGCAGTTGCTCCTCGCCCTCGGTTTCCTCGCCTTCCTCGTCTTTCCCGCCGTCGCTCAAATCATCGGTATCTGAACCTTACGAGAGGTCATCATCATGTTCGTCCCCCTCCAATTCGCCCTGACCCTGCTCGGAGCGAAAGTCGACCGGGCTCGGCGGCTCGAAGGCGGTGCGTCCGCTGTCGAGTGGGTCATCATCGCCGCGATCGTCGTGGGCATCTGCCTCATCGTCGGCAACATTCTCCTGGGCGCGTTGCAGAACTCGGCCAGAAACATCGGTGATGACATCGAAAACCCGGGCATCGGCGGCGGCTGACCCCGTGCCGCGCGACAGGCAGCGACGCGAAGAGGGCGCCAGCCCGATCGAGCTGGTGCTCTACATGCCGCTGCTCATGCTCGCCATCATCGCGACGGTGCAGTTCGCGCTGATCTACCTGGGCAACCAGGCGGCGTCCGCCGCAGCGCGCGAGGCGTCGCGAGTGGCTCGAGTCACCGGCGACTTCCCGGCGGCCGAGCAGCGGGGTCTCAGCTACGCCCGCGATCTGGGCCGCGGCGTGTTGACCAACGCGACGGTCACCATCGAACCGGTCGGCGACACGCTGGTGCGTGCCACGGTGAGCGGCAACGCACCCCGGCTCGTTCCGATGTTCCCGGCGCCGACGGTCACCGAAGAGGTCCAGGGCCCGCTCGAACAGTTCCGGGAGGATGTGCCATGAGACGTCGTGGCGAGCGGGGATCGATGTCCGTCGAGGTCGTGCTGATGTTCCCCATCCTCATCGCCTTCACCTTGCTGGTGGTGGCCGGCGGCCGCTACGTGACGGCACGCGTCGACATCGAGGCCGCTGCGCGCGATGCGGCACGCGCGGCATCGATGGAGCGCACCTACCCGGCGGCGCAGAACGCCGCCCGGAGCATCGCCGCGTCATCGCTCAGCGGCGCGTCGGACTGCCAGGTCGCCGAGCTGAGCGGGAACTTCCGCTCCGGTGGCGTCGTGGACGTAACGCTCAACTGCGAGGTCAGCAACCGCGGGCTGGAACTCATCGGGTTGTCGGGAACCTACCGGCTCAGCGCCTCGGGCAGCGCGCCGATCGACACCTATCGGAGGACCGGATGATCCGTCATCGCCCTGATCGGCACATGGAACGCGGCGCCGCGACGGTCTTCGTCGTCGGCATGTCGATCGTGCTGCTCGTCTGCGCCGGGCTGGTCGTGGACGGCGGCATGGGTATCGCCGCCCGCATGCGCGTCGCCGACGACGCTGAACAGGCGTCCCGCGTCGCTGCCGACTCGATCAACCTCGAGCTGCTGCGCGAGACCGGCGAGATCGCCATCAACCCCGCCCTGGCCCGGCAGCGCGCCGAGAGCTATCTGATGGACCGGGGGTATAGCCCCGGACGCTTCGAGGTCCTTCCGGCCAGCGATCAATCAGTGCGTGTCGAAGTGCGCGGTACCAGCGAGACCTATCTACTGAAACTGATCGGCATCAACTCCTACGAGGTCGCGGCACGAGCCACGTCCTCACCGCAGACTGGACCCGAGGGGGAGTCATGACACCCACCACGCCCGAACAGACCCGGGAGCCCGAGTCCACCGACCCCACCCGGTTCGCCCGCCGCGTCGCGGCGACACAGGCCGCGCCGCAGCGCAGCATCGGGGAGACGGTCGGTGCTGCCGTGGCGGTCCTGGCCATCGTCGTCGGCGTCCCGGTGGTGTTGATCGCGCTGGCCGGACCGCCGCCGATCCCCACCGGTGTGCCGTCGGTGCGCGACGCCGTACGTCAGTTGAGTTTCGAGGATCTCGTCGGCGTCCTCGTCGCGGTGGTGTGGTTGGCGTGGTTGTACTTCGTGGTCTGTCTCGCCGTCGAACTCGTGGCCACCTTGCGCGGTGGCATCGCCCGGAAACTGCCGCTCGCCGGGCCGATGCAGCGACTCGCTCGTGCGCTCATCGGTGCGCTGCTGCTCACCGGCGTCGTGGCCGGGCCCGCGCAGGCCGTATCCGCCAGTCCCTCGGTCGCGCCCGCCGCGCCGAGCATCGTCGCGACGACGCTCAGCGACGCGCAGGAGACCATCGCACAGGTGGACGAAGCCGAGCGGCAGGCGGAGGCCGCCCAGCTGGCTGACACCGAGGTCCCGGCGGGCGAGCTGCAGGGACGCAAGGTGTACACCGTGCAACCGCCCAACAACGGCTACTACGACAATCTCTGGGACATCGCCGAGCGTCACCTCGGCGACGGCCGGCGGTACCACGAGATCTACGAGCTCAACAAGGACCGCGTCCAGCCGGACCACGGGCGGCTGGAACTCGCCCGGTTGATCCAGCCCGGCTGGCAGCTCGTGATGCCCGATGACGCCGTCGCCGTGCCGGTGGTGAGCGCTGAAGCTCCGGCGACGCCCGCCCCCGTGCCGACGGACGCGAATGTGGGTGTCGACAGCGAAGCGGCCGCCGATGCCGTGGAGGGCCGTGACGTCGCGGGCGTCGGCCTGCTCGCCGCCGGCGTGCTGGGCGCGCTGTTGGTGCGCCGGCGCCGGGCCCTCGGGCGCCGTCCCGATGACGACGCTCTCGATGCCGAGGCCACGTTGCTGATCAAGGCCTCGCCCGAGCGCTCCGAACATCTGGCGCGTGCGCTGCGACTGCTCGCACAGCAATGCCGCGAGCAGCGGACGGCGCTCCCGTCGGTGTACGCCGCATCGGTCGATGACGACGCCGTCGAGCTGTGGCTTTCGCCGCCCTCGAACGAGGTCGTGCCGACATGGGAATCGGTCGACGACGGAGCTCGCTGGCGCATGAATATCGCGGATGTCGGCGACGTCGAGTCGGACGGTAGCGCGGTGCCGTACCCGGCGCTCGTCTCGCTCGGCGTCGACCCGGACGGTCGGGACGTCCTGCTCGACGTGGAGGCGGCCGGGGGCGTCATCGCGATCACCGGCGACAGCGTGCAAGCACGCCATGCCGCGACGGCCATCGCCGTTCAGGCGGCCACGTCGCCGTGGAGCGAGGCGGTGTCCGTCACCGCCGCCGGCGTCCCGGCCGACCTGGAGCAGATCGCTCCTGAGCGGCTGCACGTCACCCGCGATGTGAGCGCAGAACTGCACTCGGTCCGAGCGCGAATCGACGAGTGGCGCGGTGATGTGCTGACCGGCCGACTGCGTCGTCGTGGGTCGGGCTCACGGCTGCTCGTCTGTGCCGACGGCGTGGACGAGACACAGGCGGAGGCGCTGCGCGACGTGGTCGGACCCCAGCGGCAGGCGTTCTCCGTGGTCGTCGCAGGTGAGGTTCGAGGGGCGCGCTGGCAGTTGTCGATCGACGAGCACGGGGCGCTGCGCGCTCCCTTGCTGGATCTCACGGTGGACGCCAACAGGGTCACCGACGGTGAGGTCACCGCGCTGCTGGAGTTGTTCGACGCCGCCGCGTCGTCGACCGAGGACACCACCGGCGACGCCGAACTCGGCTTCCTCGCCCCCAGCCGCCTGCAGTCGGACCTGGACTGGAGCACCGCTCAGCGGCGGGTCGGCGTGCTCGGACCCATCGGACTGCGTGGGGTCGAGGCCATCGATGCGCAGCGCATCGACCAGGTGACCGAGATCGTGGTGCACCTTGCGCTGCATCCCGACGGCGTCCACCCGCACGCGCTCGCAGCCGCGGTGTGGCCGCGGGGGGTTCCGGCCGACGTGCGCGATGCGGCGATCGAGCGCGCCCGTGAGGTTCTGGGCGCCGACCATGACGGCGCGTACTTCTTGCGCGAGGGCGACGACGGGCGATTGACCCTCGCGCCCGGCGTCCTGGTGGATTGGGACGTGTTCCGGAGCCTCGTGGCTCAGGCCCGCCAGAGCGGGGGCCGGGAGAAGGAGATCGACCTGTTGCGGCGGGCACTCGCACTGGTGCGGGGCGAACCGTTCGCCGAGGCGCCAGCGGGTCGCTACGCCTGGGTGGCCTATGAGGACCTGCGGCGGCAGATGGCCGTTCTCGTCGCCCGCACCGCCGTGCGTCTGTGTGCGCTCGTCGACGGCGATCCGGAGACGACCAGCTTCGCTGCGTCCGCGGGCCTGCGGGCCGTTCCCGGCCATCAGGGTCTGTGGCGTGAGCTGCTGCGCGCCAGCTACGCGGCAGAGGGAGTCGCCGGGGTGCGCCGTACCACCGACCAGATGGCCGAGGCGTTGCGCGCAGTGCCGATCGAGGCCGAGACCGAAGCCCTCCTCGACGAATTGGTGCCCAGCGAGCAGTCTCTTCCCGAGAGCGGCTGACGTCGCGGCAGTGGGCTTCGATACCGTCGCGGGCGGTGGGGACGCGTCCGTCGTCGTGTGACGTACGAACGCTGTCCCACCGCCCTGCCTCGTTGGGGCGCGACGTTCGACGAACTCACTCCGCCGTCGGCACCTGCAGTGTCCGAAGGACCCCGTCGCCGAGGTGGGCCAGCACCCGACCGGCCTGTGCCTGCTGCCCGATCGAGCTGCGCGGGATCCGCACGCCGATGAGCTCGCTGTCGGTGGAGGACTGTGCGGCGGTCACGACACCTTGGCGCCCCTTCATGTCCACCTGCCAGCCGCTGAAGCCGCTGCCGATCTCGCTCGAATCGCCCCCGATGACGATCGCTCGGCCGAGGTCGGCCGCGCGGCGCTGGAGCGACTTCAGGTAGTCCTTCGCCGGGATGTCCTTGAGCAGTTCGGCGTCGTCCACGATCAGGACGACGTGTCCATCACCGTCCATGAGCGGGGCCAGCGTCGCTTCGTCCAGATCCGTGTCAGTGAGCACCGCGCGAACCCCTTCGCGTCCCTCCAGCGCGCGCAAGGGGGAGGGGCGCGGCGTGGCGACCACGAGTTCGGCCCCGCCGCGCAGCAGGGATTCGGCCAGCGACAGCAGCACGGTGGAGCGGCCCGAGCGCGGCGGTCCGCCGACGATCGCGACCGGAGTACGAGCGAGGTCGAGGCCCAGAGCGGTGAGCTCGTCGCCGCCGACGCCCGCGAGCGCCCACAACGGCGGCAGCGGATCGGGCTCGACGAGGCGCAGGGCTTCGTCGACGGTGATGCGGGTGGGCAGCACGTCGACGCGGAAGGGACGCTGTTCCCGGGGTACGGAGGCGTGGCGGTCGCGCGCCGCCGCGGCCATGGCGCGCAGCGCGGCACCTTGGGACTGACCGCCCGGGTCGCCGTCGAGCAGCGCGATCTGCAGCTCGATCCCGGACTCGGAGCGGAACGCCCGCCCGTCGGGGATCTCCTCGGGCATCGTGCGCGGCTGCAGTCCCAGCAGCGACCAGTCCGCTCGGTCGGGCAGACGCAGGCCGATCTTGTTCTCGAGCAGCGAGCCCATCCGGGCGTTCACGAGCTGCCGGTCGCCCGTGATGATCAGGTGCAGACCTGCCGAGGCGCCCTCGCGCAGGAACGTGAAGATCTGATCCTGCAGCGCACCGTTGTCGGCATCGGCCAGGGCGCCGAGGAATCCCTCCCACCGGTCGATCATGAACACGATGTGCGGCGGGCGTTCGGCGACATCGTCGGCGGCGCGAAGCTCGTCGAGGTCCGCGTATCCGCTCGCGGCCAGCAGCTCCTGGCGTCGGCGCAGCTCGGCCGAGAGCCGAGCGAACAGCCGGTTCGCTCGGTCGGGCTGGATGCGCTGTACCACGGCACCGCAGTGCGGGACGTCGGCGAGCGGGAGCAGAGCGCCGTTACCGCAGTCGAGCGCGTACAGGTGCACGTCGGCAGGGCTCGTCAGCTCGGCGATCGACCCGGCGATCGCGCGGAGTGCCTGCGATCGGCCCGAGCGCGGGCCACCGACGACCGCCAGATGCGAGAAGTCCGCCAGATCGATCGTGGCAGGCCGTCGCGCCTGCTGCGCCGGAATGTCCTCCATCCCGAAGGGCAAGGCGGCGATGTCGCCGCGGGAGGCGGTGGTCGGCTGGGCGAGGAGCTCGCTGAGCCGCACGTCCGTCGTCAAGGCCGGGAGCCAGGGGCTGTGCTGCTCGGGGATGCCGAGGGCGCCGTTCGCCTCACGGATCGCGCTGACGAGCACCGTGAGGTCGGTGATCTCCGCGTCGTCGGTCACCTCGACCTTGGGTTTGACGGGAGCGGGCTGCGGCAGCGCGTGAAGCTCCAGCCTGGTGATCCAGGGGGCGGCCGCCTGCGCATTCGCCACGCCCGGGCGTCGACCGCCGACGCGCCCGGACTGGAACGGCACCAGACTGTTGGCCCCGAGCCGCACGTAGGCGCGGCCTGGTGTGCTCTTGGCGATCTTCCCGGCGTCAGGCGCATCGATGACATCGTTGCTCTCGGAGGCGTCGGTGACGCGCAGCGCGATCCGCAGGTTGGTGTTCGCGCGGATCTCGGGGGAGACCACTCCCGACGGTCGCTGCGTCGCCAAGATGAGGTGGATCCCGAGCGAACGGCCGCGCTGGGCGATGTTGACGAGTCCTGCGACGAAGTCGGGCAACTCGCGAGCGAGCGAGGCGAACTCGTCGATGACGATCAGCAGGCGGGGGATGGGCGCGAGTTCGGGGCGTTTGGCCTGGAGGTCGACGTAGTCCTCGAGGTCCTTGGCGCCCGCGTCGCCGAGCAGATGCTCGCGCCGGGTCAGTTCGGCGCCCAGAGACACGAGCGCCCGTTCGACCAGGTGGGTGTCGAGGTCGGTGACCATGCCGACGGTGTGCGGCAGATCGACGCAGTCCTTGAAGGCGGCACCGCCCTTGTAGTCCACCAGGACGAAGGTCATCCCGTCGGGACGGTTCGCCACCGCCAACGAGGCGACGATGGTCTGCAGGAGCTCGGACTTGCCGGCGCCCGTCGTGCCGGCGACCAGACCGTGGGGCCCGTCGCGGCGCAGGTCGATGGCGAACGGGCCGTCGAGTGAGACGCCCACGGTCGCCTCGGTGGAGCGCGGTTGCAGCAGCCAGCGAGTCCGGATCTGCTCGGGCGTGGGGGGCTCGATGCCGAGGACCTCGGTGAGCCGGGCGGCGGTCGGCAGGACGGCATCGTCGTCGCCACCGGAAATGTCGCGCAGAGGAGCCAAGGCGCGCGAGACCCGGTCGAGCCACTCGTCCTCCACGAGATCGGGCGTGATGTTGTCGACCACCGTGGTCCGTTGCTGCCGCAACGTGATGCCCTGCTGGGTCTCCACCACCACCGCGCTGGCTTCCTCGGGAAGTAACCGTTCGTCGCTGTCGAGGCAGATCGCATAGATCCCGAGCTTGGGGCCCTGCTTGAGCAGCGACACGACGCCCGGAAGCGAGCGCAGACGCCGGGCGCCGTCGAACACGACCACGATGTCGGGCGCCTGGAGCTTCGAGCCCACCTTGGAGGTCGCCTGCTGCCGGGCCGCCAGGATCGCCGACAGCTCGGCGACACGCCGAGCCGAGGTCTCGGTGTCGAGCCCGAGCGTGACGACGGTGTCCTGTCCCTCCTGGGGGCGGGCGTGCGGCAGCCAGCGCATCCATTCCCAGGCCGAAGCCTGCTCGCCGGAGGTGAGAACGTACAGCTGCGTGTCGTGCGGGCTCTGCAGGGTGGCGATCTGGGCGACCGCCCACATCGCCAGGCGACGGGGGAGGTCGTCGTAGCCGGCAATGCCGATCACGCCGCGGTCGCGTAGCGACACCGTGATCGGGACGTCGAACGCCGTGCGCTGGGAGCTGCGGCGGTGTTCCAGCTGATTCGGATCGTCGACCGTGACTTCCGACGGCAGGTCGCCCACGCCGAGCCGGAGCGAAAGGTAGTCCGGGTCGTCGGTCCGGCGCTCCCACAGCCGCGACCGCGGACCGTGCGCGATCAGCAAGGTGAGCGCCGGATCGGGCGCCTCGAGCCGCCGTGCCAGACGCTCGTCGACTACGGCCTGCTCGACGTCGGCCTCCACGTCGGCCTTCTTCTGGCGATACTCGGCGAGCTGCTGGCGGTAACTCGTCTTGCCCTGCTTCTTGCCCTGAATGTACGAACCGAGCAGCATCATCGGCGAGAAGACCGCCATCGTGAGCATGTACCAGCGCTGGAAGATCAGCGCGAGGCTCACGCCCATGATGATGGGCATCATCATGGTGAGCCACGGCAGGCCGCTGCGGCTCTGCTCCTTGGGCTCGGCAGGAAGGCGGAACTTGGTCTGTCGCTCGGGAGCCAGGAGCCGAGGCGGACGGTTGTAGTCGAGCCAGCCGGGCTCGGCCGACGGCTCGAGGGCCGCGTCGGGAGCGGTGACTTCCTCGAGTTCGAACAGGCTCTGACCGATCGCGAGCTGGGCGCCGACCGGCCAGTCCTGCGCCGACTCCTCCAGCGGGGCGCGGTCCAGCGACAGCGGTGAGTCGGCTAGCGGGAAGAGCTCGGCGAGGACCTCACCGGCGCCCTCGGTCGCGCGAACGCGCACGTGCCCGCGCGCATCGACCTCGACGTGGGCGACCACCGGCGGAATTCGGCCGTCGTCGAGCCGCACGGCACACGTGCGATCCGAGCCGATGGTCACCTCGCCCATGGAGAGCCGGTGCACGGCGCCGGCACCCGGGCCCGCGACCACGCGCAGTTCGACGAGCCCCTCGGGCTCGTCGACGATCGAGGCGGCGGGATCGCCGAGCGACAGCAGCGACCCGACCGTGATGCCCGACTCGGCGAACGGTTGAGCCGGATCGAGCGGCTCACCACGCAGGTAGACGTCGGTCGCTGCGCTGGTCACGCGGCCTTGCCTGCGGGCATCGAGGGAAACCACGCTCGCACTGGCGGTGGCTTCGCCCATGGCGGTCAGGACCTGATCGATCACATCACTGACCGGAGTCGAGTCCTCCGCGTCGATCAACAGATCCCGTGCGGCACCGACACGAGTATTGACCACGGTGATCTCGACACGCATGCGCCCAGCATACGGTTGCGCGGGCCGCGCCGACTGCCAGAATTCGACGCAGGAGCGGGAGACGCTAGGCTACTCGCCATGAGCACACGCGGGGGACTCGCGGCGCGCAGCAGTGTCGCCTGGGCAGTTGTCGGACTCGCACTGCTGGCAGGTTGCGGATCTGAGGAGTCCAACATCCTCGATGACACGCCGCCCTCGACCACGGCGGCGCCTACCGCCGACGAAGAAGCGGTGATCGAGCAGTACGAGCGATACTGGGAGATCCGCATTCAGGGCCAGTCGGCGGGGGAGCTTCCGGCCAACGCGCTCGACGGTGTTGCTGTCGGCGCGGCGTTGGAAGGCCAGTACGCCGTGATCGCGCAGAACCAGCAGAGTGGGCTTCGCCGTGTGGGGGAACCCACGCTCACTGATTTCAGCGCCGACGTTGACGGGGATACCGCCACGGCATTTGTCTGCGTCGATGACAGTGAATGGGGCGCAGAAGTGAACGGGGAGCCCGTCGAACAGCCTCCGGGCGGCCTCAGTGCTCACGCCGCGACATTGGAGCGCCAAGGCGATACCTGGCTGGTGACCGCCGCGGTCGATGACGAGACGATTCTTGCGGAGAAGAAATGCTGAAACGTCTGCTGCAGGGTGCGAGCCTGATCGCCCTCATCGGGGGCTTCTTGATGGTCTCAGCGGCCTCCGCGTCGGCGGAGTGCGCGGAATACGGCTACGTTCAAACGCCCGACGGACTGGTTTACACCTGCATTGTCCACGAGCCGGGCACGGGTGGTCCCGGCGGAGGTAATGGGGGAGGTGGCCCTGCCCCGACTCCGACGTGCACGTTCGAGGGGATCTGGAACCAGTTCTGCAGGGGTGAGAAAGCCTGCTACATGTTTGACCCTGCGCATTTGCAGAATCCGGAAGCCGCCGGGGTGGGCCCGAAGCCCGAAGACGCTAACCATCTCGTCTATATCAGCTGCAAGGCACCGGGACAGGAACGAGAGGACCAGTACCTCTGGGACTCCGAACTGGACGAGGAACAAGGTCCATCCCTCGCGGATCGAGTGTTCGCCGCGCATGGTCTCTTACAGCTTCCCGGTGTCGATGTGAACTTCAACCCGCCGACCCGGACACTGGTGAATCTGGACACCTGGTGGTGGGCGGAGGGCCTCCCGGCCGGTGAGATCGTGGGTCCCCCCGCGTATGGTTTGCGGGCTATTGCGACGCCCGAGACCATGACAGTCGAGACGGGTGACGGCTCGCGCCTCGAGTGCCGGCTGGTGACGTCCCGTTCAGACGAATGCCGCTCCGCCTACCGCAGAGCCGGCGACTACACCGCGACCATGACCGTCGAATACAGCGTGCGCTTCGAGGACGGAGGCAACCTGGTCGACGTTCCGGATGCGCTGTCGGGTCTGCTGACGGCCTCGGCCTCGGGAACCGCGACGGTGCCCGTGCGCGAAGTGCAAAGCCTCGTCACTGACCTCGGTTAGTCCGGGTTAGCGGGTGACGAGAATGATTCGGATTAGGTACAGTCGTGCTGACCGTGGCTGATCCGATCGCCGGCCGGCAGTCGGGGGGAGCCGAACCTCAGACAAAGGGGCTGAACCTATGGCAAATGTGAACGTCACCTATGAAGAGATGCGTAGTGCTGCGACTCGTCTCAAGAGCGGCCAGAACGAGATCGAGGGCACCCTCGATCAGCTCAAGTCGCTTGTCCAGGAGCTGGTGAGCAGCGGCTACGTGACCGACAAGTCCTCGAAGGCGTTCGACGCCTCCTACGAGGACTTCAATCAGGGTGCGCGGCAGGTCATCGAAGGACTCACCGGCATGGGTGAGTACCTCAACACCGCGGCTCAGACGCTGGAAGACACGGACGAGCAGCTCGCCGCTGGCCTTCGCTGAGCCTGACTCCGTAGACGAGGGTGCCCCGCCGACAGGCCGGGCGCCCTCTGTCGTGTGGGTGGGTCGTTGCTGCCTGCAGGTCCGCTCCGCGACGTCGGGAAACGTCGCCGGCACCAGCGCGAGACGTCCTCGTTCATCGATGAGGACGCGCCGCAGACGCGGCGCGGCGAGACCATGACAGCACGACAACCGGCCAGCGTCCCCGGCTGACCGGTACGACCATCCCCCCAGGCCCGTGACGTACGCTGGAAACGCTATGGACGTCGCCCGTTCTTATCTCGATCACGCCGCCACCACCCCGATGCTGCCCGAGGCCATCGAGGTGATGTCGCGCGAGCTGGGACGGGTGGGGAACGCCTCGTCGTTGCACGCGTCCGGCCGTGCTGCCCGCCGGGTCGTGGAGGAGTCGCGTGAGTTGATCGCGGAGCGGCTCGGAGCCCGCCCGTCCGAGCTCGTGTTCACCTCCGGCGGCACCGAGGCCAACAATCTCGCGATCAAGGGCCTGTTCTGGGCCCGACGTTCGCCGGAGCGCCAGCGCATCGTCTTCAGCTCGATCGAGCACCACGCACTTCTCGATCCGGTCACGTGGCTCGCCGCCCACGAAGGCGCACGGATCGACGTGACGCCGGTCGATCGACAAGGCCGCATCCAGCTCGATGCACTGCACGACGCGGTCGAGCAGAATCCCGCCGACATCACGGTGCTCACCACCATGTGGGCGAACAACGAGATGGGCACCATCCAGCCGATTCGTGAAGTGGTGGAGCTGGCGCGCGCCCACGGCATCCCGGTGCATTCGGATGCCGTGCAGGCGGCGGGGTACGTGCCCTTGGACTTCACGAGCAGCGAACTCGACGCGATGACCGTCACGGCTCACAAGCTCGGCGGTCCGGTCGGCGTCGGCGCGCTCGTCATCAAGCGCGACGTGACGCCGACGCCGCTACTGCACGGCGGGGGACAGGAGCGCGATCTGCGCTCCGGCACCGTCGGCGTCGCGCTCATCGCGGCGTTCGCGAAAGCACTCGACGTGACCGTCGCACGACAGGCTGAACAGGCGAGCCGGATCGAGCGCCTGCGGCAGCGGCTCGTCGACGGCATCACCCGCCTCGTCCCCGACGCCGTCGTCAACGGTGATCCGCACTCCGGCCACGACCACCGGCTGCCCAATATCGCCCACGTGACCTTCCCCGGCTGCGAAGGCGACGCCATGCTGATGCTCTTCGACGCGCAGGGCGTCGAGGTGTCGACCGGGTCGGCATGTGCGGCCGGAGTGCCGCAGCCCAGCCACGTACTACTCGCGATGGGCTTCGACGAGATCGCCGCTCGTGGGTCGTTGCGCTTCAGCCTCGGCCACTCCTCGACGGAGGCCGACGTCGACCGCGTCCTCGAGGTGCTTCCCGCCGTTCACGAACGCGCGCGGGCTGCGCGCCTGGTTCGCGGAGGGACGCGATGAGGGTCATCGCCGCCATGTCCGGCGGAGTCGATTCGGCTGTGGCGGCCGCCCGCGCGGTCGAGGCCGGGCACGACGTCACGGGCGTTCACCTGGCCCTGAGTCGCAACCCCCGCTCGTACCGTTCCGGCGCGCGGGGCTGTTGCTCGATCGAGGACGCCGGTGACGCCCGACGCGCCGCTGACACGATCGGTATCCCCTTCTACGTGTGGGACATGAGCGACGAGTTCGCCGACGAGGTCGTCGAGGACTTCATTGCCGAGTACACGGCCGGTCGCACCCCCAATCCGTGCTTGCGCTGCAACGAGAAGATCAAGTTCGCCGCCGTGCTGGACCGCGCGCTCGCGCTCGGCTTCGACGCGGTCGCCACGGGGCACTACGCCCAGTTGCGAACCGCCGGCGACGGCACGATCGAGATGCACCGCGCGCTGGACCACGGCAAGGACCAGTCGTACGTGCTCGGTGTGCTCACGCAGGAGCAACTGAAGCGCTCGCTGTTCCCGCTCGGCGGCGACACGAAGAACGTCGTCCGCGCCGAGGCGGAGCGCCGCGGTCTGCAGGTGGCGCACAAGCCGGACAGCCACGACATCTGCTTCATCGCCGACGGCGACAATGCCGGCTGGCTCAGCGAGAAGCTCGGACCCAAGCCGGGTCAGATCGTCGACGAGGACGGCCGCGTGCTGCGCGAGCACGAGGGGGCGTACCAGTTCACCATCGGTCAGCGGCGGGGACTGCGCCTCGGCGTGCCCGCCGACGACGGCAAGCCCCGCTTCGTCCTCGACATCGAGCCGGTGAGCGGCACGGTCACCGTCGGCCCTCGAGAGCATCTGCTCGTCGACACGTTGGAGTGCGTGCGACCGCTGTGGTGCGGGGCGTCCCCGACCGAGCCCCTCGAGTGCACGGTGCAGTTGCGAGCGCATGGGGCCGAGCACCGCGCCCGCGTGACCGTGCTCGACGACGATCGACTCCAGGTCGCGTTGCTCGATCCGGCCGACGGGATTGCTCCCGGCCAAGCGTGCGTCATCTACGACGGCACCCGAGTCGTGGGTTCGGGCACCATCAGCCGGACCGAGCGCGTCGCCGCCGCACGCTCCTGACATCGTCCCGACGTCCCGGAGTGCCACGGCACCGTCCCCTCGCGGTCCGCGAGTGGTGCACATTCGCGATGGAACCGGCGTTCCGACAGCGAAGATGCCCCACTCGCCGACGCGATTGCACCACTTGGCGGGGCCTCACGCCGCGGTTCACGGCGCGCCCTGCCGAGGCCGTCAGCTGAGCGGCTTCTCGAGCACGAGATCGTCCTCGATCCGCTGACCGACCTGGAAGCGGCGCTCGCCGACGACCTCGAAACCGTGCTTGGCGTAGAAACGCTGGGCGCGCTGATTCAATCCGTTCACCCCGAGCCAGACGCTCGCCGCGCCCTCCGCGGTGGCCCACGCGACCGTGTGCGTGAGGAGCGCGGCCGCAGTTCCCGATCCGTGCGCTTCCGGTGCGGCGTAACACTTGCTGAGCTCGACCGTGGGGCGGTGTCGGACGAGACGCGCCAGCTCTGGGTCGTACGGCTCGCCGGTCACGGCCAGCGTGTAGCCGGCCAGCCGTCCGCCGTCCTCGGCGACGAAGACTGCGCGCTCGGCGTCGGTCAGATACTCCGCGAAGCGTTCGGCCGACAAGTTCGCGGATACGAACGCGTCCATGTCCGCTTGTGACAGGTGGGGCGGACACGCGAGCGGGAACGTGAGTGCCGCGAGCGCAGCAAGCTCGGGCAGGTCGGCAGGTTCGGCGCGCCGGATCGTCACGCAGCGAGCGTAGCGAGCGCTCCGTGCTGCACCGCGAGTGGTGCCAATGCGTCAGCGACTGGTGCGAATTCGCGGCAGGAAGCGGCGGCAGATCGCGAATCTGCACCACTCGGCGTCCGCCGGCGTGCGGTGAACGGCGGGCTGCGCGGCAGGGAGCGGCGGCAGATCGCGAATCTGCACCACTCGGCGTCCGCCGGCGTGCGGTGAACGGCGGGCTGGGAGAATCGGGGTATGCGTGCGACTGGGGTGGGTTCGATGCCGGGGGAGGACTACCTCGAGACGCTCAAGGTGGTCACCGGTGAGCTGTCCGATCTCGCCTTCGTCCCCGAGCTGCCGGCCCGCGGCGCGGCCGCCGGAATGATCGGCCGGACGCTCGGGATCGTCTCCGAGCTCGCGATCGACCTCCAGCCCGCGGGCTGGCGACTCGCTCCCGGTGACGGCGTCGACCATCGCCGGTCCGTCTCGTTGCTCGCACGCGACCTCGACGCAGTCGAAGAGCATCTCGAGGAGTACGACGGCGCCGTCAAGCAACAGATCACCGGGCCGCTCACGCTGGCGGCCTCGGTCGCCCTTCCGCGCGGCGAGCGAGTGCTCGCCGACCACGGCGCGCGGCGTGACCTGGCCGGGGCCCTGGCCGAGGGAGTGCGAGAGCACCTCGCCGATCTTCGCCGACGGTTTCCCGGGCGCGAGCTCGTGCTGCAGATCGACGAACCGGGCATCCAGGCCGTGCTGACCGGCTCGGTGTCCACGTCGAGCGGATTCGGCAGGTACCGCACCGTCCACCCGCCCGAGGCGGACGCACTGCTGCGATCGGTCGTCGAGGCGGCGACGGACGCGGGCGCGACGCCCGTCGTGCACTGCTGCGCCGCTCACGTGCCGGTCGCGCTGCTCGCCGGAGTCGGCTTCGCCGCGATCGGTTTTGATCTGTCGCTCGCGCGTCCTGACGATGCGTGGGCCGAGGCGTTCGAGCAGGGTGTGGACCTGTGGCTCGGGTCCCTCGACGAGCCGGCGGTCGAGACGTTCATGCGGCGCTTGGGGTATGAACCGGCGTCCTACGGCGAACGCAGTGTGATCACTCCGCCGTGCGGCCTCGCCGGAAGCACGCCGGCGGAGGCTCGCCGCGCTCTCGCCGACGCACAACGTATCGCTGCACGCTTCTGACCCTCGCCGAGCGCGGCCGGTCGTTGTCCGTTGCTAGCGCTAATGTCAACCTCATGGCCGAGGACGAGATCGCCCACGACGAGGACGCGCTGCGCCAGCGCCATAAGGAGCTCACGGAGCAGCTGCACGAGCATCGCCAGCGTTACTACGTCGAGGACGCGCCCACGATCTCGGATGCCGAGTACGACGCGTTGATGCGGGAGTTGGAGGAGCTCGAGGAGCGACTTCCCGAGCTGCGCACCCCCGACTCACCCACGCAGACCGTGGGCGGGTACGCGTCCAGCAGCTTCGCGCCGTACGAGCATCGCGAGCGCATGATGAGCCTGGACAACGCGTTCAGCTCCGAGGAGCTGGACGCCTGGCACCAGCGCATCGTTCGCGAGGGGGCCGAGAGCGCCGATTTCCTCTGCGAGCTCAAGGTCGACGGCCTCGCCATTTCCCTCACGTACGAGAACGGTGTGCTCACCCGAGGCGTCACGCGAGGCGACGGCCGCATCGGCGAGGACGTCACCGGCAACGTCAAGACGGTCAAGGTCATCCCGCATCGGCTGGCCGGCTCCGACGACTACCCGGTCCCGGCCTACGTCGAGATCCGCGGCGAGGTCTACTTCCCGACCCAGGCTTTCGAGGAGTTCAACGCCGCCTGGGCCGAGTCCGGAAAGACCCCGTTCGCCAACCCGCGCAACGCTGCCGCCGGATCGCTACGCATGAAAGACGCCTCGGTCACCGCCTCGCGACCGTTGTCCATGGTGTGCCATGGCCTGGGCTACCGCGAGGGCTTCACCCCGGACCGGCAGTCCGAGGCGTACGCGGCGCTCAAGGCGTGGGGCCTGCCCACGAGCGATCGCGCCAAGGTCGTGGGCTCGATGGACGAGGTGCGCCAGTTCATCGAGTATTACCGCGAACACCGGCACGACGTCGAGCACGACATCGACGGCGTCGTCGTCAAGGTCGATCAGGTCTCCTTACAAGGCCGATTGGGCTCCACGTCGCGCGCGCCGCGGTGGGCGATCGCGTTCAAGTACCCGCCCGAGGAGGTCAACACCCGGCTGCTGGACATCCGGGTCAACGTCGGTCGTACCGGCCGGGTGACGCCCTACGGCGTCATGGAGCCGGTCAAGGTCGCGGGGTCGACCGTGGAGATGGCGACGCTGCACAACCAACACGAGGTCAAACGCAAGGGCGTCCTGATCGGCGACATGGTCGTGCTCCGCAAGGCCGGCGACGTCATCCCCGAGATCGTCGGCCCCGTCCCGGCTCTGCGCGACGGCTCCGAGCGCGAATTCGTCATGCCGACGCACTGCCCGGCGTGCGGCACCGAACTGCGTCCGGAGAAGGAGGGCGACGCCGACATCCGTTGCCCCAACCAGCGTTCGTGCCCGTCCCAACTGCGTGAGCGGCTCACGCACGTCGGCGGCCGGGGCGCCTTCGACATCGAGGTCTTCGGTTGGGAAGGGGCCACCGCGCTGCTCGATGCCGGGGTGCTCGTGGACGAGGGCGGGCTGTTCGCCCTCACCGAGGACGATCTCCTCAGAGTGCCCCTGTACACGAGGGCAGCCAAGCGGGCGGAGCGGCAGGCCGGGGCTCCCGAGCGTGTCCTCAGCGCGAACGGCGTCGCTCTGCTCGAGAATCTCGAGAAGGCCAAGAGCCAGCCACTGTGGCGGGTGCTCGTGGCCCTCTCCATCCGCCACGTCGGCCCCACGGCGGCCCGCGCGTTGGCGACCGAGTTCGGCTCGATGGACGCGATCCGTGCGGCGGGCGCCGAGCGGTTGGCCGCCGCCGAAGGGGTGGGCCCCACCATCGCCGAGGCCGTCGCCGAGTGGTTCACGGTCGACTGGCATCGCGGCATCGTCGACGCCTGGCAGGCCGCGGGGGTGCGCATGGAGGACGAGCGCGACGCGTCGGTGGAGCGGACGTTGGAGGGGCTCACGGTCGTCGTCACCGGTTCGCTCGAGCGGTTCACCCGCGACTCCGTCAAGGAGGCGATCATCGCGCGCGGCGGAAAGGCGTCAGGGTCGGTGAGCAAGAAGACCGACTACGTGGTCGTGGGCGACTCGCCGGGTTCCAAGGCCGACAAGGCCGAGCAGCTGGGTGTTCCGATCCTCGACGAGGAGCAGTTCGAGCTCCTGCTCGAGCAGGGGCCGCACGCACTGCAGGGTGATTCGACCTCTTCGTGAAATCGACCCACATCGTCCGCTCATTTTTGTATGGTGGGCGTATGGCGATCACGGGAGAACTCTGATGGATCCGCGCACGTTCGCGCTGGCCTACCGGCGCGACCCCGCGGTGCCGCGCTCATACGGCCCGCGGGTCGACAAGATGCTCGTCCGCCCGCGTGCCTATGCCCACGGCTTCGGTCGCGTCCTGCACGACGCGCTGACTGGCAGGCGGCTGCCCCGGCGCGACCAGTACCAGACCTGGGCGGTGAGATACACCAGCTGGCTCAACCAGGGCATGGGCGGCCTCGAACCGCAGATCGACGACTTGCTGGACGCCCTGGAATCGCCGGAGGACTTCACTCGGGTGTTCATGGAACTCCATTTCCATCGGCTCAACGCACCCGTGACGAGCTGGTGGGAGCCGCTGCTCTACGGTCCGGAGACGGCTGACGGGCCCGGCCCGAACGTGACCCGCGCTCGGTACGAACTCGCCAAGACCGCCATGGCGGTGATCCGATCTCGCGACGAGTGGGTCGAGCGCGGCATGTACTTCGATGCGGAACTCGACGAGTTGCGGCGGTGGTCGTTGGGCGCGCTCACCGAGATGGACGGCATGGTCGCGTTGCTGGAACTGAGCCAGCGCGTACCCGGCACGTACGTGCTCCCGGCGCCGCCGCAATTCGAGCACATGGCCGGCTCGGCGAATGTCGACCTCATCGTGGTCAACCGGCTGAACGGCTACCAGGTGCGCGGCGTGCAGCTGAAGACGTCGGGCGGGCACCGCCACCTCGGCCGCTACGACCACGAGCGGGTGACGCTCATCGACGGCAGCATCGACATGTTCAACGAACGGGCGATGCGGACGCGGCCGCTGCGCTCGGACAAGGACGTGGTGTCCTGGCCCGGGCTCGTGTCGGCTCACTACCTCGCCTCGCTGGTGCCGGGGCGCGAGACCGAACCCTGGGCCAGTCAGCCGGAGATCCGCCACGCGGCCGCTCTGGCCACCCGCGCCACCCAGTCGGTGGTGTCGCGCAATCAGCAGGTCTTCGACGCGTTGATCGAGCGCATCGAGGCCGACCTCGGCCCGGTCCCGAGGCAGATCGACGGCGAGGGGTCCGACGTCCCGCCCACTCACTAGGATGGAGGGCATGTCGTCTTCTGCGATCTCTCGTGACGACGTCGCCCACCTCGCGAGCCTGGCTCGCATCGACCTGTCCGACGACGAGCTCGACCGTCTGGGCGCGGAACTTCCCGCGATCCTCGAGCACGTCAAGGTGGTCCAGCAGGTGGCCGGCGACGATGTCCCGCCGATGAGCCATCCCATTCCCGTGGCGAACGTGTTCCGCGCCGATGTCCCGCGGCCGGGGCTGACCCCCGACGAGGCGTTGGCCGGAGCGCCGGCGAGCGAGGAGCAGCGCTTCCTCGTCCCACAGATTCTGGGAGAAGAATGAGTATCGACGTCACCACGGCCACCGCTGCCGCGCTCGCGGAGGCGCTCGCCGACGGCACGACCACGTCGACCGAGGTCACGCAGTCCTATCTGGACCGGATCGCCGGTGCTGACGACCAGCTCAACGCCTTCCTGCACGTCGACGCCGAGGGCGCTCTGGCCACGGCGCGTGCGGTCGACGCCCGCCGAGAGGCCGGCGAGCAGCTGGCCACGCTGGCGGGCGTTCCGATCGCGGTCAAGGACCTGATCGTCACCACCGGCCAGCCCACCACGGCGGGTTCCAAGATGCTCGAGGGGTGGGTCCCGCCTTACGACGCGACCGTCGTCACCCGTCTGCGCGAGGCCGGCCTCCCGATTCTGGGGAAGACCAACCTCGACGAGTTCGCGATGGGCTCGTCCAATGAGCACTCCGCGTACGGGTCCGCTCGCAATCCGTGGGACACCACCCGCATTCCGGGCGGTTCCAGCGGCGGCTCGGCCGCGGCGGTCGCCGCGTACGAGGCCCCGCTCGCGTTGGGCACCGACACGGGCGGCTCCATCCGCCAGCCCGCGGCGATGACCGGGATCGTCGGCGTCAAGCCGACCTACGGCGGGGTGTCGCGTCATGGGGTCATCGCGATGGCCAGCAGCCTCGACCAGGTGGGCCCGATGGCCCGCACGGTGCTCGACGCCGCGCTCGTCCATGAACTCGTCGCCGGCCACGACCCGCTCGACTCCACGAGCATCGAGCGTCCCGTGCCCGCGGTCGTCGAGGCGGCGCGGCGCGGCGATGTCGCCGGGCTGCGTATCGGAGTCGTCCGCGAACTCGGTGGCGAGGGCTTCCAGCCGGGCGTCCGCGCGGCCTTCGACCGTTCGGTCGAGCTGCTCGTCAAGGCGGGCGCCGAGGTCGTCGAGGTCAGCTGCCCGCACTTCTCGCACGGTATCGCGGCGTACTACCTGGTCATGCCGAGCGAGGTCAGCAGCAACCTCGCCCGTTTCGACGCGATGCGGTACGGCCTTCGCGTGATGCCGCACGACGGTGCGAGTGCCGAACAGGTCATGGCTGCGAGCCGTGACGCCGGTTTCGGGGATGAGGTCAAGCGCCGCATCGTGCTGGGCACCTATGCGCTCTCGAGCGGGTACTACGACGCCTACTACGGTTCGGCGCAGAAGGTGCGCACCCTGATCGCCCGCGACTTCGAGGCCGCCTTCGAGCAGGTCGACGTCCTCGTCTCGCCCACCGCTCCCACGACCGCCTGGAAGCTCGGCGCGAAGTCCGACGATCCGTTGTCGATGTACCTCGAGGACGTCGCCACCATCCCGGCGAACCTCGCCGGTGTGCCCGGGCTGAGTCTCCCGGTGGGGCTCGCCGACGACTCGGGCCTGCCCGTGGGGGTGCAGTTCCTGGCGCCGGCGATGGCCGATGACCGGCTGTACAACGCGGCCGCCGCCCTCGAACGACTCGTCGACATGCCGCGGCTGGAGGAGATCAAGTGAACGAGCGCAGCAGCACCCTCGTCCCCTTCGAGGATGCCCTCACGCGGTACGAGCCGGTGATGGGTCTGGAGGTTCACGTCGAGCTGAACACCGCCACCAAGATGTTCTGTGGCTGCGCGACCGCGTTCGGCGCCGAGCCGAACACGCAAGTCTGCCCGGTGTGCCTCGGCTTGCCCGGTGCCCTGCCGGTGGTCAACGAGAAGGCCGTGGAGTCGGCCATCCGGATCGGGCTCGCACTCAACTGCGAGATCGCGGAGTGGTGCCGGTTCGCCCGGAAGAACTACTTCTACCCGGACATGCCGAAGAACTTCCAGACCTCGCAGTACGACGAGCCGATCGCGTTCGACGGCTGGACCGAGGTCGAGGTCGACGGCGAGATCTTCCGGATCGAGATCGAGCGCGCGCACATGGAGGAGGACACCGGCAAGTCGCTGCACGTGGGCGGCTCCACGGGCCGCATCCACGGCGCGTCGCACTCGCTGCTGGATTACAACCGCGCCGGTATCCCGCTCATCGAGATCGTCACCAAGCCGATCGAGGTGCCGGGGGACAAGGCCCCGGCGGTCGCCCGCGCCTACGTCAATCACCTGCGTGATCTGATGCTCGCGCTCGGGGTCTCCGATGCGCGGATGGACCAGGGCTCGTTGCGTGCAGACGTCAACCTCTCGCTGCGGCCGTCCGGCACCACGACGTTCGGTACGCGCAGCGAGACCAAGAACGTCAACTCGTTCCGTTCGGTCGAACGGGCCGTCCGCTTCGAGGTCAGCCGGCACGCCGGCATCCTCGACGCCGGCGGGTCGGTCGTGCAGGAGACGCGACACTTCCACGAGTCCGACGGCAGCACGTCGGCGGGCCGGGAGAAGTCCGATGCCGAGGACTACCGCTACTTCCCGGAACCGGACCTCGCGCCCGTCGCCCCCTCGCGGGCCTGGGTCGACGAGCTTCGCGCGACGCTGCCCGAGCCGCCGGCGGAACGACGCAAGCGGCTGCAGAGCGAGTGGGGCTTTTCCGACCTGGACATGCGCGACACCGTCGGAGCCGGCGCGCTCGACCTCGTCGCGGCCACGATCGAGGCCGGCGCGTCACCGGCGGCGGCCAAGAAGTGGTGGCTGGGTGAGTTGGCCCGCCGCTCCAACGAGCAGGGCGTCGACATCGCCGCGCTGCCGATCACCCCGCAGCAGGTGGCCGAGATCCAGTCGCTGATCGACGCGGGCCGGATCAACGACAAACTCGCGCGCTCGGTCTTCGACGGGGTGCTCGCTGGCGAAGGCAGCGCAGAGGAGGTCGTGGCGGCACGTGGTCTGGAGGTCGTGTCGGACGACGGGGCCCTCAGCGCCGCCGTCGATCAGGCCATCGCCGACAATCCGGACGTTGCGGACAAGATCCGTGGCGGCAAGATGCAGGCGGCGGGCGCGCTCATCGGTGCCGTCATGAAGCAGATGCGCGGCCAGGCCGATGCAGCCCGCGTGCGCGAGCTCATCCTCGAGAAGCTCAGCTGACCGCCTTCCTTCAGCTCAGGTGGGACAGGACGGGCCCGGATCGACGCGATCGGGGCCCGTTCCTACGCCGCTCGCGGACGATGCCGCAGCGGCCTAGATTGGGCGCGTGACGATGCAGCGCAGCGCCGATCTCGTCCTCGAGGGTGGGGGAGTCAAAGGGATCGCCCTGGTGGGAGCGGCGGTCGCGCTGGCCGAGCACGGGTACCGGTTCGAGCGGATCGCGGGATCATCGGCCGGTGCTCTGGTCGGTGCCATCATCGCGGCGATGCAACAACGCGGCGAGTCGATGGACCGCGTGGACGACATCATGCGCACGGTCGACTACCGGGCGATGCTGGACCGTCGGCGCGGCGGTCGCCTGTTGCGCTGGTGGCCGCGCGCCGCGGACGCATGGGGCGTCTTGTTCCATCTCGGCGCGTACCGCGGCGCCCATCTGCAACGCTGGCTCGCCGGCGTCCTCGGCGACCTCGGGGTGCGAACCTTCGGTGACCTGCGCTTCGACGACCCGGGCACCTCGTTGGCCCCGGGCCTCTCCTACCGCCTCGTCACCACCGCCAGCGACCTCTCGCGGCAACGCGTCATGTATCTGCCCTGGGACCTCGCGGCATACGGCCGCGACGCGGACGCGTTTCCAGTCGCTCGCGCTGTCCGCGCGTCGGCGGCCATCCCGTTCCTGTTCGAGCCGGTGCGGATGAAGTCCTCGTTCGGACTGTCGACGCTCGCGGACGGCTCACTCTTGCGCAGCTATCCGGTCGAGGCGTTCGACCGCACGGACGGGCGGCCGAGCCGATGGCCGACGATCGGTGTGCGGCTCAGTTCACCCGCGGGGGAGCGCGCCAAAGCCAAGCCGGTGACGGGACCGGTCTCGCTGCTGATGAACCTGATCTTCACGACGGTCGACTCGACGCAGATCCGCCACGTCAGTGATCCGGTCGATGTCGATCGCAGCATCTTCGCCAAGCCCCGGGGCGTGCGTTGGACTGATTTCGACTTGACGCCCGAGCAGCAGCAGAGCCTCTATGAGGCCGGCCATACCGCGGCGCAGCGGTGGGTCGCCAAGCATCCGGAGGGACCCGTGCTCTCGCCTCGCGCGCTGCCGTAGCGCGCTTGTCAACCATATGACTTGATTTGTGAGAAGGTAAGCATATGGCTGTCGCTCTGATCGGAGACTTGGTGAACTCGCGCGGGTGGGATGATCGCGCGGCGCTGCACCGTGCCCTCCTGGCCGCGTGCGATGCTGCCGACCAGCGGATCCCCGGGGCGGAACAACCGCCCGAACCGACGATCGGCGACGAGTTCCAAGCAGTCTACGCCGACCTCGCCGATGCCGTCGACGCCGTGCTCGTGCTGCGACTCGCGCTCCCGCACCCGGCGGACTGCCGGGTGGGTATCGGCGTGGGGGACGTGGCGGTTGTCGGCGCGACCTCGTACGGTCTCACGCAAGACGGATCCGCGTGGTGGGCCGCCCGCGAGGCGCTGGAGTCGCTCGAAGCGAGCGAACGGCGCGTCCCCGGCGTGCGCACGCGGGTCCACTGGGCCGAGGAGCGACAGAAGGAGGAGTACGTGAACGGCTACGCCGCCTGCCGTGACCACATCGTCAGCGGATTCGACGCGCGGCAGCGCCGGCTCGCCCTCGGCGCCCTCGACGGCCGCACCCAGACCGAACTCGCCGACGAGGAGGGCATCACCAGGTCGGCCGTCTCCCAAAGCCTGCGCCGCAGCGGGGCGCTCGTGCTCAAGGAGCTCTGGACCCGCTCATGATCCTGGCTTCGCTCCTGCTCGCTGCGCTCGGCGTCGCCGACCTCGTCCGCCGCCCCGGCGCGCGCACCCGGGCACTGGAACTTCCCTTCCTCGCCGCGCTCGCCGTCTTCGTGCTCGGCGCCGCCGCCTTGGGCTACGGGCGCGAGGGCATCTGGGTGGCCGTCCCGGCGATGGCCGTCGTGGCGAGTTGGCTCGCGGCGCAGCGTCAGGCTCGGCTTGACGGGCTGATGGCCGGTGCCGCGGCGCTGTTCGTCGCGCTGCTGTTCGGACAGCACGTGCCGCGCCACGAACCACCGATCGGGCAGTGGTACACCGGGCTCGAGATCCCAGCTCTGCACGGCGTCTCACTCGACACCGCGGTACTCGGTCTGTCCGTCGTGCTCTTTCTCGTCCAGTCGGCCAATGTCGTGGTCCGCGCGGTGTTGCGCAAGGCCGGTCCCGCAGTGCTCGACGAAGAGCAGGAGCTTCAGGGCGGACGCATCCTCGGCCCCATCGAGCGGGTGTTCATCTTCGCGATGGCGCTGGCCGGTCAGTACGCCGCCGTCGCAGCGGTCATGGCGGCCAAGGGAGTGCTGCGGTTTCCGGAGATCTCACGCGACGCCGCTGGCGGCAGCCGGGCCGAGTACGTCCTGGTCGGCAGTTTCGTCAGCTGGGCGCTGGCGTTCGCAGCCGTCCCCTTGTTCTGACCCGCAACCGAACCGCGAGAGCTGCGGCGTACCCTTTTTCCATGACCCCCGCGGACCACACCTCCGACCAGATCGACATCAAGCCGCGCAGCCGAACGGTCACCGACGGCATCGAGGCCACCGCGTCGCGCGGCATGCTCCGCGCCGTCGGCATGGGCGACGACGACTGGGAGAAGCCTCAGATCGGCGTCGCCTCGAGCTGGAACGAGATCACGCCGTGCAACCTCTCGCTCGACCGCCTGGCCAAGGCGTCGAAGGAGGGCGTGCACGCCGGAGGGGGCTACCCGCTGGAGTTCGGCACCATCAGCGTCTCCGACGGCATCTCGATGGGCCATGAGGGCATGCACTTCTCGCTGGTCAGCCGCGAGGTCATCGCCGACTCGGTCGAGACCGTCATGATGGCCGAGCGACTGGACGGCTCCGTGCTGCTGGCCGGCTGCGACAAGAGCCTGCCGGGCATGCTCATGGCCGCCGCCCGCCTCGATCTCGCGAGCGTCTTCCTGTACGCGGGCACGATCATGCCCGGCAAAGTCGACGGCGAGGACGTCACCCTGATCGACGGCTTCGAAGGCGTCGGAGCGTGCATGAAGGGTCTCATCTCCCGCGAGCAGCTCGACAAGATCGAGCGCAACATCTGCCCCGGCGAGGGCGCCTGCGGTGGCATGTACACCGCCAACACGATGGCCTCGGTGGCCGAGGCGATCGGCATGAGTCTGCCGGGCTCGGCCGCTCCGCCGGCCGTGGACCGCCGCCGCGATGGGTACGCCAAGGCGTCGGGCGAGGCGGTGGTGAATCTGCTCCGCAAGGGGATCACCGCCCGCGACATCATGACGCTCGAGGCCTTCGAGAACGCCATCGCCGTCGTCATGGCCCTGGGCGGTTCGACGAACGCCGTGCTGCACCTGCTCGCGATCGCGCGCGAAGCGCAGGTCCCGCTGACCCTCGACGACTTCAACCGCATCGGCGACAAGGTCCCGCACCTGGGCGACCTCAAGCCGTTCGGCAAGTACGTGATGTACGACGTCGATAAGGTCGGCGGTATCCCGGTCGTCATGAAGGCGCTGCTCGACGCCGGCCTGATGCACGGCGACACGCTCACCGTCACCGGCAAGACGATGGCCGAGAACCTGGCCGACCTGGGCCTGGACGGCGGGGTCGACGGTAGCGTCATCCGCCCGCTGGACGAGCCGATCCATCGCACCGGCGGCATCACGGTGCTGCACGGATCCCTCGCTCCGGAGGGCGCCGTGGTCAAGAGCGCGGGCTTCGACTCCGACGTCTTCCGCGGTACGGCCCGGGTGTTCGACGGCGAACGCGCGGCGATGGACGCGCTCGAGGACGGCACGATCGTGCCCGGCGACGTCGTGGTCATCCGGTACGAGGGGCCGAAGGGTGGCCCGGGCATGCGCGAGATGCTCAAGATCACCGGTGCCATCAAGGGTGCGGGCCTCGGTAAGGACGTGCTCCTGCTCACCGACGGCCGGTTCTCCGGCGGTACGACCGGCCTCTGCGTCGGCCACGTCGCGCCCGAGGCGGTGGACGGTGGCCCCATCGCCTTCGTCCGGACCGGCGACATCATCGAGCTCGACATGGCCAACCGCACGCTCGAGGTCGAGATCGCCACCGAGGAGCTCGAACGCCGCAAGGAGGGGTGGAGCCCGCTGCCCCCCAAGTACACCAGCGGCGTGCTGGCCAAGTACCGCAAGCTCGTGTCGTCGGCTGCCGACGGCGCCGTCTGCGGCTGAGGGGTACGGCAGGCTGCGACGCGCCTGCGATGGCAACGCTTTCAGCGCGCTGAAAGCATCGCCGCCCCCTATACTTCGGGGGTGAATCGTGACGTATTCTCGGCCGCCGGGACGATCCGCTCGGCGTACGACGAGGTCGACTGGGACGCGACGCCGCTCGGTCACCCCTCCACGTGGAGCGTGACGTTACGAGACACCGTCGATCTGATGCTGCACAGCAAGTTCGCGATGACACTGCTGTGGGGGCCGGAGTTCGTGCTCGTGTACAACGAGGCGTACGTGCCGGTGATCGGTGACAAGCACCCGTCCGCGCTCGGGCGGCCAGCGCGTGAGGCCTTCCCCGAGGCATGGGACGTCATCGGGCCGTTGATGCGCCAAGCCCGCGAGACCGGCGTGGCGACGCATGTCATCGATCAGAAGCTGCCCTTGTTCCGGCACGGGTTCCTCGAGGACTGCTACTTCAGCTACTCCTACTCGCCGGTTCGCGGGCCGTCAGGTGAGATCGAGGGCGTCATCGACGTCATGATGGAGACCACGCGCGAGATGGCCGTCAGCCGACGCAGCGAACTCATCGTCCAGCTGGCCGACGCGCTCCTGCCCGCGCAGAGCCGCGAGGACGCCGTGCGACGCGCGATCGAGGTGCTGACTCGAAGCGATACCGATCTCGCCTCGGCGGTGATCGGGCCGCTCGAGGCCACGGATGCCGAACCGACGAATTCTCGGCGCCTCGTGATGGACCTCGGAGCAGCGAGTGGTGAGGAACGATTGGCCCTCGATGTCGTTCTCAGCCCCGGGTTGGTCGTCGACGACCACACCACGGCGTTCGTCAAGGTCATCGCCGACACCATCGGCCGGGCACTCGACCGGGTGGCGGCGATGGAGGCCGAGCGGCGGGCCGGCGAACTCACCCGCCAGCTGGCTGAGACGTTGCAGCGCAGTCTGCTGCCGGAGGTGACCTCGCCGGAGCGGTTCGAGATGGCAGTCCGCTACCAGGCGGCCTCAGAGCAGGCGCAGATCGGCGGCGACTGGTACGACGTCTTCCCGCTTTCGGACGGGTCGTTGGCCTTCGCCGTCGGCGATGTCTCCGGCCACGATCGCGAGGCCGCCGCGGCGATGGCCCAGGTGCGGAATCTGCTGCGCGGAATCTCCTTCACCCAACCCGACTCGCCGGGGCTCGTCATGCAAGCGCTCGACAGAGCTCTGGAGGGGCTCGGGGTCGGCGCCGTGGCGACGGCCCTGTTCGCTCGCTTGGACGAGCGGCCCGACGGGATCGAGATGCGGTGGAGCAACGCCGGCCACCCGGCACCGATCCTGCTGTGCGCCGACGGCAGCGCTCAGCTGCTGGAAACGGCGCCGGAGCTCATGCTCGGCGTCGACGGGGCCTCCCCGCGCCGCGATCACGTCACGCCGCTGGCGCCCGGCGACGCGGTGGTCTGTTACACCGACGGGCTCGTGGAGCGTCGCGATCGGGGGGTTCACGAGGGCATGAACGAGCTTCTCGCGCTGCTGCAGGGGTACACGCACCTCAGTTCGGACGCGCTGTGCGACCTCATCGCGACCTTCGCGACTGACGCCGAGGACGACGTCGCGGTGCTGGTGCTGCGCGCTCGCTGACCGTCCGGACGCGACCGGTAGAATCGCGCGGTGTCTGACATCGATCCCGACGAGCTCGCCATCGCCTTGAAGGTGCTCGACGCCGCCCAGTACCTCGGCGACGAGGACGAGGCATACGTGGCGCTGCGCCGGGCGTGCGGCAAGTTCTACAAGGACGTCAAGAAGCAGCGGCGCAAGGCCAAGCGTGAGGCGGTCGCCGCGGCGGATCGGGCGGTGATCGAGGCGACCGCGACCGGCTCGGCGCGGCGGATCGACGACGAGACCGCGGGTCTGCCGCTGGTGTCCAGCGCGCGTGGAGCCACCGCGGGCACGTTGATCGTTCCGAGGCCCTGTTACATCTGCAAGCAGGACTACACCGTGGTGGACGCGTTCTACCACCAGCTCTGTCCCGACTGCGCGGCGATGAGCCACGCCAAGCGCGACGCCCGCACCGACCTGACCGGTAAGCGCGCGCTGTTGACCGGCGGACGAGCGAAGATCGGGATGTACATCGCCCTGCGGCTGCTGCGCGACGGTGCCCACACCACCATCACGACGCGGTTCCCGCGCGACGCCGTCCGCCGGTTCCAGTCGATGCCCGACAGCGGTGAGTGGATCGACCGGCTCAAGATCGTCGGCATCGACCTGCGCGACCCGGCCCAGGTCATCGGCCTCGCCGACGACGTCGCGGCGTCCGGTCCGCTGGACATCCTCATCAACAACGCCGCGCAGACCGTCAAGCGCTCGCCGGGCGCCTACCAGTCGCTCATCGAGGCCGAGGCCGCGCCGCTTCCCGAGGGCCGGCTGCCCGAACTCGTGACGTTCGGCCACACCAGTGACGCTCATCCCGAGGCGCTCGTCGGATCGGTCGCAGCTCACCCGGTGCTGGCCGGTGATGCGGTGACCGCCGATGCACTGACCGCGGTGGCGCTCACGGCCGGCTCGGCGGACGTGTCCCGGATCGATGCCGGGGGACTGCTGCCCGACGTGGTGGACACCAACAGCTGGGTGCAGCACGTCGGGCAGGTGGACGCGCTCGAACTGCTCGAGGTGCAGCTGTGCAACAGCGTCGCGCCGTTCATCCTCGTCAGCCGGCTGCGGCCGGCGATGGCGGCGGCGATCGAAGCCGGTGCTCGACGCACCTACGTCGTGAACGTCTCGGCGATGGAGGGGCAGTTCGGCCGGGGCTACAAGGGCCCGGGGCACCCGCACACCAACATGGCCAAGGCGGCGCTCAACATGCTGACCCGCACGAGCGCGGGGGAGATGTTCGAGTCAGACCAGATCCTCATGACGGCGGTCGACACCGGCTGGATCACCGATGAGCGTCCGCACACCACGAAGGTGCGACTCGCCGAGGAGGGGTTCAAGGCCCCGCTCGACCTCGTCGACGGCGCCGCTCGCGTGTACGACCCGATCGTTCGCGGCGAGGCCGGCGAGGACCTCTACGGCGTCTTCCTCAAGGACTACCGCCCCGCCGCGTGGTAACGCCGCGCCGTGGGCGGTGAGTCATCCCGCATCGCCGGACTGAGCGGTGAGCTATCCCGCACTTGGCGCCTGCAGGTGCGTGATAGCTCACCGCCCACGAGGCGTGAAATGCACGACCGCCCCGCACCGAGGCGGCGCGGGGCGGGGTGCGAGCAGGGTCTTACTGCTGCGCGAGCTGGTCGGCGCACTCCTCGATCATGGTGTTCTCGAGGCCGTCGAGGGCTTCCTCGTCCTTCTTGGAGGCGTCATAGTCTTCGTCCTGCTCCACCATGGCCTGGAGGGCGGCGTTGGAGAGGTCGGAGTCGTGGAAGACCTGGGCAACGCAGTCCGCGGCGGCCTCGGGAACCGGAATGACCGAGTCCTCGCTCTGCAGCGAGGTGGAGATCTCCTCCACGCTGGGGCGCGAATCTCCGCCACCGCAAGCGCTCAGGCCGAGCGTCAGCGTGAGGGCGGCACCGGCAGCGGCGGCGGTCTTCAGCAACTTCATCATGCATCCTCGAATGTCCTGGCGCCCCCCTTGAGATGAAGCGCTCCTCCTCATTCAATCGCGTCCGTTTCGGCCGCCCGCGGCCGGGTGCTGAGCTGTCGAGTCCGTGTCCACATGATGGAAGCGTTCGTCTCATAACTTGACCATTGACTGGTTGGGGGCGCACACTGATCGCGTGCATGCCCTGATTCTCGTACTTCACTAGACGCTTCGTCCCTGACGCAGCGTCTCCCTCGAATGCCTTCGGGCCGGGGGATTTTTTTATGCAGACGGCATGACGACCCACAGAAGGACCGACAAGAGATGGACCGCGAGATGACCGAACCGCCGGCCGAGACCATCACCGGGGCCCAGAGCCTCGTCCGGGCGCTGGAGCGCGCGGGTGTCGACACGATCTTCGGGATTCCGGGAGGCGCGATCCTCCCGGCCTACGATCCGTTGTTCGACTCCTCGATCCGTCACGTCCTCGTACGCCACGAGCAGGGCGCCGGGCACGCGGCCGAGGGCTACGCGCTGGAGACCGGCAAGGTCGGCGTCTGCATGGCCACCTCGGGCCCGGGTGCCACCAACCTCGTGACCGCGATCGCCGACGCCTACCTCGACTCGGTGCCCATCGTGGCCGTGACCGGCCAGGTCGCCAGTGGCGTCATCGGATCGGATGCCTTCCAGGAGGCCGACATCCGCGGCATCACCATGCCGATCACCAAACACAGCTATCTGGTCACCGACGCCGACGAGATCCCCGGCGTCATCGCCGAGGCGTTCCACATCGCCAGCACCGGCCGGCCGGGACCCGTCCTGGTCGACATCAGCAAGGACGCGTTGCAGGCCAGCACGACGTTCCGCTGGCCGAGCGAGCTGGCCATGCCCGGCTACCGGCCGACCTCGCGCCCGCACAACAAGCAGATCCGCGAGGCCGCCCGGCTCATCGCCGAGGCCACCAAGCCGGTGCTGTACGTCGGCGGTGGCGTGATCAAGTCCGACGCGGCCGCGGAGTTGAAGATGCTCGCCGAGCTGACGCAGATCCCCGTGGTCACCACCCTCATGGCACGAGGCGCGTTCCCGGACTCGCACGAGCTTCACCTCGGCATGCCGGGAATGCACGGCACCGTGGCCGCGGTGGCCGGCTTGCAGCGCAGCGACCTGCTGATCACCCTCGGCGCCCGGTTCGACGACCGGGTGACCGGAACGCTCGAGTCCTTCGCGCCCAACGCCAAGGTCATCCACGCCGACATCGATCCGGCGGAGATCTCCAAGAACCGCGCCGCCGACGTGCCCATCGTGGGGGACGCCCGCGAGGTCATCGCCGACCTCATCCGTGCCCTGCAGAAGCAGACCGAGGAGGACGAGCTCACCGGCGAGTACGGCGCATGGCGTCAGTACGTGCTGGGGCTCAAGCGGAAGTTCCAGCCCGCCTACGACAAGCCCGCGAAGGGTCTGGCGCCGCAGACCGTGGTCGAGCGGCTGAGCGCGATCGCCGGCCCCGACGCCACCTACGTCGCCGGAGTCGGGCAGCACCAGATGTGGGCGGCCCACTACATCGACTTCGAGCGTCCCCGGCAGTGGCTCAACTCCGGTGGCGCCGGCACGATGGGCTACGCCGTGCCCGCGGCGATGGGCGCCAAGGCCGGAAACCCGGACCGCGTGGTGTGGGCCATCGACGGCGACGGGTGCTTCCAGATGACCAACCAGGAGCTCGCCACCTGCGCGATCGAAGGCATCCCGATCAAGGTCGCCGTGATCAACAACTCCTCGCTGGGCATGGTGCGGCAGTGGCAGACCCTGTTCTACGAGGGCCGCTACTCCAACACCGACCTCCATACCGGACCCGAGGCCATCGGCGCACGACGGCTCCCCGACTTCGTCAAGCTCGCCGACGCGTACGGTTGTGTCGGGCTGCGCTGCGAGAGCGAGGACGACCTCGACGACGTGATCGCCAAGGCGATGAGCATCAACGACGTTCCCGTCGTCATCGACTTCGTGGTCGAGCGTGACGCGATGGTGTGGCCCATGGTGGCCGCCGGCACCAGCAACGACGACATCAAGATCGCGCGAGACCTCGCGCCGGAGTGGGAGGACGACGACCTGTGAGCAGTCATACCCTCAGCGTTCTCGTGGAGAACAAGCCCGGTGTCCTGGCCCGGGTGTCGAGCCTGTTCATGCGCCGCGGCTTCAACATCGAGAGCCTCGCCGTCGGGCCGACCGAGATTCCCGAGATCTCGCGGATGACGATCGTCGTCAACGTCGAGAGCCTCCCGCTGGAGCAGGTCACCAAGCAACTCAACAAGCTCGTCAACGTGCTCAAGATCGTGGAGCTGGACTCGACCAGCGCCGTCGAGCGCGAGCTCATGTTGATCAAGGTCAAGACGGACCTTCAGACGCGGGGGCAGGTGCTGGAGACCGTTCAGCTGTTCCGCGCCAAGGTCGTCGACGTCGCCCAGGACTCGGTCACGATCGAGGCCACCGGCGACGCGGGCAAGCTCGCCGCCATGCTGAACGTCCTCGAGCCGTTCGGCATTCGCGAGATCGCCCAGTCCGGACGGGTCGCGATCGGTCGCGGCTCGCGGTCCATCACCGACCGCACCCTGCGTGCCGTTCCGGGTAGCCAGGCCGGATGAACCCTCCCGACCGCCAGACTTCCACCCCTCAACCCAAGGAGAATCCACTCGTGGCCGAGTTGTTCTATGACGACGACGCAGATCTGACCATCATCCAGGGCAAGCACGTCGCCGTCCTGGGCTACGGCAGCCAGGGGCACGCCCACGCCCTCAACCTGCGTGACTCCGGCGTCGACGTCCGCGTCGGCCTGCCCGAAGGCTCCAAGAGCCGGGAGAAGGCGGAGGCCGAGGGCCTGCGTGTCCTCACGCCCGCCGAAGCGGTCGAGGAGGCCGACGTCGTCGTCGTCCTCGCGCCGGACCCGGTGCAGCGCTCGCTCTACGCCGAGGCCATCGAGCCCAACATCGCCGACGGCGACACCCTCGTCTTCGGCCACGGCTTCAACATCCGCTTCGGCTACATCAAGCCGCCGGCGGGCGTCGATGTCGTCATGGTCGCCCCGAAGGGCCCCGGCCACATCGTGCGCCGCGAGTTCGTCGAGGGTCGTGGTGTTCCGGACATCGTGGCCGTCGAGCAGGACGCCAGCGGCTCGGCGTGGGACTTCGTGATCTCGTACGCCAAGGCCATCGGCGGTACGCGCGCCGGTGCCATCAAGACGACCTTCACCGAGGAGACCGAGACCGATCTCTTCGGCGAGCAGGCCGTGCTGTGCGGCGGTGTCTCGCAGCTCATCCAGTACGGCTTCGAGACGCTCACCGAGGCGGGTTACCAGCCCGAGGTCGCGTACTTCGAGGTGCTGCACGAGCTCAAGCTCATCGTCGACCTCATCTGGGAGGGCGGCATCGCCAAGCAGCGCTGGAGTGTCTCCGACACCGCCGAGTACGGCGACTACGTCTCGGGTCCGCGCGTGCTCGGCCCGGAGGTCAAGGAGGGCATGAAGGCCGTCCTCGCCGACATCCAGAACGGGTCCTTCGCCGACCGCTTCATCAAGGACCAGGACGCCGGCGCGCCGGAGTTCCTCGCCCTGCGTGAGAAGGCGGCCCAGCATCCGATCGAGTCCGTGGGCAAGGAGCTCCGCTCGCTCATGAGCTGGGTCAAGGCCGAGGGCACCGACGACTACGTCGAGGGCTCTGCCGCACGCTGACCTGACGCGTCACCAACCCGCTGAGTGTGACGTTTAGCACCGGAATTGAGCGATTTCGGCTGCTAAACGTCACACTCAGCGGGTTTCGTCATGCAATGAGGTCGATGGCGTCGGGATCGCGCACGGCGTTCTCGGCTTCCGGGCCGAGGGACCGCCAGGCGCGGGCGAGTCGCGCGACGGCGTCGTCGAGCACCTCGCTGTCGTGAACGAAGGGCACGCGCAGCCATCCCTCGCCGGCACTCGGCTGTGCGCCGAAGAACCGTGGACCCGGCGTGAGTCGCACACCTTCGTCCTCGGCGGCGATCACCAGCGCGCTGGCCGCCCGGCGCGGCAGTTCGATCCAGACGCTGAGGCCGCCCGCGGGTCGGTTGACCTTCCACCCCGGCAGCTCGCGCTGCACCGCGTCGATGAGTGCGTCGCGGCGGGTGCGAATCGTCGCGCGGTGCGGCGGGCGGTCCAGCAGACCTTCGGCGACCGCTTCGGCGACGATGAGCTGGTCGAAGCTCGACGAGCCGAGGTCGTGATGCATGCGGGCCTGCACGAGACGCGGGACGAGCGCGCGAGGCGCCCGCAACCAGCCGATGCGGAGCCCGCCCCACAACGACTTGGACGCCGAGCCCAGGGTCAGGGAGTCGCGGTGCCACGTGGCGAGATGGGGGAGTGGGGTGTCCTGATCGATGCGGATATCACGCATCGTCTCGTCGACGACGGTGATGACCTCGTGCCGGCGCAGCGCCACTCCGATCGCGGCGCGGTGCTCCTCGTCCATCACGGCGCCGGTGGGGTTGTGGAAGTCGGGGATGAGGTAGGCGGCTCGTGCCGCCGGGGCGAGGCGCTGGAAGTCCTCGAGCGGCCAGGGCGTGCCGCCGAACGGCAGGGGTAGGAAGCGGGCGCCGGCGTGCCCGAGCGTGTCGAAGGCATGGGGGTAGCTGCACGCCTCGGTGAGGACGCGGTCGCCCGGCCGCAGCAAGGTGCGGGTGAGCAACGCCAGTGCACCCTGGGCTCCATTGGTGACGATGATCTGCTCGGGATCGGTGGGAAGGCCCTGTTCGCTGTACCGCTGAGCGAGTCGTTCGCGCAGGAGCGGCAGACCGTCGGGCAAGTAGCCGTTCGTGGCGAGCAGGCTCGGGAGTCCGTCGAGCGCACGCTGCACGAGATGCGCGAGTTCGGGTGGGGCGGTCATGGCCGCGCTGGTGAGGGCGATAACGCCCGGCTGCTCGGGGACCGCGAGCAGACTCGCTGCGGCGCGCCCGCTGACCGGCACTCGCACGGTGGTGCCGGAACCGTGCCGGGAGGTGACCAAGCCACGGTCACGCAACGACGCGTAGACCCGGGTGGTCGTCGTGCGGCTCAGGCCGGCCGCTCCGGCGAAGGATCGCTCGCTCGGAAGACGGGTTCCGTCAGGCAGTCGACCGTCGAGGATGGCCGCGACGATCGCCGTCGCCCACTGCCGATAAGCGGGGCCACCGGCAGCAGCGTCCGGCTGCCCCACCATCGTGACGAGGGCGCGCGCGCTCAAGTTCATGACGCCACTGTCGCGCAATTGGCTATCGATCACAAGGCCACTTGGGCGGAAAGTGGGGGCATGCTCTGGGTGATTCTGTTGATTGGCGTCGCGCTCGTCGGCATTCTCGCGACGTTGCGGGCCATCTCGCTCGATGGTTACCGCCGTCAGCCGACTCGCGAGAGCCGTCCGTGACGGCGCGGCTGCTGCGACTTCTCGTGGGCCTCTGGCTCTACGGGGCGACGATGGCGATGATGGTGCGCGCCGGCCTCGGCCTGAACCCGTGGGACGTCCTGCACGAGGGCATCACCCGGCACGTGCCCGTGTCCTTCGGGGTCGTGACGGCGGCCGTGGGCGCGTTGGTGCTGCTGGCGTGGATTCCGTTGCGCCAGCGTCCGGGGGTGGGAACGGTCCTCAACGTGATCGTGATCGGGGTGGCCGTCGACGCCACCCTCGCCGTGGTGTCGCAGCCGTCCGCGCTGCTGCCGTCCGTGGCGCTGCTCGTGGGCGGCGTGGTGGGCAACGCGTTCGCCGGGGCACTGTATGTCAGCGCTGACCTGGGAGCGGGGCCGCGCGATGGACTGTGGGTGGCGCTTGTCGCCCGCACGGGCCGCAGTGTCCGGTTGGTGCGCACCTGCCTCGAGCTCTCGGTGTTGGCCCTCGGGTGGGCGCTCGGTGGGACCGTCGGCATCGGCACCGTCGCTTATGCACTGGCGGTGGGGCCGCTGGCGCAGCGGTTCCTTCGACTGCTGCGATGGTCGGGCTCTGAGCCGGCCCCGGTCACGGTCGAACAAGCACCGGGGCCGCTTCGCGCACCGTGAGCGTCGTCGGCAGTCCGGTGGCGACGATCGCCGCGTCGAGCGCCTGCCACGGTTCGTCACCGATCGCGTACTCAACGCCGTAGGTGACGTCGACGCGGACCTGGACGTCCTCCGCTGGGACTTGATAGCGATGCGTGACGTCGAGATGCGGATAGGGCCGGCCCGCTGACGTGGTGCGTTGCGACGAGCCGTCCCCGTGGTGCCACGTGAACGACGACGGGGTCGCGCGGACGCGGACCGGAGTGCCGAGGAGATCGACCGACCGCTCGAAGGGTTCGGGCTCGGCATAGAGGTTGGTGGGGACCTTCACGAGCGTCGTGGTGGCGGGTTCGATTCGAACCTCCAGTGGCGGGAGGCCCAGCTCGCGGACCGCGCGTTCGATGTCGCCCTCGGTGGGGGCGGCGGGCGCGGCCGGAGCGGCGCCCGGGCTCGTGGGTTGGTCGGGCGCGAACATGCAGGGCATGCCGATGATGGCGGTCCTGACCGGGCAGTAGGCGCGGAACGTCTGCTCGATCAACGCGCGCTGTCGCGCCGCGGGATCGAGCGCCTGGCGGCTCGCGGGCGCAGGCGCCGCGGCGCGCTGGGCGGGGGTGCGTTGGCTAGGGGGCGTGAAACGTTCGGCTTCCAGCCGTACGCCGGTGGATGTTGGGCTTGGCCCAATGTCGACTGAACCGAGCAGGAACGCCACAATAAAAACGGAGGGGACTATCGCGCTCATGCCTTAGACCTCACAAAAGCAAGGACGCGCCACTGATCGCCGTCCCCGGTCATCGACACGGTCAAGCGCAACGAGTCGCGGTATGGAGTACTGGCCTTCTCGGTCGACTCACGCGATTCTCGGAAGGTGGCGGCAGAAACGTGCACTTGCGCGAAGACATCAACCCCAGCCTCGACTGACTCGCTCTCGACATCCTCCACCCGCCAAGACTCATCCCGGATGTATCCGCCACTTCTGTATGTCTCGACTATTGAGTCGACGTAGGAACGGCAGCCGTCGCATTCGGGGCTGCTGAGCTCTTCGAGGGTGGAGGTGTCCCCGGTGAGCGCGGCGTAATTGAGAACGTCGATGTAGTGGCGGACGAAGGCTTCGGCGCCGGCGGGGGAGTCGTCGAGGGCGAGTTCGGGCATGGTGGGTGGCGCGTGCGTGGGGGACGCCGTCGCGGTCGGGGTGGGTTGCTCATCCGGCGGCGCACCCGAGCACCCGGCGAGCAGGAGAACGGCGGCCGCCATGGCCGTCGCGAGTCGTCGCATCCAATCACCCCCGAAGTCGTGTTCTCGAAAGTAGCGCCGACTCGTCCGTTTGTCAGCAGCCCGCGTTCACCCTGTGGACGGCCCACCCCTCCCGAGATGTGGTCGCTTTCCTGTCACCTGACGGTGCGCTGGTGACCCGAAATGACCACTTCTCGGGCCGGAGGGCCTGAGGGGTGACACAAGGGCGCCCGGGGCGAGTGGTACGGTCGGGAGCGTCAACTGAACATTGGCCGGGGTGCCCGCGAGGGCTGAGATCACACCCGCCGAACCTGATCCGGTTAGTACCGGCGTAAGGGAGCCCACATGTCCGCGCGCATTCGCGTCGATGCCGTCATCGACACCGTTCGTCGCCTCCACGAGCAGTCACCGTTGGTGCAGTGCATCACCAACTACGTCTCGATGGATCTGGCCGCCAACCTGCTCAACGCCGCCCACGCCTCGCCCGCGATGGTGCACGACGAGCGCGAGGCTGCCGAGATGGCCGGGTTGGCCTCGGCCGTCGTCGTCAACATCGGCACCCTCAGCCCGCACTGGGTCACCGGCATGCACGAAGCCGCACGGGTCGCGGCTGAGCGCGGCATCCCCTGGGTGCTGGACCCGGTCGCCGTCGGTGCCACCGCCTACCGCCGTGCGACCGCGAACGACCTGCTCACTCACCGGCCCACGGTCATCCGCGCGAACGCCAGCGAGATCGTCGCGCTCGCCACGGCGCAGGGGGCGGGGCGCGGTGCCGACAGCACGCATGACTCGACCGCGGTGATCGACCAGGCCAAGGCTCTCGCGGCGACGACCGGAAGCGTCGTGGTCGTCAGCGGTGTCTCGGACGTCGTCACCGACGGCACGGCGACCGTCATCGTCGACGGCGGGGACCCGCGCATGCCGCTCATCTCCGCCCTCGGCTGCGGCGCGACCGCCCTCGTCGCCGCGGCCGCCGCGGTCGCTGACACACCGATCACCGGGGCGGTCACGGCGATGGCCATGCTGGCGGACGCTGGAGAACGTGCCGGCCGATCGGCGCACGGCCCCGGCACCTTGCGACCGGCGCTGCTCGACGCGCTCTGGACACAGCGTCCGGAGGATCTCTCCCGTGTGGTGCTGCGATGAAGTTCGAGCACGGCGTCTACCTCGTCACCGAGCCGTCCGGCGACCTCGCGGCCATCGTCGCGAACGCGGTGGCGGGCGGTGTCGACCTCGTCCAAGTGCGCGACAAGGGCGCGAGCACCGGTGCGTTGATCGAGATCGTCCAGGATCTCCGTCGCCGGGTGGCCGTCCCGATCGTGGTGAACGACGACCTCGACGCCGCTCAGCACGCCGCTGGCGTCCACGTGGGCGTCGATGATCTGCCGCCCTCGAAGGCGCGTCGGGTCCTCGGGCCGAGCGCGATCGTGGGATGGAGCGTCAACGACCCCGGGCAGCTCGACGAGGTTGAGGAGATGCGTGCGTGCGACTACGTCGCGGCGAGCCCGGTGTGGGCGACGCACACGAAGCCCGATCACCAGCCGCCGCTGGGGCTCGAGGGCATCCGAGCGATCGCCGGTCGCACCGATCTCCCGGTAGTCGCCATCGGTGGGATCGACGTCGCCCGTGCTGCCGGCGCCGTCGCGGCGGGCGCTGACGCGGTCGCCGTGGTCACCGCGATCACCCGCGCCGACGATCCACGACGAGCGGTCGCCGACCTGGTCGAGGCGGTCCGCGAGGGAAGGGGGCGTCGATGAGCCGCGAGCCCGTCATGCTCACGATCGCCGGTTCCGACCCTTCAGGGGGTGCGGGCATCCAGGCCGATCTCAAGACCTCGTCGGCGCTCGGCGTCTACGGCGCCAGCGTGCTCACCGCGCTGACGGCGCAGAACACCCGGGGCGTCTCGGGTATCCACGCCGTCCCCGCCGCCTTCGTCGACGCGCAGCTGTCCGCGGTGCTCGAGGATCTGGACGTCCGCGCCGTCAAGATCGGCATGCTCGGCGATCCCGACGTCATCGAGGCGATCGCCCGGCGTCTGGAGCAGCGCCGTGAGATCCCGGTGGTGCTCGATCCGGTCATGGTCGCCACGTCGGGGGACCGGCTCGTCCCGGAGTCCGCGGTGGAGGCGATCCGATCACAACTCGTACCGCGAGCGATGGTCGTCACCCCCAACGTGCCGGAGACCGAGGTGCTCGCGGACATGGACGTCGACAGCGTCGATGATTTCGAGGCTGCGGGCCGGGCCCTCATCGGGGCGGGCGCCGCGCACGTGCTGGTCAAGGGCGGGCATCTGGGCGGGGGCGAGGTCGTCGACGTGCTCGTGTCAGCCGGGGGAGTGAAGCGATTCGTGCTCCCTCGGATCGACTCCGCGAACACCCACGGGACGGGTTGTACGTTGTCCGCGGCCATCGCTGCGCGGATCGCGCTCGGCGACGAGGTAGGCGACGCCATCGCCTCCGCGCGAGCATTCCTCCAGCGCGCGCTCGCCGGCGCCGTCGACCGCCGGTACGGCGCGGGTCACGGTCCGGTCGACCACCTCATCGATCAGCGGAGCCAGACGTCATGAGTTTCTCTTCCGAGGCGTGGGACGCCGCGCACGACGGTTTCGATCGCATCATCGAGCACCCGTTCCTCGTCGGGCTCGCCGACGGGACGCTGCCCTGGCCCGTGTTCGAGCGGTACCTGTGCGACGACGCCCACTACCTCGACCGGTATGCGCGCGTGCTCGCTCTGCTGGCGGCCAAGGCGCCGACGATCGCCGACGTCGGAACGATGGCGGAGTTCGCCGCAGGCGCGGCGGTGGCGGAGCGCGCTCTGCACGAAGGCCAGCTCGGCGAGGCCATCACCGCCTCGGCCCCGAGTTCGACCTGCGACGCCTACACGGGATTCCTCTGGTCGACGGCCACCACCGCGCCGGCCGCCGTCGGCCTCGCCGCGGTGCTTCCGTGCTTCAAGGTCTACGCCGAGGTGGGGCAGCGGCTGCATCAGGCGCAGCGCGACGACCACCCGTACCGCGAGTGGATCGCGACGTATGCCGATCCGTCCTTCGCCGACGCCACCCGTCGCTGCGAGGACCTCGCCGACCGTTGGGCAGTCGCCGATCCCGCTGCGCTGAGCGCGATGCACGAGGCGTACGCGCGCGCGGTGGACTACGAATGGCGATTCTGGGACACCGCCTGGCACGACTGACATCGAAGTTCGGCGATCGATGCCCTGGCCCGACTCCTGCGGCTGCGCTGAGGTCGAATCAGCGCCGGGTGGCGATGATGAGGCTGGCGTCGGGGTCGATGAGCATCTCGACGGCGGCGAACCGCTCGTCGGTCAACCACTGCTCGCGCACCGTGTCCACCTGACCGTCGACGATCGGCGGCCAGAAGCTCGACGGGACGAAATCGTCGAGCACCGTGATGCCGCCGGGTGCGAGAAGGTCGGCGAGGACGTCGATGTCGGCCATCACGTCGCGTACGTCGACGAACAACAACGAGAATGGCGCGTACTGTTCGAGCGCCGACCAGTCGCCGGCGAGCACGCTGACGTTCTCCGCGCTCGCGAAGATCTCCTGGACGTCCTGGGCCAGCTCGGGGTCGAGCTCGGCCGTGACGATCCGGGCCTCCTTGGGCGCACCACTGTGCAACCACGCCGACCCCACGCCGCATCCGGTGCCGAGTTCGGCGAGCGTGCCCACGCGTGAGGCGGCGAGTGCTGCGAGGAGTCGTCCCGTCTCGTTGCGGGTCGACGTGATGAAGCCACGGCGCCGCGAGAGGTCGAGGGTCCGGGCCACGAGATCGGGAACTTCGGCGGGGGCACTCACCTGCTCAGTCTGGCACGACCCCCGGACGCGGGCGCCTCCCGCCGGTCGCTGGCCGAGACGCCGGCGCGAGGACCGCCCGAACCGTCAACTGATCAGCGGCCAGAGCACCGCCGCGACGGCGAACGCGGAGAGTCCGAGCGTGGTCTCCATGACGGTCCAGGTCTTGAGCGTCGTCTTCACGTCCATGCCGAAGAAGCGGCTGACCAGCCAGAACCCGGAGTCGTTGACGTGGGAGAGCACGGTGGCGCCGGCGGCCACAGCGGTGACCAACAGCGCGATCTGGAGGTCGCTGAACTGGTCCGCCTGGCTGGCCAGCAGACCCGCGGTGGTGGTGATCGCGACGGTGGCCGACCCTTGCGCCACGCGCAGGGCGGTAGCGATGAGGAACGCCTGCAGCAGCACCGGAATCCCGACGCCGGACAGCGCCGAGGTGAGCGCGGCGCCGATCCCGCTCAGCTCCAGCACACCGCCGAACATGCCACCGGCACCGGTGATGAGGATGATCGAGCAGATCGGGGCGAGTGCGGCGTCCAGCAGGGACATGGTGTCGTTCAGGGTGCGCCCGCGAGTACCGAGCAGCACGATCGCCACGAGCAAGCTGATCAGCAGCGCCACCGGGGTGTTGCCGAGCAGGATGAAGGCGTCGGTCACGGTGTTCTCGTCGACCGTCTCGGTGGCGATCAAGGTGGTGAGCACGGTGTTGATGCCGATCAGCACCAGCGGAATCATCAGCAAGGTCAGCACCGTCGCGAAGCTGGGAGCGGCGACCTTCGTGGTCGTTCCGTTCCCGTCCCCGTCACCGTCGCCGTCGTCGCCGCCGTTGACCGGACCGAACAGCAGGTCGGTGACCGGCACGTCGATGCGGCGGCCGAGGAAGCGCGACACCAGGTACACGCCGACGTACCAGGCGATGATCACGATCGGCAGGTTCACGAGCAGGACGAGTCCGATGTCGCCGCCGAGTGAGGTGCCCGCCGCGACGGGGCCAGGATGCGGTGGTACGAGGGCATGCATCGCCGCGAAGGCGCCCGCGGCCGGTAACGCGTAGTAGAGCACCGAGCCGCCGAAGCGGCGGGCGACCGTGAGGATGATCGGAAGGAAGATCACCAGGCCGGCGTCGAAGAAGATCGGAAGGCCGAAGATCAAGGCCGCGACGCCGAGAGCGAGCGGGGCGCGTTTCTCACCGAACCGGTTGATGAGCGTGTCGGCCAGCACTTGCGCGCCTCCGGTGACTTCGAGCAGCCGGCCGAGCATGACGCCGAAACCGACCAGGAGCGCCACCGATCCCAAGGTGTCCGCGAAGCCGAACGTCAGCGCGGCGGGGACGTCGGCGAGGGGGATGCCCGCAGCGATCGCCGTCAGCACACTCACCAGGACGAGCGCGATGAAGGCGTGCAGCCGCACCTTGATGATGAGAAAGAGCAGCAGCGCCACGGAGGCGGCCGCGATCAGCAGTAGGGTCGTCGCGCCGAATACCGGCTCGATGGGTTCCATCATCAACTCCCGGGGTGAAGTGGGTCACAGGGGCGACATTCTGGCCCGAGTGTGCCGCACACCTGGTGGCTCCACAAACGGAGCGCGGACCGGACCGGCGCGGAAATACCGTTGTCAGGTGCTCGCGAATTCCTTCACGAGCGGTTACAGTTGTCGCCATGCGGAAGCAGCTCGTAGTCATCGCTTGCCGCGGCAGGACCTCTTAGGGCCACACCTGCCGCGGAGTTTCGGCGTTGGCCCGACGATTCCGCAGCAGATGTCCTGACCACGACCTGGTCCCCTTTCTGTATCGAGCTCGAGAGCACACACGTCGAGTCTGTGGCCCGTGGAATCGCCGGTTCACCCGAATCCCGCGCTCCATTTCCATCACTCGAAGCTCGAAGGAAGACCATCATGATTCTCGATCCGCTGATCGAATGGGGACCAGCACATCTGCGCGAGGACGAGTTCGTCGAACCAGGTGACCGCCCCGACGACAACTGACCACCTTCCGAGATCCCGGTTTCACATCATGAGATCGCCTCTCTTAGGATCGGTGGCATGACGTCCACTCGCCCGTTCTCCCTGGCCGTCGTCCCCGGCGACGGCATCGGCCCCGAAGTCACCGCTCAGGCGCTCCGCGTCCTCGACGTTCTCGCTCCGCAGCACGGCGTGACGTTCGAGCGCACCGAGTACGACCTCGGCGCCCGTCGCTGGCACGCCACGGGCGAGACGCTGCCCGACGCGGTGCTCGAGGAGATCCGTCAGCACGACGCGATCCTGCTCGGTGCCGTGGGCGATCCGTCGGTGCCCTCGGGTGTGCTCGAGCGGGGGCTGCTGCTCAAGCTCCGGTTCGAGCTCGATCACTACGTCAACCTCCGGCCGAGCAAGCTGTTCACGGGCGTCCCCACGCCGCTCGCCGCGCCCGGCGACATCGACTTCGTCGTCGTGCGTGAAGGCACCGAAGGGCCGTACGTCGGCAACGGCGGGGCGATCCGCGTCGGCACGCCACAGGAGGTCGCCACCGAGGTCAGTCTCAACACGGCGTTCGGTGTCGAGCGCGTCGTCCGTGATGCGTTCGCCCGCGCCCAGGCACGTCCGCGCCGCAAGCTCACGCTCGTGCACAAGAACAACGTGCTCGTGCACGCCGGTCACCTGTGGAGCCGCACGGTCGAGACCGTTGCCGCGGAGTACCCCGAGGTGACGGTCGACTACCTGCACGTCGACGCCGCCACGATCTTCCTGGCGACCGATCCGGCCCGCTTCGACGTGATCGTGACCGACAACCTGTTCGGCGACATCCTCACCGACCTCGCCGCCGCCATCACCGGGGGCATCGGCCTGGCGGCTAGCGGCAACGTCAACCCGGACCGCACGGCGCCGAGCATGTTCGAACCCGTCCACGGATCGGCTCCCGATATCGCGGGGCAGAGCAAGGCCGATCCCACCGCGGCCATCCTCTCGGCCGGTCTGCTGCTCGATCACCTCGGCCTGCCCGAGGCGGCCGCGCAGATCACCGAGGCGGTCGAGGCCGATATCGCCGAGCGCTCGGGTGCTCGCAGCACGGAGGAGGTGGGGGAGGCCATCGCATCGCGCGTGGCCGGAGAGGTATCGACGGTCGCCTGACCGCATACCCCTTCGACATAGGAAGCAGTACCGTGACCTCTATGACCCCCATCACGTTCGCGCCGCGCATCGAGCAGAATCAGCACGCCCGCAGCGAGGCCGAGCGCGCCGCGATTCTGGAGAACCCCGGCTTCGGCCATCACTTCACCGACCACATGTTCCTCGCGGAGTGGACGCCGCAGGGCGGGTGGCACGACGCCCGCGTCGTGCCCTACGGGCCGCTCTCGTTGGACCCCGCCACCGCGGTCCTGCACTACGCGCAGGAGATCTTCGAGGGCCTCAAGGCGTACGGCCACGCCGACGGCTCGATCTGGCTGTTCCGTCCGGAGGCCAACGGTGAGCGCCTGCAGCGTTCGGCGTACCGGCTCGCGCTCCCCGAACTTCCGCTGGACTGGTTCCTCGGTTCGGTGCGCGCGCTGATCGAGACCGATCGCGCGTGGGTGCCGCGAGGCGAGGAGAAGAGCCTCTACCTCCGCCCGTTCATGTTCGCCTCCGAGGTGTTCCTCGGTGTCCGCCCCAGCCAGCACGTCACGTATTCGGTGATCGCCTCGCCGGCCGGTGCCTACTTCACCGGCGGCATCAAGCCCGTCTCGATCTGGCTCTCGGAGCAGTACAGCCGAGCCGGTGCGGGCGGCACGGGCGCGGCCAAGTGCGGCGGCAACTACGCCGCGAGCCTCCTGCCGCAACAGGAAGCGGCGGCCGAGGGATGCGCGCAGGTGGCCTTCCTCGACGCCGTGGAGCATCGGTGGGTCGAGGAACTCGGCGGAATGAACCTGTACTTCGTGCAGTCTGACGGTTCGATCGTCACTCCCGAACTCAGCGGTTCGATCCTCGAAGGCGTCACGCGCGACTCCATCGTGCGCCTTGCCGCTGACCTCGGGCACGACGTCGTCGAGCGCAAGGTGAGTATCGACGAGTGGCGGGAGGGCGCCGCGGACGGCACGATCACCGAGGTGTTCGCCTGCGGTACGGCGGCCGTCGTGACGCCGGTCGGCACGCTCAAGTGGCGCGGCGGCGAGGTCACGGCCGGCGACGGAGAGCTGGGCAAGGTCACCGCCGAGATCCGGCAGGCGCTGGTCGACATCCAATACGGCCGGGCCGAGGATCGCTTCGGCTGGATGACACGCGTGCTCTGAGCGGGTTACCCACCGGTCGCCTCGGCGGCGGTGATTGGATTGGCCGTATGGATGACCAACCCATGCGCCACGAGCACGACCTCATCGGGGACCGCGAGGTTCCCGCGGACGTCTACTGGGGCGTGCATTCGCTGCGCGCTCTGGAGAACTTTCCGATCACCGGTATCCCGATCGCCCAGAGTCCGTACCTCGTCGAGGCGTTGGCGGCCGTGAAGGAGGCCGCAGCCACGGCCAACCACGAGCTGGGACTGCTCGACGACGAGCGTTTCCGGGCGATCCGGGACGCGTGCGAGGAGATTCGCGGCGGTGCGCTGACCGACCAGTTCGTGGTGGACGTCATCCAGGGCGGGGCGGGAACGTCCACGAACATGAACGCCAACGAGGTCATCGCCAACCGCGCGCTGGAGCTGCTGGGCCGGCCGAAGGGCGATTACGCCTACCTTCACCCCAACGAGCACGTCAACCTCAGCCAGTCGACCAACGACGTCTACCCGACGGCGATCAAGATCGCGGTCATCCTCGCCACGAAGTCGCTGCTCGACGCGATGGCGGTGCTGGAGGAGTCCTTCGCCCGCAAGGCCGTGGAGTTCCACGACGTCCTCAAGATGGGGCGGACGCAGCTGCAGGACGCGGTGCCGATGACGCTCGGGCAGGAGTTCCGCACCTACAGCCTGATGATCGCCGAGGACCGCGCGCGGCTTTCCGAGGCGGTCATGCTGCTGCACGAGATCAACCTCGGGGCGACCGCCATCGGCACCCAGCTGAACGCTCCCGCCGGCTACGTCCAGTCCGCCTGCTCGCACCTGGCGCAGATCACCGACCTGCCCCTGGTGCCGGCGGTCGATCTGATCGAGGCGACGCAGGACTGCGGTGCGTTCGTCCAGCTGTCCGGAACCCTCAAGCGCGTCGCGGTCAAGCTGTCGAAGATGTGCAATGATCTGCGGCTGCTGTCGTCGGGTCCGCGCGCCGGCCTCAACGAGATCAATCTGCCCGCCGTGCAGGCCGGCTCGAGCATCATGCCAGGCAAGGTCAACCCGGTCATCCCGGAGGTGGTCAACCAGGTGGCGTTCCAGATCATCGGACACGACGTCACGGTCTCGATGGCGGCAGAGTCCGGTCAGCTGCAGCTGAACGCCTTCGAGCCGGTCATCTGCTACTCGCTGTCGGCGGGCCTGGCCCGTCTGCGCGAGGCGATTCTGGTGCTCGCCCGCCGGTGCGTCGACGGCATCACGGCCAACCGCGATCTGCTGCGGGCCGAGGTGGCCAACTCGATCGGCCTGGTCACTGCGCTCAATCCCTACATCGGCTATCAGGCGGCGACCGAGGTGGCCAAGGAGGCGCTGGCCAGCGGGCGCGGTGTGGCAGAACTGGTCCTAGAGCGTGGGCTGTTGCCCCCGGAGCGGCTCGAACAGATCCTGCGTCCGGAGTCGCTCGCCAACCTCGCTCCGCGTCCCGAACCCCCGCACGTGGCCGAGTGAGCGTCGTCAGCGAAGCCTCGGCGCCGCCCCGACGGGGCGGTGCGTGGTCAACCTCTCGCCAGGGTCATCACGTTGGTGACGAACCGCTCGTCGTCGTGAACGGTTGACACCGCACCGCGGACGCGGCCGACGATCGGGCCCGTGTGTCAGCGAAAGAGGATGGCCGGGTCGTCGGCCAGCGTGACGTCGAGCTCGTGGGCGACGTCGTCGTAGCTGATCTCGACGCGGACGCGGCGTTCGGTGCCGATGCTGTCGGCCTGCGGGTCGCCGAGGCCGAAGGCGATGTCGCGCAGCGTGATGACCGCCGGCCCCACCGGATCGACGTGCGGCCACTCGGTCAGCAGACGGTGGGTCAGCCCGCTCGTCACGGCGCCGACCATCGCAGCCTCGGCTCCCTCGGGGACCTTGACGCACAGCTCGGGCAGCCCGAAGGACTCCAGCCCGCGCGTCCCGAGCACGCCGCGCGACGCGACGTCGTAGTGGACGAGTACCCAGGCGTCCGCGTACTCGAGCCGGATCTCGCCGCGGGGCGGCTCCAGCAGCCGGGGGAGTGCGAGGTCGATGACGAGCCCGTCGTGCTCGGCCGCCAACGCGAACGCGGCCGCGCGCATCTGCACGTGCGCGTCGCCGGCGCCCGCCAGCGGCGCGACCTGCACGAGCACCTGGGCGTGCGGCCGCTCGCGCCACATCGCCATGAGCTCCTCGGACGCGCCGTTGCGCCGCAGCAGCGGTTCGAGACCTTCGGGTAGACGGTCGTCACGATCGAGCGCCTCGGCCGTCATGACGGCGTACATGATGTCGACGTGTCCGGGGCGTGGGACGGCTGTGGTGGTCATGGTGCGGTTCAGTCTAGACTTTCCGCCGTGACCATCACCGCGATCATTATCGCCTAGCGCGCCGGGTACCCACTCGACGCGCCGCCTCCCGACCCCGGGGGGCTTTTTTGTTGTCGATGGGCACGATCGCACGACACGAAGGACCGAACGAACCGATGAGCAGCAACCCCGCCTCCGGCACCCTCACGCCGAGCGACTTCCACGTCTACGACACGACGATGCGCGACGGCGCTCAGCAAGAGGGCCTGAACCTCTCGGTCCAGGACAAGCTGACGATCGCGCGCCATCTCGACGAGCTCGGGGTCGGCTACATCGAGGGAGGCTGGCCCGGCTCCAATCCCAAGGACACCGAGTTCTTCGCGCTGGCGGCCAAGGAACTCGATCTGCGCCGGTCCACCCTCGCCGCCTTCGGCGCCACCCGGCGGGCCGGTGTCGCGGCCGCGGACGACCCGCTGGTCGCCGCCCTGCGCGAGAGCGGGGCCTCGGTCGTGACGCTGGTCGCCAAGAGCCACGACCGGCATGTGGAACTCGCGCTGCGGACGACGCTCGAGGAGAACCTCGCGATGGTGCGCGACACCGTGTCGCACCTGCGGGCCGAGGGTCAGCGGGTGTTCCTCGACTGCGAGCACTTCTTCAACGGGTTCCTCGACAACAAGAGCTACGCCATCGAAGTCGTGCGGACGGCGGCCGAGGCCGGAGCCGAGGTCGCGGTGCTGTGCGACACCAACGGCGGCATGCTGCCGCACTGGGTGGCCGACATCGTCGGCGAGGTCGCCGCCGCGACCGGAGCGCGCCTCGGCATCCACGCTCACAACGACACCGGCTGTGCGGTCGCGAACTCGCTCGCCGCGGTGCAGGCCGGCGCGACCCACCTGCAGGGCTGCATCAACGGCTACGGCGAGCGCACCGGTAACGCGGACCTCGTCACCTGTGTGGCGAACCTCGAGTTCAAGCTCGGCATGAACGTCATGCCCGAAGGCGCGCTGCGCGACGCCACCCGCATCTCGCACGCGATCAGCGAGATCACGAACTACCCGCCGTCGGCGCGCCAGCCCTACACCGGGGTCTCGGCGTTCGCGCACAAGGCCGGCCTGCACGCCAGCGCGATCCGCGTCGATCCGGACCTCTACCAGCACATGGACCCCGCCCTGGTGGGCAACGACATGCGACTGCTGGTCTCCGAGATGGCCGGTCGAGCGACGATCGAACTCAAGGGCCGCGAGCTCGGCATCGACCTGTCGGGCGATCCGGCCACGTTGGCCCGGGTGACCGATCGGGTCAAGGCCATGGAGCAGGAGGGCTACACGTTCGAGGCCGCCGATGCGTCGTTCGAGCTGCTGCTGCTCGAGGAGGTCGACGGTGCTCGACCGGCGTACTTCGACGTCGAGTCCTGGCGGGTCATCGCCGAGTCCGTCGGCTCAGCCGCGTCCGGCGAGGCGCTCGCCGAGGCCACGGTCAAGCTGACCGCGGGCGGCCGCCGTCTTGCCGTCATCGGTGAGGGCAACGGCCCGGTCAACGCGCTCGACCACGCCCTGCGGGACGCGATCGAGCAGGTCTACCCCGACGTGACGCGATTCCACCTGATCGACTTCCGCGTGCGCATCCTCGATCAGGGACACGGCACGGATGCGGTGACGCGGGTGCTCATCGAGACGAGTGACGGCAAGGACTCCTGGGTGACGGTGGGTGTCGGGGCGAACATGATCGAGGCGTCGTGGGAGGCCCTCGTCGATGCGGTGACCTACGGGCTGCGGCTCCACGAGGTGACACCGCTGCGATGAAGGTACGTCCCACCGTCGGCGGGCTCACGCTCGTCCTACTGCTGGTCGCCGGAGTCGGGATCTACCTCGTCGACCGCCATCAGAAGTCGACTGAGGTCGAGCAGGCCGACGCTGCGGCGCTCCGCTACAGTCAGGCGCTCGCGGCTTATCAGGACGAAGCTCACCACGATCTGGTGTTGCTCGCAGCGAGCGGAGAGCCCGGTGCCCTGGCCGAGACGGCCACCCGCCTGCGCGATGAGCTGCCACGTCCCGCCGAGGTCGGGTCGTACGGTGCCGAGCACTCCAGCGCCTACCGCGCCGCCCTCGACCGGCGTGCGGCACTCGAGGAACGTTTCGGCGTCGCCGTGGACGTGTTGGGGGAGTGGGCGTCGGCCGCGCCGTTCGTCGCGGCGGTCGAAGAGGCACTCGACGCCGACATCCCGCAGAGCGTCGTCGGCGGACCGGTCGCGAGCGGAGACCCGGTGCGCACCGAGCTCGTTCCGCTGATGCAGCAGGTCAAGGCGCAGTTCGAGTCGGTTCCGGTGCCCGCGCGGCAGGAGCAACTCGCCGCTGGGGTGAGCGCCGCGTTGCAGCACGTCATCGACGAGGCCACGAGGGCCGCGCAGCAACTCGATGCAGGCCGCGCCGCGTCGTTCACCTACGGCGCCGAGTACCGCGATGCGTTGCAGCCGGTTGTGGAGTACGAGGCGCAGTTGCGTTCTCGGATGGAGGCCGCCATCGCCGGGCTGGCACCCCTGGGAGGGGGCGGAGGAGGCAACGAGCCGCCGGCGCCGGACGACGCACCCGGCGACAACGTCTGAGCCGTCGGCGCCGGGGGTGGGCGGTGAGTTATCCCGCAGCCGAAGCCAGGAAGTGTGGGATAGGACACCGCTCCGGCGCGCGGGGTCCGGGATAGGTCACCGCCCGGGGCGGCGCATCGGGACGTGGAGGATGCCGGCTTCCATGAAGTCCTCCCCGCACCGCTGGTAGCCGAACGAGGCGTACCACTGCTCGAGGTACGCCTGCGCACCCAGGCGGATCTCGTCTGCGCCCCAGCGCTCGTGCACCGCGCGCAGCAGCGCGCTCGACAGTCCGCGGCCGCGGTGCTCCTTGCGGGTGGCGACGCGGCCGACCTTGCGCACGCCATCGGTCCCCACATACGTCCGCAGATAGCTCGTCGGCCCGAGATCGTCGGCGAACCACAGATGAGTCGTCGTCGGGAGTAGATCGAGACCGTCGACATCGGGCTCGTCGCACTGCTGCTCGACGGCGAAGACGATGTCGCGGATGCGCCAAATGCCGTACACGTCCTGGGCAGTGAGCTCGTCACCGCGCTTCACGTGCGGCGATGCGGTCATGCGGCGACCTCCAGTGCACGGGCGATGAGAAGGTCGGCCTGCTCGATCAGCTGGCGGCGCAGGGGCTCGGCCCGACGGGCGAACGCGCGCTGATGGCGCACGTACTCCGCCTTGCCCTCGGTCGTCTCGATCGCGATGGGCGGGTAACCGTGGGCCGCCAGGTCGTACGGCGATGCCCGCATGTCGATCTCGCGAATGTCCACCGCGAGGGTGAAGGCGTCCGCGACGAGCCTCGAGTCGATGAACGGCAGCATCCGGAAGGCGATCCGGTACAGGTCCATGTTGGCGTGCAGGCAGCCGGGCTGCTCGAGGTCGAGCTGACGCTCGCGCACCGGAGTGGGCCGGTTCAACGGCCGGGCGGCGTCGGTGTAGAAACGGAAGGCGTCGACGTGGGTGCACACGAGGTTGTGCGATTCGACGACCTCATCGGTGCCGGCGGCACCGAGCCGCAGTGGCACGGCGTGGCGTCGGTCCTCGGGCTCGCGGTAGACCATGGCCCACTCGTGGAGGCCGAAGCACTGCAGGCGAGCGGCGCGGCCGGCGGTCCGGCCGAGCAGCTCGCGGGTCCAGCGCAGCCCGGGAAGGCGGGTGGCGAGGCGGGACGCGTCGGCCGTCACGGTCCCGTCGGCGAGCTCCACGTAGGCGCGCGCGTCGCGGTACTCCGGCGCCTCGGCCAGTGCGACACCAAGGCCAGAGTGCCAGCGCTCCAAGGCTCCGGGGGACAGGTTGTAGTACTCGAACAGGAAGTCGTGGACCGGGTGCGCCTCACCGCGTTCGCGCCGTTCGACCCGGGCCCGTGTCCATGGGGCGACTCGCTCGCGGTGCGCTGCCGCACGTGCGGACCAGTCGGCTCGGCTCAGGACGCGCAATCCCCGCACGTCCCGAAGATCTCGAGGGTGTGCTCGACGTCGCGGAAACCGTGGTCGTCGGCGACGGCGTCGGCCCACCGTTCGACGGTCGGGCCCTCGACCTCGACCGTCCGCCCGCACTGCCGGCAGACGAGGTGGTGGTGGTGGCCGGAACTGCACCGCCGGTAGAGGGTCTCGCCGTCGTCGTTGCGCAAAGCGTCGAGCAGGTCCGCATCGGCGAGTGCCTGCAGGTTGCGGTACACGGTGGACAGCCCCACCGACTCGCCGCGCTGCTTGAGGATGTCGTGGATCTGCTGAGCGCTCGCGAAGCCCTCGAGATCGGCCATGATCGCCGCGACGGCGCGGCGTTGGCGGGTGTTGCGCTGGGGCGACTCGCTTGTGGTGCTCATCGAGGCCAGTGTAATCAGCGACGTCGCAACGCGGTGACGCCGCGAGTCAGCGCGGCGAGCGCGAACAGTCCGAGCGCGAGCACCACGATCGTCGGCCCGGGTTGCGTGTCGATCTCGTAGCTGGCGACGACACCACCGGTCGCCGCGACGACGCCCACGGCCATCGACGCCAGATGGGTGGCGCGGAAGCTGCGGGTGAGCTGCTGGGCGGCGGCGACCGGCACGACCATGAGCGCGGACACGAGCAGCAGGCCGACGGTTCGCATCGCGACCGTGATGGTGATCGCCGCGAGCACGGCGACGAGGAGGGTGTAGAGCCGGACCGGCACGCCGCTGACTCGCGCATGATCCTCGTCCTGGCAGACGGCGAACAGCTGCGGCGACAGGCCGAGCGCCGCGACGATCACCACGACGCCGAGGATGAGCACGGCGAGCAGGTCGCTCATCGAGATCGTGGTGATCGCGCCGAACAGGTAGCGGTTCAACGTCGCCGCGGACTCACCGGCGAGATTGGTCAGCAGCACGCCGCCCGCGATGCCGCCGTAGAAGAGCATGGCCAGGGCGACGTCGCCGCTCGTCTTGGCGTACATGCGCAGCAGCTCGATGACCACCGCGCCGATGATCGCGACGATGACCGCGGTGATCGTGGGAGTGACCTGGGTGAGCAGGCCGAGGGCGACGCCGGTGAGGGCCACGTGACCGAGCCCGTCGCCGAGCAGGGCGAGCCGGCGCTGGACGATGTAGGTGCCGATCGCCGGCGCGGCGAGGCCGGTGACGACCGCCGCCGCGAGCGCGATGCGCATGAACTCGTACGAGAGCAACTCACTCATCCGAGCGGCCCCTCTTCCTGCACCGGACGGATGCGCTCCGGCGCGCCGGAGTGCGGATGGTCGTGCGGGTGGTCGGTGGGGATGTCCTCGACGCGACCCTCATAGGCGATGCGTCCGGCATCCACGACGACGGCGCGATCGACGAGCGGGCGCATCGGGCCGAGCTCGTGGGCGACGAGGAGGACGGCCATGCCGTGGTCGCTGACGAGATGGCCGATCAGGCCGGCCAGCACCTCGGCACTCTCGGCGTCGACGCCGGCCGTGGGCTCGTCCATGACGAGCAGTTGGGGGTTGGCGACGAGCGCCCGGGCGATGTAAGCGCGCTGCTGCTGACCACCCGAGAGCTCGGTGATGGGCTGGTCGGCCTTCGCGGACAACCGCACGTGCTCGAGCGCCTCGTCGACCGCGGCACGGTCCGAGCGGGACGCGAACCCCAATACCGGGCGGTGGGAGAGGCGGCCGCTCGTGACGATCTCGCGCACGGTGGCGGGCACCCCGGCCGCACTCCCGGGACGCTGCGGAACGTACCCGAGCCGCCAGCGCTCGCGGAACCGGGCGAGCGGCGTACCGAAGAGCTCGATCGTGCCGCGCGCGGGGATGAGGCCGACGAGCGCGCGGACGAGGGTGGACTTGCCCGAGCCGTTGGCGCCGAGCAGTGTGACGAACTCACCGCTGCCCACGGTCAGGTCGACGCCGCGGACGACCGGCCCGCCCGCGAGGTCGACCTCGACGCCACGGGCGAGCAGGGGTGGTGTCATCGGCAGTCGTTGGCCTTCTGGAGGGCGGCGAGGTTCGCACGCATGATCGACAGGTAGTCCTGGTCGGAGGTCTCGTCGGTGAGGCCTTCGATCGGATCCAGGGTAGCCGTCGTGGCTCCGGTCTCGCGGGCCACGGTCTCGGCCAGCGCGGGGGAGGCGAGCGTCTCGGTGAAGATCGTCGTGATGCCCTCGGTCTGCACCAGTTCAGTGATCTGGCCGAGTTGCGCCGTGCTGGGCTCCGACCCCGGGTCGATGCCGGCGATCGGCAGCTGGTGCAGGTCGTAGGCGTGCGCGAGATACGAGAAGGCGGCGTGGCTCGTGACGAAGTCGCGGCGCTCGCAGGTGGCGAGACCGTCGGCGAACTCCGCATCGAGCGCGGTGAGGTCGTCGATGAGCGCCTGAGCATTCGCGGCGTACGCGTCCGCGTGATCGGGATCGGCCTGCGACAACGCGTCGGCGAGCGACTGCGCGGCCGGCTTCAGGTTGGTCGGGTCGAGCCACAGGTGCGGGTCGACGTCACCGTGGCCGTGGTCGTGCGACTCCTCGACCTCGTCACCGTGCGACTCTTCGCCCTCGTGGTCGTGGTCGTGGTCGTGCGACTCTTCGTGAGCGTGCCCATGGTCGTGCGACTCTTCGTGAGCGTGCCCATGGTCGTGGGACGCCTCGGCGTCGAGCAGCTCCACGCCGTCGGCGAGGTCGACGGTCGTGCCCTCATCGCGTCCGGCCTGCTCGACGGCCTCGTCCACTGCGGTCTGGAAGCCGTCGAGGTACACCACGACGTCAGCGGACTGGACGGCTCCGATCTGCTTGGCGGTGAGTTCGAGATCGTGCGCCTCGCCGCCGGGCGAGGTGAGGGTCTCGATGTTCGCATGCTCGCCGCCGACGCGCTCCGCGAGGAACTGCGCGGGATAGAACGAAGCCACCACCCGGACGCCGTCACCCTCGTTCCCGTTGCCGTCGTCGGCGGAGCCGCCGCAGGCGGACAGGGCGAGGGCGGACGCGACGAGGGCAGGCAGGACCGAACGCTTCATGGGAATCATCGTCACTACTCTCGGAAACGATTGTCAAATCCGTCTACGGTGATGTCGACCACCGGCCGACCCCCGCCGCGCGCCGAGTAGGCTGGTCCGGCCAGGGGCGCGGAGCGTTACGACGCACCGCACATGCCCTCCGACACCCAGCCGGAACGGAAGTCCTCCCATGCCGAACTCAGTCCTCGACACCGTCATCAGCCTGTGCAAGCGCCGCGGCTTCGTCTACCAGTGCGGCGAGATCTACGGCGGTACCCGATCGGCATGGGACTACGGGCCGATGGGCGTGGAGCTCAAGGAGAACATCAAGCGTCAGTGGTGGCGCTCGATGGTGCAGGGTCGCGACGACGTCGTCGGTCTCGACTCCTCGGTGATCCTCCCGACTCCCGTGTGGCAGGCGTCGGGGCACCTCGCGGCCTTCGTCGACCCGCTCGTCGAATGCCTCGCGTGCCACAAGCGGTACCGGCAGGACCACCTCCAGGAGGCGTACGCGGAGAAGAAGGGCCTGGACGACCCCGACGCGGTGCCGATGACCGACATCGTCTGCGCGAACTGCGGTACCCGCGGCGAGTGGACCGAGCCGCGCATGTTCAACGGACTGCTCAAGACCTTCCTGGGCCCGGTCGAGTCCGACGAGGGCCTGCACTACCTGCGCCCCGAGACCGCGCAGGGCATCTTCATCAACTTCTCCCAGGTGATGACCACGGCGCGCAAGAAGCCTCCCTTCGGCATCGGCCAGATCGGCAAGAGCTTCCGCAACGAGATCACGCCGGGCAACTTCATCTTCCGCACGCGCGAGTTCGAGCAGATGGAGATGGAGTTCTTCGTCGAGCCGGGCACCGATGAGCAGTGGCACCAGACCTGGATCGACACGCGGCTGGCCTGGTACACCGAGCTCGGCATCGATCCGGAGAACCTGCGCCTCTACGAGCACCCCGCCGAGAAGCTGTCGCACTACTCCAAGCGCACGGTCGACATCGAGTACCGCTTCGGGTTCACCGGCTCGGAGTGGGGCGAGCTCGAGGGCGTGGCCAATCGCACCGACTTCGACCTGTCCACGCACAGCGAGCACTCGGGCACCGACCTCTCGTACTTCGACCAGCAGAAGAACGAGCGCTGGACGCCGTACGTCATCGAGCCCGCGGCCGGTGTCAACCGTTCGATGATGGCCTTCCTCGTCGACGCGTACACCGAGGACGAAGCGCCGAACGCCAAGGGCGGCGTCGACAAGCGCACCGTCCTCAAGCTCGATCCGCGCCTCGCCCCGGTCAAGGCCGCGGTACTGCCGCTGTCGCGCAACGAGGACCTGTCGCCGAAGGCGCGCGACCTCGCCGCCGAGCTGCGCCGCAACTGGAACGTCGACTTCGACGATGCTCAGGCGATCGGCAAGCGGTACCGCCGCCAGGACGAGATCGGCACACCGTTCTGCATCACGGTCGACTTCGACACTCTCGACGACCAGGCAGTGACGATCCGCGAACGCGACACGATGAGCCAGGAGCGGGTCGCGCTCGACCAGGTCCCGGCCTACCTCGCGGCGCGCCTCATCGGCGCCTGATCCGCCGTCGGGCACCCTGCTGTCGTGAGAAGGACATGGCGCTGCGCCGGACCGGTGCTGGCTGCGGCACTCCTCGTCGCCGCCTGCTCGGGGGAGGGCGAGGAGAAGGAGCCGACCGGTCTCGAGCTGCCCGAGGGGGTCAGCCTGACCGAGGGCGGAAGCGAGCTGGACCCGGGCGATCCTGCCACGGTCGCGTATCCCGATGACACCGAGGATGCGACTGCCCTGACGGTCACGGTCGACACCATCCAGCAGGGACGCATCGAGGACTTCGCGCTCTTCTCGCTCTCGCCGGAGGACGCTGCCTCGACGCCCTTCTACGTCACCGTCACCGTGGCGAACGAAGGGCCCGGCACCCCGGGCACCACGTCGCTGCCGATCTTCGCCAACGACGGTGAGAACACGCTCATCTCGCCGAATGCGATCGTCGGCACCTTCGAGCCGTGCGCGCCGACACCGATCCCCGCGGACCTGCCCGCCGGCGACGAGGTCACCCAGTGCCTGGTGTACCTGCTGCCCGAGGGAGCCAGCCTCGAGTCCGTGGACCTGCAGGTAGCGGACGCGGCCGAGGCAATTCACTGGCGTCCCGAGCAGCCCGCGCCGTAGTATGTCACGCAGCAGTTCGCGAGAAAGGCGACGACATGAGCTGGGTGACTCCTCGGATCGAACCGGGACACAGCCTCCGTGAGCAGATCGAGGAGTCGCTGACCGCGGCCATCATCGCCGGGCAGGTGCCTCCGCACGAGCTGTTGACGGTGCCGGTGCTCGCGCAGCAGTACGACGTCTCGGCGACTCCGGTGCGCGAGGCGATGCTGAACCTCGCGCGGCGGGGTTTCGTCGTGCCGGTCCGTAACCGCGGCTTCCGCGTGCGTGAGGTCGGGCGCGACGAACTCGACCACCTCGTCAAGACGCGGCGGATGCTCGAGTGCCCGCCGATGGTGGAGGTGGCCCGGATCTTCGACGCCTCGATCCGTCCGCGGTTCGACGAACTGATCGCCGCGATCAACGATTCGGCCGAATCGCGCGATTTCGCGACGTACGTCCGGTCCGACAAGGCGTTCCACCTCGGCCTGCTGGGTTTGCTGGGCAACCCCGTGCTCGTCGACGTGGTCGGCAACCTGCGTGACCAGACCCGCACCGTCGGCATCGCCTCCAAGATCACGCCGGCGCAGCTCCGCGCCTCGATCGACGAGCATGCTGCTCTCCTCGACCTTCTCGAGGCCGGTGAGGGAGAAGCCGCGGCCGAACTGATGGACCGTCACATCGGGCACGTGCTCGGCTGGTGGAGTGGTGAGGCCGAGGACTCGGCCGTGACCGCGGTCCGCTGACCGCCGGCGGCGTTACTCGGCGACCCCGGTAGTGCGTCACGTTCCAGTCGCAGCGCGACAGAACCCTGAAGCGCGAGCGGTCGGAAGGGGTTCCCTCCCCGGTAGTATGTGATATATTACCGGCAGAGAGGAGACGCCGATGCGTGTTGCGATCATCGGGGCTGGGATCACCGGCGCCGCGTGTGCCCGACTGCTTGCCCGGGCCGGCTACGACGTGACCGTCGTCGAGCGTGGAGCCGTCGCCGGCGGTACCTCTGCCAGCTGCGAAGGCAATCTCCTCGTTTCGGATAAGACTCCGGGCCCCGAGCTCGATCTCGCGGTGGACGCATCGGTTCGGTGGCCGCTCGTCGCCCGCGAACTGCACGACGAGCTCGGGCCCGGTTTTCCGTCGATCGAATTCGAGCCCAAGGGCGGACTCGTGGTGTCGATGACGCCCGAGGGCGCCGAGCCGTTGCGGGCGTTCGCCGCGTCGCAGCGCGCGGTCGGCATCCACGCCCGTGAGATCGCGACCGACGACGCGCTCGAACTCGAACCCCATCTCAGCCGCGAGATCACCGCGGCCGTCCACTACCCGCAGGACGCGCAGGTGCAGCCGGTCGTGGCGGTCGAGGCGCTGCTCGCCTCGGCTCGCCGCGCAGGCGCCCGGGTCATGACCTCGACGGAGGTCGTCGGCTCGCTGCACGACGCGGGGGGCCGGATGGCCGGCGTCAGCACGTCGCGCGGCGATGTCCACGCCGACCTCGTCGTCAACGCCGCCGGCCCGTGGGCGGGCGAGGTCGCCGGTGCACTCGGCCTATCGCTGCCGGTGCTGCCGCGTCGCGGCATGGTGCTGGTGACCACGCGCATGCCGCACCGGGTGTTCCGGAAGGTGTACGACGCCGACTACGTGGGAGCGACACAGTCCGGGGACGCGGACTTGCAGACGTCCACCGTCGTGGAGTCGACGGCCGCCGGCACGGTGCTCATCGGGTCCTCTCGACAGCGCGTCGGCTTCGACGACCGGCTCGACGTCGACGTCATCCGCGAGATCGCCACAAAGTCGTTACGGCTCTTCCCGTTCCTCGAGGACATGCAGGTGCTGCGCACCTACGGCGGTTTCCGCCCGTACATGCCCGACCACCTGCCCGTCATCGGCGCGGATCCCCGGGTCCCGGGCCTCTACCACGTGACCGGGCACGAGGGTGCGGGCATCGGCCTCTCGGTGTCCTCGGCGGAGATTCTGCTCGCCCTGATGAACGGCACGACGCCGCCGTTGGATCCTGCGCCCTTCGCCATCGACCGCCCGACCTTGACTCCCCATCTGCAGGAGGTCGCTTCATGAGCGCGCGACCCGTCGACCCGAAGCGCGACCCGATCCGGCCCGGCCCCACGGACTCGGTGACCATCACCTTCGAGGGGCGTGAGTACGTCGGTGTCCGCGGTCAGTCGGTCGCCGGCGTCCTGCTCGCGAACGACGTCCTCGACTGGCGGACCAGCTCCACGCGCCACGAGCCGCGGGGACTGTTCTGCGGGATCGGCGTGTGCTTCGACTGCGTCGTGACGGTCGACGGCCAGCGCGACGTCCGCGCATGCCAGCGCACCGCTCGTGACGGAGCACAGGTGGAGCGCCAGCACGATGAGCTGCCCCGGCGGGTCGAGGGGGCAGGATCGTGACCGACATTCTCGTCATCGGCGCCGGCCCGGCCGGTCTCGCGGCCGCCGCCGCCGCACGGCGGCGCGGTGCCACGGTCCGCGTCATCGACTCCGCCGAGCGCACGGGCGGCCAGTACTGGCGGCACCTGCCCGAAAGCCGGCCCGCCGGACGCGAAGCTGTCCTGCATCATCAGTGGAACACGTACCAGTCACTGCGCCAGGCCCTCGAGTTCGACCCCGGATGCACGATCGACACCGAGACGCAGGTCTGGGCCGTCGAGCGACGTGCCGACGGCACCCTGCGCGTCAACCTCGCGTCCGGCGACGTGGACGGGACCCGCGCCACCGAGTCCGTCGTGCCCGATCGGCTCATCCTCGCCACTGGCGCGCATGACCGCGCCCTGCCCGTGCCCGGGTGGACCCTCCCGGGCGTCTTCACCGCAGGAGCCGCCCAGGCCATGGCCAAGGGGGAGCGCATTGCGGTCGGCGATCGCGTCGTCGTCGCCGGGTCGGGACCGTTCCTGTTCCCGGTGACCGCGTCGCTCGGACAAGCCGGCGCTCGCGTCGTCGGCGTCTTCGAGGCATCTCGGCCCTCGCGCATGGCCCGTCACTGGCTCGCGCGCCCCTGGGAGCTGGCCGGTGCCTCGCACAAGGTCAGCGAGCTCGCCGGCTACGTCGCGCACCACGTGCGTGGGCGCGTGCCGTACCGCACCGGCTACGGCGTCGTCGAGATTCACGGCACCGCTCGGGTCGAGGCGGTGACGGTCGCACGGCTCGACGCCGACTGGGCACCCGTCCTCGGCACCGAGCGGCGCATCGACTGCGACGCCGTCTGCCTGGGCCACGGCTTCACCCCACGTCTCGAGCTCGCCGTCGCGGCAGGATGCGAGCTCACCGACGAGCGCTTCGTGCGCGTGGACGGTGAGCAGCGCACCAGCGTGGACGGCGTGTTCGCGGCGGGCGAGATCACCGCGATCGGCGGGGTCGACCTCGCGCTTGCCGAGGGCGAGATCGCCGGCTGGGTGGCCGCGGGCGGGTCGACTGCGGACGCACCGGTGCGCTCGGCGCGCCGCGCGCGCGACCGGTTCACCCGGTTCGCCGAGCGCATCGCGACAGCCCATCGCATCGGCGCATCGTGGTCGTCGTGGCTCCAGGACGACACGATCGTCTGCCGCTGCGAGGAAGTCGACGCCGGGACGCTGAACCGCGTGGCCGAGTCGACCGCCTCGGTCGGCCTGCGTTCCCTCAAGCTCACCACCCGCGCCGGGCTCGGGCTGTGCCAGGGCCGCATCTGCGGCCGCACGGTCGAGCAGCTGCTCGCGGGGGCATCCGGGTGCACCGCGTTCGCGGACGGCACCACGACCGACCGGCGCCCCATCGCCGCCCCTTTGCGCATCGGCGACCTCGCCCGTGCGCCTCAGTCCACCGAAACATCCCCTCATCAGATCCCGTGAAAGGACTCATCATGTCGGAGCCCACGATCGACCTCGGCGGTGTCGTCGTCGCGACCACGCTGGCCTTCAAGGAGGACGCCTCGGCGCCCGCCGGCCTCGCGGTCGACTACGACAAGTTCGGCGAGCACATCGACTTCCTCATGAGCAACGGCTGCCGCGGCGTCGGACCGAACGGCTCGCTCGGCGAGTACTCCTCGCTCACCGACGAGGAGCGTCGCAAGGTCATCCAGGTCGCCGTCGACGCCGTCGACGGTCGTGGTGTGGTCGTCGCCGGTGCTCACGGCGTCGGTTGGCACCAGGCCCAGAAGTGGACCCGGTACGCGCAGGAGGACGGCGCGGACGGCGTCCTCGTCCTGCCGCCCACGATGTACCGCGCCAACGACGAGGAAGTCGTCGAGCACTACCGCCGCGTGGCCGAGGTCGGCATGCCGATCATGGCCTACAACAACCCGTTCGACACCAAGGTCGACATCACGCCGCAGCTCGTCGCTCGCATCGCGGAGTTCCCCGAGGTCGTCGCCATCAAGGAGTTCTCCGGCGACGTCCGCCGCGTGTACGAGATCAAGGAACTCTGCGACATCGACATCATCGCCGGTGCCGACGACGTGCTCTTCGAGCTCATGGTCAACGGCGCGGTGGGCTGGTTCGCGGGTTACCCGAACGCGTTTCCGAAGGAAGCCGTCGAGCTCTACAACCTGTGCGTCGAAGGCAAGTGGCATGACGCCAAGGCGCTCTACGAGCAGCTCGTGGCCGTCTTCCGCTGGGACTCGCGCACGGAGTTCGTCCAGGCCATCAAGTTGTCGATGGACGTCTGCGGCAACTCCTACGGCGGTCTCACCCGTCCGCCGCGCGGCCCGCTCACCGAGGCCCAGACCGCCCAGGTGAAGGCCGACACCGAGCGCGCCCTCGCCGCGATCGCCGCTCGCTGACGCGCTGAGTGTGACGTTTGGCGGGTGAAACCGCGAGAAATACCCGCCAAACGTCACACTCACCGGGTGCCGCCCATACTCGATTCAGGAGGTCATATGCGATCGTCACGGGTGTTTCACGCCGTCGACTCCCACACCGAAGGAATGCCCACCCGGGTCATCACCGGGGGAGTGGGCGTCATCCCCGGTGCCACCATGAACGAGCGGCGCCTGTACTTCATCGAACATCTCGACCACATCCGCCGGCTGCTGATGAACGAGCCGCGCGGGCACGCGTCGATGTCCGGCGCGATCCTCCAGCCGCCGACCCGGGACGACTGCGACTTCGGCATCGTCTACATTGAGGCCAGCGGCTGTCTGCCGATGTGCGGACACGGCACGATCGGCGTCGCGACGGTGCTCGTGGAGACCGGCATGGTCGAGGTGACCGAACCGGTCACCGAGATCCGGCTCGACACGCCGGCCGGGCTCGTCGTCGCGACGGTCCGCGTCGAGGACGGCCGGGCCGCCGCCGTGACGCTCGCCAACGTGCCGAGCTTCACCGAGCGCCTCGACGAGGTCGTCGAGGTCCCCGGCTACGGCAGCGTCCCGTACTCGATCGCCTTCGGCGGCAACTTCTACGCGATGGTCGAACTCGACGACGTCGGTCTGCCGTTCGACCGGTCGCGCCAGCAGGACATCATCGCCGCCGGACTGGCGATCATGGACGCGATCAACTCGACGGCGCCGCCCAAGCACCCGACGATCGACGGGGTCGACCACGTCCACCACGTCGAGTTCATCGCGCCGGGCTCCGACGCGGTGCGTTCACGCCATGCGATGGCGATCTACCCTGGCTGGTTCGACCGCTCTCCGTGCGGCACCGGCACGTCCGCCCGGATGGCCGAGCTGCACAGCCGTGGTGAACTCGCGCTGCACACCGACTTCGTCAACGAGTCGTTCATCGGCTCGGAGTTCACCGGGCGACTCGTCGGTACGGCCCGCGTCGGCGAGCACGAGGCGGTCCTTCCCGAGATCACCGGCCGCGCCTGGATCACCGGCACGGCTCAATACCTGCTCGATCCGCACGATCCATTCCCCGCCGGATTCGAATTCTGAGGAGTCCCATGAACGTCAATGCCATTCTCGAGTCGGCCGCCCAGGCAGCGCCGGCCTTCGCCCGCACCACGCCCCGCGAACGGGCCACCGCGCTCGTCGCCCTGGCGGGCGCGCTCGACGCCGCCGGCGACGAGATCGTCGCCCTCGGCCAGGAGGAGACCGGCCTCACCGAGGCGCGGCTGCGCGGAGAACTCAACCGCACCTCGCAGCAGCTGCGGCTGTTCGCCGAGGTCATCGTCGAGGGCGCGTACCTCGACGCGCGAATCGACGAGGCCGATCCCGACTACGCCGTCGGCCCCCGGCCGGATGTTCGCCGGGTCAACGTCCCGCTCGGGCCGGTCCTGATCTTCGCGGCGTCCAACTTCCCGCTGGCGTTCTCCGTCGCGGGCGGCGACACCGCCGCGGCCCTCGCCGCCGGCAACCCCGTCATCCTCAAGGCACACGACGGCCACCCGCGCCTGAGCGAGTTCACCGGCCGCATCGTGACCGAGGCGTTGACCGACGCGGGCATGCCCGAGGGCACCTTCAACGTGCTGTTCGGCCGCGAAGAGGGGGTCGAGGCCCTGCGCGACCCGCGCGTGCGCGCAGCCAGCTTCACCGGCTCCACGCAGGTGGGCCGGATGCTGGCCGACATCGCCGCGGCCCGCCCGGTGCCGATCCCGTTCTACGGCGAGCTCGGCAGCGTCAACCCCGTCGTCGCCACGCCCCAGGCGGTCGCCGAGGACGCCGCAGGTCTGGCGCAAGCGTACGTGGCGAGTGTCGCGGGATCGTGCGGTCAGCTGTGCACGAAGCCCGGTTTCCTGTTCGTCCCGAGCGCGCAGCCCCTTCGTGAGGCTGTCGTCGCGGCGGCTCAGGACGTCGCGCCGCATCGGCAGCTGACGGCCGGCATCACGGCCGGGTACCAGGAGCGCCGCGACGCCGTGCTGAAGGCCGAGGGCGTCGAGGTGCTCGTGGAGGGGGACGTCCAGGTCGACGACGAGGGCTTCGGCTGGGCTACCCCCACCCTCACCGTCATCACCCTCGCCCAGCTCGAGGCGGCCGGTGAGTCCGTGCTCGACGAGTCGTTCGGCCCGCTGTCGGTGATCGTCGAGTACGGGGACGACACCGCTGCGCTGCCCGAGGTGCTCGAGCGGCTCTTCCCGGGCAATCTGACCGCGACGATCCACCTGGGCTCCGGCGAGGACCCGCAGGGGTGGTCCGAACTGCTCGAGGTGCTGGCTCGCACGAGCGGACGGGTGCTCTTCGGCGGCTGGCCGACGGGTGTGTCGGTGACCGCGGCCATGCAGCACGGCGGTCCGGTGCCCGCGACGACGCAGGACTCGACGTCGGTCGGGACCGCGGCCATCGGCCGGTTCCTGCGAGCGGTGGCGTTCCAGAACGCTCCGCAGGCAGCCCTGCCGCCGGCGCTGCGCGACGACAACCCGTGGGGCATCCCGCAGCGCCGGAGCGCCGCCGGCCTCTCGTCGTCCTGGGGCGAGCTGACGGGACGGTACTGAGGTGCGGCGCGACGATCCCGCCCACGCGATCGGAGGAGCCAGCGCCTCATGACCGACACCATCGCCTACCTCGACGCCGCCGCGGTGGCGCGACTGCGACCACGAGACGCCGTCCAGGCGCTGGTCGTTGCGCTCCGCGAGGGGCTCGACCCGGCCCGGTCGACGCCGCGCCAGTTCGTCCCGCTGACCCATGGCGACTACATCCTCATGCCGGCGGAGCACGGCGCGGACACCGGCGTCAAGATCGTCACCGTGGCGCCGGGCAACCGTGAGCACGGCCTGCCGCGCATCCAGGGGCTCTACGTGTTGTTCGACGCTCGGACGCTCGCGCCCCGGGCCGTCCTGGACGGCATCGAGCTGACGGCGTTGCGGACGCCCGCGGTCTCGCTCGCCGGGGTCCGGCAGCACCTGCTCGCCGACACGTCGCCGCTGCAGGTCGTCGCCTTCGGCGCCGGCATTCAAGCGATCCGCCATGTCACCACGACCGCCGATGTCGTCGACGGCGTCCGCGAGATCGCCTCGGTGACCTTCGTGGTCCGCGACCCGGAGCGAGCGGACCTCCCGGCCGAACTCGCCGGCGTCGCCTGTGACGTGGTGCAGGTGGGCTCGGTCGAGGCTGACCGGGCCGTGGGGCAGGCGGGCATCGTCCACTGCGCCACCTCGGCTCGCGAGCCGGTGTTCGACTCGGCTCTGCTGCGCGACGACGCGATCGTCATCGCGGTGGGCTCGCACGATCCGGACGCGCGCGAGGTCGACGAGAGGCTGCTCGGGCGCGCGCGGGTGATCGTCGAAGACCGCGCCCCGGCGCTCCGGGAAGCCGGCGACGTCGTCATGGCCGTCGAGGCAGGGACGTTCGACGCCGCCGATCTCGTGACGCTCGCCGACGTGGCCGGAGAAGACGTCCACCCCGCGGGTCGTCCCGTGTTCTTCAAGTCCGTCGGTATGGCGTGGGAGGATCTCGTCGTCGCAGCCGCCGTGATGGAGGCACCTCGATGAAGGTCGCCATCCTCGGCCTCGGGTCGATCACCCGCGGCATCCTCGCCGCCCTCGAACAGGCCCCCGAGGTGACCGAGGTCGTGGCGACCCGTCGCGCTCCGGGACGGCGCGAGGGCGATCCGGAGCACGCGGTGATGCTGTTCACCGACGAGGACCCGGCGGCCAACCGGCGCGCCGTCGCGGAGGCGGACGTGGTCTTCGTCTGCGTCAAGCCGCATCAGTTCCCTGCGATGCTCGAGGAGATCGCTCCGGTTCTCGAGCCGGCGTCGGTCGTGGTGTCGGTCGCAGCGGGAGTCAGCTTCTCGACGTTGCGACGGTGCACCGGTCCCGATCCACGCCTGGTCCGCCTTATGCCCAACACCCCGACCGGAGTGGGGGAGGGTGTGGTCGGGCTCCTCACCGAGCACGAGGGCTCCGAGGAGCACACGCTGCTGGCCGAGTGGTTCTCCCGGGTGGGATACGTCGTGCCGCTGCCGAACGAGGACGCCGTCAACGTCCTGAGCGCAGTCTCCGGCAGTGGTCCCGCCTACGTCTTCCGCCTGGCCGAGGCCATGACGAACGCCGCGCTCGACACGGGGATGTCCGCCGACCACGCCGAGGCGGCGGTGCGCCAGACGATCATCGGAGCCGCCGCGCTCCTCAAGGAGTCGCGGCTTTCGGCCGAGGAACTGCGGCGCCGGGTGACGAGTCCGGGCGGCACGACCGAACGCGCCGTCGCGGTGCTGGAGAGCGCATCGCCCGATGCGCTGTTCACTGAGGCGTTCGCTGCGTCCGTGCGCCACGCCCGAACGCTCGATCGTTCCTGAACCGTCCGCGCCTGGCGAGGCGGAGAAGAAGCCCCGGGCGGCCGCACCATGGTGGTGTGGCCGCCCGGGGCTTCTCGTGCAGCGTCGCTCAGCCGATGAGCACGCCGTCGCGGACCACGGTGCGGGGCCGGGTGTCGTCCCAGAGCACGCTCACGTCCTGGTAGGGGTCGGCCGAGAGCACGACCATATCGGCCGGGGTGCCGACGGACAGCGAGCCGAGCTCGGGACGGCCGATCAGCGCGGCGTTGACCACGGTGATCGATCGCAGCAGCTCCTGAGGCGTCTGCGCCTCGGCCTGGAGTCGCAGCCCCTGCAGCTGATCGTCCTCCAGATCCCCCATCAGGTCGCTGCCGAAACCGACGGGGACGCCGGCGCGCGCCGCGAGCTCGATGGCTCCGCGCCCGGCGTGCAGCACCTCCGCGTTCTTGGCCTGGCCGACGGGGGAGAGGCCCGCTTCGGCACCGCGCCGGCTCATCGAGTCGTAGGGCGCCAACGTCGGCACGAGATACGCCCCGTGCTCGGCCATGACCCGCGCGGCTTCCTCGTCGATGAGGTTGCCGTGCTCGATCGATCGAACTCCGTTCGTGACGGCGTGAACGACCGCCTCGCTGGAGTAGGCGTGCGCTGCGACGTAACTGCCGCGGCGGGTGGCCTCGTCGGTGACCGCTTGGATCTCCTCGGCGGAGTACTGCGGGATGCGCAGCGGATCGGTCGGGGACACCACCCCGCCCGACGCCATGATCTTGATGGCGTGGGCACCTTGGCGGAACCGGTCGCGGACGGCCCGGCGCAGGTCGTCGACGCCGTCGACGACCTCGTTCATATGGCCGTGGCCGAAGCACAGGTCGAGATCGCCGGGCCGCGGATCGCCGTGGCCGCCGGTCTGGCTGAGCGCCGCGCCGGTGTACAGGTAGCGCGGCGCGAGGAAGAGCCCCTCGTCGATCGCGGAGGCGATGCCGGGATCGCCCCCGGCCACGTCCCGCACGGTGGTGAAGCCCCGTCGGACGGCCGCCGCGAGCCGACGCGTCGCGTTGACCGCCACGTAGCTCAGCGGCCGCAGTTCGAGCTCCAGCCCGCCGAGGCACGTCGAGTAGGCGTGGAAGTGGGCGTCGATGAAGCCGGGCACGACGGTGGCCCCGCCGAGGTCGACCGAGGGGGCGCTCGTCGCGCCCACCTCGCCGACCTCGGCGATGGTCCCGTCCTGGATGAGCAGATCGCCCTCCACGACGTCCCCCGTGGCCGGGTCCAAGAATCGGCCCGACCGCAGGACGAGGTCGGTGCCGCTCATGCGGTCGCCCGGGCGTCGCGGCGTTCGGCCGTCGCGGTGTGGTCGACGGCCAGGGTGTCGTCGATGACGACTCCGTACAGCTCCGCGGCCTTCTCGCGAGTGACGAAACCGTCGATGACGTCGTCGAGGACGCGCTGCGGATCGCGCTCGTACGGGTCGCCGTAACCGCCGCCACCGCCGGTGACGTTGGCGAGGGTGCTGCCGGCAGGGCGCGGGTAGGTGCCGCCCTGCAGGACGCGCTCCTCGGCGGTCCCACCGTCGAGCACGATCTTGGCGGGCACCGCTTCCTGACCGTCCTCGAGCGCCCACGGCGCGGACTTGGTCTTGTACACCAGGCAGATGCCCGTCGAGTCGGCCTCGAAGCGGTAGGTGCGGTTGACGCCCACACCGCCGCGGAAGCGGCCGGCGCCACCGGAGTCGGGCACGTATCCGTACGACTCGATGAACAGCGGGGCCTTCATCTCCAGCACTTCGACGGGGTTGTTGCGGCAGCCAGGCTCGGACAGGTGCATGATCCCGTCTTCGCCGTCGCCGCCGGCGTGGGCACCGAAGCCCACGGCCTCGTTGGTGGCCTCGAGCCACGCCTCACCCGTGCGCGGGTCGGTGCCCCACCCCATCATCGACGAGACGTCGCCGCCCGAGCACGCGGGAATGCGGTCCGGCATGCCCTGCGCGAGCGCCTTCAGCACGACCTCGCCGGCCAGCAGGCCGGTCCAGAGCGTGAACGTCGGCATCGGGTGGACGGCGTGCATGACCGAGCCCGGTTCGGTGACGACGCGCAGCGGCGCGAAGTTGCCCGCGACCACCGGGCTGTCCGGGGTGGTGATCGCCTTGAACACGAGGCTCGACAGTGCCTCGGTCTGGCCGACCGGAAGATTGATCGGCCCCTTGACGTCCTTCGCGCTGCCGGTCCAGTCCACGATCATCTCGTCGTCGGTGATGGTCACCGTGGCCTTCATCTTGACGAGGGTGTCGCGGTCGATGCCGTCGCTGTCGACGAAGTCCTCGGCGCTCCACGTGCCCTTGGGAAGCTTCGCGAGCGCGAGGCGGGCGAGCTTTTCGCCGTGCTCGTTGATCGCGACCATGGCGTCGAGGAGTTCCTGCGTGCCGTACTTGGCGGCGACCTCCTGCATCCGTCGCACGCCCGTGACGCAGGCCGAGACCTGCGCCTGGATGTCGCCGATGGTGCGCTCGGGCATCCGGCTGTTGAACCGGATGAGGTTGAGGATGTCGTCGTTGGGCTCGCCGGCGCGGTACAGGCGGCTCGCCGGGAACACCAGACCCTCCTCGTACGCGTCGACCGAATCCAGCACGTAACCGGGGTTCTTCTGCTTGAGATCCAGCACGTGGATGCGGCACGACGAGAAGCCGATCAACGCACCGTCGACGTGGATCGGCGCGAACACGAGCGGATCGAGCGTGTGCGCCGAGGACCAGTACGGGTGGTTGAGGATGAAGACGTCGCCCGGCGCCATGTTCTCGGCACCGAGGTACTCGATGGACTTCTTGATGCCGTGGTCGTTGCCGCGGGTGAAGATCGCGATGCCGGGCGCGTCGGCGACGACGTCGCCGTTCGCGTCGTGCAGGCCGATGCCGTAGTCGTGGATCTCGTAGACGACGGTGTTGTACGCCGTGCGACACAGGTTGCGCGCCATCTCCTCGGCGCCGGCCAGCAGGCTGTGACGGATGACCTCGAGGGTGATCGCGTTGCTGCTCATCGGTTCTCTCCTTCGGCCTTGATGTGGATGACGAGCTCGCCGAGCGGCCCGACGACGAGGCGATCGCCCTCGTGCATCACCGTGGTCGCGGTGTGCTCGGCGATGACGGCGGGTCCGGCGATCTCGTCACCGGCGAGCAGCGACTCGCGGCTGAACACCCGGTACTCGCTCGCAACGCCGGTCGCGTGCACGTCGCGGCGGCTGATCGGCTCCGGCGTGCCCTCCGCACGCTGGTCCATGCGGGGCCACGATGGCTTCTCGACGACACCCGTGGCCTTGAGCCGCAGCGTGGTGATCTCGACCGGATCGCTCATCGTGTGGCCGTAGAGGCGATGGTGCAGGACCGCGAACTCCCCCTCGATGGCCGCGATGACGTCGGCGGAGTCCTCGGGGTAGACGACCGTGGCGGAGTGCTCCTGGCCGGCGTACCGCACGTCGACCGTGCGCTGGTAAGCACGGTGCTGCGGGCCGAAGCCCTCCCGCTCCAGCGCCTCCGCAGCCTCGACCTCCATGGCACCGAACGCCTCGGTGAAGAAAGCCGGATCGACCTCGCGCAGCGGCCGCACGGACGTCCGGGCGAAATCATGCTGCACGTCGGCCATCAGCATGCCGAGCGCCGAGAACGCGCCCTGTCCCGGCGGGACGATGACGCGGGGGATGTTGAGTTCGCGCGCGACGTCGACGGCGACCAGACCGCCACCGCCGCCGAAGGACATCAGGGCGAAGTCCTGCGGGTCGCGACCGAGCTCGACGGTGATGGCGCGGACGGCGCCGACGATCTTCATGTTGGCGATCTGGACGGCGCCACGCGCGAGTTCCTCCACGCCCATACCCAGTCGTTCGGCCACACTGGCGAGCGCCTTGTCCGCGAGCTGCTCGTCGAGCTGGAGATCCCCGCCGAGGGCGACGTCGGCACCGAGGTAGCCCAGCGCCACGGCGGCGTCCGTGAAGGTCGGTTCGGAGCCGCCGCGTGCGTACGCGGCGGGACCGGGGTCGGCCCCCGCGCTCTGCGGGCCGACCTGCAGGGCGCCGGCTTCGTCGAGGGAGATGATCGAACCGCCGCCGGCGCCGATCGTGTGGATGTAGAGCGAGGGGGTGTTGATCGGGAGTCCCTCGAACTCGGCCCCCTGGTACATGACCGGCTCGTGGTCGAGGACGAGGGAGGCGTCCAGGCTGGTGCCGCCCATATCGATGGTGATGATGTTGGGCTCGCCGAGTTCGTGCGAGAGCGCGGCGGCACCCACCACGCCGCCGGCGGGACCGGAGAGGATCAGGTTGACCGGCTGCTCCGCCGCTGCCTGAGCCGTCATCGCACCGCCGCCGGAGCGCGACATCAGGAAGCGGCCGTCGAAGCTGCCGCTGGCCAGCTCGTCGGAGAGCTCGCGCAGATAGTTGCGCACGATCGGCTTGATGTAGGCGTCGAGCACCGCAGTGCTGGTGCGCTCGTACTCGCGGTACTCGCGGGACAGCTCGTGAGAGAGGGTCACCTCGACGGCGGGCGCGACCCGGGCGAGCACCTCGCCCATGGCGATCTCGTTGGCGGGGTTGGCGTAGGCGTGCAGGAACCCGACCGCGACGGCCTCGTAGCCGCCCTCGGCGATCTCTCGGGCGACGCGTTCGGCGTCGGCGAGATCGAGCGACGTCATGACCGAACCGTCGTAGCGCGTCCGCTCGGTGACCTCGAACGTATCGCGCCGCCGGACCAGAGGAGCGGGCTTGCGATAGGTGATGTCGTACATCGCCCGCCGGTCGGTGCGCCCGAGCAGGTAGACGTCGCGGAAGCCGCGGGTGCCGATGATGGCGACCCGGGCGCCGGTGCGGGTCAGCAGGGAGTTGAGCCCGAGCGTGGTGCCGTGGTTGAACGACGCCACCTCATCGAGCGGTGCCTCCGCCTTCGCGAAGGCGTCGAGCACGCCCCGCTTCGGGTCGCGCGGCGTGGTGGGGACCTTCTCGAAGCGCAGGACGCCGGTAGCGGGGTCCAGCTTGACGACGTCGGTGAAGGTCCCTCCGACGTCGATGGAGATGCGGGTACTCGGGGACATGTTCCTCTCCCATCGAATGGTCACGATGTGAGTAATATGTCACACCTCACCACGTCGTGGCGAGACCCAGGCCACGATTTACCCAACCGTCACATTCCGAGGAGTTCCGATGATCCGCACGATCTTGACGTTCACGCCCGACCCTGCCGCGATCGAGGAGATCGAGCGGATCTACGCCGCAGGCGACGTCCTGGCCTACTCCCTGGAGCAGACGCGCGCCCTCGCCTCGGAATTGGCCGTGGACATCGACGACCCCGAGCATCCCGAGATCGTCGTCACCGCGCTGTGGCCCGATGAGGCGGCGTACCAGGAGTGGCTGGATCATCCGCGGCGGGCCGCCGCGGCCCCCGGGCTGCCGGAGTTGGTGGGCCCCGTCGGGGCGGCGCGCCGGTACGAGGTGCGGCAGCGCGTGGTGAAAGCCGAGGACCAGAGCGTGCGGCACGATGTGTGAGTCGCAACCGGGAATTAACACGAAAGTGGTGGCGCGACACGACGTGATGGGTAATATGTCACACACCAGTGGGTGAGGCCCACGCCACACGGAAGGTACAGAAAGCATGCGCAGACCGCACAGTATGGTCCTCGGGGCGTCCGCCCTGGCGGCGACGCTCGCCCTGAGCGCCTGTGGGGCCGACGGCGGGGGGTCGTCCGACGGGTACCAGATCGCGTTCCTCGCGGCCTCGAGCCAGAACGGCTACAGCCAGGCCGTGTACGAGGGAATCCAACAGGCTGCCGAGGACGCCGACGTCGAGGTCTCGGTGAAGATCCTCGACGGCCAGTTCGACGCCAATACGCAGCTGTCGCAGTTGCAGAACGCCACCACGACCGGCCAGTACGACGGCGTCATCGTCGTCCCGAACGACGGGCCCAGTCTCGCGGCCGCGTTCCCGCTGCCGAATGAGATGCCCGTCGCCACGGTCCTCGCGCCGATCGGGCCGGACATCAACGAGATGGAACCGCAGGTCGAGGGCGTGACCACCACGGTGGCTGTGCCGCCGGTCGAGGCCGCTGCCAAGCAGGCCGAGCAGGTCGTCGACTACTGCGCCGAGCTCGACCCGTGCAAGGTCGTCCTGATGCTCGGGCAGCTCGACACCCCGCTCGACACGGCGCGCCGGGAGGCGTACGAGCAGGCCTTCGCAAGTCACGACAACATTCAGGTCGTGGCGACCGTCGAGGGCGGCTACGACCGCGACCAGGCGATGACCTCGATGGCCAACGTGCTGCAGGCCAACAGCGACTTCAACGTGCTGTTGTCGAACGCCGACCAGGACGCGTTGGGCGCCACCCTCGCCATCGAGGACGCCGGCATCGACCCGTCGAGCGTGTTCATCACCGGCGGTGGCGGCACCAAGGAGGCGGTGGAGAACGTCAAGTCCGGCCGTTGGGCCGCCGACTACCTCAACTTCCCGGTCAGCATGGGCAGCGCCGCAATGGACCAGGTCCTCAACGCCCTCGAAGGACGTGAGGTCGAGTCGTACGTGAACGCCGACGAGGTCGGCGGCACCGAACCCTACGCGACCAAGGAGACGCTCGGTGACTTCGTCGGCGAGTGGAATGGCTGAGCGAGTCCAGCCGATGGCCGGGCCCTCCACGGAGGGCCCGGCCGCCTTGGTCGAGGTGCGAGGCGTCTCGAAGCGTTTCGGCGGGACGCTCGCCCTCGACGAGGTGAGCGTCGAACTCCGCGCCGGCGAGGTCCACGCGTTCGTGGGTGAGAACGGCGCCGGCAAATCGACCCTCGGCAAGGTCGTGGCGGGGATCTACAGCCCCGATGCGGGCGAAGTCCGGGTTCGCGGGACGCAGGTCGACCGCTGGGATCCCGCGCGCGCCCAGGCCGCGGGGGTCGCGATGATCGCGCAGGAGCTTGCCCTCGTTCCCGAACTCACCGTGGCCGAGAACGTGTTCCTCGGCATCGAGCAGCACCGCTGGGGCGTGCTGCGCGGCGGCCTCAAGGCCCGCTACCGCGCTCTCGACGAGCGGGTGGGATTCGGGCTGGACGCCGACACGGTGGTGGCCGAGTTGAGCATCGCCGACCAACAGAAGGTCGAGATTCTGCGTGCGCTGGCCCGGGAGGCCAGGGTCATCGTCATGGACGAGCCGACGTCGTCGCTGTCCGCGCACGAGACGGCACGCTTGCATGAGGTCATCGCCGCGTTGTGCGTCCAGGGCTGCGCGGTCGTCTACGTCTCGCACTTCCTCGACGCGGTACTCGAGGTCAGCGATCACGTGACGGTCCTCCGCGACGGCGTCCGCATCGCCTCGCGCCCGGTGGCGGGGATGTCGAAGGACGACGTGATCGAGGCGATGCTCGGACGCAAACTCGAGTCGGTGTTCCCGCCGAAGCCCGATCCGCCGAACGGTGTGGAGCCGGTGCTGCGGGTCGAATCGCTGGCGACCGAGACGGGCGTCGTCGACGCGAGCCTGACCATCCGGCCCGGCGAGATCGTGGGTCTTCTGGGTCTGGTCGGCAGCGGGCGGTCCGAGCTCGCCCGCGCGCTCTTCGGCGCGGACGGACGTACCGGCGGCCGCGTGTGGTTCGACGGACGCGAACTGCCCGAGCGGTGGTCGGTCTCGGATGCCGTAGCCGCGCAGATGGCCTTCGTACCCGAGAGCCGGCATCACGACGGGCTCGTGCTGGAGCGCTCCGTGCGCGAGAACGTCGCGCTGGCGCATCTGAACCGGTTCACGTCCACCGGCGCTCTGTCGAGTCGCTCGGAGAAGGACGTCGTGCGGCGCACGATGGAGGACCTGGAGATGCGCCCGCTGGCGATCGAGCTGCCGGTCGGCGGATTCTCCGGTGGCAATCAGCAGAAGGCGTTGCTGGGCCGCTGGCTCCTCGGGGCCCCGAAGCTGATGATCCTCGACGAGCCGACCCGCGGCGTCGACGTCGGCGCCAAGCGCACGATCTATCGCGCGATCGCGGACATGGCCGCTCGTGGCATGGCGGTCTTGGTGATCTCCAGTGAGCACGAGGAAGTGCTCGGACTGGCCCACCGGGCCTATTTGGTGAGCGGCGGCCGCACTGTCGCAGAGGTCGACCCCGACGCGGTGTCGGCCGACGAAATCGTGAGGACGTTGTTCTCCGTCGAGGACGAGGAGTAAGACCCATGGCAACCACGACCGCTCCCGCATCGCGCACCTTCACGGGTCGCGACGCCCTGCTCTTCATCCGCGACTATGCGGTGCTGTTGCTCATCGCGTTACTCGTCGTCGTGCTCGCGGTGGTCTCGCCGTCGTTCTTCTCGGCGGCGAACCTCATGAACATCGTGAATCAGAACGTGCCGCTCGCGATGATCGCCGCGGCCGGGACGTTCGTGATCATCTCGGGCAACTTCGACCTGTCCACGGGCGCGATCTTCAGCGTCGGTGCCGTCGTCGCCGCCTACGTCGCCGTCGAGACCCAGAACCCGTGGCTCGCGCTGGCGGCCGCCCCGCTGTGCGGTCTGCTGCTCGGCGTCCTCAACGGCGTCGCCGTCACGACGCTCAAGGTCCACTCGTTCCTGGCGACGCTGGCCACCAGCATGGTGTTCAGCGCGATCGCGGTGCTGATCACCAAGGGCTCGCTCATCACGGTGTCCGTCGAGGGGTTCAGCACCCTGGGCCGCGGTCGCATCGGGTTGGTCTTCTACGCGGTCATCGTCATGGTCGTGTTCGTCGCGCTGCTGTGGTTCCTGCTCAACCGGACCGTCTTCGGCCGCCACGTCTTCGCGGTGGGCGGCAACCAGCACGCCGCTGAGCTGTCGGGCGTGCGCGTCTCGCGGCTGCGCCTCTCGGTCTTCGCGCTCAGCGGTCTGGCGGCCGGTCTGGCCGCGGCGATCGGCGTCTCCCGCATCGCCAGTGGTCAGCCGCAGGTCGGCCTCGGGATGGAACTCGATGCCATCGCCGCCATCATCCTCGGCGGCACGAGCATCAACGGCGGTATCGGCGCGGTATGGCGTTCGGTTGCCGGCGTGTTCCTCATCGCGCTGATCGGCAACGGGTTCGACATCATGAACCTCAACCCGCAGCTCAAGGACCTCGCGACGGGCGTCATCATCCTCGCTGCGGTGGGCCTGTCGGCGATCGGCGGCCGCCGCCGCTGACCCCGGGGCGACGGCCGCGACTCTCACCGGGTCGCGGCCGTCGGCATTGCCCGGCTTGCGACACTGGATCCCATGCCCACCGCGACTCTTCCCGACCGTCTCGTGCTCGGCGACGTCGAAGTTGACACGCCGGTCGTGCTCGCTCCGATGGCCGGCGTCACCAACGCCGCGTTCCGGCAGCTGTGCGCGGAGCAGGGCGCGGGGCTCTACGTGTGCGAGATGATCACGTCGCGCGGCATCGTCGAGGGCGATCGCACGAGTCTGTCGATGCTGACCTTCGCTCCGAACGAGAAGATCCGGTCGGTGCAGCTGTACGGCGTCGATCCGCGTACGGTCGGTGAGGCCGTTCGGATCCTGTGCGACGCCCACGGCGTCGATCACGTCGATCTGAATTTCGGCTGTCCCGTCCCCAAGGTCACCCGCAAAGGCGGGGGAGCGGCCCTGCCGTGGAAGGCCACCCTGCTCGGTCAGATCCTCACCGAGGCCGTCGAGGCGGCTCGCCCCTACGGGGTGCCCGTCACGATGAAGACCCGCAAGGGGATCGACGACGACCACCTCACGTTCCTCGACGCGGGCCGGATCGCCGAGGACACCGGTTGCGCCGCGATCGCCCTCCATGGGCGGACGGCCTCACAGCACTACTCCGGCCGCGCCGACTGGTCGTCGATCGGTGAGCTGAAGGCCGCGGTCTCCTCGATCCCGGTCCTCGGCAACGGCGACATCTGGGAGGCGTCCGACGCCGTCGCGATGGTCGAGCAGACCGGCTGCGACGGCGTGGTCGTCGGCCGCGGCTGCCTCGGCCGCCCCTGGCTGTTCCGCGACCTCGCCGCGGCCTTCTCCGGGAGGACCGTCCAGGAACTGCCCACGCTCGGCGAGGTCATGCACGTGATGCGCCGGCACGCCGAGCTCCTGGGGGACTGGCTCGGTGAGGAGCGCGGCTGTGTGGAGTTCCGCAAGCACGTGGCGTGGTACCTCAAGGGCTTCCGCGCCGGCAGTCGGGTCCGCGAGAACCTCGGCAAGGTCTCCTCGTACGCGGCGCTGGACGCCTTGCTCGCCGAACTCGATCCGTCCGAGCCGTACCCGGTTTCCGAGCTCGGCACTCCGCGCGGGCGCCAAGGCTCGCCGAAGAGGGTCCACCTGCCCGACGGCTGGCTGGACTCTCGCGAACTCGCCGGCAGCGTCGACGCCGCCGCCGAGGACGCCACGAGCGGCGGCTGAGCCTCCCGCGCGACCGCGGCTCCCCGCGCGCCGTCAACTCGCGGTCGGTGGCACCGGAGGAGCGGGGACGTGCCGCGCCCGATCGAGTTGTTCGAGGGCGACCACGCGCGCCGTGTCCGCGTCGAGGTGCCGACCCGCGGCGTCCACGGGTCCGGGCGGGGTGTGCACCTCGACCGTCGCGACACCGCGCCGGCGCTGAAGCGGGCCCTGGCGTAACGCCACCGACTGCGTCTTGTGATGCGGGACGAGGTCGGTCGTGCGCTGAATCCACCCCTCCTGCGCGAGGAACGTCCGATCCGTGGCCGCCACCCACCGGTAGCGCCAACCGATCGGCGCGAACACCCACGAGCGCGGCGACGCCACGACGCGCTCGACCACGGCCGGGTCCGAGTGCGGGATGAGTTCCTCGGCGACGGCCCGGGCGAGCAGCGGATCGGCGATCGGGAGGAGAGTGGTGTCGGAGACGCCGCTCTCCTCCTCGGCCGATGCGCCGTAGCCCGCGACGTCGACCGAGAGGCGCTGCCATCCGATCTTGCGCCAGAGGAACGGCTCGATGACGGCGATGCCCTGGACCCGCTCGAACGGGATCGTCTGCGAACTGCGCGAGAGCAGACCGCGCTCGATGCGCAACCCGCGCGCGCCGCGCGAGAGCGTGAAGTTCCACTGGGCGATGACGCGCGTGCCGATGATCTGTACCAGCCAGAATCCGGCGGGAATGATCCCGCCGAGCAGCGCCCAGGCGTCCGGGACGACGAACCCCACCGCGAGCAGTACGACGATCGCACCGGCCGAGATGAGGAAATCCAGGGAGAGCAGTGTGCCGACGATGATGCGATCAGGCGAGACGACGGCGATGACGGTGCGCTGTTCCTCCGGGATCGTCTCGCCCTCAGACACGTGGGTACCGTGCGCCCGCGACAGCAGCACGCGGCGCAACTGCCGGGCTTCGTCCAGCCGCAGGAAACGCAGCGTGGTGCGCGACTCGCTCCCACCGGCCATCTCCATGTGGAGCTCGGCGAGGCCGAACAGTCGGGCGAGGAACGGCTCGTCGATGTCGACCGACTGCAGCCGCTCGTACGGGATGCGCCGGGAGGTGCGGAACAGCACCCCCGATTCGATGCGCGCCTCCGTGCCGTCGATGAAGTAGCGGGTGAACCGCCAGCGCAGGTATCCGGCGACCAGCCCGATGACGAGACCGCCCACCACCGCGGCAACGAGGCTCAGCAGCCCGCGGACGACGCCGAAGCCGTCGCCGTTGAAGAACGCGTTGAACAAGCCGATTGCGCCGCCGGCGGCCCAGAGCCCGCCTTGCACGAGAGCGGTCAGCGGGTGCGTGCGGCGTCCCTGTGTCTGGGCGCCCTCGGGCACCGGGGGAGTGCCCGGCGCCTCAGCGGGCTCCAACGGCAGGTCGGCGTCCTCGTGGGGCTCAGACACCGGCGCCTCGCGAGTCGCCGAGCTCGGTGAGGCGGTTGCGCAAGCGATTCGCCTCGTCGATCGGAACGCCCGGGATGCCCGCCGCCGTCTTGGTGCTGGCGGTGTGCAGTGTCACCGTGGCGAAACCGAAGTGCCGCGCGATCGGGCCGGCCTCCACGTCCACGAACTGCATCCGGCCATAGGGGACGGCGACGAGCCGGCGGAACATGATGCCGCCGCGGACGACGAAGTCCTCCGGCGCCTCCGTGTACCCCCAGCTGCGCTGATTGCGGGGAGCCCACCACCACACCCAGGCGGCGCCGAGGGCGCCGACGACGATGGCCGGCACGCCTGCCCACCAGATCAGGACGGTGAGCACCGCACCGATCAGCACGAGGACGGCACCGGTGATCACACCGAGCATCCGGCGGGCGGTAGCCAGGCGCGGCGAGACGCCCACCCAGTCTCCGGTCGGGGACGTGAACAAGTCAGACACCGTCCCACCCTATTTGACCGGTCTCCCGCACCGGTGGGATACTGGCAGATGGCAGTCATCGCTGCCCATCCCATCGGCAATTCCCTGCAAAGGACAGTCATGGCCAAAGCGCTCGTCGGTTACCTGGCAGGCCCGTCGTACGATCATGCCGCCCCGGAGCTGGCTCGGCTCCGCCGCCGCGTTGCTGATCTCGAGAACGAGGTCGCTCGACTGAAGGCCGAGAACGACGGCCTCGTCGAGGCGCTCGGCTCGCGCGTGGACGACGTGAGCGAGCTGCTCGAACCCGTCACCCACTGATCGTCCGCGGCGACACCGGGACGGCTCCCCTGGGAGGGGAGTGGTCCGGTCTAGGGTGAGCCCTAGCAGTCCAGTCCGCCGTCAGGAGCCGTGGTGTACCTCAAGACCCTCACGCTGCGGGGCTTCAAGTCCTTTGCGTCGTCGACGACGCTGCAGCTCGAGCCCGGCATCACCGCCGTGGTCGGTCCCAACGGTTCCGGCAAGTCCAACGTCGTCGACGCCCTGTCGTGGGTCATGGGCGAGCAGGGCGTCAAGTCCCTGCGCGGCGGCAAGATGGAGGATGTCATCTTCGCCGGCACGGCCGGTCGGCCGCCGCTGGGGCGTGCCGAGGTCGTCCTGACCATCGACAACTCCGATGGCGCGCTCCCCATCGACTACACCGAGGTCACGATCTCGCGGACGATGTTCCGCAGCGGGGGTTCGGAATACGCCATCAACGGCAACACCTGCCGGCTGCTGGACGTCCAGGAACTGCTCAGCGACTCCGGTATCGGGCGGGAGATGCACGTCATCGTCGGGCAGGGCCAGCTCGACAGCGTCCTGCGCGCCACCCCCGAGGAGCGCCGCGGCTTCGTCGAAGAGGCGGCCGGCGTGCTCAAGCACCGCAAGCGCAAGGAGAAGGCGCTGCGCAAGCTAGAGGCGACGCAGGGAAACCTGACCCGGCTCGGCGACGTGCTCACCGAGCTGCGTCGTCAGCTCAAGCCGCTCGGCCGCCAGGCCGAGGTCGCGCGCAAGGCCGCGGTGATCCAAGCCGACGTGCGTGATGCTCGCGCCCGGCTCCTCGCCGACGACATCGTCACCGCTCGCGACACGATGGCCACGGAGCTGGCCGACGAGCAGGCGCTCAAGGAGCGCCGTACGGCAGCGGAGATCGCGCTGCGCGAGGCGCGCGAGGCCGAGGCGGAGCTCGAGCAGGCGCTGGCCACCGACGCGCCCACGCTCGCCAAGGCGCAGGACACCTGGTACGCGCTGACGAGCCTGCGCGAGCGGTTCAACGGCATGGCGGGGTTGGCTCGCGAGCGTATCCGTGTCGCGGAGTCTGAGTCGGACGACCGGGTACCCGGTCGCGATCCCGATGAGCTCGAGGCCGATGCGCGGCGCGCCCAGGAGGAGCATGCGGCCCTTCAGCAGTCCGTGCAGGAGGCAGCCGACGCTCTCGAGGCCGCGATCACACGGCGCCAGAGCGCCGAAGAGGAGTACACGGCCGAGGAGCGGCGGATCGCCGGCCTGTTGCGCGCCGCTGCCGATCAGCGCGAAGGACTGGCCCGGCTGCACGGTCAGCTCAATGCGCTCAAGAGCCGCGCGGCCGGCGCGGACGAGGAGATCGGGCGACTAGAGTCGTCGGCGGCCGCAGCGCGCGAGCGCGCCGCCCGGGCGCACCGCGAGTTCACCGCGCTGGAGAGCCAGATCGCCGGTCTCACCGCGGGTGAGTCCGGCCTCGACGAGGAACTCGAGGCCGCTGAGGCGGAGCTGGCAAGCGCCGAGGAGGCGGTCGAGACGCTCACGGCGCGCCGGCACGAGGCCGAACGCCGCCACGACGCGCTGCGGGCGCGCAAGGAGGCCCTCGAGCTCGGACTCTCGCGCAAGGACGGTGCCGGTGCCCTGCTCGCGGAGTCCGATGCGATCGACGGTCTGCTCGGGTCGGTCGCCTCGCTCATCACGGTCCACGCCGGGCACGAGGTCGCGCTGGCGACCGCCCTCGGCGCCGCCACCGACGCGCTCGCCGTCGCCGACGTCGACGCGGCGATCGGTGCGATCGAGCGGCTGCGCAGCAGTGACCTCGGTCGGGCGGGCATCGTCGTCGGCGGGGGAACGGACGACGACGACGGTTGGCCCGAGCTTCCCGCCGGCGCGCGCTATGCGATCGATCTGGTCGACGCTCCGGCCACCCTTCGTCCGGCTTTGCGCCGGCTGCTCAGCCGAGTCGCCGTCGTCGACGATTTGGCCGCGGCGCGCCGTGTGGTCGCCCAGGTTCCCGAGGTCCAGGCCGTTACCGGCACCGGGGACCGGCTTGGTGTGCACTTCGCCGAGGGTGGGTCCTCGGGCGGCCAGAGCCTCATCGAGGTCACCGCGGCCCTCGACGAGGCCGAAGCGGAACTGACCGCGGTCACGGCAACGCTCGACCGCTTGCGCTTCGAGGCCGAACAGGCCGGCCAGACCTTGACGCAGGCGCGTGACCGGGTCGAGGCGGTGCTCGACCGGCTGCACGAGTCCGATGCCACGATGTCGGCCGTCGCCGAGAAGCTCGGCGAACTCGGCACCACCAGCCGTGCGTCGACCGAAGAGGCGGAGCGGCTCGAGGCCTCGATCGAGCAGGCCAAGGCGGCCCGAGACCAGGCGATGAGCGGACTCGCCGAACTCGAGGAACGCGTCGCGCTCGCCGAGCAGGCCCCGGACACCGAGCCGGACACCACCGAGATGGAGCGGCTCGCCGAGGCGGCGTCCTCCGCGCGACGGGCTGAGACCGACGCACGACTCGCGCTGCGCACGGCCGAGGAGCGGGCGCGGGCGCTCGCGGCCCAGGTCGAGTCGATGCTCGCCGACGCGGCGGCCGAGCGCGAGGCCCGGCAGCGAGCCGCGGAGCGCCGCGAGCGTCGTCGTCGCGAAGCCGCCGTGGCCGGCGCGGTCCTGCGAGGGATCGAGCAGGCGCTCGCGCGACTGGAGACCTCCGTCGCCGTCGCTGCGGCCCGCCGCACGCAGATCGAACAGGACCGCGCCGGCCGCGAGGAGCAGTTGCGGCTGACGCGGTCGCGGCTGCGCGAGCTCGAGGCCGAGCTCAAACAGCTCACGGATTCGGTCCACCGCGACGAGATGGCGCGCTCGCAGCTTCTGCTCAAGCTGGAGCAGTTGCACGAGCGGGCGCTGCAGGAAGTCGGCATCGAGCCCGACACCCTCGTCGCCGAATACGGCCCGGACCAGCTGGTCCCGGTCATCGGCGACGAGGACGCCGAGCCCGTCGCGTTCGTGCGCGAGGAGCAGGTCAAGCGACTGCGCAACGCCGAGAAGTCGCTCGCGATGCTCGGCAAGGTCAACCCGCTGGCGCTCGAGGAGTTCTCGGCGCTGGAGGAACGGCACCAGTTCCTGTCCGAACAACTCGACGACCTGAAGAAGACCCGCCAGGACCTCCTCGACATCGTCGACGAGGTCGACCAGAAGGTCGAGCAGGTGTTCACCGAGGCCTGGCAGGACGTCGAGCGGGAGTTCACCGACGTGTTCGGCCGGCTGTTCCCCGGCGGCGAGGGCAAGCTCGTGCTGACCGATCCGTCATCGATGCTGACCACGGGCATCGACGTCGAGGCCCGCCCGCCGGGCAAGAAGGTCAAGCGGCTCTCGCTGCTGTCCGGAGGCGAACGGTCGCTCGTGGCGGTGGCTTTCCTGGTCTCGCTGTTCAAGGCGCGACCCAGCCCGTTCTACATCCTCGACGAGGTCGAGGCGGCGCTCGACGACACCAACCTCGGGCGGTTGCTGGAGATCTACGAGGAGCTGCGCGCCACCAGCCAGCTCATCGTCATCACCCACCAGAAGCGCACGATGGAGGTCGCCGACGCGCTGTACGGCGTCTCCATGCGCGGCGACGGTGTCTCGGCCGTGATCAGTCAGCGCCTGCGCGAGGAAGAGGAGTCCGCCTAGTGGGGCAGGAACGCGCGCGCGGCGACTACCCCGTGGTCCGCACCATCAGCACGCGGTGGGAGGACGAGGACGTCTACGGTCACGTCAACAACGTCAAGTACTACTCGTACTTCGACACCGCCGTGAACGGCTACCTGCTGGACGCCACGGGGGTCGACATCCGCCAGCTGGACGCGTACGGCATCGTCGCCGAGACCGGCTGTCGTTTCCTGCGCGAGCTGCGGTTCCCCCTGCCGGTCGAGGCCGGGCTGGTCGTGACGAAGCTCGGTCGCTCCAGCGTCGTGTACGAGATCGGTCTGTTCCAGGGCGAGGCGCCCGAACCTGCCGCCGTCGGGAGGTTCGTGCACGTCTACGTCAGCGGGAGCGACCGCGCCGTCACCCCCGTCCCCGAGGCCATCCGCGCCGTCCTCGAACCCCTCACCCACTGACCCGATTCACCACGCCTTCCCCGTCCGTTCCAGGGCGGCGAGTGGTGCAATCTCGCGCTCCGGTTCCGGCGAGTGGCGCAATCTCGCGGACTAAGAAGCGCGATCGTCGCGAATCTGCACCGCTCGCGCAATAATCTGCACCACTCGCGCGGCTGGTGCGGTCCACATGGACAGAAGGGCTCCGAGCGCCTATGCCTGCGCCGTCCTCCGCGAGTGGTGCAGTTTGGCGACCCGGCGGTCGCGATCGTCGCGGATCTGCACCACTCGCGCAACAATCTGCACCACTCGCGGACGGCCGCCGGCGCAGCGCCCGAACGGCACCCGGGCCGGGGCTGTGGATAGTACGCGTCACGGATCCGCGAGACCTGCGCAAGGTACGGGCATGGACGCCTTTCGACATGAGCAGGCGCGTGCCCTCGGCATCACGCCTGCGCAGCTGCGCGGTGCTCGGTTCGCTCATCCCGTCGACGGCGTCGCGATGGACGCGCGCACCCAGCACGATCTCGTGCCGCGATGCCGTGCTGTGGCGCTGCGGTTCGGGCCGCAGGATGTCTTTACGCACCTCACCAGCGCGGCGTTGCGCGGGTGGTGGTTGCCACGAACCGATCTCGACCTCCTCATCGGCTGCACTAACGGCGACGCGCCGCACCTCGAACGACGCGGCGTGTACCTGCGTCGGTGCGCCATCCCGCCGGAACACCGGACGCGATATCGCGGCGTTCCGGTGGCGTCGGCCGCGTGGACGATCATCGAGTTGGCCGAACACCTGTCGTTCTTCGATCTGGTCATCGCGATCGACAGCGCACTGCAGTTTGGGCACGTGACCGAAGATCAGATCCGTGCCACGATGCGGCCGGGTCGACGCGGCGTGCGCACTCTTCGCCGAGCGTTGACGTACGTCGACGGGCGATCGGAGTCGCCGGGGGAGTCGTCACTACGGCTCGTGTATGTGCTCGCCGGTGTACCCGTCGAGGTGCAGCCCGAGCTCAGGAACGACATTGGCGAGGTGATCTGGCGGCTCGATCTTCGTATTCGCGGTACGCGTTACGCCCCCGAGTACGACGGGGGAGCACACCGGTCGCCGGAGGTTCATCGCCGCGACCTGCGACGCGACCGACTGCTCGCGCGGTGGGGCGTCGAGCGCTGGGGCTACACGCTCCCGGATGTCGTTTCGGGGTTCGAGGAGATCGTCGGCGATGCCGTCCGCGTGCTGGGCTGGCCGGTTTCGCGATGCCCGACGGACCTCCTGCGCGACGAACTTGGGGCATCCGCCCTCACGGCAGCCGGACGCCGGGCTCTGACCGAACGGTTGCGCCGTTTCGTCCGCACCGAGCCTCCACGGTCGGTCCGCCGGACGGGTTGAGCGCACGCTCTGCGCGACAGTCGCGCAAAGCCGACCGTGCGAACGGCGCGGTTCGCCACCGAGTGGTGCAGATCGGTTCGCGAGTGGTGCGAATTCGCGGCTCCGGCGGTGTGCGGCGACGAATTTGCACCACTCGCGAGCCGACCGAGCATCTGGACCGGGACACGGCGGACGCGCTGATGGACGACATTCTCGCGCTGGCACCCCACCGCAGCGTCATGGTGATCAGTCACGCTCCGGACGTGCTGGCGCGGTTCGATCGGGTGATGACGCTCGGCGCGGAGCCGGTCCCTGTCCCGGCGCCCGCGACCTCATAGGGTGGACGTGTGACCACCGAACTGCTCATCGCCCTGCTCATCGGCGTCGTCGTGCTGGCCGGCGCCGGCATCGGTCTGCTCGTGTCGCGCAAGAGCCGGGGGCTGCCGCCGCCCGACGAGCTCGACGCGATCACCGAACGCACGATCGAGCACCCCGAGGAGCCCGAGCCCGGGCCGGTCGACGACGGCCTTCTGGAGGACGACTTCGTCGAGATCGTCGAGGCGCCGACCGAGCCCGAGACGCCGGCGGCGCCCACGATCGAGCGTCCCGAGGCGCCGCAGGGCCGTCTCATGCGCCTGCGCGCGCGTCTGGTCCGCTCGCAGAGCAGCCTCGGTCGCGGACTGCTGAGCCTGCTCGGCGGCGGCGACCTCACCGAGGACGACTGGGAGGAACTCGAGGACACGCTGCTGGCGGCCGACGTCGGCGTCGAACCCACGCGGGAGCTCGTCGAGAACCTCCGCAATCGACTGCGCGTCGAGGGCGTGTCCGACCCGGCCCGCGCTCGCGAGATCCTGCGCGAGGAGCTCATCGGTGTGGTCGGCCCCTCGCTCGACCGCTCCCTCAAAGCCACCGGCGACGACGGCAAGCCGGGCGTCGTGCTCGTCGTCGGCGTCAACGGCACCGGCAAGACCACGACGGTCGGGCGCCTCGCGCGCGTTCTGGTCGCCGAGGACAAGACCGTCCTCCTCGGCGCCGCCGACACCTTCCGTGCCGCCGCGGCCGACCAACTGCAGACCTGGGGCGAGCGGGTGGGCGTTTCCACGGTGCGTGGCCCCGAGGGCGGCGACCCGGCGAGCGTCGGCTTCGACACCGTGAAGCAGGGCATCGCCGACGGCTCCGATGTCGTGCTCGTCGACACCGCCGGCCGACTGCACACCAAGGCCGGCCTCATGGACGAACTCGGCAAGGTCAAGCGCGTCATCGAGAAGCAGGCGCCGGTCACCGAGGTCCTGTTGGTCATCGACGCCACCACCGGCCAGAACGGCCTCACCCAGGCTCGCGTGTTCTCCGAGGTCGTCGACGTCACCGGCATCGTGCTCACCAAGCTGGACGGCACGGCCAAGGGCGGTATCGTCATCGCCGTCCAGCGCGCCCTCGGCGCGCCGGTCAAATTCGTGGGCCTCGGGGAGGGGGCCGACGACCTCGCGCCGTTCGATGCCGAGGAGTTCGTCGACGCGCTCCTGGCCTGACATCGGCGCGTAACATTTCTCGCCGGCTCGTCACGTGATCGCAACAGACGCGTGCCGACCGCGAAACGGCGGAACCGCACTGTGGGATGGGGCGCGATCGCGTCCCTGTCGTCCCAAGGGGAGGTTCCATGGATACCGGCCAGGCCGCCTGGATGCTGGCGTCGAGTGCGATGGTGCTGTTGATGACGCCCGCGTTGGCGTTGTTCTACGGCGGCATGACTCGCTCGAAGTCCGTCCTGAACATGATGATGATGTCGTTCGGCGCGATGGGCGTCGTCGTTCCGATCTACATCCTGTGGGGGTGGTCCGCGTCCTACGGCACCGACCTGTTCGGTGACGGCGCGGCCGGTCTCATGGGCAATCCCTTCGAGATGTTCGGTCTCGCCGATGTGCAGGGCGCCATCGGCGAGGACGGCTCGGGCGCGCTGATCAGCGTCGCGTTCCAGATGACGTTCGCGATCCTCACCGTGGCGCTCATCAGCGGTGCCATCGCCGACCGGGCCAAGTACTCCACGTGGCTCGTGTTCGCCGCCATCTGGGTGACGCTGTCGTACTTCCCGCTGGCCCACATGGTGTGGGGCGGCGGCTTCCTCAGCGGTGAGGACGGCAGCCTCGCCAGTCTGCTGTACGACGGCGTCGCGCCGATCGACTACGCGGGCGGCACGGTCGTCCACATCAACGCCGGCGTGGCCGGCCTCGTCCTCGCGCTCGTCATCGGCGCGCGTCGCGGCTTCGGCAGCGAACCGATGCGGCCGCACAGCCTGCCGCTGACGATGCTCGGCGCCGGCGTCCTGTGGTTCGGCTGGTTCGGGTTCAACGTCGGGTCGTTCGTCTCCTACGACGACCTCGACTTCGCCACCTCCTGGGTCGATGAGACCGGGCTGGTGTGGATCAACACCACCGCGGCGACTGCGGCCGCCATCCTCGGTTGGCTCGTCGTGGAGAAGATCCGCGACGGCAAGGCCACCAGCCTCGGTGCCGCATCGGGCATCGTCGCCGGCCTCGTCGCCGTCACCCCGGCCTGCGGCGCGCTGAGCCCGCTGGGATCGCTCGTGCTCGGCCTCGTGGCCGGCGCGCTGTGCGCCCTGGCGGTGGGCCTGAAGTACCGGTTCGGCTTCGACGACTCGCTCGACGTGGTCGGCGTGCACCTCGTCGGCGGTCTCGTGGGCACGGTCGGCATCGGTTTCCTCGCGACCTCCGGCGGCCTCTTCTACGGTGACGGCGTCGCCCAGTTGGTCGTGCAGACCGTCGTGGCGCTCTTCGCGGTCCTCTGGGCCGGTGTCGTGACGCTCGTCATCGCCCTCGCGCTGAAGGCCGTCATGGGATGGCGGGTCGATCCCGAGGACGAGGTCGCGGGTATCGACTTCGCCGAGCACGGCGAGTCCGCATACGATCTGGCCAGCACTGGCGGAACCACGTTCAAGACGGGAGCCTGACGATGAAGCTCGTGACAGCGGTCATCAAGCCGCACAAGTGGGAAGAGGTGCGCGAGGCGCTCGCCGCCGCCGGCGTCGCCGGCATGACGGTCACCGAGGCGAGCGGCTACGGCCAGCAGAAGGGGCACACCGAGGTCTACCGCGGCGCCGAGTACGACGTCTCGCTGGTTCCGAAGATCCGGCTCGAGATCGTCGTCGACGACGTCGACGTGGAGACCGTCGTCACCACCATCAGCTCCGCCGCCCAGACCGGCAAGATCGGTGACGGCAAGGTGTGGGTCGTCCCGGTCGACTCGGTCGTGCGGGTCCGCACCGGCGAGACGGACGAGGCAGCTCTCTGACCGAGCTCCTCGGGTCCTCGGACCTGTCCACCCGGCTGGCGCAGCAGCGACGCGATCGGTCCGACGAGGCCGACCGGCTGCTGCGTCAGCTGTTCGTCGAGGCCACCGGTTCGGCTGACACGGGCGGCCTCGCGATCGTCGCCATCGGCGGATACGGACGCCAGGAGCTGTCGCCGTTCAGCGACCTCGACGTCGTGCTCCTCCACGACCCGGCGGCGGCTCCGTCGTACGTCGCGGACGCGGCGAACGCGATCTGGTACCCGCTGTGGGACCGGCGGATCGACCTCGACCATGCCGTGCGCTCCACGCGGGAGATGCTCGCCCGGGCGGAGGAGGACCACCGGGCCGCGATGGGAATGCTCGACGCGCGCAGTGTCGCCGGCGATCCCACCCTGGTCCGGAGAGTGCGCGCTGATGCGCTCGCACGCTGGCGACGGCGGGCGCGTGAACGGGTGACCGAGGTGCGCTCGGCACGTGCGGCACGCATTGAACGGGCCGGTTGGCTCGCGCACGACGCGGTGCCCGATCTCAAGGAGTCCGGCGGGGGACTGCGCGATTCGGTGACCCTGCGGGCGCTGCTTGCCACCTGGCTAGTGGATCTGCCGCGTGCCGAAGCCGAGCTGTTGCGCACGCGGTTGCTCGATGTGCGCGACACCGTGCATGAGGTCGCCGGACGCAGGACCGACAAGCTGATCCCCGAGCTGGTGCCCGAACTCGCGCACCGCTGGTCGCTCACGCCCACCGAGTTCGATGTCGGCGTACGCGACCTCGGGCGCCGCACCGCTCACCTCGCCGCCGTGACCTGGCACCGGCTCGACGAGTCGTTGGAACGGGACCGTCACCGTCGCATCGGGCGGCGCGGGCCACGGATCGAGTCGCAGGCGCCCGGGGTCGGCGTGCTCGATCGCGAGGTCGTCGTGACCCGTGACGCCGATCCACACGAGGATCCGGAAGTCCTCCTGCGGTTCGCCGCGACCGCCGCGCGGCTCAGGCTCCCGATGAACGCCGCCGCCGTGGCGCGACTCGCGCGTGACCTCGGCCCGCTGCCCGAGCCCTGGCCGGAGACCACGCGTCGGTGGTTCGTGGAGCTCCTCAGCGCCGGCAGGGGAGCGGTCGAGGTGTGGGAGGAACTCGACATCGCCGGGCTCGTCGACCGCTTCCTGCCCGAGTGGTCGGACATCCGGCTTCGGGGGTCGTCGTCACCGGTCCACCGCTTCACGATCGACCGGCACAGCCTCGAAGCGTGTGTTCAAGCCGACGAGCTCAACCGCCAGGTCGCCCGTCCCGACCTGCTCGCCGTCGCCGCCCTGCTGCACGACATCGGCAAGGGGCGGCCGGGGGATCACAGCGAGGTCGGGGCGGCCATGGCCGAGCACATCGTCCGCCGCTGGGGCTTCTCCGCCGACGAGGCGGACGTCGTGTCCCGCCTCGTGCGCTGGCACTTGCTGCTCCCGACCGTGGCGACGGGACGCGACATCGAGGATCCCCGGACGGCCGCCAACGTCGCCGAGATCGTGCAGTCCTCGTCGTTCCTGGATCTGCTCGCCGCGCTCACCGCGTGCGACGCGATGGCGACGAGCGAGCAGGCGTGGAGCGGTTGGCGTCGCGGCCTGGTGCTCGGGTTGGTCGAGAAGGTGCGGTCCGTGCTCGCGGGGACCGACGACGACCGCGCGCAGTACGAGGGTTGGCCACCGGAGCGACCGCTGCCCGACCTCACCGGGGTGACCGGTGGGACGATCCGCGTGAGCTCGGAGAACCACCACGACGGATCGCTCGTCACCATCGTGTCCGTGGATCGTCCCGGGCTGCTGGCCGATCTCGCCGGGGCACTGGCGACGGCCGGCCTCTCGATCCGCTCAGCACGCATCGTCACGGTGGATGACGTCGCCGTCACGCTGTGGGAAGTGAGCCGTCCCGACCTCGATCCGCATGTGCTCCATCAACGCATCCGGCGCGTGCTCGACGGCACCGTCGATCTCGCCGCACGGCTCTTCGCCGTCGACGACCAGCCCCGCGTGTCCGTCCTCGACGTGATGGAGCAGACCGCGACCCTCATCGAGGTCCGCGCGCTCGATCGACGAGGCCTGATGTGGACGGTGGCGCGCACGATCGCCGACGGCGGGCACCAGATCCGATCGGCGCACACCAGCACCTACGGTGACGAAGCCCGCGACGTCTTCTACGTCGTCGACGCCCACGGCTTCCCGCTCTCGGCCGACGCGGCGGGTGAGCTCTGCGCCGCTGTCCACACCGCCCTCACCTCGTAGCCTCCACGCCTTCGGGCGGTGCGTGATCAACGTGTCCTGGCTTCGGGCGGTGCGTGCTCAACCCCAACGGCGGCTCGAGAGGTTGCTGACGCACCGCCGACCTTCACGTGGACGATCAGCTCGCGCCGGGGAGGTCGACCGGGAGGCTGCGGGCGCTCGGATACCCTAAAGACCTATGTTCGATTCGCTCCAAGACCGGCTCCAGTCGGCGTTCAAGACGCTCCGCGGCAAGGGCAAGCTGTCCGACGCCGATATCGACCAGGTCGCCCGGGAGATCCGGGTCGCGCTGCTCGACGCCGACGTGGCCGTGCCCGTCGTGCGCGAGTTCATCGCGAACGTCAAGGAGCGCGCTCGCGGCGCCGAGGTCAGCGAGGCCCTCAATCCGGCGCAGCAGGTCATCAAGATCGTCAACGACGAGCTCGTCGGCATCCTCGGCGGCGAGACCCGGCGCATCCGGTTCGCCAAGAACCCCCCGACCGTGATCATGCTCGCCGGTCTCCAGGGTGCCGGTAAGACGACCCTGGCCGGCAAGCTCGGCAAGTGGCTCAAGGAGCAGGGCAACTCGCCCATGCTCGTAGCGGCCGACCTGCAGCGGCCGAACGCCGTCAACCAGCTCCAGGTCGTCGGCGAGCAGGCCGGCGTCACGGTCTACGCCCCGCAGCCGGGCAACGGCGTCGGCGATCCGGTGCAGGTCGCACGCGACGCGATCACCGAGGCCAAGCGGACGCTGCACGACGTCGTCGTGGTCGACACCGCCGGTCGCCTCGGTATCGACGCCGAGCTGATGCAGCAGGCCGCCGACATCCGGGCTGCGGTCAATCCCGATGAAGTGCTGTTCGTCATCGACGCGATGATCGGTCAGGACGCCGTCGGCACGGCCCAGGCGTTCCTCGAGGGCGTCGACTTCACCGGCGTCGTCCTGTCCAAGCTCGATGGCGACGCCCGCGGTGGTGCCGCCCTGTCGGTCCGCTCGGTCACCGGCCGGCCGATCATGTTCGCCTCCATGGGCGAGAAGCTCGACGATTTCGACGTCTTCCACCCCGATCGGATGGCCTCGCGCATCCTCGACATGGGCGACGTGCTCACCCTCATCGAGCAGGCCGAGAAGGCGTTCGACGCCGAAGAGGCAGCCAAGGCGGCCGAGAAGGTCGCCGGCGGCAAGTTCACGCTCTCTGACTTCCTGCAGCAGATGGAAGCCCTCGCCAAGATGGGCTCGATGACCAAGCTGCTCGGCATGATGCCCGGCATGGGCCAGTTCAAGGACCAGCTGGCCAACTTCGACGAGCGCGAGGTCGACAAGATCAAGGCCATCATCCGCTCGATGACGCCGGCTGAGCGCGAGAACCCGAAGATCATCGACGGTTCCCGCCGCGCCCGCATCGCCAGGGGCTCGGGCACTCAGGTCAGCGACGTCAATCAGCTCGTCACGCGGTTCTTCGAGGCCAGCAAGATGATGCAGAAGATGGCCAAGGGCGGCGGCATGCCACAGATGCCCGGAATGGGCGGCATGCCCGGGCTTCCCGGCGCCAGCAAGCGCGCGGGCGCGAAGCAGAAGCCTCAGTCGAAGAAGGGCAAGAAGGGCAAGAAGGTGTCGGGCAACCCGGCCAAGCGCGCCGCTCAAGCGCAGCAGGCTCCGGCGAAGAAGCCCGACGGCGCCGCCGCCTTCGGCTACGACCAGTCCGCCGGCGGCGATTTCGAGCTGCCCAAGGAACTGCGCGACCTGCTCTGATGTCCACGCGCAGGCGGGCCGTGGTGAGTGGTGCCGTCGTCCTCGTCGCGCTCGCTCTCGTCGGGGCGCTGGCCGCGTGGACCGAGCGCGAGTCCGGGCCGCGGGGAACGAACAGTGGCGCCGCGGCGGCCGTGGTGGCTGCCGACACCCGCTTCCTCGACCGTCCCGGCGACGCCGAGGTGACGGTCGTCGAGTTCATCGACTTCGAGTGCGAGGTGTGCCGCGCGTTCTATCCGGAGGTCGAGCGGCTCCGGGAGCAGTACGGCGATCGCGTGGCGTTTGCGCTGCGGTACTTCCCGATGCCGGGGCATTCCAACTCCGTTCCCGCCGCGCTGGCGGTCGAGGCCGCAGCCCAGCAGGACCACCTGGAGGAAATGTACCGGATGCTGCTGGAGCGGCAGGACGCGTGGGGCGAATCCGGGGACGTGGACCGTGCCCCGTTGTTCCGCGAGTACGCGGCCGAGCTCGGACTCGACATGGCAGCGTACGACGCCGCGGTAGGCGACGACGCCACCGTGCTGCGCGTTGCGGCCGACTTCGAGACCGGCCGCGCCCTCGGTGTGGACGGGACGCCGACCTTCTTCGTCGACGGCGAACCGGTCGAGCTCGCCTCGTACGGTGACCTCGAGCGCGCCATCGCCGCGGCGCTGCACGACTGAGACCTCGTCACCTCTGGCAGCTGTGCGCCCTGGCGTCGGCGGACGACTCGACCTAGGGTCGTCACCATGACTGCACCGCCCCTCGTCGTCGTCATGGGGATCTCGGGAACGGGTAAGTCCGCCGTAGGGCACGCGGTCGCCGACCTGATCGATGTGGAGTACGTCGACGGCGACGACTTCCATCCGCCCGCCAACGTCGAGAAGATGTCGCAGGGCGTCGCGCTGACCGACGAGGACCGTTGGCCCTGGCTGGAGCACATCGGGCGATGGCTCGCGGAGCATGACGATGTGGGCGGCGTCATCAGCTGCTCGGCACTACGCCGCGTCTACCGGGACCTGCTGACGCGGTCCGCGCCGCGCACGATCTTCCTGCACCTCGTGGGCGACCACGATCTCATCCGCGAGCGGATGGAAGGTCGCGACCACTTCATGCCGGCATCGTTGTTGCAGTCCCAGCAAGACACCCTCGAGCCCCTGGAGCCCGAGGAGAACGGCGGGGTCTTCGACATCACGTTGACCCCCGAGGACATCGCCCGCGCCTTCCTGCGCCGGTACCGGATCCCCGAGCGGCCCGTCTGAACCTCGCCGGCCGTCCGAGACTGTCGGGGAGGGGCCGTAGTCTGACGAGGTGCTGATCGGACTGCTGCGTCGTCACCTGCGTCCGTACCGCTGGCAGGTCGCCGTCGTGTGCCTGTTTCAGCTGATCCAGACCATGGCGACGCTCTATCTGCCGGGGCTCAACGCCGACATCATCGACGACGGTGTGGCCCAAGGCGATATCGGCTACATCTGGCAGGTCGGCGGGCTGATGATGGCGGTCACCGTGCTGCAGGTCATCTGCAACGTGATCGCGGTCTACGTCGGGTCCCGGGTCGCGATGGCGGTGGGCCGCGATCTCCGCGCCGCCGTGTATGGCGCCGTCGAGGGATTCGGTTCCCGCGAGATGGCTCAGTTCGGCGCCCCGACACTCATCACGCGGTCCACCAACGACGTCCAGCAGGTGCAGTTGCTGCTGTTCATGGGACTCACGATGCTGGTCGCCGCACCCATCACCGGAGTCGGCGGACTCGTCATGGCGCTCCGTCAGGACGTCGAACTCTCCGGCGTGCTGCTGATCGTGCTGCCGGTCCTCATCGTGAGCCTCGCCCTCGTCATCGGTCGCATGCAGCCGCTCTTTCGACTCATGCAGACGCGGATCGACGCGATCAACGGCATCATGCGCGAGCAGATCGCGGGCATCCGGGTCATCCGTGCCTTCGTCAAGGAGCGGCACGAGATCGAGCGGTTCGACGAGGCCAACGTCCAGTACCGCGACGTGGCCATCTCCGCCGGCCGCCTCATGAGCATGTTCTTCCCGCTGCTCATGGGCATCATGAACCTGTCGGTCGTGCTCGCGATCGGCTGGGGAGCGCACCGAGTCGGCTCCGGCGACCTCGAGGTCGGTGCCTTGACGGCGTTCCAGAACTACCTCATTCAGATCCTCATGGCCGTCATGATGGCCACCTTCATGCTCATGCTGTGGCCCCGGGCACACGTGTCGGCGGAGCGCATCGGGGAGGTCCTCCGCACGACGCCGGCGATCGACATGAGCCCCGACGTTCCCGCGGTCCGGATCGAGCAGGGTCGCATCGACGTGCAGCACGCCTCATTCGCGTATCCGGGGGCCGAGCACGACGTGGTCCGGGAGGTCGACATCCTCGTGCGGCCCGGTGAGACCACCGCGATTGTCGGGGGCACGGGAAGCGGCAAGTCCACCGTCCTCGGGCTCATGACCCGGCTCTTCGACGTCACCGCAGGCCGTGTTCTGCTCGACGGGCACGACGTCCGTGACCTTCGCCCAGCGGACGTGTGGGCGGCGATCGGCCTGGTGCCGCAGAAAGCGGTGCTGTTCAGCGGCACGATCCGCTCGAACCTGCAGTTCGGCAAGCCCGATGCGAGCGACGATGAGCTGTGGCGTGCGCTCGAGATCGCGCAAGCACGGGACTTCGTCGAGCGGATGCCCGCCGGTCTCGACGCCCCCATCACCCAGGGTGGGTCGAACGTCTCCGGAGGGCAGCGGCAGCGACTCGCCATCGCCCGCGCCCTCGTCAAACGGCCACTGATCTATCTGTTCGACGACGCGTTCTCGGCACTGGACTACGCCACCGATGCCGCGCTACGCCGAGAACTCGCCGAGGTGACGGCGGACGCCGCGGTCGTGATCGTCGCGCAGCGCATCAGCACGATCCGCGACGCCGACCGGATCGTGGTACTGGACCGCGGCAATGTCGTCGGCACCGGGACCCACGAGGAGCTCATGGCGGGCAACGACGTCTACCGCGAGATCGTGCTCTCGCAACTGAGCGAGCAGGAGGCCGCCTCGTGAGCTTCCAGGGACAGCCGCCAGCCAAACCGGCCGACTTCCGCGCCACGTTCGGGCGCCTCGCCCGGATGCTGCTCGCCGACCGACTCCTCGTGTGGGGGCTGGGAGTCTTCGGCCTCGTGGGCACCGTGCTGGCCGTCGTCGGGCCACGCATTCTCGGGTACGCCACCGACCTCGTGTTCGACGGCTTCCTGTCGAGCCGGTTCCCGGCAGGAGCGAGCAAGGAGCAGGTCGTCGAGCAGCTGCGTGCCGACGGACAGGACCAGCTCGCCGATCTCGTGGGCTCGGTCGACCTGCGTCCGGGCGAAGGCATCGACTTCTCCACCCTCACCTGGGTGCTGGCCGGTGCCGCCGTCCTGTATCTGGTGTCCTCGCTGTTCATGTGGCTGCAGGGCGTCCTCGCCACCACCGTCGTCCAGCGCGTGGTCGCCGGGCTGCGTGGCGACGTCGAGGACCAGATCCACCAGCTGCCGCTGTCGTACCTCGACGGGCAGGAACGCGGCGAGATCCTCTCGCGCACCACCAACGACATCGACAACGTCGCTCAGTCCTTGCAGCAGACGCTCAGCCAGATGATCACCAGCCTGCTCATGGTCGTCGGCACGCTCGTGATGATGCTGACCATCTCGCCGCTGCTGACGCTCATCGCGGTCGTGACCATTCCCGTCGCCATCGCCATCACCGGCGCGATCATGAAACGCTCGCAGCCGCAGTTCATCGCCCAATGGACCCAGACCGGTCGCCTCAACGGATACGTCGAGGAGACGTTCTCCGGGCATGAGGTCGTCAAGGTCTTCGGGCATCAGCAGCGAGCGCGTGAGCAGTTCGACGAGAGCAACGACGCCTTGTTCGGCGCGGCGTTCCGGGCCCAGTTCATCTCGGGCGTCATCCAGCCGGTGATGATGTTCGTCTCCAACCTCAACTACGTGCTGGTCGCCGTCATCGGCGGGGTGCAGGTCGCGTCGGGACGCTTGTCGATCGGTTCGGTGCAGGCGTTCATCCAGTACTCGCGCCAGTTCACCCAGCCGCTCACCCAGGTCGCCGCGATGGTCAACCTGCTGCAGTCCGGTGTGGCTTCGGCCGAGCGGGTCTTCGGCCTGCTGGACGAGCCGCGCGAACGTCCGGACTCCGCGGACGGCGGGGTGATCGAGGCCGTGCGGGGGCGGGTCGCCTTCGAGGACGTCTCGTTCTCTTACACCGACGAGCCGCTCATCGAACACCTCTCGCTCGTCGCCGAACCCGGGCAGACCGTGGCGATCGTCGGGCCGACCGGCGCGGGCAAGACCACGCTCACCAACCTGCTGCTGCGGTTCTACGAGCTCGACCACGGCCGGATCACGTTGGACGGGGTCGACATCACGGATCTTCGCCGTGCGGACCTGCGCGACGACTTCGGCGTCGTGCTGCAGGATGCCTGGCTGTTCTCCGGCACGATCCGCGAGAACATCGCCTACGGGGCGGAGCACGCCAGCGAGGCTGAGGTCGTCGCCGCGGCTCAGGCCGCGCACGCCGACCACTTCGTGCGGACCCTCACCGAGGGGTACGACACCCGGATCGACGACGAGGGCGGGGGAGTGAGTGCGGGCCAGCGCCAGCTGCTGACGATCGCCCGGGCGTTCCTCGCCGATCCGGCGATCCTGGTCCTGGACGAAGCCACCAGCTCGGTCGACACCCGGACAGAGGCGCTCGTACAGGAGGCGATGGGCCGACTGCGCAGCGGACGCACGAGTTTCGTCATCGCGCACCGGCTCTCGACGATTCGCGATGCCGACCTCATCGTCGTCATGGAGCAGGGGCGCATCGTCGAGCAGGGCACGCACGAGGAGCTGCTGGAGGCGGGCGGGGCCTACCAGCGGCTGTACGCCGCGCAGTTCGCCGCACCGGCGAGCTGACGCCGGCGCGGCCTGTTTGGAGGGCCGTGCCGTCCTCTGGCACAATGGGTGATCGTGTCCGGTGGGCTTTCAGACCCTCTCAGCTGTGAGTCGCCGGCCCTGGATGCCGCCGGGCTTACCCCACACGTCACGGCGTCGTCACCGACAGCTCAGATCAACAAGGAGACACCACACTCGTGGCAGTCAAGATTCGCCTCAAGCGGATGGGCAAGATCCGCACGCCGTTCTACCGCATCGTCGTCGCCGACTCGCGCACCAAGCGCGACGGCCGCGTGATCGAGGAGATCGGCACCTACAATCCGAAGACCGAGCCGTCGACCATCCACGTCGACTCCGAGCGGGCGCAGTACTGGCTGGGAGTCGGCGCGCAGCCGACCGAGGCCGTCGCGGCGATCCTCAAGCTCACCGGCGACATCGAGGGCGGCAAGAACACCCTCAAGCAGCCGGAGCCCAAGCGCGACAAGGCCGAGGCCTTCGACGAGGCGCTCAAGGAGCTGCACGCCGAGCCCAAGAAGTCGGCCACCACCAAGTCGAGCAAGCCCAAGGCCCAGGAGCCGGCTGCCGACGAGGCCAAGGCCGACGAAGAGACCCCGGCCGCCGAGGCCGAGTGACCATGGGTGCGCCCCTGCGCGAGGTCATCGAACACCTGGTCGCGGGCATCGTCGATCATCCCGACGACGTCTCCGTCCGCACCAAGCAGACTCGCCGCGGCGAGCTGTTCGAGGTGCGGGTGAACCCCGACGATCTCGGCAAGGTGATCGGTCGCGCTGGGCGCACCGCCACGGCGATCCGTACCGTCGTCTCGGCCCTCGCGGGCCGCGGCGGCGCACGGATCGACTTCGTGGACGTCGACCGCCAGCGCTGAGCGAGGTCGACGATGCTGGTCGTCATCGGCCGGATCGGCCGAGCCCACGGCATCCGCGGCGAACTGGCCGTGGACCTGCGTACCGACGAGCCCGAGCGACGTTTCGCTCCGGGCTCGTCGGTCGTCTGTGCGGGGCGTTCGCTTACCGTGAAGGCCGCCCGCCCGCACAGCGGCAAACTGCTGGTCACCTTCGACCAGGTTGCTGACCGTACGGCCGCCGAACACCTGCGCGGCCAGGTCATCGAAGCGGACGTCGACCCGGCCGAACTGCCCGAGGACGACGACGCGTTCTACGACCACCAGCTCATCGGACTGCGCGTGGCACGTCGAGACGGAGCGCATGTGGGTGAAGTCACCGGCGTGCTGCACCTGCCGGCCCACGACACCCTCGCGATCGACGCCGAAGGACGCGAGATCCTCGTGCCATTCGTCGCCGCGCTGGTTCCCGAGGTCGATATCGAACGCCGGGTGCTGGTCGTCGCCGACGTGCCCGGACTCCTCGATCCGGACGCCGCCGAGACCGTTACCCCGCCCGAAGGGCGCTGACGTGCGGATCGACGTCATCACGATCTTCCCCGACTATCTGGCGCCGCTCGACCTGTCGCTGCCGGGCAAGGCGCAGCGAGCAGGTCTGCTCGAGGTCGTCGTCCACGACCTGCGCGACTGGACCCAGGACCGTCACCGCACGGTCGACGACACGCCCTACGGCGGCGGTGCCGGCATGGTCATGCGCCCCGAACCCTGGGGCGCCGCCCTCGACGCCGTGTGTCGCGACGACAGCGTCGTCATCGTGCCCACCCCCTCGGGCATCCCTTTCACCCAAGGCCACGCCGAGTCGCTCAGCTCGGCATCGCACCTCGTCTTCTGCTGCGGCCGCTACGAGGGCATCGACCAGCGGGTCGTCGACGAGGCGAACGATCGCTGGACGGTGCAGGAACTCTCCCTCGGCGACTTCGTGCTCAACGGGGGAGAGGTGGCCGCGCTCGCGATGACCGAGGCGATCGTGCGGCTCATCCCCGGGTTCATGGGCAACCCCGAGTCCCTCAGCGAGGAGTCGCACGCCGGCGAGGGCCTGCTGGAGTACCCGGTCTACACCAAGCCGTCCTCCTGGCGCGGACGGGAGGTTCCCGACGTGCTGTTGTCGGGGCACCACGGCCAGATCGCGGCCTGGCGCCGCGAGGAGGCGCTGCGCCGTACCCGAGAGCGCCGCCCGGACCTCGCCCCCTGAGCGTGTCGATAGATTTAACCACCCCCGCGTTCGCGTAACGCGGGGGAAACACCTGCGGTAGGGGGACGTAACGCCGCTTCGTGAGCATCGATGACGTGCCAGTCGCGGCAGCGCCGCCGTGTCGTGGCTTCCCTTTCACCGACTCGCAAAGAGGTTGATATGGAACCCGGAACAATCTGGCTGCTCGTGACGGCAGCGCTTGTTCTCTTCATGACGCCCGGTCTGGCCTTCTTCTATGGTGGCCTCGTCAAGGCCAAGAGCGTCGTGTCGATGATGATGTTGAGCTTCGGCGCCATGGGATTGGTCTTCGTCCTGTGGATCCTCTACGGCTTCAACATGGGCTCGAACGGCGACGACATCATCGACGGTGTCCTCGCCAACCCCTTCTCGGACTTCGCGCTGAGTACGATGGCCGCGGAGGATCCGGCCAGCCTGGCCGGCGTCGCCTTCGGCTCGACGTTCGCGGTCATCACGACGGCGCTGATCTCCGGCGCGGTCGCGGATCGGGCGCGGTTCTTCCCGTGGATGGTCTTTGCGGGGCTGTGGGCGACCCTCGTGTACTTCCCCTCGCAGGGCTGGGTATGGGGCCTCGACGGCGACGGCAACCTCACCGGCTGGATCGGAACCTTCGGTTTCGGTGACACGGAGGTGCTCGACTGGGCCGGCGGCACCGTCGTGCACATCAGCGCCGGCGCCGCGGCACTGGCGCTCGCGCTCGTGCTCGGCCAGCGCAAGGTCGGCTTCTCCAAGGAGGACTCGGCTCCGCACAACGTGCCGCTCGTCCTGATCGGCGCGGCGATCCTCTGGTTCGGCTGGTTCGGCTTCAACGCCGGCGCTGCGGGCGACGACGGCACCGGCGCGCTCATCTTCCTCAACACCATCGCCGCACCGGCGGCCGGCGTCATCGGGTTCCTCGTCGTGGAGCACGTCAAGGACGGCAAGGCCACGGCGGTCGGTGCGGCGTCCGGCGTCGTCGCGGGGCTCGTCGCGATCACCCCGGCGTGCGCCAACCTCACGCCCTGGTGGTCGATCGTCCTCGGCCTGGTCGCGGGCATCGCCTGCTGTTTCGCGATCGATCTCAAGTTCACGCTGGGCTTCGACGACTCGCTCGACGTCGTCGGTCTGCACCTGGTGGCCGGCTTCGTCGGCTGCCTCTACCTGGGCTTCTTCGCGACGGACACCGGTCTGTTCACCGGCGGCGGTATCGACCAGCTGCTGACGCAGATCGTGCCGGCTCTGGCGGTCGCCGTCTACTCGTTCGCCGTCGCCTATGCGCTAGGCGTCGCGATCGACAAGACGATCGGCTTCCGGGCTCGCGAGGAGGACGAGATCGCCGGGATCGATCTCGCCTTGCATGGCGAGGGGTACAAGTTCGACTGACCTCTCGTTGTCGGTTCGAAGGGGCGCCTCCGAGCGCCCCTTCGGGCTGTTGCGGCACAGGTCGGATTTCCTCGCCGTGGAGCGGTGTGGCAAAATGATCCCTTGGTGCCGACGCCTCTGCCACAGGGGAGACCCGTCGTCTACAGCACCGCCCATCATCGTTTCGTATCCGTTGGTGACCTGTGGCACCGGCGAGGAGTAGACATGACCAACGTCATCGATCAGATCGCCAGCGGCCAGCTGCGCGACGACGTCCCCGACTTCCGTCCCGGCGACACCCTCAAGGTGCACGTCAACATCGTCGAGGGCAACCGCTCGCGCGTCCAGATGTTCCAGGGCGTCTGCATCAAGGTGCAGGGTTCGGGCATCGGCAAGACGTTCACCGTCCGCAAGGTGAGCTTCGGCGTCGGCGTCGAGCGGACCTTCCCGGTCCACTCGCCGGTCATCGACAAGATCGAGGTCGCGACCCGCGGCGACGTGCGCCGCGCGAAGCTCTACTACCTGCGCAACCTGCGCGGCAAGGCCGCCAAGATCAAGGAGAAGCGCGAGGACTGAGTCCGGCGTCGATCTTCTTCACCCACCACGGCCCCGCTTCGGCGGGGCCGTGGTGTTTGTCTCGGGGCGCGTCTTGGCGAGCGGCGTCGAGCGGACCGGTACGCTCATCGGGTGACCGAGAAGCGCCAGTTGCCCGTGTGGCAGGAATCCATTCTCCTGGTCGTCACCGCAGTGGTCCTGGCCGTCATCGTCAAGACGTTCTTCGTGCAGGCGTTCTACATTCCGTCCGAGTCGATGGAGCCCACGATGCAGGTCGACGACAAGCTGCTCGTGCAGAAGGTGTCGTACTGGGGCGGCTCACCCGATCGTGGTGACATCGTCGTCTTCGACGACCCGGGAGGCTGGCTCGGTTCGGCCGAGGCGACGGCTCCGAGCAACGTGGTCCAGAAGGCGCTCGAGGTCATCGGGCTCTACCCGTCGGGCGGCCACCTCATCAAGCGCGTCGTCGGCGTCGGTGGCGACACCGTTGAGTGCTGCGACAGCGCCGGCCGGCTCATGGTCAACGGACAGCCGGTCGAGGAGGCGTACCTGGCCGACCAGGCGGCCAACGGCGAACCGACGTTCACCGTCGAGGTGCCGGACGGTTACCTGTGGGTGCAGGGCGACAACCGGGGCAACTCCTCGGACTCGCGCTACCACCTCGGCGACCCCGGGGGCGGCTTCATCCGCGAGGACGCGGTCGTCGGCAAGGCCTGGTTGCGCGTCTGGCCGTTCAGCCGGTTCGGCTTCATCGAACACAGCGACGCGTTCGAAGGGGTGCCGTGACCACCCTGCTCTCCGGTCCCACGATCCGTCGAGACGCCGGGCTCTACGGCTACGAACGCGCGCTCGCGCGGCGGGGACTCGCGCCCGTCGCCGGCGTCGATGAGGCGGGGCGGGGGGCGTGCGCCGGCCCGCTCGTCGCGGCCGCCGTCATCCTCGAGCGGCCGATCGACGGCCTCGCAGACTCCAAGCTCCTGACGCCCAAGCGCCGCGAAGCCTGCTTCGAACGCATCCACGAGCGGGCGACGGCCGTCTCCGTGGTCGTCGTGGAGGCCGCCGAGTGCGACGCGCTGGGACTGCACCGGGCGAACGTCGCCGCGTTGCGCCGCGCGCTCGCCCGGCTCGAGCAGACCCCCGCGTACGTGCTGACCGACGGGTTCAGCGTCGACGGGCTGGGCGTCCCCAAACTCGCGGTCTGGAAGGGTGACCAGGTCTCCGCGTCGATCGCGGCCGCGTCCGTGGTCGCGAAGGTGACCCGCGACCGGATCATGGAGCAGTTGCACGAGGGCTACCCGCAGTACGACTTCGCCGTGCACAAGGGCTACTCGACGCCGCGCCACGAGCAGGCCCTCCGCGAGCACGGTCCGTGCTCCGAGCACCGGATGACGTACGCGAACGTCCGCGCCGTGCTGACGGCGCGGCGGGAGAAGATCGAAATGAGCGAGCGAGTGAAGCATCATGAGCGCTGAAGACCTGGAGCGGTACGAGACGGAGATGGAGCTCGCGCTGTACCGCGAGTACCGCGACGTGGTTCGGATCTTCAAATACGTCGTGGAGACCGACCGCCGCTTCTATCTGTGCAACGCCGTCGACGTGAAGGTGCGTTCGGAGACCGGTGACGCCTACTTCGAGGTCACGATGGCCGACGCGTGGGTGTGGGACATCTACCGTCCCGCCCGGTTCGCCAAGAACGTCAAGGTCCTGACGTTCAAGGACGTCAATGTCGAAGAGCTGCAGGACTCGGACTTCAAGCTCCCCGAGGACTGACCGCCGCCTCGGGCGGTGAGATATCCCGCACCTGCGCGCCGGGCGGTGAGATATCCCCCACGTTGTCGGGTCGCGTGCGTCATAGCGCACCGCTCACCTCGCGGGCCGGGGCGGGATCTCCACAGGGCCCGCCTCGTCCACAGCCGGCGCCCCGGCGGTAGTGCAGTCCCGGCCCTCGCGGCGAGGCTCGGGCCATGACGTACGCACGCAACAAAGCGCTGGGCGCCTACGGCGAACAGGTCGCCGCCGACCACCTGCGGTCGGAGGGCATGGTCATCCTCGCGCGCAACTGGACGTGCCGCTACGGCGAGGTCGACATCGTCGCGCGGGACGGCTCGACGCTCGTGGTCTGTGAGGTCAAGACCCGCACGGGCGACCGCTACGGTTCGCCACTGGAGGCGGTCGGACCGCAGAAAGCCGCTCGGTTGCGTCGCCTGGCCGCGCACTGGCTCGAGGTCCACGGCCTCCACCCGCCGAGCGTGCGCATCGACGCCCTCTCGGTGTTCGTACCCCCGCGCGGCGCGCCGCAGGTCGAGCGCATCACCGGGGTGGCGTGATGGCGGGCGTGACGCGCTCGGTGGCGCTGGACGGCCTGCGGGGCCGACCGATCGAGGTGGAGGTCGACGTCTCCAGCGGCATGCCCGCCACCGTCGTGGTCGGGCTCGGCGACGCCACCGTCAGCGAGGCGCGTGACCGGGTCCGGTCCGCCGTCGTCAACTCCGGCACGTCGTGGCCCGACCATCGCGTCACGATCAACCTAGCGCCGTCCTCCCTGCCCAAGAACGGGTCGCACTACGACCTGCCCATCGCCGTGGCAGTGTTCGCCGCCAAGGGACTCGTGCCGGCGGAGCGCATCGGTGAGACCGTCTTCCTCGGTGAGCTCGCCCTCGACGGCCGTATCCGCGCCGTCCGCGGCATCCTGCCGGCGGTCCTCGCTGCGGCCGAGGCGGGCGTCGCGCGGGTCGTCGTGCCCGAAGCCAACGTGGGCGAGGCGTCCCTCGTCCCTGGCGTGACGACGGTAGGGGTGCGGTCGCTGCGGCACACCATCGCGCTGCTGACCGGCAAGGAGGTTCCCGACGACCCGCCGGTGGAGCCGCTCGAGGTCGCCGAGGAGTCGAGCTGGTCGAGCCACCGGGTCGACCAGCTCGACCTCGCCGACGTCGCCGGGCAGGACGACGCCCGGCTCGCCGTCGTCATCGCCGCCGCCGGAGGTCACCACGTGTTCATGACCGGGCCACCGGGGATCGGTAAGACGATGCTCGCGCGCCGGCTCCCACGGCTGCTGCCCGACCTCGATCTCGCCGCGTCGCTCGACGTCAGCGCCGTGCACTCGGTCGCCGGCGTGCTTCCCGCGGATGCGCCGCTCCTGCGTCGTCCACCGTTCGTGGACCCGCACCACTCGGCGAGCGCGGCCGCGATCGTGGGCGGTGGTAGCCGGCAGATCCGGCCCGGAGCCATGAGTCTGGCGCACCGTGGCGTCCTCTTCCTCGACGAAGCTCCCGAGTTCGCGGTCAACGTCATCGACGCGTTGCGCCAGCCGCTGGAGAGCGGGCAGATCGTGGTGTCCCGTTCGGCCCAGACGGTCGCCTTCCCGGCCGGATTCCAACTGATCCTCGCGGCCAACCCGTGCCCGTGCGGGTATCACGGGTCGATGACCGAGCGGTGCGAATGCCCGCCGGTGACCCGCCGCCGCTATCTCGACAAGATCAGCGGTCCGGTACGCGACCGCATCGACATCCATCGGATGCTGCGGGCTCCCACGCGTCCGGAGCTCGCGGGAGTCGGCTCGCAACGCAGCAGCGCCGCCTGGGGCGAGGACGTCCTCGCCGCCCGCGAGCGTCAAACGCTGCGGCTCGGCGAGATCGGCTACCGGCTCAACAGCGAGGTCTCGGGGATCGAACTGCGCAAGGTGTTTCCCCCCACGATCGAGGGCCGCTCCGTCCTCGAGGACCAGGTGCAGGCGGGCAAGCTCAGCGCTCGGGCCGCCGACCGCGTGCTGCGGGTCGCGTGGACGGTCTCCGATCTCGTGGGCAACGACTGCCCCACCGCCGACGACATCGCCACGGCGCTCGCCTTGCGCCGCGGCACCGGCATCGGCGGACCGCTTCGTCTGCGGCTGGAGGCAGCGTGAAGGACGACCGCGCCCGACTCCTCCTGAGCCTCAACGTCGAGCCCGGCGACCCGCGCCTGGCGTCCGCCTTGCGCGAGCAGGGAGGAGCCGCCGCGCTTCTCGACGCGGTCCGCCGTCGGCCGGCGATGTGGCCCGAGCCCTGGCAGCACGTGACGGACGGTCCCGAGGATCAGGTCGAACACATGCTGCGGGTCGGTCGTGAGCAGGGGCTGCGGTGGATCACTCCCGGGCACGAGGAGTGGCCCGAGCAACTCGCCGGGCTCGACGAGGTGGAGACCGCGGGTGGCGCCGGGGGCGCGCCGCTGGGACTGTGGTGCCGCGGCACCGGTCATCTGCGGCTCCTCAGCGAGCACGCGGTGGCCGTCGTGGGCGCGCGCGACTGCACAACGTACGGGGCTGAAGTCGCCGGAGACATCGCGGCATCGGCGGCCGCCAGCGGGTTCACCGTGGTCAGCGGGGCGGCCTTCGGCATCGATGCGTCCGCCCATCGCGGGGGACTGGCGGCCGGCGACGCGGGAATCGCGGTGCTCGCGTGCGGCGCGGACCTGGACTACCCGCGCGCTCACGCGTCGTTGCTGGGCCGGATCGCCGAGTACGGGGTGGTGGTGTCGGAATATCCGCCGGGCCGTGCGGCGGCGCGCTCCCGCTTCCTGGCGCGCAACCGTCTCATCGCCGCATTGGCCGACGGGCTGGTCGTGGTCGAAGCCGCGCACCGCAGCGGATCGCTCAATACCCTGCAGTGGGCCGACCGACTCGGCCGCACGACGATGGCCGTGCCCGGCCCCGTCACCTCGGCGCAGTCGCAGGGCACCCACGACGCGGTGCGGTCGGGCAAAGCGGTCCTGGTGGGCAGCGGCGCCGACGTGGTGGCTGAGCTGGTGGGCTTCCACGGGCGGATTGCCAAAGATCGGGCGGTCGACGTCGACCCCGTCGCGACTGCGGTGTTCGGACAGCTCCACGACGCGTCGCCACGTCAGCCCGCGGAGATCGCCCGTGAGCTGCGCATCGGCACCTTGCACACCGTGCGCGCCCTGCGGCGGTTGGAGGCCGACGGCGCTGTCGAAGCGACGGCGGAGGGGTGGCAGCGGACGGCGACGTCCTCGCCGGCTCCGTGAGGGGTTTCGATTTCCGGTCCGTGGTGAACGGAACAGGTGGAAGGGACCACGAAACTGCGGGTGAGGAGCAGCGCATGTCGCACGCGAATCCCGAGGGCGCCGACGCGAGGACATCGGCCGCGCCCTCTGACACCACGACCGGCGAGCTGTTGGCCCGGCTCTCCCAGGAGACGTCACGGCTCGTCCGTGACGAGATCCGGCTCGCCCAGGCCGAGCTCAGCGAGACCGGCAAGCGCGCCGGTGTGGGACTGGGTCTGTTCAGTGCCGGCGGGATCCTCGCGTGGTTCGGCTTCGGAGCGTTGGTCGCGGCCGCGATCCTCGCGCTCGACCTCGTGACCCCCGCCTGGCTCGCAGCGCTGATCGTCGCCGTCGTGCTCTTCGTCGGCGCCGGCGTCGCCGCGTTGATCGGCAAGAAGCAGGTGCAGCAGGTCTCACCGAAGCCCGAACGCACCGTCGACACCATCAAGGACGACATCGAGGCCGTCAAGGAGGCTCGTCATCGTGACCACACCAGCTGATCCCATGCCAGAGCCGCCCCGGGACGCCACCCCCGACGAGATCGAGGCCGATATCGCCCAGACGCGTGAACGACTCGCCGACACCGTCGACGCGCTCGGCGAACGACTGGACGTGAAGGAGCAGGCCAAACGTCGCATATCCGGCGTCAAGCATCAGGCACAGGACACCTTCGACCAGACGAAGGCGAAGGCGAACCGAGCGGTGCACGGCAGCGGACCGGCGTTTCCGGCCGGGGTCGTGGTCGCCGTGGCACTCGTCGTCGCGTTCGTGGTGTGGAGGAAGCGTCGATGATCTTCGGGCGGAAGAAGCACCGGCCGCACGAAACGCGAGAAGCGTCCGCACGCGAGACCGGGGAGGCGCCCGCACCCGACGACGACCGGAAACCCGACGAACTGAGCGACATTTCCAAGCCGTCCTGGTTCTACGTGGTGCGCAAGACCGCGCGCGAGTTCTCCAAGGACCAATGCATCGATTTGGCCGCCGCCCTCGTCCACTACGCCGTCTTGGCGCTGTTCCCCGCCTTGTTGGCGCTGTTCTCTTTGGTCGGGCTCGTCGGCCAGGGCCCCAGTACGGCGCAGACCGTCATCGACGTCGTGGAGCAACTCAACCCCTCCGCGGCCGAGACGCTGACTCCGACCATCGAGCAACTGGCCACCTCCGGCGGTGCCGGCTTCGCACTGATCGCCGGCCTCGCCCTGGCGCTCTGGTCGGCGTCGGGCTATGTCAACGCCTTCAGCCGCGCGATGAATCGGATCTACGAGATCGGCGAGGGCCGCCCGATCTGGAAGCTGCGCCCGATGATGCTGCTCATCACGCTCGTCGCGCTCATCCTGATCGCCGTCGCAGCGGTGGCCTTGGTCGTCAGCGGACCCGTGGCCGAGGCGGTCGGCGACGCGCTCGGTGTCGGCTCCGCGGCGGTGACGGCGTGGAACATCGCCAAGTGGCCCGGCGTCCTCGTCGTGGTGGTCGTGGTCGTCGCGATCCTGTATTACGCCACGCCCAACGTCCAGCAGCCGAAGTTCCGCTGGTTGAGCGTCGGCGCCGTGGTCGCGATCCTCACCTGGATCGTGGCATCGGTCGGCTTCGGCTTCTATGTCGCCAACTTCTCCAACTACAACCGCACCTACGGCGCCCTCGCCGGCGTGATCGTGTTCCTGCTCTGGCTCTGGATCACCAACCTCGCGTTGCTCTTCGGCGCGGAGTTGGACTGCGAGCTCGAGCGAGGGCGCGAACTGCAGGCGGGTATCGCAGCGGAGGAGACCGTGCAGTTGCCGGCTCGCGATACCCGCAAGATCGACAAGGACGAGAAGAAGGAGCGCGAGTACATCGAGCAAGGTCGAGCGCTGCGCGAGAGCCGCGGGCGCGACAGCGACCCCGGCGACGGCGGCCGCTGACGGCCCTTACGGTGCGTTGACCCAGTCGTCGGAGCCGTCGGTGTAGAACTGGTGTTTCCAGATCGGCACCGTCGCCTTCACGTCGTCGACGAGGTCGGCCACGGCGGCGAACGCCTCACGGCGATGCGCTGCGGCCACGGCGGCCACGATCGCGGCGTCGCCGATCGCGAGCGGACCCGTGCGATGGACGACGGCGACGCGCACGCCGTCGTGACGAGCAGCGATCCGACCGGCGCTGGCCTCGATGTACGCGGCGGCTTCGGGGTGGGCTTCGTACTCCAGTCGCGTGACCTGCTTGCCGCCGTCGTGGTTGCGGACGACTCCCGTGAACGTCGCCACGGCACCGGCGCTCTCGTGCGCTACCAGGTCGACGAGTTCGGCGAGGTCGAGATCGCCATCGCGCAGATCGGCCAGTTCGACGGTCATGCGGAGGTCCCTTCGCGAGGTGGATGAGGCTGATCGTCGGCGAGATGCCCGAGTTGAGCGAGCGCATGCGCGGCGAGTTCGTCCAGAACGGCGAGGCCGTCGCGCACGCCTCCTCGGGAGCCGGGAAGGTTGACGATGAGCGTGCGTTCGGCGATACCGGCGATTCCCCTCGACAGCGCGGCCATCGGCGTCTGGTGGAGACCCGCGGCGCGCAGCCGCTCGGCGATACCGGGCGCCTCACGATCGATGACGGCACGAGTGCGTTCGGGGGTCTCGTCGTCAGGGCTCATCCCGGTCCCGCCGGTCGTCACGACGAGAGCGGTGCCCGAAGCCGCCAGATCGCGGAGCAGTCGCTCCACCGGCTGACCGTCGGCCACGACGTGAGGCCCATCCACAGCCCATCCGTGCTGCCGGGCCCAGTCGGCGATCACCGGCCCGGTGCCGTCCTCCGCCTCACCAGCGGCGGCCCGCGTCGACGCGACGACGATCCCCACGCGCACGTCAGGCATCGTCCCGCTCCCAGTCGGTCGTCCCACCCTGCTTGCGGTCGACGCGCACGTCGCTCAGGACGGCGGCCCGGTCGACGGCCTTGATCATGTCGTACAAGGTGAGTCCCGCGACGCTGACCGCGGTGAGCGCCTCCATCTCGACACCGGTCGGCGCGGTGGTGCGGACGGTCGCGGTGATGAGCACGTGATCCTCGCCGGGGTCGAGATCGACCTCGATCTTCGACAGGGGGAGCGGATGGCACAGGGGGATGAGCGAGGAGGTCTGCTTGGCGGCCAGGATCCCTGCGATCCGGGCGGTCGCCAGCGCTTCCCCTTTGGGCAGCGAGCCCTCGGCGATCTGCTGCACGACGTCGGGACGCGTGACGAGCCGGCCGGTCGCCGTCGCCGTGCGCGTCGTGGGCGGCTTGCCGGAGACGTCGACCATGTGGGCCGATCCGTCGTTCCGGTAGTGGCTCAGTGCGTTGCGATCCTCCACCAGGCCACCGTATCGCCGGCAGCGAGGCGATCGGCGTCGGCGGGAACGAACACCAGATGGGTCGCCGCCGCATAACTGCTGAGCAGATGAGAACCGGCGCCGCCGACCAGGTGGACGAGACCGTCGTCGTCGACACGCCCCCGACGCACCTGCAGCTTGCCCGCCGGCGACGTCAGGGGCGCGGCGAGCCGGCCCGAGCCCGCCGGACGGTCCGGGTTCACGACACCGCAGCTGCGGGCCAGCGCAGGTCGGACGAACAGTTCGAAGGAGACGAGTGTGCTCACGGGATTGCCCGGGAAGCAGACGATGGGCAGGCCGTTGCGCAATGCCCTGCCTTGCGGTCCCGCCGGCTGAAGCGGCACGTGGTCGAACCAGGATGCGGGCAACGGTTCGAGCACCTGGCGAACGACCTCGTAGGCACCCGCGCTGATGCCGCCGGTGGTGAGGACGAGGTCGCTCGTGCTGGTCAGCTCATCGAGCAGTGACGCGAACTCGCGCGGGTCGTCGCGGACGACGTGGCGAGACGCGGAGGCGCCGACCTCACGCACCGCTGCGGTGAGCGCGACGCCGTTGCCGTCGGCGAGTTGCCCGGACGCGATCTCGTCGCCCGAACTCACGATCGCGACGCGAAGCTCGCCCTCGACGCGCACGCTGCGCACCCTGGCGGCGGTGAGTGACCCGATCGCGGCGGGCGTCGTCCACGTGCCGCGCGGAAGAAGGAGCGCCCCGCGGCTCACGTCGTCGCCCTGCGGCCGGACGAACTGCCCCGGTGGCGGCGCGGTCGAGAACCGGACCTCGGGAACGTCGAAGCGCGACGGCTCGACGTGCTCGATGGGAATCACGGTGTCCGCGCCCTTGGGCACCGGCGCCCCGGTCATGATCGGCGCGGCGGTACCGGGTGAATGCACGCCGGTGTCGGCGCCGGCCGGGATGGGAGACGCCACGGGGAGGGCGACCGGACGCTGAGGGGTGGCCCCGGCCAGGTCATGAGCGGCGACGGCGTAGCCGTCCATCTGCGCATTGTCGAAGGGCGGAAGGTCGTGAGCGGAGAGGACGTCCTCGGCTAATCGGCGAGGATTCGTCAACGCCTCCACCGCCACGTCCTCGACGCGTTCGCGCCGCCGTGCGTCCGCCAAATGGATCAGATGCGCGACAGCGTCGCGGTGCTCCTCGATGGACGTGCTCATGCGCACACTGTATCCGCCGGGGCGCTGTCGCAGATGCGCCGATATGCTCGACATTGTGACGCAGATCCGAGTTTCCGAAGCGGCTGCCTTCCTGGGTGTCAGCACGGACACCGTTCGGCGGCTGCTGTCCGCCAATGAGTTGGAGGCCGCCGGTGGCAGTCCGGTCACGGTCGACGGCGCGAGCCTCGGGCGCTATGCCCGCGACCACGCGGTCGCGCCGGCGGATCGACTCGGGGTGGCGCGGTCAGCCCGCAATCGCTTCGTCGGAATCGTGACGGAGGTCGTGAGCGACGCGGTGATGTCGCAGGTCGAGTTGCAGTGCGGTCCGCATCGAGTCGTGTCCCTGATGAGCACGGAGTCCGTTCGCGATCTGGGCCTCGAGCCCGGTGTCGTCGCAACGGCGGTCGTCAAAGCCACGACCGTCATCGTCGAGACGGCGGAGGGCGACCGATGAGGCGTCCCGTCCTCGCGGTCCTGCTCCTCGTGCTCGCCGCGACGAGTGCCTGCGCCGAATCGGCCGAGACCGAGCGTCGCACCCTGACGGTGTTCGCGGCCGCCTCGCTCACGGACGTGTTCGAGGACATCGCCGCCGACTTCGAGGCGGAACACCCGGGCGTGGACGTCCAGTTGTCCTTCGCCGGTTCCTCCGACCTCGCGCAGCAGATCGTCGAAGGTGCGCCGGCTGACGTGTTCGCCGCGGCCGACGAGCGGACGATGACCACCGTCGTCGAGGCGGAGCTCGCCGAGGAGCCCGAACGCTTCGCCACCAACCGGCTGACGATCGCGGTGCCCGCCGGAAACCCTGCCGGGATCGAACGGTTAGCGGATCTGTCCCGGCCGGACGTCACGACCGTGCTGTGTGCGCCTCAGGTCCCATGCGGTGCGCTGAGTGCCCAGCTGCTCGCACGCGCCGGAGTGCCGGCGCGCCCAGCGAGCGAGGAGTCGTCGGTCAGCGGAGTCCTCACCGCGGTTTCCGAGGGGCAGGCCGACGCCGGCCTCGTGTACGTCACGGACATCGCGCGAGGTGGCGATCGCGTGGCCGCGGTCGACCCGAAGACCTCTTCCGCCGAGGACATCGTGCGGTACCCCGCGGCTGTGCTCGCCGACACCGAGCACCCCGATCTCGCTGCGGCGTTCGTGGACTTCATCGTGACCGGGCCCGGTGCGGAACGGCTCAGGACCGCCGGCTTCGGAGCGCCATGAGACCCCGCGCTGTCGGCGTACCGCGGGCGGCGATCGGCATCGCCGTGATCGCCGCCGTGGCGATGGCGGTGCCGGTCGTCGCGCTGCTCGCGCGCGTCGATCCCGGTCGGCTCCCGGAGCTGCTCACGAGCGACAGCGCCCTGACCGCCCTGCGGCTCAGCCTGCTCACCACGTCCGTCGCCACGGTCATCTGCGTCCTCGCGGGTGTGCCGCTGGCTCTCGTGCTGGCGCGGTGCTCGTTCCCCGGCAAGGCGTTCGCGCGCGGACTGGTGCTGCTGCCGCTCGTACTCCCGCCCGTCGTGGCAGGCGTCGCGGTGCTGAGCGCGATCGGTCGCCGTGGCCTGCTCGGCGCCACCTTGGAGGCGTGGGGAGTCGAGCTGGCGTTCAGCACCGCGGCCGTCATCATCGCGCAGGTCTTCGTCGCGATGCCCTTCCTTGTGCTCAGCGTGGAAGGCGCGCTGCGCGGCGACGACGGTGGTGACGACGTCGCGGCGGCGACCCTCGGGGCGAGTCCGGCTCAAGTGTTCTGGCGAGTCACGCTTCCGCGCCTCGCTCCGGCGCTGGCCGCCGGCACCGTCCTCGTCTTCGCCCGGGCGCTCGGCGAGTTCGGCGCCACCATCACCGCCGCCGGGAGCCTGCAGGGCGTAACGCGCACGCTTCCCCTCGAGATCTACCTGCAGCGCGAGACCGATCCCGACGGGGCCGTAGCGCTCTCGGCGTTGCTGCTCGCGGTCGCGGTCGTGGTCATCGTGGTGACCTACGGCCGCCAGCGCACTGGACCGTGGCGTCGTCGCCCGGGGCCGGACCCGGCGTCCGTCGAGTGGGCCGCGCCCCGTCCCGGCGCGGCGCTGTCGGTGCGTGCCGTCGTTCCCGAGCGGGGGGTCGACGTCGAGCTCGACATCGCGGCGGGGGAGACCGTGGCCGTGGTCGGCCCGAACGGGGCGGGAAAATCGACGCTACTGTCGGTGGTCGCCGGTGTCGTCCACGCTCGTGGGTGCGCCGTGTCAGTGGGCGGCGAAGCCGTCGAGACGGCTCCGCCGCATCGCCGTGGGGTGGCGCTCCTGACGCAGCGCGGCCATCTCTTCGGCCACCTGACGGCGCTCGACAACGTCGCGTTCTCGTTGCGCGGGCCCGATCGCCGAGCGCGAGCCCGCGGTGTACTGCGACGTCTGGGTGCGGAGACCTGGCGCCGGCGGTATGCCGACCAGCTGTCGGGGGGCCAGGCGGCGCGCGTCGCGGTGGCCAGAGCCCTCGCCGCCCAGCCGCAGGTCGTGCTGCTCGACGAGCCGCTCGCCGCGCTCGACGTGGCGTCGGCCATCGACGTCCGGGCGGCCCTCGCGGAGCTGCTGGAACCGTGCACCGTCCTGCTCGTCACCCACGACGCGGCCGACCTCTCCGCCCTGGCGGATCGGGTCGTCGTGCTCGAAGAAGGACAGATCGTGGACGAGGGGAGCGTGCCCGACGTGCTGACCCGCGGTCGTACGACCTACGTCACACATCTTGGGTCGTCCGGGTCATACTGAGGAACATGTCCCCTTCGGTCGTGACGCCCAGTGCCGGTACCGGACTGCTCGATGCCCACGGCCGCGTCGCCGACGACCTGAGGATCTCGCTCACGGAGCGCTGCAATCTGCGGTGCACCTACTGCATGCCCGCGGAAGGACTGCCGCTCGCTCCCGACGATGCGCTCATGACGCGTAGCGAGATCGCTCGGCTGGCGACGCTGGCGGTGCGCGAACTCGGGGTGCGTTCCATCCGCCTGACCGGCGGAGAACCGTTGCTGCGCCGCGACCTCGTCGAGATCGTCGGCGATCTCGCCCCGCTCGACGTCGACCTCAGCCTGACGACCAACGCCGTCGGGCTCGCGTCACGCGCGCAGGCGCTCGCCGACGCCGGACTCGAGCGCATCAACATCTCGCTCGACACGCTCGATCCCACTCACGCCCAGTTGCTCAGCCGCCGGTCCTTGCTCCCTCGCGTCCTCGAGGGGATCGACGCGGCCGAGGCGGCGGGCCTGACGCCGATCAAGATCAACGCGGTGCTCATGCCCGGCGTCAACGACGGCGATGACGCCGTCGAGTTGCTGGAGTGGTGTCTGGGTCGCGATTTCGAGCTGCGGTTCATCGAGCAGATGCCGTTGGATGCCGATCGCACTTGGGACCACTCCACCTTCGTGACCGCCGCTCAGGTTCGAACGCTGCTCGAGGAGCGCGGCGTCGCGCTCCGCCCGCACCCGGCCCCGCGTGACGGAGCCCCGGCCGAGCGTTTCGACGTCTACGCGGCCGACGGCACGCGACGCGGCACGATCGGGATCATCGCGTCCATCAGCGAGCCGTTCTGCGCCGACTGTCGGCGAACACGTCTCACCGCCGAGGGAACGGTGCGGCACTGCCTCTTCGCCCGCACCGAGACGGACCTGCTCGGGCCCTTGCGCGACGGCGCGGGCGATGCGGAGCTTGCCGAGCTCTGGCGTACGGCGATGTGGGGCAAGCCGGCGGCGCATGGCATCGACGCGAGCTTCGTCGCTCCGGAACGATCGATGAGTCAGATCGGTGGGTGATCGCCCATGACGATGATTCGACTCTTCGCCGCGGCTCGCCACGCGGTCGGGCAGGGCGAGTTCACCCTCGACGGTCTCGGCCTCACCGCTCCGACCACGGTGGGCACGGTGGTGCAGGCGCTGAGCACGGTCTCGCCGGCCGCGCGCCCGGTGCTGGAGGGCTGCTCCGTGCTCGTCGACGGCGAGCGTCGCGGGTTCGGCGGCCAGGTGGAGAACGGCACGGAGACCGTCGACATCCTCCCGCCGTTCGCAGGAGGATGAGTGTCCGGCGAGGAAGAGATCAGCGAACGGTGGGCGCGCGTCCTCGGCGAGTACGAATCCCACCTGGCCCGTGAACGCGACCTGTCCGTGCACTCCGTGCGCGCGTACCTCGTCGACCTGCGCAGTCTCGCGGTGCATGCGGGGCGGCTCGGCATCGACGACCCCGCTCGACTCGATCTGCGCTCGCTGCGCAGCTGGCTGGCCAACCTCATGACCCGCGGCGCCGCGCGGACCACGCTGCAGCGCCGGTCGACGGCGGCCAGGGTCTTCACCTCCTGGCTCGCCCGCACCGGGCGCGCGGAGCAGGATGCCGGGGCCCTGCTGGCGAGTCCCAAGGCGCACCGCGAACTGCCGCCCGCGCTGAGTCAGGACGACATCCGCGCCGTCATCGATGCCATCGAGGTGGACGAGGAGGACCCGGTCGGCCTGCGCGATCTGGCCATCGTCGAAGTGTTGTACGCCACCGGCATCCGCGTCGGCGAGCTGGTCGGTGCTGATGTCGACGACGTGGATCTGGAGCGTCGCGTCATCCGCGTCTTCGGCAAGGGCCGCAAGGAGCGCGCGGTGCCCTATGGCGCGCCCGCCGGAGCAGCACTCGAAGCCTGGACCCGGCGGGGCCGACCGCGGATGGCGGCGTCGCAGAGCGGGGCCGCGCTGTTTCTCGGGGTGCGCGGGGGGCGGATCGATCCACGTACCGTTCGCCGGGTGGTGCATGACCGGTTGGGTGCGGTCGACGGCGTCGCCGATCTCGGTCCGCACGGTCTCCGGCATACCGCAGCGACCCACTTGCTCGAAGGCGGTGCCGACCTTCGATCGGTACAGGAGATCCTCGGCCACGCCTCGCTCGGTACCACTCAGATCTACACGCACGTCAGCAACGAGCGACTTCGCGCCGCCTACCGCCAAGCCCATCCCCGTGCTTGAGCGACCCTGCGGAGAACCAGCCATAGAGGGGCGAAGCCCCGTGCTTGAGCGACCCTGCGGAGAACCAGCCATAGAGGGGCGAAGCCCCGTGCTTGAGCGACTCCGCGGAGAACCAGCCATAGAGGGGCGGAGCCGCGCGCGTGAGGGGTGACCCTGCGGACTAGCCCCGAGCCGTCAGCGGGTCGACGGGGTTCCCGTCGACGAGCAGCATGAGGTGCAGGTGACAGCCGGTCGACCGCCCGGTCGTCCCCACCGCTCCGACGATGTCGCCCGCTGCGACCTCGTCGCCCACTCTGGCCGTGCGCCGGCTGAGGTGGCTGTACGACGTCGCCCGGCCGTCGTCATGGACGATCTCGACCTGCTCGCCGTAGGCGCCGCGGTATTCCGAGCGGCTCACTCGGCCGGCGGCCAGCGCCGGGACGGGTGTGCCGCACGCGGCTCCGATGTCGACGCCATCGTGCAACTTGCGCTCGCCGGTGACCGGATGGACCCGCATGCCGAACGCCGAGGTGATCGGGCCGCCGAGCAGATTGACCAGGCCGGAGCCGTTCCACCCGGGTGGTTCCGGGGGCGGGCCATCGGGAGAGATCAGTCGGAAGCGGCCGCCTGACCGGAGGCGCTCGGCCGGGTCGAGATACTCCGAGCCGCGCAGGCGCCCGAGGTTCAGACACGTGGTCGCGCACGAGGGATGACGCGGCAGCAGCGTGCCGAGCGGAGCGCCCCGGTCCACGGCGTCGCCGACCGAGACGGTCGGATCGACCGGCTGATAGGTGGACCGTTCGGTGCCGTGTTCGACGGTCACCGTCATGACACCGCCCACCTGCCCGGCGAAGGTCACCGTGCCGGCGTCGACGGCGCGTACCAGCTCGCCCGGCCGGCCGGGGAGATCGACTCCGCGGTGGCCGGGCCCGTACTCGGTGCGGGGGGCGTCGAACGCGCGTTCCACACGTTGGGTCGGCAACGGCCACGCCCAGGGGGCGGGCCGGTCGTGGGGGACCAGGGCGAGTGGGAGAGTGATGACGGCGGCGGCGAACGCGCGACGTGGAGCCAGAGCCATGACGCCAGTCCAGCCGCGGGGGGCCTCGAGCGCGAGTGTCGTGCGCGAGCCTGTGGAGAGCCGGCGCGGGTCGGCGGCGTGTGGATTTCGTCATCGTGGACCGGGCGGCTAGACTTGCCGCATCGCCTCCAACGAGGCGAAATTCGCGCGCCCGACACCGTATGACGCTCACGCCGAATGCGGGGCACGGCCTGGTCCCATCAGCCGATGGGTGGCTCGTGTCGGTTCGGACGCCAGGGGCATCGTCGCTCGACGGTGCCGTCAACCAGGCAGAGAGGAATACGGCCATGGCCGTCGTCACCATGCGTCAGCTGCTCGAGAGCGGCGTGCATTTCGGACACCAGACCCGTCGCTGGAACCCGAAGATGAAGCGTTTCATCTTCACCGAGCGCAACGGCATCTACATCATCGACCTGCAGCAGTCGCTCGCGTACATCGACGCTGCGTACGACTTCGTCAAGAGCACGGTCGCTCGCGGCGGCACGATCCTGTTCGTCGGCACCAAGCGCCAGGCGCAGGAGCCGATCGAGGAGCAGGCCAAGCGGGTCGGCATGCCCTACATCAACCAGCGCTGGCTGGGCGGCATGCTCACCAACTTCTCGACCATCAGCGCGCGTCTGCAGCGCATGAAGGAGCTCGAGGAGGTCGATTTCGACGACGTCGCGGGCTCGAACCGCACGAAGAAGGAACTCCTCCAGATGAAGCGCGAGTACGACAAGCTCTCGCGCACGCTGGGTGGTATCCGCGACATGCACCGCACGCCCAACGCCGTGTGGATCGTCGACACCAAGAAGGAGCACCTCGCGGTCGACGAGGCCAAGAAGCTGGGCATCCCCGTCGTCGCGATCCTCGACACCAACTGCGATCCCGATGACGTCGACTACCCGATCCCGGGCAACGACGACGCCATCCGTTCGGTCGGTCTGCTCACGCGTGTCGTCGCCGACGCCGTGGCCGAGGGCCTGATGGCCCGCGGCGGTGCCAAGTCCGGCGAGGAGACCCCGGGCAGCGAGCTCGGCGCCGAGGAGCCGCTGGCCGACTGGGAGCGCGAGCTGCTCGAGGGCAAGGACGCTGCGCAGACCGGTCCGGTCTCGCCGTCCACCGCCGAGGCCGACGCGCCCGCCGAGGCGTCCTCGATCGAGGAGGCCAAGGCCGAGACCGCCGACCCGACGCCGGCTGAGACCGCGGAGGCTGCCGCCCCCGGCGCCGACAAGCCGGCCGAGTGACCATCTGATTCGATCCAGAAACGAGACAGACCTATGGCAATCACTGCTGCCGACGTCAAGAAGCTCCGGGACGCCACGGGCGCCGGAATGATGGACGCCAAGAAGGCGCTGACCGAGGCCGACGGCGACTTCGACAAGGCCGTCGAGCTGCTCCGCATCAGCGGTGCGGCCAAGGCCGCCAAGCGGGGCGCCGAGCGCGAGGCCTCCGCAGGCCTCGTCGCGAACGCGGGAACTGCGATCGTCGAGCTCAACTCCGAGACCGACTTCGTGGCGAAGAACGATCAGTTCATCGAGCTCGCCGACCGCCTTGCTGCTGCTGCCGACGCCGCTAAGCCGGCCGACGCCGAGGCGTTCAAGAGCGTGACGCTCGACGACGGCACGACCGTCGAAGACACGATCACGGCCCTCGCCGGCGTCATCGGCGAGAAGATCGAACTCGGCCGTGTCGCCGCGTTCGACGGCCAGGTCGCGACCTACATGCACCGCCGGGCGAGCGACCTGCCGCCGGCCGTGGGCGTCCTCGTCCAGTACGAGGGCGACGATCTCGACGCCGCGCGCGGCGCCGCCATGCAGATCGCCGCGATGCGTCCGCGCTTCCTCACCCGCGAGGAGGTGCCCGCCGATGTCGTGGAGAAGGAGCGCGAGATCGCCGAAGCCACCGCGCGCGAGGAGGGCAAGCCCGAGCAGGCGCTGCCGAAGATCATCGAGGGTCGCGTCAACGGCTTCTTCAAGGAGGTCGTGCTGCTCGACCAGCCGTCGGTGACCGACAGCAAGAAGACCGTCAAGCAGGTCCTCGACGAGGCCGGCGTGACCGTCAAGCGCTTCGCGCACATCGAGGTCGGTGGCTGATCCAGGCCAGTCCGAACGAACGCCCCGCGGGACTCCCGCGGGGCGTTCGTCGTTCCCGATCGTCTCGGCGCGCAGGACAGCGCGTGCTCGCCTAACGTGGTGGTGACACAGAGCACGACACGGAGGAGCGGCACCGTGAGTAACAGCTCGCAAGTCTTCGACAAGGGGTACGGGCGGGACGAGGCGGCGGGGGCGCAGGCCGCCGAGGTGCCGTCCCGCCGACGTCGCATCCGGTGGAGCGGGATGCTGGCCGGTGTCGTCGTCGCCTTGCTGGTCTACGCCGCCCTCCCGGACGGCCTCTCCTTCGCCGGCAAGATCACCGCGAGCACGGCCGCTCTCATGGCCGTGTGGTGGATGACCGAGGCCATCCCGATCCCGGCGACCGCTCTCGTCCCGCTGATCGTCTTCCCGATCCTGGTCGATGACGTCACGGTCGACGACGTCGGCGCCTCCTACGGCAACAACATCATCTTCTTGTTCATGGGCGGCTTCATGCTGGCGCTCGCGATGCAGCGGTGGAATCTGCACCGGCGCATCGCCCTGGTCACCGTGCGGGCGATGGGAACCAACCCGGCGATGGTCGTGGCGGGCTTCATGCTCGCCACGGCGTTCATCAGCATGTGGGTCTCCAACACGGCGACCGCCGTGATGATGCTGCCGATCGGCGTCTCGGTGCTGACTCTCGTGGCCAACCTCGAGACGGCCAGCGACGAGGACGTGCGCGACGCGGTCGTGCGGTCCGACTTCGGTACCGCGCTCATGCTCGGCATCGCCTACGCCGCCTCGATCGGCTCGCTCGCGACGATCATCGGAACACCACCCAACACGTTGCTCGTCGGGTACATGGACTCGGCGCACGACCTGCAGATCGGATTCGGGCAGTGGATGCTTGTCGGTCTTCCTCTCGCGGTGGTGTTCCTGGTGATCTGCTGGGTGGTCATCACCAAGCTGCTGTTCCGGCCCGAGTTCGACGAGATCCCCGGCGGCAGGCAGATGATGACCGACGAACTCGAGAAGCTCGGCCCCATGTCGTCGAGGGAGTGGCGCGTCCTCGGCGTGTTCGTGCTCGCCGCCGCGAGCTGGGTCACCGTGCCGTTGGTGTTCGATGAGCCGCCGATCAGTGACGCCGGCATCGCGATGGTGGTGGCCGTCCTGTTGTTCCTGCTGCCGGCGGGTGCCAAGCCCGGGGTCCGGTTGCTCGACTGGAGCTCGGCGGTGCAATTGCCGTGGGGCGTGCTCCTGCTGTTCGGCGGAGGCCTTGCGTTGTCCGAGCAGTTCACCGGCAGCGGGCTGACCGAGTGGATCGGCGAGCAAACCGAGGCACTGGGCGGCGTGCCGGCCGTGGTGCTCATCGCCATCGTGGCCGCGGGCGTCCTGGCCCTGACCGAACTCACCAGCAATACGGCAACCGCCGCGACCTTCCTGCCGGTCTCCGGAGGCGTGGCGCTGGGGATCGGAATCGACCCGCTGTTCCTGGCGATCCCCGTCGCGCTCGCGGCGACGTGCGCGTTCATGCTGCCGGTCGCCACCCCACCGAACGCCATCGCGTTCGGCTCGGGATACGTCACGATCGGTCAGATGATCCGCGGTGGAGTCTGGCTCAACCTCATCGGCATCGCGCTCATCACCATCGTGAGCATGTCACTGGCGGTCTGGGTCTTCTCCATCGCCTACTAGCGCTCGCATTCGGTGCTCCATGACGGCGCGGGCCTGCTCGCCACCTCGGTGGTTCCGTCAGGCGATCCGATAGGCTCGTGGTCATGTCGCGTCGCGTGTTGCTCAAGCTGTCCGGTGAGGTTTTCGGCGGCGGACAGATCGGCATCGATCCCGACGTCGTGAGCGGCATCGCCGTCCAGGTGGCCGAGGCGGTCCAGGAGGGCGTCCAGGTCGCCATCGTCGTCGGCGGCGGCAACTTCTTCCGTGGAGCCGAGCTGAGCCAGCGCGGCATGGAGCGCTCCCGAGCGGACTACATCGGCATGCTCGGCACCGTCATGAACGCCCTCGCCCTGCAGGACTTCATCGAGAAGACCGGCGTCGAGACCCGCGTGCAGAGCGCCATCACGATGGCCCAGGTCGCCGAGCCGTACATCCCGCGCCGCGCCATGCGTCACCTCGAGAAGGGCCGGGTCGTCATCTTCGGTGCCGGGGCCGGGATGCCCTACTTCTCCACCGACACGGTCTCGGCGCAGCGGGCGCTGGAGATCAAGGCCGATGCGGTGCTGATGAGCAAGAACGGTGTCGACGGCGTCTACGACGCGGATCCGCGGACGACGCCCGAAGCCCAGAAATACGACCAGCTGACGTTCGACGAAGCGCTGGCCCGCGGTCTCAAGGTCGTCGATGCCGCAGCCTTCGCCCTGTGCATGGAGAACCGCCTGCCGATGATCGTCTTCGGCATGGAGAGCGACGGCAACATCGCCCGCGCCCTGCGCGGTGAGAAGATCGGAACACTCGTCCACGCGGGATGATCCTGCGCGTGACCCCCGACAAGGAGCAATTGACGTGATCGACCAGACCCTGCGTGATGCCGAGTCGAAGATGACGAAGGCCATCGCCCACACCCGCGAGGAGTTCGCCGCGATCCGTACGGGACGTGCGCATCCGTCGATGTTCTCGCAGATCACCGCCGACTACTACGGCACCCCGACCCCCTTGCAGCAGCTCGCGGGATTCCAGGTGCCCGAGGCGCGTACCGTCATCATCAGTCCCTACGACCAGGGTGCCAAGGGTGCGATCGAGAAGGCGATCCGCGACTCCGATCTCGGGGTCAACCCGACCGACGACGGCAAGGTCCTGCGGGTCACGCTTCCGGAGCTGACCGAGGAGCGCCGCAAGGAGTACATCAAGCTCGCTCGGGCGAAGGCCGAGGAGGGCCGCGTCGCGATCCGTGGCGTCCGCCGAGGCGCCAAGCAGGCGCTCGACAAGGCCGAGAAGGACTCCGAGATCAGCAAGGACGAGAACGTCGGCGCCGAGAAGCGCCTCGACGCGCTCACCAAGAAGTACGTCGATCAAGTGGACGAGGCACTCAAGGCGAAGGAAGCAGAGCTCCTTGACATCTGAGCCGGCTGCGCCCGTTCCGCCCTCCGGGCGGGCCGGGCGCGACCTGTCGGCGGCGATCGGCGTCGGGGTGGGTCTCGTCGCGGTCGTCCTGGCATCGCTGTTCTTCGTCAAGGACGTCTTCGTCCTCGTCGTCGCGCTGGCGCTGACGGTCGCGGTGCTCGAGTTGAGCAAGGCACTGTCCACTGCCGGCATCAAGGTGCCGGTGCCCCCGGTGCTCGTCGGCGGTCTGGTGATGCTCGGCGTCGCCTATTTCGACGAGATGGAGACGGCAGCGGCCGTCCTGGCCCTGACGGTGCTGGCGACGCTCGTCTACCGGCTCCCGCGCGGGGCCGACGGCTTCGTCCGCGACGCGACGAGCGGCGTGTTCTGCCTCGCGTATCTGTTCCTCATGGGCTCCTTCGTCGTCCGCATGCTCGACAACCCCGACGGGGCGTGGCGGATCGTCGCGTTCATCGTCGCCACCATCGCCTCGGATATCGGGGGCTACGCGGCCGGAGTGTTCTTCGGCAGACATCCGATGGCGCCGACCATCTCCCCGAAGAAGTCCTGGGAGGGCTTCGCCGGCTCGATGCTCACCGGCATCGTCCTCAGCACGCTGGTGGTCGTCTTGGCCTTGCACGGCGAGGTGTGGGTCGGTGTCGTCCTGGGCGCGGCGGCCGTGATCATGGCCACGGTGGGCGACCTGTGCGAGTCGCTCATCAAGCGCGACATCGGCGTGAAGGACATGGGCACCATCCTCCCCGGTCACGGTGGTGTCATGGACCGCCTCGACTCGCTCATCGCGGTTGCCCCGGTGGCGTACCTGGTGCTGTACCTCCTCGTCCCGGTCGCCTGACGATTCGTTCGACTCAGGGGCCGTCTGGGAGAATGGACGCCATGACCGAGCAGACCCGAGCACTCCCGCTCGTGCTGACGCCGCCCAAGGGGCGCGGCAAGCCGCCGCGGCACCTCGCCGACCTCGATGCCGCCGAACGCAAGGCCGCCGCCGAGGCGATGGGCGAGCCCGCCTTCCGGGTCAAGCAGGTCGCCACCCACTACTTCGGTCGGCTCGAGCGCGATCCCGCCCAGATGACCGACCTGCCCGCGGCGAGCCGCGACCGCATCGTGGAGTCGCTGCTTCCGCCGCTGCTCACCTCCGTCCGCACGATGGAGGCCGACGGCGGTACGACCCGCAAGACCCTGTGGCGGCTCTTCGACGGCGCGCTCGTCGAGTCGGTGCTCATGCGCTATCCCGATCGTGCCACGATCTGCGTGTCGAGCCAGGCCGGGTGCGGGATGGCCTGCCCGTTCTGTGCCACCGGTCAGGGCGGCCTGCAGCGCAACATGAGCACCGCGGAGATCATCGACCAGGTCGTCGACGGCGCCGCCGCGATGGCGCGCGGGCTCGTACCGGGCGGCCCCGGACGTTTGTCCAACGTGGTGTTCATGGGCATGGGAGAGCCGATGGCCAACTACAAGGCGGTCATCGGGGCGGTGCGGCGGATGGTCGCGCCGGCGCCCGACGGGCTCGGCATGTCCGCCCGCAACATCACCGTCAGCACCGTCGGTCTCGTGCCGCGTATGCGCCAGCTGGCCGGCGAGGGCATCCCCGTCACCCTGGCACTCTCGCTGCACGCGCCCGACGACGAGCTGCGCAACGAACTCGTCCCGATCAACACCCGCTTCTCGGTCGCGGAGACCGTGGAGGCGGCCTGGGAGTACGCCCGCACCACCAAGCGCCGCGTCTCGATCGAGTACGCGATGATGCGCGACATCAACGATCAGGCGTGGCGCGCGGACATGCTCGCCGACGTGCTCAACTCCTACGGCGACTGGGGCTGGGTGCACGTGAATCTCATTCCGCTCAACCCGACGCCCGGTTCCAAGTGGACCGCCTCGCGTCCGGAGGACGAGCGCGAGTTCGTGCGCCGCCTCGTCGCCAAGGGCATCCCCACCACGGTGCGCGACACCCGGGGATCCGACATCGACGGGGCCTGCGGCCAGCTCGCTGCCGCCGACGCCTGAGGCCGACCGCGCGGACCCGCAGCGCCGGAGCCGACGTCACTCGCTACGGTGTCGCCATGGCCTCCGATGCGATCCTCGACACCTCCCGGGACGGCGATGTCGCCGTGCTCACGTTGCGCCGCCCCGATCGACGCAACGCCCTCGACCTCGCTTTGTGCCGCGCGATCGACGCGGCCGCCCACGAGGCGGTCGCGGACGGAGCGCGAGCGCTGGTCGTCACCGGCGAGGGCACGGCGTTCTGTGCCGGTGCTGATCTGGGCGGCGTCTACGGTGACGAGTTCCTCGAGGCCCTCTACGGCATGCTGCACGGACTGACGCGGCTGCCCATCCCGATCATCGCCGCGGTGAACGGGGCCGCGATCGGCGCCGGCACGCAGCTGGCCATCGCCTGCGACTTGCGCGTCGCCGATGCGACGGCCCGTTTCGCCGTCCCGACCGCCAAGAACGGTATGGCCGTCGACGCGTGGACCATCCGGACGCTCGGAAAGCTGGCCGGCATGGGACCGGCTCGACGGCTGATGCTCGCCGCCGACTCGCTCGATCGTGACGCGGCGCTGGCGTGTGGTCTCGTCGACCGGCCCGGAACGCTGGACGACGCGCTGGCGTGGGCCCGCGAGATCGCCGCGCTCGCGCCCCTGACGCTCGCCTACAACAAACTGGTGCTCAACGGTTCCGGCGCCGACGACGCGACGATCGAGGCGGAGTTCGCCCGCGTCTGGGCGAGCGAGGACGTCAAGGAAGCCGCCCGAGCACGCACCGAGAAGCGCGCTCCCGTCTTCCAGGGGCGCTGACCCATGCCGAGCCTCGCCTTCCGCATCCTCGACCGCCACGTCGTCGAAGGCCGCGCCGACGACCCGGCTCTCGTGACGGACGAGGGCACGCTGTCGTACGCGCAGCTCCTCCACGAGTCGGCATCGCTGGCCGGCGGCCTGCGCGATCTCGGCGTCGTCCGCGGCACGCCCGTGCACGTGGACGTGCCGGAACGCCGAACCTGGGTCTTGTCGGTGCTTGCCGTCGTCCGGCTGGGCGCAGAACCCGACCCCGACGCCCGCTTCCGCGTCGCCGGGAGTCCGGCGACGGTCAGCACGCCGGGCGAGACGTACGATCTCGCGCTCGTGCTGCGCGCAGGCCGGGTGGAGCCGGCCTGCGCGCCCCTCACGGACCCGGAGGGGTACGCCGATCGCATGACGCAGCGCTACGGCGAGGTCATCTCCGCACTGTTGGACGGCGGGACGCTCACCTGACGGCCGTCAGACGAGCCCCGCGTCGTGCATCCGGATGGCGACCTGGACGCGGTTGGTGACGCCGAGCTTGGTGAAGACGTGGCCCAAGTGGACCTTGACGGTGGCCACGCTCATGAACAGCTGCGCGGCGATCTCGGCGTTCGACGCTCCTCGCGCCACCGACAGCGCGACCTCGCGCTCGCGCTCGGTGAGCTGTTCGATCGCGCGGCGGTCGTCCGCGCCGATGCCGCCCGTCGTGACGTGACGGATCAGCTGACCGGTCACGCTGGGGGAGAGGGTGGGCTCGCCGGCCGCGACTTTGCGGATGGCTTCCACGATCTGCGGGGGCGGAGTGTCCTTCAGCAGGAAGCCGCTCGCACCGGCGGCGAGGGCACGCATGACGTGGTCGTCGGCGTCGAAGGTCGTGAGCACGATGACGTGGGGCGCCGGGTCGACGGCCAGCAGTCGTTCGGTCGCTGCCAGGCCGTCCATGACCGGCATGCGGATGTCCATCAGCACGACATCGGCAGCCGGGGCGACCGAGAGCGCGGCTGCGCCGTCGCCCGCCTCGGCGACGACCTCGACGTCGGGAGCACCGCCCAGGACCATGCTCAACCCCGCTCGCACGAGCGGGTCGTCGTCGACGATGGCGACGCGGATCGAGGCGGTCATACGGGCCACGGTAGCCGGGCGCGGATCTCGAACCGTCCCTCGGGAGTGAGCCGGTGGCCGAACTCACCACCGGCCAGATGCACCCGCTCAGCCAGTCCGACGAGCCCGAGACCGGCTCCGGGCGTGCCGTTCTGCGGCCCTCCGAGCGGCAGCGGATTGCTGATGGCCATGTCGATGCCCGCGCCCGGGCTGCCTTCGACACCGACGGTCACCGCGGTGTGGGGCGCGTGCTTGCGGGCGTTCGTGAGGGACTCCTGGATCACCCGATAGGCGGTGCGTCCGGTGCTGACGGGCAGCGCGTCCAAATCGGCCTCGATCGTGTCGTCGATGAGCATGCCGGCGGCGCGTGCTTCCGCGATGAGCTCCGCGATGTCGCGAGCCGACGGCTGCGGCAGCTCCGGCGCGGCATCGCCGGAGTCGTCGCGGAGCACCCCGAGCACCTCGCGTAGTTCGACCAGCGCCTCGTGCGAGCTCGATTGGATGATCTCGGCGCTGCGGCGGATCTCCTCGGTCGTGAGATCGGTTCGGTAGGCGAGAGCGCCGGCGTGCAGCGACACCATCGAGATGCGGTGCGCCAGGACGTCGTGCATTTCGCGGGCGATCCGGGCACGCTCTGCCGTGCGCGCCTGAGCCACGCGAGCGGCCTGCTCCGATTCGGCGGTCTCCGCCCGGTCCATCAGCGTCCGCAGCAGCTCCCGTCGCGATCCGACGTACATGCCCCACACGACGACGAGCGCGGTCAACCCGATGTTGGAGGCGAGGGAGAGGAGCAGAGGATCGCGCAGGGCAGGGTCGAACTCGCTCACGATGAGTCCCGCCGCGATCGTGACGAGGCTCAGCGGGATGATCTCGCGCCAGCGCCTCCGGGTCGCCACCGAGACGAAGGCGAGCAGCGACGGACCGGCCACGCTGATGCAGACGACGGAGACCACGGTCAGCACGAGCGCGACGGTCATCGGATAGCGGCGGCGCCAGTGCAGCGCGACGAGGCTCGCGAGTCCCACGACGATGTCGAGGGCGAGCAGCCAGTCCGGGTAGCTCGGCAGTTCGGTGTAACGAGCGACGATGCTGGCCGCGCTGATCACGATGACGAGTGCATAGCGCCAGACCTCGCCCCAGAGGGTCAGCGGCGGCGGAGGAGTCATCTGCACGACGTCCAGCGTAGGAGTTCTGCGACGGCCGATTCCTACGACCTTCGGCCAGGCTTCTCATCCTCGGGTCCGATGCGCCCGGCCGATCGGCTCGGCCACGATGGAGGCATGATCACGGTTGAAAACCTGACGAAGACCTACGGGCAGTACCGGGCCGTGGACGACGTCTCCTTTGTCTGCCGACCAGGGCAGGTCACCGGCTTCCTCGGCCCCAACGGCGCGGGCAAGTCCACGACGATGCGCATCATCGCGGGGTTGACCCCGGCCGATTCGGGCAGTGCCACGATCGGGGGCGTCCGCTACCACGACATCCCCAATCCGGGCACCCAAGTCGGAGTGCTGCTCGACGCCTCCGCCCAGCACGCGGGCCGCACGGGTCGAGAGATCCTGGCCATCGGCGCGCAGACCATGGGCCTGAGCTCCTCGCGGGTCGATGAGATGCTCGAGCTGGTGGCCCTCACCCCGAGCGAGTCCAAACGACGGCTCCGCGACTACTCGCTCGGGATGCGCCAACGGCTCGGGATCGCTCATGCGCTGCTCGGCGACCCCAAGATCCTCATCCTCGACGAGCCGGCCAACGGGCTGGATCCGGCCGGTATCCACTGGATGCGCAGTCTGCTGCGCACCTACGCCGATCGCGGGGGCACGGTGTTGCTGTCGTCCCACCTGCTGCACGAGGTGCAGATCATCGCCGACGAACTCATCGTGATCGGCCAGGGACGGATCGTCGCGGAGGGCTCCAAGGATGAGCTGCTGGCCGGCGCCGGCACGTTGGTCAAGGCTGTCGACGAGCAGCGGCTCGCGGCGGTGCTCAGCGGGGCCGGCATCGCCGCCACCCCGGCCGCCAACGGCGGCCTGCAAGCCGATGCCGATCCCGCTGCCGTCGGTCGCGTCGTGGCCGGCACGGACGTCGTCCTCACCGAGCTGCGTCCCGCCGACGGCGCCGGTCTGGAGGAGATGTTCCTGCAACTCACCTCCGACACGCAACGCGAGAACACCACGATCCAAGGAGCTTCGGCATGAGCACCTCTACTCCCATCGCGATCGATACCGATCGACCCGGCGTCCCCTTCGGACGGTTGTCCAAGGTCGAGATCCGCAAGATGCTGGACACCCGCGCCGGCCGCTGGCTCCTGATCGTCACCGGCCTGCTGTTGGCGCTGACGATGGGCATCATCTTGTTGGTGATCGGCCTGAATGAGGACCTCACGATCGGTGCAAAGGGCTTCAGCGATGCCATGGTGATCCCGCTGTCGATCCTGCTGCCGGTCTTCGCCATCACGACCGTCACCGGTGAATGGGGCCAGCGCACGCACCTGGTCTCCTTCACGCTGGAACCGCGACGACTGCGCGTGGTCGCCGCCAAGCTGGTCGCTGTGCTCGCACTCGCGCTCGCGACGATCGTCGTCGCGCTGATCTTCGGCGCGCTCGGCAATCTGCTCGCGGCTTCGGTGGGCGGCTACGACCCGATCTGGAACCTCGACGTCTCGGACCTGCTGTGGACCATCGGGCTGCAGCTGGCGTTCTTCGCCATGGCGTTCGCGCTCGCGATGCTGTTCCTCAGCACCCCGGTCGCCGTCGTGGTGTTCTACGCGGTCGCCCTGATCCTGCCGCAGATGGTGTACTCCATCTTGTACGGCGTCTTCGACTGGGCTCGTGACCTCATTCCCTGGGTCGACATGAACTACGCGGCCGTGCCGCTGATGACCGGCCAGGGGATGATGGGCGAGAGCGTCGACGTCGGCGCCCTGGAGTGGGTGCGGTTCGTCGTCACCCTGGTGCTCTGGATCGCGGTCCCGGCGGCCGTGGGTCTGCGTCGCATCGCCCGGAGCGAGGTCAAGTAACCCTCGCTCGATACCAGAGGTGCGAGAATGGCGGCATGCGTCGAACGCGTGTCGCCATTCTCGGTTCCACCGGCTCCATCGGGACCCAGGCGCTGGACGTCGTCCGTGCCGCCCCCGAGCGGTTCGAGGTGGTGGCCCTGGCCGCCGGCGGGAGCGATCCGCGGCTTCTGGCTCAGCAAGCACTCGAATTCGACGTCCCGCTCGTGGCGGTCGCCCGGGCGAGCGCCCTGGAGGACGTCCAACTCGCGCTGTACGCCGAGGCTCAGCACCGCGGATGGTCGGCCGGCGACCTGCGGATCCCTCGTCTCCTCGCGGGTCCCGACGCGGCGAGCGAGGTCGCCCGGTCTGAGTCCGACGTCGTGCTCAACGGGATGACCGGTGCCGTCGGGCTGCTGCCCACGCTCGCGGCGCTCGAGGCCGGGCGCACGCTCGCGCTGGCCAACAAGGAGTCGTTGATCGTCGGTGGCCCGCTGGTCAAGGACCTCGCCAAACCCGGCCAGATCGTGCCGGTCGATTCCGAGCACTCGGCGCTCGCCCAAGCCCTCCGTGGCGAACGCGTGGAAGACGTCCGGCGCCTGCTCGTCACGGCGAGCGGAGGGCCGTTCCGGGGTAAGAGCCGCGCGGAGCTGGCGGCCGTCACGCCGGAGCAGGCCATGGCTCACCCCACGTGGGACATGGGACCGGTCATCACCATCAACTCAGCGACCCTCGTCAACAAGGGACTGGAGGTCATCGAGGCGCATCTGCTCTTCGACATCGGCTTCGACCGCATCGACGTGGTCGTCCATCCCTCCTCGGTCGTGCATTCGATGGTCGAGTTCGTCGACGGCTCCACGATGGTGCAGGCGTCGCCTCCGGACATGCGCCTGCCGATCGCGCTCGGCCTCTCCTGGCCCGACCGCGTCCCCGGGGCGGCGACCCCCTGCGACTGGAGCCGTCCGGTCGCGTGGGACTTCTTCCCGCTCGACGACGAGGCGTTCCCGGCCGTGCGCCTCGCGCGCCGGGCGGGAGAGTTCGGGCGTACCGCGCCGGCGGTCTTCAACGCCGCGAACGAGGTGTGTGTCGACGCCTTCGTCGACGGGCACTTGGACTTCCTCGGCATCGTTGACACCGTGGGCGAGGTGCTCGCGGAGCATCTGTCCGACCCGGACGCCGCCCACGACGACCTCACCCTCGAGCGCGTCCTCGCGGCCGACACCGCGGCCCGCGCCCGAGCAGCCGAACTGGTGGAGCGACGACGATGACTGCTGTGGTCTACGCCCTGGGCGTGGTGGTGTTCCTGCTCGGCGTCGCGCTGTCGATCGCTCTGCACGAGATGGGCCATATGTGGCCGGCCAAGAAGTTCGGGGTCAAGGTCACCCAGTTCTTCGTCGGCTTCGGTCGCACCGTGTGGTCGTTCCGGCGCGGAGAAACCGAGTACGGGCTCAAGGCCATTCCGCTCGGCGGCTTCGTCAAGCTCGTCGGGATGCTTCCGCCCGAACGTGGGGTGGGCTCGGCGGACGGCGACCCGCAGCACGCTCGCACCTCGAACACCGGATTGTTCACCCAGCTCGCGAGCGACGCGCGGCAGTTGGAGTACGAGACGGTCACGACCGCCGACACCGACCGGCTCTTCTACCGCAAGCCGTGGTGGCAGAAGGTCATCGTCATGGCCGGAGGGCCGACGGTCAACCTGCTGATCGCGACCCTGCTCTTCGCGGTCTCGTTCATGGGGTTCGGCGTGGCGATGCCGACGACCACGGTCGGCCAGGTCGCCGACTGCGCGATCACCGACGCCGAGGCGGGGCGCGCCTGCACGGACGCGGACCCGCCGACCCCGGCCCGACAAGCGGGGCTTCAGGCCGGGGACCTCATCACCTCGTTCGACGGCGAGCAAGTGACCTCATGGGATCAGCTCACGCGGCTCATCCGCGCCAACGGCGACCAGACGGCGACGATGAGCTTCGAGCGCGACGGAAGCGAGCGGACCGTGGACGTCACGACGTCCGTCCTCGCCCGGGCTGCGCTGGACGACCCCGAGCGGGTCGAGAACGTCGGCTTCCTCGGTGTCACCCCGACGGTCGAGGTCGAGCGGCAGGGTCCTCTCTTCGTGGTCGAGGAGATGGGTCGGATGATCAGCCAGACCGCCGAGGCGATCGTGCACTTGCCCGCACGGATGGTCGAGGTCGTCAAGGCCGTGTTCGGCGCCGAGCGGGAGCAGGACGGTCCGATCAGCATCGTCGGGGCCAGTCGGGTGGCCGGAGAGCTGGTGACGGTCGATCAGCCCACCTTCGCCGAGGGGACGCAGCGCATCATCACCCTGCTCGCGGGGCTCAACCTGTTCCTCTGGCTGTTCAATCTCATCCCGCTGCTGCCGCTCGACGGCGGTCACATCGCCGGTGCGCTCTGGGAGGCATTGCGGCGGGGATGGGCCCGCCTTCGAGGGCGCCCTGATCCGGGTTACGTCGACGTCGCCAAGATGTTGCCCGTCGCCTACGCGGTTGGTTCGGTCCTTATGCTGATGGGTGTGGTCTTGATCTTCGCGGACATCGTGAATCCGGTGAGTCTCCTATGAGCGCACAGCCCATTTCGCTCGGTATGCCCGAGGCCCCGGCGCCGGTCCTCGCCCCGCGCCGCCCCTCGCGCAAGATCCGTGTGGGGTCCGTCGAGGTGGGCGGCGACGCCCCGATCTCGGTGCAGTCCATGACCACGACGCTGACGTCCGACGTCAACGCGACGCTGCAGCAGATCGCCGAGCTCACCGCAGCCGGCTGCGACATCGTTCGGGTGGCGTGCCCCAGTCAGGACGACGCGGACGCGCTGCCGGCCATCGCCCGCAAGTCGCAGATCCCGGTCATCGCCGACATCCATTTCCAGCCCAAGTACGTCTTCGCGGCGATCGACGCCGGCTGCGCGGCGGTCCGCGTCAATCCGGGCAACATCCGCAAGTTCGACGACCAGGTGGGGGCCATCGCCAAGGCGGCCTCGGACGCCGGTGTCTCCTTGCGCATCGGCGTCAACGCGGGCTCCCTGGACAAGCGCCTGCTGGAGAAGTACGGCAAGGCCACCCCCGAGGCGCTCGTCGAGTCGGCCGTGTGGGAGGCCTCGCTGTTCGAGGAGCACGACTTCCACGACTTCAAGATCTCGGTCAAGCACAACGACCCGGTCGTCATGGTCAAGGCCTACGAGATGCTCGCCGAGCGGGGCGACTGGCCGTTGCACCTCGGCGTGACCGAGGCCGGGCCGGCCTTCCAAGGCACCATCAAGAGCGCCACGGCATTCGGCGCCCTGCTGAGCAAGGGCATCGGCGACACCATCCGCGTCTCGCTCTCGGCTCCTCCGGTCGAGGAGGTCAAGGTCGGGCTGCAGATCCTCGAGTCGCTCAACCTGCGACCGCGTCGTCTGGAGATCGTGTCCTGCCCGTCCTGCGGGCGGGCCCAGGTCGACGTCTACAAGCTCGCCGACGAGGTCACCGCCGGCCTCGACGGTCTCGAGGTGCCGCTCCGCGTCGCCGTCATGGGCTGCGTCGTCAACGGCCCCGGCGAAGCCCGCGAGGCCGACCTCGGCGTCGCCTCGGGCAACGGCAAGGGGCAGATCTTCGTCAAGGGCGAGGTCATCAAGACCGTGCCCGAGAGCAAGATCGTCGAGACCCTCATCGACGAGGCCATGCGCATCGCGGAGGGCATGGAGCCCGTCGAGGGTGGCTCGGCGTCCGTCTCCGTGAGCTGACGCCATGAGCAGGTCGGCCGTGGCTGAGTTAGGCTCCCAGCCATGACCGAAGTGGCCGCCGCGGCTACGTACGTGCGCTCGCTGTCACGCCACGACTTGCCCGAGCTCGTCGCGCTGCTCGACCGCGACCCGCTCACCAACCTGTTCGTCCGGCATCGGGTCGACGCGACGCGCATGGACCAGCGCTGGCTGGGGGCGCAGATCTGGGGATACTTCGAAGGCGGCACGCTGACCTCGGCGTGCCACGTCGGTGCGAACGTCGTGCCGGTGGAGGCGACTCCCGCGGCGATCGAGGCGTTCGCTCACCGGCTGGCCCATCGCGACGCGCAGTCCCGCTCGATCGTCGGCCCGTCCCACGTCGTCCGCCCCCTGTGGGAACGACTGCGACCGCACTGGGGCCCGGCGCGGTCCGAACGCCTCGAGCAACCGTTTCTCGTGATCGACGAGGACAGTGCCGTTCCGGCCGACGACCGGGTGCGGCCCGTCGCCATCGACGAGATCGACGCCCTCTACCCGGCGAGTGTCGCGATGTTCACCGAGGAGGTCGGCATCGATCCCACCGTCGGCGATCGGGGCGGCTACCGGGCGCGTGTCACTCAACTGGTCTCCGAGGGGTGTTCGTTCGCGATCTTCGAGAACGACGAGGTGGTCTTCAAGACCGAGGTCGGTGCCAGCACGGCGGCGGCCTGCCAGCTGCAAGGGGTGTGGGTCGACCCGCGGTACCGGGGGAGGGGGATCTCGGCGTCAGCGCTCTCGGCCGTCGTGTTCCTCGTCCGGCGGGCGTTCGCGCCCACCGTCACGCTGTACGTCAACGACTTCAACGTGCCGGCTCGCCGGCTCTACGAGACGGTGGGCTTCCGTCAGGTGGACACGTTCGCGACGATCCTGATGTGACCGGGCCTGCCGTGCGCGGCGGCCGGCGGCGCCTCGCTACCCTCGTGGCATGCGAATGTCACGGCTCTTCCTGCGCACCCTCCGCGACGATCCCGCCGACGCCGAGGTGCCGAGCCACAGGCTGCTCGTCCGTGCCGGCTACGTCCGCCGGGTGGCGCCCGGCATCTACTCCTGGCTTCCGCTGGGATTGCGGGTGCTGGCTCGCATCGAGCGCATCGTCCGCGAAGAGATGGACGCGATCGGTGCGCAGGAGGTGCGTTTCCCCGCGCTCCTGCCGCGGGAGCCGTACGAGGCGAGCAACCGGTGGACCGAGTACGGGCCCAACCTGTTCCGGCTCCAGGACCGCCGTGGCAACGACATGCTCCTCGGTCCGACGCACGAGGAGATGTTCGCGCTCGTGGTCAAGGACATGTTCTCGTCCTATAAGGACCTGCCGCTGAGCCTCTACCAGATCCAGACGAAGTACCGCGACGAGGCACGTCCCCGCGCCGGCATCCTGCGCGGCCGCGAGTTCGTCATGAAGGACTCGTACTCCTTCGACGTCGACGACGAAGGACTCGAGCGCTCCTACCAAGCCCACCGCGCCGCGTACGTGCGAATCTTCGACCGGTTGGGCTTCGACTACGCCGTCGTCAAGGCGGACTCCGGTGCGATGGGCGGTTCGGCGAGCGAGGAGTTCCTCGTCGTCGCCGAGACCGGCGAAGACACGTTCGTCCGTTCGCCGGGCGGTTACGCCGCCAACGTGGAGGCCGTCACGACGATCGTGCCCGAGGTGCAGCCGTACGACCACGTCCCGCCGGCCCACGCCGAGAACACGCCGGACACGCCCACCATCGAGACGCTGGTCGACCACCTCAACGCGGTGTTCCCGCGCGACGACGGGGCATGGACGGCGGCCGACACGCTCAAGAACGTCCTCGTCACACTGCGCTACCCCGACGGCCGGAGCGAACCGCTCGCCATCGGCCTGCCCGGCGACCGCGAGGTCGACACCAAGCGACTCGAGACGCAGGTCGCCCCGGCCGAGGTCGAGCCGTTCGGCGAGGCCGAGTTCGCGGCGTATCCCGCGCTCGTCAAGGGGTACATCGGGCCGACGGTGCTGGGGGAGAAGAGCGAGACGGGTATCCGCTACCTCGTCGATCCCCGCGTCGTGGACGGCACGCGGTGGGTCACCGGCGCCAACGTGTCCGGTTCCCACGTCATCGACCTGGTCTACGGCCGCGACTTCACGGCCGACGGCACCATCGAGGCGGCCGAGGTCAAGCCCGGCGATCCGGCTCCCGACGGCAGCGGTCCGCTCGAGCTCGCGCGCGGCATCGAGATGGGGCATGTGTTCCAGCTCGGTCGCAAGTACGCCGAGGCGCTCGGGCTGAAGGTGCTCGACGAGAACGGCAAGCTCGTGACGGTGACGATGGGCTCGTACGGCTTCGGCGTCTCGCGGGCGGTGGCGGCGATCATCGAGAACTCCTACGACGAACGCGGCATCATCTGGCCGCGCGAGGTCGCGCCGTTCGACGTGCACCTCGTCGTCGCCGGCAAGGATCCCGCGCAGTTCGCTGCCGCCGAGGAGCTCGTCGCGCAGTTCGAGAGCGCCGGGCTCGAGGTCCTCTACGACGATCGCCCGAAGGTCTCGCCCGGCGTCAAGTTCAAGGACGCCGAGCTCATCGGTATCCCGACGATCGTCGTCGTGGGCAAGGGGCTGGTCGACGGCGTCGTCGAGGTCAAGGATCGCGCGACGGGGGAGCGCCACGACGTCGCTCTCGCCGAGGTCGTCGGGACCCTCACGGCCGGCCACTGAGCGGCGGGCGTCAGTCCAGGCCGGGAAACGGTTCGGGCTTGTCGCCCCAGCTCAGCGAGCGAAGCGCCGCCTCGCGCAGGGCCTCGACCGCGGCTGCGCGCTGGTCGCCGTCGACGAGCCCCACCAGCTGGACGATCGCGGCGCAGATCCTCGACTCAAGGGACTGCGCGACGTCCGCCGCCTCCTCGGCGGAGGCGAGCGGCCCGACGTCGTAGCTCACCTGCGGGCCGGGTGGCTCCGCGTTCGCGTCGCTGAACACGGCGACGAGTTCGTCGCGCCGCTCGCGGTGCGCCGCGAAGGACTCGGCCGCGGCGCCGCGCAGGGTCTCGTGCCGTGCCCCGATGACGGGGTAGAGCCAGACCGCCTCGAGTTCGAGCGCGAGCCAGGCGCGCCAGGTCGGAGCTTGTGCCTCGTTCACCCGCGGCCTCCTCGCCGCCGCTCGGCGAGCTGCCCGAGGCCCGCGGACATCGAGGCGAGCACCATGGCGACATCCGGGGCGACCGCCCCTGAGGCGTCGGCGGCCCGGTGCTCCGCCGCGGCGGACAGCTCGGCGGCCAGATCGCCGGTCGCGAGTGAGGTCGTCGGCCGTCCGCCGAGCTGCGTGACCTGCGCGGACAGGAGTGCCACGGCGTCGTCGGCCCCCGGTGTCCCGAGAGCGATGCTCAAGAGCCGTTGCTGGTCGTCGAGCACCGCCCGCATGAGGCTCACGTCGGACGCGCGCGGGCGAGGACGTGGCTCGACGCCGACCGCCCGGACGACATCGTCGAGCGTGTCCGTGGCACCCAGGGCGATGACGCCGCCCACGGCGACGGCACCGGTGATGAGGGTGCGTCGGCTGGTCACCATCGCAGCGTAACGCTCGCTAGGATGGTGCCACGCACGTGACGCCGCGCCGACCGAATTGAATAGGGGCACACCGTATGAACGACCGTATCGCCGACCTCGTGGGCCCCGTGGTGAGTGCCCTCGGCCTCGATCTGGAGGCGGTCGAACTGTCCGGTCAGGGTCCGCACCGACGCCTGCGCATCGCCGTCGACGGTGATGAGGGCGTCGACATCGACACGATCGCCGACGTCACCCGCGCGGTGTCCGCCGAACTCGACGCGACCGATCTCCTCGGGAACGCGCCGTACACCCTCGAAGTCACCTCGCGCGGCGTCGACCGTCCGCTCACCGCTCCGCGTCACTGGCGCCGCAACGCCGGCCGGCTCGTCGAGGCGCGATTGACCGACGGTCGCACGGTCGTCGGCCGCATCGGCGACAGCGACGACGACGGTGTCGACCTCCGCGCCAAGGGTGTGCCGACCCGCTACGCGTACGCCGACATCGAGCGCGCCGTGATCCAGATCGAGCTGAACAGGAAGGACGTCTGATGGACATCGATATGAGCGCGCTGCGCCTGCTCGAGCGCGAGAAGGGCATCTCCGTCGACGTCGTGGTCGACGCGATCGAGACCGCTCTGCTCTCGGCGTATCACAAGACCGCCGGTGCCCATCATCACGCCCGCGTCGAACTCGACCGCACGACGGGCCACGTCACGGTGTGGGCCAAGGAGCGCCTCGCCGACGCCCCCAGCGAGGACGGCGCGGCGCCGCAGGCGCGGTTCAGCGAGGAGTTCGACGACACCCCGGAGGACTTCGGCCGGTTCGCGGCCACCGTCGCACGCCAGCTCATCATGCAGCGACTCCGCGATCTGGAGGACGAGCAGAAGTACGGCGAGTTCTCCGGACGGGTCGGCGACATCGTCTCGGGCGTCATCCAGCAGGGACAGCGTCCGGGCGACGTCATGGTGCACCTCGGCTCCATCGAGGCAGTGCTTCCGGCGACCGAGCGGGTCCCCGAGGAGAAGTACTCCCACGGCGAGCGCATCAAGGCGTACGTGTACGAGGTCGACCGCACGCCGCGGGGGCCGCGAGTCAAGGTCTCGCGGACGCACCCCAATCTCGTCAAGCTGCTGTTCGCGCTCGAGGCGCCGGAGATCGCCGACGGTTCGGTCGACATCGCGGCTATCGCTCGAGAGGCGGGCCACCGGACCAAGATCGCGGTGCGCGCCACCGCGCCGGGTGTCAACGCCAAGGGCGCGTGCATCGGACCGATGGGCCAGCGGGTGCGCAACGTGATGAGCGAGCTGCACGGCGAGAAGATCGACATCGTCGACTTCAGCGACGACCCGGCCGAGTTCATCGCTCACGCGTTGTCGCCCTCGCGGGTCACGAGCGTGACGATCCTCGACCGCACGGCGAAGGCCGCCCGGGTCGTGGTTCCGGACTTCCAGCTGTCGCTGGCGATCGGACGTGAGGGACAGAATGCCCGGCTTGCCGCCAAATTGACCGGGTGGCGGATCGACATTCGCTCCGACACCGAAACGCCCGGTGCAGCCGCTGCACCGAACGTTTCGGCGAACGGCTAGACTTGTCGATGGTGATCCGCACGTGCGTCGGCTGTCGGCAGCGTGCGGACAAGTCCACTCTGGTGCGCGTCGTCGCTCGCCGGGAAGAAGCGGAATGGTCCGCACTTCCCGATGTGCGGGGCACGCTGCCGGGGCGGGGTGCGTATCTGCACCCGTCGCCCGAGTGTCTGGACCTGGCGATCCGTCGCCGTGCGTTCGGTCGCGCTCTTCGCATCGAAGGGCGCATCACGACCGAGGCGCTCGGCGCACAGTTCGCGCAGGACCAGAACCAGAGCACCTGACCCCGAGGGGGCCCGACCGGGCTTCCTCCCGACCGAAAACGGAGCACACGCTCATGAGCACTCGATGAGTACTTCGCAATGAGCCTGTACGTCGACTAGCGGTCCAGCCCCCTTCAGGGTTGGACCCCCTGAAGGAGAAGAGTGGCTGTCAGAGTCCACGAACTCGCACGTGAGTTCGGAGTTCCCAGCAAAGTCGTGCTGTCCACCCTCAAGGAGATGGGCGAGTACGTGAAATCGGCGTCCTCCACCGTGGAGGCGCCGGTCGTCCGTCGCCTCAACGAGGAGCACGGCGACAAGCTTCGCGAGATGGGCGCGGGCAAGAAGAGCGCCAAGAAGGCCGCCCCCAAGCCGCAGCAGGCCGCGGCGCCCGCCCCGGCACCGACGGCTCCTGCCGCCGAGGCCGAGCCCGCCGCACCCGAGGCACCCAAGCCGACGCCCGCCCCCGCCGCGCCCCCAGCGGCCGAGGCTCCTGCGCCGGCTCCCGAACGCCCGGCAGCGCCCAAGCCCGGTCCCAAACCTCCCGCCGCGCCGGGGCCCAAGCCGGGCCCTGCCGCCGGTGGCCCGAAGCCCGGCCCGCGTTCGGCTCCCAAGCCGCAGGGCGGACCGCGACCCGGACCCCGCTCCGGTTCTGCCCGCCCGGGCAACAACCCGTTCTCGTCCAAGCAGGGCATGCAACAGGATCGTCCGCCGCGTCCGCCCGCCGCTCGTGAGGGCGGCGCCGGGGGAGCTGCCAACGGCGGCGGTCGTCCGGGTATGCCGCGCCCCAACCCCGCGATGATGCCGAAGCGATCGTCCGTCGGTGGTCCCGAGGCCCGTCAGGGCGGCGGTCGAGCCGGTGGACGTCCCGGTGGCGGCGGTCGTCCCGGTGCCGGTGCCGGTGGACGTCCCGGCGGCGGCGGTGGCGGCGCTCCGCGCCCCGGCGGCTTCGGAGGCCCTCCGGGCCGTGGCCCGCGTCCGGGTGGTCGTGGTGGCACGCAGGGTGCGTTCGGTCGCGCCGGCGGTCCGCCGCGCCGTGGACGCAAGAGCAAGCGCGCCAAGCGCCAGGAATTCGATCAGATGCAGGCGCCGGCGATCGGTGGCGTGCGGGTCCGCAAGGGCAATGGCGAGACCATCAGGCTCGCCCGTGGCGCCTCACTGACCGACTTCGCCGAGAAGATCGGCGTCGACGCGGCATCGCTCGTGCAGGTGCTGTTCCACCTGGGCGAGATGGTCACCGCGACCCAGTCGGTCAACGACGAGACCCTGCAGATCCTCGGTGAGGAACTGAACTACGACGTTCAGGTCGTCTCGCCCGAGGACGAGGACCGCGAGCTGCTCGAGTCCTTCGCGCTGGGCTTCGGCGAGGACGCGGGCGCTGACGAGGACATGGCTCCCCGTCCGCCGGTCGTCACGGTCATGGGCCACGTCGACCACGGCAAGACGAAGCTGCTCGACGCGCTGCGCAACGCCAACGTGGTGGCCAAGGAAGCCGGTGGCATCACCCAGTCGATCGGTGCCTACCAGGTCACGACGGAGGTCGACGGCCGCGAGCGGGCGATCACCTTCATCGACACCCCGGGTCACGAGGCGTTCACCGCCATGCGTGCCCGCGGTGCGCAGGCCACCGACATCGCGGTGCTCGTGGTCGCGGCCGACGATGGCGTCATGCCGCAGACGGTCGAGGCGCTGAACCACGCGCAGGCCGCCGGTGTGCCGGTCGTCGTCGCGGTCAACAAGGTGGACAAGCCGGACGCCGATCCGTCCAAGGCGCGCGGTCAGCTCACCGAGTACGGCCTCGTCCCCGAGGAGTACGGAGGCGAGACGATGTTCGTCGACGTCTCGGCCAAGGCCGGGACCGGACTGGACTCGTTGCTCGAGTCGATCGTGCTCACGGCGGATGCGGAGTTGGACCTGCGGGCCAACCCCGACCAGAACGCCGAGGGTCTCGCGATCGAGGCGCACCTGGACCGCGGCCGTGGTGCCGTGGCCACGGTCATCGTCCAGCGCGGCACGTTGCGCGTCGGCGACACGATCGTGGCGGGCTCGGCCTTCGGTCGCGTGCGCGCTCTGCTCGACGAGTTCGGCAACAACATCGAGGAGGCTCCGCCGTCGCGTCCTGCGCTCGTGCTGGGTCTGACCGCGGTGCCGGGCGCCGGTGACAACTTCATGGTCGTCGACGACGACCGCATCGCCCGTCAGATCGCCGAGAAGCGTGAAGCTCGTGAGCGCAACGCGGCGCTGGCCAAGCGCAGCGGCCGCCGCACCCTCGAGGACCTCATGCGCGAGGTCGAGCAGGGCGAGACCACCGAATTGCTGCTCATCCTCAAGGGCGACAGCTCCGGTTCGGTCGAGGCGCTGGAGGACTCGCTCAGCCAGATCGACGTCGGCGACGAGGTCGACCTGCGGGTCATCGACCGCGGTGTCGGTGCGATCACCGAGGCGAACGTCAACCTGGCGACGGCGTCGAATGCCGTCATCGTCGGGTACAACGTCCGTGCCCAGGGCAAGGCGACCGAGATGGCCGACCGTGAGGGCGTCCAGATCAAGTACTACTCGGTCATCTACCAGGCGATCGAGGAGATCGAGGCGTCGCTCAAGGGCATGCTCAAGCCGATCTACGAGGAGCACCAGCTCGGTCAGGCGGAGATCCGCGAGATCTTCCGCTCCAGCAAGATCGGCAACATCGCCGGCTGCATGGTCACCGACGGCACGATCCGGCGCAACGCCAAGGCGCGCCTGCTGCGGGACGGCAACGTCGTGGCCGACAACCTCGATCTGGCGAGCCTCCGGCGCGAGAAGGACGATGTCACCGAGGTCCGCGAGGGCTTCGAGTGTGGCCTCGTGCTCCGCAACTACGGCGACATCAAGATCGGCGACATCGTCGAGAGCTTCGAGCTGCGCGAGAAGCCCCGCGACTGAGGCGGTCACCCGCTGAGTGTGACGTTAGGGCGGTCGGATATCGCTTCGCACCGCCTTAACGTCACACTCACGGGGAGAGTGAGAAGAGGACAACATGCCCAGTCCACGCAATGCGAAGATCGCGGATCGCATCCAGACGATCGTCGCGTTCATGCTCGAGCGCCGGATCAAGGATCCGCGCATCGGCTTCATCACGATCACCGATGTGCGGTTGACCGGTGACGGTCAGCACGCGTCGGTGTTCTACACGGTCATGGGCGACGAGTCGGACCGCGAGGGTACGGCCGCCGCTCTGGCGAGCGCCACGGGCCTGATCCGCTCCGAGGTCGGTAAGCAGCTCGGTCTACGGCACACGCCGACGATCGAGTTCTTCCTCGACGCGGTGCCCGAACAGGCACGGGAGATCGAGGATCTCATCGCCCGGGCCAAGCAGGCCGATGCCGAGGTGGCGGCTCGGGCCGCGGGTGCTGCCTACGCCGGGGAGCCCGATCCGTACAAGAAGCGCGACGACGAGGACGACGAGGCCGAGTGACGACCACGGCAGGCATCGTCGTCGTCGACAAGCCCGCCGGCTGGACGTCGCACGACGTCGTCGGGCGCATGCGCCGGCTCGCCCAGACGCGCAAGGTGGGGCACGCCGGGACGCTCGATCCGATGGCCACGGGGGTACTGCTCCTGGGCATCGGTCGAGCGACCCGGCTGCTCGGCCATCTCCAGCTCGCCGACAAGGAGTACGTCGCGACGATCCGGCTCGGGGAGTCGACCGTCACCGACGACGCCGAAGGCGAGGTCACCGCCTCCACGGATGCGTCCGGGCTGACCCGCGATTCCATCCTGGCGGCGATGGAGCCCCTGACGGGTGACATCGCCCAGGTGCCGTCCAAGGTGTCCGCGATCAAGATCGACGGTCAGCGGTCCTATGCTCGCGTCCGCGCCGGCGAAGACGTCGAACTCGCCTCGCGTCCCGTGCGGGTCGCGGTGTTCGAGATGACCGAGGTGCGCCCGGGGGAGCGGACGGTCGACATCGACGTCCGCGTCGTGTGCTCGAGCGGCACGTACGTGCGGGCGCTCGCTCGCGATCTGGGCAGTGTTCTCGGCGTCGGTGGCCACCTCACGATGCTCCGCCGGACCCGGGTCGGCGGATTCACGCTCACCGAGGCCCGCACCCTGGAGGAACTGGAGCATCGGCTCGATGTCATCGCACTCGACGAGGTCGCCACGCGGTCCTTCGCCGTCCACCGGCTCGACGGCGAGCAGTCTCGGCTCGTCGGCCACGGCCGGGTGCTCGCGGACACGCCGCTGCCCGGCGAGGGGGCGGTGGCGATGATCGACCCCGACGGTCGGTTCCTCGCGCTCTACGAGCAGCGCGGCGCCTCCGCTCGCCCCGTCGCTGTCTTCGTCTGACGACAGATAGGCTGACGGGCATGCCCTGGTCGAAGCTCTCCGCGCGTCAGCTCCTCCGCCGGTTCCTCCTCGGCTTCCTCATGGTGCAGACCGCCGCCATCGCGTCGCTGATGGCCACGACCCGGGTGCGCAAGATCCTCCGTGGCAAGGGCACCGCGCCGTTGCCGCGGATTGAGCCGCGCACGTTCGCCGTGGGGGACGGCAACGAGGCGAGCGTCTACGTCAACGGCGCACCGCTGTACGAGGACATGCTGTCCGCCATCGCCCAGGCCGAACATCGCGTGCTGTTCGAGTCGTACATCGTCAAGGGCGACGCGATGGGGCGTCGATTCAAACACGCGCTGATCGACGCGGCGGAGCGCGGCGTCGAGGTCTACGTGATCTACGACGGCTTCGCCAACCTCGTGGTCAAACCGTCGTTCTTCCGATTCCCTCCGTCGGTGCGGGTCTTGCGGTATCCCATCCTCCCGTCGGGGCTGCGCTTCTTGAACCCCCGCAACTACGGGCGTGATCACCGCAAGATCCTCGTCGTCGACGACAAGATCGGGTTCGTCGGCGGGTACAACGTCGGCGAGTTGTACGAAGACGAATGGCGCGACACCCATTTGGCCCTCAGCGGCACGGCGGTGTGGGACTTGGAGAACGCGTTCATCGACTTCTGGAACGTGCATCGTCCCCGTCAGCGCATCGCGCAGGTGACGCGACCGACGTGGGAGCCGACGATCCGCGCTCACCGCAACATCCCCAAGCAGCTGATCTTCCCGATCCGCGGCATGTACCTGGAGGCCATCGACCGGGCCCAGGAGACGATCGAGCTCACGACGGCCTACTTCATCCCCGACACCGACATCCTCGACGCACTCATCGACGCCAGCCGGCGAGGCGTGCGGGTGCGCATCCTGCTGCCGAAGGTGTCCAACCACGTCGTCGCCGACTTCCTGGCCCGCGGCTACTTCAACCGCCTCCTCGACGCGGGCGTCGAGATCTGGCGCTACACCGACCACATGGTGCACGCGAAGACCGCCACGATCGACGGCTCGTGGAGCACGATCGGCACCGCGAACATCGACCGGCTGAGCCTCACCGGCAACTACGAGATCAATCTGGAGATCATCAACGAGGAGTTCGCCGCGGGAATGCGCGCGGTCTTCGCCGAGGACGTGGAAAGCGCGGAGCGGCTCACCGCAGAGGCCTGGCAGGGACGGCCGGTGGTCGCGCGGCTCTACGAATGGGTGCTCAAGCCCCTCAAGCCTCTGCTCTGAACGACCTCGCGCCCGTATGGCACAGTGGCCCCGTGGCGATCTGGAAGGTAGTCGACGAAGCGGGCGTGGAGCGGATCGACGGACCGAGCGTCGTGACGATCGGCGTCTTCGACGGAGTTCACCGTGGACATCAGGCCGTGCTCGCCGCGGTGCGGCGGAAGGCCGACGAACTGGACGCCACGACCGTCGCCATCACCTTCGACCCGCACCCGGTCGCGGTGCTGGCGCCCGACAAGGCGCCGAAGCGGCTCACCACGATCGAACGTCGCGTCGAACTGCTCCGCGAGCACGGCGCGGACGAGGTGCGTGTGCTCGCCTTCTCGGCCGAGATGTCCGCGTGGACGCCCGAGGAGTTCATCCAACGCGTCGTGGTCGAGCAGGTCGGCTGCCGACACCTGATCGTCGGCGAGAACTTCCGGTTCGGCAAACGTGCCGCGGGCTCGGTGGACACGCTGCGTGAGGCGGGGGAGCGCGACGGGTTCAGCGTCGACGGGTGGTCGCTCGTCGGTGACGAGGAGACCTTCTCGTCCACGCGGGTGCGCAGCGCCGTCGCCGCGGGCGACATGCCCGCCGCCGCCCACGTGCTGGGTCGCCCGCACGAAGTCGTCGGGACGGTCGTGCAAGGCGACCGACGCGGTCGTGAACTCGGCTACCCGACGGCGAACGTGCCGGTCGACGAGTCCTTCGCGGTACCACCGGATGGCGTCTACGCCGCCCGTCTCGTCCTCTCCGACGGCGCTCGGTTGCCCGCGGCCGTCTCGGTCGGCACCAACCCGACCTTCGAGGGAGTCAGTGATCGTCGCGTCGAGTCCTACGTGCTCGACCGCGACGACCTCGGCCTGTACGACGAGCCGGTACGGGTCGAGTTCGTCGAGCGCCTGCGTGGCATGGTGGCGTTCGACTCCGTCGACGCCTTGATCGCCCAGATGGGCGACGATGTCGCGGCCGCGCGCCAGGCGCTCGATGCGGGGCATTGAGCCCGCGCCTGGTAGTCTTGAGACGCCGTCAGATCGGCCACGGATCGTAGTGCCCCGGTGAACCGGCCCGGGCGCGCCGTGCAACGAGAAGAACCCGAGGAGACGCGTGTCGAAGAAGACCGCTGCGCCCACCGTCGCAGACCTGTCCAAGGACGAGATCATCAAGCAGTACGCCCTCAAGGACGGCGACACCGGATCCCCTGAGGTCCAGGTCGCCCTGCTGACGGCGCGCATCAGCCAGCTCACCGAGCACCTGAAGACCCACAAGCACGACCATCACAGCCGTCGCGGACTGTTGCTGCTGGTCGGTCAGCGTCGTCGCCTGCTCAACTACCTGCAGAAGAACGACATCGAGCGCTACCGCTCGCTGATCGATCGCCTCGGCCTGCGCCGTTGATCTCGCGTGAGCGGCCGTCCCGTTTGGGGCGGCCGCTCTCGCACAACTGAACACCATCGACGAGGTTGGCCCGTCACGCTCGGTCCTCGGTAGTGGCTCTCGGATCTTCGGATCCGCGGGCCTCGATCGAAGACCGGCGCATCGGTCGTTCGGCCCCTGTCAGGCCGCCTCGTCCTGACAGCAGGCTTTCGCCTGCGGAAGGGACACTTCATGTCCGAACCCACAGTCCACGCAGTGGAGACTGTCATCGACAACGGCTCCTTCGGGACCCGTACGGTGCGCTTCGAGACCGGCCTGCTGGCCCGCCAGGCCGGCGGCGCCGTCTCGGCGTACCTCGACGACGACACCATGCTGCTGAGCACCACCACCGCCAGCAAGCAGCCCAAGGAGCACTTCGACTTCTTCCCGCTCACGGTCGACGTCGAAGAGCGGATGTATGCGGCCGGCCGCATCCCCGGATCCTTCTTCCGTCGTGAGGGGCGCCCGAGTGAGGACGCCATCCTCACCTGCCGACTGATCGACCGTCCGTTGCGCCCGACCTTCAAGAAGGGTCTGCGCAACGAGGTCCAGGTCGTCATCACCGTCATGGCGCTCAACCCCGACACGCCGTACGACGTGCTCGCGATCAACGCCGCGTCGGCGTCCACGCAGATCTCCGGTCTGCCGTTCAGCGGCCCGATCGGTGCCACGCGCGTGGCGCTCATCGACGGTCAGTGGGTCGCCTTCCCCACGCACAGCCAGCTCGAGGACGCCGTCTTCGACATGGTCATCGCCGGTCGTGTCGCCGGTGACGACGTCGCGATCATGATGGTCGAGGCGGAGTCCACCGAGGCCACTTGGGAGCTCGTCCAGAGCGGCGTCCAGGCTCCCACCGAGGACGTCGTCGCCGGCGGCATGGAGGCGGCCAAGCCGTTCATCCGCCAGCTGTGCGAGGCGCAGGCCGAGCTCGCGTCGGCCGCCGCCAAGGAGGTCCAGGAGTTCCCGGTCTTCCTCGACTACGAGGACGACGCCTACGACGCCGTCGCCGAGGTCGCCACCGAGGACCTCCGGGGCGCGCTGACGATCGTCAGCAAGGCGGCCCGAGAGGAGCGCGAGAGCGAGATCAAGGCCTCGGTCGTCGAGCAGCTCGGCGACCGTTTCGCGGGTCGCGAGAAAGAGCTCGGCGCCGCCCTGCGCGCACTGACCAAGTCGCTCGTGCGCGAGCGCGTGCTCCGCGACAAGGTCCGCATCGACGGCCGCGGTCTGGCCGACATCCGCGAGCTGAGCGCCGAAGTCGGCGTGATCCCTCGCGTCCACGGCTCCGCACTGTTCCAGCGTGGCGAGACGCAGATTCTCGGCGTGACGACGCTCAACATGCTCGACCTCGAGCAGAAGCTCGACACGCTGAGCCCCGAGACCACGCGTCGCTACATGCACAACTACAACTTCCCGCCGTTCTCGACCGGTGAGACCGGCCGCGTGGGTTCGCCCAAGCGCCGCGAGATCGGCCACGGCGCACTCGCTGGCCGTGCGCTCGTCCCGGTGCTGCCGACGCGCGAGGAGTTCCCGTACGCGATCCGCCAGGTGTCCGAAGCGCTCGGCTCCAACGGCTCCACGTCCATGGGCTCGGTCTGCGCCTCGACCCTCGGTCTGCTCAACGCCGGTGTGCCGCTGCGCGCGCCGGTCGCCGGCATCGCGATGGGCCTCATCTCCGGTGAGGTCGACGGTGAGACCCAGTACGTCACGTTGACCGACATCCTCGGTGCCGAGGACGCGTACGGCGACATGGACTTCAAGGTCGCCGGTACGCGCGAGTTCGTCACGGCCCTGCAGCTCGACACCAAGCTCGACGGCATCCCGGCCGACGTGCTGGCCGGAGCGCTCACGCAGGCCCGGGACGCGCGTCTGACGATCCTCGACGTCATGGCCGAGGCGATCAGCGAGCCGGACGAGATGAGCCCGCACGCTCCGCGGATCATCACCGTCACCATCCCGGTGGACAAGATCGGCGAGGTCATCGGCCCCAAGGGCAAGATGATCAACCAGATCCAGGACGACACGGGCGCGAAGATCTCGATCGACGACGACGGCACCGTGTACATCGGCGCCGAGGGCGGCGACGCGGCAGAGGCGGCCAAGAGCGCCATCAACGCGATCGCCAACCCGACGATGCCTGAGGTCGGCGAGCGCTACCTCGGCACCGTCGTCAAGACCGTCGACTTCGGCGCGTTCGTCTCGCTGCTTCCGGGCAAGGACGGCCTGCTGCACATCAGCAAGCTGCGCGAGCTCAACGGCGGCCAGCGGGTCAACAACGTCGAGGACGTCGTGAAGGTCGGCCAGAAGGTCCAGGTCGAGATCGCCGAGATCGGTGACCGCGGCAAGCTCTCGCTGATCCCGGTCGTCGAGGGCAAGGACGAGGAGGCCGAGGGCGGCGAGGAGCCGGCTGAGGCCTGAGTCAGCAACTGAACGACGGCGCCCCGAGGAGGTTCTCCTCGGGGCGCCGTCGCCGTTGCCGCGACGGCCACCCCGGCGCCGCGGCCTCCCGGCTGCGCCCTAGCATCGAAGCCATGACGCGAGTGGCGGTGCTGGGTGCACGAGGACGGATGGGATCGACGTCGGTGGGAGCGATCGAGGCGGCCGAGGGCCTGCAGGTCGTCGCCCAGATCGACGCCGGCGACTCCCTCGAGCTGATCGTCGAGAACGACGCCGAGGTCGCGCTGGTGTTCACCACGCCGGACGTCGCGCTGGACCACGTTCGTTGGTGCGTCGAGCACGGCGTGCACGTCGTGGTCGGCACGTCGGGCTTCGACGACGCCAAGGTCGCGCAAGTCCGCGACTTCCTCGCCGACGCGCCGAACGTCGGAGTGCTCATCGTCCCGAACTTCTCGATCGGCGCGGTGCTGATGATGCGGTTCGCGGCGGTCGCCGCACCATTCTTCGAATCGGTCGAGGTCATCGAGATGCACCACCCGGACAAGGTCGACGCCCCCTCGGGCACCGCGGTGCGCACGGCCGAGATGATCGCGGATGCTCGCGCGCAAGCGGGCTCCGCGGAACTTCCCGACGCCACGACGACCGACCCGCAGGGGGCGCGCGGGGCGAAGATCGCCGGCGTCCCGGTTCACGCGGTCCGGGCGCGCGGCTTCACCGCCTCTCAGGAGGTGCTGTTCGGCGACCCCGGGGAGATCTTCTCGATCCGGCACGACTCCTCGACCCGAGAGAGCTTCATGCCCGGCGTGGTCGCCGCGGTGCGGGCGGTCGCGGACCGTCCGGGCGTCACGGTGGGCCTCGACTCCGTGCTCGGCCTCGACTGAGTCAGCGAGAACCCGGGCCTCAGAACCAGAGGCGCAGCAGGGCGGCGCTGGCGGCGGCCACGCCCACCACGACGAGGAACGGCATCCGCCACCACAGGAGCACGGCTGCCACGCCGAGGGCGGCCAACCGTGCGTCGATGCGCAGCGCGGAGCCGTCGGCGAGCACCTGCACAGCGATGAGCGCGCCCAGCAGGGCGACCGGGATCAACGTCGCGATGCGCACCGTGAGGGGATGATCGAGGACCCGGTCGGGAACCGAGAGGCCGGCGATCTTGAGCGCATAGCAACCGGCGGCGGTGAGCAGGATGCCGATCCAGAGCAGACTCATGCACGCTCACCTCGCCGTTGCAACGCGAGCCCGATCAGGACCGCCGCCGCACCGCCGATGATGATCGGTACACCGGCCGGCGTCAGGGGGACGAAGCCCAGCGCGACCGCTGCTCCCGCCACCGCGACGATCCGGGTCAGCGTGGAGTCCAGCCGGGGCCACAGCAGCGCCAGGAACGCCGCGCCGACGGCGGCATCGAGGCCGAAGTCGCGCGGGTCGCCGATCGCCGTCCCAGCCAGCGCGCCCACGAACGTGAACAGGTTCCAGAGCACGAAGATCGAGACGCCCGTCCAGTAGAACGCGAGCCGCGCCTGGTGCGAGGACGTGCGAGTGACCGCCATGGCGGTGGACTCGTCGATCACGAAGTGCGCGGTGACCGGCCGACGCCACCCGCGCACGTCGAGCAGTCGCGCCAGGCTCAGGCCATAGAAGAGATTGCGCCCGCCGAGGAGCACGGAGGTCACCGCTCCGGTGAGCGGGGAGCCGCCGGACGCGACGACGCCGACGAAGGCGAACTGCGAGGCGCCCGTGAACATCAGCAGCGACATCACGCAGGTCTGCCACACGCTGAGTCCGGCGGCGGTGCCGAGGGCGCCGAACGAGATGCCGTACGCGCCGGTGGCGAGTCCGACTCCGAGCGAGTCGGTGATGATCGAGCGGTCAGAGGCTGAGGTGCTCACACCAACCTCGTGTGGAGACGTACCTGTTTGACGGTGGCGCCGGTGGCGGTGGCGAGCTCGCGGTGCGCGCCGTCGGGCGCCCAGCCGGCGCTGGTGGCGAATTCGCGCGTCGCGTCGTCGGTGGAGCGCAGCCACCACACGGCTCGGCTGAAGCGGTCGGCGCGCAGCGTGTCGGCGCAGGCCTGCAGGAGGCGGGACCCGTGACCTTGGCCGCGGTGCTCCAGGGTCACCACGAACTCGCCGATCTCACCGTCCTGGATCTGGTCGGCGTCGTCGTCGAAGCAGGGGTGAACGATGGCGAATCCGCGGACCGTTGCGCGCTCGAGGGCGACCAGGACGCGTTGGCGGGCATCGCGCGGCGAGGTCACGGTGGCCTGCCAGCGCTCCGTCAAATCGGCCGGAGCGAGGTCGTCGAGCTGAGCGCCCAGCACGTCCGCATAACTCTCCCGCCAGGCCGCGAGCTGAAGTGCGGCGATGGCCGGAGCATCGTCCGCCCAGGCGAGGCGCACGCTGACGTCGGCGGTCACCAGCCCTCCGAGAAGTACGAGCGGCCGCCGGCGCGGTCGAAGCGCTGCTCCGCGCGCGAGATGGCCGAGGGCGTGGGCCAGAGCGCGACGGCGAGCGCCAGAAGGGTCGGCACGCCGGCGATCAACGCGGGCCACGGGCCGTGGTCGACGACGAAACTCACGACAATGCCGATGAACAAGGGGGCCTCGAGGATGGCGAGGCGGAGGAACAGGTTCGCCTGGAAGGCCTGGAACGACTGTGACATCGCCTGTTCGCGGTCGGTGCCGAGGGGGACCGGGGTGAGCTGTCCTTCCATGGTCCGGGCAATGCCGAAGGCGCCCGCCACCAGCAGGAGCAAGCCCACGATCATCCACAACGGCGGCAGGGTGGCGTCGGCGAGGCCGCCGAGCACGAAGACGATCGCGACGAGGATGAAAAGCGGCGCGGAGATCAGCGCCATGATCAGGGTGCGGAGCGTGGCAGCCCGCGAGGCCGGCGTGGGCGGGACGGTCATGGGGCCGAGTCTGTCACACGCCGAGGTGGGGTCCGATCAGGACTCGAAGGCCTCCTGGAGGCCGGAGGAGGCACCGTCGGCCTCCAGCGCCGTGGCGATGCGTGCGACGTTGCGCACGCTGGGCCAGGTCTCGAACGCGAGGGCGACGACGGTGGGAAGCGCGACCAGAATGACCGGCCAGCCTCCGTGGTCGGTCACGAAGGCGTACAGGGCCGACAGCAGCAGCGGGATCTCGATGAGAAGGAACGCTCGGGCCATGTAGCGCTGGTACGCGGCGAGCGAGTCCGCCACCGCGTGGTCGCCGCTCGTATCGCTCGCCAACGGAGGGATGCGAGTCCAGGAGCGCTCGACGTTGAGGACGGCGGCTGCGAGGACCACGTACAGGCCGGCGAGGATCCACCACGGCGGAAGCTCGGCGTCGACCCCACCGAGGATGAGGGCGATCACCGCGGAGAACACCGACGCGACGATCAACTGGAACACGACGAAGGTCCGGATCTGCTTGACCTGTTGCGCGTTGCGGTCCATGACGTCCTCTCTCGCGGTGCGGCGTCAGTATCGCACGCAACGCACGTCACTCGGTCAGGATCGTTCCGCCGACGTCCCACGCCCAATGCCCGTCGTGCTCGATGGGGATCGCGTGGTCGAAGGTTTTGAGTTTGTGGTGATGTCGGCAGAGGGCCCAGAGGTTCCGGGCGGTGGTGTGTCCGTTGGGCCAGGGTTCTCGGTGGTCGAGGTCGCAGTTGGTGGCTTTAGTGGTGCACCCGGGGTAGCGGCAGGTGCCGTCTCTGTAGCGGATCGCGTTCTTGAGGTGGTCCGGTGGTGAGTATCCGCGGTAGCTGGTGGCGAGAATGTCGTCTTGTTCGTCGACGAGGAGTCGGTACCAGAACGGGTTGCCGCTGGTGGCGAGTGTGCGGAGCACGTTCGCGGGGATGACCCAGTCGCGGTCGGCGCTGATCGCGGGCTGGTCATCGATTCCTGCCAGGGTGGATGCGGGCACCATGACGCCGATCGCCATGGCCGGGGTGCGTGCGGGCTCGTCGTCGGGTTCGATGTGATCGAGTGCCTCCACAAACAGGTCCGCGCGTCGCTGGTGCAGGGTCCGGTCGTCGTCGGTCAGTGACTTCGCCGCGTGGTCGAGTCGCTGATCGATCCCAGCCAGGACATACGAGGGCAGGTTCTCCGCATACAGATCGCCGGTACCGTTCTCATGATGGTGAATGGTGACGGACCGTTCGGCGACGATCTCCTCGTACCGCTTCTCGACCTCATCCGGCTCGACACGGGCGATGAACCGCTTCACCCACCGGCGAAGTTCGCCGACGGTGTGGGTGGCGGCGTAGGCGACAGAACGAGCGTCGAGCCGCTCGATCGAACGCACTTTGGTCAACTCCCATGCGCCGTTCGCGATGACTGACACTCGCGCGGCATCGAGGGTTCCTTCCGAGAAGGCTGTCCACACTGTCGGGAGGTCGTCGCGGGCGGTCTCTGCCTCATGAATCCGACCCGCGGCCTGGTGTTCGGACCAGCCGTTCGCCTGGGCCACCACGGACCGGACTGCGGCGAGCGCGAGGTCCTGCTGCTGCGGCTCCACCTCCCGCTCGATCCGAGCGGTCTCTGCGTCGAGGAACTGGAGCATCGCGGCCCAGCGTCGGTAGTCCAGCTGAGCACTCTCGCGCCGCAGTTCAGCCATGTAGGCCACCTGCGCGTCGGGGGTGCCCTCGATCATGCTCCTAATCTAGAGAAGGCCACCGACACTTTTCGGCCCTTGTGCACAGGCCCCCGGAAGTGGTCGAGTAGGCCGGAGGAACGAGGGCCGTATCGAGACCACGTGACGCAATCGGTCTCGCTCCGTCGCGGCTACGCCCCTTGTGCGACGGCTCCATTGCGGCTCGCAGAGCTCGCCGCTACTCGACCACCTACAAGCTCGCTGCTTGCCTCTACTCGATGACGTACCCGCATGGGTGGTCGAGTAGGAGGTTGTCTCGAGACCGCGTCACGTCAATTGGTCTCGCTTCGTGGCGGCTACGCCCCCATCGCCACGGCTCCATGCCGCTCGTTCCTCGCGGCTACTCGACCACCTATCGAGGGGCTCGGTCCCTATCAGCTCCGGCCACCTAGGGTCACTGACTCGCAACGGCAACGATAAACGGACGAAACATGACCTTCCCTAGAGTTTCGATAGTTCGTAGAAACCTCCAAGGGAAGGCTCATCGTGACGTCACAGGACTCGACGGCGCATGCCGTCGGACAGCGACTCGAAAACGACGGCGTGCGATTCGCCATCGCCGGTTACACCGATCTCCACGGGAACCTGAAAGGGAAGATGGTGCCCATCGGGCACTTCGTGGACATGGCCGGCGGCTCGGAGCTCTTCACCGGCGCCGCGCTCGACGGCCTGCCGCAGGAGGTGAACGACGAGGAGCTCTCCGCCCGCCCCGACCTCGATCGCGGCGTCGTCTTGCCGTGGCAACCGGAGGTGGCGCTGTTCCTGTCCCGCCTGACCGTCGGGGGAGAGGACTTCGCGGCCTCGACACGCAACGTCCTCGAGCGCCAGGTGCGTGCCGCCGCGCAGGAGGGCCTCAGCATGAACCTCGGCGTCGAGACCGAGTTCTTCGTCCTCACCGACGGTGAGGATTCCCGAGGCAACGTGAGCGACCGCGACACCCTCGACAAGCCCTGCTACGCCGTCCCGCCGCTGCTGGACAACCTGCACTGGATGCAGGAACTCGTCGACCACATGAACCACCTCGGCTGGGACGTCTACTCCTTCGACCATGAGGACGCCCGCGGCCAGTTCGAGATCGACTTCGCCTACTCCGACGCGATGACGACGGCCGACCGGGTGGTCATCTTCCGGGCGATGGCGAACGAGGTCGCCCGCCGTCACGGCGCCTACGCCTCGTTCATGCCCAAGCCTTTCGCCGACCGCAGTGGCTCCGGGGCGCACTTCAACATGTCCCTCGCGGATCTGGCCACCGGCGCCAATCTCTTCGAGTCCGATCAGGATCCCCGTGGCGCGGGCCTAAGCCAACGCGGGTACCACTTCGCCGCCGGCATCGTCCGGCACGCTGCCGCCATCTGCGCTGTCATCGCACCCACCGTGAACAGCTACAAGCGGCTCGTCCGTCAGGGCAGCATGTCCGGCTCAACGTGGGCACCCATCTTCGCCAGCTGCGGAAACAACAACCGCACGAACATGCTCCGGATCCCCCTCGGAGGCGGACGCGTCGAGTGTCGCGCCGTCGACTCGGCGGCCAACCCGCACCTTGCCGCGGCGCTGTTGCTGGCCGCCGGGCTGGAGGGGATTCGCGACGAGGCCGAACTCGACTCTTTCCACACCGAGAATCTGCACGCCGTCGACCCCCGCGAGTACGAGAAGCGAGGCCTCGTCCTCCTGCCACGGACGCTCGAGGAGGCCATCGACGCCTTCGAAGCGGACCCGTTCACCCAGGAGGTGTGCGGCAAGGAGCTGTGGTCGTCGTTCATCGACCTCAAGCGGGACGAGTGGACGTCGTACACCACTGCCGTGACCGACTGGGAGCTCGACCGCTACCTCCGCTTCTACTGAGTCGGCGGACGAGTCATGGGAATCGACACGGGCACGCCGGGCACACTCCTGCTCGAGGACTTCGTCCTCGGCTCAGGGGAGTCACTGCCGAACGCCGAGGTACGCTATCGCGTGCACGGACCGTCCGCGGGCACGGCGGAAGCGACGGTGGTGCTGCTCACGTATTACACCGGCACCGACGAGAGTTACGCGCCGTGGATCGGCCCCGGACGGCCGCTGGACCCGTCCCGGCACTGCGTCGTGGTGGTCAACCACCTCGGCGGCGGGGTCTCCACGTCGCCCTCCACGATGAAGGCACCGTTTCCGCAGGTCAGCGTCGGTGACCTCGCACGGGTGACGTGGGCCGTCCTGAACTCGCTCGGGATCGACCACGTGGACCTCGCGGCCGGCTGGTCCCTCGGCGGGATGCAGGCGCTCGAGCTCGCAGCGCAGCGCCCGTGCGACATCGGCGCCGTGCTGGCGTTGTGCTCGGCGGCGCGCTGCTCCGCGATCAACCGCGTCTTCCTCGAGTCGGTCGCGGCGGTGCTCCGTGTCGATCCCGAGCTCGGTGACGGGCCCGCGGCGCGGGGGCTCGATGCGTTCGGGCGCGTCTACGCCGGGTGGGCGTACTCGGAGGAGTTCTTCGAGGACGGTCACTTCGCCGAACTCGGGTACAGCAGCATCGCGGACGTCCTCGACTCCTGGGGCGCAGACCACGCGGCCTTCGATGCTCTCGACCTCCTCGCCAGCCTGCGTACGTGGCTCGCCGCCGATCTCGGAGTCGGACGCGGCGGGCTCGAGCCGGCCCTCGGCGGCATCCGCGCCCGGACGGTCCTCATGCCGTCCAGTACCGACCGCTATTTCACGCCGGCCGAGAACGAGAAGGAGGCCGCGGCGCTGCCGAACGGCGAGCTGTGGACTCTCACCTCACCACTCGGCCACGTCGCCGGGCGCCCCGGCGTGCGTCGTCAGGAGCAGGACCGTGTCGACGCAGCGCTACGGCTGCTCCTCGCCGGCGCTGGCGCTTAGATCCCCACCCGTCCCACTGCAACGCCGTCCTCGCGGAGCAACCGAAGGAGAACACGACATGACGCTCAACGTGGTAGTCGCCGGACTGCCGAAGGCCGTCCAGGGCGCCGCCGACCCCGACGAGGGGATCTGGCTCACCGACGAGCAACGCGCCCGCATCACGGGGGTCGCCGACGAGGTGTGGCTGGAGCACCTCCCGGTCTCCGCTCTCAACGCGGGCCGGGGGCCGGCACGCCCGCCGCACGCCATCATGGTCGAGACGAGCGGCTCGAAGCCCGAGCTCGACGTCGAGCAGGGCATCCTCACCGGTGCCGGCTTGCAGCAGCTCATGAACCCCGAGCTGAGGCTCCTGCAGTCGATGAGCGCCGGCGCCGAGCATCTCGTCTCGATCATTCCCGACGGCGTCACGCTGGCGAACGCCTCCGGGGTGGCGGCCAATGCCATCGCGGAGACCGTGATCGCCGGCATCCTGGCCGACGCCAAGAAACTACGTCAGCGCTGGGAGGACCAGAGGGCCCGCCGATGGCGCGAGCTCCCGGCACGCGAGTTGGCTGGTTCGGTGCTCACCGTGCTCGGCACGGGCAACATCGGCTCTCGAACCGCCCAGGTGGCCCAGGTGCTGGGCATGCGGACGATCGGCGTCAACCGGCGGGGCAACCCCGTGGAGGGCTTCGACGAGGTGGTCGCGACCGCCTCGCTGCATGAGGCGCTCGGCCGGTCGGACTACTTTCTCGTCGCCGCGCCCCTCACGCCTGAGACCCGCGGTCTCATCGACGCCGACGCCGTCAAGGCCATGAAGCCGGGGTGCTGGATCTCGAACGTCGCCCGCGGGGCCATCTGCGATCCGGCGGCCATCATCGACGGCCTGCACTCGGGGCAACTGCGCGGGGCTCTCATCGACTGCCATGTGCAGGAGCCGCTCCCCGCCGACGACCCGCTCTGGAGCGCCCCGGGAGCGGAGGTCCTCCCGCACGACTCGCACGCGTCGCAGCTGCTGGGAGACCGGCAGGTGGACCTGTTCGTCGACAACCTGCAGCGTCTGGTCGCCGGCCGCGAGTTCCGCAACGTCGTCGACCTCGACCGCGGTTACTGAGGAGGTACCGATGAGGATCGGATTCGTGGGGCTGGGCGTGATGGGCCGGCCCATGGCGAGGCACCTGGTGGAGGCTGGCCACGAGGTGGTGTGCACCAACCGCTCTCAGCCGGCCCTCGACGCGCTGGTCGCGGCCGGAGCCGAGGCGGCTCGTACGCCCGCGGAGGTGGCCGAGAAGGCCGACGTGGTGATCACGATGTTGCCGGACGCGCCGGACGTGGAGTCCGTCGTGCTCGGCCCGGACGGTATCGCGCTGACAGCGCGTCCCGAGACCCTGGTCATCGACTGCAGCACCATCGCGCCCGGGGCAGCTCAGGCGCTCGGGGAGGCGCTCGCGGAGCGGGGACTGCGCTTCGTCGACGCGCCCGTGAGCGGAGGTGAGGCGGGGGCCGTGGCCGGCCGTCTGGCGATCATGCTCGGCGGCGAGGTGACCGCGGTCCGTGACGCCGAGGAGGCGCTCGCGCCGTTCGCCGGCATCACGGCGCACGTGGGGCCGGTCGGTTCGGGGCAGCTCGTCAAGGCGGCCAACCAGATGCTCGTCGCCGGTGCGCTGGCGATGACCGGCGAGGCACTCACCTTGCTCGGCCAGGCGGGGGTCGACATCGAAGCCGCGCTGGGCGTGCTTCAAGGGGGCCTCGCCGGCAGCCGGGTGCTGGAGGTGAAGGCACCATCGATGCTCGCTCGCGACTTCACTCCGGGCTTCCGGCTCGACCTGCACCACAAGGACCTCAAGATCGCCCTCGCTGCGGCCGAGGACGCCAAAGTCGCCGTACCACTCACTGGCGTCGTGACCCAGCTCGTCCAGGGGCTGCGCGCGGCCGGTGACGGCGGGCAGGACCACGGAGCACTCATCAAGGCCGTCGAGCGATTGAGCGCGATCCGAGCCGAACAGGACCCACGAGAAGGGGAGAGCGCATGAGGCGAGCACTGATCTGCGGGGGCGGGGTCGCCGGCCTGGCCGCCGCTTTGCATCTGAAGCGGGACGGCTGGCAGGTCCGGCTGCTCGAGAAGGAGCCCGAACTGCGTACTGCGGGCGTCGGACTGAACATCTGGCCCAACGGGGTCCGGGTGCTCAAGGACCTGGGCCTGGGGGACCGGTACCTCGCCGACGCCGCCGCGATGCGCCGTTGGTGGGCACTCGACAGCGACGGCACCATGACCACCGATACCGACGTCAGCGGCTGGGGGGAGGAACTCGGTGCACCGATCACCGGCGCCCGGCGTCGTCGCCTCAACGCCATGCTGGCCGCGGGGCTCGACGAGGACGAGATCGTCTTCGGCGCCGCCGTTCAGGGCTACGAGCAGGACGCCGAGGCGGTCACCGCCGTGCTCGCCGACGGTTCTCGCCTCACCGGCGACGTCCTGCTCGGTGCCGACGGAATCGGGTCGCGCATCCGCAACCAGATGTTCGACGCCCCTCCGGAGTTCACCGACGAGGGCTTCTTCCGGTGGCGCGGTGTCTTCGAGTGTGCCGCCGCCGGCGTCCCGACCGACGTTCAGGCCGACGTGTTCGGGGAGCGTGGGCACTTCGGCTGGATCCCCATCGATGAAACCCACGCCTACTGGTACGGCACGATCGACGGCCTGACCGGGCTCGAGGAGGTCACCTCCGCCTACGGGGAGTGGACCGGTACGCCGGTTCCGGACATCATCGCCGCGAGCGAGCCCGGCTCGATCATCGGCCGCGAGATCGGCCACTACCGTGAGCACCTCACCACGTGGGTCGATGGACGCGTCATGCTCATCGGCGACTCCGCCCACCCCATGTACCCCGGGATGGCACAGGGCGCGAACCAGGCGTTGGTCGACGCTCAAACGCTCGCTCAGTGCCTCTCGGAGTACGACGTGCCTGATGCCTTGCGGGCGGCCGAGGCCGCGCGGATGCACGTCGCGAACACGATGGTTGAGTACTCCCGCTTGCACTTCGACTTCGAAACGACCCGCAAGGAGTACGCCACGGCAGGCGTGAACCTGCAGGTGGAGCGCTACCTGGGGTTGGAACCGTGACCGCCGTGCAGTCGCTGCCCGTCGCCCGTCGGCGCACCAGTCGTCCCCGCGTCGCCCGTGTGGCCCGCCCCGTGGTGGCCGTCGCGGTGCTGATCGGCGCACAGGAGGCGCTCACCCGCACCGACGTTCTCCCCGCCGGCTACTTCCCACCTGCCAGCGAGATCGTCCGGACGTTCGTCGGCGAGCTGGGCGATGACTCGCTGGGCCCGGCACTGATGTCGACCGTCCGCACGTGGCTGCTCGCGCTGCTGGTCTCGGTGGGTCTCGGGACCGCGGTCGGCGTCCTCCTGGGCCTCGTGCGCCCGCTCGAGGCGTTCCTGCGACCTGTCATCGAGTTCATGCGGCCCGTCCCCTCGGTGGCGCTCATCCCGCTCGTGGTGCTGACGATCGGGACGGGCTCGGGAGCGGCGCTGTTCCTCGCCTGCTTCGCCGCCTTCTGGCAGGTGCTCGTGCCGGTGATCACCGGCGTGCGATCGGCACCGGCGATCGCCCTCGACACGGCGCGGTCGTACAGCTTGAGCACCTGGCAGCGGATCCGATGGATTCAATTGCCGAGCATGCTGCCGCACCTCGCCACGGCGACCCGGCTGGCGGCGTCGACGACGCTCATCCTGATCGTGACCGCCGAGATCATCATCCAGATGCCGGGCATCGGACACGAGATCACCATGTCGCGCAGCGCCGGCGACCCCGCTCGGATGTACGCCTACATCGCACTGAGCGGAGCCGCCGGGATCGTGCTCAACGTGCTCGTACGTCGTATCGAGAAGCGCCTCAACGCCAGCCATGGACTGGAGGGATCGCGATGACCACACTCACCACGTCCGTCTCGACCGCGCGAGGTCGTGCCGTCATCGGTGCGGCCGGTGCTCTCACCGCTCTCGGGGCCTGGTTCATGCTGTCGCGGGGGAGCGAGAACGTCTACTTCCCGGCTCTGCCGGCGATTCTCGACGAGACCTGGGAGTACTGGCGCACGGCGGAGGGGTTGCGCAACCTCGGCGCGAGCCTCACGACCCTGTCGCTCGGCCTGTGCCTGGGGATCGTGTTCGGAGTCGCGATCGGACTCGTGATCGGACAGCTCACCTTCGTCGAGCAGGCGATCTCACCGGCGCTGGAGTTCGCACGGGCGATTCCCGCCACGGCTCTCATCCCCTTCGCGATGATGCTGTTCGGGGTGGGGGACAACACGAAGATCTTCCTCATCGCCCTCGGGTCGTTGTGGCCCGTCCTGCTGAACACGGCCGACGGGGCACGACGGATCGACCCGACGCTCAGGGACTCCGCTCGCGCCTTCCGGATCGCCGGGTTCCAGCGTCAGGCGTTCATCGTGGTGCCGGCGGTGCTGCCGCGCATCCTCGTCGGCATCCGCATCGCGATTCCGCTCGGGCTCATCCTCATGGTCACCAGCGAGATGGTCGGCGCTCAGGAAGGGCTCGGATTCGTCATCACGCAGGCACAGGCGACCTTCCAGCTCGTGACCATGTGGTCGGGCATCGTCGTCCTCGGAGTACTCGGCTTCAGCATCACCTTCGCGTACTCCCTCCTCGAACGGGTGCTCCTGCGCTGGAGCGACCCGCGGAGGGAGGACGCGTGAGCCGCGGCCCGCGCCCGGCGGCGGACACGCACTCGTAACGAGAACGGCAAACCGAATCAACCTGCCCCTACGTCTTTCGATATACGTTCGAAACTCCTTCGAAGTCATGGCGCCACTGGTGGCCGCCGTCAACGGCGACGCGACCACCCACCTCACACCCACGCAGCAGCACACCACTCGTCAGGGAGACCGACCGTGCTCATCGTCACTGAACTCGAGAAGACCTACCCCACCAAGAAAGGCGGCTTCACGGCCGTCCGCGACATGTCGTTCACCGTCCAGGAGGGCGAGTTGTTCAGCATCGTCGGACCGTCGGGCGCCGGAAAGACGACGCTCCTGCGCTGCATCGCCGGCCTCGACCGGCCGACATCGGGCGGCGTGTACTTCCAAGGACGCGAGGTGGACGGTCCGCCCGAGGACTTCGCCATCGTCTTCCAGGACTACGCGCGGTCGCTCCTGCCGTGGGCGACGGTCGGCACCAACGTCGAACTCCCACTGATGAAGAAGGGCAACACGGCCGCGGAGCGGAACCGCCGTGTCACTACCGCCCTCGCCGAAGTGGGACTTTCCGACGCCGTCGACAAGAAGCCCTTCCAGCTCTCGGGAGGCATGCAGCAGCGAGTCGCCATCGCGCGCGCCATCGCCTACCGTCCCAAGGTCCTCATCATGGACGAGCCGTTCGCCTCCGTCGACGCCCAGACTCGTGCGGATCTGGAGGACCTGGTCCTGCGGGTCAAGGAAGAGACCGGCACGACGATCCTGTTCGTCACGCACGACGTCGACGAGTCGGTCTACTTGAGCAACCGCGTCGCCATGGTCACGCGCTCGCCCAGTCGCATCGCCGAGGTCGTCGACATCGATCTGCCATTCCCGCGCGACCAGATCGCGACCAAGTCACTACCGGAGTTCGCCCGACTCCGTGCCCACGTCTTCGGGGGAATCCGAGACATGGTGCACGACACCACGCTCGCGCACGCCTGACTCCCCACCTTCAAAAGGAGACCGTCATGACCACCACCCGAACCCGACGCACGACCGGCCTGGGAGCGCTGCTCCTCGGCGCAACCACCCTCCTCACCGCCTGCGGCGGCGCTGCCTCGCAGGAGAATGCCGAAGGCCTGACGGAAGTCAGCGTCGGAACCATCCCCGCGGTGCTGAGCGCCCCGCTGTTCCTCGGTATCGAGGAGGGGATCTTCGAGGAGCACGGGCTCGATCTGGAGGTGAACTTCGCCGACGGTGGAGCCGCCGTGATTCCGAGCGTGCTGAGTGGAGAGAACCAGTTCGGCTACTCGAACACCGTCAGCCAGCTGGCGGCACTGGGTGAAGGACTGCCGCTCGAGATCGTCCACAGCAGCTGGGCGCCCCACGCGGAGTTTGAGGACGACGACCACGGCATCCTCGTCCGCCCCGACAGCGGGATCGACGAGCCGTCGGGCCTCGCGGGGAAGAACATCGCCGTGAACACCTTGCAGAACATCGGCGAAGTGCATATCCGCAAGGCGTTCGAGGACCTCGGGATCGATCACGAGGGCCTGCAGTGGACGCAGCTGCCGTTCCCGGACATGGCTGAGGCGCTGGAACGCGGTGACGTCGACGCCATCTGGGTTTCCGAGCCGTTCCGTACGCCCGCGATGAACCAGGGATACGAGCTGCTGATGAGCGCCGGGGCGCAGGCCTTTCCTGAGCAGGTGGGCGGTTACTACTCCACCTCCGAGCAGTACGCCGCGCAGAACCCCGACGTGGTGAAGGCGTTCAAGGAAGCCATGGTCGAGGTCAACGACTTCGCGGAGCATAATCCGGACCTCGTCCGGCAGGTCGCCGTCGAGGAGATGGGCATCGACGAGGACGTGGCTGAGCGGATGACGCTGCCGTTGTTCCCCAACGACGACGACGTTGAGGCGCTGCAGTCCTACGCCGAGTACGCGGTCCGCTTCGGCATCCTGTCGAAGGCCCCGGAGGACTTCGAGGCGCTCTTCGCGACGCAGGACTGAACCGTGACCGACGCGGGGCGGGATGCCACGGCACCCCGCCCCGGCGGGCGGAACGACGACTCAGGCCGACGTCACGTCGCTACCATTCAGCCCATGGTGAACTCCCCGAGGCTCGGCGGTCGGCCACGACGGAGCGGGGTGGTCATGGAGGACCCCCGGGAGGGAATCGTCTCCGCGGCCGCGGAGTTGTTCGCCGCCCAGGGCTTCCACGCCACGCGCATGTCACAGATCGCGCAGGCGTCGGGTCTGCGGCAGTCGTCCATCTACTACTGGTTCCGGTCCAAGGACGAGATCCTGCGGGAGATCATGGAGCAGAACCGTGTCTCCCTCACGGCGGCTCGCCGGCTCGTGGAGGAGGATGCTCCCGCCGCGGTCCGCCTCTACATCGTGCTCTACCAGGACGTCGTGCAGATGTGCTCCGCACCGCTCGACTTCTTCGACCTGGAGGAGGCGGCGCACGACCAACCCGACGTGTTCGACGACTTCCACGCCGACTACGGCGAGTTGGTCGACCGGCTCCGCACTCTCGTCGACGAGGGCGTGCGCGACGGCACTCTCGAGCCGGTCGAAGCCGTCACCTTCGTCCGGACGGCCCTCAGTGTGAACGAGGGCCTGCAGCACCGCTTCCATGCGGGCGGCGCCGGGGCGGGCGTGCATGATCTCGCCGACTCTGCGGCGTGGACCTCGGTCAGGTCCGTGCTCGCTGACGTGCGCGAGATGGATGCCATACGCTCAGCCGCTCGTGCTGGGGTCGCTGGCTTCACCGCGAGCCCCGGCCTGGCGTCCCCCCGACCCCCCGTCGGTCGATAGGCGCGTCGTCCCCCGGGCACAGGTGGTCGAGTAGCAGGTCGCTCAGCGACCGACATGGAGCCATCGCAGCAAGGGCGTAGCCGCGATGGAGCGAGACCACGTCACGTGAACTGGTCTCGATGCGCGGCTCGTTCCTCGCCGCTACTCGACCACTCGGCTGCGACGGGCGACGTATTCGCGAGATCGGCCCGTGTGGTGCGTCCGGGGTGTCCGTGGTCGGCGGTAGTCTGGCGTCATGCGGGCCTACCTCGATCTTGTGCAGCGCATCCTCGACGAAGGCGTCGAGAAGTCCGACCGCACCGGCACCGGAACGCTCAGCGTTTTCGGACACCAGATGCGGTTCGACCTGTCCGAGGGTTTTCCCCTCGTCACGACCAAGAAGGTGCACGTCCGGTCGGTCGTGGGGGAGTTGATCTGGTTCATCTCCGGCGACACCAACATCGCGTATCTCAAGGACAACCGGATCTCGATCTGGGACGAGTGGGCCGACGAGGACGGCGATCTCGGTCCGGTCTACGGGCACCAGTGGCGCTCCTGGCCCGCGCCGGACGGGCGGCAGATCGACCAGCTCGCGCAGATCATCGAGAACCTGCGGCAGGATCCCGACTCGCGCCGTCACCTGGTCAGTGCGTGGAACGTCGCCGACCTCGATCGCATGGCGTTGGCACCCTGTCACGCGTTCTTCCAGTTCTACGTCGCGGACGGCAAGCTGTCGTGCCAGTTGTACCAGCGCTCGGGCGACGTCTTCCTCGGCGTCCCGTTCAACATCGCGTCGTACGCGCTGCTCACGCACATGGTCGCGCAGGTCGTCGGGCTCGAGGTGGGCGATTTCGTCCACACGCTCGGCGATGCTCACTTGTACCTCAATCATCTCGACCAGGCGCGCGAGCAGCTGACGCGTGAGCCCCGCCCGCTCCCCAGCCTGCGGCTCGATCCCTCGATCCGCTCGATCGACGACTTCACGATCGAGTCGGTCGAGATCCTCGGATACGATCCGCACCCGGCCATCAAGGCGCCGGTCGCCGTATGACCGTCACCCTCGTCGTCGCGGTGGGGGAGAATGGCGTCATCGGCCGCGACGGTCAGATGCCGTGGCCGCGCACCGGCGACCAGGTGCAGTTCAAGGAGCTGACGTGGGGTCATCCCATCGTCATGGGCCGAGCGACCTACGAGTCGATCGGCCGCCCGCTCCCGGGCCGCCCGTCGGTCGTCCTGACGCGTGATCCTGCCTGGCAGGCACCTCCTGAAGTGCACGTCGTCCACGACATCGAGAGCGCGCTGGCGACGGCTCAGACGCTTGATGACGAGGTGTTCGTCATCGGTGGGGCGCAGGTGTACGAGGAGATGCGTACCCGGCGGCTGGCCGACCGCATGGTCGTCACGCACGTGGCGCTCGCTCCGGAGGGGGACGCGTTCTTCGGCGCCATCGACCCGGACGAGTGGCTCGAATCCTCCCGCGATTCGTACGCCGGCTACGACATCGCGGTGTACGAGCGTCGAGACTTGCATTAGTAACTTACGTAGGTAAACTATTGGGCGTGGACCACGCCCATCCCTCACCTGCGCACGCACTTCACGTGCTCGTCGCGCGTCTCGACCGGGCCGCCGACCGCATCCTCAGTGAGCGTGCCGGCCTCACGTATACGCGCTTCCTGGCGCTGCTCACGATCGACCGGCTCGGTCCCTGCACGCAGCGTGCAGTGGCCGACGAGCTGGCCGTCTCGGAGCCGTCGGCGAGCCGAATTCTGACCAGCCTCTCTGCCGACGGGCTGGTCGAGGTGGCACGCATCCCCGGTAGCGGTAACCGTCGCACCGTGACGTTGACCGACAAGGGCGGGCGGCTGTTGGCCGACTGCTCCCAGGTCCTGGAGGAGGCCTTCGCCTCCTTGGCGGACTCGGCCGGTATCCAGCTGTCCGATATCGAAGAGCCGGTCCAACGGCTCCTCGCCGTTCTTCCCTAGGAATGCTCATGTGGACTCCGTTGCTCGCCTCGCACGCGGCGGCCGCCCTCGTGGCGCTTGGCCTCGGCGCGTGGCAACTGTTCGGTTCGGCCAAGGGCACGCCCGCTCACCGGCTCATCGGCCGCGTGTGGGTCGGGCTCATGCTCTTCGTGGCGATCTCGTCGTTCTGGATCACCGAGATCCGGCCCGGGAGTTTCAGCGCTCTGCACGTGCTGAGCATCGTCACCATCGTGACCGTGACGCTCGGACTCGTGGCGGCCGTGCGCGGTCAGGTCCTCGCGCATCGCGGGAACATGACCGGCAGCTGGCTCGGCCTGATGGGCGCCTTCGTCTTCGCCGTCGCCATCCCCAGCCGTCACGTTCCGCAATTCGTGCTGACCGAGCCGCTCGGCGCAGCGACGGCCGCGGCGGCGATCGTGCTCACCACCGTCGCCGTCGTGATCGCCGGACACCTGCTCGCGCCCGGATTGCCGCGTGGCGCGGACCCGGACGCGGCAGAGGCGCCGACGGGTCGTGCAGGATGAGCTCGTGACCGATGACACCTACGCGCACGACACCTCCTCGCGATCGATCGCTCCCGGCCGGCGTGCGCTGACCCTCACAGATCGATGGAACACTCCGCTCGGCAAACCGAATGGGGGATATCTCCTCGCCGCGATGCTGCGCGGCCTCGCCGCGGAGGTCGACGGTGCAGGCGACCCGCTCGTGGCGTCGGTCAGTTACCTGCGGTCACCGGAGGCGGGCGACGCGGAGCTGGCCACCGAGATCATCCGTACCGGCCGACGGGTTCAGACTGCCTCGGCGACCCTCACGCAAGAGGGGAAGGGTGTCGCCCACCTCGTCGCCAACTTCGCGGGGCGCCCTGACGGCGGCCGGACGGAGGAGTTCGGCCAGGCGCCGGAGCTGCCGGACCCCGAAAAGTGCTTCGACCCGCTCGCGTCCGGCATGAAAGCCGAGGGCATCTTCGGGCAGGTCGAGTACCGGCTTCCCGCCGCGCCGGGCTGGGCCACGGGCGCCCCGTCGGGGGACCCGAGCGCGCTGTTGTGGCAGAGGCTGCGCGGGGGTCGGGAGGTCGACTTCCCGGCGCTGGCGCTCCTGTGCGACTCATATGCGCCGCCCGTCATGGAGATCGGCGAGTCGGTGTCGATGACGGTGCAGCTGAGCGTGCACCTGCATCGGCTGCCTGCTCCCGGCTGGATCGCCACCCGCTTGCATACCCGCCACCTCGTCAACGGCTTCCACGAGGAGGACTGCGAGCTCTGGGACGGCGAGGGCAGACTCGTCGCGCAATCGCGACAGCTCGCCATCCTGCTCGGCTGATTCTCCCCGGCGTCTCGTCACCGGACCCACCGCGCTGAGACGCAGTCCGTTCACCCTCTAGTCAATATCCAGAATATTGGATACAGTCTCGGCATGTCCCGGATGCAGGTGCTCATGTCGAAGGCGGGTGCCGTCGCGCACCAACTCGCCGTCGAGCTGTCCAGCGCTGCTCCGGGCGACCGCATGGCGACCGTTCAGGAGCTCAGTGAGCGCCACGGGGTCGGCAAGGGGACCGTTCAGGCGGCGCTCGCGCTGCTGGAGGAGGCCGGCGCGGTGCGCATCCGTCCGCGCGGCAAGCTCGGGACGTTCATCGCCGAGATCGATCACAGCCTGATCTGGGAACTGGCCGGCGGACAGTCGGTGTCGGTCGCCATGCCGCTGCCGTACTCCCGGCGGTACGAGGGTCTTGCCACCGGCCTCCACGCCGCCTTCGGGCGCGCAGGGGTTCCGCTCACGCTCATGTTCGTGCGCGGCTCGATCGATCGGGCGCGCGCGCTTCAGCAGGAACGAGCCGACTTCGCCGTGATGTCGCGGTTCTCGGCCGAGGCCGAGCCGGGTGTGGAGATCGTGCACGACTTCGGTCCGCACACCTACGTCGGTGCGCACGGACTCGTCGTCGTCGAGGGACGCGACCCGGACGACCCGGATCTTCGCGTCGCCGTCGACCCGGCCTCGGTCGACCAGCGGGAGCTGACGATGGCGCGGTTCCCGGACCTGCCACCCGAGCGTCGTGTCGAAGTCTCCTACAACCAGCTCACCCGATACTTCGCCGAGGGTCTGGTGGACGCCACCGTCTGGAACCTTGACGAGATCGATGCTCACATCTCCATTCCCGTGACGGTGCATCCGCTCGAGGGCGTCGACGACCACGCGACGACCTCGGCCGTCATCGTCGCGCGCAGCGGGGCCGACACGGTCCCCACGCCGGTGCGCGCCGCGCTCGGCGACGACTTGATCATGGAGTCCGCCGACGAGGTCGTCGCCGGGCGCCGCATCCCCACGTACTGACAGGACGCCCCTCATGGATGACCCGCTGCGTCAGCGGCTCGAGCTGTTCCGCGCGATGTCCGACACCCCGCCGGGGGTCGTCGACTTCGTGGAGCGCGAACTGCACCGGCTCGAGACCGACTACCTCGTCACCGAGGCGACTGCCGGTTCGCTCACCTCGCATCTGGTCGCCGCGCTGGGACGGATGCTGCGCCATGAGCCCGACATCGACCCGCCTGGCGACACCGTCTACCGGGAGGTCGTGGAGGCGTTCCCCGCCGCCATCGACGCCGCCGCCGAACTCTCTGCTCGCGCCGACCAGGACCTCGGAGTCGGGTTGTCGGCGGTCGAGCAGCAGTACCTGAGTCTTCACCTGGGCACCCTCGCCCTCACTGCACGCAAGGAGAAGTCATGAGAATCATCGCTGGGGGAGTGGCGAAGGCCGAGGTGGCCGAAGCGCTACGCCCGTTGCTCCGCGACGAGGACACCGTCGTCATCGGCACGGACATGGACGCGGCCGTCCAGCTGAAGTCCGGACAGGCCGATTACTACCTCGGCACCTGCCACACGGGTGCCGGTGCGAGCCTCGGTGTGCTCGTCGGATTCCTCGGTTCGGACAAGACGCACACGTTCGGTCGTACCGTGCCGAGCGCACAGGCGGTGCAGGACGCCGTCGACGCCGGCAACCGCGCCTTCGGGTTCGCGCTCGACCAGGTCCAGGACGTCGTGCCGCTGCTGTGGGCGGCGCTCGATGCGAAGCGTGAGGACTGATCCATGTCTCTTCTCGCTGCGGAAACCACCACCGTCTCCTTCGATCCCTGGCAGGCCGTTTTCGTCATCGTCCTGTGCGCGTTCGCGGCCGTGATCGCCAACGCCGCCCTCGCGGTGTTCAACGACGGCGCGCGCCCGTTCCTGCTCGACTACATCCAGGGACGTTCCACCCGCCTCGCCACCGCCACGATCGTCTTCGGTCTGTCGGCCGGTTTCATCTTCGGTCTCGGCGCGCCGATGGCGCTGTCGACCGGCGTGCTCAACCCCTGGCTCGTCTTCCTGCCGGTCGAGATCCTTGGCCTGCTCGCCCCCTGGCGTTCGCTCGCGGCCGCCGCGGGCGCCGCCTGGGGAGCGGTCTGCGTCTTCGGGCTCAACGCCGCCAACTCCGCCGCGATCGCGCTGCCGATCGACTTCATCACGTCGCTGCAGCAGATCTCGACGCCCATCCTGTGGCTCTTCACGATCTTCCCGGTGCTGGCCATCACGCGGCAGTTCGGCCGGGTCAAGGGGCTCATCACCTTCGTCGCCGAGATCGCCGTCGTGCTGTTGTCCATGAACGTGTGGCCCAACCTGTTCGCCGGGTCCATCGCGATGGCTCTCGGTGTCATCCTGCTGTTGGTCTTCGCCGTCACACGCGATCGTGCGACCAAGCGCGTCGCGGTGCTCGAACTCGCCGGCAAATCCGAGGCCGAGCGACAGGCCTACGCCGACGAGCAGGCCGCCTCGGCTGCGGCGTCGGATCAGCTGTTCGGTCCCAACGCGAACCGGTTGCGCAAGAACGTCGTCTGGCTGGCGATCCTGGGCGGACTCGTGTGTGCCCTGGCCGCGAGCGGCGTCTTCGGCGGTGGCGAGGCCACGAGCTTCCTCGTCGCCGACGGCTCCTACGCGGAGGCGGCTCAGGTCGACTTCCTCCGCGCCTTCGGGTTCGTTCCGCTGATCGCGACGACCGCGCTGGCGTCCGGCGCCTACGCGATGGCCGGGTTCACGTTCGTCTACCCGGTGGGCTACCTGACGCATCTGTTCGTCGACCAGTGGGCGTTGGCGCTCGTCATCGCCTTCGTGCTCGGCGCGATCATCATGAGCGCGGAGGTTCTCCTGCTCAGTGCGCTCGGCCGCTGGCTCCAGCACTGGCCGAGCGTCCGCGACGCCGCGGACCATATCCGCAACGCGATCACCGAGTCGCTCTCGCTCGCGATCCTCGTCGGTTCGCTCATGGCCGGCCTGGCGATGGGCGGCGGTCTCGGCATCGCGATGGTGGGCGGTCTGTACCTGCTGAACGAGTCGATGGGCCGCCCGATCGTGCGCATGGCCGCCGGGCCGACCGCCGTGATCGTCAGCGGCGTGGTGCTCAACCTGCTGTACCTCGTCGACCTGGTCGCGCCGGTGGCGACCTGATGCCGATCCGCACCGTCAGCGGGCTCCTCGAGCCCGAGGAGGTGACGGGGCCGGTGCTCGCCCACGAACACCTCACGCTCGATCTCACCACGACGGACGATCCGTCCGCCGTGGTGAGCGACGGCAACGCCGTGACCGAGGAGCTGGCGCGGGCCAAGGACGAGCACGGGCTCGCGCTCGTCGTCGACCTGACCTGCCGAGGGATGGGTGGAGACCCCGCGGCCGTGCGCCACATCGCCGAGCGCGCCGGAGTCGAGGTCGTCGTGGCCACCGGCTGGTACTACGAGCGCTTCCACCCGCAGGGCGAGCCGGGCGACTCGGTCGAGGACGCCGTGGAGCTGCTCGTCCGCGACATCCGCGACGGGGTGGGGGAGAGCGGGATCCGTCCCGGCGTGCTCGGGGAGATCGGCAGCCACGGGTTCGCGAGCCCGGCCGAGCGGACGAGTCTGGTGGCCTCGGCACGAGCCGCGGCGCAGACCGGCCTGTCGCTCGCGACGCATGCGCACCTGGGACGCGGCGCCCTCGAGCAACTCGAGCTGCTCACCGCGCAGGGCCTGGAGCCGCATCGGATCTCGATCGGTCACCAGGACCTCAGCGACGACGGTGCTCAGCATCGCCGGATCGCCGAGACCGGTGCGTACATCGCGTTCGACACGGTCGGCAAGACCTCGTATCAGGCGGACGAGCGCCGGGTGGCGATGCTGCTCGACCTCGTCGAGGCCGGCTATGCCCGCCACATCCTGCTGAGCAACGACATCTCACGCGACAGCTATCTCACCGTCAACGGCGGCCAGGGCTTCGGGCACGTCCTCGGTCCCTTCCGCACGGCACTCGACCGGCACGGGATCGACGACGCGACCGCCGACCTGCTCTACCGCGCCAACGCGCTGCGCTGGCTGAACGGAACGGAGAAACCATGAGCTCCCTGGCTCACCGCAGCAGCGAACGCCCCAGCCTGCCGCCGACGACCCCGCTGCCGATCGCCACCGCCGAGGATGCGATCGACGCGCAGCAACGGCTGGTCGAGGCCATCGCGGAGCATTTCCCCGACGGTGCGATGTTCCGTGCCGACGTCGGGGTGCTGCCCGGGCTCGGGCAGCCGGACACCACGCGGCGCGCGGAGCTGGCGCTCGCGCAGGCCTTCGGTGCCCAGGACGCCTGCCTTGTGCAGGGTGCCGGCACCGGCGCGATCCGGGCGGCGCTCTCGGCCGGGCCCTGGGCCCGCGACGAGCGGCGGCTCCTGGCCCACGCCGCCCCTGACTATTCGACGACGGGCACCACGTTGCATGACGGCGCGGCCGACGTGGTCCGGGTCGACTTCGACGACGCGGCCGCCCTCGACCACGCCCTCGCCGAGGACCCGGCGCGCTGGGTGTACGTCCAGCACACCCGGCAGCGATTGACCGATCGTCACCGGCCAGGGGACGTCATCGCTCGCGCACGCGCCGTCGGACGGCGAGTCATCGTCGACGACAACTACGCCGTCTACCGCACGCCGCGCATCGGGGTCGAGTACGGCGCAAGCGTCTCCGCGTTCTCGCTGTTCAAGCTCAACGGCCCCGAAGGAGTCGGCGTCGTGCTCGGAGACGCCGACATCGTCGAGCAGGCACGAGCGGCGAACTACTCCGGCGGCGGGCAGGTCCAGGGTGGGCAGGCGCTCGCCGCACTGCAGGCGCTCGTGATGGTCCCGCTGAACTGGGCCGCCCAAGCACGGGCCTCGGTGGAACTGGCCGAGCTGCTCGCGGCCGGCGAGGTTCCCGGCATCGTCGATGCGCGTCTGGCGAACGCCCAGGACCTTTGTGTCATCGCGCTGCTCGACCGCCCTGTCGCCGCCCAGGTGCCACAGTGGGCCGCCCGTTACGGCGCCGCCCCGTATCCGGTCGGCTCGAACTCCCGGCACGAGATCACGCCGCTCATCTACCGGCTCTCCTCCTCGACGCTCGACGCGCAGCCCGAGCTGCGCGACTGGGCGGTGAGGATCAATCCGATGCGGGCGGGCGCGCGCCTGACCGCTCGGATCCTCCGGGACGCGATCGCGGGAGGCGACCGCTGATGTTCCTCGCCATGACGGAGCGGCGCAACCCCGCGCTGATCGACATCGCCGTGGAACTGCACCAAGCGGGGGCCATCGAACCGGACACCTACGTCATCGACCGCGACACGGTCGGTGCCAACGCCGCGGTGCTCGCCGAGACCGCGCGAGCCCACGATGTCGGGCTGTGGTTCGTCTCCAAGCAGTACGGGCGTAACCCGCTGATCTCCCAGACGATCGCCGAGCACATCCCGGCGGCGGCCGCCATCGACCACCGCGAGGCCGATGCCCTGCTCGCAGCGGGCGCACGGCTGGGGAACCTCGGGCACCTCGTGCAGGTACCGCGCCGTCGCCTGCCGTCGTTGCTCGCTCACGGCCCCGACTTCGTCACCGTGACGGACACGGCCAATCTCGAGGCCGTCGATGCCGTCGCTCGCGAGCGCGGGCGACGCCAGCGGGTGCTGCTGAAGGTCCGTGGGACGCAGGAATCGACCTACCCCGGCCAGGACGGCGGATTCGAGCCCGAGGAGGTCGCGGCCGTCCTCGATCGGTACGCGGGTCTGCGGGGAGCGGAGCTCGCCGGGGTCACCGGTTTCCCGTGTCTCAGCTTCGAGCCCGAGACGGGTCGCCCCGAACCGACGCCCACGCTGGGCCGAGTTCAAGATGCCGCCGCAGCGATGCGCGACGCAGGCATCGAGCCGGTCGTGTCGATCCCGAGCCACACGAGCGTCAGTTCCATCCCGGACATCGCACGGCTGGGAGGTGCGTTCGGCGAACCCGGGCACGCCCTCACCGGCACTACACCGCAACACGCGGTGGACGCGGAGCTCAGCGAGGTGCCGGCGCTCGTCTACGTCTCCGAGATCGCCCAGCTGGGCACCGCTGCGAGTGTCTTCGGTGGCGGGTTCTACCACCGTGGGCATGCCCGCCACATGGTCGTCGCGACCGCAGGAGGGCGGCGGCGTGCGGTGCTGCACAAGGCCCCGGCGGCGAGCATCGACTATTACCGGCGGTTCACCTGGGTCGACGACGGTCCCGAAGCCGCGATCGGGGACACCGCCGTCATGGCCTTCCGGACACAGATCTTCGTCACCCGGTCCCGCGTCGCCGTGGTCTCCGGCGTCGGCGCCGGGCGGCCGCACCTGGACGGGATCTACGACGCCCTGGGAAGGCGGCTGTCATGACCGTCCGTTCGCGTCGTTCGGTGACGATCGTGGTCCTCGACGGCTTCGGGATCGGCGCGATGCCCGACGCCGCCGCGCTGCGGGCTGAGGACGCGTCGGCCGACACGCTCGGTGCCGTCGTCGCCTGGTCCCTACGCGAGCGCGCTCGACCGTTGCAGATCCCGTACCTGGCAGCGTTGGGTCTCGTGGAGACGCGGCCTGAATTGATTCGGAGCCTCCCCGCTCCCGCGCCGTCGCTGCGGGGGAGCGGGGCGCGTGCGGGTCTCGGGTACCCGGGTGCCGACTCGTTCGCGGGTCATCAGACCCTCATGGGTGCGGACATGTCCCACGTGGTGCTGTGCAAGCTCGCCGAGCGACTCGATGTTGTGTCCGACGCGTTGCGAAGGCGCGGCCACGACGTGCACACCCTCGACGACCGGCCACTGCTCGTCGTCGATGGCGTCGCTCTGGTGCACGACAACCTCGAGGCCGACCCGGGACTCAACTGGAACGTCTCGTGCCGCCTGGAGGACTTGACCTTCGCGGCGATCGTCGACATCGCCCAGGTCGTGCGAGACGTCGCTCCGGTCGCACGCGTCATCGCCGTTGGCGGGCATGCGGACGGAGCGCTCAGTGACGCTGTCCGCGACGGTGCCGACGGCACGGTCGGACTCGATACGCCAGCGAGTGGTTTCTACCGCAACGGTGGCCTGGAGGTGCAGCACCTCGGGGCGACCGTCGACCACGCCCGGCAACTCCCCGAGGCGGCAGTACGCGCGGGCGTTCCCGTCTCCCTGATCGGCAAGGCCGCCGATCTCCTGGTCACCGATGCCGCGGTCGACCGGCGACCAGCCGTCGACACCGCCGCGATCATGGCCGCGGTCGCCCAGACAACCGGGACCGGTCTCGTCGTCGCGAACGTCCAGCAGACGGACCTGGCCGGCCACTCGCGCGATGCTCGTGCCTTCGCCGACCAACTCGAACTGGCGGACACGGCGCTTGCCCGGGTGGCCGAGGCTCTCGGTCCGGACGATCTGCTGATCGTCACCGGAGATCACGGCAACGACCCTTCGGTCGGGCACCCGTTTCACACCCGCGAGTGGGTTCCGGTGCTCGTCGGGACCGGCGGCGAGCTGCCGCCCCGGCGGGCTTTCAATGTCTCCTCACTCGCCGACATCGGGGCGGCTGCGGCGCGCTGGCTCGGCCTTCCGGAGGGATCGCTGGCCATCGGTGATCCTTACGCGCTCCTGGACCCCGACCACGAAAGGACGACATGAGTCAGATCGGCGGCGCGATGCGCCGGGAGATGCAGGAGCAGCCGGAGGCGCTGGCCGCGATGGCCGGGCGTCTTCCCGAGCTGATCGCCGAGCTTCGCGCGGCGGGGGTGCAGCGCCGTGCCGGCCTGGCGATCCTCGCCCGCGGGTCCAGCGACAACGCCTCGCGGGTGGCCGGCTACAGCGCGCAGGTGCGCAGCGGCATGCCGGTCAGCCTCCTTTCTCCCAGCGTCTACACCTCGTTCGGTCAGGCGACCGAGCGGTACGGCGACTGGACCGTGCTCGCGGTATCCCAGTCCGGGCAGACCCCGGAGATCGTAAACCTCGCGGGCCGCTTCCGTGAGGCAGGGGCCCTCGTCGTGGGCATGACCAACGACGAGAACTCGGAGCTCGCACAGACCGCCGGCGTTCACCTCGCGCTCGATGTCGGGCCCGAGACAGCAGTGCCGGCCACCAAGACCGTGACGGCTCAGATGCTCGCGGGAGCGGCCGTCGCCGCGGCGGTCAGTGACGTCGAGCTCGACCCGGCCGCGTTGTCGGCGCTCGGCGACCATGCCGCAGCGGTGCTCGACGACGCCTCGGGTTTCGATCCGATCATCGAAGCGATCACCGCGGCGGGGAACGTCGCGATGGTCGGCCGGGGCTACGCAGCCGCTGCTGCCTTCGAGTCGGCCCTGAAGCTTCAAGAGACGACGGGCCTGATGGCCCACGGCTTCTCGACGGCCGATTTCCGCCACGGTCCGCTACGGCTCGCCGTCGGTGGGACACCGGTCGTCGGATTCGCAGGGTCGACGCGCCCGGACACGGATACGACCGCGCTCCTCCACGAGCTGGCCGGCCATGCGCCGACCGTTCTCGTCGGCCCGCGTGGCGGCGTCGCCTTCAGTGCCACCGAACCCGAGCTCGAGGCGATCCTGGCGACCATTCGAGGCCAGCAGCTCGCGCTCGGGGCCTCGCTCGCACTGGGCCTGGATCCGGACCGTCCCCGCGGCCTGTCCAAGGTGACGATGACCGAGTGACGCGCGCCCATCGCAGCGATCCTGACCGTTCCCGACGGCGGCACAAGCGGTAGCCTCGGAACATGACCTCGCCCCTCGCCTCGACGTCCGCGCCGTTCGGCCGGGTGCTGACCGCCATGGTCACGCCGTTCACGACCGACGGCAAACTCGACCTCGACGCCGCCCAGAAGGTCGCCACGCATCTGGTCGACCACGGCAACGACGGGATCGTGGTCAGCGGGACGACGGGCGAGTCGCCGACCACCACCGGTGCTGAGGACGGCGAGCTGCTTGCGGCCGTACTCGAGGCGGTGGGTGACCGCGCCACCGTCGTCGCGGGCGTCGGCACGAACGACACGCGGCACTCGGTCGAACTGGCCGAGCAGGCCGCGCGGATCGGTGCCGACGGGCTTCTGCTCGTCACGCCGTACTACTCCAAGCCGCCGCAGTCCGGCATCGTGCTGCACACGCAAGCCGTGGCCGATGCCGGCGGCGGCCTGCCGATCATGCTGTACGACATCCCGGGCCGCACCGGGCTCCAGATCGCCGAGGAGACGTACCTGCGGCTCGACGCGATCGACTGCGTCGTGGCGATGAAGGATGCGGTCGGCGATCTCGAGCGGGGAGGCTGGCTCCTCCGCGAGACCGGCCTGGCCCTGTACTCGGGCGACGACGCGCTCAATCTCGCGTGGCTCGCGACCGGCGCCGCCGGAGTCGTCAGCGTCGTCGGCCACGCTGCCGGCGACGAGTATCGCGCCATGGTCGAGGCGGTCGACGCCGGCGATCTCGCCACGGCGCGCCGCATCAACCTGCAACTTCTGCCCCTCGTCCGGGCCCTCATGAACCACGTCCAGGGAGCAATGTCGGCCAAGGTCGCACTGCACCTGCTCGGCGTTCTCGACTCCGTCGCGGTGCGTCCACCGCTTCCGCCGATCGAGGATGCGGACGTCGCCGTGGTGCGCGAGGGCCTGGTCGCCGCCGGTCTTCTGGACCGCTGACCCACGAAGGACTCTATGAGCCACATGCACACCGAGCTCGGACCGCCGCCGCCCCTCCCCGACGACGCCCTGCGGGTCATCCCGCTCGGCGGGCTCGGAGAGATCGGCCGCAATATGACGGTCTTCGAGTTCGGCGGCAAGCTGTTGATCGTCGACTGCGGAGTGTTGTTCCCCGAGGAGCACCATCCCGGCGTCGACCTGATCCTGCCCGACTTCGGCCCGATCCGGCACCGTCTCGACGATGTCGTCGGCATCGTGCTCACGCACGGTCACGAGGACCACATCGGCGGAGTGCCGTATCTGCTGCGCGAGCGCGGCGACATCCCGGTCATCGGCTCGAAGCTGACGCTCGCCCTGGTCGACCCCAAGCTCAAGGAGCACCGCCTCAAGGAGGTCCCGCGGTACGTCGTCGCAGAGAACGACGTGCTGACCTTCGGCCCGTTCGAGTGCGAGTTCGTCGCGGTCAACCACTCCATCCCCGACGCCCTCGCCGTCGCCATCAAGACGCCGGCCGGCGTGGCGTTGCACACCGGCGACTTCAAGATGGACCAGTTGCCGCTCGACGGTCGCATCACCGACCTGCGGGCTTTCGCGCGGCTCGGAGAGGCCGGGGTCGACCTGTTCCTCACCGACTCGACCAACTCCGACGTACCCGGATTCACCACCGCGGAGCGCCAGATCACGCCGGCCATCGACGCGGTCTTCGCCAAGAGCAAGAAGCGCATCATCGTGGCGTCGTTCGCCTCGCACGTGCACCGCGTGCAGCAGGTGCTCGACGCCGCCGCCAAGCACGGGCGCAAGGTGGCCTACGTCGGGCGCTCGATGGTCCGCAATATGCAGATCGCTCGCGAACTCGGCTATCTGCACGTCCCCGACGGCGTCGTCGTCGACCGAGTCGACGCGGCACCTCCGGAGAAGATGGTGCTGATGTCCACCGGTTCGCAAGGCGAGCCGATGGCGGCGCTGTCGCGGATCGCCAACCGCAGCCACCAGCAGGTCAGCCTCGAGCCCGGCGACACCGTGCTGCTCGCCTCGTCGCTCATCCCCGGCAACGAGAACGCGGTGTACCGCGTCATCGACGGCTTGACGAAGCTCGGCGCGAATGTCGTGCACAAGGGCAACGCGCTGGTGCACGTCTCCGGTCACGCCTCGGCCGGCGAGCTGCTCTACTGCTACAACATCGTGAAGCCGCAGAACGTCATGCCGGTGCACGGCGAGATCCGTCACCTCCACTCCAACGCCGAACTCGCGCGGGCGACCGGCGTACCCCACGTGGTCCTGGCCGAGGACGGTTACGTCGTCGACCTCGTCGACGGACATGCGCAGATCGTCGGTGCGGTCGACTGCGGCTACGTCTACGTCGACGGCTCCTCGGTGGGCGATCTCACCGACAGTGAGCTCAAGGACCGACGCGTGCTGGGGGAGGAGGGCTTCGTCTCGGCCGTCGTGGTCGTCGACTCCACGTCCGGCAAGATCCTGTCCGGGCCCGAGATCCACGCGCGCGGGCTGGCTGAGGACGACAAGGTGTTCGACGAGATCCGGCCCAAGCTCATCTCCGCGCTGGAGGACGCGCTCGGGCAGGGCACCCACGACACCACCCAGCTCCAGCAGGTCATGCGCCGCGTGCTCGGTTCGTACGCCGGACGCAAGCTCCGCCGCCGACCGATGATCATCCCCATCGTCCTCGAGGCGTAACGCCGCGGTTGTAACGCAACGCGGCCTCCTGCTTAACCACGGCGAAACAGCCGCTGCGCAGCCTGGGAGTCATGAGGTGCCCAGGCCGGCTGCACCGTCGCGGGGGTGGTGGAGGGTGAAACCGACAGTGATCTTGTGTGCGCGCGGTTCGCATTCGCACGCAGGAAGATCGTCGCTCGCGGCGACCGTGCACGCCGTCCGGCGTGAGACCCGGGAGTTCGACGTCGTCGACGGCTTCATCGACCTCCAGCAGCCGGACGTCGCCGATGTCGTTCGCCAGACCCAGGGACGGCGCATCATCGTGCCGCTGACCTTGTGGCACGACGACGCGACGGCTCGTCAGGTGCACGGTCTGGCCGCAACGGCAACGGAGGTGACCGTCACCGCCGCGATCGGACCGGACTGGGTCCTCGCCGAGCTCGCCGTGCGTCGGCTCATCGAGGCCGGGGCACGACCCACCGACACCATCGTCCTCGCGGGTGGTCCAGCCGACAGCGAACGGGCGGTGCGCGATATCGGCAAGGCGGCGCGGCTGCTCAGTGCGGTCTGGGGCGGCCGCGTCCACGTCGGCACGACGGACGGCGGTCTCGGCTCGCCGTTGAGCGAGGCGATCGACATCGCCCGGGCCTATCAACGCCGCGTCGTCGTGTCGATGTACGCGCTCACGATGCCGTCCACGGTCCGCGGGATCGGCGACCTCGGCGCCGATGTGGTCACGGGGCCGTTGCTGAGCCCGGGCAGCGCCGATCCGACCGTCGTGTCGCTCATCCTCGCGCGCGCCGCAGCCAGGGGCTCCTGGCTTCCGGTGGGGCGCGACCCGGCGCGGGGCGCCTGACACCGCGCGTCGGAGTCGAGCAACCCTCGAGTGGTGGTTTAGCCTTGGAACATGGCGACCCGAACGTCTTCCCCGTCGCGCAAGCGACCGTCCGGAGGCCAGGCCAAGAAACCTGCGGCGAAGAAGCCGCAGGCGCGTAAGCCTGCACCCAAGACCGCTGCCCGGTCCGGCCCGAGCGCGGGCGGCACCGCCGTCCAAGCCGTGGGCCGCGGGGTGGCCGCGGTGTGGTCCGGGGTCGCCGGCGCGACCGGTGCGGTCGTGCGGAGCGTCGGACACGGCGCCAAGGAGCTCGATCCCGCTCAGCGCCGTGATGGGGTGGGCTTCGCCATTCTCGCGCTCTCCATCATCACGGCCGCCGCCGTGTGGTGGGACATCTCGGGGGCGGTCGGCCGGGGTGTGCGGCACGCTGCCACCGGCAGCGTCGGCCTGCTGGCGTGGGCGATCCCCATCGTGCTGGCCGTCGTCGCCTGGCGCACCCTCCGCCACCCGGACCGCAACGGGCCGGCGGGACGACAGATCATCGGGTGGAGCGCCATCTGCGGCGGCGTTCTCGGGCTCGTTCACCTCGCCCACGGTGTGCCGCGCCCCGGCGACGCGGACGCGAGCATGGGCGAGGCCGGAGGAGCCGTCGGCTTCCTGTTCTCCGCGATCCTGGTCGACCTGCTCAGGAGCCCGTTCGTCGTCGCGCCGCTGCTCGTCCTGTTGGCGCTGTTCGGCGTGCTCGTGGTCACCGGCACGCCGGTCTACGCGATCCCGGAGCGGTTACGAGGCGCCCGAGACCGCGTTCTCGGGCGGTCGGCGGCCGAGCCCGAGCCGCAACCGGAACCCGAGAAGAAGCCGGTGCGCAAGCGCCATCCGCGCACCGCGTTCGAGTCGGAGGAGCCGTTCGACAACCCCCTCGTCGAGGGCCCCGACGAGCCGGACGCCATCGACGTCGCGAGCGCGGTCGGCCGGCCCGAGCCGGTGGTCGAGCCCGAGCCCGAGCCCGTCGCCGAGACCCCTCACCGTCCGATCGAGCCCATCCCGGTGCGGGCGGAACAGCTCGCGCTGTCGGGCGACGTCGTGTACACGCTGCCCGACCCCAGCGCGCTGCGCGAGGGCACACCGCCGAAGGCCCGCTCGGCGGCCTCCGACGCCGTGGTGGGCCGTCTCACCGAGGTGCTCGAGCAGTTCCAGATCGACGCCACGGTCACCGGATACACCCGGGGTCCGACGGTCACGCGGTACGAGGTCGAGCTCGGTCCCGCTGTGAAGGTCGAGAAGGTCACCGCGCTCAGCAAGAACATCGCGTACGCCGTGGCCTCCAACGAGGTGCGCATCCTCAGCCCCATTCCGGGCAAGTCCGCGATCGGCATCGAGATCCCGAACGTCGACAAGGAGATGGTGTCGCTCGGTGACGTGCTGCGTTCGAACAAAGCGCGCAGCGATCATCATCCGATGGTCATCGGCCTCGGCAAGGACGTCGAGGGCGGTTTCGTCGTGGCGAACCTGGCCAAGATGCCCCACCTACTGGTCGCGGGCGCGACCGGATCGGGCAAGTCCAGCTTCGTCAACTCGATGATCAGCTCGCTGCTGATGCGGGCCACCCCCGACGAGGTGCGGATGATCCTCGTCGATCCCAAGCGCGTCGAGCTCACTGCGTACGAGGGCATCCCGCACCTCATCACGCCGATCATCACCAACCCGAAGAAAGCCGCCGAGGCGCTGCAGTGGGTCGTTCGCGAGATGGACATGCGCTACGACGACCTCGCCAACTTCGGGTACCGGCACATCGACGACTTCAACAAGGCAGTCCTCGCCGGCAAGGTGCAGGCGCCTCCGGGCAGTGAGCGGGTGCTTGCGCCGTACCCCTACCTGCTGGTCGTGGTCGACGAGCTCGCCGACCTCATGATGGTGGCACCGCGTGACGTCGAGGACTCGATCGTGCGCATCACGCAGCTCGCGCGTGCCGCCGGCATCCATCTCGTCCTCGCCACCCAGCGGCCGAGCGTCGACGTCGTCACCGGCCTCATCAAGGCCAACGTGCCGAGCCGACTGGCCTTCGCCACCAGCTCGCTCGCCGACAGCCGTGTCATCCTCGACCAGCCCGGTGCCGAGAAGCTGGTCGGGCAAGGTGACGGCCTCTTCCTGCCGATGGGGGCCAACAAGGCGATGCGTATGCAGGGTGCGTGGATCAACGAGAGCGAGATCGAGACGATCGTCGCGCACTGCAAGGAGCAGCTGACGCCGAGCTACCGCGAGGACGTCACGGTCGCCCAGCAGAGCAAGCGCGAACTGGACGACGACATCGGCGACGATCTCGATCTGGTGCTCCAGGCCGTGGAGCTCGTCGTCAACACGCAGTTCGGCTCCACCTCGATGCTGCAGCGCAAGCTGCGCGTCGGCTTCGCCAAGGCCGGACGCCTCATGGACATCCTGGAGAGTCGTGGCGTGGTGGGACCGAGTGAGGGCTCCAAGGCGCGCGACGTGCTGGTCAAGCCCGACGACCTCGAGGACGTGCTGGCGAGCATCCAAGCCGGCTGAGCCGTGGGCGGACTGACCGGGGCGCCTCGGCATTGCGGCAGTGGCCCATACTGAACGACATGGACGACAAGGCTGCCGGGCCGAGCAACCTCAATATCGCCAACGTTCTGACGGTCATCCGTATCCTCGGTGTTCCGTTGTTCGGGTGGCTGTTGCTCGTCGACGGCGGTCAGAGCGAGTCGCTGCGGCTGTGGTCGTGGCTGGCGTTCGTCGTGCTGATGGCAACGGACAAGGTCGACGGCGACATCGCTCGCAAGCGCGGTCTGGTGACCGACTTCGGTCGCATCGCCGATCCGATCGCCGACAAGGCACTAACCGGAATGGCGTTCGTCGGGCTCTCGATCATCGGGCTGCTGTGGTGGTGGGTGACGGTGCTCGTGCTCGTGCGGGAGTGGGGCATCACCGTGATGCGGTTCTTCATGGTGCGTCGCGGCGTGGTCATGCCGGCCAGCCGCGGGGGCAAACTGAAGACCGTGCTGCAGGCCTTCGCGATCGGCGGGTATCTCCTGCCCTTCGAGCTGTGGGACAACGTCGTCGCGGAAGCGGCCCGCTGGCTCACGCACGGGCTGATGGCGGCTGTGGTGGCGGTCACCGTGGTGACCGGCGTCCAGTACGTCGTCGAGGCCCGCCGCCATGCGAAGGAACCCACCCGGTGACGACCGCGCGCAGGGTCGTCGACGACCTGCGCTCGCGGGGCGCGACGGTGGCGACGGGCGAGTCGCTGACCGGCGGCCTCGTCTGCGCTGCGCTCGTCGACGTTCCCGGCGCCTCGGACGTGGTGCGTGGCGGAATCGTCGCGTACCAGGCCGAACTCAAGACCTCGCTGCTCGGTGTCCCGGCCGAGCTGATCGCCGAACGAGGAACGGTCGATCCCGACGTCGCGGCCGCTTTGGCGCGGGGAGCCCGCTCCCGCTGCGGTGCGACGTACGGGGTCGGCACGACCGGCGTCGCCGGACCGGGGCCGTCGGAGGGAAAGCCGCAGGGAGCGGTGTTCGTCGCCGTGGTCGGACCCGATGATCGCGCCCAGATCGAGGAACTCACCCTCGACGGAGATCGCGCCGAGGTGCGTCGCGGCGCGGTTGCCGCAGCGCTGTCGGCATTGGCCGGTAGGCTGAGAAGGGAAGAATCCGGTGCCGGTACGCGTTGATACCGGTGATGAGGCACGAGAAAGAAGGTGGCGCGCGATGACCACGATGCGACAGCTCGTCGGTGAAGTCCTGCGCGCCCGCCGACTCGCCAAAGGCCTGACTTTGCGTGACGTGTCGGCCAAAGCGCGCGTCAGCCTGGGGTACATCTCCGAGGTCGAGCGCGGCCAGAAGGAGCCCAGCTCCGAACTCCTGGCGGCTCTCGCCGCCGCGCTGGACGTCCCGTTGAGCAAGGTGCTGTTGGACGTCAGCTCGCTCATGGAACTCGAAGAAGCGGCCGATCTGGCCAGCGTGTCCTCGATCGCACCCGGTGAAGTCGAGGCCTCCGCGGCGTGATGCGGCACAGCGAGTTCTGGGCGCGGATGGAACATCACCTCGGCGCCTCCTACGCGTCGTCGTGGGCGAGCCAGCAGTCGATCTCCTCGCTCGGTGACCGAACCGTCGATGAGGCGCTCGATGCGGGCGTGCCACCGCAGCAGATCTGGCGGGCCGTACATGCTGTGCTTCAGCTGCCCGCCTCCGAGCGCTGATCCACACGGCGTGTCGCGCTCGTATCGAACACCTGTTCGTACTACTGTGGTGCACAGGTCGGACGAGGAAGAGCAGCTTTCCACAGGCCGGGTCGAGCAGGCCCGAGATGTCGGTGGGTTCTTCTAGCGTCGAAGATGGCCCGCCACCCACGACAAGAACAGGAACCGCCTCTCATGGCCAAGAACGCTCCATCATCGCGTGTCGCTGCGGCTGCCGCCGGCGACAAGGACAAGGCTCTCGACAACGCGATCGCGCAGATCTCGCGGTCCTACGGCAACGGTGCCGTCATGCGTCTGGGTGACAAGACCCGCGCCCCCATCGAGATCATTCCCACCGGCGCCGTCGCGCTCGACGTCGCGCTCGGTATCGGCGGACTTCCGCGCGGCCGCATCGTCGAGATCTACGGCCCGGAGTCCTCCGGTAAGACCACGGTGGCCCTGCACGCCGTGGCCAACGCCCAGCGCAACGGGGGAGTGGCCGCCTTCATCGACGCCGAGCACGCCCTCGACCCCGACTACGCGCGCAAGCTCGGTGTCGACACCGATGCGCTCCTGGTGTCCCAGCCGGACTCCGGCGAGCAGGCACTCGAGATCGCCGACATGCTCGTGCGCTCCGGCGCCCTCGACATCATCGTCATCGACTCCGTCGCCGCCCTCGTGCCGCGCGCCGAGATCGACGGCGAGATGGGCGACAGCCACGTCGGTCTGCAGGCGCGTCTCATGAGCCAGGCGCTCCGCAAGATGACCGGCGCCATCAACGGCTCGGGCACCACGGCGATCTTCATCAACCAGCTGCGCGAGAAGATCGGCGTGATGTTCGGCTCGCCCGAGACCACCACGGGCGGTAAGGCGCTCAAGTTCTACGCATCGGTTCGCATGGACGTGCGCCGTATCGAGACCCTCAAGGACGGCACCGACATGGTCGGTAACCGCACTCGGGTCAAGGTCGTCAAGAACAAGCTCGCCCCGCCGTTCAAGCAGGCCGAGTTCGACATCATGTACGGGCAGGGCATCAGCCGTGAGGGCAGCCTGATCGACCTCGGTGTCGAAGCGGGCTTCGTGCGCAAGGCCGGCGCTTGGTACACCTACGAGGGCGATCAGCTCGGCCAAGGGAAAGAGAACGCGCGCAACTTCCTGCGTGACAACCCCGATCTGGCCAATGAGCTCGAGAAGCGCATCAAGGAGAGCCTCGGTGTCGGCGCACAGCTCGACGAGCCCGCCGCCGACGATGACGGCGACCTCTCGGCCGCTGACTTCTGATGGCACCGCGGACTGCCGAGGGACTGTCCGGGCTCGCTCTCGAGGAGTTCGCCCGGACGGTCGCCCTCGACCGGCTGACCGACCGCGACCGCAGTCGCGCGGACCTCGCGCAGGCCATGGCCAAGAAGGCCGTCCCCGACGAGGTCGCCGCAGCGGTGCTGGATCGGCTCGAGGCCGCCGGTCTCGTCGACGACGAGCGCTTCGCGCGCTCCTGGGTGCAGTCGCGTCAGCGGGTCAAGGGCCTCGCAGCTCCCGTCCTCGCCATGGAGCTGCGGCGTCAGGGTATCGACGACGAGCTCGCCCGGCGCGTGCTGGACGAGGAGACCGACGCCGACGCCGAGCGCGAGGCCGCCCACCGACTCGTGCAACGCAAACTCCGCAGCGTCCGAGGGCTCGACCCGTCGGTACAGGTGCGTCGTCTCACCGGCATGCTCGCCCGCAAGGGCTATGCGCCTCAGGTCGCGTTCGACGTCGTCCGCGCCGAACTCGATGCGGACGTCGAACTGGCGGACTGAGCCGTGAAGGTCGCACCCCGCGACGCCACGCTCACCCGCCCCTCGAAGACGGCTTCGGCTTGCGCCCCCGCTGAGGCGCGCATCTCGTCGGTAGAGAAATGGCTCAGGACGAGGTGACGCACGGCGGCCTGCTGGGCGACCTCGCCGGCCATCGTCCCCGTGAGGTGGCCGTGGCCGTCCAATGCGGCGGCGTCGGCTTCCAGGTACGTCGCTTCGCATACGAACACGTCCGCCCCACGGGCGGCCTCGAGTAGTGGGTGGCACCGGCCGGTGTCCCCGGAGAACGTCACCACGGTCGGCGATGCGTCTCGGCTGGAGAAGCGCAGGCTCGCGGCCGGAACCGGATGATGCGCCCGAAACGATCGCAGCTCGACTCCGCACGCTTCGAGCCCGGCGACGGCGGCGCCGTCGAGTGGCAGGCCCCGCACCTCGAAGGCCTCTTCGATGGGCCTGGCCATCCCTGGGAGCGAGGCGATGCCGAAAACCTGATCGAACGCCCGCAGGCGAGGGAGATCCTCCTCGGGCAGATACAAGGGGATGCGCGGCAGCATGACGGGGAACGTCCAGCGGTACGCCAGCGCCATCAGATCGAGGCTGTGATCGGCATGCAGGTGCGTCACCACGATCGCGCTCAGCTCGGACAAGGCATGTCGCGAGACGAGCTCGGCCATCACTCCGGGTCCTGCATCCACCAGGATGCTCGCGTCGGGCGTGTGCACGAGGTAACCGCTCGCAGGCCCGGCCGAGGTCGGGGCGGTCGCGTTACTGCCGAGGATCTCCACGGTGAGCGTCATGCCGCCACCTTCTCCTTCTGCACGAGTGCGGTCCCCATCGACAGCGTGACGAAGACGCGGTCGCCGCGCCGGACCGGGCGCCCACTTCGGGCGGTGAGGGTGCGGCCGGCGACGTCCACGGTCACCTGGGTGGACTCGCCCACGAACTCGGTGTGCGTCACGACGGCCTCCACCGATCCCGGTGCCGGTGCGTCGTGCAGGAGGAGGGAGTCGGGTCGCAGAAGCAGCCGGGCTGGGCCGCGGGAGGACGGTGGCTGCAGCAGTTCGTGCGGGATCGTCCAATGGCCGCCGAGCGCGTGGACGCCTCGATCGTCGGCTTCGACGTCGACATACGTCGCCGCACACAGGAAATCCGCGACGAAGTCGTCGGCGGGGCGGTCCCACAGGTCGCGTGGCGTCCCGAACTGCACCAGTTCGCCCGCGCGCATCACGGCGACGTGGTCGGCCATCGACAGGGCCTCGTGTCGGTCGTGCGTCACCATGACGTTCACCCCCGTCGAGGCGGCGAGCAGGGTCATGAGCTGTCGGCGCATGGCACCGCGCAGTTGAGGATCCAAGGCGGCGAGTGGTTCGTCGAGGAGCAGCACCCGAGGTTCGATGGCCATGGCCCGAGCCAAGGCGACGCGCTGACGCTGACCGCCCGAGAGCTGAGCGGGTCGCCGATCGGCGAAGTCGGTCAGTTCGGTGAACGTCAGCAGTCGTTCGACGACCTCGGCGCGGCTGCGCGGGTCGACCTTGCGGGCCCGCAGGCCGTACTCGACGTTGCCGCGCACCGTGAGGTGGGGGAACAGTGCGTACTGCTGGGGGACGAGCCCCACGTCGCGCCGCGACGGAGGGGTCGAGGTGATGTCGTCGCCGCCGGCGATGATCCGCCCCGCCGCCACCGGCACCAGCCCCGCGATAGCGCGCAGCAGTGACGTCTTGCCGCACCCGGACGGTCCGACGATCGCGAGGGTCGTGCCAGCCGGAACCGACAGGCTCACCTCCCGCACCGCGCGTGTCCCTCCGTAGTCGATGCTCAGCTGCTCGATCTCGAGCCACCGGTCACTCATCTTTCATTCCTTTCCTTGTCGCGCACGTTGCGCGGCCACCGTCACGAGCAGCAGCGGCACGACGCACGCCATGAACAGCATCGTCTTCGCCGAGGCGAGCTCGAGGCGCTGCGTCGCATAGGCGTCGAACAACGCGAACGGCGCCATGGGGCTGGCCGGCGGATTGACGAAGAAACTGATGTTGAACTCCCCGAACGACAGCGCGAACACGGTGATGACCGACTGAACGATCGCCGTGGTGCTCATCGGCAGCGTGACGGTCAGGAGAACTCGTGGATTCGATGAGCCCAAACTCGCGGCGACGTCTTCGCAGGTCTGCAGTGCCGGTTCGGCGAAGACCGGCGTCAGCGCCGCGAGCGCGAACGGCAGCGTGACGAGCACGTGGCCGAAGAAGAGCAAGGCGCCGCTGGGCCGCAGCTCGGGGTACAGCGTGATGAGACCGATGCTCAAGGCGATCCCGGGAATCGCCAGGGGCAGGGTGGCCAGGAACGAGACCGCCCGGGTCCATCGGGAGGTGCTGCGCGCCAACCACATCGCCAGCGGTCCCCCGACGAGGAGGTTGGCTGCCACCACGGCGATCGCGACGCCGGCGCTACGTCGCAGGGTCTCGCCCATCTGCTCCCACGCCAGCGCCAGCCAATCGCCGGTCACGCCGTCGCCGAGGAGACCACGTGCTGAGTTCGCGCTCACCGCAACGAGGATCGACACCACCGCCGGGGTCAAGATGAACAGAGCGCACAGCGTCACAGCGGCGCGGGTGACGGCCCTGTCGGTTCGCCCGCTCACCGCTGCCTCCTGCTCAGCCACGTGCTCGCCGCGCGAGAGAGCGCCAGGGTTCCGGCCGCGATGAGCGCGAGCACCACGGCCAGCCCCGAGGCAGAGGCCACGCGGTAGCCGTTGGACAGCTGATCGGCGACGGACAGTGGGAGCAGGCGCTCGTGCTGCGCCAGCGTGGCGATCGTCCCGTAGCCGCCGATGGTGACCGCGGCGGCAGTCCCGAGCACCTGAACGACCGCGGGAAGGATGATCGGGAGGCTCACCGTGAAGAATGCGCGAAGCCGGGATGCCCCCAACGTCCGCGCCGTATCCACAAGCGAGTGATCGAAGGTGGAGACCGAGGCCTGCAGTGGCCCGATGACCCGCGGGAAGCTGAAGTAGATGTACGCCATGAAGATGCCGGGCAGGGCGTAGGCGGACCCTCCGAGTGCCGGCACGGCCTGGGCGAAGATGCCGGTGCGCCCCAGCATCAAGATGGTGAAGAATCCCACGACGATGCCAGGGAGGGCGATCGGCAAGGTGAAGACCACCGCTACGGCTCCGCTTCCCCCGCCGTCGCGAGACATTCGCAAGGTCAAGGGGACGGCGATCACCAGCATGATCAGCACGGAGCCGAGGCCGACGAGGATCGAGTTCACGACTTCACCTCGCAACTGCGATGAAGTGAGCACCTGAGTCAGGTGCTCCAGCGTGAATCCGGCATCCTCGCCGGCCCCGGTCGCGCCGAGGCCGAGCGCGGTGACCAGCAGCACCACGAGCGGCACGACGCCGAACACCGCCAGGACGCCGATACCGGGCAACGCCGCCGGAAACGAGGCGAAGCGCGCTGTCGTCCGCGCTTGCCGGCCGGGGCGCGCAGCCTCCGGCGCCATGACGGTGCTGGCCACGTCAGCGCACTCGCTGGTCGTACTCGGCGACGAAGTCCGACTGAACCTCGCCCATCGTCGCGTAGTCGACCGTGACGACGCGCTCGTACTCGGTGGCGGGAAGGACATCGTCGGCGACGTCCTCCGGGAACGGTTCTCCGGCCGGCCGCATGAAGCCCTCGGAGAACAGCTTCTGACCCGCGTCGGAGAAGTAGAAGTCGAGCAGGTTGCGGCCGTTGTTGGGATGCGGTGCGTCCTTGACGAGTCCGACCACGTACGGGATCTCGAGGCTGCCTTCCTCAGGGATCACGACCTCGATGTTGCTGCCCTCCTGCTGCAGGTTGTACCCGTTGAAGTCGGCGTCGATGAGGATCGGGATCTCACCTTGCGCGAGTGATGCCGTCGCCGTCTGTGCGGGCGTCGTCGCACCGTTGTCCGCCAGCTTGCTGAGGTAGTCGAGTCCGGGCTCCCAATCGTCGAGGTCGCCGCCGAGCGCCTCGTTGGCGGCCGTCGCGACGGAGTAGCCCACGGCTGCCTGCGCCGGGTCCAGGTACGACACCATGCCCTCGTACTGGGGATCGAGGAGGTCCTCCCATGACTGCGGGACCGGGACGTCACCGAGGGCGTCGGTGTTGACGAGGAACGCGACGGTCCCCGAGTGGACCGTGTGCCACAGCTCGTCGGGGGACTTGTTGGAGTCGTCCAGGTTCTCGGCGCCGGCCGGCGTGTAGGGCTGGAGCAGGTCGGCCTCGACGAGCTGGTTGGCGAAGGCGATGCCGACGTACACCACGTCGGCGACCGGGGCGGCGGACTCCGTCTGGAGCGCCGCGAGGGCCTGGCCCGAGTTCTTCGGGTCGTTGGGGGCGGCGATGCCCGCGAGGTCGGAGAACTCGCTCAGCACCTCGCCGAAGTTGGCCCACTCGGCCGGGCTGTTGTAAGTGACGACCATGTCGCCGTCGGCTTCATGGGCCAGGTCGGTGGATGCCTCGGACGTGGCATCGGCGCCGCAGGCGGCCAGGGTCAGCGAGGCGACCGCGAGGGCCGCCGCCGACAGCGTGGAGCGGGGGGTCAGACGCATGGGAAAAGGTCTCCTTCTCGAACAGGGAGGCCGGGCGGCCCACCGTGCTTAACCGTTTCAGCACTCGGCGAACAGCGGGTGACGAAAGGGCGAGGCAGAGCTGACTGGCCGCCGAAGAAGTGGCGCGGGTCAGTCGGTGAGACGGGCCACGGAGTCGCGCGCTCGCAGCTCGACGGGAACCTCGACACGCTCCTTCGCGCCGTCGATGACCAGGCGCAGGGCCTCGGCTCCCACGCGTGAGCGATCGAAGGCCACGGTCGTCAGGGCAGGAGCCAACAGCGCGGAGGTGGGCAGATCGTCGTGTCCGATGACGCTCAGGTCACGACCGACCTGCCGGCCCATGCTCGTGGCGACGCTGTAGGCGACTGCCGCGAGGTAATCGGAGTTGAACAGGTAGCACGGATGATCGTGGCGCGAGCGCAGGTCCTCGGCGAGGAAGTCGGCCACGACTCCGGCGTTGAGGCGGGTGTGCCGCACGACCCCCTCGATTCCATGCTCGGCGCACACGTGCTCGAACGCCGTCTCCCGCGCGGTGTCGGCCGCCTGCTCGGCGGGCGCGGCGACGAAGTCGATCGTGCGGTGTCCGCGCTCGGCGGCGTACTCCACGCACAGTCTCACCGCCGCGTGGTGATCAGGGTTCACGGTGGCCACGGAGGGGACCGGGTCGTCGCCGCCGTCGTCGGCGTGAAGGGCGACGAGATGGATGTCCTGATGACGCTCCTGCCAGGCGCGCAAACGGCTGAGTCCACCGACAGGAGCGATGACGATCTTGCCGACACCGAGGTCCACGAGGTGATCGAGAAGGTCCTGCTGCTCGGCGGCGTCGTAGTGCGAGCTGGTCACCAGCAGGGCTTGGCCGCGGGCGCGGCTGCCCTCCTCGAGGGCCTTCAGCACGTCGAGGAACATCGGGTTGCGCATGTTCCGGATGATGACGCCGATATCCTCGCGTTGTCCGGTGCGGAGCATCCGGGCGTAACGGTTGGAGCGGTACCCGAGTTCGTGTGCCGCCTGGAGCACCCGTTCGCGGGTTTCCGCAGAGACCCGCCCGCTGCCGTTCAAGGCGTAGCTCGCCAGCGAGAGAGAGGTGTTGGCGCGCTGCGCGACATCACGCAGTCGGGGTCGGGCGTCGGCCACGGGTTCATCCTCACGCATCGGACTTCGTCGTCACAACACGACCCGGGGGCGTGACCATTACGCTCGGGGCATGAGCTCCACCCTCGGCCTCTACCGGCGTGCGACGCGGCTGCCGTACGGCGACCGCGTCTTCTCGCGCGTGTTCAGCCTCAAGGCCCCCTACTTCGCTACGGTGCGCCCGCACGTCACGGCGATGCGGCCGCACTTCGCCGAGGTCAGGATCGCCAAACGTCGCCGCGTGCACAACCACATCGGGACGGTCCACGCCATCGCGGTGTGCAACGGCTTGGAAGCGGCGATGGGGTTGCTCGCCGAAGCCACGGTTCCCGCCGGTCATCGATGGCTGCCCAAGGGGATGGAGGTCGAGTACCTGGCAAAGTCGACATCGGACCTCGTCTGTCGGGCCGAGACCACTCCCGGCGACTGGGATGGCGCGCCGGATGTCCCCGTCACGGTCACCGCGACCCGCGACGACGGCACCGTCGTCGTGCGCGGCGTGATCCGGCTGTGGGTCACGCCACGCACGAACTGACGAAGCTCAGGGTTTGTCGAGCGGAACGCTCGGGTTGTTCTCCATCGACTGTGCCGGACGTGCGCCCGTGATGTGCTTCTCGGCCCAACGTCCCAACGCGGTCAGCAACAGGTTCAGCACGATGTAGAGCACGGCGAGGACGAGCGCCGTGGCCAAGCGGTTGTCGAAGGTTCGCCAGATGTCGCGGCCGATCGTCGTTAGACCCGGCGCCAAGATGTAATAGCCGAGACTGGTGTCCTTCAACGCCACGACGCACTGGCTGATGATCGCCGGCGTCATGATCTTGATCGCCTGGGGCAGCTGAACGATGCGCATCACGGCGGACTTGCGCAGACCGATGGCGTACGCCGCCTCCACCTGACCTCGCGGCACCGCGTTGATACCGGCCCGGAACGTCTCGGCGAGGACGGAGCCGTTGTAGAGGATCAGGCCGATCACCAGCGGAGCGATGGTGCCGAGCTGGGTCTCGAAGGCGTAGAACCAGATGAAGATGATCAACAGGAGTAGCGGAACTGCCCGGAAGAACTCCACGACAGTCCACGCGACCCATCGGACGGGGGCGTGGTCGGAGAGCTTGGCCGTCCCGAAGACCAGGCCGAACACGAGCGCACCGGCGATCGAGAGGACGGCGATCCACAGCGTGTCGAGCATCCCCTCGGCCAGGAGGCTGATGAACCGCGGGGTGTAGAAGACCTCCCATTTCTCGGCGGTCAGTTGATCCTCGACCCACAGCTTCCACACGATGAGCCCGAGCACCGCGACGATGCCGATGATCGTGAGGATGCCGAAGATCCGGTGCCGTACTCGAGCCCGGGGACCGGGAGCGTCATAGAGGACTGTCGAGCTCATCAAGCCACCGCCCATCGGCGTTCGAAGGCCGTGGCGATCCAGGAGATCACCGCGACGATGAGGATGTATCCGAGCGAGATGCCCACGAAGATCTGGATCATCTGCGAGGCGTAGTCGTTGAACAGCCCGCGCATGCGGAAGGTGGCTTCGGCGATACCGAAGGTGGCCGCGAGCGAGGTGTTCTTCGTCAGCGCGATGTACACGCTCGCCATCGGTGGTACGACAAGGCGGAATGCCTGCGGCAGCACCACCTGGCTCATCGAGGTCATGAACGGCATGCCGATGGCCCGGGCGGCCTCGGCCTGCCCGAGCGGTACGCCGTTGAAGCCTGAGCGGATCGCCTCGGCGACGAACGCCGCCGTGTACGTGCCCATCGCGAGACTGATGTTGATGAAGAACCCGAAGTCGATGCCGATCTCCGGCAGCCCGTAATAGGCGATGAGGATCAGCACCAGCAACGGAGTGTTGCGGAAGATCGTCACGTAGAACGTGCCGACGCCGCGCAGGATGGGCACCGGGCTGACGCGGGCGAGCGCTACCAGGGTGCCCAGGACGAGGGCCAAAGCGCCGGAGGCACCGAGCAGTCGCAGTGTCTCACCGAATCCGCGCAGGATGTTGACGTAGTTGTCGGTCAGCCAGTCCATGGATCACCTCCTCGACGGTCATGCGTGGGCTGGGGCGGGAGATCCTCCCGCCCCAGCCCATCGGGACGAACTTCAGGACTGGCAGGGGTCCAGAGCCGGCGGATCGCCCGCCTCGCTGCCGCCCTTGCCGAGCGTGGCGTCGAACGCCGACTCCCAGTCACCGTCCTCGAACGCCTCGGTGAGCGACTCGTTGATGAACTCGCACAGCTCGGGGTAGTCCTGGCTGTAGCCGACGCCGTAGCGCTCCTCGGAGAAGGGCTCGCCGACGACCTTGAGTTCACCCTCGTTCTCCGCCGCGTAGCCGAGCAGGATGGCCGCGTCGGTGGTCACGGCGTCGACCGAACCGTTGAGCAGCTGATCGACGCACTCGGAGTAGGTGTCGAAGCCGGCCGGGGTAGCGCCGTACTCCTCCTCGATGAGCTTGATCGGAGTGGAGCCGGTGACCGAACAGACCTTCTTGCCCTCGAGGTCGTCCGGCCCGTTGATCGAGTCGTCGTCAGCTGCCACCAGGAGGCTCTGGCCCGTGACGTAGTACGGACCGGCCTGGCCGACCACCTGACGGCGATCGTCGGTGATGGAGTAGGACGCGATCACGAAGTCGACGGTGCCGTTCTGCAGGAACTGCTCACGGTTGGCCGAGATCGTCTCGACCCACTCGATGTCGCCGGGCTCCAGGCCGAGGTCGGCCGCGAGGATCTTGCCCAGTTCGGCGTCGAAGCCGGTAGGCACGTCCGAACCGGCGGCGCGGAAGCCGATGCCGGGCTGATCGAACTTGACGCCGATCTTGACCGAGCCCTGCTCGTTCAACTCGGCCATCCGAGTGCCTTCGTCGAAGTTGACGTCCTCGACCTCGTACTCGGGGGTGTCGTCCGAGGCGTCGTCGGACGACCCGGCATCGCCGCACGCGGCGAGAGTGAGGGCTGCGGCGGCCGCGACGGCCGCCCAGCGAGCCTTGATGGATGTCATGTGATGTTCCTCCTGGACTCAGTGCTTGAGGATCTTGCCGAGGAAATCCTTGGCGCGATCGCTGCGGGGGTTGGTGAAGAACTCCTCGGGCGTGTTCTCCTCGACAATGCGACCGTCGGACATGAACACGACCCGGTCGGCCGCGGTGCGGGCGAAGCCCATCTCGTGCGTGACCACGATCATCGTCATGCCGCCCTTGGCGAGGTCGATCATCGTGTCGAGGACCTCCTTGATCATCTCGGGGTCGAGCGCCGAGGTGGGCTCGTCGAAGAGCATGACCTTGGGGTCCATCGCCAGTGCGCGGGCGATCGCCACGCGCTGTTGCTGGCCGCCGGACAACTGGGCGGGAAGCTTGGCGGCCTGTGCCTCGACGCCCACGCGCTCGAGAAGCTCGTGGGCGCGCTTCTCGGCGTCGGACTTCTTGGCACCCCGGACCTTGATCGGGCCGAGCGTGACGTTCTCCAGGACCGTCTTGTGGGCGAAGAGGTTGAAGGACTGGAAGACCATGCCGACATCGGCGCGCAGCTCGGCGAGCTGTTTGCCCTCGGCAGGGAGCTTCTTGCCGTCGACCTCGATCGTGCCCTCGTCGATCGTCTCGAGACGATTGATCGTCCGGCAGAGCGTGGACTTGCCCGAGCCGGACGGACCGATGACCACGACGACCTCGCCGGCCGCCACCTCGAAGTCGATGTCCTGCAGCACGTGCAGCTCACCGAACCACTTCTGGACCCCGCGCATGGCCACCATGGGGGTAGCTGTGTCGACCATGAGCCCTAGCCAATCGGAAGCAGGGGAGGAGCGCAACGTCGCCGCAGCGCGGAGCGGAGGCCGTTACCGAAACGTAATCGCACGCAACCTGGTCGGGTGGCCGGCGGGCCGGTGTTCCGGTGAGAGAGTCGCCGTTCGGGTGTGGTGGTAGCGGAGGGGGAGCGGGTGGGGGTGTGGTCTCGATGGGCTCCCTCGTTCCTCGGTCGCACTCGACCACCGGGATGTGCGGTGTCGGGTAGCCGCCGGTCGGCGTTTCGGCGCGGCCGCCACGATGCTCAGCGCGCCGCGTATCCTGGTCGGGTTATGGCGAAGACGTATGAGGTCCGCACGTACGGGTGCCAGATGAACGTCCACGACAGCGAGCGACTGTCGGGGCTGCTGGAGACCGCAGGCTATGAACCGGTCGATCAGGGGACGACTCCTGATCTCGTCGTCTTCAACACGTGCGCGGTCCGCGAGAACGCCGACAACAAGCTCTACGGCAACCTCGGCCACGTCGCCAGCATCAAGGCGCAGAACCCCGGCATGCAGATCGCCGTGGGTGGTTGCCTGGCTCAGAAGGACAAGGACACCATCACTCGACGCGCTCCCTACGTCGACGTCGTGTTCGGAACGCACAACATCGGCTCGTTGCCCGTGCTGCTCGAACGGGCTCGTCTCGAAGCGGAGTCGCAGGTCGAGATTCTCGACGCACTCGAGGTCTTCCCGTCCACGCTGCCCACCAAGCGCGATTCGGTGTTCGCGGCCTGGGTCTCGATCAGCGTCGGCTGCAACAACACCTGCACCTTCTGCATCGTGCCGAGCCTGCGCGGTAAGGAGAGGGATCGCCGCCCGGGTGACATTCTCGCCGAGATCGAGGCCCTCGTAGCCGACGGCGTCGTCGAGGTGACGCTGCTCGGCCAGAACGTCAACAGCTACGGCGTCGAGTTCGGCGATCGACAGGCGTTCTCCAAGCTCTTGCGCGCGTGCGGCGAGATCGAGGGACTCGAGCGGGTCCGCTTCACCAGCCCGCACCCGCGCGACTTCACCGACGACGTCATCGCGGCGATGGCCGAGACACCCAACGTCATGCCCCAGTTGCACATGCCGCTGCAATCGGGTTCGGATCGCATCCTGAAGGCTATGCGCCGCTCGTACCGGCGCGACAAGTTCCTCGGCATCCTCGATCGTGTCCGTGCCGCGATGCCCGATGCGGCGATCACCACCGACATCATTGTCGGTTTTCCGGGTGAGACCGAAGAGGATTTCGCCCAGACCCTCGAGGTCGTGCGTGAGGCGCGATTCAGCAGCGCCTTCACGTTCCAGTACTCGCAGCGGCCCGGCACCCCTGCCGCCGAGCTGCCCGACCAGCTGCCCAAGGCGGTCGTGCAGGAGCGGTACGAGCGGCTCGCGGCCTTGGTCGACGAGGTTGCGTGGGCGGAGAGCCGCCGGCTCGAGGGTCAGGTCGTCGAGCTGCTCGTGGCCGACAAAGCGCACGCCGGTGGACGCAAGGACGCCGAGACCAGGCGGCTCAGCGGCCGTGCCCGCGACAACCGCCTCGTGCACTTCGCGCCCGGCGATCACGAGGTGCGCCCCGGCGACATGATCATCACCCGCGTCACCCATGCGGCTCCGCACCACCTCGTCGCTGACGACGCGCCACTGGAAGTGCGGCGCACTCGCGCTGGCGACGCGTGGGAGGCGCGCCAGGGCAAGACGGACGTCCGTCCGGGGTCGGTCGGCCTCGGCATGCCGAGCGTCGGCGTCCCCGAGCCGCTCCCGCCGGCGCCGTCCTGCTCCATCTCCTGATCGACCCTCGCCCCGCGCGGTGGGCGGTGCGTGATCAACGTGTCGGGTCCCTCGCGGTGCGCCGTCAACGTGTCGGGTCCCTCGGGCGGTGCGTGATCAACGTGTCCGTCCTTGGTTGAGGTTGACGACGCACCGCCAGCGCGGGGGAGAGGTTGACGACGCACCGCCAGCGCGGGGAAGGCGTTGGCGACGTACGCCTGACCCGTGCCCCGCGGCGGGCGGTGTGTGATCAACGTGTCGCGTGCTTGGGCGGTGCGTGATCAACGTGTCCGTCCTTGGTTGAGGTTGACGACGCACCGCGAGTGCGAGTGAGAGGTCGACCAGGCACCGCCAGCGCGACGGAGGGGTTGACCACGCACCGCCCGCCCCGCGTGATCGGCCGGTCGTCGGACCTGCTGTAGACTGTGTCTGCTGTCCGTGGCCAACGTCGTCCCCGGTGCCCAGCACCGAGCACAGCGCATCTCCCTGCATCTCCTGACGACGTGAGGACGGTTCCTGTGACCCGTGGCTTCTCATCGCTCCCCGCAGCGCAAGGTCTCTACGACCCGCAATTCGAGCACGACGCCTGTGGCGTCGCGTTCGTCGCGACCCTGACCGGCGAGGCGAGTCATTCGATCGTCGCGCAGGGGCTCACCGCGCTGCGCAACCTCGACCACCGCGGCGCCGTGGGCGGCGAGCCCACGACCGGCGACGGCGCGGGCATCCTGATCCAGACCCCGGACCGCTTCCTGCGCGCCGTCGGTCCCGACCTGCCCGCGCTGGGCACCTACGCCGCCGGCATGGCGTTCCTGCCGGTGGGCGATGTCGACGGGGCCAAGGCCGCGGTCGAGCGCATCGCCGACGAGGAAGGACTCGTCGTGCTCGGCTGGCGCGAGGTGCCGACCCAGCCGGACATCCTCGGCACGATGGCCCACTCGGCCATGCCGGCGTTCGAACTGTGCTTCGTCACGACCAAGGACGGCGCCCGCTCCGGCGTCGAGCTCGACCGGCTGACGTACGCGCTCAACAAGCGGTCGCATCATGAGGCGGGCGTGTACTTCCCGTCGCTGTCGAGCCGCACGCTCGTCTACAAGGGCATGCTCACGACCGATCAGCTCGAGGAGTTCTTCCCCGACCTGCTCGACGAGCGGATGGAGTCGGCGCTCGCGATCGTGCACAGCCGGTTCTCCACCAACACCTTCCCGAGCTGGCCGCTGGCCCACCCGTTCCGCTACATCGCGCACAACGGCGAGATCAACACGGCCCGCGGCAACCGCAACTGGATGCGGGCGCGCGAGGCGCTGCTGGAGAGCGACCTCATCCCCGGCGACCTCACCCGGCTGTTCCCGATCTGCAGCCCCGACGGGTCCGACACCGCGTCCTTCGACGAGGTGCTCGAACTCCTGCACCTCGGCGGCCGTTCGCTCCCGCACGCCGTGATGATGATGGTCCCCGAGGCGTGGGAGAACGACGCCGAGATGGACCCGGCGCGCCGGGCGTTCTACGAGTTTCACTCCACGGTCATGGAGCCGTGGGACGGTCCCGCCTGCATCTGCTTCACCGACGGCACCCAGATTGGCGCCCTGCTGGACCGCAACGGTCTGCGCCCCGGGCGGTACTGGGTGACCGAGGACGGGCTCGTCGTGCTCGCGTCCGAGGCCGGCGTCCTCGACATCGACCCCAAGACGATCGTCCGTAAGGGCCGCCTCGAGCCGGGCAAGATGTTCCTGCTCGACCTCGACGAGCACCGCATCATCGAGGACGAGGAGATCAAGGGCCAGCTCGCCCAGGAGCATCCCTACGAGGAGTGGCTGTACTCCGGCCTGGTGCGCTTCGAGGATCTCCCCGATCTCGAGCACATCGTGCACACCCACGCGTCGGTCACGCGCCGCCAGCAGGTGTTCGGTTACACGGAGGAGGAGGTGCGCCGGCTGCTGGCGCCCATCGCCCGCACCGGCGCCGAGGCGATCGGCTCGATGGGAACCGACACGCCCATCGCCGCGCTGTCGGACCGGCCGCGCCAGCTGTTCGATTACTTCTCCCAGCTGTTCGCGCAGGTCACCAACCCGCCGCTCGATGCCATCCGCGAGGAGGTCGTCACCTCGCTCGCCGGCACGATCGGCCCGGAGCGGAACCTCCTCGCGCCGAGCCCGGCCAGCTGCCGCATGCTGCAGCTGCCGTTCCCCGTCATCGACAACGACGAGCTTGCCAAGATCCGGCACATGAACCGCGACGGCGACATGCCCGGATTCTCCGTGCACGTCGTTCGGGGCCTGTATGACGTGCACGGCGGGGGAGATGCGCTGCGCGCCAAGATCGACGAGATCTGCGCGGATGTCTCCGACGCGATCGTGAACAACGGCGCGCGCATCATCGTGCTCTCGGACCGGCACAGCAACGCCGATCTGGCCCCCATCCCGTCGCTGCTGCTGACCGGTGCCGTGCACCACCACCTCGTGCGCGAGAAGCTGCGCACGCAGGCCGGTCTGCTGGTCGAGGCTGGCGACGTGCGCGAGGTGCACCATGTCGCGCTGCTGATCGGCTACGGCGCCACCGCGGTCAACCCGTACCTCGCCCTCGAGACGGCCGAAGACCTCGCTCGCGAGGGCGTGTACGTCGACGGCATCGAGCCTCAGCAGGCGGCGCGCAACATCGCGTACGGCCTCGGCAAGGGCGTCCTCAAGGTGATGAGCAAGATGGGCGTGTCGACGGTGGCGTCGTACACGGGCGCGCAGATCTTCGAGGTCGTGGGCCTGTCGCATGAGGTCGTCGACCGCTACTTCACGGGCACGGCCAGCAAGCTCGGCGGCGTGGGCCTCGACGTTCTCGCCGAGGAGGTCCGGGCGCGCCACCTCAAGGCCTACCCGACCAAGGGCATCGTCGGTTCCAGCCGCCAGCTCGAGGTCGGCGGTGAGTATCAGTGGCGCCGCCAGGGGCCCGAGCACCTCTTCGATCCCGAGACCGTGTTCCGCCTGCAGCACTCCACCCGTACGGGCCGTTACGACATCTTCAAGAAGTACACGCAGCGGGTCGACGAGCAGAGCGAACGGCTCATGACCTTGCGCGGCCTCTTCCGCTTCAAGGACGGCGAGCGTCAGCCGATCCCGATCGACGAGGTCGAGCCGGTCAGTGAGATCGTCAAGCGCTTCTCGACCGGTGCGATGTCGTACGGCTCCATCAGCCAGGAAGCGCACGAGACGCTCGCCATCGCGATGAACCGTCTCGGCGGCAAGTCCAACACCGGCGAGGGCGGCGAGGACCCCGAGCGTTTGTACGACCCGGAGCGCCGCTCGGCGATCAAGCAGGTCGCCTCAGGCCGTTTCGGCGTCACGAGCGAGTATCTGTCGAACGCGGACGACATCCAGATCAAGATGGCCCAGGGTGCGAAGCCCGGCGAGGGCGGTCAGCTGCCCGGACCGAAGGTGTACCCGTGGGTGGCCAAGACGCGGCACTCCACGCCGGGCGTGGGCCTCATCAGCCCGCCGCCGCACCACGACATCTACTCGATCGAGGACCTCAAACAGCTGATCCACGATCTGAAGAACGCCAACCCCTCGGCGCGCGTGCACGTCAAGCTCGTCTCCGAGGTCGGCGTCGGCACCGTGGCCGCCGGCGTGTCGAAGGCCAAGGCCGACGTCGTGCTGATCTCCGGTCACGATGGCGGTACGGGTGCCTCGCCGCTCACGTCGCTCAAGCACGCGGGTGGTCCGTGGGAGCTCGGCCTGGCCGAAACCCAGCAGACCTTGCTGCTCAACGGCTTGCGCGACCGGATCGTCGTGCAGTGCGACGGGCAGTTGAAGACCGGGCGCGACGTCGTGATCGCCGCGCTGCTCGGCGCTGAGGAGTTCGGCTTCGCGACCGCGCCCCTCGTCGTGAGCGGCTGCATCATGATGCGGGTCTGCCACCTCGACACCTGCCCGGTCGGCGTCGCGACGCAGAACCAGTCGCTGCGCGAGAAGTACTCGGGCAAGGCCGAGTACGTCGTGAACTTCTTCGAGTTCATCGCCCAGGAGGTGCGGGAGCACCTGGCCGCGCTCGGTTTCCGTTCGATCGACGAGGCCGTCGGCCACGTCGAGGCGCTCGACGTCTCGCCGGCGGTCGACCATTGGAAGGCCAGCAACCTGGACCTGTCGCCGATCTTCTTCCGCCCGGAGCTGCCCGAGGGAGCTGCGCTGCGCTGCACGACGTCGCAGGACCACGCGCTGGACAAGGCGCTCGACCGTGACCTCATCGCGCTCAGCGCCGACGCGCTCGAGCGTGGGGAGCCGGTGCGCGCGCAGGTCGAGATCCGTAACGTCCACCGCACCGTGGGCACCATGCTCGGTCACGAGGTCACGAAGCGTTATCGCGGTGAAGGCCTGCCGGAGAACACCATCGACCTGACGTTCCTCGGGTCGGCCGGCCAGTCGTTCGGTGCCTTCGTGCCGCGCGGCATCACACTGCGACTGGAGGGCGACGGCAACGACTACGTCGGCAAGGGGCTGTCCGGCGGCCGCATCATCGTGCGTCCGCCGCGCGAGGCCCAGTACGTGGCCGAGGAGCAGATCGTCGCGGGTAACGTCATCGGCTTCGGCGCCACCTCCGGTGAGATCTTCCTCCGCGGCCAGGTGGGCGAGCGGTTCTGTGTGCGCAACTCCGGTGCGACCGCCGTCGTCGAGGGCGTGGGTGACCACGCGCTCGAGTACATGACCGGTGGGCGCGCGGTCATCCTCGGCCCGACGGGTCGCAACGTCGCTGCCGGCATGAGCGGCGGGCAGGCGTACGTCCTGGACCTGGACGAGGATCTCGTCAACCCCGAGATGGTCGAGGTGCGTGCCGTGCCCGAGGAGGCGGGCCAGTGGTTGCGCTCCATCGTGCAGCGCCACGCCGAGGAGACCGGTTCGACCGTCGCCGAGGCGCTGCTGCGCGACTGGGACGCCGCACTGCCGCGCTTCCGCGAGATCATGCCGGTCAACTACCGCATGGTGTTGGAGGCCCGCGACGCCGCCGAGGCCGAAGGCCTCACCGAAGAACAGACGACCGCACGCATGATGGAGGTGGCCGCACGTGGCTGATCCCCGTGGCTTCATGACCACCCCGCGCCAAGTGGCCGAGCGTCGCCCGGTCGAGGAGCGGGTCAACGACTGGAAGGAGGTGTACCCCGGCGGTCCGGGGCGCGCCCTCCTGCCGATCATCACCGAGCAGGCGGGACGCTGCATGGACTGCGGCATCCCGTTCTGCCACCAGGGCTGCCCATTGGGCAACCTCATCCCGGAGTGGAACGACCTCGTATGGCGCGAAGACTGGGACGATGCGATCGAGCGTCTCCACGCGACCAACAACTTCCCAGAGTTCACCGGGCGGCTGTGCCCGGCGCCGTGCGAGACGTCCTGCGTCGTCGGTATCAACCGCGATGCGGTGACCATCAAGAACGTCGAGGTCTCGATCATCGACAAGGCCTGGGAGGACGACAACGTCAAGCCGCAGCCGCCGGAGTGGCTGACCGGCAAGACGGTGGCCGTCGTCGGGTCGGGGCCGGCCGGCCTCGCCGTCGCGCAGCAGTTGACGCGCGCCGGTCACACGGTCGCGGTGTACGAGCGTGACGACAAGCCGGGTGGACTCCTGCGCTATGGCATCCCGGAGTTCAAGATGGAGAAGGTGCAGGTCGACCGCCGCATCCAGCAAATGCAGCGCGAGGGCACCGTCTTCCGCACCGGCGTCCAGGTGGGGGAGACCCTGACCGGCCCGCAGCTCAAGGAGCGCTACGACGCGGTCGTGCTCGCGATCGGCGCCACGGTCCGCCGCGACCTTCCGATTCCCGGTCGGGAACTCGGCGGCATCCACCAGGCGATGGAGTACCTGCCGCAGGCCAACCGCGTCGCGGTCGGCGAGGAGGTCCCGGACCAGATCGTGGCCACGGGCAAGGACGTCGTCATCATCGGCGGCGGTGACACCGGAGCCGACTGCCTCGGCACGGCGATCCGCCAGGGTGCGAAGTCAGTGACCAGCCTGGAGATCATGCCCCAACCCGGCGTGGACCGCCCAGAGAACCAGCCCTGGCCGACCTACCCGATGATCTACCGGATCGCGTCCGCGCACGAGGAGGGCGGCGAGCGGCTGTACGCCGTCTCGACGAAGGAGTTCCTCGGCGAGGACGGACAGGTGTCCGGTCTTCGGATCAGCGAGGTCGAGATGCGCGACGGGAAGTTCGAGGAGGTGCCGGGCACCGAGCGGGTCCTTCCGGCGCAGCTCGTGCTCTTCGCCATGGGCTTCACCGGGCCGCAGCGCGAGGGCCTCGTCGAGCAACTCGGACTGGAGTTGGACCAGCGCGGCAATGTCGTCCGCGACGCGGACTACATGTCGAGCGTCGAGGGCGTGTTCGTGGCCGGTGACTGCGGCCGCGGCCAGTCGCTCATCGTCTGGGCGATCGCGGAAGGTCGCGCGGCGGCCTCCGGTGTGGATGCCTATCTCACCGGATCGTCGACGCTTCCGCGGCCGGTCAAGCCGACCGACCGCCCCATGGCGGTCTGAGCCCCGCCTCGCTGTAGCTGGTCGCCGCTCGCAGGGCTCGCTGCTGCTCGACCACCGATGGCGGGGGAGCTCGCGGCTGCTCGAGCACGGATGGCGTGTTGTGGTGGTCGAGTAGGAGGTCGCTTTGCGACTGACGTATCGAGACCGGGTGCCGGGCGTGGTCGGTCTCGATACGACCGCCGGTGGTGCTTTTCGCTGGTCGAGTAGCGATTGAGGAACGAGGGAGCGTATCGAGACCACGTGAGTCAATGACGTGGTCTCGATACGCCCCGCTCGCAGAGCTCGCGGCTACTCGACCACCGATGGCGGGGGAGCTCGCGGCTACTCGAGCACGGATGGAGTGTTGTGGTGGTCGAGTAGGAGGTCGCTTGCGACCGACGTATCGAGACCGGGTGCCGGGCGTGGTCGGTCTCGATACGACC
>NZ_RDBF01000011.1 GCF_003674095.1 Aeromicrobium phragmitis
GCCGGTCGAGTAGGAGGTCGCTCAGCGACCGGCGTGTCGATGCCGGGTGGCGTGAGGTGTGGTCTCGATACGCGGCTCGCAGAGCTCGCCGCTACTCGACCACCTATCCCGCAGCCCGAACCCGGAAATGACAGGAGGCCCATGCCGAACCGACATGAGCCTCGCTGCACACTGGCGACCCCGACGGGACTCGAACCCGCGACCTCCGCCGTGACAGGGCGGCGCGCTAACCAACTGCGCCACGGGGCCTCGTTGTGTGCTGCGGTAACAACCGCGAACGCAACTCTACTGCACGGTGCCTGAGCCTCCAACACGGGGGTGGCGGGTCGCTCGTCACGCCGGCGCCGGTGGCACGAACGTCCACGGTTCCCGCGGCAGCTGGGAGGGATCGAAGCCGTCGAGCAGCGCTTGCGGGCTGTCGCCGACCAGGCCGAGCGACGCCGCGATGAGGTCGAAGACGTCGATCCCGCGCGCGGTGAGTTCGCGGTAGGTCACCGCTCCGTCGCGCTTGGCCAGCCGCTTGCCCTCGAGGTTGAGCGCCAGCGGGACGTGGGCGTACTCGGGGGGCTCGATGCCGAGGAGGGACGCCAAATACGCCTGGCGCGGCGCGGACGTCAGCAGATCGTCGCCGCGGACGACCTGGTCGATGCCCTGGGCACCATCGTCGACCACGACCGCGAGGTTGTAGGCGGGAATGCCGTCGTTACGGCGCAGAACGAGATCGTCGACGCTGGCCGTCACCGTGCCGTGCAGAGCGTCGGTGACCGACCACTCGTCGACCTCGCTACGCAAGCGGATGGCAGGCGGTCGCTCGCGTCGGCGTGCGGCGCGCTCCTGCTCGGTCAGCGTGCGGCACGTCCCGGGGTAAGCGCCGGGTGGCAGGTGCGGGGCCGTGGGCGCGTCGAGGATCTCGCGTCGGGTGCAGAAGCACTCGAACGTCCGGCCCTCCGCGGCGAGGCGCTCGATGGCGGCGGCGTACAGCTCGCGACGCTGCGACTGCCGGACCGGGCGCCCGTCCCAGTCGAGGCCCAGCGCGGCGAGGTCCTCGAGCTGGCGTTCCGCCGCCCCTTCGCGCACTCGGTCGAGGTCCTCGACACGCATCCAGAACGCGCGGTCGGTGGAGCGGGCGAACAGCCACGCGAGGAGCGCGGTCCGGAGATTGCCGACGTGCAGATCGCCCGACGGGGAGGGCGCATAGCGTCCGGCGATGGTCATGGCACTCAGTATCGGCGCGATCCGATTCGAGCAGCGGGGTCGGGGGTATGCCTCTGATGTGTCGCGGGCCGCGCTCCTGCGCTCTGTTCCTCCCTTGGAGGAGCGTGGCCCGCGACCCTTTCGGCACCGGACCGACAGGAGGCTCCATGGACGCGAACGATCGCACGGCAGGCGAGGACGTCACCGACATCCTCACGACCGACCACCGCCAGATGCTCGAACTCCTCGCCGAGATCGAACAGTCGACAGATCCCGAGCGGCGCCGCGATCTCGCCGACACCGTGATCGCCGAGGTCATGCGGCACGCCATCGCCGAGGAGATGTTCGTCTACCCGGCGATGGAGGAGCACGTCCCCAACGGGCGTGAGGAGGTCGAGCACGACAAGCAGGAGCACGACGAGATCGTCCAGGTCATGAAGAAGCTGGAGGACGTGGACGCCGAGGACCCGCGTTTCATGGAATTGGCACGAGAACTGGAAGCGCAGCTGCGTCATCACGCCGACGACGAGGAGTCCGAGCAGTTCCCGAAGCTGCGCGAGCACATCCCGCACGACGAACGGGTCCAGCTGGGCGACAAGGTGCAGAACGCCAAGAAGGTGGCGCCCACGCGACCGCATCCGCACGCGCCGCATTCCGAGCTCTTCCATAAGGCCGTCGGCCCCGGCGTCGGCATGGTCGATCGGCTGCTCGACAAACTGACGGGGCGTCATACCGGGTGAGCTGAACCGCTCGTCCCTTCACACCCGTCTGTGGTGACACGTACGCTGAACGCCATGACGGACGTGAAACGCCGGCAACGCCTGTCGGCCGTCGCAGCACTGCTCCTCGTCGTGGCATTGGCTGCGTGCGGCCAGCGCGCCCACGAGGAAGCCGATGTCGCGGAGCTCTTCGCTGCCGAACTGACGAAGGCCAAGGTGCCCGGCGGGGCGCTCGCGGTCCGCGTTGACGACACCCTGCGGGTCTATCCGGTCGGGGAGGCCGACGAGGGAAGCCCGGTGACGGAGGAGACGCTCTTCGCCTACCGCAGCGTCACCAAGTCCTTCGTCGTCACCGCCGCGTTGACCCTGGTCGAGGAGGGGCTGCTCGAACTCGAGGCGCCCACTCCGGCGCCCGAAGACGGCGTGAACCCGGCGGCGGCCACGCTTCGTCAGCTCGCCGCCATGCGGTCCGGTGTGCCCAACTACTCGGCTCAACCGGGTCTCATCGATGCGCTTTCGGCCGATCCGGAGCGAAGTTGGAGCGACGCGGACCTGTTCGGTCTCGTGCGGGGCCAGCCCGAGACGTTCGCACCGGGGACGAGCTACCAGTACTCGAACACCAACACCTTGCTGCTGGCCCGGGCGATCGAGCAGGTCACCGGCGGCACCTGGGCGCAGGCGGTGGTCACCACCGTGACCGAGCCGTTGGGGCTGGAATCCGTGCGCTATCCCGGCGACGCAGGCGAACTGCCTGCCGGGGCGGCGGAGCCCTTCGAGGTGGCCGACGAAGGAGTCGACGAACTGCCCGTGGTGCGAGCCAGCGCGTTCGGGGCCTCCGGAGGTCTCTTCGGAACGGTCGGCGACCTCGCCTCCTGGGCGCAGGCCCTCGGTACCGGCGCTGTCCTGACTCCGGCGACTCAGGAAGCGAGACTCGAGGCATTCGGCCCCACCGACGCGGACCCGCAAAGTCCGCTCTACGACGCCTACGGCCTCGGGATCGGCCGGATCGGTGACTGGATCGGCCATACCGGCAACGGTCTGGGTTACCAGGCGCTCGCGATGTACCACCCGGAGGCGCAGGTCGCGGTGGCCATCACCCTCAATGCGACGGGCGACGACCAGGATCTCCCGGCTCATCTGCTGCAACGGCTCGAGGACGTGCTGCTCGCTCACTGAGACCGAGGGGCGCGCAGCCTCTGGGCTCCCGGCTGCCTCTTGCGCCCGACTATACGAGTGAATAGTCTACTGTTCATGCGTATAGCTCCCGGGGACCTCACGACGCGCGCCCGCATCCAGCGGGCGGCGATCGAGCGCTTCGGCCGCGACGGCTTCGACGTCGGGTTGCGGGGCATCGCCGAGACCGCCGGGGTCTCCCTCGGGCTCATCCGCCACCATTTCGGGTCCAAGGACGGGCTGCGCGCCGCGTGCGATACGCACGTGCTGGAGTACGTCGAGCACCTCATGGAGGAACAGGCCGCGAGTACGCACCTGATGGCGACGCTCGGGGAGTACATGCGCCAGTCGGGCGAAATGTCGGTCTACGTCCACTACATGGTGCGGAGCCTGCAGTCGGGTGGCGCGTTCGCCCGCGACTTTCTCGAGCGGCTGATTCAGAGCACCCGCGTCTACCTCGACGCCGGAGTCGCGAACGGCAGCGTCGTGCCGAGCATCGACCCCGAGGCCCGGGCCCGCTTCCTCACCATGGCCAGCATGGGGGCGCTCCTCCTGGAGTTCACCCTGAGCGAGCGTGATGACCCCCGCGAGGCGTGGGACGACTACGTGCGCCACGCGACGCTTCCGGCTCTGGAGCTGTACTCCCACGGTCTGCTGACCGACACCACGTTCCTGGAGGCGTTCCTCGCCTCCGACTCTTCGACGACGTCCTCCGTCAACGAGGCCGACGCGACCTGATCGCGTCCGTCAGAAAGGCAGTTCTGCCATGTCACCAGTCATCGACGTCACCGCGCTGTCCAAGTCGTTCGGGCCGGTCAAGGCCCTCGACCGGCTCGACCTCACCGTGGAACCCGGACAGGTCGCCGCCTTCCTCGGCCCCAACGGAGCGGGCAAGTCCACGACGATCCGCATCCTGCTGGGCCTGTTGCGGGCCGACTCCGGCGAGATTCGAGTCCTCGGGCAGGACCCGTGGGACGATGCGGTCGCACTGCACCGGCGGCTGGCCTACGTTCCCGGCGACGTCACGCTCTGGCCGAACCTCACCGGCGGAGAGGCGATCGACGTACTCGGACGCTTGCGTGGCGGAGTCGATACGGCGCGACGTGACGAGCTCATCGAGCGGTTCGAGCTCGACCCTCGCAAGAAGGCGCGCACGTACTCGAAGGGCAACCGGCAGAAAGTCGCGCTCGTGGCCGCCCTCGCCGCCGACGTCGAGCTCTACATTCTCGACGAACCGACCTCGGGCCTCGATCCGCTCATGGAAGCGGTGTTCCAGGAGATCGTCGGCGAGCTGAAAGCCGCAGGCCGCACCATTCTGCTCTCGAGCCACATTCTCGCCGAGGTCGAGAAGCTCTGCGACACCGTCACCATCGTGCGCGCCGGCGCGACGGTGCAGGCCGGACGGCTCAGCGAGCTGCGCCACCTCACCCGCAGCAGCGTCGGCGTGCAGACCGTCGACGCCGTCGCGCCACTCGCCGACCATCCCGGGGTGCACGACTTCAGGACGCGCGACGGGCGTGCCGAGTTCTCGCTCGACGGCGAGCACGCCGCGGACGTCATGCGGATCCTCGCCGACGCCCGGATCACCAGCATCGTCAGTACGCCGCCGTCGCTGGAGGAGCTGTTCATGCGGTACTACGGCAGCGTCGACGAGCCCGAGACCGAAGGGGCCCGGTCATGACGGCGTTCGCCGGGACTCCCGCCCTGGTCCGGCTCGGTCTGCGCCGTGATCGTGTCCGGCTCCCCGTATGGATCGCAGCCATCACGGCCTCCGCCGCCTACTACGCAGCCGCCCTCGACGTGGCCTACCCGACCATCGACGAGCTCCGAGCGGTCGTGACCTTCATCCAGGGGCCGGCCGGCACGCTGCTGACCGGGCCGGGCTACGGGTTGAGCGACCCGAGTTACCCGTCGGTGTTCGCTGCGGTCTACGGCCTGTACGTCCTGCTCGCGGTCGCGTTCATGAACGTTCTCCTGGTGGTCCGCCATACCCGCGGTGACGAGGAGTCGGGTCGCACGGAACTGGTCAGGGCCGGCGCGGTGGGCGCCTTGGCTCCCCTCGCAGCCGTGACCGTGATCGCGGTGGCCGCCGACGTGCTCCTCGGACTGCTCGTCGCCGTCGTCCTGGCGAACGGGTTCCCCGCCGGTGGAGCGATCCTATTCGGGGCGAGCGTCACGGCGCTGGGCCTTGCCTTCGCCGGGGTGGCCGCTGTCATCGCCCAACTCACCGAGCATGCGCGCGCCGCGACCGGAATGGCCTCGGCGTGCGTGGGAGCCGCGCTCGTCATCCGGGGCGCCGGTGACGCCCTCGCCGAGCATGGCAGCGCGTTGTCCTGGTTCTCCCCGTTCGCGTGGGCGCAACAGACGCGGGTGTTCGTCGACGACCGGGCGTGGCCGCTGCTGCTGTGCCTCGCGCTGGCAGTCCTGAGCATCGCGACGGCGGCCACGCTCCAAGCGCGCCGCGACGTGGGGGCCGGTCTCCTGTCGTCACGACCGGGCCGCGGCGAGGCCAGTGCCGCCCTGTCGGGGCCGTGGACCCTGGCGCTGCGTCTGGAGCGCTCCAGCCTGATCGCGTGGACCGCCGGTCTGACTGCCGCGGGCGTCCTGTACGGGGCGCTGGCCGAGTCGGTCCAGGTGTCGTTCGCCGACCTCCCCGAGGACCTGCTCGCCATCCTCGGCGGCAGCTCCGGACGGCTCCTCGACGGCTTCCTCTCCGTCATGGCGTTCTTCAACGCCACCCTCGCCTCCTGCTACGGCATCGCCGCGGTCCACCGCCTGACGAGCGAGGAACAGAGCGGCCGAGCAGAACTCGTGCTGTCGACCGCCGTGTCGCGCACGACCTGGATGGGCGCCGCCATCGTCGCCGCGCTCGTCGGGGCGCTCGTGCAACTGTTCGCCTCGGGACTGGGGATGGCGCTCGCCGTGGCGGCCGTGCTCGGCGACGCGAGTCGCGTTCTGGACATCGTCGCGGCCCACCTGTTGTTCCTTCCCGCGGTGGCCGTGGTGATCGCCGTGGCCGGACTCGGCTTCGCCGTGCGCCCGCGGTGGGCGAACGCAGCGTGGGTGCTCGCCGGGTACGCGATCTTCATGGGGTACTTCGCGCCGCTGTTCGAGCCGCCGCGCCTGGCGCTGGACCTCTCGCCGTTCGAGCACGTCGCGCGCATGCCGCTGGAGGAACCCCGGATCGCCCCGTTGCTCGGTCTCCTGGCGGTGGCGGCGGTCGTCGTCGGGGCGGGGCTCGTGCGGTTCCGGCGCCGGGACCTCACCGCCTCGACCTGAGGAGGCGGTGGGGACCCGACGTCGGTCACATCCGCTGGCTGAACGATTCTGCCCTTCGCACCGGACCGGTGACGAGGATCGTGTCACCCGGTTCCAGCACCGTCTCGGCGGTGGCATAGCTCCACGGTTGCCCCTCGCGTTTGAACGCGGTCACGGTGACGCCGAAGCGTCCACGGATGCCGGTTTCGCCGAGCGGGCGGCCGAGGAACTCCGGGTGCACGGTGGTCTTCACCAGCGCGAAGTCGTCGCCGACCTCGATGTAGTCCTGCATGCGCCCGCGGACGAGGTGGGCGACCCGCCGACCCATGTCCTTCTCCGGGTACACGACGTGGCCCACACCGAGTTGCTCGAGGATCGCCCCGTGCGGGTCGCTGACCGCCTTCGCCCAGATGTCGCGGATGCCGAACCGCAGCAGCAGCGACGTCACGAGGATGCTGGCCTCGATGTCGGTGCCGATCGCGACGACGGCGCGGTCGAACTCGTGGACCGAGAGTTGACGCAGCGCCTCCTCCTTGGTCGCGTCGGCCTGAACGACGTGGGTCAGCAGGCCGTTGAGGCTCTGCGCCGCGTCCTCGCGCTCGTCGATTCCCAGCACGTCCGTGCCGTTGTCCATGAGCTCGAGCGCGAGCGCCTGACCGAATCGGCCGAGTCCGATGACGACGACGGAGTCGGCGGCCGCGACCTCGGCGGGGTCGGTCCCGCCGAACAGATGCAATTTAACCAATGATCGGTCTCTCCTTCGGGAGTTCGTAGGCGCGCCGGCGCTCGCGCAGAGCCAGAGCCGAAGCGAAGGTGATCGGCCCGAGGCGGCCGATGAACATGAGCGGCACGAGGACCAGTTGGCCCACCGGAGGGAGATCGGCGGTGATGCCGGTCGAGAGACCGACCGTCGCGAAAGCGGAGACGACCTCGAAGAGGACCTCGTCGAGGGTGAACTCCGTGACGAGCATCAGCACCATCGTGCTGCCGACCACGAGGGCCACGGCGGTCAGCGAGACCGCGATGGCCTGGCGATGCACCGACCGCGACAGCCGCTTCCCGAAGACGTTGACGGCCGTCTCGCCGCGAATCTCCGTGACGATGATGAAGAGCAGCACCGCGAACGTGGTGACCTTGATCCCGCCCGCGGTGCCCGCCGGCCCGCCGCCGATGAACATCAGAACGTTCATCCCCAGCCAGGTCGCGCTGTCCATCGCGCCGATGTCGACGCTGTTGAAGCCGGCGGTGCGCGTCTGGACCGAGTGGAAGAACCCGACGAGCAGCTTGTCGTGCCAGGCCATCGCGCCGAGGGTCTGCGGGTTCCGCCACTCCACCAGGGTGATGAACACGGTCCCACCGAGAAGCAATACGCCGGTACCGAACAGCACCAGTCGCGTGTTCATGGTCCACAGTCGGGCGACGCGCAGGTGGCGCCGCAGCTGCATGATGACCGGAAAACCGAGGCCGCCGATCACGATGGCGGCGCAGAGCGGCAGGCAGATCCACGCGTCGGTGGCGTACCTCGTCAGACTGTCGCTGAACAGGGCGAACCCGGCATTGTTGAATGCCGAGACGGCGTGGAAGATGCCGAGCCAGGCGGCCCTCGGGAGGGCGATGTCGTAGCCCAGGGCGAACCGCAGGGTGAGGACGACCGCGACCGTCGCCTCGACGACGAGCGAGATTCGGACCACGCCGAGCACGAGTGATCGCACGTCGTTCAGCCCGAGGCTCTTGGCCTCGGTGGCCGCCCGGAGTTTGGACCGGAACGACAGACGCCGCACGACGGCCAGGCCGACCACCGATGCGAACGTCATGACCCCGAAGCCGCCGATCTGGATGAGCGCGAGGATGACGACCTGGCCGAAGCCGCTCCAGTAGACCGGCGTGTCGACCGTGACCAGTCCGGTGACGCACAGCGCCGAAGTGGCAGTGAACAGCGCGTCGAGCGCGCTGGCGCCGCCGGGACCCGCTCGTGCGACCGGAAGCATCAACAGGAGGGTGCCGAGGATGCCGGCGATGGCGAACGCCGCGAAGACGGTCCGGGCCGGTCGCAACGGGCGGTGCCGGGCTGAAATGCGCGGTGATGCTGCAGAGGGGCGTAGCCGCACTCGCTCAACATAGACCTGCAGGTCGCCGGAGGGGAATGACACGCAGGTCACACCGGCGCAGCGTGCGGTTAGGATCGTGCCGCGACATTACGAGGGGAAGGCACCATGCTGAAGCGCCGCTGCCGCACCTGCGGCCTCCGCAAGCCGCGGCGGAGCATGTTCTCGTGGTGGCTGGTGCCCGTCTGCCTCGTGTGCGCCGGGCGCATCGCGCGGGCCGTCCGATGAGGGCAGCCACCGCCGGGCGCAGCGGTGCGGCGGTGGCGATCCGCCGCGAGCGCCGCAGAAATGCGAACGGCGGCCGTTCCCGGCCGCCGGCGCTACGTACCCCCTACGGGATTCGAACCCGCGCTACCGCCTTGAAAGGGCGGCGTCCTAGGCCGCTAGACGAAGGGGGCCGGACCCCGCCAGCATAGTGGGTCGTGCCCGCGCGTGGGTCACCTGCCCGGCTGTGGGGAGTGCGGCAGACTGGGCACGTGATCGAGATGAGCGAGGACCGCTTCGAGGAACTCTGTGTCCTCGCGCTGGATCAGGTGCCCGCGCAGCTGGCCGCCTTGCTCGACAATGTCGTGCTCTTCATCGAGGACGACGCCCCCGCGGAGGACCCGCACTTGCTGGGCCTCTACGACGGCGTGCCGCTGACCGAGCGCGACGCGCACTACGGCGGCACTCTTCCCGACCGCATCACGATCTTCCGCCGCCCGCTGCTGGCGATCTGCGACACCGAGGAGGACGTGGTCGAGGAGGTCCGGATCACCGTCGTGCACGAGATCGCCCACTTCTTCGGCATCGACGACGCCCGCCTCCACGAGCTCGGCTATGCGTGAACTCCGCCGCGCCGATCAGCGCTTCCGGACCGAGGGAGACGGCACGACGACGTTCCACTCGTTCTCCTACGGCGCCCACTACGACGCCGGCAACATCAGCTTCGGTCCGATCGTGGCGATCAACACCGAGCACATCGAGCCGGGAGCGGGGTACGACGCTCACCGGCACAGCGACGTCGAGATCGTCACGTGGGTGCTGGACGGGTTGCTCGCGCACGAGGACTCGACGGGCGCGGGCGGCGAGATTCCTCCGGGCCTGGCGCAGCGACTGAGCGCGGGCGCCGGGGTGAGCCACACCGAGCGCAATGCCTCCGATACCGAGGGGCTCACGTTCGTCCAGATGATGTTGCGCAGTGAGAACGAGGGCGATCCTGAGTATGCGCAGGTCGAGGTGGGTGCCGTCATCGCCGGTGTGTACCGAAGCGTCGACGTGCACGCGCCCGCCGAACTGCGCGTCGCGGTGCTTGCGGCCGGCGACGTCGTCGAGGTGCCGGCCGCGCCGCGAACGCTGCTGCACGTGACGCGAGGCCGGCTGCGGCTGGGCGAGGACCTGCTCGGTCCCGGCGATGAGCTGCGCACCGATGAACTCGTCGGGACGCTGACCGCCGACGAGCCGTCCGAGGCGCTCATCTGGCTCCTGCGCTGAGGGCGCCGAGTGGTGATCATTCGTTCGCGAGTGGTGCCAGTTCGTCACCGATCGGGCGACTCGAGCGCGAATCCGCGCCACTCGCGGAGGTGGGCGCGCGGGTGGCGCGGAGGTTATTCCTGGTCGTGCGGTCATCCTTCTCACGTGCCCCATGGCTGGACAGGCGACAGAGGCGGAGGGATAACCTGCACTTATGCAGGGGTGGGAACAACATCGCCGAGCCGTCGAGGCGCTCCGCGCCTCCTATCGCCGGATCGCTCCCGGCGCGCCAGTCCGCCTGGCCAAACACACCTCCAATCTGTTCCGGCCCCGCGCGGAGTCGACCGGTCCCGGTCTGGACGTCAGCGGACTGGACGGGGTCATCGCCCTCGATCCCGAGGCCGGCACCGCCGACGTTCAGGGGATGTGCACGTACGAGCGGCTGGTCGACGAGACGTTGCCGCACGGTTTCATCCCGACGGTCGTCCCGCAGCTTCGCACCATCACGCTCGGCGGTGCTGTCACGGGTCTGGGCATCGAGTCCACGTCGCTGCGCAATGGGTTGCCGCACGAGGCCGTGCTAGAGATGGACATCCTCACCGGCTCCGGTGATCTCGTCACCGCCACGCCCGACAACGAGCACGCCGAGCTGTTCGACGCGTTCCCCAACTCCTACGGCAGTCTCGGTTACGCCGTGCGCCTGCGTATCCGCCTGGAGCAGGTGCCGCGTTTCGTCGCGCTGCGCCACGTCCGCGCCAACGGGGCGACCGAGGCCGCGAAGATCATCGAGGAGGTGGCCGACGGCGCGACGTACGACGGCCAGCGGGTCGACGCGATCGACGGAACCGCCTTCACTCCCGACGAGATCTACCTGACCCTGGCCACGTTCACCGACACGCCGGGTCCGACCAGCGACTACGCGGGACAGCAGATCTACTTCCGCTCCATCCGCGAGCGGCGCAGCGACCGCCTGACGATGCACGATTACTTGTGGCGCTGGGACACCGACTGGTTCTGGTGCTCCGGCGCGTTCGGGGCACAGCACCCGCTCGTGCGCAGGGTGTGGCCGCGGCGTTGGCGCCGCAGCGACGTCTATCACAAGCTCGTCGGCCTCGACGCGAAGTACGGCGCGAGCAGGATCCTCGACCGCATCAAGGGCGTCTCCGGCCGCGAGAAGGTCATCCAGGACATCGAGGTGCCGCTGGAGCAGCTGGGCGACTTCCTCGAGTGGTTCGATGCCGAGGTCGGCATGCGTCCGGTGTGGCTGTGCCCGCTGCGGACGACCCGGGCCTGGCCCACCTACCCCCTCGAACCCGGACGGCTGTACGTCAACGCCGGCTTCTGGGGAACGGTGGTGGTTCCGGCCGACAACCCGCCCGGAGCCGTCAACCGCCGGATCGAAGAGGCGGTCCACCGCCTCGGCGGCCACAAATCCCTCTACTCCGAGGCCTTCTACGACCGGTTCACCTTCGACTCGCTCTACGACACCGCCCGCCTCGATCGTCTGCGCCAGCAGTACGACCCCGACGAGCGTCTCAACACCCTGTACGACAAGGCAGTGAGGAACTCATGACGATCGACTCCCACACCAAGCTCTCCATCGCCGATGCGCTCGGGCGGCTCATGAAGGGCGGCCTGCCCTTCCGGTTCGAGGCGTACGACGGCAGCGTCGGGGGGCCGGAGGACTCGCCGATCACGGTCCGGCTGGTGAACGAGCGCGGGCTGTCCTACCTCATGACCGCACCGGGCGACCTCGGTTTCGCCCGTGCGTACGTGGCCGGAGACCTGCAGGTCGACGGCGTCCATCCAGGCAATCCGTACGAGGCCATGGCGCTCATCCTCAGCCAGCTGCGCTTCAAGGTGCCGTCGGCCGCGGAGATGCTGCAGGTGCTGCGCAGTCTCGGGCTCGAGCACCTCAAGCCGCCGCCACCGCCGGCCGAGGAGCACCTGCCGAAGTGGCGCCGTGCGCTGGAAGGCTTGCGCCATCACAAGAATCGCGACGCGACGGCCATCCAGCATCACTACGACGTCTCGAACCGGTTCTACGAGCTCGTGCTGGGTCCGTCGATGACCTACACCTGCGCCCTGTTCCCGGCGGCCGAGGCGACGCTGGAGGAGGCGCAGTACGCCAAGTACGACCTCATCTGCCGCAAGCTCGACCTCAAGCCCGGTGACCGTCTGCTCGACCTCGGGTGCGGCTGGGGCGGCATGGTCCGCCATGCCGCGAAGCACTACGGCGTCAAGGCCCTCGGCGTCACCTTGTCGCGCGAGCAGGCCGACTGGGCGCAGAAGGCCATCGTGGACGAGGGGCTCGCCGACCTCGCGGAGGTGCGCCACAGCGACTACCGCGATCTCACCGAGACGGGCTTCGACGCCATCAGTTCGATCGGGCTCACCGAGCACATCGGCGTGCGCAACTACCCGGACTACTTCCGCTTCGCCTACGACCATCTGCGCGATGGCGGCCGCATGCTCAACCACTGCATCACGCGGCCCGACAACGTCTCGCGGGCCACCGCGGGCGCGTTCATCGACCGGTACGTCTTCCCCGACGGCGAGCTCACCGGCGTCGGTCGCATCACCGTCGCGATGCAGGACGCGGGACTGGAGGTGCGGCACGCGGAGAACTTGCGCGAGCACTACGCGCTGACCCTCAAGGGCTGGTGCGAGAACCTCGAGGCGAACTGGGACGAGGCGCTCAAGGAGGTCACCCTCGGTCGCGCCAAGGTGTGGGGTCTGTACATGGCCGGCTCCCGGCTGGCGTTCGAGCGCAACGAGATCGAGTTGCACCACGTGCTGGGCGTCAAGGCCGGGCCGGACGGCAACGCTCACTACCCGTTGCGCGTCGACTTCTGAGCCCGCCCGGCCGTCGGATCGACGAGGCGCCGCCCGAGGGGATGGGTTGTCGGGCGCTCCGGGTAGGTTCGACCCGTGCGTATTGCGACCTGGAACGTCAACTCGATCCGGAGCCGTATCGATCGCGTGCTCGCCTTCCTGGAGCGCCACGAGGTCGATGTCCTGGCCTTGCAGGAGACGAAGTGCCGCGAGGACCAGTTCCCGGCGCTGGAGCTCTCCTCGATGGGGTACGAGTTCGCGCATTTCGGCATGAACCAGTGGAACGGTGTGGCGATCGCGTCGCGCGTGGGTCTGGAGGACGTCGCCACACAGTTCGCCGACGACCAGCCGCAGTTCGGCGAGGTGCTCGAGCCGCGGGCGATCGGCGCGACCTGCGGATCGGTGCGCATGTGGAGCCTGTACGTCCCCAACGGCCGGGAGCTGGATCACGAGCACTACGTCTACAAGCTCCAGTGGCTCGAGCGGTTGCGGGCGGCCGGCGAGGCCTGGCTGGTCGACGACCCCACGGCGCAGGTCGCGCTCACCGGAGACTGGAACATCGCTCCGCAGGATGACGACGTGTGGGACATCGACGTCTTCGCCGGTAAGACCCACGTGTCGCCGGCCGAGCGCGCGGCGTTCAACGCGATCGTCGAGAGCGGGTATGCCGATGTGGTCCGCCCCCACACGCCCGGTCCCGGGGTCTACACGTACTGGGACTACCAACAGCTGAGCTTCCCCAAGCGCAAGGGCATGCGCATCGACTTCATCCTCGGATCGCCGGCACTCGCCGCGCGGGTCACCGGTGCGTTCATCGACCGTGAGGAGCGCAAGGGCAAGGGCGCGAGCGATCACGCACCCGTCGTGGTCGACCTCGCCGACTGAGCCGTCAAGGCTGCTCGCCGCGTTCGGCGGGGGTCTCCACGGTGGCGAGCCGGTCCTTGTCGACCAGCGCCGTCCGGAACGCGGCACGTCCCACCATGTGCGCGGAGACCGGGGCGGTGAGGAGCTGGAAGAGCGCGACCACCACGATGATGGTCAGATCGCCGAGGTCCTCGGCCTGCAGCCCGAGGCCGGCGAGGATCAAGAGCAGTCCGAGCGTCTGAGGCTTGGTCGCCGCGTGCATCCGCGACAGCAGTTCGGGAAACCGCACGATGCCGATCGCCGCCACCAGCGCGAACGAGGAACCGAGGATGAGCAGGGCGCCGGAGAGCACGTCGATCACACCTCACCACCTCGCCGGATGTCGTCCTCGCGCTGCTGTTCCTCGGGCACCTTCGCGCGGGTCGCGGCGATCTTGTCCGTGTCCGGTGCCGCGTACCGGGCGATGCTGATCGACCCGAGGAATGCGACGAGGGAGAGCGCCACCAGGACGGGCAGTGTGGTGCGGTGGCCGTTGACGGCCGCCTCCACGCCGATGACGCCCACGCTGGCCGCCACGAACACGTCGGCGGCGACCGTGCGGTCGAGCATCGTGGGCCCGCGGACGATGCGGACCATGCAGAGCACGCCGGTCACCCCGAGGATGACAGCGCACGTGATGCCGACGATCGTCATGCGCTCACGTCCTCTCGCAGTAGGGCGGTGCTGGCTTCGAGCTCGTCGCGAGAACCGAAGGCGGCGATGACCCGGTGCTCCTGTGCTCGTGCCTTGCGCCGCGCGGTGTCGACGCGCCTCGGGGTCGACCCGTCGAGCACATGCAGCCACATACGGCCGTTGTCAGCGTCGAGCTCGATGAGCAGGGAGCCCGGGACGAGCGACACGAATTCCCCGGTCAGCACCTGTAACAGGTCCGAACGACTCACCAGATGCACCTCGATGACGGCGCTCTTGGGCGGAGCGCCGGGCCGGATCGCCGTCCAGGCCACCTGGAAACTCGCCACCACGAGGTCGTAGAGGAAGCGGCCGAAGAGCACGAGCAGCCCCAGCGGCCGCACCGTGCCGACCAGGTTGACCGGCGGGAAGGGGAAGACCACCACCACCAGGGTCGAGATGAGCAGGCCCCCGACGATGTTGAGCGGGGTGACCTCGCCCCACAGCATGGCCCAGACGATGGTGAGCGCGAGGATCACCGGGACGCGTACGACGTTCATCGGTCCAGCACCGCCTCGATATAGGGCTGGCGATCCAGCAGTTCGACCGCTGCGCGCTGCGCGTAGCTCATGAGCGGACCGGCGAAGACGGTCAGCGTGACCGTCACGAAGGCGAGGAAGAGCGTCGGACCGGCCATGCCGCGCGGCAGCCGCTTCTCCTCGCGTTGGTCCGCCCACGCGGTCGTCCGCTGCGTCTTGGTCCCGACGCCGCGCGTACCGTGCAGGGAGCCGGCGGGCGTCCAGGGTCCGGTATCGACCTGCGAGACGTCGGGAGCGTCCTCACCCTTGGGTTGCCAGAACGCGCGGTTCCAGATCTTCGCGATCGCGTAGAGCGTCAGCAGGCTGGTCACGACGGCGGCGACGACGCCGAGGGTGGCGAGCCCCGCCTCGTCCTCGATCCCCGCTTCCATCAGCGCGAGCTTGCCGAGGAAGCCCGAGAAGGGGGGAATGCCGGCGAGATTGATCGCCGGGACGAAGAACATGATCGACAGGATCGGCGCGAGTCGCGCCAGGCCACCGAGCCGATCGAGGTTGGTGGTTCCCGAGCGGTACTCGATCAGTCCGGCCACCAGGAACAGCGTGGTCTGCACCGTGATGTGGTGCGCGATGTAGAAGACCGCGCCCGTGATGCCGAGTTCGGTGCCCATCGCGATGCCGAACAGCATGTAGCCGATGTGGCTGACGAGGGTGAAGGAGAGGACACGTTTGACGTCCGATTGCGCGACGGCGCCCAGGATGCCGACGACCATCGTGAGGATCGCGGCCCACAGCAGCAGCGTCCGCAGGTTGTCGCCGGGGAACAGGAGCGTCTGCGTGCGCAAGATCGCGTAGATGCCGACCTTCGTGAGCAATCCGGCGAAGACCGCGGTGACAGGCGCCGGTGCGGTGGGGTACGAGTCGGGAAGCCACGCGTAGAGCGGGAAGACGGCTGCCTTGACCGCGAACGTCAGCAGCAGCATCAGCTGGAGCACCGTGGTGATCCCCGGCGGCAGTTCGGCGAACCGGCTCGCCAGCTGCGCGAAGTTGACCGTGCCGGTCGCCGCGTAGACGGCGCCGATCGACATGAGGAACAGCACCGAGGAGATCAGGCTGACGATGATGTAGATCGTGCCCGACCGGACGCGGGCGTTCGTGCCGCCGAGCGTGATGAGCACGTACGACGACGCCAGCAAGATCTCGAACCCGACGAACAGGTTGAACAGATCGGCGGACAAGAACGCATTGGAAACACCGGCGCTCAGCACGAGGAACGTCGGGTAGAAGACCGACAACGGCGTCTTGCGTCCGAACTCCACGACACCCTGACCGATTGAGTACAGCAGGACGCACAAGGTGACGATCGTCGAGACGATCAGCATGAGCGAGCTGAACCGGTCGGCGACCAGGCTGATGCCGAGTTCGGCCGGCCAGCCGCCGACGTTGAAGGTCTGGGGTCCGTGGGTGTCGGCGCGGTACAGCAGAACGCCCGCGGCAGCGACCACGAGCCCGAGCGCCACGATGCTGACGATGCGCTGGACCGCGGCCGAGCGCCCCGCAGCCAGGCACAGCCCGGCACCCAGCAGCGGGATGATGACGGGCGCGAGGACCAGCTGTTCGACGATGTGGTTCATCGGCGGCGCTCCTCGCCCACGCTGGTCTCCGCGTCCGCGGCCACACCGACGTCGTCGTTGTCGAGGTAGTCCTCGTCCGGCAGCGCCTCATCCGGGAGCGCTTCATCGAAGGTCGTCGACACCTCGTCGCGCTCCGCCCGCCGACGGATGAAGTCGTCCTCGAGGTCGTCTTGCACGTCGTCGGTCCCGGTGAGCTGGTACGCCCGGTAGGCCAGCGCGAGTCCGAACGCGGTGACGCCGAGGGTGATGACGATCGCGGTGAGCGCCATCGCCTGGGGGAGCGGATCGCTCATCGGCCCCTCACCCACGTCGATCAGCGGTGCGCGTCCGGCCGGCCCGGAGGCGACGAGGAACAGCACGTTGAGACCGTTGCCGATGAGCACGAACCCGACGAGGATGCGCGTCAGGCTGCGCTCCAGGACGAGGATCACGCCGGAGCCGACCATCACGCCGACCACGATCACCAGAATGAGATTGGGGCTCATGCCGGCACCACCTCGTCCTCCTGCTCATCGGCCTCTTCCTCGGCCTGCGCGTCGATGCCGCTTCCGAGGCTGCGCAGGACGTCGATCGCGAGCCCGACGACGATGAGGTACACGCCCACGTCGAAGAAGACCGAGGTGACCAGGTGCAGCTCACCGAGCAGCGGGATCGGGATGTCGATGATCGCGCTTTGCAACACGCCTCCGCCGAGCAGCGTCGGAACGATCCCGGACAGGGCAGCGAGCGCGAGGCCGATACCGAGCACCATGCCCGCGTCGACCGGCGCGGCGTTGTCGAGTTCCTCGCGGCCACCGGCGAGGTAGCGGATCATCAGCGCGAGCCCGGCGATGAGGCCGCCGGCGAAGCCACCGCCGGGGGAGTTGTGCCCGGACAGCATGAGGTAGATCGAGAACACGATCACCGTGTGGAAGATCAGTCGGGTGACGATCTCGAACACGATCGAGCGCCGGTCATCGTGCAGGTTCGCCGCGAGCCACTGGTTGGAGTCCGGCGTCACGATGCGGCGCGGACGGCTGACGTTTCCGGCGCGGTCGGTGATGAGGAAGATGAGACTCGCGAGCCCGGTGGCCGCCACGACGAGCACACTGAGCTCACCGAGCGTGTCCCACGCGCGGATGTCGACGAGCGTGACGTTGACGATGTTCTTGCCGCCGCCGTAGGTGTACGCGGGTTCTTCCCACCCCTGCGAGATGGGCGTGGCCGTGCGGGCGTTGCTGGCGACGAGGGCGACGGCCGAGACGAAGATTCCGACGAGCACCCCGATCCCGATCCGCAACCACCGCATGACCGTGAACGGGCGGTCGGAGAAGAACGGGGGGAGCCGACGAAGGACGAGGACGAACGTCACGAGCAGGAACGTCTCGACGAGCACCTGGGTCAGCGCGAGGTCTGGCGCACCGTGCGCCACGAAGAGGATCGCCGTGCCGTAGCCCGTGACGCCCAGCAGCAGCACCGCGCGAAGCCGGCGCCGGGATCGGACGATCAGCACGGCGGCCACGATCATCAACAAGCCGACGGCGATCTGCAGGTAGTTGTCGGCCAGCCGGATCTCGCGGACCTGCGGCGTCTCCCACGCCCGGACGAGAGCGAAGCCGGGTACCAGGATCAGCGTCACCAGGATGACGCCCAGGTAGAACGGGAGCGAACCGCGTTGCGTGCGGCCCGTGACCTCGACCGCGAGACGGTCCACCCCGCGCATCAGGGCGTGGTACGAACGATCGGCGTCCGGCATCGGCAACCGGTCGACGATCGCGTGCTGCGCTGCCGCGACCGGATGGCGACCGACGAACAACGCGAGACCGGCGACCGCGGTCAGGATCGACAACCACAGCGCCGGGGTGAAGCCGTGCCACAGCGTGAGCACCGGTTCGTGCGCCCCCTCGGGGAACGCCTCGCCGTATGTCGCGATCCGGGGAGTCAGCCAGGCGCCGACGAGTCCGCCGAGCACGGTGAAGGCGGTGATGAACGCGGGGACCAGAGAGAATCCCCGGGAGAAGGCACGGGGATGACACGGCTCGACGCCGGGCTTGTCGGCGAAGGCGCCCCAGACGAAGCGCGCGGTGTACGCCATGGTGAGGATCGAGCCGACGACGATGCCGGTCAAGGCGAGCCGCGAGGCGAACGTGCTCCATCCCAGATCACTGCCGAGGTCGACGTAGGCCGCGAACGCCGCCTCCTTCGCGGTGAAACCGAGCAGCGGCGGGATGCCGGCCATCGAGGCGGCGGCCACCGCGCTCGTGACGAACAGCAGCGGGCGGGCCTTGCGCATCCCGGACAACTCCCGCAAGTCGCGGGTGCCGACCGAACGGTCGATGACCCCGACGACGAGGAACAGCGCGGACTTGAACAAGGCGTGCGCGACGAGCAGCGACAATGCCGCGAAGGCCGCCGCCCGGGTTCCCGTCCCGGAGAGTGCGACGAGGAAACCGAGCTGGCTCACGGTGCCGTAGGCGAGCAGGAGCTTGATGTCGTACTGGCGCAATGCGCGAAGGCCGCCGATGAGCATGGTGACGATGCCGAGCGCGACGAGGAGAGGACGCCAGCCCGGAACATCGGCGAAGCCGGGGGCCATGACCGCGACGAGGAAGATGCCGGCCTTCACCATCGCGGCGGCGTGCAGGTAGGCGCTGACCGGGGTCGGAGCGGCCATGGCGCCGGGAAGCCAGAAGTGGAACGGGACCAGGGCGGACTTCGACAACGCGCCGACGAGGACCAGCATCACGCCGGCGATGACGAGGCCGCCGGTCAGCGGCGGTGCGGCCACGATCTCGCTCAACAGCGGAGTGCCCGTCTCCACCGCGAGGATCACCAGACCCATGAGCATCGCGAGGCCGCCGAACGTCGTGACGATGAGCGCGCTGAGAGCGGCGCGACGATTGGCCCGGCGATCGGGGTTGTGGCCGATCAGCAGGAACGACAGGACGGTGGTCAACTCCCAGAACGTGTAGAGGACGAACACGTTGTCGGACAGGACGAGGCCGAGCATCGCCCCGGCGAAGCCGGTCAGCACGCCGGCAAAGCGCCAGATCTCAGGGTCGCGAGGCCGGAAGTACCACGAGCAGTACACGAGGACGAGAGCGCCGATCCCGGTGACGAGGAGGGCCAGCACGGCGGCGAACGGGCCGAGCGAGAAGTCCAGGTGCAGGCCGATCGGCTCGATCCAGGTCACTCGCTGGTGGATCGCCTCACCCGACGCCGTGACCTCGAGACTCTGGGGCACGAGCCAGGCGAATGAAACGGCCGGCGCGAGCGCGAGGAGCCAGAAGGCCCGCCGGTCCAGGACTTTGACGAGGGCAGGGGCCAGCCCGGCGGCAGCAAAATGGAGCGCGACGAGCCAGACCATGGGTAGGGAAAGCGTATCGGAGGGCACCGAGCAGCGCCCTGATCGCGCTCGTCTCCGGCGGACGCTGTGCTCCGGTGCCATGATGGGCGCATGGCCGAGGAGATGGCGCGCCAGGGCGACGATGCGTATGGCGTCCAGCCGTCGCCATGGGTGCGGCGGGTGGTGCTCCTCCTCGTTCTCGTGGCCCTGGGGTACCTCGCCTACCTGATCGCCGCCGAGTTCTTCCCGCGCTGGTGGGCCGAGCAGATCGCCGGGCTCGTCGGCGGGTCGACCGCCACCGGAGTTCTCTGGGGGCTGTTCCTCGGCGCGGTCTTCACCGCGGTACCTCTGCTCGTGCTGCCTCTCGTCCTTCGCCCGCGGTGGCCGGTGCGGATCGCGGTCGTCGTGGCCGCCGTCGTGCTCGCCGCGCCCAACTGGCTCACCTTGTCGGTGGCCGTCGGCGGGAACGACTCGGCGCGCGACGGCCGCGCGCTCCTGGCGCAGGACGGTCCAGGGTTCCTCACCGGTTCGTGGATCGGCGCGTTGATCGGTGTGGTGCTGAGCGTCGCGCTGATCTCGTGGCGCGTCGGCGCCAAGCGGCGGCGGGCACGCATGCGGCATCTGCAGGAGGACCTCGCCTCACGTGAGGAGGTCGACCGACTGCGCCGGTCGGAGCCCGAACGCGGTGTCGCAAAGACGCATCGGGACACTCCGCCGGACGACTCCGGGGGCGCGTCAGTGCGCTGACCTGCGACGCTTCGGACTGTCGTACCGGCTCGCTACCGTGGATCGCAGGAGGTAGCGGTGAGGATCGCAGGAGGTAGCGGTGAGGACGAACACATTCGGGGGGCAGTGTGCCGAATGCGGTGTCGACGTCCCCGCGCAAGCCGGGTTCCGGATCGGCCTCGGCCGGGCGGCCTACATCGTGTGCCGCCATCATCGGCCGGTTCCGCCGCCGCGTGGCGCGCACACCGGCTGGCACTCCGGGCCGCTTGCCGCGCTCGACTTCGAGACCACGGGCATCGACCCGCATCGCGATCGCCTCATCACGTACGCGGCACTCGGTCCGGACGCCGGGCCGGACCTCGTGGGCATCGTGCACCCCCAGGTGCCCATTCCGGAGTCGGCCGCCGAGATCCACGGCATCAGCGACGCCGACGTCGTCCGGGCGCCAGCTCCCGCGGCCGCGCTGCGCGAACTGAGTGCCTGGGTCGATCACCTCGTCGCGCTCGATGCGCCGCTCGTGGTGTTCAACGCCGCCTTCGATCTCACGCTGCTGCGCGCTGAACTGCGACGTCACGGCATCAGCCAGCCCCGGTGGCATGAGCTGACCGTCATCGACCCCTTCGTCATCGACTACGGGATCGAGCGAGGTCGGCTGGGGTCGCGGCGCCTCGGCGACGTCGCGGACTACTACGGCATCAAGCTCGACAACGCGCACGACGCCGAGGCCGACGCCCGCGTCGCCCGTGACATCGCGGTCGAGCTCGGCGCGCGGCACCGGGCCACGGTCTTTCCGGATCGGCCACTTGTCATGGCGCAGCAACGCTTCTGGGCGGCGCAGCGCACCATGGACTACAACCGGCTCGCTCTTCGCCGCGGACGTCGGATCGAGCCGCTCGGGGACTGGCCCTTCGCGCCGGAGACCTGACCGCGCTTCAGTGGGCGGCCGAGACGCAGAAGACGTTGCCGGCCGGGTCGTGCAGCACGACCCATCGGAAGTCGCCAATCTGCTGGCGATCAACGACGCGGGCCCCGGCCCCCTCCAGCCGAGCGATCTCGGTCTCCACGTCGTCGGTCGCCTCGAGGTCGAGGTGGACGCGGTTCTTGCCCGGCGTCGGCTGCTCGACCCGTTGGAAGCCCAGGCGCAGGCCGTTCGGCAACCCGACGACGACGAACCAGCCGTCGTTCTCGGCGAGCACCTCGCCGCCGGTCTGCTCGGCCCACCAGCCGCCGATGGCGACGGGGTCGACGACATCGTGGGTGATCATCGCAGGATTCACGCTCATGCCGTCAGGCTAGGGCCGGCCACCGACACTCGGGTCTGTAGGGTGACCTCGCGACTCCGGCATCGCCGGGGCCGCTGACACTCAGGTCGAAGGGGGAGGCTCGAGCGCCACCATGACAGTCACGGAAGTCCTGCGACGGCATCGATTCTGGAGTGCGGGTGCCGCGCTCGTCGTGCTGGTCGCCGCCGGTGTTCTCGTCGCCGCTCTGGCGGGCGTCTTCGACTCCCCGAAGGACGCGGAGCCGGACGCGGCACCGGCGACCGCGCAGATGCAGACGCCGAACGAGGAACCGGCGCCCGCGGTCAACATCGAGACCACCGAGACGATGCCGTACAGCCCGGTGTGGAACCCGCCGGATCAAGGCGAGAACTTCTGGCAGGTCGTCGACCCGGAGAACGGCTACCCCGAGGACGGCGGAACCGACTTCATCCTCGCGCACGCCTGCGAGGACCACGGGTGCGCGGGCGACCAGATTCGTGCGCTGCAGACCGGCGACGACTTCACCTATCGCGGTGAGACCTACCGCGTCGAGGAGAAGATCGAGATCCCGAAGACCGAGATCGCCGACCAGGACATCTGGGTGCACGACCCGGACCGCGTCGTGGTCATCACGTGCATCCTCGACGCCGCAACGGGTGAGTATCACGAGAACGACATCATCGTGGCGAACCGCCTGGTGTGATTCGCGTCACCATAAGCATCATGTGATTGAAGTTGTTCGTTCTCCTCCTGATGTGATTGCCTTGGGACGGCGTGCCGGCCGGGCCTCGGGGGCAGGTGCGCGGCTTTGGTACTCAACTCACGCGGCGGACTCCCGTCGCTCGAAAGGACCTTCATGCGAACGATGACACGCGGCAAGGCGGCCCTTGCCGGTGCGCTGGCTGCCGGCCTGGCGCTCGTCGCGACCCCCGCGGTCGCCGCGCCCGGCGATCCGATCACCCTCACCGTCGAGGAGTCGGAGCGGACCTACACCGCCGGCAGCTGGGGCGATGGCATTGACTTCGAGGTCTCCGGTATCCCGGAGGAAGCCACCGGCGTGAGCGTCTCACTCGCCTCGTGGGGTGCGAACGGCGGCGGCCTCGTCGGCGATCCGGTCGACGGCCAGCGCGAGGCTGACGGAACCTTCTCGGGCACGATCCTCCCCGAGGGCAGCTCCCCGGTCGCCCCTGACGCCGATGGATTCCCGATCTACGAGGTCACCGCGTACTACACCTACGAGGGCGCAGACGGCGAGGTGGAGTACGAGTACGCCGATGCCATCCAGTTGACCATCCTCGAGGGTCTGTCGGTAACCGGCCCGGCCGAGGCGACCGTCGCCGAGCTCGCCGCGGGCGTGAATCTGCAGTTCGCGGGCTTCGAGCCCAACGAGAACATCACGGGTCTCATCACCCGCCTCAACCCCGAGACGAACGAATGGGAAGAGATCGGCGACTTCGCGGCCACGGTCGGCCCGAACGGCGACGGCGAGGGCGTGCTGACGATCACCGGCGCGACCGCCGGCGACATGTTCCGGGTCTCGGCGGCTGGTGCGAACGGCACGGTCTACCACTGGCTCAACGCCGTTGCCGGCGACGCCGAGCAGCCCGGTGGCGAGGAGCCTGGTGCCGAGGACCCGGCTCCGGCTCCCCAGGCGCCTCGCGCGCCTGAGCGCGTCGACACCGGCGCCTGAGCTCTAGCTCGGCTTTCGAACACCGCGAAGGCCCCGGAACATGGCTCCATGTTCCGGGGCCTTCGTCTGTCGTGTCCCGCGTCGCTGCGCGGGTACCGGATCGACGGCAGACTGGAAGCGATGTCATCGCCAGGAGGTCGCCATGTCCGATGAAGGTCACATCCGAGAGCTCACCGCTGAGGAGTGCCGCGAGTACCTGACCCTCGCGCGGATCGGGCGCATCGCCTTCAACGGTCCGGAGAAGATCGAGCTCGTGGTCGCGAACGTGGCCGTTCCCGACGCCGACCACCTGCTCTTGCGAACGGAGCCGGATTCGGTGTTGGCGCACCTTGCCGGCGACGAACCGACGCCTGTGGCAGTCGAGATCGACCATCTCGAGGAGTTGTATCGGTGGGGCTGGAGCCTCACCGTGCACGGCACGGCTCGCCGGGCCAGTGAGGAGCAGGTCATGCACTGGCAGCAGCAGGAGCCTCATCCGTGGGCGCCGGGCGACCGCGATCTTCACGTCGCGATCACGATCGAGCAGATGGCCGGCCGCAAGGTCCGCGCCGCCAAGCCGTCCTGAGCGGTCAGGACCGCCAGCGCGGAAGGATCGCGCGAAGCGCGACCATGAGTTCCAGTCGCTGCGTGGGATCGTCGAGGGCCTCGCCGAGCAGTTGCCGGACCGCCTTCATCCGCGAGTGCGCCGTCTGCGGAGGAATGCCGAGTTCGCGGGCGAGCTGATTGGTCGGTTGGCCGCGCTCGAGCCACAGCTGGAGGAACTCGGCCAGGGCCACGCGCCGTGACGCCGGCATCGGTCCCCAACTGGCGAAGTGCTTCGCGATCATGAGTTCGTTCAGCACCGGATTGCTGGCGAGGAGCATCGCGCCCAGGAGGTCCTCGAAGGGGACCAGGCGGCGGGGGTCCTCGATCGTGCCGTCGGCGAGCATCCCCGCGGCGCGACGCACGAGAGCGACCGCGGCGATGGCGTCGTTGATCGTGACGGCCGGTCCGAGGACGGCCTGGCCGTCGAGCCACTCGCACAGTTGCTCGGCGCACCAGGCGGCCGGAGCGAGGGCGGTCTGCCGTTCGTCGTCGGCCGCGACGCCGGGCTGGTGGCACAGCGCGATCGGCAGCGGTTCGGTGACCGCGGTGAGCACGACGAGTTGTTCGCCGTCACGCAGGCGGGCCAGCGCTCGGCGCTGCGACGAGGTGAGGGCGGGCGGCGCGGTGGTGCGCCGCGGCCGTTCCAGCTCGGCTCGTTCGATCCGCTCGCGCTCCAGTTCCAGGCCGGCGCGCGCGTGGGAGAACAGGAACGCGAGATAGGACATCAGCTCCTCGCGCAGTCGGATGACGACCGAGCCGGTGATCGCCTCGCCGATGACGGCGCTCAAGCCTCGCTGCGTGGCGATGCGCGCGGCGCGGAAACTCTCGAAGAGTGCGGCGGCGTCCGAACCCCGGCGCGCCTGGCGTCGGCCGAGTCGGTCCATGAGCGGAGCGACGCGGGCGGCCGCGGTGCGGGCCTCGCCCTCCTCGACGAAGGCGGTGACCGCGGCATGAACCACCTCGTGGACGAGCTGATCGTCCTGGGCCCCCGCCGCGGTCAGCACGGCGCGCCGGATCTGCTCACTCAGGTGCGTGAGCCGCGTCGGTGAGAGGTCTCGGCTCGAAGCCACGATCATCTGTCGTTCGGAGACCACGAGTGACATTCCCCATCAACTCCCCATCACTGCGTCCATACGGCAGCCGAAGATCGGCGTCGTGAGGGGGCGACAGGATGATCAAGCCACAGCGCGCCTCGCGCGAGCAACGATCCGGCCACCCGCGCGGACCACTTCCTTCACTTCTTGTGATGCGCGTGACAAAAGAAGGTTACGTTTCGATTACGAAGGGGCTCGTCTGGGGAAGGTGGTGGCGTCGTGACGTGGGCCACACCTAGCGTCCTCGCCAGGCACCGATCCATCTGAGGGGGCGGTTCGGTGCCGTCAGCCACACCACAGCGGCGCGGACCTTCTGCAGCCGCAGATGCGAGGAGGATGCATGGGCGGGACCGTCGAGGTCGAGGGCCTCACCAAGAGCTTCGGTAGCCAGAACATCTGGCGTGACGTCACGCTCACCCTCCCGCCGGGGGAGATCACGGCGCTGCTCGGGCCCTCGGGCACCGGCAAGTCGGTGTTCCTCAAGTCCGTCATGGGCCTGCTGGAACCCGAGGCCGGAACCTGCTTCGTCAACGGGATCGACATGGTGCGCGCCAACGAGGCGCAGCGCCTCGAGCTCCGCAAGAGCTTCGGGGTGCTGTTCCAGGACGGCGCGCTGTTCGGCTCGATGAACGTCTACGACAACGTTGCGTTCCCGCTGCGTGAGCACACCAAGTTCGACGAGGAGACGATCCGGTCGATCGTCATGGAGAAACTCGACATGGTCGGCCTAGTCGGGCAGGAGCACAAACTGCCCGGCGAGATCTCCGGCGGCATGAAGAAGCGCGCCGGTCTCGCGCGTTCACTCGTCACCGATCCGGAGATCATCCTCATCGACGAGCCGGACTCGGGCCTCGATCCGGTCCGCACGTCCAACCTCGCGCAACTGCTCATCGACATCAATGCGGCGACGGACGCCACGATGCTCGTCGTCACGCACAACATCGAGCTCGCCCGGACCCTGCCGGACAACCTCGGCATGCTCTACCGCGGCGAACTGGTGATGTTCGGTCCGCGCGAGGAGTTCCTGCTCACCGACCATCCGGTCGTCTCCCAGTTCATGAGCGGCGATCCTGAGGGGCCGATCGGCATGAGCGAGGAGACCGACCATCGGCGCGGCGAGCCGCTCCCCGAGGCCGAGGACCTGCCCCCGTATCCGGGCGGCACCGCGGTGATGTCGCGCCACGCGGGGGCGCGAGCGATCGAGGTGCTGCCGCGTCAGCTGCTCCCCAAGTCGGGTGCCGTGCGCGCCAGCGGCGAGCGGCACCGTGAGCGGGTCACCTCCGGCGCCGCGCAACTGTACGTCGCCGACGACGAGGAGAAGGACCGAGTCCCGATCCCTCCGAGGCCCGGTCCGATCACCCGGGCGCTGAACGCCACCGGCGACCTCTTCGCGCTCGGTCTCGACACGATCCGGGCCACGTTCAAGCGTCCGTTCGCCGCACGCGAGGCTCTCGAGCAGTTCTGGTTCGTCGTGAGCGTCTCGTGGATTCCGGCGATGCTGGTCGCGATCCCCTTCGGTGCGGTCATCGCGCTCCAGCTCGGTACGCTCACCGTCCAGGTCGGCGCCCAGTCCTTCACCGGTGCCGCGAGCGTTCTGGCGGTCGTCCAGCAGGCGGCCCCGATCGTCACCACCCTCGTCATCGCGGGTGCGGGCGGCGCGGCGATCTGCGCCGACCTCGGTTCGCGCAAGATCCGCGACGAGATCGACGCCATGAAGGTCATCGGAGTCTCGCCGGTCCAGCGCCTCGTCGTTCCGCGGGTGCTCGCCTGCATCGCGGCGGCCATCTTGCTCAACGGACTCGTGTCGGTCGTCGGTGTGCTCGGCGGCTACTTCTTCAACGTCATCGTGCAGGGAGGAACGCCGGGTGCCTACCTCGCGAGCTTCACGGCGCTCGCGCAGATCTCGGACCTGTGGGTGGGCGAGATCAAGGCGGCCATCTTCGGCTTCATCGCCGGCGTCGTCGCGGCGTACCGGGGCCTGAACACCGCCCCCGGCCCCAAGGGCGTGGGCGACTCGGTCAACCAGTCGGTCGTCATCACCTTCCTGCTGCTGTTCTTCGTCAACTTCGTCATCACCACGCTGTACTTGCAGCTGTTCCCCGGCAAGGGAGCCTGATATGGCCCAGTCCACCGTTCGTCCCGCCCGCTGGTGGGACACCCCCATCAACGCGCTGGCCGGCTTGGGCCAGGACCTGCGGTTCTACGGCCGCGTCATGGCCTGGATCCCGGCCACCCTGCGCCGCTACCCCAAGGACGTGCTGCGGCTGCTGTCGGAAGTGAGCTTCGGCTCCGGCGCGCTCGCCGTGATCGGCGGGACGATCGGCGTGATGGTCGGTATGACGCTGTTCGTCGGCACCGTCGTCGGTATGCAAGGTTATGCCGCCCTGGACCAGATCGGCACCGCCACACTCAACGGCTTCATCTCGGCCTACTTCAACACCCGCGAGATCGCTCCGCTCGTCGCGGCGCTCGCGCTCTCGGCCACCGTCGGCGCCGGGTTCACCGCACAGCTCGGCGCGATGCGGATCAACGAGGAGGTCGACGCGCTCGACGTCATGGCCGTGCCGAGCGTGCCCTACCTCGTCACCACGCGCGTCATCGCGGGCTTCATCGCGATCATCCCGTTGTACGTGCTGGGCCTGCTCACCTCGTACGCCGGCTCGCGCATCGTCACGGTCTACTTCTACGGTCAGTCCGCGGGAACGTACGACCACTACTTCAACCTGTTCCTGCCCCCGATCGACATCCTGCTGTCGTTCGTCAAGGTGCTGATCTTCTCGGTGCTGATCATCCTCATCCACTGCCGGATGGGCTTCACCGCGAAGGGCGGGCCGGCGGGCGTGGGCCTGGCGGTCGGCCGCTCGGTGCGCACGACGATCGTGACCGTCGCGGTGCTCGACCTCATCTTGTCCATGGCGCTGTGGGGCACCACGACGACGGTGAGGGTGGCCGGATGAGCAAGTCGTCGCGCGTCGTGGACGCGTTCCTCGGTCTGGGCTATCTGGCCCTCGCGGCGGCACTGGTCGCCGTCGCACTGCTGGCCTATGAGAAGGCCTTCACGCCGACCACGGACGTCACGTTGCGGACGGGCGCGATCGGCAACGCGTTGCAGGAGGGGTCCGACGTCAAGCTCAACGGCGTCCCGGTCGGTGAGGTCTCTCGGGTGCGCACCGACCCCGACGGCGCTGAGCTGACGCTCGCCCTCAAGCCCGCGGTGTCCGAGACGCTGCCGGCCGGAACCACGGCACGGCTGCTGCCCAAGACGCTGTTCGGCGAGCGGTACGTCTCGCTGGTCACTCCGGCGTCGGGCTCGGCCGGCAGAGCGTCCGGCGGCGGGCCCGAGGGCCTCTCCGAAGGCGACGTCATCTACCAGGACACGTCCGACGAGGCGGTCGAGCTCGAGGAGCTCTTCGACGAACTGCTTCCGGTCCTGCAGGCGCTGCAGCCGGAGAAGCTGTCGGCGACGCTCGGTGAGCTGTCGGCGATGCTGCGGGGTCGGGGTGCCGACCTCGGTGACTCGATGGCGCGTTGGTCGGACTACCTCGAGCAGCTGAATCCGCACGTTCCGACGATGGCCGAGGACTTCCAGAAGCTGGCCGAGGTCGCCGACACCTACAACGAGGCGTTGCCGGATCTGCTGTCGGCGCTCGATTCGATGACGACGACCTCGGCCACGATGGTGCAACAGCGCGCTCAGCTGTCCGACGTGTACGCCAACGTCATCACCGCGTCCGACACGACCGGTGGCTGGGTCGGCACGCACCAGCCGACGATCGAGATCCTCTCCGCGGACAGTCGGGCCGCGCTCGAGGCGGTGCGACCGTACGCCTCGCAGTTCCCCTGCCTGTTCGAGGCCGCTCGGGACTTCATTCCGGCGATGGACAAGACGCTCGGCAAGGGCACTGACGAGCCCGGCATTCACGTGGTGCTCAACGTCGAGGAGTCGCGCGGCAAGTACGTGCCCGGGGCTGACGCGCCCCAATACGCCACCGGCGGTTCACCGCGCTGCCCGTACGTGACCGGCAAGAGGGCCGCGCCCTCGGCCACGAAGAGCGCCGCCGCGGCGAGCGCCGACGCCGCACCGGCGATCGAGCAGATCGCTCCGCCTCCCGGGGAGTTCGTGCGCCAGCAGGCCGCCCTCACCGGCCTCGGCGACGCCAACTCCCCGGCGGAGAACCAGCTCTTCGCGGAGCTGCTGGCGCCGACCGAGGGCCTCGCACCCGCCGAGTACCCCGGGTGGAGCAGCCTGCTCGTCGGTCCCGTCCTGCGCGATACGAAGGTGACGCTGCAATGACCAAGATCCTCATCAAGAGCATCGTCTTCACGCTCGTGACCGTGCTCGCGACGATCGCCCTGGCCGGCACGATCCGCAACAGCGTGGGCGGCACGGCCAAGGAGTACACGGCGATGTTCACCGACGCCACGAGCCTCAACAAGGGCGACGACGTGCGCATGGCAGGCGTCAAGGTCGGCACCGTGGAGCACATCCGCGTCGCCGAGAACCGGCTGGCCGAGGTCAGGTTCACGGTTTCCAACCAGGTGCGGGTGCGCGGCGGCACCACGGCAGAGCTGCGCTTCCGCAACCTCGTCGGGCAGCGGTACATCGCGCTCGAGCCGCCGGAGGACCCGGGCCCGACGCTGCAGGCCGGATACACGTTCGGTACCTCGGCGACGCGTCCGGCGCTGGACCTCACGATGCTCTTCAACGGCTTCCAGCCGCTCATGAAGTTCCTCTCACCCGAGGACGTCAACAAGCTCTCCGAGCAGATCATCGCGGTGTTCCAAGGTGAGGGTGCGACGGTCGAGGGGCTGCTGTCCAGCACTGCGAGCCTCACCCAGACGATCGCGGAGAAGGACGAGGTCATCGGGCAGCTCATCGACAGCCTGAGTGCCGTGCTCACCACGATCAACAGCCGCTCGGACCAGCTCGACACGACGATCATCACCTTGCAGCAGCTCGTCTCCGGGCTCGCCGAGGACCGCGAGGTCATCGGCAGCACGCTCGACGGCCTCGGCAACCTGACCGTCAGCGTCTCGGAGCTGCTCGAGGAGGGTCGCGCGCCGCTCAAGGGCTCGATCGCGGCGCTCGACCGGCTCAGCGGCAATCTGTCCAACGCCGAGGCGGTGCTCAACTCGTTCTTCGAGGTGCTCCCCACGAAGCTCGACCGGATCGGCCGCCTCGGCAGCTACGGCTCGTGGCTGAACTTCTACGTCTGTTCCATCGAAGGGAAGATCCCCATGCCCGAGGGCTACATGGGTGACCTCGGCGTCACGCCCGCACCAGGTGTCACGAGGTGTGCGGCATGAGCGAGCGCCAGCGAGTGATCAACAAGCACCTCATGCCGACGCCTGCACATCGTGGGTTCTTCTGGCAGGGGGCGGCATGAGTAGATTCCCCAAGGCGTTCGCCGAGCGCAACAAGGTGCTCATCGCCGTCGTCGGCCTGCTCGCGATGACCCTGGTCTTCCTCGCGACCTTCAACGCCTCGGCGCTCCCGGTCGTCGGTGGCGGCAAGGTCTACACCGCCCAGTTCGCCGAGGCCGGCGGACTGAAGCCGGGCAACGAGGTCCGGGTGGCCGGCGTCAAGGTCGGCGAGGTCACCGACATCGGCCTGGACGGCACTCGGGTCGAGGTCAAGTTCCGCGCCAAGGGCGTCGACGTGGGCGATCAGACGCGGGCCGCGATCAAGGTCAAGACGATGCTGGGTCAGAAATTCCTGTCGCTCGATCCGCTCGGCACCGAGGAACTCGACGGCCCGATCCCGGTCTCGCGCACCACCACCCCCTACGACGTCAACGCGGCGTTCTCGGACCTGTCGGACACGATCGGCGAGATCGACACCGACCAGATGGAGGAGAGCTTCACGGCGCTCGCCGACGCCTTCCGCGACACCCCGGAGTCGGTGCAGGGCATGGTGCAAGGGCTGACCGACCTCTCGCGCACCATCTCCAGCCGCGACGCCGAACTGGCGGAGCTGTTCTCGGCCACCGCGGAGGTCTCGGGCACCCTCAAGGACCGCAACAGCGAGTTCGAGCGGCTCATCAACGACGGCAGCGCCCTGCTGACCGAGTTGGAGAACCGCCGCGAGACCGTGCGGGCGATGCTGCAGGGCACCGCGCGGCTCGGTACCGAGCTCGAGGGGCTCGTGCGCGACAACGAGGCGCAGCTGCGGCCCGCGCTCGCCAAACTCGACGAGGTGGCCGCCATCTTGCAGCGCAACCAGGACAACCTCGAGGAGGCGCTCAAGCTCCTCGGCCCCTACTACCGCGGACTGGCCTCGGCGACGGGCAACGGCCGCTGGGTCGACTCCTACATCTGCGGTCTGTTCGACGAGAACGCCGCACCGGTCCTCGACAACAACGTCGTCCGCAACTGCGAGCCGGGAGGTCAGCGATGAGCAGCACCGTCAAGCGGATCACGCAGCTCGCCGTGGTGGTCGCACTCGTCGTCGCCGCGGTGGTCGCGTGGCGCCTGATCGAGCGCCAGGGCGTGGAGTTCGAGGCGACCTTCGACTCCACCGTCGGCCTCTACCCGGGCTCGGACGTCCAGATGCTCGGTGTCCCGGTGGGCGTCGTCACGGCGATCGAGCCCGAAGGCGACGAGGTGCGCGTGTCGATGCGGCTCGACCGGGGCCAGGAGGCAGCGGCGGATACCGCCGCCGTCATCGTCGCCCCGACGCTGGTGAGCGATCGCTTCGTGCAGCTCACCGAGCCCTACGACGGCGGGCCGAAGCTGGAAGCGGGCACCGTCATCGAGGAGACGGCGGTGCCGGTCGAGATCGACGAACTCTACGAGAGCCTCGAGGACATCGGCAGCCAGCTCGGCCCGAACGGGGCGAACGAGGACGGTGCGCTGTCGGACCTGCTGACGGTGCTCGCGCAGAACCTCGAGGGCAACGGCGCCGACATCAACCAGATGATCCACGAGTTCGGCAAGGCCACCGGCACCCTGGCGAACTCCGACGACGATCTGTTCGCCACGATCGCGAACTTCAAGGAGTTCAACGACATGCTCGTGGCGAACGACCGGACGCTGGCGCAGGCGAACCGACAGCTCGCCACGGTGGCCGACTATCTCGCCGAGGACCGTCAGGACATGCAGGCCGCCATCGCCAATCTCGGGCAAGCGCTCGGCATCCTCGACGAGTTCATCCGCGACAACCGCGGCAACCTGCAGACCAGCGTCGAGAACCTCATCGGTCCGACGCAGGTGCTGGTCAACCAGAAGAACGCGCTGGAGGAGACCGTGCGCACGATCCCGCTCGTCCTGCAGAACTTCCTCAACGCCTACGAGCCGGGCAGTAACACCCTGCACGGTCGCGGCAACCTCAACGAGCTGACGGTCTGGTCCGGTAACGGCTTGGCCGCCGCCACGTCGCAGGACGCCCCGCTCACGCTGTTCGGTGGACTGGAGGAGAACCAATGAGGCGTCTACGACTCGCGGTCGCGGGAGCCGCCGCCGCGCTGACCCTGAGCGGCTGCGGCATGCTCGGCGGCAGCGTCTACGACGCACCGCTTCCCGGAGGTGCCGACGTCGGATCGGATCCGTTGCGGTTCAGCGCCGACTTCGAGGACGTTCTCGACCTGGTGCCGCAGTCCAGCGTCAAGCTCGACAACGTCGACGTCGGACGTGTTCAGGACATCGACCTCAACGAGGACGGCGAGAGCGCTCGGGTCGAACTCGTCGTGAACCGCGATGTCGAATTGCCCGCGGGGACGACCGCTCGTATCCAGCAGACCTCGCTGCTCGGCGAGAAGTACGTCGCGCTGGTCCGGCCGAGCACGCCGCAGTCCGGTCGCCCGGTCGGCGACGGCGCCCACATCGGGCTGGCCGAGACGTCGCAGGCCGCGCAGGTCGAGCAGGTCCTCGGGGCGCTCTCGATGGTGCTCAACGGTGGCGGCATCGAGCAGTTCCAGGAGATCTCCCGCGAACTGCAGCAGGTCTCCGAGGGTCGCCCCGAGGAGATCACCGCTTTCCTGCGCCAGATGGAGTCGTTCGTCGGGGTGCTCGACGAGCGCAAGGAGGCCATCACCAACGCGCTCGACAGCCTCAACGAGCTGTCGCAGACGCTCGAGGCCGACACCGACCGGATCGTCCGCGCTCTGGACGGCCTGAGCCCCGGCATGCAGGTGCTCGTCGACCAGCGTTCGCAGCTGGTCGCGATGCTGGAGGCACTCGACCGGCTCTCGGTGGTCACCGTCGACACCTTGAACAACGCTCAGGACGACATCGTCGCCGATTTCCAGGCGCTCGAACCGATCCTCGACCAGTTGGCCCGTGCCGGTTCGGCGTTGCCGGAGTCGCTGCAGATCCTGTTGACCTATCCGTTCCCCGACTCGGTGCTCGGGGCGATCAAGGGCGACTACATGAACGTGTTCATCACGACCAACTTCCGCACCCTGCCGGCGGGCTGTGCGGCCAAGGGATGCGAGTGGCCGCAGGTCAACAGCACGGGGTCGCCCTCGACCGGCATGAGCTTGCAGGGCCGCCAGGGCGCGGACCCCGACGCCCCTGAGCCGGAGCTGCCGCCGACCCTGCTGCCACCGACGAACTCGGCGGTGCCGGGGCTTCCCGCTCCGACCATCGAGGTGCCGCCGAGCCGGCTGCCAGGCGCGCCCTCGGGCACGCCCAGCCAGCCCTCGCCGTCGCCGTCGACGAGCTCGTCACCGAGTTCCCCACCCGCGACGCTTCCGGAAGGTGGCCGCTGATGCTCACCGGCTCCATCAAGTCCAAGCTCATCGTGTTCGTCGCGGTGGCCCTCGTGGCCACCAGCTACCTCGGTGCGTCGTACGTGGGCATCAACCCCTTCAGCTCCGACTACAAGGTCACCGTGGCCCTGCCCGACGCCGGGGGTATCTTCACCAACGGTCAGGTCACGTACCGGGGCGTGCCAGTGGGCCGCATCGAGCGGCTCACCCCGACCGAGGAAGGCGTCGAGGCGGTGCTGCGCATCAACGGCGACGCGCCGGACATCCCCGCGGATGTCGTCGCGACCGTGGCGAACCGCTCGGCGATCGGCGAACAGTACGTCAACCTCGCGGGCGACACACGCAGCGACGAGACGCTCGCGGCGGGCGATCACATCTCGGCGTCGTCCAATGCTCTGCCGCCCCCCATCGAGAACCTCCTGCGCACGGGGCGCGACTTCGCCGCGTCGGTACCCGAGGAGGACTTGCGCACCGTCATCGACGAGGCCTACGAGGCGTCGCGCGGAGCCGGGGAGAACCTCGGGCAACTCATCGAGACCTCGCGGGAGTTCGTCGAGATCGCCGATCAGAACTTCCTCGCGACGCAGGGACTCATCGAGAACGCCGATCGCGTGCTCACCACGCAGCAGGAGTCCGCCGAGAGCATCAAGGGTTTCAGCGCCGATCTCGATCTCTTCGCCGCCGCACTGCGCGACGCGGACACCGATCTGCGCACCCTCATCGCCAATTCGCCGGCGGCCGCCCAGGAGATGAACGCCCTGTTCGAGCAGGTCGGCACCCCGCTCGGCACGCTGATGGCGAACCTCATCACCCCGGCGCAAGTGTTCGGCATCAATGCGGCCGGCGTCGAGGACGCGCTCATCCGGGTGCCGGAGGCGGTGAGCGTCGGCTGGGCGATCAACGGCTCCAAGGGGCTGAACCTGGGACTCGCCCAGACGTACTTCGATCCGCTGCCGTGTGTCGCAGGTTACGGTGGGACGGCCATGCGCGACGGTCTGGACACCTCAACGGGGCGCCCGTTCAACACCTCGGCCGGCTGCACGGCCGACCCGGCCAGCGGCACCAACGTGCGCGGGCCGCAGAGCATCAGCCATCCCGGGGCGCCCGCCGCGGCACGGGTCAACGTCGCCGGTGGTCTGGGAGACCTGCTGGGAGGAGTGGGATGAGCATGACCGAAGCGTCGTCGAGCGACACCGCCGACGAGGTCGAGACCGCGGACGTCGCCGACGACGGCACGCCGGAGCGGTCTCCACGGACGTCGCGGGGACGGCTGGGCGAGTGGCTGATCCTCGCGCTCGCCGTGGTCCTCGCGATCTCGGGTGTCGTCGCCGGCTGGCTGGCATGGAACGACGACACGATCGAGCAGGCGCAGACCCGCGACGCGGTTCTCGTCGAGGCCCGCCAGCACATCGAGACGATGAACACTCTCGACTACCGCGAGGTCGACGAGGGCCTCGCGGCGTGGGCCGACGTCACCACCGGGACACTGCACGACCAGCTCGTGGGCGTCTCGGACGAGGAGAAGCAGTTGCTGGCCGAACAGCAGATGATCTCGACCGGCAAGGTCGTCGACGCCGCCGTCACCGACTTCGACGCTTCGAGCGCCACCGTCATCGCGGCCGTGGAGGTCACCGTCGAGGACGATGCCGACCCGGACGCAGAACCCACGGTCAAGCGCAATCGCTTCAGCGCGGAGCTGCTGCGCGTCGAGGGGGAGTGGAAGTTGGAGAACCTTCAGCAAGTGGCGGTGAACCTGTCATGAGGCGCATCCTGAATCGCTGGGTCCTCGTCGGTGTCCTCGCGGTCGTCGGCATCGCCGGTTGGGCCACTGCCTGGACCATTCAGCAGAACTCCGCCGCGCAGAACGCCGCGCTCATCGACCCCGGCGCCACCGCGGACGTGCAGGCGCAGGTGTCGCAAGCGCTGACCCGGGTGTTGTCGTACGACTTCAACGACCCGCAGGCCACCGAGGACGCTGCCGAGCAGTTCCTCACCGGCGACGCGCGCGAGGAGTACGACACCTTGTACTCGACGCTCCAGGAACAGGCACCCGATCAGGAGCTCGTGCTGACCGCGCAGGTGCAGGTCGCCGGCGTCAAGGAACTGCGCGACGACTCCGCCGAGCTCCTGGTGTTCCTCGATCAGGCGAGCCGCCGGGCCAGCGACGAAGAGGCGAGCGTCTCCGCCGCGCAGCTCTCGGTCACCGCCGAGCGCGACGGCGACACCTGGACGATCACCGGCCTCGAGATCCTCTGATCGCTGCCGTGAACCCGTTGAGTGTGACGTTTGCGCGGTGAATCGTGCGCTCCAAGCGGACAAACGTCACACTCAACGCGTCGCCGACGGGTGGCTCGACCGCGATCAGATCGCACGGCAGCGATCGGTCACCGAACCGGGCAGCCACCGGGGAAGGTGCCGAGTCGCTCGATGTCGTAGCCGCCGGGGTAGCTGCGGATCCAGCGGATGTCCTCGAGTTGCTGGGGGCGCACGCGAGCGGGGGCGAGGCGCAGCAGCCTCCCCCGCAGCCGCAGTGACAGCGGGCCCAGGAGGCGGATCGCCGGCACGGGGCGGTCGTACCCGAAGGCGCGCAGCAGCGGATCGTCCATGAGGGAGCGGGCGAACGCGTGCATGAGCCGGCCCGGCACCCACGGGTAGAACGTCAGCATGAACCCGAGCGTGGCGTCGGCCACGCGACGGGCCCCGGCGTCGAAGGCGAAATGCTCGGTCTCGTAGGCGTCCATCAGCTGCGCGAACTCCTCGTACGTCGCGGGGATCTCGCTGATGCCCATGTGCCGGCCGAGCACCTGGTAGTAGCGCACCGTGGCGCGCACTTCGTTGTCGGTGAGCGGACGTTTGCCGAACCGCGCGATCCATCGCACCGGAACGACGACGAACGTGCTGAGCACGTAGCGCATCTCGTGATCGGGGATGTCGTAGCTGCGGTGCATCTGGTTGATCCGCCGGATCGCCGCTCGCGCTTCGGGATGCTCGAAACCCTTCTCGCCCGGGACCGCGAGCAGCAAGGTGGTGTCGTCGTAACGCTTCTGCGTGTCCTGCGCGAATGCCCCGGTCTCGTCCAGCAGGCGGCCGATGCCGGGCACCGCGTACGTGCGAAAGAGCGCGAAGCTCAGCGCCATCAGCATGTCCCAGGGGAACTCGTGCTGCACGATCTTGGCGTAGATGTCCCGGTACTCGGTCTCGGGGTCGAGCCGGTCGGTGTAGCGGCGCCAATGGTCGCGTCTCATGAGGCCAAACTAGAGCGATCGCTCTAGATGTGCAAGGGTGGCCGCATGCGAACCGTGGCTCAGCAGCGGGGAGAGGCCTCCACCCGCCGCATGATCGAGGCGACGCGGGCGCTGCTCGCCGAGGGCGGGCTGACAGCCGTGACGGTCGCGGCCGTGGCCCGGCGGGCTGGCACGTCCAACGGCTCGCTCTACCACCGCTTCGGCGATCGCCAGGGCTTGTTGCTCGCCGTCCAGGACTCCCTGCTCACCGCGCTCGAGAGCGAGGCGGTGGCTGCGATGGAGGAGGCCGTGGTTCTCGAACCGCAGGAGGCAGCGGCCCGAGCCGTCGGCGAGGCGCTTCGCCTGTTCGCGGACTATCGACCCGTCCTGCGGGCGTTCTTCGTCGAGGGACAGTCCATCGACGCGTTCGTCGATCGCAACGCCCGATGCACGCACCTGCTGGCGGCACAGGCGGAGTCGTTGCTCGTCGAGCGGCTCGGCATGACGCCGACGCGGGCCGCGGCCGTGTACCGCGTGCTCTTCTCCGTCGGCGCCGCGCAGTCGCTCTTCACCGAGGACCAGATGCGTCAAGGCCCCGTGGCGCAGGACGAACTGGCCGCCGTCCTGACCCGACTCGTCTCGCCCGGAGGCCAGTGACCGCGTGAGCGGTAGGTGAGGTCCCATGCGAGCAAGCCTCCTGGGACCTCACCTACCGCTCGGCGAGCCGGATCACTGCTCGATGTCGACCTCGCGGGTCTCCTTGCCGATCACCAGGGCGATGAAGGTCAGCGCGGCCATCGCCGTCAGATACAGGCCGACGAGGAACGGGCTGCCGTCGCCCACCGTCCACAGCCAGACCGCGATGAACGGCGCGACCGCGGCGCCCAGGATCGAACTGACGTTGTAGCTGATCCCCGAGCCCGTGTACCGCACGTTGGTCGGGAACAGTTCGGGCAGGAGCGCACCCATCGGCCCGAAGGTCAGACCCATGAGGGTGAAGCCGACGACGAGCCACAGCATCACGAGTCCGTTGTCGAGCATGGGCACCCACAGCAGGCCGAAGACCATGATGCCCGCGGTGACGATCAGCAGCGTGAGGCGACGACCGAAGCGGTCGGCGAGTGGCCCGGAGATCATCGTGAAGATGCCGAAGAACACCACGCCGCCGATCATCATGAGGACGAACGTGTTGTACGAGTACCCGAGTCCGGCGAGCTCGGCGTCCTCGGGCGCGCGCCCGTAGCTGAGCGAGAACGTCGTCATGAGGTAGAAGAGCACGTAGGTCGCGAGCATGAAGAACGTGCCGAGCACGAGTTCGCGCCAGTGGCTCTTGGCGACCGAGGCGAGCGGGAGCCGGTGGACGGTGCCCTTCTCGAGGGTCTTGGTGAAGGCCGGGCTCTCGACCAGTCGCAGGCGGACCCACAGGCCGACGGCCACCATGATGGCGCTGAACAGGAACGGAATGCGCCAGCCCCACGACAGGAACGTGTCCGAGGGCATCGACGGATCGTCGGACGGCATCGCCAGGGCGATGAGCAAGAACAGGCCGTTGGCCAGGATGAAGCCCAGCGGGGCGCCCAATTGCGGGAACGTGCCGTACCACGCGCGCTTGCCGGCCGGCGCGTTCTCCGTGGCCACGAGTGCAGCGCCGCTCCACTCACCGCCCAGCGCGAATCCCTGCGCGAGGCGCATCAGCACGAGCAGCAGCGGTGCGAACCAGCCGACCATCGCGTACGTCGGCAGCACGCCGATGAGGAACGTCGCGATACCCATCGTCAGCAACGCGGCCACGAGGGTCGTCTTGCGCCCCTTCTTGTCGCCCAGGTGGCCGAAGAACACCGCGCCGGCCGGCCGCGCGACCATCGCCGCGCCGAAGACGGCGAACGAGGAGAGCAGCGCGACGGTGTCGTTCCCCGCGGGGAAGAACAGATGGGGGAACACCAGCACCGCGGCGGTCGCGTAGACGTAGAAGTCGTAGAACTCGATCGTGGTGCCGACGAGGCTCGCGAGAACGACGCGATGGCGAGGATTGGCTGGGGTCGCGGCCTGCTGGCCACGGGTGGATGTCGACGACATGGCAGTACTCCCGAGAGGTCCTGAGGGGGATGGAGCGATGGTACGCACGCTCATCTCATCCTCCGGACACCGGGTTCATGCTCTGGACACGCCCCCTCGTGCGTACAGTGACGCCGTGAACGCCGTACGACTCGAGGGCGTGACCTTCGTCCGCGCCGGCCGCGAGCTTCTCCACGGCATCGACCTCACCGTCGGCCGTGGTGAGCAGTGGGCGTTGCTCGGCCCGAATGGTGCCGGCAAGTCCACCCTGCTGTCGATCTGCTCGGCGACCACCTTCCCCAGTCGAGGCAGCGCGCGCATCCTCGACGCCCAGATGGGCCGCGTGGACCTGCGCGAGCTTCGCCGTTCGATCGCGGTCGTCGATGCACGGCACCCGCTGCGCTCGAACCTGACCGTCCTCGACATCGTGCTGACCGGAGCCACGTCGACGATCGAGCGCGTCCCGCGCTGGGAACCCACCGACGACCAACGCAAGCGCGCCGAGGATCTGATGAGTCAGCTCGGTGTCGGTGATGACTCGACGCAACGCTGGCTGACGATGTCGCAGGGTGAGCGGGGGCGGACGTTGATCGCTCGCGCGCTGATGACGGACCCCGAGCTGCTGATCCTCGACGAGCCGAGTACGGGTCTGGACCTGGCCGCCCGCGAACGGATGATCGCGACCATCGACCGCCTGCCCGAGACGGGCGTGACGACGATCATGGTGACCCACCACTTCGAGGAGTTGCCGACCCGGACCACGCATGCGGCGCTGGTGCGGGCCGGGCGACTCGTCGCCGCCGGTCCGGTCGACCAGGTGCTGACCGACGCGAACGTCAGCGCGGCCTTCGACCACCCGGTGCGGATCGAGCGCATCGGCGGACGCTGGTCCGCCCGCACGCGCACATCGTGACATCCGGTTCTAGGGTGGGTCGTTGTGGATGACCCGACGCTCGCGGTGCTCGCCTTCCTCGCCGCCGCGGCGTTCCTCGCCGGCTGGACCGACGCCGTCGTCGGTGGTGGCGGGCTCATCCAGTTGCCCGCCCTGATGATCGCGTTCCCCCACGCGGCCCCCGTGCAGCTGCTGGCGACCAACAAGGCCGGTTCGATCGCGGGAACCTCGGTGTCCAGCGTGACGTATCTGCGCCGGGTCCGGCCCGACCTGAGGACGGCGTTGCCGCTCGCGCTCGCCGCCTTCGCCGGCGCGCTCGGCGGCGCCTTCGTCGCGTCGTTCATCCCCCGTGACGCGTTCAACCCGGTGATCCTCGTCGTGCTGGTGATGGTGGGCGCCTACACACTGCTGAAGCCCCAGCTGGGCCGATCGAGTCTGCTGAGGTTCAGCGGCCACCGCCATTACGGGGCAGCGATGCTGACCGGTACTGCCATCGGCTTCTACGACGGTGCGCTCGGCCCGGGCACCGGTTCGTTCCTCGTGTTCGCGCTCGTCGGGTGGCTCGGTTACGGGTTCCTCGACGCGAGTGCCAAGGCCAAGATCGCGAACTTCGCGACCAATCTGGCCTCGCTCATCGTCTTCATCCCGCAGGGGGCGGTCATGTGGAAGGCCGGCCTGGTGCTCGCGATCTTCAACGTGCTCGGCGGGTACCTCGGCGCGCGCACGGCCGTCGCCAAGGGCTCGGTGTTCATCCGGATCGTCTTCGTCGTCGTGGTCGGCGCTTTCATCGTCAAGATCGGCTGGGACGTCGTGCAGCAGTTCTGGGGCTGAGCGTCGGCGATACCCTGCCGACATGGACTTCGCCCTCGACGAGCTCGACGAGCAGATCGCCCTCGCGGCGCGCACCTTCGTGGACCGCGAGATCCTGCCACATATCCGTGAGTGGGACCGGGCGGAATCGGTCGACACGGCGATCGTGCCCCGGATGGGTGAGCTGGGCATCCTCGGTCTCGGGATCGATGAGGAGTACGGCGGCACACCGGCGAGCTTCCAGGCGTACGCCGCCGTCATGGAGGAGCTCGGCCGTGGCGACAACTCGGTGCGCGGCATCGTCTCGGTGAGCCTCGGCCTCGTCGGCAAGAGTATCGCCGCCTACGGCACGCCCGAGCAGAAGCAGGAGTGGCTGCCGCAGATCACCTCTGGAACGGCCTTGGGATGCTTCGGTCTCACCGAGCCGGACTCCGGATCGGATCCGGGTTCGCTGCGCACGCGCGCCCGCCGCGACGGCGACGACTGGCTGCTGAGCGGCGAGAAGATGTTCATCACCAACGGCACGTGGGCCAAGGTCGCGCTCGTGTTCGCGCGCACGAGTGACGAGGGCGGGCGCGGCATCACCGCGTTCCTCGTGCCGAGCGACACGCCCGGCTTCACCGCTCACACGATCCACGGCAAGCTCGGCCTGCGGGGCCAGGCGACCGCCTCGTTGTCGCTCGAGGAGGTCCGCGTCCCGGACTCCGCGCGGCTCGGCGAGGTCGGGCGAGGGCTGCCGATCGCCCTCGCCGCACTGACGAAGGGCCGCATCTCCGTTGCTGCGAGCAGTGTCGGCGTCGCGCAAGCCGCGCTCGATTTCGCCCTCGGCTATGCCACGGAGCGCAGCCAGTTCGGCGGCCCGATCGCGAGCAAGCAACTCGTGCAGGAACTGCTCGCCGACTCCGCCGTCGAGATCGACGCCGCTCGGCTGCTCACCCGTCGCGCTGCCTGGGGCGTCGACCAGGGCACCACGCTCAAGGCGCTCTCCCTCCACGTCTCGATGGCCAAGCTCGCGGCGAGCGAGGCGGCGGTCGCGGTGACCAACCGTTGCCTCCAGGTGCTCGGGGGCTACGGTTTCATCGACGAGTACCCGCTCGGCAAGTACCTGCGGGACGCGCGGGTCCTCACCCTGTACGAGGGCACGAGCCAGATTCAGAAGCTGATCATCGGACGGGAGTTGACCGGTCTCAATGCCATGTGACACCACGAGCGACTTCATCGTGACGCTGTCCTGCCCGGACCGCGTCGGTATCGTCGCGGCCATCTCCTCGACGCTCGCGGACAACGACTGCACGATCGTGGAGTCGCAGCAGTACGCCGATCCCGACACCCGTCAGTTCTTCATGCGCGTGCGCTTCCTGTCCGCCGAACCGCTCGCCGTCGACGACATGCGCGAGCGGCTCGCCGCGGCGGTCGCGGACTTCGACATGACGTGGGACCTCCATGACGCGACCGCGCCGATGAAGGTCGTCGTCATGGTGAGCAAGCAGGGCCACGTGCTGAACCATCTGCTGTTCCGCTATCGGACGGGACAGCTGCCGGTGGAGATCGTCGCGGTGGTCTCCAACCACACGACCTGGCAGGACGAGGTGCGCTGGCACGGTATCGACTTCCACCACCTGCCGGTCACGCCGGACACCAAGCGTGAGGCGGAGCAGCAGGTGCTCGCGCTGATGCAGCAGACCGGTGCCGAGGCGCTCGTCCTGGCCCGCTACATGCAGATCCTGTCCGACGAGATGTGCCGGGCGGTCCATGGCCGGGCGATCAACATCCACCACTCACTGTTGCCGAGCTTCAAGGGCGCCCGTCCGTACGAGCAGGCCCACCGGCGCGGCGTCAAGGTCATCGGTGCGACGGCGCACTACGTCACGGCAGAACTGGACGAGGGCCCGATCATCGAGCAGGACTTCCGCCGCGTCGACCACCGATCCTCCGCCGGCGAACTCGCTCACCTCGGCCAGGACCTGGAGGCCCGGGCGCTGGCCCACGCGCTGCGAGCGCACGCCGAGCATCGGGTGCTCCTCAACGGCGTGAAGACGGTCGTCTTCGACTGAGTCGCACTCGCCCCGCTCGTCAGGAGCGGTGCGGGGTCAACCTTTCGCGCGCAGGGCGGTGCGTCATCAACCTTTCGCGAGTCGGGCGGTGCGTCATCAACCTTTCGTGAGTCGGATCAGGTTGAGCAAGCACCGCCGCGAGCGAGGTCAGGTTGAGGACGCACCGGCCGCGAGGCGGATCGACCTTGCGCGAGTCTGGCGGTGCGTGTTCAACCTTTCGAGGGCGGGATCCGGTTGAAGCTGCACCGCTGCGGGGCGGGTCAGGTTGAGGACGCACCGCCGCGAGCTCGGGTCAGGTTGACGACGCACCGCCCGGGGACGTGCTGCCGCCGGACGTGAGGTCAGGAGGGGGAGGGGCGTTCTTCGACGTCGTCGGCCGGAGCCGATTCAGCCCGCTCGGCGTCCTCGTCCGGGTCGATCGAGCCGCGGCGGTCCTCCGGCGGCGCTTCACGGGAGACCTGGTGATCGATCTGCTCGTTGAGGTAGCGCAGCACTTCGACGACGACGGCCGCGACGGGCACGGCCAGGAACGCGCCGGTGATGCCGAACATCGAGCCGCCCGCGGTCACGGCGAGCAGCACGACGCCGGCGTGGAGCTTCATGCTCTTGCCCTGCAGCCACGGCGACAGGACATTGCCCTCGAGTTGCTGGACCGCGATGATGATCAGCACCACGATGAGGGCGTCCTGGAAGCTGTTCGTCACGAGCGTGACGAGGACCGCGAGGGCACCGGTGGCGAAGGCGCCGACGATCGGGATGAAGCCGCCGAAGAACGTCAAGATCGCGAGCGGGATCGCGAGCGGTACACCGACGATGACCAGGCCGAGGCCGATGAAGAACGCGTCGATCGCCGACACCAGGCCCTGCGTGCGGATGAAGCCGCCGAGGGTGTTCCAGGAGCGGGTCAGCATCTCCGCGAGGTGACCGCCGGCCCGGCGTCCACCCACCCGGCGCACGAACGGCAGGAACCGGTGGCCGTCCTTGAGGAACAAGAACGTCAGGATCAGCGTCACCACGAGGTTGACGACCACACTCGTGACAGTGCCGATCGTATTGAAGACGCCGGCGCCGATGTCCAGGGCGGATTCGCGGAGCCAGTTCTGCACGGCATCGAGCGCGTCGGTGATCTGCCCCTCGGTCACCTGGAACGGCCCTTCGACGAGCCATTGCTGCACCTCGGTCAGGCCGCTGGCGGCGCTGTTGACGATGCTCGGCGCCTCGTCGACGACCTGCGGGATGAGTAGCGAGAAGACGAAGAAGAGCCCGCCGATGAAACCCAACGAGGTGACCGCTGCGGCGAATGCGCTGGGGAACCCGATGCGTCTGAGCGTGCGGACCGGCGGTTCGAGCACGGTGGCGATGAGGATCGCCAGGCTGATCGGGAACCAGACCATCCACGTGCGGCCGATGACCCATCCGAGCACGTAGAGGGCGGCCGCGATCACGACGATCCGCAGGCCCCAACGTTGAAGATGGCCGAAGCCCTCATCGATTACCCGGCCGCGGTCGCGGATCTTGGTCTCGCTCACGCTGATGAGCCTAGCCGTCCAGACGCCAGTTCACCGGTTCCGCGCCCTGCTGTCGCAGGAGTTCGTTGGTGCGGCTGAAGGGCCGCGAGCCGAAGAACCCGCGCGAGGCCGACAGGGGACTGGGGTGGGCCGAGGTGATCCGGGGCGTGTCGCCGAGGAGCGGGGCGAGGTTCTGCGCGTCGCGGCCCCACAGGATCGCCACGAGTGGCCGCTGCCGGGCGACGAGCGCGCGGATCGCCTGTTCGGTCACGCTCTCCCACCCCTTGCCGCGGTGACTCGCCGGAGTGCCGGGGCGCACCGTGAGGACGCGATTGAGCAGCAGTACCCCCTGATGCGCCCACGGCGTGAGGTCGCCGGATTCGGCCGGCGTGATGCCGAGATCGTCGTGCAACTCCCGATAGATGTTGACGAGGCTGCGGGGCAGCGGACGGACGTCGGGGTTGACCGAGAACGACAGACCCATCGGATGTCCCGGGGTCGGATACGGGTCCTGGCCGGTGATGAGCACCTTCACGTTCGCCATCGGTTCGGCGAACGCGCGCAAGACGGCCCCGCCGGCGGGCAGATAGCCGCGACCGGCGGCGATCTCCTCGCGGAGGAAGTCGCCCATCGCGGCGATCTGCGAAGCGACGGGAGCGAGGGCCTCGGCCCAGTCGGGCGCCAGAAGTTCGTCGAGCGGGCGGCGTGTGGTCATCGCGCCCTATCGTGCCGCAGCGCCCGGGGCGCGAGTACCGCGGCCACGAGACAACCCGCGAGCGGCACGAGGAACGCGCGGTCCAGCCCCGCTGCCGAGGAGATGGCCCCGATGACGGACGGACCCGCGAGCAGGCCCAGGTAACCCATGCCGACGGCGCGGGCGAGGTAGACGCCGCTGTAGCGCCGATCCACGTTGCCCGCCGCGGAGTAGAACTGGGGAGCGCAACCGGCGAGTCCGATCCCGACGACCGCCCAGCCCACCAGTGCGAGGGCGGGGTCGGGAGCCAGGACGGTGACGGCGAAGCCGAGCGCGCCGAGGGTCGCTGCGCGCCGCACGAAGGCCCCCGGACCCCATGCGCGGACGAGGAGGTCGGCGAAGAGCCGGACGGCGGTCATCGCGACCGAGAACGCGCCGAATGCGAGGGCCGCGGTCGACGCGCTCGCGCCCAGGTGGTCGCGCACGTGGACCGTGCTCCAGTCGAAGGCCACGCCCTCGGACAGCATGAGCACGAAGGCGAGCCCGCCGATCAGCAGGACTCGCCCGGTCCACGGCGGACGGGTACGCGGGCTGAGATCGTTCGCCTCGTCGTGGCGCGATTCGGGTGGGAGCAGCAGTGGGCGTAGGGCGAGGGCAGCGGCGATCGTCACCCCGCCGCCCCCGGCGAGGGCCACGGGCGCGCTGACCCCGAGCGCGAGCAGCGCCCCGCCGCTCAGTGCCGCGACGAGGCCGCCGGCGGAGAAGAACGCGTGGAAGGATGACATGATGGCGCGCCCCCAGTGCTGCTCGACCTGGACGGCCTGGGCGTTCTGGGCGACGTCGACGAAGCCGTTCATGGCGCCGAGCACGACGACCGCCCCCGCGAGACTCAGCTGGTCGTGAGCGAGCCCGGGCAGGGGGAGCGCGAATCCCATCGCGACCATCGCGGTGACCACGACCGCCCTGCTGCCGAAGCGGTCGGTGAGTGGTCCGGCGGCTTGCATCCCGATCCACGCGGCCACGCCCAGGACGAGCAGGAGGAGGCCGAGCTGATGGTCAGCGACTCCGGTCCGGTCCTTGATCAACGGGATGTGCACGACCCACATCCCGAGGACGAAGCCATTGAGTCCGAAGATCCCGCTCGTGGCGATGCGGGCGGGCAGGAGACGCACCCGACGACTCTAGAGCGTGGCGGGCCGCATCGCGGCCCGGCGGTGTCGGTAGACTCGGGCTGCTTTGTCTGCCGTCGCGTCGTACCGCGCCTTGTTGCGCACAGTCGGGCCCGCCTACGTCCTCGTAGCCTTCCTCGGGCGTATTCCGCTTGCCATGAGCCAGCTGGGCACGCTCGTCATGGTCAGTGAGGCCAGCGGCCGATACGCGTGGGGTGGCGCGGCCGCCGGCGCGCTCGCGATCGCCAATGCGGTGGGCGCCCCGGTCGCGGGGCTGCTCGCGGACCGGATCGGCCAGCGCCCCGTCGTCGTGGTCCAGTCGATCCTGGGTGCGCTCGGACTGATCTCGCTCGTCGTGGTCACGACGCCGGAGGCACCGCGTACGCTCATCGTCGCCGTGGCCGCGGTGACCGGACTCATGCTTCCGCAGGTCGGGCCGCTTGCGCGCGTGCGCTGGCGGCCGATCACCGAGCACAGCGAAGGTGACCCCGTGCGCCGCCGTCGCCTCGTCGATGCGGCCTTCTCCTACGAGGGAGCGGCCGACGAGGCCTCCTTCGTCCTCGGACCCGCCCTCATCGGCGTGCTCGGCGTGCTGGTCGACCCGGCCGGCGCCGTGGTGACGGCGGGCGTCGTGCTCGCCGTGTTCGGCACGTGGTTCGCGGTGCACCCGACCGTGCGACTCGTGAAGCGGGCGGCAGCCCACGCCGCGGAGGACCACCGCTTCTGGTCGGTGGCGTTCGTCGTCCTCATCGGTGCGCAGTTCTGCGCCGGGACGTTGTTCGGCAGTATCCAGACCGGCACGACGGTGCTCGCGACGGCGGCCGGGCAGGCGGGCCTGGCCGGCCTCATCCACGCCTGCCTCGGAATCGGCAGCGTCATCGCCGGTCTCGCGATCACCGCACTTCCCGAGCGCATCCTCTACGCGACGCGGATGCTGGTCGCCGCGGCCGCGCTGTTCGCGCTCGCCGTGCCGCTGTGGTGGGTCGACTCGCTGCCCGCGCTCGTCGCCGTGATCGTCGTGCTGGGTTTCGCGGTCGCGCCCTACATGATCAGCAACTTCGCGCTCGCGGGCATCCTCGTCCCGCTGTCCGGGGTCGGCACCGCGATGACGTTCCTCGCCGCCGCGACCGGGCTCGGCTACGCCACGGGAGCGGCGGTCGCCGGTCGAGCCGCGGACGCGGGCGGTCACCAGCCCGCCTTCCTCGTGACGATCTGCGCCGCCGGTGGGGCTTTCGTGCTGGCGCTGCTGGCCAACCCGGTCCTGCGCCGGGCCCGCGTCGTCAACGCCTGAGCATCACCGCGGCAGCGCCAACGCCTCCTCGAGACGGTCGCGTGCCGCGGGCCACTCGTCGTCGACCATCGAGAAGATGACGGTGTCCCGCCAGCTGCCGTCGACGCGGCGACGGTGCTTGCGGAGGACGCCCTCGCGCAGCGCACCGAGGCGGGTGATCGCTGCCTGCGAGCGTTCGTTGCGGATGTCGGTGTGCCACACCACGCGGACGCACTCCAGCTCCTCGAAGGCGCGGCGCAGGAGCAGCAGCTTCGCTTCGGTGTTGTGCCCCTGTCGCCAGTGGCTGCGGCCGAGCCAGGTGTGTCCGATCGCGACCGTCCGCAGGGCCGGATCGATGTCGTAGTAGGTCGTCATTCCGACGGCCTTGCCGCTGGCGACGTCGAGCTGGGCCCAGGGCACGACGCCGGGCGCCTCGAGATACCAGGCGATGAGCGACCGCATCTGGTCCACCGACGCCGGGAGAGGCTTGCTGAGGTGGCGGAACACCTCGTCGTCGGCCGCCTCGAGCAGGTCCGGCGCATGCTCCTCGGCGAGCGGAACGAGACGGACGATGTCGCCGGCCAGACCGGGCGCGGCGTAGAAGTCGTCGTGCGGCATGTCCCGCACGTTACGTGGGCCTGCGACGCGAGTCGGATCTGCAGTGGCGTGAAGTTGCCCACCTTCGGCACACTAGGTTCGTCGCCGCGTCGTGGGCGCGGCGATCCTTGGTGACCGATCACCGGGGAAGACTGCCCCTCTTCGAGTTAGGACACGATGCCGAGCACCGCTCCGCGTTCGGACGACCCTCCGAGTTGTAGTACCGAGGCGCCAGGGGGTGAGCGCCGATGAGTGTCGTCTTGTTACTGCTGGGCCTGGTGGTCGTGTTGGTGATCACCGCGGCGACCGCCTACTTCGTGGCCCAGGAATTCGCCTACATGGCCGTTGACCGGTCCCGTCTGAAAGCTCGCGCCGCCGCCGGCGACGCCGTGGCCGAGCGCACCCTCAAGGTCACCGGCCGGACCTCGTTCATGTTGTCGGGCGCTCAGCTCGGCATCACCGTCACCGCGCTGCTGGTCGGCTACGTCGCCGAACCGCTGATCGGTGAGTCCGTCGGCGATCTGCTAGGCGGTGTGGGTGTCTCCACCGCCGTCGGCGTGGGCATCGGGACGGTGCTCGCCCTGCTGCTGTCGACGATCATCCAGATGCTGTTCGGCGAGCTGTTCCCCAAGAACCTCGCCATCGCGACCCCCGAGCCCGTCGCCCGGGCGCTGTCGCGGTCCACCCTCATCTATCTCAAGGTCTTCGGGTGGCTCATCAGCGTCTTCGACCACGCCTCGAACCTGTTGCTGCGCATGCTCAAGATCGAGCCCGTGCACGACGTGGAGAGCTCGGCGACCGCCCGAGACCTCGAGCACATCGTGGCCGAGTCGCGGGAGTCCGGCGATTTGTCGCCGGAGTTGTCGATGATGGTCGATCGCATCCTCGACTTCCCGCGCCAGGACGTCGAGCACGCCATGGTGCCGCGTTCGCGCGTGGTCGCGATCGAGTCCGACGAGACCATCGGAGCCTTGCGCGAGCGCATGGCCTCGGGACACTCGCGGTATCCGGTCATGGAGGAGGGACGCATCGTCGGCGTCGCGCACCTCATCGACGTCCTGGAGGTCGACGACATCGACGCTCCCGTCACCTCGATCATGCGGCCCGCGCTGGTCATCCCCGAGCTGATGCCGCTGCCCAACGCGCTGGCGGCCTTCAACGACACGCGCGAGCAGCTGGCGTGCGTCGTCGACGAGCACGGGAGCTTCTCCGGCGTGCTGACGCCCGAGGATCTGTCCGAGGAGTTCGTCGGTGAGATCGCCGACGAGTACGACGAGGTGTTCCCCGTCGCCGAACCCGAAGGTCCGGGCCTGTGGCGGGTGTCCGCTGAAGCGCACATGGACGAGGTTGAGCGCCTCCTCGAGCGCGATCTACCCAACGGCGACTACGAGACGCTCTCCGGTCTCGTCATCGCGAACCTCGGCCGACTGCCGGAAGAAGGCGATCAGGTGCGCGTGGAACTGCCACCCGACCCGGGCGCCGTCGCCCTGGGTGAGGAACCCGAGCCGGAGTACTTGACGGTCACCGTGCTGGAACTGCGCGACCACGTCGCCTCGACCGTCCGCGTCGAGATGACCGTTCAGGCACCCGTCGACGAGGAGGAAGCGCGATGAGCGAGAACCCGTGGGTGGTCACCATCACCACCGTCGTCATCATCGCGTTGAGCGCGTTCTTCGTCGCGATCGAGTTCGCACTCATCGCAGCGAAACCGCACCGGCTCGAGGACGCCGCGACTGAGAGCCGCTCGGCGCGGGCCGCGCTGCGGTCCTCGCACGAGCTGACCCTCCTGCTGGCCGGTTCGCAGCTGGGCATCACGATGTGCGCCCTCGCCCTGGGTGCCATCACGAAGCCGGCCGTGCACCACGCCCTGACGCCCCTGCTCGACGGCTGGGGCATGCCGTACTGGATCGCCGACACGCTGGCCTTCGTCCTGGCGCTGATCATCGTCACGTTCCTCCACCTGGTGGTGGGGGAGATGGCTCCCAAGTCCTGGGCGATCGCGCACCCGGAACGGTCGGCGACCCTGCTCGCGATCCCGATGCGGGCGTTCATGTGGCTCGTCCGGCCGTTGCTGCGGGCGCTCAACCAGGCGGCGAACCGGCTCGTGCGCGCCGTGGGCGTCGAACCGGTGGATCAGACGTCATCGAGCCAGAGCGCCGCCGACCTGCTTCAGCTCGTCCAGCACTCGGCCAACGTCGGTGCGCTAGACGCGGCTTTCTCGGCGCAGATCGCGCAGACGATCAACCTGCAGGAGCTCACCGTGGGCGATCTGCTGGTGCAGGGCAACGAGATCACGGCCGTCCCGTCCGACGGCACCGTCGCCGACGTGCAGCGCGCGGCACGCGAGTCCGGCCACCTGCGGATCCTCGTCGGGCCGCGGGAGCGACCCACGCACGTGGTGCACGTGCGCGAGACCCTGACGCGGGCAGCGGGGGAGCCGATCGCCCCGGCGAGTCGCGAGGTGTTCACGCTCACCGCGCAGACCCCGTTGCACGAGGCGCTGACCACGATGCGCGAGTCGCGCAATCACCTCGCCGTCGTGGACGACGGCGAGCGGGTCGTCGGTGTGGTCACGCTCGCCGACGTGTTGCGTCGGCTGTCCCCGAGCGGTCAGGCGGTCGAAACGCCCGCGACCGTCTGACCGCGGACCCGGCCGGTGGCGTGACGCTCACGCCACCGGCCGCGTCGTCTTTCCGTGCGGGTCGCGCTGCTCGTTGAGCTCGGTGAGGAAGTCGTTGGCCCACAGATCGATGTCGTTCTCCATGACCTGCTTGCGCAGCGCCTTCATGCGCCGGCCCATCTCACGCGGGCTGGCGTTGATCGCCTCCAGCATCTTCTGCTTGAGGCCGTTGATGTCGTGCGGGTTCACCAGGTACGCCTGCCGGAGTTCGGCGGCCGCGCCGGCGAACTCGCTCAGGACCAGCCCCCCCTCGTTGTCCCACCGAGTCGCGATGTACTCCTTGGCGACGAGGTTCATGCCGTCGCGCAGCGGCGTGACCACCATGACGTCGGCGGCCCGGTAGAGCGCGGCCATCTCCTCACGCGGGTACGAGGCGTGCAAGTACTGGATGGGCTGCTGCCCGATCCGGCCGACGTCGCCGTTGATCCGGCCGACGAGCCGGTTGATGTCGTCGCGAAGAATGCGGTACTGCTCGACGCGTTCGCGCGACGGCGTGGCGACCTGGATGAACGCGGCATCGTCGAGCTGCACGCTGCCGTCGGCGATGAGCTCTCCGAAGGCGCGCAACCGTTGCGGCAGGCCCTTGGTGTAGTCGAGCCGGTCGATGCCCATCAGCACCGTCCGGGGATTGCCCAGGCTCTCGCGGATCTCCGCGGCTCGGGCCTGAACCTCCGGGGTGCGCGAGAGCTTCTCGAATCCCGCGGCATCGATCGAGATCGGATACGCCTTGGCCAGCACGGTGCGTCCGTCGGGCAGGTAGACCGTGTCGCGGTGGGTCTTGTGGCCCACCCGCTGACGCACGAGTCGGACGAAGTTCTGGGCTGCGCCGGGCGCCTGGAAACCGACGAGGTCGGCACCCAGCAGACCCTCGAGGATCTCGCGTCGCCAGGGCAGCTGCTGATACAGCTCGGTCGGCGGGAACGGGATGTGGAGGAAGAAGCCGATGCGCAGGTCAGGGCGCAGGGCGCGCAGCATCTGCGGCACGAGCTGCAGCTGGTAGTCCTGCACCCACACCGTGGCGCCGTCGTTGGAGATCTCGGCGGCGCGGTTGGCGAACCGCTGATTGACCGCCACGTAGGAGTCCCACCACTCGCGGTGGAATTCCGGGGGAGCGATGACGTCGTGGTAGAGCGGCCAGAGAGTCGCGTTCGAGAAGCCCTCGTAGTACTCGCGCACCTCCTGCTCGCTCAGGGGGATCGGCACGAGGTGCATGCCCGCGTGCTCGAAGGGCTGAAGTGCCTCATCGGCTGCGCCGTGCCATCCGATCCAGGCTCCGTCGTGGCGCCGCATGACGGGCTCGAGCGCGGTGACGAGACCGCCGGGGGAGGTGCGCCACTGCACCTCGCCGGTGGACGAGGTGACGCGATCGACGGGCAAACGGTTCGCGATGACGACGAAATCTGTCCGCTCGCTCGGCATGTCTTTAGCCTAGGACACGACGCGGCGGGCGGCTCGCCATCATGAATGACAGCGGTGTGATTCATGCCGTAGGATCGTCGCCATGAGTGCAGTGGAGAAGTCGCAGGCGCCCGATGAGTCCGCCAGCTCCCTCTCCGACCGTGATCGCGAGATGCTCGCCCTGGAACGCTACTGGTGGCAGTATGCGGGAGCCAAGGAGCAGGCGATCCGGGAGAAGTTCGAGATGTCCGCCACGCGGTACTACCAGCTGCTCAACGCCCTGATCGACACCGAGGAAGCCCTCGCCTTCGACCCGCTGCTGGTCAAGCGCCTGCGCCGTCTGCGTGCGCAGCGTCAGCGTCAGCGCTCGGCCCGCCGGCTCGGCTTCGACGTCTGAGCCGTGACCGTCGAGGGTCCTCCCGCCCCGTCGCATCGGCGCGAGTCCGGTCGGCGTACCGCGATTCTGGCCGGACTCACCGCGCTCGCCGTTCTCACCGGCGTGCTCGTCGCCCTCGCGCTGCAGCGAGGCGATGCCGGGACCCCCAGCGTCCAGCCGCCCACGCTCGCCACGCCCACGCCGAGCGAGGAGTCCGAGCCCGCGCCGCCGTCGGAACCCGAACCGGAATCGGAGACTGAGCCCGAGCCCGAGCCCGAGCCCGAGCCCGAGTCGGAGACCGAGCCCGAGACGGAGACTCAACCCGAGACGGCGCCCGTCGCCAGGACGCTCGGCGTCATGGTGCTGAACGCCACGCGCATCACCGGCCTCGCCGCGCAGACCTCCGGCACGGTCAGCAACGCCGGGTGGACCGTTGTCGGATCGGGCAACGCGCGCGGCAGTTATCCGGGCGACACGATCTACTACCCGGCGGGCGGATACGAGCAGGCCCAGCTGCTCGCGGCCGACCTCGGGATCGGCCGGCTGATGCCGAATCTCGCGGACATGCCGAGCAACCGGTTGACGGTGGTCCTGACGTCGGCTCGCTGATCGTCGCCGGGCATACTCGACACCATGACCGCCCGCCTTCCCGATCCGGTCCTGACCGACCCCGAAGGAACCTTGCTCGGTCTCGATTTCGACGGGACGCTGGCTCCGATCGTGGAGGATCCGCAGCGCGCCTTCATCCACCCGGGATCGCTGGCGGCGCTGTGTCGCCTCGGGTCACGGCTGGGGCAGATCGCGATCATCACCGGGCGCCCGCTCGATCAGGTCCGCCGGCTCGGCCGCTTCGAGGCCAGCGGCGGTCTCGACCATCTCGTGATCTGCGGGCAGTACGGCGCAGAGCGGTGGGACGCGTCGACCGGTGTCATCTCACGGCCTCCGCAGCCGGAGTCCGTCGCCGAGCTCGAACGCCGCCTTCCGCGGTGGCTCGCCGAGCACGATGCGGAAGCGGTGCGGCTGGAGAACAAGGGCCTCGCGCTCGCGCTGCATACCCGGGGCGTGGCGCCCGGCCTGCTCGACGAGCTGGCGGGGCCGTTGAAGGCGCTGGCCGATGAACTGGGTCTCGCGATCGAGCCTGGCCGTCAGGTCATCGAGTTGCGTGCCCCCGGGACCAACAAGGGCGACGCTCTGTTGGGGCTCGTGGAGCAGACCCAGGCGCGGCAGATCGTGTTCGCCGGCGACGACCTCGGCGACCTCCCGGCGTTCGACGCCGTCGACGCCCTGCGGGCCGACGGCCACTGGGGTCACCTCGTCTGCTCGGCGTCGGTCGAGCAGCAGGCGCTCGTCCCTCGCTCGGACCTCGTGCTGGACGGTCCCGACGACGTGGCCGCCTGGCTCACCGAACTCGCCGACGCCCTCGCCTGACCGTCACGTCCCTGCCCCGTCACCTCTCCTTGCGTCATACGTTCTGCGGGTCCTGAGCCTCAGAACGTATGACGTCCCGAGGTTCTCCACAGGATCGCGTGCCGGTCACTCGCCGGGAGAGGGCAACCGAACGACGATCGGCCCATGAGCAGCCGCGCCCTCGTCCACCTCTCTCCCGCGATCGCCCGGGAGGTCGAGCAGCTCTTCGCATCGCAGCACGGGGTGGCCGGACGCGGTCAGTTGCTGCGGGCCGGGGTGAGCCGATGGGTACTGCAGGCCAACGTGCGCGGAGAGCGGTGGCGCGCGCACGGCCGGCAGACCATCGCGGAGCACACCGGAGAACTCACCCCGCCCGCCCGTCGCTGGCACGCAGTCCTGGAAGCCGGGCCCCGAGCGGCGCTGGACGGTGTCAGTGCGCTCGCCGCAGCGGGCCTGACCGGGTGGGAGGTCGACCACGAGCGAGTCTCGGTGCCGCGCGGCGCTCGGGTCCGTCGTCCTCGCGGCGTCGTCATCCGCCAGACTCGCCGCTGGCGCGCCGAGGACATCGTCCGGGCCGGAGTCCCGCGGGTGCGGGTGCCGGTAGCCGCGGTGCACGCTGCACTCTGGGTGCGGACTCCCCGGCAGGCGGCGACGATCCTCTCCATGGTGGTCCAGCAGCGGCTCTGCCCGGCCGAGGACATCGGACGTGCACTGCTCGCCGTGCGCCGCGACCGGCGGCGTCGGCTGCTCGAGGACATCGTCGTCGATCTATTGGGCGGCGCGCAGGCGATGGGGGAGATCGACCTGGCGCGGATGTGTCGCCGCGCCGGCCTTCCCGCGCCGAGCCGTCAGCGGGTCCGGCGCACCTCGCGAGGGACGACCTATCTCGATGCCGAGTGGCCCGAGTTCCATGTCGCGCTCGAGGTCGACGGCGTGCATCATCTCGGAGCGGAGGCGATCATCGGCGATGCGCTGCGGCACAACGACATCGCACTGGATCACTCGACCGTCCTCCGCGTCCCGGTGCTCGGACTGCGCGTGGCGCCGGGCGATTTCCTCGATCAGCTGGCCTCCGCTCTCGAGGCCGGTGGCTGGCGCCGCGCAGCGTGAAGCCCGGCCGCCGAACGTCATACCTTTCGAGGGTCAGGACCCGCAGAACGTATGACGCAAGGCGACGGTGACCAGGATATGGACGCGTGTCTCGAAAGGTGAGACTCGCGTTCGCCGGTGCGGAGGGCGCTCACTACGCTGATGCCAACTCATCACGAGGGGCAGAGGGATACGGCCCGGCGAAGCCCCAGCAACCAGCCGATCGGCGGCCAGGTGCTAATTCCGTCCCGGTCGAAAGCCGACCTGGGAGAGATGAAGGAGAGCTTCGTGAGCCTCACGCTCGATTCTGCGTCCACGCTTCGTGCCGGTGCCTTCGGCAACGCGACCCACCTGACGTGTCGCGAGTGCGGCGCCTCCCAGCAACTCGGCCCCCACTACGCGTGCTCGGACTGTTTCGGCCCGCTGGAGGTGGCCTACGACTTCGGTCGCGTCTCTCGCGAGCAGATCGAAGCCGGCCCGCGCAACATCTGGCGCTACAAGGCGCTCCTGCCGGTGCCCGACGACATCGAGGCCAGCCCCAACCTCGAGCCCGGGTTCACCCGCCTCCTCGACGCGCGCAACCTCGCAGCAGGGCTCGGCCTCGCGAAACTCTGGGTCAAGGACGACAGCACCAACCCGACCAACTCGTTCAAGGATCGCGTCGTGGCCTGCGCGCTCAGCGCCGCGCGAGAACTGGGCAGTCGCGTGTTCGCCTGCCCGTCGACCGGCAACCTGGCCAACGCCGTCGCCGCGGCGGGGGCGCGCGCTGGCATCCCGACGGTGGTGTTCATCCCGAGCAATCTCGAGACGCCCAAGCAGGTCAACTCCGCGGTGTTCACCGAGAACCTCGTCGCGGTCGACGGCACGTACGACGACGTCAACAAGCTCGCGAGCGAGATCGCCGGCGAGGACCCGGGATGGGCGTTCGTCAACGTCAATGTGCGCCCCTTCTACGCCGAAGGGTCCAAGACGCTCGGCTACGAGATCGCCGAGCAGCTCGGCTGGCGGCTGCCCGACCAGATCGTCATCCCGGTGGCCTCCGGATCGCAGCTGACCAAGGTGCACAAGGCGTTCCAGGAGCTCATCGCGCTCGGTCTCGTCGAGGACAAGCCGTACAAGGTCTTCGGTGCCCAGGCAGAGGGGTGCTCGCCGGTCGCCACGGCGTTCGAGGCCGGCGTCGATGCGATCCGCCCGGTCAGGCCCGACACGATCGCCAAGTCGCTCGCGATCGGAAACCCGGCCGACGGCATCTACGTCCTCGACATCGCGCGGCAGACCGGCGGAAGCGTGGAACAGGTCAGCGACGACGAGATTCGCGAGGCCATCGTGCTGCTGGCCCGCAACGAGGGCATCTTCACCGAGACCGCCGGGGGCACGACGCTTGCTGTCCTGAAGAAGCTCGTCGCGACCGGACAGCTGGACCGGGACGCCGAGACGGTCATCATCAACACCGGGCACGGCCTCAAGACCCTCGACGCGGTCGCCGGCTCGGTCGGTCCGCGCGCCACGATCGCGCCCACCTACGACGCCTTCACCGCGGCCGGCATCGGCTGATCCGCACCCCCTGTTCCGACTTCGAGGAGTTCTGTATGTCCGTGTCCGTCCGCATCCCCACGATCCTGCGCACCTATACCGGCGACGAGTCGCAGGTGACCGCTGAAGGCGCGACCCTCGCCGAGGTCGTCGACTCGCTGGAATCGACGTACCCGGGGATCAAGGCTCGCGTCGTCGACGAGGACGGCAAGCTGCGTCGCTTCGTCAACATCTATGTCGCCGAGGAGGACGTCCGCTTCGCCGACGGCCTCGCCACCACGACCCCCGACGGCACCCAGATCTCCATCATCCCCGCCGTCGCCGGAGGCTGTTGAGCTCGCGAGAGTACGGGGCGGGGCGGAGCCCCGCCGTCGCCGGAGGTTGCTGAGCAATGTAGGTGGTCGAGTAGGGAGGTCGCTCAGCGACCGACCGTATCGAGACCACGTCACGCGAGATGGTCTCGATACGCTCCCTCGTTCCTCGGTCGCTACTCGACCAGCTTTGGGGTGAGTATCGAGACCGCGTCACGGGAGATGGTCTCGATATGCTCCCTCGTTCCTCGGTCGCTACTCGACCAGCTTTGGGGTGAGTGTGAGACCGCATCGCGGGTTGGGGTGAGTGTGAGACCACGTCACGCGAGATGGTCTCGATACGCTCCCTCGTTCCTCGGTCGCGGGTCCTCGGTGCGGGCGGGGTCGGGGATGTGAAACGGCTCTACACGTGACTGGCGGGCGACGTTACGCTGAACGTGAGGGGTCCGGCCGGGGCCCTGGCGCAGAACAGGTGGGAACACATGATGCGAGGCACCGTCAAGTGGTTCAACCCCGAGAAGGGGTACGGCTTCATCGAAATCGACGGCCACGACGACGTCTTCGTCCACTGGTCGAAGATCGCTATCGACGGCTTCAAGACACTCGATGACGGTCAACTGGTCGATCTCGACGTCGTCGACGGACCCAAGGGGCGTGAAGCGCACGGAGTCGCTCCGATATCGTGACACTTGCGATGGCACATAGCCGGTGACATACTCCACCCATGGTGGGACTCGAATCGGCTACTGCGCCCGCGGGCGGGGCCGCACTCGACCAGGTGATCGGCCTCAGCGTCGCCAGCATGGTGCTCACGGTCGCGTTGTTCGCGATCGCCTGGGCGCATCGCACGCACCGCATCGAATGGTTCGCGCGCGCGGGCGACGCGCTGCGGCGACGGACGGGCGAACCGGGCTGGGCAGCGTTCGCCTCACTCTTCATCGCCGGTGCGCTCGTCGTGGCGCTCCTCGGCTTCATGTGGGATGTGAGCCTTCACGCCGGCCGCGGCCGTGACGAAGGCCCCCTGGCCAACCCCGCGCACTACCTCATCCTCATCGGCCTGTTCGCGCTCTTCATCGCGGGCATGATCGGCATCGTCTACGAGCGTGACGGACGTCGTCCCTCTCGCGCAGCGGTGCGCATCACCCGGCGATGGTTCGCTCCGGTGAGCGCGGTCCTCATCGCCGGCTGCGGCATCTACGCACTGATCGGTTTCCCGCTCGACGACGTGTGGCACCGCCTCTTCGGTCAGGACGTCACCTTGTGGGGCCCCACCCACCTCATGCTCATCGGCGGTGCCGGACTCTCGACGGCGGGCATCGTGCTGATGCACCGCGAGGCGCAGCTCAGCGAGGACTACGACCGCGGATCGCGGCGCACCGGCGCGTTACACAAGGTGACGCTCACCTGCGCCTTCGGTGCGATGCTCATCGGCCTGTCCGTGTTCCAGGCCGAGTTCGACTTCGGCGTCGCCCAGTTCCGCATGCCGTTCGCGCCGATGATGATCGCGTTGGCCGCCGCCGTGACCTTCGTGGTCGCCCGCCTCTATGCCGGGCCGGGCATCGCGATCGCCGCGGCACTGTTCTTCCTCGTCGCCCGCGGCATCGTGTCGCTCATCGTGGGCGAGGTGTTCGGCCAGGCCCACCATCTGTTCCCGCTCTACCTCGGCTCCGCCATCCTCGTCGAGCTGCTGGCGATGACGGCATTGCGACGACGGCCCCTCGTGTTCGGAGCCGTGGCCGGCCTCGCTGTCGGCACCGTCGGCTCGGCGATCGAGAAGCTCTGGAACGATGCGTTCTTCCCGTTCCCGTGGGCTCGCGACATGTGGGCTGAGGGCCTGCTGATGACCGTGCCGGTGGCGATCTTCGCCGGCATGTGCGGCGCCTTGTTCGCCCTGGGTATGCAGGGGCGCCTTCCCCGTCCGACCGTGAGTCGAAGCATCTACCTCGGCGCGATCCTGGTCCTGGCGGCCAGCATCGCCAACGGCCTGTACTACACGACGCCCAAGGACGCCTCGGCGCGGCTGGTGATCGAGCAGGTCGGAACGGCGCAGGAGCCCGCGGTCGAGATCGAGATGACGGTGGAGCCCGCTGACCTCGTCGACGAGGACTACACCTGGGTGCAGGCGATGGCGTGGCAGGGCGGCGGTCCCGGCATCGTGTCGGACAACCTCGAGCGCACGAGTGAGAACACGTGGCGCTCCACCGAACCCGTGCCGATCGGCGGCAACTGGAAGACCCTCGTGCGCGTGCAGGACGAGCGGATGCTGACCGCGGTCCCGGTGTACCTGCCCGCGGATCCCGCGATCGGCGCGGAGGAACTGCCGGTCGAGGACACCGTCACACGGGAGTTCATCCGCGAGATCGAGATCCTTCAGCGCGAGCGCGACCTCGGTGCTCCGATGTGGCTGTGGACGGTGGGCAACGCGGTGGTCCTCGTCTGCACGCTCGTGATGCTGTGGGGTATCGCCGTCGCGGTCGGTCGTGTCTCGCGCGCGGTCCGCGACGACACCGCCGCACCTGCGGTTCCGTCGGAGGCGATCGGGCGATGAGGGCGCGGATTCTGGTGGCCATCGCTGCCGGCGTGCTGCTCGCGGGGTGCGGCTCCTCCTCAGGTGGGGCCGAGGAAGCCGCAGAGCCGATCGTCATCGAGGTCAGCATCGCCGACGGGACGATCACGCCCACGAACGAGCGGGTCGAGGTCGGGGTCGGACAAGAAGTCGTCGCACAGGTGACCAGCGACGCCGAGGACGAACTGCACGTCCATGGCGAGCCTGAGGCGACCTGGGCGGTCGAGGCCGGTATGGAGAGCGAAGAGTTCAGCTACACACCCCAGATCCCGGGCCAGATCGCGATCGAGTCACACGGCCTCCACGCCACGATCGTGACGCTCGTCGTCACACCGTGATGCTGATCGCCGGCCCGATCGCGACGCACGGACTCGGTGGACAGACCGACCTACCGATCCCGTTCCCCGTCGCAGTGATCGGGGGAGCGTGGGCACTGACGATCACCTTCGCCGTCGTCGCGTTCGCCTGGCGCAAGCCCCGATTCGCCGAGCCGCTCGACATCGGCCGGCCGCCGGGCGTCCGCAGCTGGCTCACGCTCATCGGCACCGTCGTCACGGCCTGGGTCTACGGCGCGCTGTACCTCGGCTCGGAGCAACGGCAAGACGGTGCCGTCGGCTTCTTCTACACGTGGTTGTGGGTGAGCCCGGTCCCACTCGCACTGCTTGCCGGGCACGTGTGGCGGGATCTGTCGCCGTGGCGCGGTGCCCAGCGGCTCATCGGTCGCGCGCTCGGTCGTCCCCAGGGGTTCCTGCGTTACCCCAGCCGCCTGGGCTACTGGCCGGCCGCTGCTGGGCTGTTCGCCTTCGTCTGGCTCGAACTGTGCTCGCCGGACCCCGGCGCCGTCGCGTCGGTGCGCTGGTGGCTCGGGGGCTACGCCGTCCTCACCCTGGCAGGCGGTGTCGTATTCGGCCCGCGCTGGTTCAACCGCGCCGACCCGTTCGACGTCTACAGTGCGGTCGTCGCCCGGCTGTCGCCGCTGGTCGTCGACCGGCGCTGGCGCCCGCACAACCCGCTACGGGGCCTGCCGACCCTACCGCTGGATCGCGGGCTGATCGCCGTGGTCGCGGTCCTGCTCGGTTCCACGGCCTTCGACAGCTTCGGGGCATCGCAGGAGTGGCAAATCCGCGACATGTCGACCCTCGGTGACACGGTGGCGCTGGTCGTTTTCGTCCTCGTGGTCGGCCTCGCCTTCGTCGTGGCCGCGATGGCGACGGGCGGGGTGTCCCGCGCGCAGCGCCGCGAGTTGCCGGGCGACCTCGTGCACACGCTCGTGCCGATCGTCGTCGGCTATGTGTTCGCCCACTATCTGACCTACCTGGTCGAGAAGGGCCAGCGCGCGGTGATCGACCTGCTCTCCGTGGACGCGACGCCCTCGTTCTGGCTGTCTGAACGCCCGATGCTGGTCGGCACTCTCAAGGTGGCCTTCGTCGTCGGGGGTCACATCCTCGCGGTTCTCGCGGCGCATGACCGAGCGCTGCTCACACTTCCGCGGGCGCACCGACTGACCGGACAGCTCGCGATGATGGTGCTCATGGTGGCGTACACCTTCATGGGCCTGTACCTGTTGCTCTCGGTCTGACAAGGTGAGGCGCGTGGAATTCGTGGGCGAGCAGTTGATGGCCGACCACTCGGCGTTGCTGGCCCTGCCGGCACTCGTTCCGGCGGCAGCCGTGGTCGGGGCGATCCTCTACATCGCTCGCAAGGACCGGCGCGACGAGGCCGAGGAGTCCGAGGAACGACGCCGTGCCGAGGGCTCGGACGAGGAATGACCGCCCGACGGTGAACGACCGGTCCCACCTGTATTGCGATGCGTTGATTAGCACTCGTATAGTGAGAGTGCTAGACCGGATCGGTCCGATGAGGCCGGCTGGCGAGCCGAGACGGGATCGGCATCGACAGCGGTCGTCCGTCGCGGGCATCGCCCGATCCGTACCTACGAACATGTGTGGGAGATACGCACACCATGGCCAAGTCCATTGCATTCAACGAGGAAGCGCGCCGCGGCCTCGAGCGGGGCATGAATCAGCTCGCCGACGCCGTCAAGGTAACGCTCGGCCCCAAGGGTCGCAACGTCGTCCTGGAGAAGAAGTGGGGCGCCCCCACCATCACCAACGACGGCGTGTCCATCGCCAAGGAAATCGAGCTCGAAGAGCCCTACGAGAAGATCGGGGCCGAGCTCGTCAAGGAGGTCGCCAAGAAGACCGACGACGTCGCCGGTGACGGCACCACCACCGCCACCGTCCTCGCCCAGGCACTCGTCCGCGAGGGTCTGCGCAACGTCGCTGCCGGCGCCAACCCGATGAGCCTCAAGAAGGGCATCGAGACCGCCGTCGAGGCCATCACCGAGCAGCTGCACGGGATGGCCAAGGAGATCGAGACGACTGAGCAGATCGCCTCGACCGCCTCCATCTCCGCCGCCGACACCACGGTCGGCGAGATCATCGCCGAGGCGATGGACAAGGTCGGCAAGGAAGGCGTCATCACCGTCGAGGAGTCGAACACCTTCGGCCTCGAGCTCGAGCTCACCGAGGGGATGCGCTTCGACAAGGGTCACCTGTCGGGTTACTTCGTCACCGACCCCGAGCGCATGGAGACGGTCCTCGAGGACCCCTACATCCTCATCGTCAACAGCAAGATCAGCTCGGTGAAGGACCTCGTTCCGGTCCTCGAGAAGGTCATGCAGTCGGGCAAGCCGCTCGCGATCATCGCCGAGGACGTCGAGGGCGAGGCGCTCGCCACCCTCATCGTCAACAAGATGCGTGGCACCTTCAAGTCGGTCGCCATCAAGGCCCCCGGCTTCGGTGACCGCCGCAAGGCGATGCTCGCCGACATCGCCATCCTCACCGGTGGCGAGGTCATCAGCGAGGAGGTCGGCCTCAAGCTCGAGAACGCTGATCTCACGCTGCTCGGTACGGCCCGCAAGGTCGTCACCACCAAGGACGAGACCACGATCGTCGAGGGCGGCGGCTCGCAGGAGCAGATCAACGGTCGCGTCAACCAGATCAAGGCCGAGATCGAGAACAGCGATTCGGACTACGACCGGGAGAAGCTCCAGGAGCGTCTGGCCAAGCTCGCCGGCGGCGTGGCCGTCATCAAGGTCGGCGCGGCCACCGAGGTCGAGCTCAAGGAGCGCAAGCACCGTATCGAGGACGCCGTCCGCAACGCCAAGGCGGCCGTCGAGGAGGGCATCGTCGCCGGCGGCGGCGTCGCTCTCGTCCAGGCCACGGCTGCGGCGTTCGAGAAGCTCGAGCTCGAGGGAGACGAGGCGACCGGCGCCAACATCGTGCGCACGGCGGCTTCGGCTCCGCTCAAGCAGATCGCGGTCAACGCCGGCCTCGAGGGCGGCGTCGTGGCGGAGAAGGTCGCCGGCCTCGAGGCCGGTCACGGTCTCAACGCGGCCAGCGGCGAGTACGTCGACATGATCGCCGAGGGCATCATCGACCCCGCCAAGGTCACGCGTTCGGCGCTGCAGAACGCGGCCAGCATCGCGGCCCTGTTCCTCACCACCGAGGCCGTCGTCGCCGACAAGCCGGAGCCCGCTCCGGCCGGTGGCGGCGCGCCCGACATGGGCGACATGGGCGGCATGGGCTTCTGATCGCCTGAGTCACCCGCACCACGCGAAGGCCCCCGGGATTTCCCGGGGGCCTTCGTCGTCGCTTCGGTCAGATGGTGACGGCCTCGAGGGCGGCGCGCACCGCTCCGACGGCGGGGGCGCGGGCGCCGACGGTCGCTCGCGCAACCTCGGTGCACACAGCGTTGGGCTCGAGGGCGTGGCGGCGCAGACCGTCGCGAACACCGGCGAGGAGCACGTCACCGGCCTTGGCCATGTCACCGCCGACGACGATGAGCTCGGGCGGGAAGATCTGCGCGAGTGCCGCGGCCGCGCGATCCAGGTGCCGGCCGGCGTCCTCGATGAGCCGCCGGGCGCCGAGGTCGCCCTCGACCGCCCGGTCGACGAATTCGCGCACGGTGAGTCCGGACTCGAAGCTGCTGAACTGCTGGGTCAACGAGGTTCCGCCGACGTACGACTCCAGGCATCCGCGACTGCCGCAGCGGCACAGGGGGCCGTCCTCGTCTATCGTGAGGTGACCGAGCTGCCCGGCCGCGCCGATGCGACCGCGGAAGATCCGGCCGTCCAGGACGAGGCCTGCGCCGATGCCCGAGGAGATCTTCAGGTAAGCCATCCGCCTGACCCCGAGCCCCGCTCCTTGGGCATACTCGGCCAGCGCATGGAGGTTGCCGTCGTTGTCGACCTGCGCCGGCACTCCGAACCGCTCACTCACCGCGTGTTCGTGACGACGCCGGTTTAACCGGGCAGGATCGAGCTGTGAGTTGATGACGCCGTCCGCGCTGATCGGGGCCGGCAGCCCGACGCCCAGGGCACGCAGCGACACGGTGTCGTGGAGCTGCTCCACGAGCCGGTTCAGCATGCTCAGGGCGAGTTTGAGCCCGTCGCGGTAATCGCGGTCGATGTCGAGCGGTGCGCGTTCGCTCCCGAGAATGGTGCCGCCGAAATCGGCGAAGCAGACCCGTACGTGCGCGTGACCGAAGTCGATCCCGGCGACGACACCGGCCGACCGGGCAACCCGGACGATTGCTCCGCGACGCCCGACACCGGCGACGGTGTCGACCACGCCACCGGCGACGAGCTCGTTGACGATGTTGGAGACGGTCGCCGCCGCCAGGAAAGTGGAGCGGGCGATCTCGGCCCGGACGTCTGCAGTCGGTCGCGCAATCCAGCGGCGGCACCGACCCCAACCTCATGGCGATCGCGGCAGCCGTCATCGGCGGCGTGAGTCTGTTCGGCAAGCGCGGCTCCGCCTTCGCCGCGCTACTCGGCATGCTTGTGCTGCAGTCGATCACGAGCGGCCTCAACCTCATCGGCGTCGCCGCGAGATCCGGTACATCGTCACCGGCTCCGTCCTCCTGCTCGCCTCACAATCGACTCGCTGTCCCGCCGAGCCCGCAAGAGCAGCGGCCGGTTCTAGCGCGCTAGGTCCCCTACGCTTCGACAATGTCGATGGTCGCCGGCCGCGACCGTATCGTCGTGTAGCTGGTCGAATCCGATATTGCGAAAGCCGAGTTGATTCCGGGGCCGCCTGGAGAGCGCTGTTGCGTTCCGGTGGGGTCAGAACCGGAAAACGGGGGTGACGCATGTGGGGCGGGGCTGATAAAATGGAATCACCTAGTCCGATTGGACGTCTTCATTAGCGGATATGGCCATCCTTCGTCCCGGTGTCTTCCCCGGGACGGCCCCCCTCATCGGCCTCGTCCGAAAATCAAAGGGGGATCTGGCATGCGCAATTTCGCAGTGACGAGAGTTTTACGCAGTCTTGCGGCCGCCTCACTGATGATCGCAGGTGTTGGACTGCTCATGCCAGCGTCGGCCGCATCGCCGAACGATGGAGGTGATGCTCCAACGCCGCCCGCATCAACGACGATCGGGGTCCGTGCTCCGATTTCTATGAATCTCGCTGAATCGAGGCATGATAGTGCCAGCCGTCGTGACGCCGTCCTCGAATACTGGACCCCGGAGCGAATGGCTGAGGCAATCCCGGTGGAGCCGCCCATTTCGGTGTCCGGTGACGGCGGTGGCAGTGGCGATATGCTGCGCGAAGATCCGAAACCGTTGAGGGCCGTTGCTCAACCAACGCGGCCGGCAGGTGAAACCCCTCGCCGACAGACCGGTCCCGTCACCAACTTCTCCCATACCAATGGGAAGGTCTTCTTCACCGATGCGCAGGGGACAGACAATTTTGAATGCTCTGCGTCTGCTGTTTCAAGTGGATCACAACGCATGGTCATCACGGCGGGCCACTGCGTGCACGGTGGCCCAGGGAAGACGTGGTACCACAACTGGATCTTCGTCCCGGGGTATAACAACGGCACGCGCCCCGAAGGGGCGTTCGTTGCTTACGCTCTCCGTACTTTCAGCGACTGGGCCACGTACGGGGGTAGCGCGCGCGGGTACAATTCCGACGTCGCGTTCGTCACCCTTTACAACAACGAGTACGGCGAGCGAGTTGTCGACGCGGTGGGCGGCCATGGGATTGTGACCGGCGGTGGAGTCTCCTTCGAGACTGACATCTTCGGTTACCCCGCAAATTTGAATGACGGCCAGCTCATGTGGGCCTGCTCGGGCACAACTGGCGCTACAGTACAGGCCTTTTATCTATTCCACAGAATGAGTGGTTGCAATTTCGGCACCGGATCATCGGGCGGGCCATGGCTCTACCAGTACGATATCTCCAGTGGCCAGGGGATGGTCCGAAGCGTCACCTCGTTCGGACCCGTTGATAGTTTCGACTGGATGGCTGCTCCGCTCTTCGACGATCGCCTCGCGGGTTTGTATTCGCTCGCGGATGCAGACTGGTGAAACGAGCAGGGGCGCGGTCTCCACGTGTCGCTCTCACTAAACCGTCGGTGAGCGGCGGGTGGGTCATCTGCGTGCTGCTGGCAGCTCTCGTCTCGGGCTGCGCTGGTCAGCACGACGCCTCCAGTAGCGGAGCAGGCGCGGCGCAACCAGACCCAGCGCCTTCTGGCGCGAGAGGATCACTGAACGATGAGTCTCCGCCGGCTGATATGAATCACGAAAGGGTCGTGCGGTGGAGAAAGTACGAGAAGGTCTCGGATCGGGAACTGCGATTCTATTTCTCGACCGGCAGCCCGGACTGCTATGGAGCACGGGCGGTAGTCGAGGAAGAATCGGAGGAGATCCGGGTGGCCATTGTCGTAGGAGCGGTGGCTGACGCACCTGAACGATGCGTACTCCTCGGTCGCACTGCCTCCATCCTTGTGACCACCACTCACCCCCTTGGAAATCGTCGCATCGTCCGGATGGACGCATCGGAGGCGCTTCCGAAGGCGGAGTAGCGAAATTGGCGACGAGGGCGGGAAGGGCGAGTCGGTGCGTCGTCTCGAGCTCGCCTGTGGGGGTGACACGTCCGTTTCCGTGACATAGCCTGGCGGGGACTCACCGACGTGCCACGCGGTTCAGCATGGACGACACTCCGCGAGAAGGAATTATGGACGCCTTGGCTGGATTGATGTTGACCCTGATCGGGTTCTACGGCTTGTACCTCGTCATCCGCCTCGGAGTGCGCGACGGGATCGTGGCAGCTCGGAATTTGGGCGCCGCCGACGAGGTTCTCCCCGAGTCGAGACCCACTCCCGGCGAGGAGTCGTGACCGTCCGCGGCTAGTTCGTCGGCGCGAGGACGGCGAGCGCGCGGGGACGGATGCGCACGGTGATCGCCTGCTCGGCGATCTCGTCGCCGTCGGCGCCGAACGGCACGGGGCCACGGGCACGGACCGTCACCTCGCGAGCGGTGCGGACGGTGACCTGCGGGCGGCGCACGTGGGTTCCGGTCTTGGCCTCCTTCATGAATGAGGCGAGCTGGCGCAGGGGAGCGTCGCCGTCGACGGTCAGCAGATGAATGAGCCCGTCGTCGAGGCGGGCGCTGGGGACGATGTGAAGGCCGTGACCGTAGCGTCCGGAGTTCGCCGCCACGAGCATCATCAGCCGCTCCTCGACCCGCTCGCCGTCGAGGGTGAGCTCGAAGATCGTCGGTCTCCAGCGCAGCACGGCGAGCACGGGAGCGAGCCGGTAGAGCAGCAGCGGCGGCATCCAGCGGTACCGGTTGATGATGCGCGTCGAGTGTGAATCCACCCCGGCATAGACGTTGCCGGGCACGACGATCCCGTCGGCGTCGAGCACGTCGATGCTTCGCACGGTGCCGTCGAGGAGGACGCGGGCGAGCCCCTGCGGATCGTCCGGGAGGCCGAGCCCGACGGCGAGGTCGTTACCCCGTCCCGCCGGGACGATGCCCAAGGTGCCGCCGGCGGCGATCACTCCACCGGCGGCATCACGAACCAGGCCGTCGCCGCCGACAGCGATGACGACCCGGCCCTCGCTCGACAGTTCCCCGGCTCGCTGGGTGGCCTGCGATGCGCTCGTCGTCAGCTCCTCGCCCACCTCGGCGCCCGCGGCTCGCAAGGCGCGCGCCACCGGCTCCCACCGTTCGCGGCTGGTGCCGCCGGTGCCCGAGATCGGGTTGAGCAGCGCGGTGAAGGCGGTCATGTCAGCGATCCCGGCGGGGGAGGAGGACACCCGGATTGAGGATGCCGGCCGGGTCGAGCGACGCCTTGAGCGCCTGCAACGCCTCGGTCGCCACCGGCCCCAGCTGCTCGGTGTACACCTCGCGGTGGTCGACGCCGATGCCGTGGTGGTGGCTGGGCGCCGCGCCGAGGTGGGAGATCGCCTCGTTGGCGGCGCGCTTGGCGACGGCCCACTGGGCGAGCGGGTCGGATGCCTGCTGTGCAGCCACCGTGAAGTAGAGCGATGCACCGGTCTCGTAGACGTGGGAAACATGGCACATCGCGATGCCGGGCGTGCCCTGCTCGGCGAGCGCTGTGGTGAGCGCGTCGCTGACGGACTGGCGCACCTCGAGCAGGGAGGACCAGAACGTCGCCGTCTCGAGGGTTTCGATCAGGACGCCGTGCTCGAGCAGCGGATCGCGCAGATACGGTGCGTTGAATCGGCCGGCCCGCCAGGCCTCTCCCGGGCCCTCGCCGAGCGGTGTGCCGCCGGCGTCGTGCAACACCGCGGTCGCCGCCTCGCGCCGGCGGGCCACGTCCTCCGTCGTTCCCTCGTAGCCCGTCACGGCCAGGCAGCTGCCCGGCGACTCCTCGAGTGACTCCGTGGGGTCGGCGAGGTTGACCAGCGTCTCCAGTTCGTCAGAGAGCCGCAGCACGGTGGGCAGCGGGCCATCTTGCGCCAGCCTCCGCAGCGCAGCGACACCCGAGGCGAAATCCGGGAACCGCCACCCCTCGAACACCCGGACCGCCGGCAGCGGCCGCACCCGCACCCGCACCCGAGTGATGACCCCGAAGGCGCCCTCCGAGCCGAGCAGGATCTGTCGCCAGTCCGGGCCGGCAGCTGATCTCGGCGCATGCCCGACCTCGATCGTGCCGCGCGGCGTGGCGACGGTGAGCCCGACGACCATGTCGTCGAAGCGCCCGTATCCCGCCGAGGACTGGCCGGCCGAACGCGCTGCCGCGAACCCGCCGATGGACGCGCCGGCGTACGACTGCGGGAAGTGGCCGATCGTGAAGCCGTGGGCGGCGACCAGTTCCTCGGCGTTCGGCGCCCGCAATCCGGCCTCGAGCGTGGCCACCCGGGACTCCGCGTCCAGGTCGACGAGCCGGTCGAGCCGGCCGAGGTCGAGTGACGCGAGCGCCTCGAAACCGTCGCGTTGTGCGGCCAGTCCGCCGACGACGGATGTGCCGCCGCCGTAGGGAACCACGGCCACGCGCTGCTCACTGCACCACTGGAGAAGCGCGACGACCTGCTCGTGGTCGGCTGGGCGGAGGACGACGTCGGGCGCGTCGGCGAGGGCGTCGGTGCGCAGCCGCAGCAGGTCCGGGGTGGACCACCCCGCGGCGTGCGCGACCCGGTCGTCGTGGTCGGTGCTCACATGTTCCTCGCCGAGCAATTCGACGAGCGAGGAGCGGAGGGCGTCGCCGAGGCGCGAGGGCGGCAGCCGCAGGTCGCTCACCGGCGTCGGCGGGGTCTCGCGCACGGTGATTCCTACGAGTCCGAGCGCGCCGGCGAGCCGCTCCGAGAGCGTCACGGCGTGCGCCGGGTCGCCCCAGCGGTAGGGGTGGAAGTCGAGACGGGGCAACGCGGTCTCGTCGGCGGGGCGACGCGGTGTGAGGTCGGACACGCTAGTATTAAACACATGCCAGCCGAACGTTTCAATTCTCGGGCCTCGGCGCTGCAGCTCGTGCGTGCCCGTCCGGCCAGCGACGCGGCGCAGGCGATCGATTCCGACCGCATTCTCGACGCCGCCCGCGCTCTCCTCCTCGAGGAGGGCCTGCCGCGGATGACGATGACCGCGATCGCCGACCGAGCGGGCGTCTCGCGCGCCACGCTGTACCGCCGTTGGGAGAACGTCACCGGGATCGTTGCGGACGTCTCGACCCGCGAATGGAACCGGTTGACCGAACGCGCCGCGTCGCGTGCCGGCGGCACCGCCCGGGAGAAGGTGGTCAGCACGGTCGTGCACGTGGTGCGGGAGATGCGCTCGCACCCGCTGCTGCGCGTGCTGATCGACGAGTCCCCCGAGTTCCTCACGCCCTATCAGGTACGCCGGCAGGGGCGAGTGACCGCGTTCCACCTCGTCGTCATCGAGGACGTCGTCCGGCAGGGATTCGAGGACGGGTCCATCCGCTCCGGCGACGCCGTGGCGATCGCTCAGGCCGTCGTGCTCATGAGCTGGTCCTTCGTCACCACGGCCCCCGCGATCGTCGGCTCGCCCGATGCGGTCGGACCAGAGCTGGACGCGCTCGACACCGAGCTGACCCTCGCCCTCGACCGGTACCTCGCCCCATGAGTTCGTCCCTCAACGCCGCCCGCCGCGCCCGCGACCTGGAGCGACTCGACGCTGCCCCGGCCGTCGACCTCGTCGTCGTCGGCGGCGGGATCACCGGCGTCGGCGTGGCACTCGACGCCGCGACCCGGGGGCTCTCGGTCGTGCTGCTCGAGCAGCACGACCTCGCCTTCGGCACGAGCCGCTGGAGCTCCAAGCTGGTCCACGGGGGTCTGCGCTACCTCGGCACCGGTGACGTCGCCGTCGCGTACGAGAGCGCCATCGAGCGGCATCGCCTGATGACGACGATCGCGCCCCACCTCATCCGTCCGCTGCCGCAGGTCTTCCCGCTGATGCCGACGATGAGCCCGGGCCACGCCGCGCTCGTGCGGGCCGGTCACTGGGGCGGCGATGTGCTCCGCACGGTGGCGAGAACGCCCTCGCGTCTGCTGCCGCGACCGGATCGGATCGACGCGCACGCCGTCGGCGAGTACGCGCCCGCGGTGCGTCGCGAGGGGCTGCGCGGGGGCCTGCGCTTCTGGGACGGCCAGCTCGTCGACGACGCGCGGCTCGTGGTCGCCGTCGCACGCACCGCTGCCCATCACGGCGCCACCATCCTCACCCGGTGCCGGGCGGTCGAGGCCAGCGGAGCGGGTGTGCGGGTGCGCGACGAGCTCAGCGGCACGGAGTTCGACCTCGCCGCCCGCGCCGTCGTCAACGCCGCTGGGGTGTGGGCCGGCGGACTCAGCGACGACATCAGCCTGCGGCCCAGCCGCGGCACGCATCTGGTCGTCGACCAGAGCGTGTTCGGCGGCCTCACCGCTTCGCTGACGGTGCCGGTCCCCGGCTCGAGCACGCGTTTCGTGTTCGCGCTGCCCGCACCGCTGGGCCGCGTGTACATCGGCCTCACTGACGAGGAGGCGCCCGGGCCGGTGCCGGACGTGCCGGTCGCCTCCGAGGCCGAGATCGACTTTCTGCTCGACACCATCAATCAGGCACTCGCGCGGCCGCTGAACCGAAGCGCCCTCCTCGGGACGTTCGCGGGCCTGCGTCCGTTGCTCGCCGCCGACTCCGGTCACACGGCCGATGTGTCCCGCCGCCACGTCGTGCATCGCGACGCGGACGGGCTCGTGACGGTCGTCGGCGGCAAGCTCACCACATATCGGAGGATGGCCCAGGACGCCGTCGATGCCGCGGTGGCGTGGTCCGGACTGTGCGCGCGGCCCTGTCAGACGAGACGCGTTCCTCTCGTCGGTGCCGGTGACGCCCGCGATCCGCGCGCCTCGCCCGAGCTGCTGCGTCGCCATGGCAGCGAGGCCGGTGCAGTGCTCGACATCGCCGCCGGCGACCCGATCGTGCTCCACCCCGTCGCCCCGGATCTTCCGGTGTCGATGGCGGAGCTGGTGTTCGCGGTGCGGCACGAAGGTGCCCTCGACGTCGACGATCTGCTCGACCGGCGCACCCGGATCGGGCTCGTGTCCGGCGATCGTGCACGCGCTCGTGACGCCGCCGCCCAGGCCTTCGACCTCGCCTGAGACGATGCGGCGATGGAGTGGAACCGAGGCGCGAGCCTGACCCCGGAGCATCGGGATCGCTTCCGTGCCGCCGGGGTCGACGCCGGGCGGCTCGACACGTTGGATTGGCGGCAGGCCGAGGGCGACTGGCCGTCCTGGTGGTCCGACCTCGGCAACGCCTTGTACGTGGCACCCGGGGCACGCCTGCCCGACGCCGTGGTCGCGCAGCTCGTGACCTTCCCGTTCCGGGACGCGCTCCTGGCGATCGGCGGACCGATGGACCACGTGACCTCGCTCCTGCTCGGTGGAGACGGCGCGACCGTCTTCATCGACGAGGGATGCGTACTCACCGCGGGGGAAGTCTACTGCGGCGCGGATTCGCAGGTCGTCCTGCACGGTCCGCTCCTGGCGACCCGCTGCGCGGTGGTCGACGCGCGTAACGGCGGTTCGGTCGTCGTCGACGGCGACCAATTGTGGGCGGCGAACGTGTACGTCGCGACCGACGACATGCATCGGCTCGAGGACCTTCACACCGGTGAGCGCATCAATCCCTACGGCGCCTCGATCCGCATCCGTCGCCACGTCTGGCTGTGTCGGGACGCGGTGGTGACCGGGCACGTCGAGATCGGCGAGGGCGCCTGCGTCGGTATGCGCAGCATCGTGCGCGGTCAGAAGGTGCCCGCGCACAGCGTCGTCGCCGGCGCTCCTGCCCGCGTCGTCCGGGAGAGCGTCACCTGGGACTACCCCGACCGCCCATAACCGCAGCGAACCACCGCGGCGATCGGTGGTCGAGCAGCGACCGCCCTTCGATACGCCGCTCGTTCCTCGCGGCTACTCAGGAACCGGAACGAGGGAGCAATGGAGCCGTGGCAATGAGGGCGTAGCCGCCGCGGAGCGAGACCAACCAACGCGAGGTGGTCTCGATACGGCCTCCGCAGGGCTCCGGCCTACTCGACCAGCTACAGCGCACTTAGGTGGTCGAGCAGCGACCGCCCTTCGATACGCCGCTCGTTCCTCGCGGCTACTCAGGAACCGGAACGAGGGCGCAATGGAGCCGTGGCAATGAGGGCGTAGCCGCCGCGGAGCGAGACCAACCAACGCGACGTGGTCTCGATACGGTCGGTCGCTGAGCGACCTTCCTACTCGACCAGCTACAGCGCACTTAGGTGGTCGAGTAGCGACCGAGGAACGAGGGAGCGTATCGAGACCACGTCGGGTGACCGGGTCTCGATACGGCCTCCGCAGAGCTCCGGCCTACTCGACCACCTAAGACTGGCGAGGTGGTCTCGATACGGCTGCTCGCAGAGCTCGCTGCCTACTCGACCACCTATGGCGACTCCGCGTGGGCGAGGCGTTGGTCACGTTGGGGCGGTATGAGCGTCTCACTGAGCGAGACGGCCGGGCGTGCGCGGTCACGTGTTCGTAACGTCGAAGTCGCGCCTCGGCCACCCTCCGTGGCGTGCTTCCCCCGGTTCGGCCACCAGCCGAAAAGAAAGGACGTCATGTCTTCGGATCAGAACCTCATCGAGGCGCCCAAGAAGCGCACCGGCCTCATCATCGCGATCGTCATCGTGGTCCTGGCCCTGATCGCAGGCGGTGTCTTCGCGCTGACCCGCGGCGGCGGTGACGAGGAGACCGTGCGCATCGGTGTCGTCGGTGCCAGCGATCCCTACTGGGAGACCTACAAGCAGGCCGCCGCCGACGAGGGCATCGACGTGGAGATCGTCGACTTCGCGGAGTACACGCAGCCGAACCCGGCGCTCGCCGAGGGCGACCTCGATCTCAACCAGTTCCAGCACATCGTGTACCTCGCCGACTACAACGTCGCCAACGACCAGAACCTCGTGCCGGTCGGTGCCACGGCGATCTACCCGCTCGGCCTGTACTCGCTCCAGCACGACTCCGTGGAGGACATCCCCGAGGGCGGCACCGTCGCGGTCCCGAACGACCCGAGTAACCAGGCGCGTGCGCTGATCATCCTGCAGTCGGCCGGGCTCATCGAGTTGAGCGACGGCGGCACGATCTTCTCCGACCTCGCCGATATCGACGAGGCTGCATCGCAGGTCCAGGTGCAGGCGCTCAACGCCGAGATCACCGCCACCTCGTTGCAGGACCTCGACGCGGCGGTCATCAATAACGACTTCGTCGAGCGGGCCGGTCTGAAGTTCGAGGACGCCATCGCCCAGGACGACCCGTCCGACCCGGCCGCGCTGCCCTACGTCAACATCTTCGCCGCCCGTGCGGAGGACAAGGACAACGAGACGTACGCCAAGCTCGTCGAGATCTACCAGAACTCGCAGGAGGTGCTCGACGGCGTGCAGGAGGTTTCCGGCGGCACGGCCGAATTCGTGACGACGTCGCCGGAGGATCTGCAGCAGTCGCTCGAAGACGTCGAGCAGGTCACCCGCGAGAACCAGTAAAGTCGGCGAGTGGCTCTCATCGAACTGCGGGACGTCGCCAAGACGTATCCGCCGAGGCGCCGAGGAGGTGACCCCGTCCTGGCCGTGGACGGGGTCACCCTCGACGTGAACGAAGGCGAGATCCTCGGCGTCGTCGGCTACTCCGGTGCCGGCAAGTCGACCCTCGCCCGGTTGATCAACGCGCTCGAGCCGGTCACTCGCGGCACCGTCACGGTCGCCGGGCAGGAGCTGACCCGGCTGTCCGAGGGCGAACTGCAGAAGGTGCGCCGCGGGATCGGCATGATCTTCCAGCAGTTCAACCTCTTCCACTCGCGCACTGTGTGGGGCAACATCGCGTATCCGCTCAAGGTCGCGGGCGTCCCGACGAGCCAGCACCAGGCGCGGATCTCCGAACTGCTGCACTTCGTGGGACTCGCCGACAAGGCACACAATTACCCCGAGCAGCTGTCGGGCGGTCAGAAGCAGCGCGTCGGCATCGCCCGTGCGCTGGCGGCGTCGCCCAAGATCCTGCTCGCCGACGAGGCGACGAGCGCCCTCGACCCGGAGACGACGCAGGACGTCGTCGATCTCCTGCGCAGGGTCAATCGTGAACTGGGCGTCACGATCGTCGTGATCACCCACGAGATGGAAGTCGTCAAGAACCTCGCGCACCGGGTGGTGGTGATGGAGAACGGCACCGTCGTGGAGTCGGGTTCGACGTTCGATGTCTTCGCCGAGCCCGGTCATCAGGTCACCCGGCGCTTCGTGCGCACCGTGGTCGACGACGTCCCGTCCGAATCGGTCGTCGCGGAACTGCGGCGCCGCCATCCGGGACGTCTGGTGACGGTGGCCTTCCGCGAAGGCTCGGTCTCTCAGGCCGAGGTCTTCGGCGAGCTGATCTCCCGTGGGGTCGGCTTCCAACTGGTGTACGGCGGGATCGAAGAGGTCCAGGGCCGCACCTTCGGCAACCTCACGATCGAGTTGACCGGCGACCGGGTGGACGAGGCGCTGCGCGCGTTGTCCGAGCGGGTGGCCGTGCGGGAGGTGATCTGATGGATCGCGTCATCGAACTCGGCCCGCAGTTCCTCGAGGCCACGATCGAGACGATCGTGCTCGTGGCGGTCGGTGTCACCGTCGGCGGTCTGCTCGGCCTGATCGTCGGCACCGGGCTCTACGTCACGCGCAAGGGCGGCCTGCTGTCCAACGGCGTGGTCAACCTCCTGCTGAACATCGTGGTGAACGTGTTCCGCCCGATCCCGTTCATCCTGCTCGCGGTCGGTCTGCAGCCGTTCGTCCGTCAGGTGTTCGGCGTCGGTATCGGCAACGTCGCGGCGGCCGTCGTCATCGTCTTCGCGGCTGCCTTCGGCATCGCGCGTATCGTCGAGCAGAACCTCGTGTCGGTTCCGCCAGGAGTGCTCGAGGCCGCTCGCGCCATGGGCGCGAGCCGCACCCGGGTGATCTTCACGGTGCTGCTGCCCGAGGCGTTCGGCCCGCTGATCCTCGGCTACACCTTCGCGTTCGTCGCAATCGTGGACATGACCGCGATCGTGGGAACGATCGGCGCCGGCGGACTGGGTAACCTGGCGCTCCAGTACGGCTACCGCCAGTTCAACCCCTGGGTCACGTGGTCGGCCATCCTGATCGTCATCGTGATCGTGCAGCTGGGCCAGTTCGCCGGTAACGCGGGCGCGCGCAAGGTCCTGCGTCGCTGATCGTCGCCTCGCAAGGGCAGTGACCGGCGTCACAAGGCCGGGTATGCTCGGGCCCATGACGTCGGCGGCGGAGTTCGCGGTCCCGGCGGGAGTCGATCCCGTCGCGTTGTCGCGCCTGTTGCACGCGGCGCACGACGCCTTCGTGGCCGACGGCACCGCTCCGCCCGCGATCCGTTCGCTCGTGCGCGACTCATGGCAGCGCAGCGTCTCCGGCGGCGTCGATCCCGAGCGCAGCGTCGCGCCGATCAGCATCGACGACGACGTGCTGGAGGAGATCCGCAGGGCGCACCCGCTGGCGGTGGCGATGCCGGTCGTTCGCCGGCTGCTCGTCGAGTCCGCCAGCGAGGCCGGTCTTCTCGTGGCGGTCAGCGACGCCGTCGGCCAGTTGCTGTGGGTCGAGGGAGCCGCGGAACTACGCCGCAAGGCCGAGCAGATGGCCTTCGTCCCGGGCGCCGACTGGAGCGAGCGACGGGTGGGCACCAACGCGCCGGGCACCGCTCTCGCGCTGAACCGACCGGTGCAGATCCTCGGCCCGGAGCACCTGGCGCGTCCCGTCACGCCGTGGAGCTGCTCCGCCGCGCCGATCCACGACCCTGACACCGGCGCGGTGCTCGGGGTCCTGGACCTCACGGGCGGACCCGAGGTCGCCTCGGCGCAGAGTCTCGGGCTGGTCCGGGCCACCGCGGCTGCGGTCGAAGCCGAGTTGCGTCTCGCGCGGTTCGAAGCCGCCGCCCCGGTGGCCTCCCGGACCGTCGCCGCGCCCGCGCCGCCGCGACTCGAGGTGCTCGGAGCGCGCTCCGGCGTCCTGCACCACGGCAGCACCACCACCCGGCTCACCCTGCGTCACAGTGAACTGCTGCTCCTGCTCTCGGAGTCCACCCGGGGGTACACGAGTGCCGAGCTCGGCGTCGCGCTGAGTGACCAGGACATCCCGGAGGTCACGATCCGGGCCGAACTCTCCCGGCTGCGTGGCGTCCTCGGCCCGATCGAACTCGCCTCGCGGCCGTACCGCCTCGCCACCCGGCTCCGCTCCGATCTGCAGACGCTTCGCGAACATCTGCGGCAGGGTCGGGTCCGTCAGGCCGTCGCGGCCTACCGGGGGCCGCTGCTCCCGGACTCGCAGGCGCCCGGCGTCGAGCAGATCCGTTCGGAGGTCCACGCGCTGGTGCGTTCGCACCTGCTGAGCTGCGATGACGCTGACGCCGTCCTGTCGTTCGCCGATGCGCCCTACGGGCGGGACGACTACGACATGTGGCTCCACGCCGCAGAGATCCTGCCGATGTCCTCGCCCCGGGCCGCCCAGGTCAGCACCCATCTGGACCGGCTCGACGCGGAACTCGGCTGAGGTCGCAACCTCGCTGCAACGACCCCGCTTCTACCGTCGGCAGTGTTGTGACACCCATCACACCTTGACGAAGGAGCCAGCATGACCGTCTACGCACAGCCGGGCACCGAGGGGAGCGTCGTCTCCTACCGGTCCCGCTACGACAACTGGATCGGCGGCGAATGGGTCGCGCCGGTCAAAGGCCAGTACTTCGAGAACCCCTCGCCGGTCAACGGCAAGGTCTTCTGCGAGGTGGCGCGCTCCACGGCCGAGGACATCGAGCTCGCGCTCGACGCAGCACACCGAGCGGCCCCCGCCTGGGGAAAGACGTCCGTGGCCGAGCGTGCCGTCGTCCTCAACAAGATCGCGGACCGCATCGAGGAGAACCTCGAGATGCTCGCGGTGGGGGAGACGTGGGAGAACGGTAAGCCGGTGCGTGAGACGCTCGCCGCCGACCTCCCCCTCGCGGTCGACCACTTCCGGTACTTCGCGGGTGCCATCCGGGCCCAGGAAGGCGGCATCAGCCAGCTCGACGACGACACCGTCGCGTACCACTTCCACGAGCCGCTGGGCGTCGTCGGCCAGATCATCCCGTGGAACTTCCCGTTGCTCATGGCCACCTGGAAGCTGGCCCCTGCGCTCGCGGCCGGCAACGCGGTCGTCCTCAAGCCGGCGGAGCAGACGCCCGCGTCCATCATGCTGCTCATGGAGCTGATCGCCGATCTGCTTCCTGCGGGCGTCCTGAACGTCGTGAACGGCTTCGGTGCGGAAGCGGGCGCGCCGCTGGCGTCGAGCAACCGCATCCGCAAGATCGCCTTCACCGGTGAGACCACGACCGGCCGGCTCATCATGCAGAACGCGAGCCAGAACCTCATCCCGGTCACGCTGGAGCTCGGCGGCAAGAGCCCGAACATCTTCTTCGAGGATGTCGCCAGCAAGCAGGACGCGTTCTACGACAAGGCGCTCGAGGGATTCGCAATGTTCGCGCTCAACCAGGGCGAGGTCTGCACGTGCCCGAGCCGGGCGCTCATCCAGAACTCGATCCTCGAGCAATTCCTGCCGGAGGCGACGGAGCGAGTGAAGAGCATCGTGCAGGGCAACCCGCTGGACACCGACACGATGGTGGGCGCGCAGGCCAGCAACGACCAGCTGGAGAAGATCCTGTCGTACTTCGAGATCGGGGTGCAGGAGGGCGCCCGCATCATCACCGGCGGTGAGCGCGTCGACCTCGGCGGCGACCTGTCCGGCGGCTACTACGTCGCTCCGACGATCTTCCAGGGCACGAACAACATGCGGATCTTCCAGGAGGAGATCTTCGGTCCGGTCGTCTCGGTGACGGGTTTCGACGGGTACGACGACGCCATCGAGATCGCCAACGACACGCTCTACGGCCTGGGCGCCGGCGTGTGGTCGCGCGATGTCAACACTGCCTACCGGGCGGGACGCGACATCCAGGCCGGGCGGGTGTGGACGAACTGCTATCACGCCTATCCGGCACACGCGGCCTTCGGCGGCTACAAGCAGTCCGGTATCGGCCGTGAGAATCACGCGATGATGCTCGACCACTACCAGCAGACCAAGAACCTGCTGGTGAGCTACTCGGAGAACGCGCAAGGGTTCTTCTGATCATGGGCACCCAACGGGTGGGGGTGACCCCGGAGGCGGCGGACCTGCTCCGCCGCCTCCGGGCAGATCACGACAAGCCGCTGATGTTCCATCAGTCCGGCGGATGTTGCGACGGGTCCGCTCCCATGTGTTACACCCAGGGCACGTTCCTCACGGGGTCGGCGGACGTGCTCCTCGGGGAGCTCGAGGTCGGGACGCCCGAGCCGGTGCCCGTGTGGATCTCCAAGGCGCAGTTCGACTACTGGTCGCACACGCACATCACGATCGACGTCGTCCCCGGTCGGGGCGCTGGCTTCTCGATCGAGGGACCGACCGGACACCGCTTCATCATCCGCTCGCGCGTGTTCACCGAGGAGGAGACGGCCGACCTCGCGCCCGTGCGCACCGGGTGACCGCCTCGCGTTCGCCGGTTCTACGCGGGGGTAACTTGTTGTTACACTCCCGGCATGAGCGAGCGCCAGCGAGCGAACAGTGAACACCTCATGCCGACACCCGCGTATCGTGGGCTTCTCTTGCGGGTGGCGGCATGAGCGATCTGGAGTACACCGCGAAGGTCCTGCGCCGCATCGGACTGGTGTCGGTGCAGTCGCCGTTGCGGCTCGCCAAGGCGGGGTTCCACCTGGCGAAGTGGGGACCCGCGCTGCCATCGGGCCTGAACGCGGCCGCGGCACGCTACCCCGATCAGGTCGCCATCATCGACGACGCGGGCGAGATCGCCTACCGCGACCTCGTCGCGGAGGTCAACCGCGTCACCGCGGCCCTGAAGGAGCGCGGACTGCAGCCGGGCGACTCGATCGCCCTGCTCGCGCGCAATCATCGCTGGATGGTCGTCGCGCTGGTCGCGATCATGCAGGTCGGCGGCCGCGCGCTGCTGCTCAACACCATGGCGAGCCGCTCCCAGCTCGCCGACCTGGCCGCACGCGAGGACGCCCGGCTGCTCATCGTCGACCAGGAGTTCCTCGACGTCGTGGCCGATCTGCCGCAGGAGTCCGTGGTGCTCGGCTGGGCCGACGCCGACGCCCCCGCGGGCGTTCCGACGCTGAGCGACCTCGCCGAGGGGCAGCCGACGTCGGGCCACCCCAAGCCGAAGCGTCATGGGCAGATCGTCATCTTCACCTCGGGCACCACCGGCCTGCCGAAGGGCGCCAAGCGCGAGGAGCCGAAGGACCTCAAGCCGCTGCTGGCGTTCTTCGGCTCGATTCCCTATCGCGGTAACTCGACGGTCGTGCTCGCGGCGCCGCTCTTCCACTCCTGGGGGCTGCTCAACTTCAGCTTCGGGCTCACCACGGTGCCCACCTACGTGCTGCGGCGGCGGTTCGTGCCCGAGCAGGTGCTCCGTGACATCGAGCAGTACCGGGCGCGGGTGCTGGTGGTCGTGCCGCTCATGATGCAGCGGCTCCTCGACGCGGACCCCGAGGTCATCAAGGCCGCGGACGTGTCGAGCCTCGAGATCACCGCGACGAGCGGCAGTGCGCTGGCCGGTGACCTCGCGACGCACTTCATGGACACGTTCACGGACTCGATCTACAACTTCTACGGGGCGACCGAGACCGGGTGGGTCACGATCGCCTCGCCGAGCGACCTGCGCGCTGCCCCGGGAACGGCGGGTCGTGCCCCCTGGCGCACGACCGTCAAGATCCTCGACGCCGAGGGGCGCGAGGTGCCGACGGGGGAGACCGGCGTCATCCACGTCGGCAACGACATGCCGTTCGGCGGCTATACCGACGGCAACACGAAGGCGTTCGCCGACGGGCTGATGAACACCGGCGATCTCGGCTACTTCGACGCCGAGGGCCGCTTGTTCGTAGCGGGCCGCGACGACGACATGATCATCTCCGGCGGGGAGAACGTCTTCCCGCGCGAACTCGAGGACGCCCTCATCGAGCACGAGGCCGTCCGCGACGTGGTGGTGACCGGCGTGGACGACACGCAGTGGGGGCAACGGCTGGCCGCGTACGTCGTCGTGCATGAGGGATCGCGGATCACCGAGGACGACCTCGTCGAGTACGCCAAGACGCATGTCGCGCGGTTCGCCGTGCCCAAGCGGGTCGTCTTCCTCGACGAACTTCCGCGCAACCCCACCGGCAAGGTCATGAAGCGGGAGCTGCCAGCGCTCGATAGCGTGTGAGCGTGGTTGTTCGCACGCTCGTCGACTCGCTCCTCGCCCGCCGGCAGCGTCGTGCTCGGGCACGTGAGGCGCTGCGGTTCGTCTACGAGCCCGCGCCTGACGGACGACCCGATCCCGGCGAGATCGTCTGGACCTGGGTGCCGTACGAGGACGACCCGACCCAGGGCAAGGACCGTCCGGTGCTCCTCGTCGCGCGCAGTGGACGTGACCGGTTGTGGGGACTCCAGCTGACCTCGCGCGACCACGATCACGACGCCGCGCAGGAGGCACGAGCCGGCCGGTTCTGGATGGACATCGGCGCCGGGCCGTGGGACACGCAAGGCCGGCCGAGCGAAGTCCGCCTCAACCGGCTGATCGAGATCGACCCGGGACAGGTCCGACGCGAGGGCGCCGTGCTCGACCGCGCCCGGTTCGACGCCGTCGTCGCTGCCGCTCGGCCGCACCTCCCGCGCCGATGAGCGCGATCGACGCCATCGACCGGTTCCAGCGGCGCCACCCGGTCGTCGGGTTCCCCCTGGCGGTGATCTACAAGTTCTTCGACGACCAGGGACCCTATCTGGCGGCGATCATCACCTACTACGCCTTCATCGCCATCTTCCCGCTGATGCTCATCGCCACGTCGGTCCTCGGCTTCTTCCTGCAGGACGATCCCCAGTTGCAGGAGGACCTGCTCGACACCGCGCTCGCGCAGTTCCCCATCGTCGGCGATCAACTCGGCCGGCCCGACGGGCTCACCGGGAGCGCCTCGGCCATCGTCATCGGAGCGATCGCCGCGACGTTCGGTGCCTCCGGGCTCGGTGTCGCCGTGCAGAACGCCGCGAACGTCGCGTGGGCGGTGCCGCGCAACAGCCGGCCCAATCCGGTCCTGCTGCGGGTCCGGAGCCTGATCATCATGGGGATCGCCGGACTGGGCGTCCTCGCCGTCGCCATCGGCACCTCGCTGCTGCAGCAGCCCGAAGCGATCGGCCTCCCCTCGCTGCCGCAGGTCGGCTGGGTGGTCCGCGTGGTCGGCCTGGTGATCACCGCGCTCATCTTCGTCACGGTGTTCCGGCTCATCAGCCTCGGCCGCGCGACCTGGCGATCGGTCCTGCCCGGGGCTATCGTGTGCGCCGTCGCCTGGCAACTCCTGCAGTTCATCGGCGACGCGTACGTGCGCAACATCATCGGCCGCACGACGGCCATGAACCAGACGTTCGCCCTGGTGCTGGGACTGTTCGCGTTCTTGTTCATCGCCGCCCTCATCGTGGTGGTCGGTCTGGAGGTGAACGTGGTGCTGCGGCGGCGGATGTACCCGCGGGCCCTGCTGACGCCGTTCACGGACAGCGTCGAACTCGGCCCTGGTGACATCCGGGCGTACACGAGCTACGCGCGAATGCAGCGGCACAAGGGCTTCGAGAAGATCCAGGTGGCCTTCAGACCGCCCGAACGCGACGAGCCCCACTAGACTTGCACTGCCCCATCCACCATCCAGTGAAGGACGAGAGCGCATGCCCACGGGCAAAGTGAAGTGGTACGACGCCGAGAAGGGCTTCGGCTTCCTCAGCCGCGAGGACGGCGAGGACGTGTACGTGCGCGCCGACGCGCTGCCGGCCGGCGTCACGACCCTCAAGTCCGGTACGCGAGTGGAGTTCGGCATCGTCCAGGGTCGCCGCGGCGACCAGGCACTCCAGGTCCGCGTGCTCGACCCCGTCACCTCGGTGCGCCGCGCCCAGGCGCAGGCCCGACGCAAGCCGCCCGAGGACATGGTCGTCATCGTCGAGGACCTCATCGGCCTGCTCGACCGGCTCGGTGAGGGGTACCGGCACGGTCGCCACCCCGAGGGCAAGCAGGCGAGCACCATCGCTCAGCTCCTGCGGCGTCTCGCCGACGAGCTCGACTGACCCTGTGGGGGGTGCGGTCGAAGGCTTCGTCGTCATCCTCTCCCTCGGCGCGGTCGGGTACGTCCTGGCCGTCCGGGGAGTGCTGGACGAGACGAGCCAGGCCGTGTTGTCCCGCTTGGTGTACGTCGTCGGGACGCCGGCACTGCTGATCTCGCTGTTGAGCGAGACGGACGTGTCGCGCGTGTTCGGGCCGTGGTTCCTCGTGGCGCTCGGCGGCGTGCTGGCCACCCTCGTGCTCTACGTGCCGTGGGCGCTGTGGCGTCGACGGCGGACGAGCCACGTGATCGTGGGCGCGCTCTCGGCCTCGTACGCGAACGCCGGGTACCTCGGGCTGCCGATCGCCGCATACGTCCTGGGCGACGCGGCGTACGCCCTGCCGACGATGATGCTGCAGCTGGTGTTCTACGCCCCGCTCGCATTGAGCATGCTCGAGATGGCGGGGCGTGGAAGGGCCGGACTGAACCCTTTCGCGTTCGTGAGGGCGGGGGTTCGCAACCCCGTGTCGGTGGCGGCGGTCATCGGGGTGACGATCGCGCTGACCGAGATCCAGCTGCCGCTGGTGGTCGCCGAGCCGATCCGTCTGCTCGGCCAGCTCGCCGTGCCGTGCGCGCTCATCGCCTTCGGCGTCTCGCTGCGGTTCGGACCGCGGATCGGCATCGGCCAGGGCGGGGAGGTCGCCTTCGTGGCGGCGCTCAAACTCCTCTGGCAGCCGGCGATCGCTTACCTGGTGGCGCGGTTCGCGCTCGGTCTTCCCGACACCCAGGTCGTCGGGGTGACGATGATGGCGGCTCTGCCGACGGCCCAGAACGTGTTCGTCTACGCGTCGCGTTTCGGTCGCGACCACGTGCTGGCCCGCGACTGCGTGGCGGTCACGACGGGGCTGAGCCTGCCCGTCCTGATCGGGCTGGCGGCTTTGCTGGGCTGAGCCTCACCCGGAACGGGGGAGCGTGCCGATCCGCTGCTCCTCGTGGTCGAAGATCACGAGCGCGTCGCCGTCGACCTCGGCCGTGGCGAGTCTGCTCAACCAGGAGTCGACGCCAGGACACGCCATCATCGTGTGCAGTTGTGAGGAGAACCGGACGACGTCGCCGTCGACCTCGTAGGTGCCGTGGAGCCGGTTGCACCCGTCGCTGCCGCGGAACTCACCGTCATCGAGCACGAGGAACGGCGAACGGGCGGCCTCGGTACCCCAGGTTCCGCTGACGTCGCTGGACGGACTGGAGGCATCGTCGGTGCCGCATCCGGCCATGGCCACCATCGCTGCGACGAGGGCGATCTTCGCGATGCTTCTCACGGTGTTCACGCTTCCTTCGTCGTCGATTCGGGGGATCGGCTGGTGATGATGATCAGCGTAGCGGTAGGTTCGTTGCGTTCGCGTTGATGCGCTTGGGGGACCGGATGGTCGGGCGGAGCGCCTGCAGGAAAGGGATTGCATGTTCATCCGTACACGACGAGGCGTCGCCGCCGCTGGCGTGGCAGCGCTCGCGCTCGCCATGGCGGCTCCGGCGGCGTTCGCCGAGGACAACGCGCCGATGTCGGCGTCCGGCGCGGCTTTCGAGGCCGAAGCCAAGGAGCTGCTGACCGATGAGGCCGAAGGTGTCCACGGTGTCACCACCGACGGTGCGGGCAACGTCATCGTCTTCGCCGACGAGGAGAAGCCCGAGCTCGAGGGCAAGCCGAACGTCGAGGTCAAGGTCATCGAGGGCGGCTTCGAGAGCTTCGCTACCACCGACGTCGTGGGCGGTGCGGGCTACCTGGCCGTGAACCCCGACAACGGGAGCGCGGCCCATTGCTCCATCGGCTTCTCGGCGTGGAACCCTGACGGCGAGCCGGCCATCCTCTCGGCCGGTCACTGCACTGACGACGGCGCGCTCTCCGGCGCCTTGACGACCCGCCCGGCCACGGAGCCTGCCGGAGGCGGAGCCCCCGACAACTCCGAGGTGGAGACGACCGGTGTGCTCGGCGAGCTCGCGGCCTCTCAGTTCGGCGGGCCGGGGAACGTCCCGGGTGATGAATTCACCGCAGATGAGACGTTCGTCGACATCTCCGCCTACGACGTGACCAACCCGGTTCTCGACCTGCTCCCGGAAGTGACCGACTGGACGACCGTCGAGGATCTCTCCCAGTCCACGACCCCGGTCAAGAGCGTCGGTGAGGCACGGGTCGGTGAAGCGGTCAGCAAGTCCGGCCGCACCACGGGCTTCTCCACCGGTACGGTGGAAGGCCATGGCTTTGCGCTGATCAACGGCCGCGTGGTCAGCGGATTCGCCGTCGAGGGGATGACGTCGAGCGACGCCGCACCGGGCGATTCCGGCGGCGCGATGATCCAGGGCACCACGGCTGTCGGTCTGCTCTCCGGCGGCGCTCCCACCCCCGAAGGCGACCTGTTCGTCTGGGGTGCTGACCTGCAGAACGGCCTCGCCCAGATCCCCGGTTACAGTGTGGCGCTCGACATCGACGAGCCCGTCATGGTCACCCCCGCCGACGGCGGAAGCGTGGCCCAGGGCTCGCAGATCCGCGGCACCGGTCCTGCCGGCCGCACCCTCGAGGTCGGCATCGGCGGGCAGAACAGTGGCGAGGTCATCGAGGTGGCCATCGACGGCAACGGCAACTGGAGCTTCCCTGCGCCCCCCGCTCCCGGCACGTACACCATCGCGCTGACGGCGACCGACGGCGGCTTCAACCGTTCGGAGACGGTCGTCTACAGCATCGAGGTCGTCCTGGGCGCTCCGGCGATCACCAGCCCGGCCGACGGTTCCTCGGTGGTCGACGAGGTCACGGCGATCTCCGGCACCGGTCAGCCCGGTGCGCTCATCACGCTCGGCGGCGACGCCGAGGGCGAAGCCACCGTGGGTGCGGACGGCACCTGGACGGTGAACGTCGACCTCGGTATCGGCGCCCACACCGTCACGGCCGTGCAGACCGTCGACGGAGAAGCGTCGCCTGAGGTGTCGAGCACCTTCGCAGTGATTCCGGCTGCTCCGGTCGTCACCTCGCCCGAGCACGGCGTCGACTACACCAAGGCCCCGACGGTGGCTCGCGGCACCGGCATCGACGGGGCGCAGATCATGGTCTACCTCAACGGCGAGCACGTGGGCACCACGACCGTCGCCGGCGGCGAGTGGAGCGTCGAGCTTCCCGAGGGCCTCGCGGCGGGTGATTACGACCTGCGAGTGGTTCAGACGGTCAACGGCCAGACGAACGCGACCAACGTGAGCTTCGGCGTCCTGGTTGCCGCGGCGGCACCGGCGCCTACGGGCGGTCTCCCGGCCACCGGCGCGGGTGTGCTGCTCCCGCTCGTCCTCGGTGGCCTCGCGCTCACGGCTGCCGGTACCGCAGTGGCGGTTCGCCGCCGCGGACGCGACGAGGCGACCCTCGCCTGACGATCGCGCCGTAGCTGACATCGAGGCCACGCTCCGCTGGGGGCGTGGCCTCGATGCGTACCGGGTCCCGGCCTGGATCGCCGACCAGGCGTCGGGAACAATGGGAGGGTGAGCACGGTGACGAACGAGACGGCGCGCGCGGCTCTTGACGCTTCGGTCGACGAGGGTGCCGTTGGCGACTACCTCGGACGCGACGACGAGGCGCCCGGCCTGGTGACCGAGCGCTTCGCCTGCACGTTGCCCGGTTACGTCGGCTGGTACTGGGCGGTGAGCCTCTCGGTGCTTCCCGACGCCGAGCCGACCATCAACGACATCGTGCTGCTGCCCGGTGAGACCGCGATCGTCGCGCCGGAGTGGACGCCCTACCGAGAGCGGATCCAGCCCGGCGACCTCGGCCCGGGCGACGTGTTGCCGCCCGAGGAGGACGACATCCGCCTCGCCCCGGCGTGGTTCGCCGGCGACGGCGGCGACGAGGGTGTCGTCGACCGGCACTTCGCCCGCGAGGTGGGGCTCGGTCGCGAGTGGGTCCTGTCCCTCGAGGGCCGCGAAGAAGCGGCCGATCGCTGGTACGCCGGCGACCACGGACCCGACGCGCCGATCGCCAAGCAGGCGCCTGGTCGTTGCGGCTCGTGCGGCTTCTTGATCAGCCTCGCCGGGGATCTGTCGGACCGCTTCGGCGTCTGCGGCAACGGCATGGCGAACGCCGATGGCAAGGTCGTGGCGCTCACGCACGGCTGCGGCGCCCACTCGGGGACGCGTCCCAAGCGGTCCAACTCGGCGCGTACGCTCCCCGAGCCCGTCCTCGACACCGTCTCCGTCGACGACGTCGAGGAGTTCTGACCCCGCTGGGTCTACTTGCGGCGTCGGCCTCCGCCTGAGGGCCGAGCCGCCTGGCGGGCCTCGAGGGCGTTGCGGCGGCGACGGCAGTACTCGATACCGATCAGCCCGAGACCGAACCCGGCGAGCGCCGACCACAGCCACCACTGTGTGCCGTCCTCGCGCAGCGTCCCCCAGAACGGGATGAGCGCGATGGCGAGCACCGCCCAGAGAATCGTGCCGACGGTCATGGTGCGGACGCCGTCGACGTCCATCGGCTGGACCTCGGCGACGCGGTGCGTGGTCTTGCCGATCTCGATCTCGGTGATGTCCGGATGGCCCAGCTCGTGCCGCCGCGCGGCGCGCTCGGCGGATGCGGGATCGTTCTCCGGGGTCTCCGGTGGGGGATCGGCGGGGCTCACCCTCACAGGGTACCGAGACGTAGGGGAGGATGGACGCGATGAACCCTCGTCGCCGCCGGATGCTGATCCCCGGTCTGTTGATCGCCTTGCTCGTCGTCGTCGCCGTCGCGTCGCTGACGGGTCGCGCCGAGGCGTCCGAGGCCACGCCGGTGAGCAGGCTGGGCGATCCGCGCATCACCGAGTCGAGCGGACTCGTTGTGAGTGCGACGCACGACGACCTCGCCTACACGATCAACGACTCGGGCCATGAACCGCTCGTGTTCGCCGTGCGTATCTCGACGGGGGAGACGGTCGGCGTCACCCGGCTCGACGGCGTCGAGGTCGTCGACCCCGAAGCCATCGCGTTGCACGAGGGCCGCCTGTGGGTCGCAGACACGGGCGACAACACGGCGAGCCGAAGTGATGTCGCGTTGCTCGCGTTCGACGAACCCGGACCCGGCGAGCACGCCGTCCGGCCCGGACGGCATCTCGTCACCCTCGATGTCCCGGCCGACATCGAGGCCCTGCTGATACGGCCCGAGGACGGCTCGCTCTTCCTGGTGACCAAGACGGTCGGCAGGGCTGATGTCTACCGCGCGGACGCGCGCCCGGCCGGAACGGCGGTGAGCTTTCACCGCACCGACCTCGTCGCCCCTCCGGTCGTCACGGACGGCGCGTTCGCTCCGGACGGCAGCAGCATTGCACTGGTCTCATACCTCGGTGTACAGGTGCTCGACCCGATCAGCTGGGAGCTGCGCGAGTCCTTGACGCTGCCGCAGCTCGAGCAAGCCGAGTCCTTGGCGTTCCTCGACGCGCGTACGGTTCTCGTGGGCAGCGAGGGCGCGAACAGCCCGTTGGTCGCGCTCGACGTGCCGGCCCCTCCCGTTCCGGCGATCGCCGTTGCCGCCTTGCCGGCGGGCGGGCTCGCGCTCGTCGTGTCGGCGCTTCGAGGGCTCCCGCTGTGATGAACCCGCAACTCGCCGTCGTCCTGGCGGCGGTGTGCTTCGGCTCGACCGGGACGGCGCTCGCACTCGGGCCCGATGCCGCGACTCCGTTCTCCGCCGGATTGGCGCGCATCGTCGTCGGCGGGGGGCTGCTCGGCGCGATCGCGTGGATGACCAGCGATCGCCGCCTGCCGCTGACGCCGGTCACCGTGGCGTGGATCCTCGTGGGCGCGCTCGGCGTCCTCGCCTACCAGCCCGCGTTCTTCCTCGGCACCGAGGTCAACGGGGTGGCCGTGGGAACCGTCGTGGCGCTCGGCAGCGCTCCGGTGCTCACCGGGCTGCTGGAGTGGGTTCTCACCCGCCGGCCGCCCGGGCTCCTGTGGGTGGTGGCGACGATCGTCGCGACCAGCGGCGTGGCGGTGCTCTCGGGCCTTTTCGATGCCACGTCGGCGATCGATCCGGTGGGGCTTGTGGGGTCGCTCGGCGCCGGCCTCAGTTACGCCGTCTACACCCTCGCCGGCAAGGCGCTGATCGACCGGGGGATGAGTTCTCGCGGCTCGATGGGGGCGATGTTCGGCGCGGCTGCCGTCCTCGGTGCGCCGCTGCTGCTGGTCGCCGACACGGCGTGGATGGCGAGCGTGCCGGGCGCGGCGACCGTGCTCTGGCTCGGGATCGTGACCACGACCGTGGCGTATCTGTTGTTCGGGGCGGGTCTTCGCCGTCTGCGCGCCTCGACGGTCTCGACGCTCACGCTCGCCGAGCCGCTCACCGCCACCGTGCTGGGCCTCCTCGTGCTTCAGGAGCGGTTGGCGTTCTCCTCGGTGGTAGGCCTGATGGTGGTCGCCGCCGGGATCGCGATCCTCAGTCTCGGTGGACGACGCCAGCGGGTGCCGGCGACCGGGTGACCCGCGGGGAGCCACCCGCCGCGGTTCTGGGAGACTATGCGCGTTCGTCCCCGTTCTCTCCACGCCCAAGGAGTGCCATGACCGGCGTCCTCGACCGCTACTTCAAGATCTCCGAGCGCGGCTCGACGATCGCTCGCGAACTCCGCGGCGGCCTCGTCACCTTCCTGACGATGGCCTACATCGTGGTGCTGAACCCGATCATTCTCTCCGGAGCGCCCGACGTGAACGGCGAGTTCCTCGGCGGCGGTACTGAGGCCGGTGGCGGCTTCGCAACCATCGCGGCGGTCACCGCCCTGGTCGCCGGCGTGATGTCGATCGTCATGGGTCTGGTCGCCAACTTCCCGCTCGCCATCGCCGCGGGCTTGGGCCTGAACGCCTTCGTCGCGTTCAGCGTGGCCTCGCAGATGACGTGGGCGGACGCGATGGGCCTCGTGGTGATCGAGGGCATCATCATCCTCGTCCTGGTCCTCACCGGCTTCCGCAAGGCCGTGTTCGACGCCGTGCCGCGCCAGCTCAAGACCGCGATCGCCGTGGGCATCGGCCTGTTCATCACCCTCATCGGGCTCGTGAACGCCGGGTTCGTGCGCACCACGGGCGAGCCCTCGCCGCCGCTCGGCCTGGGCATCGGCGGATCGCTCAGCGGGTGGCCGGTTGCGGTCTTCTGCATCGGCCTGCTGGTGATGATCGGCCTGTACGCCAACAACGTGCGAGGCGCGATCCTCATCGGCATCGTCTTCACCACGATCCTCGCCGTCGTCGTCCAGGCGCTCACGGACACGCCCAGCTCGCAGGACTCGCCGACCGGCTGGAACCTCAACGTCCCGAGTGTCCCGAGCGACATCGTGGCCATGCCCGACTTCTCACTCGTCGGCGAGTTCAACCTGCTCGGTTCGTTCGAGCAGGTCGGCATCGTGGCGGCCGTCTTGCTGATCTTTTCGCTCATGCTGGCCGACTTCTTCGACACGATGGGCACGATGACCGCCGTCGGTGCGGAGGCCGGATTGAACGACGAGGACGGCGCGCCCAAGAACACGCAGCGGATTCTCGTGGTCGACTCGCTCGGTGCGGTGGCCGGTGGCGTCGGCAGCGTCTCGAGCAACACGGCCTACGTCGAGTCCGCCTCCGGTGTCGGCGACGGCGCCCGCACTGGTCTGGCGAGCGTCACCACGGGCGTGCTGTTCCTGCTCGCCACGTTCTTCACGCCACTGGTGCAGGCGATCCCGAACGAGGCCGCCGTCGCTGCGCTGGTGGTCGTCGGCTTCCTGATGATGACCCAAGTGACCGGCATCGACTGGAGCGACGTGGAGATCGCGATCCCCGCGTTCCTCACGATCGTGCTCATGCCGTTCACCTACTCGATCACGGTGGGGATCGGCGCGGGCTTCCTCGCGTTCGTGTTCCTCAAGATCGCGCGCGGCAAGCTCCGCGAAGTCCACGTGCTGATGTGGATCATCTCGGTGTTGTTCCTCGTCTACTTCCTCATCGACCCGATCTCGGACCTGCTCGGCGTCTGAGGCACCGGTACGGTGCTGCCATGTTGATCGCACTGGGAGACAAGAAGCCGCAGGTCGCCGACTCCGCATTCGTGGCCCCCAACGCCACGCTCGCCGGAAGCGTCGTCCTCGATGAGGGCGCCAGCGTCTGGTACGGCGCCGTTCTGCGGGCCGACAATGAGCCGATCGTCATCGGCCCGCGCTCGAACGTGCAGGACAACTGCGCCTTCCACGTCGACCGCGGCAAGCCCGTGACCCTCGGTGAGGGGGTGTCCGTGGGCCACGGTGCCATCATCCACGGCGCCACGGTCGGCGATCACGTCCTCGTCGGGATGGGCTCGATCATCATGAACGGTGCCGTCATCGGCGACGAGTCGCTCATCGCTGCGGGTGCGCTCGTGCCCGAAGGCATGGAGGTGCCGCCGCGCTCGCTGGTCGCCGGCGTTCCGGGCAAGGTGCGGCGTGAGCTCTCCGAGGACGAGATCGCCAAACTCCACCGCAACGCCGCGATCTACGAGGAGCACCGCGAGCTGCATCGCGACGGCACCGTCGTCGGCTGATCACCCGCTGAGTGTGACGTTTGGCAGCCAGGTGAGCCGGTTTCAGTGCCTTAACGTCACACTCAACGAGTACTCAGCGGTGCTCGACGACGTAGTCGATGCAGCGGGTGAGGGCGGTGATGTCGTCGGGGTCGACCGCGGGGAACATCGCGACGCGCAGCTGGTTGCGGTTCAGTCCGCGATACCCCGCGACGTCGACGATGCCGTTCTCGCGGAGGGCCGCGACCACGTCGGCCGCGGGCACGTCCTCGGCGAGGTCGATGGTGCCGACCACCAGGGAGCGGTCCTCCGGGTCCGTGACGAACGGGGTGGCGTAGCCGCTCGCCTCGGCCCACGCATAGAGCCGGCTGCTGGACTCGCGGGTGCGGGAGACGGCCCAGTCGAGCCCGCCGTTGCCGAGCATCCACTGGATCTGCTGGTCGAGCAGGAACAGTGTTGCGACGGCCGGCGTGTTGTACGTCTGGTCTTTACGCGAGTTCTCGATCGCGACGGGCAGGTCGACGAAGCCCGGGATGTGTCGCCCGGACGCCTTGATCTCCTGCGCACGCTCGACCGCGGCGGGGCTCATGAGAGCGATCCACAGGCCACCGTCGGACGCGAACGATTTCTGCGGCGCGAAGTAGTAGACGTCGGTCTGCGCGACATCGACGGGCAGGCCGCCGGCTCCTGAGGTCGCGTCGACGAGGACGAGGGAGTCGGCGTCGGTGCCCTCGGGGCGGGCGACGGGCACCATGACGCCCGTCGATGTCTCGTTGTGCGCCCACGCGTAGGCGTCGACGCCGGCGGTCGCGACCGGGTCAGGGTGGGTGCCCGGGTCGGACTCGAGGAGGAGCGGATCGGCGAGGAACGGCGCGCGCTGCACGGCGGTGGCGAATTTGCGGGTGAACTCGCCATGGACGAGATGCTGGCTACGCTCGCGGATCAGCCCGAACGTCGCCGCGTCGAAGAAGGCGTGTGAACCGCCGACGCCGAGCACGACCTCGTACCCCTCCGGAAGCGTGAAGAGCTCGGACAGTCCCTCCCGGACGCTGCCCACGAGTCCCTTGACCGGGGCGGCGCGGTGGGACGTGCCGAGGAGCGCCGTGCCGGAGGCAGCGAGGGCCTCGACGGCTTCGGTGCGGATCTTGGACGGGCCGGAGCCGAAGCGCCCGTCGGCGGGCAGCATCTCAGCGGGAATCTTCACCCCCAGCACTCTACTCGCGGCCGACCACTCGATGACACGCGCTTCTGATTGCCCGCACAGTGCATTATGCTGCACTCATGGAGCCGAGTGCAGCGGAACTGTCCGTCGTCGTGGGAGAGCGCGTGCGCCGAGCACGGATCGAGCGCGGGTGGACGCTCGATCAGTTGGCCGAAGCCGGAGGAGTGAGTCGGCGCATGGTGGTCAACGTCGAGCAGGGCGCGGTGAACCCGAGCGTGGGCACCCTTCTGCGGCTGAGCGACGCTCTCGGCATCGGCCTGCCGGCGCTGGTGGAGCCGCCGGAGCCGCGAACGATCAAGGTGACCCGTGCCGGCGGCGGGGCCGTGCTGTGGCGCAGCGACGCCGGTGGGGAGGGCGTGCTGGTCGCCGGAACGGAACGACCGGACGTGCTGGAGCTATGGCAGTGGACGCTCGCGCCGGGCGATCGACACCGAAGCGAGGCGCACGCCGCCGGCACCAAGGAGGCGCTGCAGGTGCTGGAGGGGACCCTCGTGATGGAGGTGAGCGAGCAGTCCGTCACGCTCGGCGAAGGGGACGCCATGAGCTTCTCGGGCGATGTCGCGCACAGTTACGCCAATCATGGGCATGCGCCCTGCCGGTACGCGCTCACGGTGTTCGAGCCGAGCGTCGGCGTTGCGAGCGGAGGGGGTCACTGATGCTTGTCCACCCCTGGGACGCCACCCTCGACGATTCCGAGTGGCGAGACTGGGTCGCCACCACCGACCGTTTCGGCGTCCTCGCCGTGAACAACCGCGATGTCATGCAGGCGCCGCTGGTCGTCCCGACGCATTTCACGATCGCCGATTCGCAGCTTCTGGTGCACCTCGCCCGGCCGAACCCGGTCTGGTCGCACCTGGAGCACGCGAACGAGGTGCGGATGGTGGTGACGGGTGACTACGCGTACGTGCCGTCATACTGGCGCGCCAAGGACGACGTGCCGCGCGAGCACGGGGTGCCGACCAGTTACTACGCGGCCGTTCAATTCGTCTGTCGCCCGCACATCGTCGACGATCCTCAGGGAAAGGCAAAGATCCTCGCCGCCCAGATGGCGGACTTCCAGCCCGAGGGGCAGCACGCGCCGATTGCGGCGGGGGAGGCTCCCTACGGTCGGATGCTGCCCGGCATCCGCGGTCTGCGATTGTCGGTGACCCGCGTGGAGGCCAAGTTCAAGTACGACGACCACACGAGCGTGGAACGTCGGCAGCAGATCAGCGACCAGCTCGAGCAGCGAGGGCGGGGCCTGGATGCTGGTGCTGCGTCACAGCAACGCCGGCGCACGGGCCGGGTGGGCGAATGGCGACCATAGTGAACGGCCGACGTTCGGCTGTCCCGCCATGGGTTCTCGCCGTCGCGGCGATGTTGTCGGTGCAACTCGGCTCGGCGCTCTCGGTCGGGCTCATCGACACCGTGGGCGCCGGTGGCACCGCGTGGCTCCGCCTCACCCTCGGTGCCCTGGTGTTCCTCGCGATCGCACGCCCGCCCCTGCGCTTCGTGCGGCGTCCGGATGTCCCGGTGATCCTCGGCCTCGGCGTGACCACGGGTCTGGTGACAATAGCGTTCCTCGCCGCCATCGCGCGGATACCGCTGGGAACGGCAGTCGCGATCGAGTTCCTCGGGCCGCTGACGGTAGCGGCCCTCCGCAGCCACAACGCTCGAGCGCTGGCGTGGCCCGGCCTAGCGCTCGTCGGGATCGTGCTGCTGACCGAACCGTGGCGCGGCGAGGTCAACGTCGCCGGCGTGGGTTTCGCGGCACTCGCCGCGGTGGGCTGGGCGGTTTACGTTCTGCTGACGCAAACGATGGGTGACCGCTTCAGCGGTATCAGCGCCCTCTCGATGACCGTTCCGGTCGCGGCCTTGGTGGCCGGTTTCGTGGGCGTTCCCCAAGCCGCGGGTCACATCGATCTCACCGTCATCGTGACAGCGCTGGGGCTGGCCCTGCTCCTGCCGGTGCTCCCGTACGCGCTGGAGATGCTCGCGCTTCGATCGATGACCCACACGGCATTCGGCACGCTCATGGCGCTCGAGCCCGCGATGGGGGTCATCCTCGGCCTCGTCGTGCTTCACCAGCGGCCCACGCCGACACAGATCGTCGGCATCGTCCTCGTCGTGATCGCCGGGGCAGCCGCTCAACGCCGAGGGCGCCGGCCCACGCTCCCCGCCCTGCTCGATTGACCCCGGTGCGGTCGAGTCGCGGCGCGCTGGCCTTCCTAGGTGGTCGAGTAGCGGCGAGCTCGGCGAGCCGTGTATCGAGACCACATCTCACGTGACGCGTGGTCTCGATACGGCCCTCGTTCCTCGGGCCTACTCGACCACCTAAACAGGGGTGTGAACAAGGTCGTGGGAGTGTCGGTGGCCTTCTCTAGGTTGGAAACATGATCGAGAGCAGCTCTGACGCGCGGGTCGGTTTCCTGGCCGGGTTGCGGCGCGCGAACGCTCTCGCGGAGTACCGCCGCTGGTCGGGCATGCTGGAATACCTCGCCGCCGAAACGATCCGGATTGAGCGGGAACTCGAACCACGGGCGCGGGAGCTTGAGATCGCGGCGGTGCGGTCGGTCGTGGCGCAGGCCAACGGGTGGAGTGAGCATCAGCTGGCCGCCCGCCTGCACGAGGCCGAAACCGCCCGCGATGACCTGCCCGCTGTGTGGGCGGCGTTCGGTGAAGGCGAACTGGATGCGGCGCGGGTGTCGATCATCGCAGCCGGCGCCTGGAAACTCACCGAGGAACGGTCGGTGGCCAAACTTGACCGCCAAGTCGTCGCCTACGCCGCCACCCACACCACCGGCGAACTGCGCCAGTGGATGCGGCGGTTCATCGCCCGGGTCGAACCCGACGAAGTCGAGAAACGCTACGAGGACATCGTCGCCGAACGAAACGTGACCATCCACCATGATGAGGACGGCACCGGCAGCCTGTACGCCGAGAACCTCCCGTCCTACGTGCTGGCGGGGATCGACGAGCGGCTCGACCACGCCGCCAAGACCACCACCGACGACGACCGGACCATCGCCCAACGTCGGGCGGACTTCTTCGTCGACGCCCTCGACCACATCGACCCCGACAATGAGCCCGCCCGCGTCCCGAACCTCGCGATCGGTGTCATGGTCCCCGCGTCCACCCTCGCCGGAATCGATGATCAGCCGGCGATCAGCGCCGACCGCGACTGGGTGATTCCGGCCAACGTGCTGCGTGATCTCGCCTTGAGTGGGAACCCGTTCTGGTACCGACTCCTCATCAACGACCAGGACGACGTCCTCTCCGTCACCTACCAGGGACGGTACCCACCAGAGCACCTACGGAACGCGATCCGGTTCAGAGACGGCACCTGCCGATACCCCGGCTGCACGAAGAAGGCGCAGAACTGCGACCTCGACCATCGACAACCACTCCCGGACGGCCCCACCAGCGGTGAGAACCTCTGGGCCTTATGCCGGCACCACCACAAACTCAAAACCTTCCGCCACGCCGAACCCATCCGCCTCGGCAACCGCTGGGTATGGAGAATCCGCGCCACCCTCCTCACCGAGTAGTTCGCGTCGGCCACTGTGGCATGAGTCACTTTGCGTCCATTCGGGGGTGGGCGAGTGGTCCCCGTCACGGGCGTTCCGTACGATGCCGCCATGGCACCCGAGCAGACAGTTCCGCTGGCTGAGGGCGTGAGCCACGACCTCGCCGAGTGGGAAAAAGCGACGGCGGCTGTGCTGCGCAAAACGCGCAAGCTGGCCGAGGACGCCCCCGACTCCGACGTGTGGGACCTTCTCGCCACGCGGACCCTCGACGGCATCACCGTGACGCCGCTGGGCACGCCGGCGCTGACGGAGGACCTGCCCGAAGCGGGACTGCCGGGTCAGGCTCCCTTCACCCGCGGGGCACTCGCGGCACGCACCGAACTCGACGGCTGGGACGTCCGTGGGTGGTTCATCGACCCGAACACGGACGCCGACACGGTGAGCGCCGAGTTGGAGAACGGTGCCAACTCGCTGTGGCTCACCGTCGGTGATGAAGGGATCGACCCCGATCGTCTCGCCGCCCTGCTCGAGCCCGTCTTCCTCGACCTCGCGCCGGTGATCCTCGACGCCCCGACGGCAACTCGTGCCGCAGCCGAGGCGTTCCTCAGCGTGCTCGAGGACAAGGCCGTGGAGGCTCATCCGGGTACCAACCTCGGCGCCGACCCGGTCGGCAACGCCTTGCGCGGCCGGGGTGACGCGTCGATCGACGTCGCGGTCGACCTCGCGCGGATCGCCAAGCAACGCGGTATCCGCGGCGTGGTCGTCGACGCCACCGCCGCTCACGATCTCGGCGCGTCGGACGTTCAGGAACTGGCCTACTCGCTCTACGCCGGCGTCACCTATCTGCGGGCCCTCGCCGAGGCCGGTCTCTCGCAGAACGAGGCCGCCGAGCAGCTCGAGTTCCGTTACGCCGCCACCGACGAACAGTTCCCCACAATCGCCAAACTTCGAGCGGCGCGTCGGCTGTGGGACCGCGTCGGTCAACTCAGCGAGATCGTCGAACCGGCGCGCGCCCAGCGACAGCACGCGGTGACGTCGCGGCCCATGATGTGCCGGTACGACAGCTACACGAACATGCTCCGCACCACGGTCGCGACGTTCGCCGCCGGTGTCGGCGGGGCGGACGCCGTCACCACGCTGCCGTTCGACGAGCCGCTCGGACTTCCGACGCCGTTCAGCCGCCGCATCGCCCGCAACACCTCGGCCCTGCTCATCAGCGAGTCGCATGTCGCCGCAGTGACCGATCCGGCCGGCGGAGCCCACGCCGTGGAGAAGCTGACGGACGACATCGCTCGCGCCGCCTGGGACCTCTTCGGCGAGCTCGACGCCGCCGGAAGCACCGACGCGGCGCTCGCGCTCCTGCGCGAGCGGATCGAGGCCACCGCGAGCGAGCGCGCCTTGCAGATCGCCCGACGCAAGCGTCCGATCACCGGCGTCAGCGAGTTCCCGAACCTCCAGGAGAAGCTGCCCGAGCGTGCGCCCTACCCGGTTCCGTTCGACGTGCACCGCTACGCGGGCGAGTTCGAGCAGATGCGCGACGAGCCCGCCGCGCAGCCCGTGTTCCTCGCGACGATGGGGCCCATCGCGCAGCACACCGCGCGCGCGTCCTTCGCCGCCAACCTCCTCGCCGCCGGCGGCATCCACCACGCCGTCGCCGGCGCGACGGACGGGGCCGAACAGGTCATCGACGCGTACCGCGAGGCCGGAGGCCCCGAGGTGGTGTGCGTGGCCGGGCACGACAACGCCTACGCCGAGTGGGGAGCCGAGCTCGTCACCGCGCTGCGCAAGGCCGGTGCCAGGTATGTGATCGTCGCCGGCAAGACCGACATCGGGGCCGACGACTCCGTCGCCGCGGGTCTCGACGCCCTCGCCTTCCTCCGTCGCACCCGGGAGGTGCTGAGCGCATGACCATCCCCTCCAGCTTCCAGGGACTGCCCTTCGATCCCGAGCGACCGCCCGCTCCGGACATCGACGCGTACGCGCGAGCGACCGACGGCGCCGAGCCGTGGGCATCGCCCGAGGGCATCGACGTCAAGCGGCTCTACACGCCCGAGGACGTCGCGGGCCTCGATGCGCTCGACACCTACCCGGGCCTGACGCCGTTCCTGCGCGGCCCGTACCCGGCGATGTACACCACTCAGCCGTGGACGATCCGCCAGTACGCCGGATTCTCGACCGCCGAGGAGTCCAACGCGTTCTATCGCCGCAACCTGGCCGCCGGGCAGAAGGGCCTCTCGGTGGCGTTCGACCTCGCAACCCACCGCGGCTACGACTCCGACAACCCCCGGGTGGTCGGCGACGTCGGCATGGCCGGCGTGGCGATCGACTCCATCTACGACACGCGCAAGCTGTTCGAGGGCATCCCGCTGGACCAGATGAGCGTCTCGATGACGATGAACGGCGCCGTGCTGCCGGTCATGGCGCTCTACATCGTGGCGGCCGAGGAGCAGGGCGTGAAGCCCGAGCAGCTCGCCGGGACCATCCAGAACGACATCCTCAAGGAGTTCATGGTCCGCAACACGTACATCTACCCGCCGGCGCCGTCGATGCGGATCATCTCCGACATCTTCGCGTACACGGCGGCCAAGATGCCGCGGTTCAACTCCATCAGCATCTCCGGCTACCACATCCAGGAGGCCGGAGCGACGAACGACCTCGAGCTGGCCTACACGCTCGCGGACGGCGTCGAGTACATCCGCGCGGGCCTCGACGTCGGGCTCGACATCGACGCGTTCGCGCCGCGGCTGAGCTTCTTCTGGGCGATCGGCATGAACTTCTACATGGAGATCGCCAAGATGCGCGCCGCCCGTGCCCTGTGGGCGCGGCTCGTGCGGCAGTTCGGTCCCCAGAACCCCAAATCGCTCAGCCTGCGCACGCACTCGCAGACGTCCGGCTGGAGCCTGACGGCGCAGGACGTCTTCAACAACGTCCAGCGCACGGCGATCGAGGCCATGGCGGCCACCCAGGGCCACACCCAGAGCCTGCACACCAACGCGCTCGACGAAGCGATCGCACTGCCGACCGACTTCAGCGCCCGCATCGCACGCAACACCCAGCTGTTGCTGCAGCAGGAGTCCGGCACGACGAACATCATCGACCCGTGGGGCGGCTCCTACTACGTCGAGCGCCTCACGCACGACCTCGCCACCCGCGCCTGGGCGCACATCGAGGAGGTCGAGGCGGCCGGCGGCATGGCCAAGGCGATCGAAGAGGGCATCCCGAAGATGCGCGTCGAGGAGGCGGCGGCCCGCACCCAGGCACGCATCGACTCCGGTCAGCAGGCGGTCATCGGCGTCAACACCTACCGGGTGCCCGACGACGAACCCGTCGAGGTGCTCAAGGTCGACAACAAGGCCGTGCTGCAGCAGCAGCTCGCCAAGCTCGAGCGGCTCCGCGCCGAGCGCAACGAGGACGACGTCCGCCGCACCCTCGAGGCGCTCACCAACAGCGCGGAGCGCGGCGCCGGCCGCGACGGCTCGCTCGACGGCAACCTCTTGGCACTGGCGGTGGACGCGGCTCGGGCGAAGGCCACGGTCGGCGAGATCAGCGACGCGCTCGAGAAGGTCTACGGGCGCCACCAAGCCGTCATCCGTACGATTTCTGGTGTGTACCGCAGTGAGTCCGGCGGAACCGGCGACATCCAGCGCGTGATCGAGGCGACCGACGCCTTCGAGCAGGCCGAGGGCCGCCGCCCGCGCATCCTCGTGGCCAAGATGGGCCAGGACGGCCACGACCGCGGCCAGAAGGTCATCGTCACGGCGTTCGCCGACATGGGCTTCGACGTCGACGTGGGCCCGCTGTTCTCCACGCCCGAGGAGGTCGCCCAGCAGGCTGTCGACGCCGACGTGCACATCGTGGGCGTCTCCTCCTTGGCGGCCGGTCACCTCACGCTGCTGCCCGCGCTCAAGCAGGCCTTGGCGGAGCTCGGACGCGAGGACATCATGGTGGTCATCGGCGGCGTGATCCCGCCCGACGACGTTCCGGCCCTCAAGGATATGGGCGCGGCCGAGGTGTTCCTGCCCGGAACGGTCATCGCCGACTCGGCGCTCACGCTGCTCGACAAGCTCCGTTCGCAGCTGCAGCACTGATGGCAGCCGTCGACGTCGAGGCACTCGTCGAGGGGGTGCGTGCCGGACAGCGCGGCGCGGTGTCACGGGCGATCACGCTCGTGGAGTCGCGTCGCGCCGACCATCGTGCGGCCGCCCGCGAGCTGCTCACCGAACTGGCCCCGCACGCCGGCGGCGCGGTGCGGGTGGGGATCTCGGGCGTGCCCGGCGTCGGCAAGTCCACCTTCATCGAGGCGCTCGGCGGGTATCTGACCGGGCGCGATCAGCAGGTCGGCGTGCTCGCGGTCGATCCGTCCAGTGTGCGCACGGGCGGTTCGGTGTTGGGCGACAAGACCCGGATGGCCACGCTCTCAACCAATCGGAAGGCCTACATCCGCCCGTCGCCGAGCGCGGGCACCCTGGGCGGGGTGGCGCGGGCGACCAGCCAGGCCATGACGATTCTCGAGGCGGCCGGGTACGACGTCGTCCTCGTCGAGACCGTCGGTGTCGGCCAGTCCGAGATCACCGTGGCCGGAATGGTCGACACCTTCCTGTTCCTGACCCTCGCGCGCACGGGCGACCAGCTGCAGGGCATCAAGAAGGGCATCCTCGAGATCGCCGACGTCATCGCGGTCAATAAGGCCGACGGCGAGCGGGTCAAGGAGGCCGAGACCACCGCCCGTGACCTCGCCGGCGCCCTGCGGCTCGTCTACGCCGGGACGCAGGACTGGGTTCCGCCCGTGCTCACCTGCTCGGCCATCGAGGGAACCGGCATCGACACCGTCTGGAGCCGGATCATCCGGCACCGAGAGTTCATGGGCGCCCGAGGCGTCGCCGAGAAGCGCGCCCAGCAGCAGCTCGACTTCGTCTGGACCTTGGTGCGCGACGAGATCGATCAGCGGCTGCGCAGCGACGAGAAGGTCGCCGCAGTCCGCGCATCGCTGCGCGAGCGCGTTCTGGCCGGCGAGTTGCCCGCGGTGACGGCGGCCGACGAGATCCTTCGCGCCTACGACAGCTGAGGACTCCGGGCGCGCCATGCGTCTTCGATGACCTCGGCCAGCTCGTCCACGCCGATCCGATCGAGTCGGACCAGGACGCTCGCGTGACCCGCGTAGTGATCGATCGTGAAGAACACGTCGGGATCGCTCGCCAGTAACGCCTCGCGCTCGCCCAGATCGCTGCACCAGGCCACCAGGGCGTCGGGCTTTTCACGGAATCGCAGGAAGATCTTCTTCGCGACGTAGAACGCCGGAGTGCCGTACGCCGTCCGCTCTTGGACGCCCGGCAGCGCCAGCGCCAGGCGCCGCACGTCCGCCTCGGTAGCCATGCGCTTCAGCATGCCAACGCGGGCTCCCGGGGGAAAGAGGACGAGGGAAATTCACGGTTGACACCGTTCCCAATCATGGGTCAGGCTAGACACGTTGGGAGCGTTCCCAACGCGTTCCACCTCGACGAAGAGAAGGCAGTCACGGTTTCATGAGCGACCTCATTGCGGTTCCCGACGATTTCGAGGCCTGCGTGCAGCACGCCCTTGATCAGGACGACATCGCACGGACGGTGGTGAACAAGGCACTCGACAAGGGGCTCGAGCGGGTCTACCTCGTCGGCTGCGGCGGCTCGCATTTCGGGACCTATCCGGCCTTCGATCTCCTCGATCGCTACGCCTCCGGGCTGACGACGCAGCGACTCACGAGTGCGGAGCTGACCTCGCGCACGCCGGCCGGCCTGGACGAGCACGCCCTCGTCGTCGCTGCCTCGCACTCGGGAAACACGCCGGAGACGGTGGCGGCCGCCGAGTTCGCGAAGGCCAAGGGTGCGACCGTCGCGTCGATCTCGCGTCAGGGGGAGAACGGACTGTCGCGCGTCGGCGACGTCCATCTGGATTACCCGGACACGATCTCGATCACGGAGCCCAAGCTCGTGCACAACGAGCAGATCGCTGTGGCGCTGCTCGAGGCGTTCGGTGCCGAGGACCGAGCGGCGACGCTCCGCGCGAGCCTGCCGGCGCTGCCGGCGGCGCTGCGGGCCGTCAAGGACGAGGTTGCCGATGCCGGCGAGCGCATCGCCGACGTTCTGGCCGACGCTCCGCTCAGCTACATCGTCGGCGGCGGTCCCGCGTACGGCATGGCCAAGATGATGGCCTGGTGCTATTTCCAGGAGATGCAGTGGATGAACTCCGCTGCGATCAACGGCGGCGACTTCTTCCACGGGCCGTTCGAGATGATCCTCGAGGACACGCCGCTGGTCGTGCTTCTCGCCGAAGACGCTAGCCGGGGCCTCGGTGAGCGCGTGGTGTCGTTCGGCGAGCGCTACACCTCGCGCCTCGGGGTCGTGGACACGGCGTCCTTCAGCCTGCCTGGGATCTCGGCCGAGGCACGCGGTGACCTGAGCGTGCTGGCCCTGATGAGCGCCGAGCGCCGCGTGCTCGATCATGTCGCCGCTCGCCGCGGCCACGACACGTCCGTTCGTCGCTACATGTACAAGGTGCAGTACTGATGAAGATCCTCGGTGCCGGCGACAACGTCGTCGACCGATACCGACGCCTGGGGCTGTTGTTCCCGGGGGGCAACGCCGTCAACGTCGCCGTCTTCGCCTCCCGGTTGGGCGCCCGCGCCGCCTACATGGGGGTGCTCGGTGACGACGCGGCAGGGCGGCACGTCCTGGCGGCCCTGCGCGCGGAAGGCGTCGACACCACCTGGGTGACGACGGCGCACGGCCACAACGCTTACGCCGATGTCGACATCGTGGGCACCGACCGCGTGTTCCTCGGCTCGGACCGATCGGTACAGCCGTTCGATCCGACCCCCGCGCAGCTCGACGCCATGGCGGAGTTCGACGCCGTGCATTCGGGTTACGCCGGTTCACTGTGGCCGTACGTCGCCCAGATGGCCGGACGCACCAAGGTGTCGTTCGACTTCGGCAGCCGCTTCGATGTCGACGCGGTACTTCCCGACCTCCAGTACCTGTACCTGGCAGCGTTCTCAGCCAGCCACCTGAGCGCCGAGGGGGCTGAGGCGCTCGTTGCTCGCGCGCTGGATGCGGGGGCGACGTACGTCGTGGCCACCCGAGGGGGAGAGGGTGCTTACGTCGGCACCCCCGGCGGCATCCTCTTCCAGGACGCTGAGTACGTGACGGTACGCGATACTCTCGGCGCCGGTGACGCGTTCATCGCCTCGGTCCTCGTCGGGTTGCTCAGTAACCGCGACGTGCGCGCGACCTGTGCTGCGGCGAGTGCCCACGCCGCACAGGTCTGCCTCGAGCATGGGGCCTTCGGGCACCCGCTCCCGCATTCGCCGTCCGATCCCGCCAGCGATTCGAAAGTAGTCAGTTCATGAGTCTTCGCCTCGGCGTCGACACCGGTGGCACCTTCACCGATGTCGTCGCATTCGACGACACCACGGGCCGCGTCCACGTCCGCAAGGTGTCCAGCACACCGGACGACCCCGGCCGCGCCATTCTTCGCGGCGTCTCGGAGATCCTGGACCAGATCGGCGGGCGCACGATCCAAGAGATCTCCTACTTCGCTCACGGCACGACCGTCGGTACCAATGCGTTGCTCACGGGCAACGGTGTGTCGACGGGGTTGATCACCACGCGCGGGTTCCGCGATCTGCTCGAGCTCGGCCGGGGGCGGCGCCCTGCGATGTACGACCCGCAGGCCGACAAGCCTGCGCCGCTCGTCTCGCGGCACGCCCGCACCGAGGTCACCGAGCGGGTCCGGCATACCGGTCGAATCGAGACACCGCTCGACGAATCCGAGGTTCGCGCTGCGGTCCGTGAGCTGCGCGCGCAGGGCGTCGAAGCCGTTGCCGTCTGCTTGCTCTACAGCTACGTCGACGCGACGCACGAGCAGCGCATCGCCGAGATCCTGCGCGAAGAGTTCCCCGAGGCGTACGTCTCCTTATCCAGTGAGGTTCTGCCGGAGTTCCGTGAGTATGAGCGGCTCTCGACAGTAGTGACGAACGCCTTCGTCGGTCCGGTCGTGTACCGGTACCTGGCGGCGCTGCGTGAGAATCTCGCCGCCCAAGGTCTGCGGGCGGTGCCGCACGTCACCCAGAGCAACGGCGGGGTCATCCCCTTCGCGACCGCCGAGGCCATGCCGGTCCGGCTCGTCCTCTCAGGGCCGAGCACCGGCGTGGTCGGGGCCGCACAGATCTGCTCTGCTGCGGGATTCGGCGACATCATCACGTTCGACATGGGCGGCACCTCCTCGGACATCTCGCTCGTTCAGGACGGACAGCCCAAGGTCACGTCGGGCATGGAGCTCGACGGTCGACCGATCCGCTCGCCCATGCTCGACATCCACACCGTCGGCGCCGGCGGCGGCTCGCTCGGCTGGATCGATTCCGGCGGCCACCTCCGGGTCGGTCCGCAGAGCGCGGGCGCCTTCCCGGGGCCTGCCTGTTACGGCAACGGTGACGAGGCCGCGGTCACCGACGCCAACGTGGTGCTCCGGATGCTCAACCCCGAGTACCTGCTCAACGGCCAGATGAAGATCGACCGAGACGCCTCCGTGCGAGCCGTACAGCGACTCGCCGAGCCGCTCGGGCTCTCGGTCGAGGAGACCGCTCTCGGCATCCTGCGTGTCGTGACCGCCAACATGGCACGCGCTATTCGCGTGGTGTCGGTGCAGCGCGGCTACGACCCGCGCGACTACGCGCTCGTGCCCTTCGGCGGGGCAGGGCCACTCCACGCCTCTCGGCTCGCCCGCGAGCTCGGAATGCGCCGGGTCGTCGTTCCTGAGGTGCCGGGTGCACAGTCGGCGATGGGCCTCTTGATGACCGACGTCAAAACCGACTTCATGCGCACCCAGATCACGCCGGTCGCCGCGACCTCGGTGACCACCCTCGACGAGGTCTTCTCGAGCTTGGCGGAGCGCGCCGTCGACTGGTTCGAGGACGAGGGCGTTGCGGCCGACGGGCGCAAGCTCGTCCGCCGACTGGAGCTGCGGTACGCCGGGCAGAACTTCGAGCTTCCGGTCGAGGTTCCCGAGGGCCACGAGTTCGCTCGGGACGGCGTCGACGCCGTCGTCGACGCCTTCCACGACGCCCACGAGCGGGTGTACGGCTACCGCTCGCCGGAGGCTGCCGTGGAAGCCGTCACCTTCCGGGTCGAGGCGCACGGGGTGGCCCCTCGCGTCGAACTGACCCGGAGCCCGGCGGCCACCTCGCACGTGTCGGAGGCGGTGATCGGGACGCGCGAGACGTGCTTCGACCCGCACAGCGGCTACCAGGCGGTCGACGTGTACGACCGCGCCCTCCTCGGACCCGGCCATCGGATCGCCGGACCGGCGATCGTGGAGCAGATGGACACCACGACCGTGCTGCTGCCCGGCGACGTCCTGGTGGTCGACGAGCTGCGCAACCTCGTGATCGAGATCGGAGAACAAGCATGACGACGGCGGACAGGATCGGCGAGAACGTCCTCGACCCGGTGATGGTGGAGGTGGTCGGCTCCGCCTTGTCGACCATCGTGGAGGAGATGAGCGAGACGCTCGTCAAAGCCGCCTTCTCGCCGAACATCAAGGAGCGCCGCGACTGCACGGCGAGCCTGTTCGACGCGGCGGGCAACGCGATCGCCCAGGATGAGGGCGGGTCACCCCTGCACCTGGGCTCGCTCATGGGCATCGTCGCCGCCATCCGCGAGCGGTTCGATGACTCCGACATTCGGCCCGGTGACGTCTTCATCGGCAACGATCCGTACACCGGCGGCGGGTCCCACCTGCCCGATATCGTGCTCGCCACGCCGATCTTCGTCGACGGCCGGGTGTCCGCGTGGGCCGCGGCTCTCGCGCATCACGCCGACTTCGGCGACCGGGGACACGCGCACATCTATCAGGAGGCCATCCGGATTCCGCCGGTGCACCTGGTGCGCGAGGGGGAGACGCAGGAGGAACTGCTCGCGTTGATCCTGTTGAACTGCCAGATTCCCGAGGAGCGGATGGCCGACCTGCGAGCGCAGGAGGCCGCGTTGCGAGTCGCGTCGACCCGCTACCTCGAGCTCTGCGAACGCTACGGTGCGCCGGCCATCGAGGCGGTGGGCAACGAACTGCTCGATTACACCGAACGTCGCACGCGCGCGGCCATCGCCGAGTTCCCCGACGGTGAGTACGAGTTCGAGGACCTCTTCGACTGCCCGGAGCTCGACGAAGAGCTGACGCTGCGGGTTCGTATCGTCGTGCGCGGTGACGAGCTGTTGTTCGACTTCGCCGGCAACCCGTCGCAGGTCCGGGCCAGCGTCAACGTCGTGTGGACGGGTCTCTACGCGGCGGTGTACTACACGGTGAAGACCCTCATCGATCCGGACATCGCCCCGAACGCCGGGTTGTACCGGCCGATCACCATCGAGGCGCCGAAGGCGTCGATCGTCAACTGTGAAGCTCCCGCCGCCGTCAACGGCCGCAGTGAGACGTGCCAGCGCATCGTCGACCTGATTCAGGGGGCGCTCGCACCGGCCGTTCCCGATCGCGTCACCGCTGCCGCGAACGGGGCCAACACGGGAGTCCACTTCTCCGGCCACGACCCGGAGCGCGGGCGCGACTTCGTCTACCTCGAGACCATCGGAGGCGGCAGCGGCGCTCGCTTCAACAAGGACGGGCTCGACGGTGTCCAGGTCCACATGACCAACACCTCCAACCTGCCGGTCGAGAGCCTCGAGGCCGAGTACCCGCTGATGGTCGAGGCATATGAACTTCTCGACGACTCCGGCGGCATGGGCGAACATCGCGGAGGTCTCGGTATCCGGCGCAAGATTCGCGTCGAGGCGCCAGACGTCCACTTCTGGCTGGACACGAGTCGGCAGAAGTCGCGACCGTGGGGCCTCTTCGGCGGGGGACCGGCGGACTCGGCCCGGTGTGAGCTCAGCGAGGACGCCCGCCCCATCGATCACGGCTACACCGTGCTCCAGCCGGGTCAGACCGCATCGATCGAGACTGCCGGGGGTGGTGGCTACGGAGATCCGGCCGAACGTCCGGTCGATGCGGTTCAGCAGGACGCGCGCGAGGGCAAGATCTCGCAGAACACCGTGGAGGAGTACCAGCGGCGCCGCAGGGTATGAGCTGAGTCAGCGGGGCGGAGCTGTCGACTCGCGGGGGATGAGGTGAGCTGGGAGGCGAAGGTCGCGCTCGTCGGGATCGATGTCGCGCAGCTGCGCCAGCAGCCGTGTCGCCGCCGCTGATCCCAGCTCATGACGCGGCTGGTCGATGACGGTGATGGATGGCCGCACCAGGGTGGTCCATTCTTGGTCGTCGAAGCCGATGAAGGAGATGTCGTCGGGGACGGCGACCTGGTGGTCGGCCACCGCGTTGTAGGCGCCGAGCGTCACGATGGCGTCCGTGCAGTACAGAGCCGTGAAACCGAGGCCAGCGTCCAACGCGGCGCTGACCGCCGCCCGGGCGGAGCCCGCGTCGTAGTCCGACTCGAGCACCAGGTCCTGATCGAGCTCGACCCCGTGGTCGTCCAGGGCCTGGACGTAGCCGAGCAGCCGCTGCGTGGAGGGGCGGAGGCTCGAGATCTCGGCATCTGGCGGAAGCTCGCGGAGGTCGGTGAGTCGATCGGGCGCTTCGGTGACGATGGCGATGCGCCGGTGCCCCAGTTCGATGAGGTACTCCGTGGCGAGTCGGGATGCTCCGACGTGGTCCACCGAGACGAGGGGGAGGTCGGCGAGGGCGGGCATCCGGCGGTCCAGCAGGACGACGGGTGTCCCGTCCTCGACGAGGCGGGTGATGGCCTCGGGGGCGTCTTGGAAGACGGGGGCCACCACGAAGCCGTCTGCCCGCTTTTCCGCCAACAGCTCCAGGGACCGAGCCTCGACATCGGCGTCGTTGTCGGTATTGCTGACGATGACCTCGAAGCCCGCCGACCGGGCCGCGTCGGTCAGACCCCGCAACGTCGCCGAGAAGAACGCGTTCGCCACGTCGGGGATCACCGCCGCGATGGTGTGGCTGCTGCCCGAGACCATGGCACGCGCCAGCGCATTGGGTCGGTACCCGAGCCGTTGCGCCGCCTCCGTGACCCGTCGCTGGGTCGCGGGACTCGCCGATCCCCGTCCGGAGAGCACCCGGGCCGCGGACGATTTCGAGACTCCGGCTTCGCGGGCCACATCGATCACGGTCACGGACTGATTGCGTCGGGACACCACTAGGCCTTCTCACTTTCAGCGGGAACCGGTTGTCCGGTCGTCCGCATCTTAGACAAGCGGAGCGACGAGCCCCGGAAACTGGGCCGCGCACCTCGGGGAAAATGACACGAGCGTGACGTGTGACGAAGGGTACACAAACCCATTGACACCGTTCCCAACCCTGGTCCACACTGTCAGGAGCCTCGGCGTGGGAGCGTTCCCACTTCGCTTTCCCTTCAGGGCCGCCGAGGCCGCCTTCGGGCCCCAATACGCGGCGACCGCCAGGTCGCCCACCGTGAGGAGACAACGATGCGAACACTATCGAGCGGCGGCGCGCGCAGCGCTCTTCGGCTCGCCGCAGCGACGACCGCGGCAGCCCTTGTGCTCACGGCCTGCTCCGGAGGGAGTGGTTCGGAGGACAACGGGGGAGGAACCTTGCGTTTCGGCCTCGACAGCGACGTCCCCAACCTGGTGACCCCGCAGAACCAGGGCAGTGCCTCGATGATGCTCAACAGCGTCCTGCACCGAGGCCTGGTGGCCTACGACGCGGACGGCGAGGTCGTACCGGCCCTCGCCGAGCGGTGGGAGGAGGAAGGCAATCAGGTATTCACCTTCCATCTTCGCGAGGGACTCACGTTCCACGACGGCTCGGACCTGACCAGTGACGACGTCAAGGCCACCTTCGAACACCTGCGGGACCCTGAGGCGGTCGCCAAGCTCTTCCCGGTGGCGGAGGGTATCGAGTCCATCGAAACCCCCGACGAGCTCACCGCCGTGGTGCAGCTCGCCGAGCCCGACGCGGCGTTCCTGCCCTACCTCGCGGACGTCTCCGGCGCCATCTTGCCGAGCGAGTCCATCGGAGCGGACGACCCCACGTACGTCGGTGCCGGGCCCTTCTCGTTCGTCAGCTACGAGCAAGGTTCGTCGTTCGTCGTGGAGCGGTTCGACGAGTACTACGAGCCGGACGAACCGGCGTACGACACGATCGAGTTCCAGATCCTTCCCGATCAGTCCGCTCGCGACAACGCACTGCTCAGCGGTAGCGTCGACATGATCTCCTTCGTGGGCTGGAGCAGCTACGACCAGGTGGAGAACGCGGCGAACCTCGTCCTCGACGAGACCGAGGGTCCGTTCATGTACCTGCAGTTCAATACGACCCCGGAGAGTCCCTTCAGCGACCCCCGGGTGCGACAGGCCGTCGCATACGCCGTGGACCGGCAAGCGGTCGTGGATTCGGCGCTCGGCGGTGAAGGCGCTCCGCTGTGGGGGATGCCGATGCCCGAGAGCAGTGACTTCTACAACGACGATCAAGCCAACTATTACGAACAAGATCTCGACAAGGCCCGCCAGCTCCTGGCCGAAGCCGGATACCCCGACGGCTTCACCGCACGGATGCTGTCGTCGTCCCAGTACGACTTCCACCAGAACACCGCACTGTCGGTCCAAGGTGACCTGGAGAAGATCGGCATCGAGCTCGAGATGAACCTTCCGGATTGGCCGACGCGCCTCCAGCTGGGGGCCGAGGGCGCATACGACATCGCCGTGTACGGAACCGTCGGCGTGACCAACGACCCCGCGTGGCTCGATCAGATGCTCACGCCCGCGGGCTCGCAGAACGCGCCCTTCGGGTACGACGATCCGACGGTCAACGAGTTGCTCGACCGCGGACGGGCGGCGGCCGACGAGGATGAGCGCAAGGCGATCTACGATGAGCTCGGCGAGCACGTCCTCGAGCAAGCGCCGATCATCGGACTCGCCTGGCGTTCTCAGGCGTACGGCTACGTCGACACCATCGAAGGCTTCTCGAACATCCCCGGATTCCTGACCTTCGATTCCGGCTACACGCTGGCGTCCGCTGCTCCGAAGTGACGCTCGTGGCCCACGGGCGGGCTGGTCCCGCCCGTGGGCCACGATGTGCGGGAAGGAACCTCAATGCTCTCCACCATCGTGAAGCGGCTCGCCGTTGGTGTGGTCCTGTTGTGGGTGGTCTCGACGGTCGTGTTCCTGGCGCTTCAGCTGGTGCCCGGGGACCCGGCCCGCACGATCCTCACCGGTACGGGAGCGACTCCGAGTGAAGCCGCGATCGAGCAGCTGCGAGAGCAGCTCGGCCTGAACCTACCGATGTGGGAGCAGTACGCGCGGTTCATGGGGCAGCTCCTCACCGGATCGCTCGGTGAATCGCTGCGCAACGGACAGGACGTCACCGCGCTGATCGGTCAGCGGTTGCCGCGCACGCTCGAACTGGTCATCGCCACCACGCTCGTCTCGGTCGTCCTCGGCGTCGCGCTCGGCGCGTCGGCCGCGCGGCGCGGCGGCTGGCTCGACCGGGCGCTCACCCTGGGAACCTCCTTCGGTGTGGCGGTCCCGGCCTACGTCGCCGCCGTCGTACTCGTGTACGTCTTCGGCGTGCAGCTCCAGTGGCTGCCGTCGGGCGGTTACGTGGCGTTCGCGACCGATCCGATCGAAAACCTGCGCTCCCTGATCCTTCCCACGATCGCGCTCTCGATCGGGTTCACCGCGATCGTCGCCCGGATGACGCGCACGTCGGTGCTGAGCGTGGGCGAGCAGGATTGGGTCCGCACTGGGCGGGCAGTCGGCCTCACACAGCGACAGGTGTTCAGCCGCCACGTCCTCCGCAACTCGCTCACGCCCGTTCTCAGCGTGACGGGTCTGCAGATGGGCGCTTTGCTTGGCGGCACCGTCATCGTGGAGCGCGTCTTCAGCTGGCCGGGTCTGTCCGCGCTCCTGGTCGACTCGGTCAGCAACCGCGACTACCCCGTCGTTCAAGGCGTGGTGCTCGTCATCGCGGCGCTCTTCGTGCTGCTCAACATCGTCGTGGACATCGTCTACGGATTCCTCGACCCCCGGGGGAGGGACTAATGAGTCGTCTGCCATCGCTGCTCAGGGAGTTCCGGTCGCCGGGAACCCTGGCCGCCGCAGCCTTCCTCGGGCTACTGATCGTCGCGGCGGTCCTCGCTCCTTGGGTCGCACCCTACGACCCGCTCGCGCAGAGTTCCCACCGACTGCTCTCGCCGGGCGGGGCGCACCTGCTGGGCACCGATCAGTTCGGCCGGGACGTATTCTCACGGCTGGTCACCGGGGCGCGTGTGGACCTGCTGGTCTCGTTCGGCGCGGCAGGACTGGCCGCGTTCCTCGGCGTCTCCATCGGACTCGTCGGGGGAACCTCGCGCGGGCTGGTCCGAATGCTCACGATGCGCGGTATCGAAGTCATCCTCGCGTTCCCGCCGATCGTCTTCGCCTTGCTCGTCGTTACCCTCTTCGGTCCTGGCGCTCTCACCCTCGTCGTGACGATGGGCATCCTGTTCGCACCGAGCTTCGCGCGCATCGTCTACGGCGAGGTGCTCACCATCAGCAATCTCGAGTACGTGCAGGCCAGCAGGGTCATCGGCAGCTCACGCCGACGGATTCTGGGCCGCGTCATCCTCCCGGGCGTGCTTCCACCCGTCCTCGTGCAGCTGTCGCTCACGGTGGCCACCGCCATGCTGCTCTCCTCGGGGTTGAGCTACCTGGGCCTCGGTGTGGTTCCGCCGACTCCTTCCTGGGGCGGGATGATCGCCGAGGGACAAGCGCTGATGATGCAGTCGCCGCTGTTGTTGCTGTTCAGCAGCGGCGTCGTCGTGGCGACGGTGTTGTGCTTCTCCGTACTCGCCGACGCGCTCGAACGCGCGCTGGACCCCCGCCGCGGACGCGGCCGGCGTCCGGCAACCCCTGCCAAGCCGCTCAGCGTGAGCTGACTCGCGGTGAGCGTGCCTTCAGAAAGGAGGTGCCCGATGCGAATCGGCGCCCACAGTCAGATGTTCATTCACGACATCGCCGAGGACGTGGACGGCGTGTTCGACGCGGTGGCGTCCTACGGTCTGGATGCGATCGAGCTGCACGTCGGCGATGCGACGACGTTCCCCACCGAAGCCGTGGCGAAGGCAGCACGACGCACGGGCCTCGAGGTGGTCCTCGGAACGGCTCTTCGTGCCGGACAGTCGACGATCGCCGAAGAGGCTCACGTGCGCCAGCAGGGACTGGATCACCTGCGCCGATGCATCGCCATCGCCGAAGCGGTGGGGGCTGGGGTCATCGCGGGCGGCGTGCACTCCGCCAACGGCTCGTTCGTCGGTCGCGGACGCACCGAAGCCGAGTGGGCACGCTCGGTCCACGCACTGCAAGCGGTGGCGTCCGACGCCGAGGCAGCCGACGTGGTCGTGACCGTCGAGCCGGTGAGCCGGTACTCGGGTTACTTCCTCAACACGGCCACCGACGCGATTGCGCTCGTGGATGCCGTGGATTCCTCCCACGTCGCGGTGCAACTCGACACGTTCCACATGAACATCGAGGAGGCCGACCCGGTGGCCGCGATCGAGGCAGCCGGATCGCGGCTGCGGCACTTCCATGCGGTCGAGAACAACCGCGGTATCCCCGGCACCGGGCAGGTGCCGTGGCGGGCGATCTTCGAGGCACTCGAGCGCATCGGGTATGACGGTCTCTTCGTCTACGAGCACTTTCCGCGGACCTTGCCCCAGATGGCGGTGCGGACTCACACCTGGCGAACGATCGCCACCAGCGAGGAGGTGTGTGTCGAGGGCAGCCGCCGGTTGCGCGCCATCGCTGCCGACGCAGGTTATGGCGTGCGGACGGGGCGACGATGATGCGCGAGACGGCGAACACCGCCGTGCTGGAAGCTCGATCGCTCAGCGTCGGGTTCATCCAGGACGAAGGCGCCACGTCCTGGGTCACGCAGGACGTCTCGTTCACGGTCGCAGCGGGGGAGACGCTGGCGATCGTCGGAGAATCCGGCTCCGGCAAGACGGTCACCGCCATGTCGGTGCTCGACCTGTTGCCCGGCAACGCCGTTCGCCGCGGCGAGATCCTGTTCCGCGGTGAGGACCTGGTGTCCGCGCCGGCGGAACGCCTCCGACGGACTCGTGGGCAGGACATCGCCATGGTGTTCCAGGAGCCGATGACCGCTTTCAATCCCGTGTACTCGATCGGCCGGCAGATCGCCGATGCCATTCGGTCCCACCAGGCGATCTCGAGGAAAGCGGCGATGGAACGAGCGGTGGAGCTGCTGCAACTCGTGGGAATCCCAGAGCCGGAGCGGCGAGTGAGGAGCTTTCCCCACCAGCTCTCGGGAGGTCAGCGTCAGCGAGCCATGATCGCCATGGCGATTGCGTGTCGGCCGTCCGTGCTGATTGCTGACGAACCCACCACGGCGCTGGACGTGACCGTTCAGAAGGAGATTCTGCAGCTGCTGCGCCGGTTGCAGCGAGAACTCTCGATGGCGATCGTCCTCATCACGCACGACATGGGCGTCGTCGCCGAGATGGCGGACCGGGTGATCGTCATGCGCGCCGGAGAGGTGGTGGAACGCGCTGAGGTGCACGAGCTGTTCGCTCACCCCACGCACCCATACACGCGGGCGCTCCTGGACGCGGTTCCCCGCATCGACTCGGTCGCGCCGGACCCGGTACGTGAGACGACGCCGACCGGCGCCATGGCGCTCGAAGTCACCGATCTCCACGTCCGCTATCGCGGACCGTGGGGACGTCCGGGCTTCCTCGCGGTGCAGGATGTGAGCTTTGCCATTCCACAAGGGCGCATGCTCGGCCTCGTAGGGGAGTCGGGTTCAGGAAAATCGACCATCGGTCGCGCGATCGTCGGCCTCGCGCCCATCGAATCTGGACAGGTGCGCGTCAACGGGCGCGAGTTGAACACGGCGGCGAGCCGGCAGCCCGCCGAGGTTCGACGGGAGTACGCCATGGTCTTCCAGGATCCGGCGTCCTCGTTGAACCCTCGGATGAGTATCGGTGACAGCATCGCTGAGCCGCTCGTGGTGCACCGGCGGAGGTCGAGCGACAAGGAGCGTCGCGCGCGCGTGGCTGAACTGCTGGACATGGTGGAGCTTCCGAAAGACTGGTCGGGACGGTTTCCGCATGAGTTGTCGGGCGGGCAGCGCCAGCGCATCGGTATCGCGCGGGCGCTGGCGCTCGAACCGACGTTGCTGATCGCCGATGAGCCGACCTCCGCGCTCGACGTCTCGGTGCAAGCGGCGGTGCTGCGCATCCTGCAGGAGTTGCAGGAGCGGTTGGGTTTCTCGTGCCTGTTCATCAGCCACGATCTCGCGGTCGTCGAACTGTTGGCCGATCAGGTTGCGGTGCTGCAGCACGGTCGTCTGGTCGAGTCCGGTCCGACGGCGCAGGTGCTGCGCGAGCCACGCGAGGACTACACCCGCCGCCTCGTCGAGGCGGCTCCGGTGCCCGATCCGGTGGTGCAGCGCAGGCGTGTGGGGCGTCCGCCTCAGGGAACTGCACTGACGGGCTAGCGCCACGCCCAGCGATGTGGTGGGCTCGTGCCACGGGGACTCATAGGGGACACCATGACGCGACTGCTACCGGGGCTGTTGTTCGGCCTGCTCGTGCTCGCGGGCTGCACGGGGACGAGTCCCGATGGCGGGCCGAGTCCCGAGGCGAGCACCTCGTCGCCGGCTCCCACGACACCGCCTGCGCCCCCGGAGTTCGAGATCGAGTGGGTCATGGCGGACGTGCGTCACCTCGCCGAGACGATCGGTCCCCGCCACGGCACCTCCCCGGCATACGCCGAAGCCGCGGACTGGGTGCAGCGGCGGTTGACCGAATTCGGCTACACCGTGACCCGGCAGGACGTCATGGCTCCCGCGGGCACCACGTGGGGCGTCGACGTGCCGGCCGGCAACTCGCCGAACGTCGTGGCCGCCCGGCCCGGTGCCGTGGCGTCGGAGCCGCACGTCGTCGTCGGCGCGCACCTGGACACCATTCCGGTCGCGCCCGGAGCCGAGGACAACGCCTCGGGCGTGGCGGTCATGCTCGAACTCGCCCGGATCGTCGCCGAGACCGAGATCCCCGTGCGCTTCGTCGCCTTCGGCGCGGAGGAGCCGCGAGGGCCCGGCGACGCGCTCCACCACTTCGGTTCCCAGCAGTACGTCGCCGCGCTCGACGACGCGAGTCGCGCGGCGATCCGCGCGATGGTGGCGCTCGACCGGGTCGGCGTGCCCGGACCCGAGGTACCGATCTGCTCGGGCGACTCCCCGGCGGGCACCGTCGCCGTCCGTGATCAGCTCGCCGCCGCCGCGGCAGCGGCGGGCGTGCCGCACACCGTCTGCGGCGGTAACACCACCAGTGACCATTGGTCGTTCGACAAGGCGGGGGTTCCTGCTGCCCGGCTCGGTTCCATCCCCTACGCCGGGTACCACTCGCCCGGCGACACGGTCGACGTCATCGATCCCGGACACCTCGGGCGCACCGGGACCATCATGCGGGCGTGGCTGCTCGACGCGTCACGGTAGGCCGCCGTCGAACGGTGGCGAACTCGCCTGCCGGGCCAGCTCGAGGATGACCGCGGCCCGCTCTCCCTCGACCGGCCGCGGCGTGAAACTCTCGTCGATGACATAGGGGAGCGGCCGCACGCCGAGCACCTGATCGCGGGTGGCGAGGACCTCGACGAGGATGCCCTCCTGCGTCTCGCGCATGAAGTCCATGTCGAAGACGAGGTTGCCCAGCGAGTGCACCACCGTGGCATCCTCGTGCTGCTCCCACCCCTGCACCCAGTGCGGATGCCCGCCGACGACGGCGTCGGCGCCGGCGTCGGTGAAGGCGCGCGCCATCTCGCGCTGGCTCGGCTCGGGGACGTTCGTGTACTGAGTGCCCCAGTGGGGGACCACGATCACGAGGTCGACCTGAGTGGCCAGCGTGGTGATGTCGTCGCGGGCGCGTTGCAGGGCCGTTTGATCGATCGTCGGGCCGGTGCGCGGTGGCGCGTCGATCCGGTTGGTGCCCGGCGAATCGGGACTCGCGGCCGGGGTCTCGCCGATGGAGTCGGTGGCGTAGAAGCCGATGCGCACGTCGGCGGCGTCCACGATCGCCGGCTCTCGCGCGCTGGCGAGGTCTTCCCCCGCCCCCACCACGGCGAATCCGGCGTCGCGCAAGAGCCGGAAGGTCGTGAGCATGGGCTCGGTCCCGTAGTCGCCCACGTGATTGTTGGCCAACCCGACGACGTCGATACCGGCGTCCCGCATGCCGCTGAGCACGCCGGGGTCGGCGCCGAACGAGTCCGACCCCTGCTGCGGTGGGCCCGCCGTCGAGAGCGTGGACTCCAGGTTGACGAAGGTCGCGTCGGCCGCCGCGAGGAGATCCCCGATGCCGGACCACACGGCGGACAGATCACCGCGCTGCGCGAGATTGGCACCGACGCGTCGGCCGAGCATCACGTCACCGCCGATCAGCACTCGCGCGTGGGCGTCGAGCGGTCGATCGCTCGACGTCGTCAACGGGTAGTCGTCGTCGAGCGGATCGAGACCGCCGACGGTCGCCGGGCGAACGGTGGGCCTCGTGCGGTCCGCGGGCAGCAGGGCGATGGCGGCGTCGTCCGCGAGCACCGCCGCGATCGCTTCATCCGGTGCGTCGTCCGCGCGGACCACGCGCAGGGGTTCGTCCTGGCCCGTGAGTGCGGCCCAGGAGTCGATGTCGCCCGCGACCAGGGCCTCGGCCTGCTCCACGTCGAGGTCGAGTGCGGGCCGGCTCAGCGAGGTCGCGATGCTGACCGGAATCCGGTGTTCGGGCGGTTCGGGCGTCCGATCCTGCTCTTCGGCGACGCATCCGAGCAGCAGCGCGGCAGTCGCCGCGAACAGCGATAGCCGTGCCAGCACTCTCATGGGTCTCAGGATACGGACGATTCGATTCAGGACTAGTCACAAAGGACTAGTCGGGATAGTCTGTTCATCACGTGGACGAAGGCCCGGCCATCTCGGGGGGATGGCCGGGCCTTTGGTTTGTCTGCGGTACTGCTCAGGCGGTCGCCCAGGCGGGGTTCCAGCCCTCCACCTCGTCGGCGCGACGCTCCTTGGGACCGACGTACGCCGAGGACGGGCGGATGAGGCGGCCGGTGCGCTTCTGCTCCAGGATGTGCGCACTCCACCCCGCGGTGCGAGCCGAGGTGAACATCGCGGTGAACATGTGCGGCGGAATCTGCGCGAAGTCCAGGACGATCGCGGCCCAGAACTCGACGTTGGTCTCGAGCACTCGGTCCGGTCGGCGCTCGCGCAGCTCGGCGAGGGCGGCTTGCTCGAGCGCCTCGGCCACCTCCGCACGCGGGGCGCTGAGTTCCTTGGCCGTTCGGCGCAAGGTGCGGGCCCGGGGATCCTCGGCGCGATAGACCCGGTGGCCGAAGCCCATGAGCCGCTGGCCGCTGTCGAGCAGTTGTTTGACGTACGCGCGGGCGTCCCCGGACTTCTCGACCTCCTCGATCATGCCGAGCACCCGCGAGGGGGCGCCACCGTGCAGCGGTCCGGACATCGCGCCCACGGCTCCGGACAGCGCGGCGGCAGCGTCGGCGCCGGTCGAGGCGATGACCCGTGCGGTGAAGGTCGAGGCGTTCATCCCGTGCTCGGCCGCGGAGACCCAGTAGGCGTCGATGGCCTTGGCGTGGTCGGGGTTGACCTCACCGCGCCAGCGGGTGAGGAAGCGCTCGGTGATGGTCTCGCACTTGTCGATCTCCGACTGCGGCACCATCGGCTGGCCCACACCGCGCGCGGCCTGGGCCACGTACGAGAGCACCATGACGGCGGTCCGGGCGAGGTCGTCGCGGGCCTGCTCGTCGCTGATGTCGTAGAGCTGACCCATGCCCCACTGGGGAGCGGTCAGCGCGATCGCGCTCTGCACGTCGGCCCGGATGTCACCGGAGTGCACCGGGATCGGGAACGGTTCCGCGGGCGGGAGCCCGGGCTCGTAGCGGCCGTCGACCAGCAGACCCCAGATCTTCTCGAACGGCACGCGGCCGACGAGGTCGTCGATGTCGACGCCGCGGTACCGAAGCGCCGACCCTTCCTTGTCGGGCTCCGCGATCTCGCTCTCGAACGCGACGACGCCCTCTAGTCCGTGATGCACTTCAGTCATGCCTGCATTCTGCACTGCCGCGGATACCGTGTCTGCATGGACTCCAACGACCTCGCGGCGATGCGTCACGAGTACGAAGCCGGCGGGCTGAGCGAGGAGGAAGCGGGCGACGACCCCTATCGCCTGTTCGACCGGTGGATGGTCGATGCGATGACCTCGGGCCTGCACGAGCCGAACGCGATGGTGCTCGCCACGGCCACCGCGGACGGCCGCCCGTCAGTGCGCACGGTCCTGCTCAAGGGCCTGGATGATCGCGGGGCGATGTTCTACACGAACTACGAGTCGCGCAAGGGTCGCGAGCTTGCGGAGAACCCCCGTGCCGCCGTCGTCATGCCGTGGCACCCGCTGCAGCGTCAGGTGCGGTTCGAGGGCGTCGTGACGAAGGCCGATCCGCTCGAGTCGGACGCCTACTTCATGGCACGTCCCGAAGGCGGCCGGATCAGCGCGGCCGCCTCGCCGCAGTCCCAGCCGGTGGCAGGCCGGTCGGAGCTCGAGCGGCTGTGGGCGAAGGCGCAGGAGCGCGGGGCCGGCGACCAGCGGCCCGAGCACTGGGGCGGGTATCGCATCGTCATCGACACGTTCGAGTTCTGGCAGGGTCGGCGCAATCGTTTCCACGACCGGATCCGCTTCCGTCTCGACGGCGACCGCTGGCTGCGCGACCGCCTCGCGCCGTGACCGGCTATCCGTTGATCTGGATCCAGACCTGCTCGGCTCGGCCGACGAGCTCGCCCTCGGGGGTGTAGAGCGCGGTCGCGGTGAAGAACTTGCGGCGGTCCTGGCGGTCGAGCTGCCCGATGGCGTGGTACCGCTGGCCCGGCTCCGGGAACCGATAGACCTCCGCGGTCATCGTGCCGAGCAGCATCGGCTGCCGCGAGAAGTCGGCGGCCCATCCGCCCGGGCAGTCGAGCGCGGCCCAGGCGACCGGCGCGCCGATGCGGCCGTCCTCGTCGGCGAACGCGTCGTGTGCGTCCCAGGGCGCCGCGGTCGTGCCGTCGCCGACGGGCCCGGAGAAGATGCGCAGTCCGTCGCCGGGCTCACGCAGGGTGCCGCACGTGAAGCATCGGTCGAACGGGTGGTGGTGAAACCCCGGATACGCCTTGAGGCCGGCTTCCACGCCGTCGGCATCGACGAAGGCCGGTGCCTCGCGTTCGAAGGTGCCGGTTTTCGCGATGCCGACCACGGCGCCACCGTGGGTCAGCAGGCGCACTTCCTCGTCGTCCTGCTCCCAGGTCAGCGGTGTCTCGAGCGGCGGGGGTGTGCGCAGCATCGCCGAGACCGGTCCTTCGTGGTCGAGGGCGGCGGCCACCAAGCCGCTCACGTATCCGCCGTTACCGGTCGTCGGCGGCCCGTTGAACTGCTGCGCGATGGTCACCATGGGGCCACCGTAGCGGTCGCGTGGCGGTGGGTCGCCGCACCTCATCGTGTCGGCTCACGCGGGTGTTCGCACATCGAAACATCCACTCCCGCGGGCATGGAACAATGGAGCGCGTGAGCGACCTCATCGATACCACCGAGATGTACCTGCGCACCATCTTCGAGCTCGAGGAAGAGGGCATCGTCCCGCTGCGCGCCCGCATCGCCGAGCGCTTGCACCAGAGCGGGCCGACGGTGAGCCAGACGGTCGCCCGCATGGAGCGCGACGGTCTGCTGACCGTCGAGGGCGACCGCCACCTGGAACTGTCCGAGAAGGGCCGCGCGCTGGCGATCCGGGTCATGCGCAAGCATCGGCTCGCCGAGCGGTTGCTCACCGACGTCATCGGCCTGGAGATCGAGTACGTCCACGACGAAGCCTGCCGCTGGGAGCACGTGATCTCCGAGCAGGTCGAGCGCCGGCTCATCGAGCTGCTCGAGCATCCCACCGAGTCGCCCTACGGCAACCCGATCCCCGGTCTCGACGAACTCGGTCAGGTAGTCCCGCCGGCCGGCTTCCTCGACGGCGTCCAGCCGCTCAGCAAAGCGGTCACCGGCTCGGCGGAGCCGACCCGGCTGGTGGTGCGCCGTATCGCCGAGGAGCTGCAGAAGGACACCGAGGTCATGTCGGTGCTGCGTCGCGTCGGCGCGCTCCCCGGCAACGACATCCTCGCGTCCTACGGTCACGACGGCGTCGTCGTCGCCCGCCAGGGCGAGACCGCCGAGATCGATCGCGACGCCGCAGCGCACTTGTTCGTCTCGATGTGAGCCTCTTCGAGCGGGAACGGCCGCGGCTGCTGGCGTTGGCGTACCGGCTCACCGGCAGCATCACCGACGCGGAGGACGCGGTCCAGGAGTCCTGGCTGCGGTTCGAGCGGACCGAGGACGTCCGCGATCCCGCGGCCTGGCTCACCACGGTCGTGAGCCGCATCTGCCTCGATCGCCTCACCTCGGCGGCCGCGCGCCGCGAGCACTATGTCGGCACGTGGCTGCCCGAGCCCGTCGTCCGTGAGCGCGACGCCACCGCCGCCGACCCGCTCGACGTCGTCGTCCGCGACGACGAACTGCGCTATGCCGCCCTCGTCGTCCTCGAGACGCTGGCGCCGGCACAGCGGGTCGCCCTGGTCCTCCACGACGCCTTCGAAGTCCCGTTCGCCCAGGTCGCGGAGGTGCTGGGGGTCTCGCCCGCGCATGCCCGGCAACTGGCCGTCCGCGCGCGCAAGGCGGTCACGCCCGCACCACCGCCGGTGTCCCCCGGCGAGCACGCGGAGGCGGTCGAGCGTCTCATGCACGCCGTCCTCGAGGGCGACCTCGAGGCCGTCGTCGCGGCGCTCCACCCGGACATCGTGGCTTACGGCGACTCGAACGGCCGCACGCCGACGGCAGGACGCCCGATCCGCGGGGCCGCCCACGTGGCGCGCTTCCTCCTCGGTCTCGTCCGGCTGTACGGCCCCGAGCGCCTCGCGCACCTTCGTCTCGAGCAGGTCAACGGCCGGCTCGGCCTCGTCACGCCGGGTACCGACGGCCGGTTCCCGGCCCGGGTCACCGCGTTCACCGTGACCGAGGGCCGGGTCGTCGCCACCTACGACATCGCCAACCCGGACAAGCTCGGGGGCGTCAGGCTCGAGCAGTGGTCTCCCACGGCACCCGACACGCCGCCCCGGAGGAGAACCCCTGGTCGGTGATGCCGAGGGCGTGGTTCATCCGGGCCCGGTGGTTCTCGTGTGCGATCTGGTAGACGAGCGTGAGTGTCGCCTCCCGCCCGATCCGGTCCACGAGTTCGGCGACCAGATCGGTCGCGTCGCCCGCCGGCGTCGCGGACATGGCGTCGGTCAGGCGCTGCACCAGGCGCTCGTCGTCGCTGAACTCCTCGGCCGTCTCGTACTCGTCGATCCGCTGCAGCCGCTCCACGTCCAGGCCGTCGAGCCGCTGCAGCATGGCGCCGAAGTCGACGCACCACGAACACCCGATCGTCCAGGCGGCGCGATAGACCGCGAGTTGGTACAGCGCGGTCGGAGCGCCCCGGCTGGCGCGCTCGAGCCCCAGCTCGTGGGCGATGGACAGCCGCATCAGCGGCGGGTGGTGCGCTGCGACGGCGAACGGTTCGGCGACCGCACCGAAGCGCCGCTTCATTACGCGGTAGGCCAGCCGGGTCAGCGGGCCGGCATCGGCGGGCGCGAGAGGTGCGATGGGCAAGGTCATGGCCACTCCTTCGGTCGAGCGGCCCCGCTGGCCGCCTCACCCCCTTGACGACACGGCTCGCCGAAATGTGACAACCGGAGGCCTTCTCTTCGCCGACGTTAAGAATCACCTGGCATGCTGTCGTCATGGCGCGGGGATCGAGGCTGCTCGGGTGGTTCGACCGGACCGGCAGCGAACTGCTGGGTTGGACGCTCGTCGTCCTCGGCCTGTTCATGTTGGTGCTTCCCGGTCCCGGGCTGCTCGGCATGGTCGGCGGCATCGCGCTGCTCGCCCGGCACTACCACTGGGCACGGCGCATCCTCGATCCACTGCACGAGAAGGCCATCGAAGCGGCGCGCTACGGCGTCGCGACGTGGCCGCGTATCGTCCTCAGCGCCCTCGGCGCGGCGTGCATCTTCGCGGTCGGCGTCGTCTGGTGGTCCGACCTCACCATTCCGGAGTTCGAGGTCTTCGGCCTCGACTTCGGGCCGACGTTGCCGGCCGACAGCCCGGCGACCGCGATCGCCCTGTGGGGTTCGGCCGCGATCGCCTGGTTCCTGCTCGGCTACAGCATCTGGAAGTACCGTTACGGTCCGGCGTCCAAGATGCCCAGCACCTCGCGCTCCAAGGAGGGCGCGACCGACTGACCCGGCTCCGGCATGCGATGCTCGGCCGAGACCGTGATGCCGTGCTCGAAGAGGTCGACCACGCGCGGATCGACGTACGACGACCGCGCGACCGCGGGCGTGTTGCCCAGGTGTTCAGCCACTTCGCGCATCGCCGCGGTCACCGCCCGCTTGCGTGCGGTCTTGGTCCTGGCGTCGCCGTGGGCGAGGGCCAGGGCGGCGATCACGGTGCCCCGCCACGTGCGAAAGTCCTTGGCGGTGAAGTCGCCCTGCAACACCTCCTTGATGTAGGCGTTGACGTCCTCGGGGGCCACCGGGTGCCATCCTGCGCGATCGCGCCAGGCGAGCAGCTGATCGCCTCCAGTCCGCCGTCGCAGCATCGGCTCGACCGCCCCGGTGATGCGCGAGTCCGACACCGTCACGTTGACCTCCTGACCCGACTTTCCGGTGTACGTGAAGACGATCCCCTCGCGGCGGCGACGAACGTGGTCGCGCAGCACGGTCGTCAACCCGAAGCTGCCGTACTCCTCGGTGTACCGGTCCGAGCCGATCCGGAAGACGCCGAGGTCCAGCAGCGCGAAGGCGGTGGCCTGCGCGTGGCGGAGCCCGAGGTCGTCGGTCGAAAGGTGCCGCCGCACCACGGGCCGACGCCGCACCAGGGCGTCGGCGAAGTCCTCCATCGCCTGGAACTTCTGGCGGTCGCGATGTTCGCGCCATGCCGGGTGGTACAGGTACTGGCGCCGTCCCGACTCGTCGGTTCCGACGGCCTGGAGGTGCCCGTTCTCGATTGGGCAGATCCAGACCTCCTTCCACGCCGGCGGGATCACGAGCTTCTTGCAGCGCTCGATGTCGATGGCCGCTAACGGCGCGCCCTGTTCGTCGAGATAGCGGAACCCGCGCCCGTGACGAACGCGCGTCCAGCCCGGCATCGACGCCGATACCCTGCGTAAGCGCACCACCTGATCAAGCCCCCTTCGAGCGCGGCGCGACCTCCCGGCGCAGCTGCCGCTCGATCACACGGCGGAAGTGCCCACTGAACGGCTTATCGACCCAGCGGTACAGCGCGACGGTCGCGATCGCCACGACGACGACGGCTCCGCCCACCGCCGGCCAGGCGGCCCAGCCGTGATCGCGCAGGAGTTCGATGACGTACCACCCGAGCCGCTCGTGGACCAGGTACAGGGGATAGGTGAGAGCGCCGGCCGTCGTGAGCCAGCCCCAGCGGACGTACTGCAGCCGGGTGCAACTGAACGCCCACATCGCGAAGGCGGTGGCCAAGATGACGACGGTGACCAGGCCACGGTGGGGCGTGATCTCGTCGGTTCGGTCCATGAAGGGGGTGAAGGCCTCCGCGCTGCGATAGGCGATGAAGGCCACGTTCATGCCCAGGGCGAGGGCGGTGTCGACGCGGAACCCGCGTTCGCGATGGACCAGGTAGAGCACCATGCCGAAGGCGAACAGCGGAGCCTGGTTCGGCATCAGCAGTTCCACGAGAAGCGCGCTGTCGCTTGACTTCGCCCATGCGCCGAGCAGCGGCCACAGCAGGGCGAAGGCCAGTACCCGCTCGCGGGTGATGCCGATGAGCAGGAAGATGCCGATGAGCAGGTAGAACTTCAACTCCACATAGAGCGTCCAGTACACCCCGTCGAGGTTCTTGGCCTCGAAAGCCTGCTGCAGCATGGTGAAGTTGAGCGCCCAGTCCTCCCAACCGATGTCCCGCCAGGGCTCGCCGGGAAACGAGGGCCGCAGGACGAGCACGATGAAGCCCGCGATGAGGACCGCCGCCCAGTACGCCGGGTAGAGACGACCTACGCGCGAAGCGATGTAGGACGGAAGGTCGCGCCCCCACGTCGTCATCAAGATGACGAAACCGCTGATGATGAAGAAGGAGTAGACGAGCAGAGCCCCGTACGTCGCAACGTGCGAGAACCAGCCGAAGTCCTCGATCTGACTAGGATAACGGGCCGTATAGTGGTAGAGCAGGATGCCCAACGCGGCGATGAAGCGCGTGCCATCGAGGAGCCGGAGTCGTGGCGCGGTCGTGCTGGTGCTCACGCTTTGACCCTACGGTCCACGGCGCACGTAGGCTCGTCGTGTGACTATCGAGCTGGGTCTGGACACCTTCGGCGACATCTCCACCGGGCCGGGCGGCACGATGCGCCGTCATGCCGAGGTGCTGCGCGAGGTCGTCGACCAGGCCGTGCTGGCCGACCAGGTCGGTCTCGACTTCATCGGCTTGGGCGAACATCATCGCGACGACTTCGCCATCACCGCCCCCGACGTCGTGCTCGCGACGATCGCCGGACGCACTGAGCGGATCCGGCTGGGCTCGGCGGTGACGGTGCTCAGCTCCGACGACCCGATCCGGGTGTTCGAGCGGTTCTCGACTCTCGACGCGCTCTCGCACGGCCGCGCGGAGGTGATTCTCGGACGCGGCTCGTTCACGGAATCGTTCGCGCTCTTCGGCTACGATCTCGCCGACTACGAGGTCTTGTTCACCGAGAAACTCGATCTGTTCGCGCAACTGCTCACCGAGCGTCCCGTCACCTGGAGCGGCACGACCAGGCCGCCCTTGGAGAACGTCACGGTGCATCCCGCCACCGAGTCCGGACGGCTGACGACCTGGATCGGCGTGGGCGGCAGTCCGCAGTCGGTCGTACGAGCGGCGCACTACCGACTCCCGCTCATGCTCGCGATCATCGGTGGGCCGCCCGCGCAGTTCGTGCCGTTCGCCCAGTACTACCGGGAGTTGCTGGCGGCCGACGGAATCGACCCGCTGCCGGTCGGGATGCACTCACCGGGCTATGTCGCCGCGACCGACGAGCAGGCCCGTGACGAGCTCTTCCCGCACTTCCAGGAGCAACGCGACCGGATCGGCCGCGAGCGCGGGTGGGGGCCGACGACGCGACTGCAGTTCGAGCGTGACGCGAGCCCTGAAGGCGCGCTGTACGTCGGGTCGCCGGAGACGGTGGCCCGCAAGATCGTCAAGAACGCGAAGGCCCTGGGCGCCGGGCGGTTCGACCTCAAGTACGCCAACGGGCCGATGCCGCACGAGCAGTTGCTGCGCTGCATCGAGTTGTACGGCACCGAGGTGCGCCGGCTGGTCGACGACATGATGGCCGACAGCTGATGTCCTGGATCGTGCTGGTCGTCTCGGGTGTCCTCGAGGCCGTGTGGGCCACGGCTCTCGGCAAGAGCGAGGGCTTCACCAAGCTCGGGCCGACCGTCGTCTTCGGTATCTCCGTCGTCGCCAGCATGGTCGGCCTCGCCTGGGCCATGCGGGAATTGCCGACGGGCACCGCATACGCGGTCTGGGTCGGAATCGGAGCGAGTCTGACGGTCGCGTACGCGATGGCGACCGGCACGGAGCCGATCTCGCTCGCCCGACTGTTGCTGATCCTCGGGCTGATCGGCTGCATCGTGGGCCTCAAGCTCGTGCACTGAGCGCTACGTCACTGCTTCCTCGCCTTGTCGGAGGGACCCGACAGGGCGTAAAGTTGACATCTGTCAATAATTGATCTTAGTCAAGAAAGAGGTGTTCATGGCGGAGACGACCGCGCCATCCATGACGCATCGAGAAGTACTGCGGGCTCTGTCGGGCCTGCTGATGGGCATGTTCGTGTCGATCCTGGCGGGCACCGTGGTCTCCACGTCGCTGCCGCTGATCATCGCGGACCTCGGGGGATCCCAGTCGTCGTACACGTGGGTGGTGACGGCGACGATGCTCGCGATGGCGGTCTCGACGCCGGTCTGGGGCAAGCTCGCGGACATCTTCAACCGCAAGCTGCTGATCCAGCTCGCGCTCACCGTCTTCGTGCTCGGCTCGGCCGCGGCCGGGTTCTCACAGAACACCGACTTCCTCATCGCCGCCCGCGCGGTGCAGGGACTCGGCGCCGGCGGTCTGGCCGCCCTGAGCCAGATCATCCTCGCCGACATCATCTCGCCGCGTGAGCGCGGCCGGTACGCGGGCCTGTTCGGGGCCGTCATGGCCGTCGGCTCGGTCGGCGGGCCGCTCCTCGGCGGGGTGATCACCGATGCCTTCGGCTGGCGCTGGAACTTCTTCGTCGCGATGCCCGTCGCGATCGCGGCGCTCGTCATGCTCCAGCTGACGCTGCACCTGCCCACGCACGACCGCCCGAAGCCGAAGATCGACTACCTCGGCGCCGTGCTCATCACGTCCGGCGTCTCCCTCCTGCTCATCTGGGTCAGCCTCGTCGATCAGCAGTTCGGCTGGGCCTCGGTGGAGACCGTCAGCATGGTGGGCGGCTCGGTCCTCCTGCTCGTCGCGGCGGTGATGACGGAGCTGCGCGCGCAGAACCCGATGGTGCCACTGACGATGTTCCGCGACCGCACGTTCACCCTCGCGGTGATCGCCAGCCTCGCGGTGGGCGTGTCGATGTTCGGCACCGCGGTGTTCCTCGCGCAGTACATGCAGCTGGCCCGCGGCGCGACGCCGACCGAATCGGGTCTGCTGACCATCCCGATGATGGCCGGACTGCTGACGTCGTCCACGTTCTTCGGGCAGTTCATCAGCCGGACGGGGCACTGGAAGCCGGTCATGGTGGCCGGATCGCTCACCGCCGTGGTCGGCTCGGCGATGCTCGGCATGCTCGACGGCGACAGCCCGATGTGGTACGTCTCGGTCGCGATGCTCGTGCTGGGCGCTGGCCTCGGCATGCTGATGCAGAACCTCGTGCTGGTGGTGCAGAACTCGATCGCAGTGGAGAATCTCGGCGCCGCGACCAGTGCGGTGACCTTCTTCCGCACGATCGGTGGTACCGCGGGAGTCTCGGTGCTCGGCTCGGTGCTGGCGCTCCAGGTCAAGGGCCGCATCGCGGACGGACTGGCGACGCTCGCGCCGGAACAGCAGGCGCAAGCCGCGCAGGCGCTGTCGGGCGGATCGGTGCCCAAGATCGCCGATCTTCCGCCGTCGATCGCGACGATCGTCGAGCACGCGTACGGGGCGTCGATCGGTCACCTGTTCCTGCTGACCGTCCCGCTCACGCTGATCACGGTCATCGCGGTCGCGCTGCTTCCGCGCCAGGACCTCGGCACGCTGACCGCCGTGCAAGCCCGGGAGCAGGCCGAGCCCGTGGCAGCGGGAGCAGCAGGTATGGAGGATCCCACCGGCACCGAGCCGACCGCACGGACCATGGGGGAGGACTCCGATGACGAATCGGTACCCGCCACAATGAGGTCATGACGGCGATGCCCGACCCGCTCGAGGAGGCCGAGCCCGAGGTGGCGAGTGCGATCGTGGCCGTCGAGGACGCGATGGGCGAGCTCGCGACGCGGTTCCGGGTGATGATCCGCGACGCGGCCAGCCAGGTCGACCCAGCTTTGCAGCCGTTCGGACTGCGCATCCTGCGGCTCCTCGAACGCCATGGCGAGATGAGTGCCGGGCAGATCTCGGAGTTTCTCGAAGTGGACCCGAGCTCCACGAGCCGACAGATCCGTCAGCTCGTGGAGCTCGGGCTGGCCGCCGTCGCCGCCTGCGAAACCGACCGCCGCTCCCGGATTCTGAGCTTGACCGACCACGGACGTGAGCGACTCGCCGCCATCGGTCCCTCGGGCCGGGCTCGGATGCAACGTGCGCTCAGTGGCTGGGAGCTCTCGGAGCTGCGCCGGTTCGCCGACGACCTCAAGCGACTCACCGACAGCGTGAGCTAGTTCTGGGCGATGCGGTGTACCGCCGCGTCGTGCAGGGCCGTGGCGAACTGCGGGTTGTGGGCCGCCAGGTCCTCGAAGGCCTCGGCAGTGAAGTGCAACGCCTCGACATCGGTGGTCGTGACCACCGTGGCGCTGCGCAGGCGGCCGGTGACGAGGGCGATCTCGCCCACGACGTCGCCAGGGTTCAGGGTGGCCAGCGGCTGGCCGTCCTTGCGGATCTCGACCGTCCCCGAGAGCAGGATGTACGCCTTGTCGGCCGGGGTGTGCTCGAAGATCATCGCCCAATTGGCGGGGATATGGACGGGCTGTCCGACCGTGGCCAGCGCCTTGACGGTGGCATCGTCGAAGTCGGTGAGCTCGTTGAGGCTCCGCACGACGTCGGGATCGGGCTTCTTCGCCATGGTGGATTCCTTTCGGTCCGTTCGGACCCACCGTAGGGTAAATCGGAGTTTGCCGTCGTGGGACTGGCCCGAACGTGGACAATCATCCACAACACACCGCTATCGGCAGAGGAGACGTGCATGGGACGAGCCGAGGCCCGCACCTTCGGGTCCCGACTGCTCGGTCCGCCCGATCAGTCACCGCGGCAGCTGCGGGTCCGCGTCCAGTTGCTGCTCACCACGCTCCTCGTCGTCACCAACCTCATCGGTGCCGCGATCGTCGTGGTGTTGTCGACGCTGGTCATCCCCGGGCCGGCCGCGACGCGGGGGACCGTCGTCGCGATCGCCATCGCCGCGCCGGTCTACATCTCGATGGCGATCCTCGGCGGAATCGCCTGGGGCACGCTGCGCACCTTGCGGGCGCTGCGCTGGGCGATCCGCGACGAGCCGGCCAGTCCGCGCGACCGCCAGCGCGCGTTGCGGGCGCCGTGGGAGCTCACGCTCATGCAAGCGGTGCTGTGGCTCGGCGGCACGGTGTTGTTCACGCTCCTGGCCGTGGTCATCCAGCCGGAGCGGGCGATGACGACCGGTTTCACGGTCGCCATCGCCACGTTCGTCGTGTCGGCGATCGCGTACTTGTTCAGCGAGTTCGCGTTGCGCCCGGTCGCGGCGCGCGCGTTGGCCAGCGGCGAGGCGACACAGGCCCGGCTCGGTGTGGCCTCGCGGATGCTCGTGTTCTGGATCCTCGGCACCGGAGTGCCGGTCTTCGGGCTCCTGGTCGTCGCACTGCTGTCGCTCGTCGTGGAGGACGTGGACACCGCCACGCTGACCGCGGCGGTGTTCGTCATCGGCACGGTCGTGCTGGTGTTCGGCTTCTTCGTCACGTGGCTCAACGCGCGCGCGGTCGTCGCGCCGATCCGGACGGTGCGCGACGCGCTGCGGCTCGTGCAGGACGGCGACTACGGCATGGAGATCCCGGTCTACGACGGCACCGAACTCGGTTCGCTGCAGGTCGGGTTCAACGAGATGGCGCAGGGGCTGCGCGAACGCGAGCGACTGCGCGACGTGTTCGGCCGGCACGTGGGCCGCGAGGTGGCCGACGCGGCGCTGGCCGAGATCGAGCTGGGCGGTAAAGCCGGTGAGGCATCGGTGCTGTTCATCGATCTCACCGGCTCGACGCGGTTCGCCGCCGACCGCGACCCTAGCGAGGTGGTCGACGTCCTGAACCGGTTCTTCGGCGTCGTCGTGCAGGAGGTCGACGCCCATCACGGCCTCGTCAACAAGTTCATGGGCGACGCCGTGCTCGCCATCTTCGGGGCCCCGGTGTCGCGCGATGGCCACGCTGCTCTCGCGCTCGCCGCCGCCCGCCGGATGGCCGAGCGACTCCACGAGGAGGTCCCCGAGATCGGGTTCGGTGTTGGTGTGGCGACGGGTCGCGTGGTGGCCGGCTACGTCGGGCACGAGACGCGGTTCGAGTACACCGTCATCGGCGACGCGGTCAACGCCGCCTCCCGCATCACCGATCTCGCGAAGACGACGGAGTCTGGTGTGCTCGCCGACGAAGCCGCCATCGTCGCGGCAGGGGAGAGCGAGGCCAGATTCTGGTCCGCGCACAGCACGACGACCTTGCGCGGCAGGCCAGCCGAATCGCGGCTGCTGACCCTAGCCCACTGATGCCGTGGCCGGAACTGCAACGGGAGGCTCAGCAGCCGACTCGCTGAGACCGATCCGCCGGTGCAACCGGCGCAGCGGCCCAGGCGCCCACCAGTTGGCCGCGCCGGCGAGACGCATCGACGCCGGCAGCAGCAGGCCGCGGATCACCGTCGCGTCCACGAGTACGGCAAGGGCCATGCCGATGCCGAGTTGCTGGAGGAACGCCACCTCGCTGGTCGCGTAGACGGCGAACGACACGGCGAGAATCAACGCTGCCGCGGTCACCAGGGAGGCCGATCGCGCGATGCCGCGAGGAATCGAGCCGATCGGATCACCGGTGCGGTCGTAGTCGTCCTTGATGCGCGACAGCAGGAACACCTCGTAGTCCATCGAGAGCCCGTAGGCGATACAGAACATCAGCAGCGGGATGCTCGGCTCGATGGCACCCGTCGCGGTGAAGCCCAGGAGGGGAGCGAGGCCGCCGTCCTGGAAGCCCCACGCCAACACGCCGAACATCACCGACAGCGACAGCAGGTTGAGGAGTGAGGCCTTGATCGGGGCGACGACGCTTCCAGTCATGAGGAACAGCACGACGAACGTGACGATCAGGATGAGCGCCGCGACCAGCGGGAGGCGCTCGACGACGCCATTGCGGTAGTCGGTCAATTCGGCGGGGTAGCCGCCCACGCGGACGTCGAACGGCGCGTCCACGGAGCGGATGTCAGACACCAGCCCGATCGGGTCCTCGCCGAGTCGTTCCGCCGTGGGCACCACGGCGAGCCAGTGCGCCTGCCCGTCGGTGAACCGATCCGGGCCGTCCGGTCCCGCCGGCCCGCGGCGGGCACCGTCGCTGTAGCTGCCCGTCGCCGTGTCGACTCGCAATACGCCGGGGACCTGCGAGAGCGTCGCGACGTAGTCGGCCACGTCGTCGATCGCGGCCTCCTCGGTCACCACGTAGAGGGCGTCGGCTTCCTCGGTCACGAAGTCTGCCCGGACGGTGTCGTACATGTCGCGGATCGGTTGTCCGGCGGGAAGCACTCGATCGTCGGGTGACCCGAAATTGATGCCGAGCGCCGGAGCGCCGAGCGCTATCAGCACGACGAGGCCCGCGCTGCCGAACGCGACCGGTCGTCGCATCACCCGGTTCACCGCGCGGAACCAGAACCGCTCTTCCTCCGAACCACCCGCCCGGCTCCGCGCGGCGCGGTGGCCGAGCAACATCAACGCGGCCGGGAGGATGACCAGGGCGCCGACCACCGCCGTGAGAACGACGGCGATGCCGGCGTAGGCGAAGGAGGACAGGAACGGGAACGGAAACACGAACAGCACGGCAAGCGAGGCCGCCACGGTGACTCCGCTGAAGACCACGGTGCGGCCGGCCCCGCTGACCGTTCGTCGGACCGCCTCGGTAACCGCGTGTCCGTGCACAAGTTCCTCGCGGAAGCGATATACGACGAACAAGCCGTAGTCCACTCCCAGGCCGATTCCCATGACCAGCGCGATGTTGGAGGCGAAGGTGCTCACTTCGGTGAAAGCGGTCACGCCGCGCAGGATCGCGAGGGTTCCGACGACGGAGAACAGTCCGATACCGAGGGTGACCAGCGCGGGTGCGAGCCGCCGGTACACCGCCCACAGCAGCAACGCGACGACGGGAAGGATGATGATCTCAGCGCGCAGAAAATCGGTTCGTGCCTGTTCGGCGACGACCCGGAAGATCTCGTCGCCGCCCCCGAGTTGCACCTCGGCCGCCGGGTCGTCGATGACCTCGATGATCTCGCTTTCGATACCCGGCAAGATCTCACCGCGCACAACGTCGGCATCCCCGGGAGCCCAGGCGAGCACGAGCGCATGCCGGCCGTCCTCGCTGGCCAGCGTGGCCGGGGCCCCCGGACTCCAATACGACCAGGCATCGCCGATCCCCGGGAAGGAGGACAGCTCGCGGGTCAGTTGCGCTCCGACCTGCGCGACGCGGCTGTCGTCGACCGTGCCGTCGCTCGCGGTCACCAGTATCGCGATGTTCGGGCTCGAGGTGCCGAAACGCTCGCCCATGAGGTCGCGGGCGTCGACCGACTCCGAGCCGGGAGCCTCGTAGCGGTTCAGCGCGAGCGCGTCGATGGCGCCAGCGGCCACAACCCCCAGCGCCACGAACATGGCGAGCGACGTCGCCACAATCCACCGCGGAAACCGCGTCACCATCGCACCCAGCACGTTCGACCTCCTGGTAGATTTACGAGCAGTCGCTCGCATTCAAAATACGAGTAGATGCTCGCATTGTCTAGGAGGTCTCAACGGTGGGCAGCGAGACGCCGCGCCGTCAGGCCCGCGGTCAACAGCGGATCCAGCAGATTCTCCATGCGGCGGCAGCGATCTTCGCCGAGCGGGGCTACGACGCCGCTACGACGAACGCCATCGCAGCGCAGGCGGGCATCTCCCCGGGGTCGCTGTACCAGTTCTTCGGCAACAAAGACGAGATCGCGAGGGCCCTCGCCACGCACTACGCCGAGCAGTTGCGCGGGCTCGCGGCAGAGACCTTCGCTCCGTCACCGGCAGCGACGGCCGATCTCGATGAACTCGTCGACGGTTTGCTCACCCAGCTGATCGCGTTCAACATCGAGCACCCGGGATTCAAAGCACTGTTCGCCCGCACCGATATGCCAGCTGGTCTGCGCGCGGCCGTGCAGCCGGTCCACGCGTCCATTCACGAGCGCGTTGCGGCGCTGGTCGCCGGTCTGTTGGCTGACCGTCCGCCCGAGGACACGGGGCGCATCGCGACCGTCACCATCCAGCTCGTCCGAGCCATGATGCCCCTCATTTGCGAGGCAACGAACGGCACCCGAGAAGCGCTTGGGCGCGAACTCCACCAGGTGGTCGTCAGTTACCTGCGCGCGCAGGGTGCCTGAGAGGCTGCGCCAGGCCGCGCCGCGGTCATCGCGCTGGTGCCCCCGGGAGGATTCGAACCTCCGACACACGCTTTAGGAGAGCGTTGCTCTATCCCCTGAGCTACGGGGGCGGGCATCCATCATCCTCCCACGACTCGGCGCCTTCCCGTCAGCGACCTTCGGAGTCGGGTGGCACACTCGTGCGCATGCTCCGGCGAATCCTCATGGCCGTTGGGCTGGTGCTCGTGACGTCCGGATGCGTCGAAGAGCCATCTCCTGCTCCCACGCCGTCGGCGGCGCCGTCGGCGGAGAGCCCCGGGCACCGCAGCGGCGGCTGCCGGGTCCCGGCCACCGGGACGTCCGCGCACACGTTGGACATCGCCGGAGCGCAGCGGCAATTCGTCATCGACGTGCCGGACGGGTTCACCGGTGAGCGGTTGCCCGTGGTCTACTTCATCCACGGTCTCGGTGGCGAGGCCACCAGCAGCATGGCGTACACGGGATTTCCCGAGTACGGCGAGGCACACGGGTTCATCACGGTCGCGCCGCAAGCGCTCGGCTCCCTTCCGCGCTGGGATTTCACCACGGGTCCCGAGGTCGCTGGCTCCGACTTCGACTACTTGCGTCAGCTCACCGAGCACGTCGCCGCGACCTGGTGCGGCGACACCGACCGCCAGTACCTCACCGGCTTCTCCAACGGCTCGGCCATGACCTTCGCCGCGGCGTGCTTCGGCGGCGTCGATTTCGCTGCGTACGGCTCGGTCGCCGCGGCCGGCTACCTCCCCGATCGGTGTGCCGAGGCGCCTGCCGCCTCGATCATCTACGCGCACGGAACCGCCGACCCGACCGTGCCCTTCGAAGGGGGCGACACCGTCATCCAACGTGTGGCGCCGGCCGACCAGGTGCTGCAGCAGTGGGCCGCGCACAACGCCTGCGGATCTGCGCGCGAGGAGCAGGTTGCCGCCGACGTCCGGCTCACCGCATGGGACGGCTGCGCCGACGACTCCCGGATCGCGTTCTACGTGATCGACGGGGGAGGGCACCAGTGGCCGGGTGGTGCCGCCGCTCCCGGACTCGGTCGCGCGAGCGGTTCGATCAACATCACAGCGCTCATGGTGGACTTCTTCGGTCTGTCGGGGGCCGAATCCGGGTGACAATGGACCCATGGACAAACCGGTCGAGAATTGGCTCACGGATATGGACGGCGTGCTCGTCCACGAGGAGAAGGCGTTGCCCGGTGCCGCGGAGTTCATCGCCGCGCTGCGAGAGACCGGCCGCAAGTTCATCGTCCTGACGAACAACTCGATCTACACGCCACGGGATCTGCGCGCTCGGCTGCTCGTCGGCGGCATCGACGTGCCCGAGGGCGCGATCTGGACGTCGGCGCTCGCCACCGCCAAGTTCCTCAGCGAACAGCGGCCCGGCGGTACCGCCTACGTCATCGGCGAGTCCGGGCTGACCCAAGCGCTCTACGAGGCCGGCTACACCATGACCTCGCGCGACCCCGACTACGTCGTCCTCGGCGAGACCCGCACCTACTCGTTCGAGGCCATCACCCGCGCCATTCAGCTGATCGGTCAGGGTGCGCGCTTCATCGCCACCAACCCCGACGTCACCGGCCCGTCGCCGACCGGCCCGCTGCCCGCGACCGGCTCCGTCGCCGCGCTCATCACCCGCGCGACCGGAGTCGAGCCCTACTTCATCGGCAAGCCCAACCCGCTCATGATGCGCAGCGCCCTCAACCAGATCGAAGCGCACTCGGAGACCACGGTCATGGTCGGCGACCGGATGGACACCGACGTGCTGTCCGGACTCGAGGCCGGCATGCGCACGATTCTCGTGCTCACCGGCTCGACGAGCCCCGGCGAGGTCGAGCGCTTCCCGTTCCGCCCCACCCGCGTGCTCGACTCCATCGCGGACGTCGTGCCCCTCGTGCAGTGAGCTGCGGACGCTCGCGTCCGTACATCTGGCACCGCGGGTCCGTGCACGTCTAGGGTGGCCACCAGCGGTGTGCAACGGCGCACGCCCGCGGGAGGAGCCACGTGAGGGTGTTTCTGACCGGCAGCAACGGCGTCATGGGCCGTGCTGCCATGACGGAGCTCGTGGGAGCCGGGCATGAGGTCGTCGGTCTGGTGCGGCGAGCCGGCGCCGCTGCCATCGTCGAAGCCCACGGCGCCACCCCGTTCTACGGCGACGTGTTCGATCCCGCCTCACTGCGCGAAGGGATGGCCGGCTGCGCCGCGGTCATCAACTTCGCTACTCGGATCCCGATCGGGGCCAACGCCTACCGGCCCGGTTCGTTGACCGCGGTCAACCGGCTGCGCTTCGAAGGTGCCGGCGTCGTCGTCGAGGCAGCGGCGGAGGTCGGCGTCCAGCGCTTCGTCCAGCAGAGTCTGAGCTTCATCTACCAGGACCGTGGCGACGAGTGGATCGACGAGACGACGCCCGTGGACGTCACCCACGTGACCGAGGCGCTCGTCGTCGCCGAGGAGCATGCCCGTCGCATCGAGGACGTGGGCGGCACCGCCGTCTGTCTGCGGTACGGGCTGATCGTCGGCGACGACCGCAACACCCGCTACACGATGCGGCGGGCCCGGAAGCGGCGGCCGTTCGCACTCGGGGAGCCCGACGGATGGATGCATGCGATCCATCCCGACGACATCGGTACGTCGGTCGTCAGCGCGATGACGGCGCCCAGCGGTCACTACAACGTGGGAGCCGCCCCGCTGACCCGGCAGGAGTACGCGGACCACGTCGCCTCGGCGGTGGGGCGTGAACGCGGCGACTTCCTCGCCGACTGGGTCGTCGACCTCGGGGGTGACAAGATGGAACTGCTCACCCGATCGCAGCGCGTGAGTTCCGAACTGTTCGCCGAGCGGACCGGCTGGAAGCCGCGCCGCCCCGAACTCACCGTGGAGTGGTTCCCGACCGATGACTGATGACGACCGCGCCGCCCGGCGCGCCCGGCAGCGCCGTGCTGCCGCCCTGCTCGGTGACCTGCTGCCGGACACCACGAGCGATGAGCGGGACCCCGGCGACCACCGTGCTCAGGGCTCGCGAGACGCGGACATCCTGGGCGACCGTCCGCCGCACTACGGCCGAGACTGAGGACCTTCCGCCAGCGCGTCGCGGATCTCGCGCAGCAGCAAGATGTCCTCGGTCGGCCCCTCGGGCTCCGGCTCCTCCCCGCGCTGCAGTCGCTCAAGAAGCCGCTTGGACGGCAGGACGAAGACGAAGTAGACGACTCCCGCCGTGATGATGAAGGTGATCACGGCGTTGATGAACCCGCCGATGTCGACGAACGTGTTCTCGTTGCCGTCGACGATGCGGAAGCCGAGGCCTTGCGCGTCACCACCGCCGAGTGACGCCAGGATCGGGTTGATGAAGGCGCTCGTGAACGCCGCCACCAGGGCGGTGAACGCCGTGCCGACGACGACCGCGACGGCGAGGTCGACGATGTTGCCACGGAACAAGAAGTCCTTGAAGCCCTTGAGCATGCTGCCCCCTGTGAAATCGATGGTCCTTCCGACTGTAGGACGATGACGAGCGCGTCACGAGGACAGCGCGTGGGTGACGGCGAAGCGTGAGGTGGCGGCCGCTGCAGCGACGGCCCGGGCGGTCTCCGGCTCGACCACCAGTCCGAGGGTCGTCACCTCGGTGCCTTCTCGCTCCTGCACCACGAGCACCTCAGCACCGCTGACGAGCGGCTCCGCCGCAGCGTCGTGCGCATCACGTACGGCCAGCACGTCGACGGTGTCTCCCGGGCGGACGAACTCGGCACCGGACCGCTCAACCGCGATCGACGCGAGCACCCGGCCGTCGGGCAGCGCGCGCGGATCGACGACCCGACGGTCGGTGAGTGGTTCACCGGACCGCATGGCGCCGGCGGACATCCGGCCCACCGGCTGCTCGACGGTGCCCACGGCGACGGCTTCGGGCATCGAGACGGGTCTGACGTCCGCGTCCTCGAGCACGTGCCCGCTCGGCAGGTCGCGAGCGGCCACGAGGACCACCCGGCTGTCGGGTTCGGAGGTCAGAGCGGTGAGGGCGGCGAACATCGCAAGTCCGGCGAGAACCGCGGCGAGAACGCGACGGTGGTCGGCGAGAAAGCGGGACAGTCGCTCCATGCCGCGACGATAGGAGAATCCGCCGCCGCCCCGCGCCCGTCATCCACAGGCGCGGCGACGCTGACTCAGGCGGCCGGGGAGTCGCCGGACGTCGAGCTGCTGGCGGTCGAGGACGACGACGAGGTCGAGGACGTCGCGGAGCCGGTGCTGGACGACGTGGAGGAGTCCGACCGGCTGTCGTTGCGGTAGAAACCCGAGCCCTTGAAGACGACACCCACCGATCCGAAGACCTTGCGCAGGCGGCCGCCGCAGGACGGGCACTCGGTCAAGGCGGCGTCGGAGAAGCTCTGGCGCACCTCGAGACCTTCGGTGCAGTCGGAGCACTGGTACTGATACATGGGCACGGTTCGGTTCTCCCCAGGGTAGAAATGCTGCAATGCAAGGGTACAGTTGCCTTCTAGTGCATCGCCGACCGAGGACACCACCCTGTGACTGAATGGCTACTCCTGGCCGCGTCCTTTCTCCTCATGATCGCCTGCGGCGTGTTCGTTGCCGCAGAATTCTCGTTCGTCACCGTTGACCGCGCCACGGTCGACCGCCGCGCCACGCAGGGTGATCGCTCCGCCGCCGGCACCCTCAAGGCGTTGCGCACGCTGTCCACGCAGCTCAGCGGCGCACAACTCGGCATCACCATCACCAACCTCGCGATCGGCTATCTCGCCGAGCCCGCCATCGGGCGGCTGCTGCACGAGCCGCTGAGTTCTCTCGGTCTCGCCGGCGGCGGGTTGCGCGCTGCGAGTTATGCCATCGCGCTGCTCGTCAGCACCATCGTGACGATGCTCGTCGGCGAACTGATCCCCAAGAACTTCGCGCTGTCCTTGCCATACCGCACGGCCGCGCTGACGCAACTGCCGCAGCGCTGGTTCACGACGGCGATGGCCTGGCCGATCCGCGGCCTCAATGGCATGGCGAACAACACCCTGCGGTGGCTCGGCGTGGAACCCCAGGAGGAGCTGCGCTCGGCCCGCTCGCCGATAGAGCTGCGGTCGCTCGTGCTGCGCTCGGCCGACCAGGGGGCGATCGATGACGAGACCGCGGACCTCGTCGCCCGCAGCATCGCCTTCGGCGACCGCACGGCCGCCGACGTCCGCACGCCCCGAGTCCGGGTGCACTTCCTCGAGGAGAGGGACACGGCGCTGGACGTCATCGAGGCGGCGCGGCAGACCGGTCATTCGCGTTTCCCGGTCATCGGCAAGTCGCCGGACGACATCGTCGGCATCGTGCACATCAAACAGGCCGTCAGCGTGCCGGTCGACCGCCGCCGCTCCGTACGGATCGGGGAGATCGCCGACCCGCCCGCGACGGTCCCCGACAGCATCGAACTCGACCCGTTGCTGACCCTCCTGCGCGACGAGGGGCACCAGATGGCGATCGTCGTGGACGAGTATGGCGGCACCGACGGGGTCGTGACGCTGGAGGACCTCGTCGAGGAGATCGTCGGCGACATCGCCGACGAGCACGACCGGCTGTCCGCCCGGAGCCGACATCGTCACGACGGCACGTGGTCCTTGTCCGGGCTGCTTCGCCCGGACGAGGTGTACGAGCAGACAGGCATCGGGCTCCCCGAGAGCGAGGACTCCGAGACGATCGCCGGACTCGTGCTCGAACGACTCGGCCGGCTCGCCGAGCGCGGCGACGAGATCGTCCTGCGACTCGACCACACCCCCGACAGCGACGAGGAGACCTTGGTCCCGCTCATCGTCCATCTGGCTGTCGAGCGGGTCGAGGGGCGCCGGATCGACCGGGTCTCGATGACCGTCGAGGAGTCCATCGGCGGGCTCGAGGAGGACCGATGAACAACTGGTTCGCCGTCGGCCTCACGCTCGTCCTCCTCGCCCTCAACGCGCTGTTCGTGGCGTCGGAGTTCGCGCTCATCTCCGCCCGCCGTACGCAGATCGAGCCGCTCGCTCAATCGGGGAAGCGCTCAGCCAAGCTTGCGATCAAGGCGATGGAGAACGTCACTCTCGCCATGGCCGCGGCGCAGCTGGGTATCACCATGTGCTCACTCGGCCTCGGTGCCATCAGCGAACCGGCGATCGCGCATCTTCTCGAGCCGATCTTCGAGTCGCTCCACGTCCCGCACGGACTCGTGCACCCGATCTCGTTCGCCATCGCGCTCGCCTTCGTGGTGTTCCTGCACGTCGTCTACGGCGAGATGGTTCCCAAGAACCTCGCGCTCGCCGCGCCGGACCGTGCTTCACTCATCCTCGGTCCGTTCATGCTCGGCGTCATCGCGATCCTCAAGCCGGTCGTCATCGCCCTCAATGCCATCGCCAACAACGCGGTGCGGGTCCTCGGTATCGAACCGAAGGACGAGGTCGCGTCGACGTTCACGCACGACGAGGTCGCCGGGCTGGTGGAGGAGTCGCGCCGCGAAGGGTTGCTCGACGAGGACGAGTACGGTCTGGTCACCGGTGCCCTCGACTTCCATGAGGGCACCGTCGATCAAGTACTCCTGCCCAGCGACACGCTCGTGACGATCGATCGTGCGGCCACGCCCGTGGAGGTGGAGAAGGCCTGCGCCGAGACCGGGTTCTCTCGCTTCCCGGTGGTCGACGACGCAGGCGAGCTGACCGGCTACCTGCACATCAAGGACGTCCTCGAGACCGACGAGCAGATGCGCAGCGTCCCCATCGCAGATAAGTGGGTGCGGCCGCTGTCGACGGTGACGCTGTCGGCCGGGCTGTTCGACGCGCTGCGCACGATGCAGAAGCGCGGATCGCACATGGCGCGCGTCGCCGATCAGGCGTCGGGCGAGGTGGTCGGAGTCATCATGCTCGAGGACGTCCTGGAAGAGCTCGTCGGCGAGATCCGCGACCTCGAGCGCCAACGGCACTGATGTGAGTGCGCCCAGATGGCGCGCAGAGAGCCCGACCCGAAGGGAGTGATCGGATCGGGCTCCTGCGCGCCACCTGGGCGCTTGGGTCCGGCTGGGAGGGAGGGAAATCGGCGCCGTACCCACCCTGCCCAACGAGGCGCGGCGAGGCGGGTTACGGGCCCGGGCAGAAATTTCTCGGAACTTTCTCAGCCGTGGTCAAAGAGGGAGCGATTCACTCGGTCAGGATCGTCTCTCCCACGTGCCAGGCCCAGCCGTCGTCGTGGGGTACGGGTTCGGCGTGGCGGAAGGTTTTGAGTTTGTGGTGATGTCTGCATAAGGCCCAGAGGTTGTCGGCGCAGGTTTGTCCGTGGGGCCAGGGTTCTCGGTGGTCGAGGTCGCATTTCGCGACCGTTCTGAGACAGCCGGGGTAGCGGCAGGTGCCGTCGCGGTAGCGGATGGCGTTCTTGAGGTGTTCGGGTGGTGAATAGCCGTGGTAGCTGACGGCGAGAACGTCGTCGCGTTCGTCGACGAAGAGCCGGTACCAGAACGGGTCGCCGCTGGTGGCGAGGACGCGCAGGACATTGGCCGGGAGGATCCAGTCGCGGTCGGCGCTGATCGCCGGCTGATCATCGACTCCGGCGAGGGTCGAGGCAGGAACCATGACACCGATCGCGAGATTCGTGCCGCGGGCGGGTTCGTTGTCCGGATCGATGTGGTCGAGCGCGTCCACGAACACGTCGGCCCGACGCTGGGCGAGCGTCCGGTCGTCCTCGGTCAGTGATTTCGCGGCGTGGTCGAGCCGCCGGTCGATCCCGGCGAGCACGTAGGACGGCAGGTTCTCGGCATACAAGCTCCCGGTCCCGTCCTCATCATGGTGGATCGTGACCGAGCGTTCGGCGACGATCTCGGCGTAGCGTTTCTCGGTCTCTTCGGGTTCGTGCCGGGCGATGAACCGCTTCACCCACCGACGGAGTTCGCTGACCGTGTGCGTCGCGGCATAGGCGACAGAACGTGCATCCAGCTTCTCGATCGACCGTTCGCGGGTGAGCTTCCACGCGCAAGCCGCGATCGCCGAGACGCGGGCGGCATCAATCTCGCCCGAGCGGTCTGCGCCTCATGGATCCGGCTCGCGACCTGATGCTCGGACCACCCGTTCGCCTGGGCGACCACCGACCGTACCGCCGCGAACGCGAGGTCGCGCTGCTGCGCCTCGACCTCCCGCTCAATCCGAGCGCGTTCGGCGTCGAGGAAGTCGAGCATCGGATCCGGTGTTCGGTGCGGGCACGCTCGGCCTGCAGGTCACCCATGAAGGTGAGTCGCTGGTCGCTCGTTTCCCCGATCATGTTCCCAATCTAGAGAAGGCCACCGACACTTTTCGGCCCTTGTTCACAACGC
>NZ_RDBF01000101.1 GCF_003674095.1 Aeromicrobium phragmitis
GGCGTACGTCAACTCCCTCATCGAACGTAGCGAGCGCGTCGCCCGCGAGGCCGACCAGCGGGCGCAGTTAGCCGCGCAGTCCGAACGCAATCGCATCGCCCGCGAGATGCACGACGTCGTCGCCCACGGACTCTCGGTCATCATCGTCCAGGCCGACGGCGCCCGCTACGCGTCGGCAGCGCGGCCCGAGGCCGCCACCGAGGCGCTGGAGAACATCGCCTTGACCGGCCGCGAAGCGCTGACCGAGATGCGCTCTCTGCTCGGCCTGCTGCGCGAAGGCGACACCGGCGTCGCGCCTCAGCCCGACCTCGCCGACCTCCCTGCGCTCATCGACGAGGCCCGCACCTCGATGACGCTCGAGGCCGACATCGACGAGGGCCTCGACGCGGTTCCCTCCGGCGTCGCGCTCACCGCGTACCGGCTCGTCCAGGAGGC
>NZ_RDBF01000102.1 GCF_003674095.1 Aeromicrobium phragmitis
GGCACAGCGACTTCGCCGCCGCCCGCGAACGCCTCCGCGACTGGGTCTCGATCTCCGGCAGCCGCCTCGACCGCGACCGGCCCACCCGCATCACCGCCTGGCCTGGCGGCGAGGCCGACGAATGGACGCCGCCGGACACCAGCGAGCAGCCCGTCACCGAACGCAGCGCCGACTTCGTCGCCTTCGTCCTCGACGCGGTGCGCGCCCGCGGCGAGGAGCAGGACGCGGCCATGCGGGAGATCATCGAGAGCGAATAGGGCACACGCCACCGCGGGGGTCGGCCGGGACGACAACCGCCCCGGCCGACCTCTCTGCCGTCCAGACCCAGCCCCTCCGCCTCGTCTTGCTGGCCTCGCCTGGTCGTGCCCGTACCTGACCGGCATGACCCGCCAGAGTGACCAGTCCACCGGCCGCCGGCTCTACGCCGACCCGGTC
>NZ_RDBF01000103.1 GCF_003674095.1 Aeromicrobium phragmitis
CGACCCGCTGGAGCAGTTCCTCACCGACCGCTTCGGCAGCCTCGACACCGCGACGACCGCGTTCTGGGCCGTCTACGGGGCGGCGTTCGAGGAGCTCTACGCCGCGATGCCGCAGATCGCCGGCACGATCGTGCGGATCGGCGAGGCCGGTGCGATCTACGACGGTGCCGGGGCGGTGCGGTCCGAACTCGCCGTCACGTCGGTGGCCGATGTACGGGCGATGCTGACCGGACTGCTCGAGGCGCACGAGCGCGCCGAACGCGATCTGGTCTTCCGCACCTGGAGTGTCGGCGTGGGCGACGCGGGCGACCTGCACACGGACCCGGACACGTACCGCGAGGTGTTCGACGGCATCGACAGCGAGCGGTTGGTCGTGTCGACCAAGTACGTCGCCGGGGACTTCTACAGTTTTCTGCCGGTCAATCCGACCCTCGA
>NZ_RDBF01000104.1 GCF_003674095.1 Aeromicrobium phragmitis
TTCTCGCGCGCCCGCTGGAACACGAGCCGGATGTGCCGTTCGGTCTCGCCGACGTACTTGTTGAGCAACTCGGGACCCTTGATGTTGAGGAAGTACGAGCGGCCTTCCTCGCCGGTCTTCTGCGAGACCTTCTTGGCCAGGCTCGACGCGACCGCCTTCGCGATCATGGTCTTGCCGCAGCCGGGCGGGCCGTACAGCAGCACACCTTTGGGCGGCTTGAGTTCGTGTTCGACGAACACGTCGGGGTGCAGATAGGGCAGCTCGACCGCGTCGCGGATGTTCTCGATCTGTCCCGCGAGTCCGCCGATGCTGTCGTAGTCGATGTCGGGAACCTCTTCGAGGACGAGTTCCTCGACCTCGCTCTTGGGGATGCGCTCGAAGGCGTAGTTGGAGCGGCTGTCGACGAGCAGGGAGTCCCCGGCACGCAATCGCAG
>NZ_RDBF01000105.1 GCF_003674095.1 Aeromicrobium phragmitis
GGCACGAGCTTCCAGGCCAGGACGAACCCGATGACGCCCACCGGCACGTTGACGAAGAAGATCCACTCCCAGCCCGCCGCATCGACCAGCACGCCGCCGAGCACCGGTCCGACGAGCGTCGCGACCCCGGCCGTCGCGCCCCACAGCGCCATGGCGCGACCACGGCTGTGCGGCGGGAAGGTGCGCGTGATGACCGACATCGTCTGCGGCGTCATGAGCGAGGCGCCCAGACCCTGGAACACGCGCGCGACGATGAGCAGCTCGACCGTCGTCGTCAGGGCGCACCACAACGAGGCGAGCGTGAAGATCGACAGCCCGGTCAGGTACACGCGCTTGGGTCCGAGCCGGTCACCCAGGCGGCCGGTGATGAGCAGCGGCACCGCGTACGCGAGCAGATAGGCGCTCGTGACCCAGATGACGGTGTTGTAGTC
>NZ_RDBF01000106.1 GCF_003674095.1 Aeromicrobium phragmitis
GCGACGGGGGAGCGACTGTTCGATCGGGCGAGTTTCCTGCCGGTCCTGGATGCAGGGGTCGCCGTGCTTCAGCCCGACCTCTCGCACGCCGGCGGAATCTCCGAGGTCCGCAGAATCGCGGCGCTCGGCGAGACGCACGGTGCGCTCCTCGCCCCGCATTGCCCGCTGGGCCCGATCGCCCTCGCCTCGAGCCTGCAGGTCGCCTTCGCCACCCCCAACTTCCTGTTGCAGGAGCAGTCCATCGGCATCCACTACAACGCCGGTTCGGCCGAGTTGCTCGACTACGTCATCGGCCGCGAGCCGCTGGCGTTCCCCGCCGGTCACATCGAGCGATGGGACGCCCCGGGCCTCGGCATCGAGGTGGACGAGGACGCGGTGCGCGCGGCCGACGCCGTCGGTCATCGCTGGCGCAGTCCGGTGTGGGAACACCC
>NZ_RDBF01000107.1 GCF_003674095.1 Aeromicrobium phragmitis
GATCGCGGACTGGTTCGCCGTCACGGCGTTGTTCAAGCGCCCGCTCGGTCTACCGATCCCGCACACCGCGCTCGTGCCGCGCAAGAAGGAGCAACTCGGGGCCAGTCTTCAGGAGTTCGTCAGCGAGAACTTCCTGCGACCGGAGGTGATCCGCGAGCGCGTGGATCAGGCCGGTGTGTCGGTTCGTCTCGGCCGGTGGCTCGCCGACGACGCGCATGCCCGACGGCTCGTCGACGAGGGGTCCGACATTGCGGCGGACGTCCTCGCCGCCATCGATCCTGCGGACGTCGAGGCGGTGCTGACGGACATGATCATCCTGCGCATCCTCGAGGAGCCGTTGAGTCCGGCCATCGGTGAGCTGCTCGCTGAGGTCGTCCGGGAGGAGGCCCATCATGGGCTCGTCGACCTGGTCCTCGACGAGTTGGGCGGG
>NZ_RDBF01000108.1 GCF_003674095.1 Aeromicrobium phragmitis
GTCGAAACCGCCAAGCGTGTGCGAGACGCCGGTACTGACCGCAAGTGGACCGAGCTGTCGAGAATCCTTCAGGACAACGCTCTGACCAGCGATACCAACGGCTCGCCTCGAAAGCTCATCATCTTCACTGAGCACCGCGACACGCTCGACTACCTCACGCGCAAAATCGGTTCTCTGCTCGGCAGACCTGAAGCGGTGAAAGCCATCCACGGCGGTGTTCGTCGTGGCGACCGCAGGATCATCACCGAGGAGTTCACCAAGAACCGCGACGTCCAGATCCTCATTGCGACTGACGCCGCCGGCGAGGGCTTGAATCTCCAGGCAGCTCACCTCATGGTCAACTATGATTTGCCCTGGAATCCGAACCGTATCGAGCAGCGGTTCGGTCGAATTCATCGCATCGGCCAGGAGGAAGTCTGCCGTCTCT
>NZ_RDBF01000109.1 GCF_003674095.1 Aeromicrobium phragmitis
GACTTCGCACTGTCGCACCCTGCGCTCATCGTGGTGCAGGAGCGCGAGTGGTCCAGCCTGGACGCCGAGGCGCGCGAACGGGTCCGCCGAACCCAGCTCGCCTACATCGACGTCTGGGTGCAGGTCGTGCGCGAGCTGCGCCCCGAACTCGACCGCGCCACCGCCCGCGCTGCCGTGCAGGCCGCGTTCGGTCTGCTGAACTCCACACCCCACAGCGCCCGGCTCAGCGCGCCCGCGATGCGCTCGCTCCTCGCTCGGATGGCCCGCTCCGCCTTACTCGGGTAGGTCGGAGCGGGCCCAGCCCCTCAGCGGATCACGAGGAGGAGGTCGCCGCCCTCGACAGGTCGCGGCCCGTGGAAGGCGAGGCGCTCGACCGTCCCGCCTCGCGGAGCAGTGATCGTCGCCTCCATCTTCATCGCCTCGATC
>NZ_RDBF01000110.1 GCF_003674095.1 Aeromicrobium phragmitis
GTCGCGGTGCGGAGCCATTGCGTGTCCGCCGTGCACAGCTCCGCTCGCGCGGCGTCCCTCTGGGCCTCGTACGTGCGGCGCAGCTGTGTTGCTCGCTCCTGCTGGCGGGTCCTCTCGGCCACGGCGAGGTCACTTCGGATACGCGCGATGCGTTCGGCAAGTAGCGACGCTGCGAGCGCCGCTGAGCGGCCGATCTTGGTGACGCTCTGCTGCGCCGGGTCAGGCTCAAACTCACTCATGGTGTCCCCCGATGTGTTCCTTCCATTGTTAGCGCTCGATCCCGCGCTCTGCTGCTGTTTCCTTCGTCGTCGTGCTCGTCTGTTGCACCGTGCGCGGCAGCGCCGGGTCCAGTGGCAGGTGCTTCGCGGGCGGTTTCCCGACCCCAAGGCTCGGCGGCGCCGCCGGGAGCTGTGCTTGCACGCG